>JAEZTQ010000081.1 GCA_023443625.1 Bacillota bacterium | reverse complement strand
ATGCTAAGTCAGGGCGGGATGTAGGTACCTGCTTATACTGCAAAACCTGTATGTGGCGGGTTCATGCCGATAAATGCCCCGGAAGAAAACTCTTTTTGCATAAAACAACATACTGATAAAATTGCTGTAGTTTTTACCATTTTCCCAAATGTAGGTTGACTTTAAGAACTCTGCTGTTGTTTCTCCAGGTCCATAAATAGGTGCCTGTATGGACGAATTGCAATGATCTTATAATCCGGATCCGATTCTCCGGGAACATCAAGGCAGATGCCGACCCTCTTTTCAAGTCATTTTATATACTCAGTATCCATTGTTCATATCTCCTTATTAATACTAATTTTCCGAATATTCCTAATATTTATGGGAATTATAATTGTGACCCATCTCGTGTATAAGCCTGAGTAACCTACCTTTTCGTTACTTGGGCTTTTCTCCCCACAAGTTTAATCTCCTATGTAGATCTGCCGAATTTGATAAGTTATCAATCAGATCCGGCGGATTACTTGGAATACTAAAACTTCACCTTTATAACCAATCATCGTTACCGCATACATCACTTTTAGAGTCAAATACTGGCCTCGATATGGTAAATCCTAGTGTCATGAATACTGCCATAGCAACAACATACAGTACAGAAACTTTAACCAATGTTGTTGCTGTTTTTATAATTTTTATAACCATCCTATCTTCCTTTCTTAAGCTACTGAATAAGCCTCTATTAATATTTACACTTAGCATACCCAGCGAAAGTAAATGTAATCCATTTGTACAGCAGTTATCTTGGTTCTCACTGTCAGGCCGGAAGGTTATATAAAGCTTGTTCACACTTTTTATGTAAAATACATATATTAATACTGAACAGATTATCAAACGTAGGGAAAACTTTTTAGCACTCCAATAAAGGAAAGAACACCTCATTTTTACTTCTTCTCCCTAATTCCGATATGAAGTTCTGTAGTACTTATCCATCATGATTGTATTGTGTACTCCAGGGGTGAAGATCATAGGTTTTCGCCCCTATTTTTCTGTATATCTTCTGATTCCATTTTGCAGACCTCTTTTACATTTTTTAGCGGCAGTTGACCTGCTGTGTTCCGTTATTTATCTGCTTTCCGTCATAGGTGTTGATGTTGTCTATATTTACACCGTCGACAGAGACCTAAGAGGGCCTAATGAATAAACGAGGAATATGGACACGAGTCAAAAAAGTTTTGGTTTCGGTATTTGCATCATAAATCACAAATCCGCCCATATTTTCGGCAATCTCCCGCACGATATCCAGTCCAAATCCATGGCTATATTTGTCTGATTTAGTTGTTATAAACTTTCCGTTTTGTACAATAGTCTGGCCATCATATGAATTGATTACTTCCAGAGTAACCCATTGCTGCTCGCTCACACTGTCAATTTCAATGAAACGTTCCGGCACGGGGAGCTTTTCGCAAGCTTCCACAGCATTGTTTGCGATATTGGAAAAAATGCGAATCGCATCTAAGAGAGTCAGCCCTGTATTCCTTGGAACAAAAACATGAAAGGAGAAGCGAATTTCTTTTTCCTCACATATATTGGCCAAGTCATGGAGTATCGCATCTAGAGTAACGTTATCAGAATACTTTTTATGAATCTTAACCTTCTTTTGCATATCATCGTAGATCTCGTTAAGAAGCTGAAGGGCTTTCTCGTTGTCATATGCCCGAATCAATGATTCAAGCGAGCTCATCATGAATTTATAGTCGTGCCTGAACGCCCGGAAACTTTGCGTATATTTCTGATATGATTTATAATGCTGCAGTTGCCGGTCGTATTGATCCTCCAGTTCTTTTGCTCTCCACTGATATTCCAAAAGCTCGGTACTCCGTATGGATTGATGGATTGCGTAGATAAGCATAAAAAGAGTCAATGTACAGGCTCCCAATGCGATTCCCATGTACCAGTCGACGTTCGGGGATAAATAACGCCCCGCATTAATAACAACTAAATTGATTACAGCCGCCAGCTCATACACAATAATCAGCTTAAGCTGACTGTCGTTATTCAGAAATTGCTTAAGCTTGTCATCTGGTAGGATCGCTCTGCGAAGTACACCGAGGAACAGAAGTGAAGCAGGAAGCGCAAAAAGAGTAACGATATAATAAGCATTGGCATTGTATAAAAAATCACACCCTCTGTAGAAGAACGCGCTGATTACAGCACAGATTCCACGAAAGCAATATGCTGTTATAGTACAGGTGCAGCCACCATAAACTGCCTGTCTCCATTTCATTCCGACTGAAAAACGAAGTCCTACAATCATGATTGCCATGACCGCAGGGAAATTGAGAAAAAGCAGATCCAAGGTATTTAAACACACATAGGATGCAACTACAAGAATCAATGTCAACAAAATTTGTGGGATCCTAAGTCCCTTTACAGGAAAAAGAGATTGGTAGTAAATGATAAACACCAAATAATACAGCAAAACCATTGCCATGGCAAAAAAATAAATCATTTTTCTCCCTCCTTCTCTTTAACATTTCGTGAGCCATAAATATGAAAGCGCGCAATATAATCCGAAAAAGTCCTTTTAAAGTTTTGCATATAAGTCACGCCCACCGGGACATCCTCACCGGTTCTTAAAAGTAGGCTCTGATGCCGAAACATGGCGATATAGGGTAAGTGAACAAGGAAAGACCGGTGTGACCGCACAAAGTCTTTTCTACGAAGCCTTTCTTCCAATTGCTCCATCGAGCCATAGAATTTTGCTGTTTTTCCATCACAGTAATGCACAGTAACAAGTCTTTGCCAAATTTCAAAATAAGATATTTGACGTATCGGAATCACGCCGGTCTCGCCATCAAATTCAAAAGTAAACAGTTCTTCCTCCCTCATAGAAGCTAATTTTACAGCTTTAAGAAAAACAAGTTCAAATTTGTCAATATTGGTATCATCTTTAATGAGATACTGCAC
>JAEZTQ010000030.1 GCA_023443625.1 Bacillota bacterium | reverse complement strand
ACCCAAAATGGATAAAAATCATCTACTTTAAATAAATTTCGATAATTCATACTCAATGTTTTCTGTTAAACAATTGGGTAACCGGAATTTAATCCTGCAAACTGGAATTTACCTTTTCAACCGACCATTTTCTTTATTTATTTCAATTCTTCATATTATTGGAAAATTTCACACTATTTCCCTCTGTACAAAGATACCATTAATCCTCGGGCCTATAGTAGTTTAGAGTAAAATGTGCTTCACCTTTATCATCAATATCCATAATGATAAAGGTCTCCCTCCGTCCATTCTGTCTAGGTAAGGCAAGACTTCCTGGATTAATTGCCCACACGCTACCGCTTAAATCTATCAAAGGAACATGAGTATGACCAAACATCACTATATCAGCTTTGTTTCTCTTAGCTGCTTCAATTAAATTACTAACACTATAATTTACTCCATATCTATGTCCATGGGTCAGCATGACCAGATACTTTCCTATTCGAATCAATACCTCTTTCGGTAAACCGTTAAAAAAATCATTGTTTCCTGATACCATCTCTGTGGGACAAGGTGAAATTGATTTGATATATCCATCCCCTCCCTCAAAATCTCCAAGGTGTATTAATAAGTCTATGGGACTTACACGCTCTAAGGTTTTTTGCACATATTGATTTCTTCCATGAGTATCACTGATAATTAAAACCCTCATTGTTGTTCTCCCATATTACTATAATTTACTTATCAATTGACTGCGAATAGCTCTAAGGGCTATTCCTCTATGACTTATTTCATTTTTTAACTGAGGCGTCATCTCTGCTGTTGTACATTGATATTGGGGTACATAAAAAATAGGATCATATCCAAACCCATTGGTTCCGCATATTACATCTGCAATATAGCCTTCAATGGTTCCTCTTTGTGTTAATATCTCTCCACTGGGAAAAGCACAGGCAATTACACATACAAATCTAGCACTACGTTCATCCTCTTTTGCTTCTTTGAGCTTATCAATAATATATTGATTCTTAATTGTATAAGAAGTATCCTCTCCTAAAAATCTTGCAGAATATACTCCGGGTGCTTTATCCATATAATCCACCTCAAGGCCTGAATCATCTGCAAGAACAATTTCTCCCGTGAGTTCCATTACAGTTTTCGCCTTTATGATAGCATTTTCTTCAAAAGTTTCTCCATTCTCAACAATATCCAGATTTAAGCCAGCATCCTTTAGAGATAAGAGCTGGATATCCAGACCTGCCATAATCTCACGTATTTCTTTCATTTTACCTTCATTTGCTGTTGCAAAGATAACTTTCCTCATATATACCTCCAAGGTTGTTTATAACGAATCAACTTTTATATAGTCTTTATTCTTGTATCTTATTAAATTCTATGCATCCTTTCCCTGTCCTTTATGTGCAGGTATTTCTTCATATGCCCTCATTATACCATTGTATATTCCCTGAGCAGCCTTTTTTCTATTCTCTGGCTTACTTAAGTAGTTCATATCCTTATGATTGGTTAAATAACCAACCTCTATCAAAACCATGGGAACTGTCGCTTTATTCATGATAAAAATATCCTCGGCATTTTTCTTAACTATACCACGGTTTTTTAAAGAAATAGCATCACCCAGTTCCTCTGCAAATACTTTAGCCAAATCATGGGACTTTATTCCTTTAAATTCATTCTTAAAATAAAGAACCTCCATACCATTTGGAGAGGTTACTTCATTAGCGTTACAGTGAATGCTTATGAAGTAATCACAGTCCACCCCATTGGCTAACTCAGCCCGAGGTCTAAGATATACAGTCTCATCTGATGTACGAGTATAATATACCTTTATATTCTCTTTATCAAGAAGTTCTTTTAATTCCATTACAATTGCTAGGTTAATATTCTTCTCATAATGTTGAGAATCCTTTGATAAAGCACCGGCATCTTTGCCGCCATGTCCCGCATCAATTACTAATATTTTATCATATACCTCTGAAGGTTTCTTAAGGTCTAAATAATAATTATTAAGGTCCTCATAAATTATTGGAGCATAAACACTATCTAGCTCTATTAAAATACTCGCTGCATACTGATTTGATTTTGCATCCAGCTCCTCAGTTATATTAACAGTGTGACATGGATCCTTTCCATATTCCTTAGTTATTACTACTTCTTCCTCACCTGTCTCTTCATCTATCTTGGTGCTTATAATCTCCTTATAAACAGGTTCTCCTGAATAAACTACATCTTCTTTTACCCGAACTACATCAGCGCTGGACATAATATCAGATGCTATCCCTGTTATCTTAAGTTGAATACTTTTCTTCATATATAAATCGTCTAGCCCTATGTTTAATTCTTTGCCCTGAGGTTTCTTAATAACAATATAGCTGTCACCCAACTTCTGTAGAACCTCTGGTTCAACCCCGCTTTCCAATCTTTGCACTTCTGTTAATTCTACCACAGGAACACCCGTCTGCTTACAACTTAAGCTTGTTAAAGAATCCTCCCATGGAGGAGAAACCATGCTACCATATTTTCCAACACCGGATTGACTAACCTTAGCTATGGCAACTGTATGATATTGTTTCAGAGCAAAGGAATAGGTTATTACCGCACACATTAGCGCAATACTTTTCATTGCCATTCTCTTAAGTAGTATTTTATCCATAAAGTCCCCCTAATCAGCCTATTTAGATATTCACTAACTCTGATCAACACCTTTACTTACTCACAAATCATTTACTTTATTCTACAAAATATCTTAGTAATATATAAATTATATTATAATTTTACCATATTCACAATAGAATTTTATTGTACAAGGATTCAAGAAAAAAATTTCTATTTAATAGGAATAATTGAAATCATCATTATTGATTTTTCCCAAATATATCTATATAATAAAATTGTAACTTTAAGTATTTCACAGTGGAGATAAATGTTATGGGGGAAGTAGTCAATATACAGGTTAAACAATCAGATGGATATATTACCAAACTAACACATTACCTATGTAGTAAGGAGCCAAAGGCCAGTATATTAATATTGCATGGCATGGCCGAGCATCAAAAGCGTTATCAAGGCTTCGCCGAATATCTTGTTCATCAAAGTTATGATGTATATACCTATGATCATCGTGGTCATGGAATTGATAAGAAAATCAGTGAATTAGGTTTTTTTGCTCTTGATAATGGATATCAGTTAATATCCCAGGATGCTATTGCTGTGAGCAAATATATCAATAAAAATAATCGCTGTAACAAATTATTTCTTTTTGGTCACAGTATGGGTTCCATCATAGCCAGGAATATAATACAGACCTATGACCAATATCATGGTGTTATTTTATCCGGCTCTAACTTCCCACCAAAAATTCTGATTCGATTAGGATTATTATTGTCTGGTATGATTAAGAAATTTAAAGGTCCAAAGCATATATCGCCATCTTTAAATAATCTGATATTTGGCAACAAAAAATATACCTCCCTTTCTACTCGTACTGTTTTCGATTGGCTTAGTAGAAGCAATCCAATCGTAGGAGCTTATATGCACGACCCTTATTGCGGTTTTACCTGTACAGCCTCTTTTTATCATGATCTATTTAAATTAAACCAATATGCCACATCAAAAAAACTAATTCAAGCCACTAAAAAGGATTTGCCTTTGTTTATTATCAGTGGAATGAAGGACCCTGTTGGGGGATATGGAAAAGAGATACATAAATTTAGTAATACCCTTAAGAAATTAGGATTTGTTGATTTTCTAACAAAATTATATCCTGACTGTAGACATGAACTTCTTAATGAACTGAATAAAGAAGAAGTGTATGAGGATATCCATACATGGGTAACTAAAAAGCTTTAATTTAAAATAAGGTCACGCTAGACTATAATGCAATCCTTGCGTGACCTTTTACTAATTCTTTATTGAATTTTGTCTTGGAGGCTTAGGACCCATATATTGATAAAAATAGGTTTTCATCATTCCATTATAAATCTTTCGGTTTTTATCTGCCTGCCTGCCAATATATTTTTGTGCTTCCTCATATGCCGTAATAATATAATATGACCATGCATCCAGAGCTCCAAAAACCTTACCCATCTCTTTATATAATCCCGGAAGCTCCTGCTTTTCCTCTAATCGTTCTCCATAAGGTGGGTTTGTGATAATAAAACCATATCGTTTGTTGCTGCTCAACTCAGCCAGTGGTTTCTGCTGAAAATGGATTAAATGGTCCACTTGTGCCCATCTGGCATTCTGCCTAGCAGCTTTTATAATCTCCCCATCTAGATCATACCCCTGTATATTCATCTGAATATCTTTCTCCACCATATCACCGGCTTCCTGCCTAGCTTGATCCCATATACTTACAGGAAACATCTCAGTCCAGGTTTCAGCAAGAAATGTTCTTCCTATTCCTGGGGCTATCTTGGCACCAATCATAGCTGCCTCAATTGGTATGGTACCGCTTCCACAGAAAGGATCCACCAGAATTCTATCCTTATTCCAAGGGGTCAACATGATTAATGCAGCGGCTAGGGTCTCTGTGATCGGCGCCTTGCTCGTTAACTTCCGATATCCTCGTCTGTGTAAGGATTCACCGGATGTATCTATACATACTGTCACCTCATCCTTTAAGATGGTCACACGCAGGGGATATGAGTTGCCACTTTCTTCAAACCAATCCAGCTTATACTTTAGCTTCATTCTTTCAACGATGGCTTTTTTCATAATAGATTGAATATCGGAAGGGCTAAACAACTTACTATTTACAGAGTTAGCTTTTGCTACCCAGAACTTTCCATCCCTGGGTATATACTCCTCCCATGGTATAGCCTTAGTATTTTCAAATAATTCGTCAAAAGTCACGGCCTTAAATGAAGCAACCTTTAATAATACGCGTTCTGTAGTTCTAAGGAACATATTCGCTCTAGCACAGGTGCTTTTATCACCTTTATAACTCACCTTGCCATCCTCTACTTTGGTAATCTCACATCCTAAATCCATTAATTCACGTTTTAGAACAGCTTCAAGCCCAAAGTGACAGGGTGAAATATATTCAAATTCTTTCATTTTTACCTCCAGGTATTTTTTAAAATTTATCTTCTCTAATTCATACGCATTTTCATTTTAAAGCTCTTTTGATTACTAGTCAACGAACATTTCTATAAGCTACCTCTATTTTCCCTCGATATGCGTGAATACCGCCATATAAGCTCTTAATATTATACCCATCTTTCATTAAATCTCTTGATGCAAGCAAGCTTACATGCCCTCTATCACAATATAATATTAGGAGATTATTATGATTCAGGTATGATTTCTTTGTATACAAATCATCGTAGGGAATATTAATAGCAGTAGGTATATGTCCCTTTTCATAGTCTTCCTCATCTCTCAAATCTATAATTAAAACATTGGGTAAACCCACATATTTAAGTATATCATTTGTTTTAATTGTATCGAAAGACATACCCTAATCACCACCTTTTTAAGATAATAAATATTCTCCCTAATATATCATATTCTAAATAAGTCAAAATGCTCATAAAAAAAGCCTTAAATTGACTTAAAGGGACATAAATATTCCAGGCAAATAAATATACCCCTTATCATTAGACAAAATCTAACATAAGGGGTAAAAGGATAAATTAATAAAAATATTTTAATTAAAGGCCAGTCTATTTATATCCTTTTTAGTAATTACCTTGGGAATCATCTCTGAAATTATTTCTGTTATTTGTATTTTTAGAAGAATCTTTTGAGGAATTCTCACATCTTGTACTTGTATTTGCATTACGGCTTGATCCGCTAGTGTTATTGCTTGTATTTGCATTACGGCTTGATCCTGTATTGGCATTACGGCTTGATCCGGTAGTGTAACTGCCTGAATTGGCATTACGGCTTGATCCACCAGTTGTATCACCTGCATAGTTGCTGGTATTGGCATTTCTGCTACCTGTAGTGTTGCTGGTATTGGCATTTCTAGAACCGGATTCATTTCTTACATTTGATGTCTGGCCTTTATTTGTATCGTTCATGGAATTATTATTACTTGTCATAGTAACCTCCTGTAAATAATTTTATTTGATATTGCAATATATATTATCTTCTTTTTATATTGAAATATTCATTGCATTGAATACAAATTTTACATTTTATTCTACTTCTTTTATGTTAGATTTTGTTACTTTTGGTATGTTTTGGTGGTATTTTCTACTAATCTACTCAAGAAAACCATAAAAACAAATACATTCAAAAAAATTGATTAAGATAATTATTGCATTTTGAAGATTTTTATATTATAATGAAAAAGTGCTAAGAGCAAAACTCCTAGCACATTATATAACCCCTTATTAATTATTTATACTCCCCTCATCGAAACGACCGCCTGGCTCCCCCTTGCGGTCGTTTCACTTTGTTTGAAAGGCTTCCAGCGATTTTGATGGTGCCGGCGGGAGCTCGAAATGAATATGTAATTTAGTTGTGGTGGAGGTGTTTGACACCAATTTGACACCAAATAGCACAATATACTTATATTGTAAACCACTTAATTTAATTGCCCTGTGTTCACTAAGTAATTAACCATCAAGATTTCTTTAGGAATATTACGTGAACTTGAATACAGATATTTATATGAGTACTTAAATATCTCAAAATTTATTTCTTTTACTTCATCAATGCTTATATATTCTACTAACTTTCTATACCGTCCCCAGGAGCCAAATAAGCAAATTTGTTGTGTTAGCGGAAAAATTACATGAACATTTGGACTACTTGAAAAACCGCATGACTTATAATTTAAATTGCTAGGATCTTTTACAACTACTGGATTGTCAGATGTTATAAATCTTGTTTCTGTAGGTGAAATTAATAGTGACCAATCCATTCTAAGTAATAAATGACTCGCAATATCGGTTACGTTTACAACCGAATCCATTGGGTACTGTGGTGGTAATTTAGTAACATCAACTATGTCAATTGGTATTACTGATTGATCACCATATTGTACAATATCATTGTATAGATCTTTAAACTTAGGGATCCTTGCTCTCATTGAAAATACAAATTTGCACAAATGTAAACGTTCACTTTTTGATATATATTCTAACTTTGATATTTTTCTAAATATCTTTGCTGTTTCTGTTTCAATTTTTTGAAATTGGTCCTCAACCACAGAAGATATATTACCATTCTTATCTATAATATCATTAAATCCCTTTTCAAATGCTATATTTTTAGGTGACTTATTTTTTACCAATCCGCTTTTTCTATCAAATACCCATAAATATGGAGTCTGCACAGGAGGTACATAAGGGTCAGTAAAATAGTTTAAGTAAAATTGTGGTATATAGTGCTGATCTCTTTTTTCCATAGTAACCTCGTAAGCAATTCTTTCGATTTGTTTATCTTTTAATATTGTATCCCAAGCCGATTAATTAATTGGTATTACTCTTTTCAATTCATCTTCCAACTTATTACATAGATATCTTAAATTACTTAATAACTTATCGTGATTAAAATCCTCAAGAATAAATTTATATTTTCTCATTTCCATGATTTTACAATAACATGAATTGATTTGATTCAACTCTTCATCCGACCAAGATGTATTTGATAAATCAGCTTCGATAAATGGTGGATGAGCGAATTTATCCCCATCAGAAATAGTGACCCTAACCTTCATAGCATTAAATATCAACCAAAGGTTTTCATCAGCTGTTACAAATACAGGAAGAGATTTAGATTTTAGTAACTGTTGACTTACAAGTGTAGGAAAAGTTAGGTCTATGGCAGCATTCCATATAGCATGAATTTTTTCTTAAGTCACATTCTTTGATTTATGTATTAACTTTCTAATAGATGAATTTCCACTAAAAAAATAATGAGCGAAAATAATTATAGAAGTGCTAAATAAAACAATTTCTTGTTCAATAAAATCAAAATACTCAATAATTAATTGAACATTATTTTTATCATGCTTTCCTTTATCCAATAGATACATTTTCAGAAGACACGCATAGTTAACAAATAGACCATTTTGAAATGTACTATTTGTTTCAAGACTGTTTAACTTAGTTGTATCTTTCATAGTAGTATCTTTTATTTGTTCATCAAATTTAATCAATTTACTATGTTCTAGCATTTTAAAATAATCCATATCAAAGATTGAATTAACACTATGATTCATATCAACTAACTTATCATAATTAATCTTAAAATCACATTTGTTTCTACATGCTTCTTCTATTCCTATTGAAAAATCAACTAAAATATCATTAATTTCTATTTGTTTTAAAAACTCATGTAGTTCAGCCCATATACATCTCTTAACAATGGAGCTAGGCTCCTTATAAAAATCTCTTAGATATCTCTACTTTCGTATTTCTAGTATATTGGTAATAATAAGTGATCCTAAATGTTTTCATCTCAATTATCATATTGATGATATATCCAGTGTTGAGGTATTAAAAACTTAAGAAGAAGCTCTTGTAATATTTTCTGCTTTCAAATCAAATCCAGCCCTGGTAAAACGATCTACTAATTTAGGCACCGTCTCCTTAATATGATCATTGAAAGGTATATATAAAATCCCTTGTGCATCAGATGGTACTTCCAGATGACCTTTCTTTAATATCGCTACGTTTTCTCTTCCTAATGCAGATAGTAGCATTCCCATCTCGAGAACCACATTTTGTCTAGCTCGTGGCTCAGCATGATCCTGACCTGAATTTTTGGCATATCCAATGTCATCTGGTGTTAATAAAACAATACCGAATTTATATTTATCTCCACCTTTAATAATTTCTCTTTCAAGAGCTTCAATTATTGTAAGACCATGTCCTGAAGAATTCGATAATACAAATGGATCTAAATTTAGTTTCATTAGAATCAATTCCAATTGTTCTCTTGCATTTTGATCATGTCCATAAACTACAAACACTTTTTTATTATCCATTTCACTAATATATTTATAACTGTCCTCTTGCACTTTTACAGCTTTAGTAGGTAATCCTGAATAATTATTTAATAATGGAAATATTATAGACTCAAGTTGTTGCTTACCACTTTCTTTTCCTTGAAATTGAATCGTACCATTATTATAAAGGTTAATCTGTCCTTCATTATTGCATTTAAAAATTAGCTTATCATTGCTTTCAACCCATTGACCAAAAAATCCACTATCCTCAATAAATCCCTTAAACTGCTCTCTATTTCCGTTAAATTTCATATAATCTCCTCCATTAAATAATATTCAATCAAAATATACATCTACAATTTACATATGTATTAAGGAATCTTCTTAGCTGAACCATGTCCATAATGCTCCGATAATGGTTCATCGCATTCATGTATGACTTCTCCTGTCCTTACGTCTATAACTTTTTCATGATAGCTATTATTCTCCCTGTCAATAACTCTTTCTTTTTTTACCCACTTATTAATTTACATTATATACCTTTACATTTATTTACGCAAATAAAAAAACAGGTAAAGTGACTGCATGTGCCAACTCTCCTGTTTTCTTTCTTTATAAGAGATTTTCTATTTTTTAATTGCGTTTGCTTTCATGTCAGGGAGCACGTGCGAATAAAGGTCAAGAGTCATAGTAATACTTGAATGCCCAAGCATGTCCTGCATTACCTTTGGCGAAATACCATTTTCCAATCCACGGGTGGCAAATGTATGTCTGAGGATGTGTGGTGTAATTTTTGTCAAAATCTGAATCCCGTTATCCTTTGTAGCTTCTTTCTGATTAATTGATTTGATTAATCGCTTTAGGTTAACATTTAATGCATCATGGCTTACCGGCATCCCAGACTCAGTAGTAAATATAAGATCATCAAACTCCTTCGCAATAAATGATCCATTACACCGTAAACGATTCTCATACTGTCTTTTCTTTTCATCTTTTAGAAAATTATATACACCATCAAGCATCTAAATGCTTCGATGACTTGAAATAGTTTTAGGTGTATTTTGAAATATCCTTTTCCTTTAATAAATTTCATAGTTCCATTGACATTAATGATTTTATTTTTCAAATCAATGTCTTTCCATTCTAGTGCACTAATTTCGCCGGCACGCATGCCGGTGAAAAGTGCAACCTTATAAATATTGCAGTATACACTTTCGCCAACATGCTTCATAAATAATGACTGTTCTTCTATTTTCATTGCTTGCTTTTCGCTGCGTTTTCTATCCTTAGGTCTGGTTGTATGTAATATTGGATTCTATATCTTTGTCAACCGATAGTATAAATATAAAATTTTTCCTCAATTGTATCAGCGTTAAATTAAAATACACTATTTGCCTAATAAAATTAATAACCTGAGTATTTTCATGGAATTTATAAAACATTCCCCACATCATTTAAGTCATCCTTGTTCCGACAGATAAAAAACAAAGAACCGAAAGAGCGATTGTGCTATTATACCCATTAATTCATTTCCATTCATAGCAAAACAAACTTTTCCCATAACAAATACTACAAAGATCATTACGAATGACATTAATAATCCATATAAAACCGTAAAATACATCAGCTAAACTTTGAGTCTTCTTAATGTTATCTACTAACATAATAATTATTATGTGATAAAAACAAAAAAGCGATTATACTTATAATCATATTATTCCCTCATAACATTTATCACTTTACCAGATTTCCTTGTCAAATGATATGAAGGAGAAGCGCACAAGCACTACTCCTTCACTTCTTAGTAAATTATCGTCTTTGACGAATTTGCTGTTTGGTTTCAAGATTATTAGTTACATAACCTCTTGATCGAAGCCCATTAACTACCTCAGAATAAATATCGTGTCCTGAAGGATCTTTTATTGTAACAATTAAAACAAATTCCTGTGCTGGAACCTTCAATCCACTTCTTGGAGACATGTCAATGCGGATTTTCCAGCCATCTCCAGATTGAATACCTCTACTACTAATTTTTCTATAATATGATTTAATTGGGCTCCATTTAAATCCGTTCTCTACACGGGATTTTTCATATTTTTTATCCCATGAGTATTCCATTGGTACTTCACCCGAAAAATCAATTTTTCCGGTACTATGATTAAATTTATAAGTGCCAAAACTAACATCAATATTAGTTCTACAGTATTCCCTACCGTAGCGATTATCGAGAATGGGGTTATATGCTAGTGTCATTCCAATTTCACCATGACATTTACCCTCATGAATAAGAGAAGCAGGATAAGGAAAATCAAACATCTCTAAATATGACCCTTGAGGTACTTTTTGGCGAAATACAAGTGTTACTTCATCTTCACTACATTGTAATATATCTTGAGCATTAACAGCGGGTATTCCAAAACCATAATATTTAATATAATCTTGATTTTTATCTAAAAATTCTCGGGATTCCATTCTTGCCGAATGTATAATCATTGCTTTTGCAAGTAAAATGTCCTTTTCAACCATTTCTTCATATATTGAAGCAAACTTCTGTACTACTCTAGGATTAGAATAACTTGTCCCATTTCCTTCAATCACTTTCCCGTTAATATCCAGACCTTTCATACCTAATCCATAAATACGGAAATCAGTCGAAAGATTCCCACCATAGTCAACAACATCTGGTTTTACTATGTAATTTGCTCCCGGTCCTCTACGGCTAAAAGGAGATGGTTCATTAGCTTTAACAATTGAGTTCTGCGAATCAAATAAGGCTACTGATCCAACAGTTACAGCTCTTACAGAATCTGCGGGGGAAATAATTCTATCTCGCTCACCTAATCCAAGTTGAGCAGGCCATTCACGAAGAGGCAATGAGTTGAGATTTCCACTTGAAACAAATATTTGTACATTATATTCATCTTGTATATAATCCAAAAAGATACCCAAATCGGACATGGAACCCTTACATATTTTACTTTCAATTCCCAATGAAAGGTTCCAGACTTTAACTTTATGAGAATACTTTTGCATAACTTCCTCGATAATTTCCATTATCTCTTCTTCTCCAATAGTATCCGTTAGACCATAATCAGGATCGCTATTAGGCATAGCAACTACATCTAAAAACTTAAATCTTTGAGCTGTCGAAGATGGAATACCATTAAGTTTGTTTCCGTATTGTATGGTTGAAGCAATAAAAGTTGCATGACTTGGGTTACGATAGATATCACTTACATACTCTTCACGGAATGCTATATACGGCTTTAGCAATTCATTTCTGTCACTAATACCACCATCTACTATACCTATAATAATTTCAGAATCAGTGTACTCGTCATCCAAAAATGTTTGTAAATCAGTTGCTATAAATTCATCTAATGGAAGCGAGTATTCTTGAAAAAAATCGACAGTTTTCACACCATTTATAGCTGCTATTTTCAAAACGTCATCATATGATGTCACTTCAACTTTTATAAATTTTATGTTGCTCCCGTAAATAATGATCTCTTGTTTTTCTGCTAACCCTAGATCTCCAATTTTTTTTGTAATATATCTTAAAATTTGAGCATCATCAAAATCATCATCAAAATCGAAAAATTTAACCTTGATCTTGTGTCTAATAGTATCGAAGTGTCCTTGAGCAGAGACTTCAGCAAGTTCTTCAGATATTTTTTCTTTAGCTGTTATAGGTTGAATATCTGAAACAGCTGTTAAATTTGCACGGAATTTTTCTGAAGGTGGACTTTTTATCAACTCAACCGTCTCATTAATAGCTTTTTTTGTCACTTTAATATATATCTCATTCAGATCCTCACTACCAATTATTGGACACTTTCGACACAAATCGCTCGGTTTGTATGATTTAGCAATCGCTTCTGGCTTTACTGTAATTTTACCTACTGCTGGTATAAACTCATTTTCCATGAATACATCTTCATAGAATTCGAGCATGTGTTCAAATTTTTTTGAAATTTCGTCCTGGAGTGTAGTAGTTACTTCGCAAAAAAACTTTGTATCTCCCATACCTTTGTTTTTTTGTATATCTGTAGTCTTTTGAAGCACTAATTTTATTGGTAAATTCTTTTCACTCATAATAACTATTCCTCCTTTATTAGTTTAGATGCTGTTGTCTTTGATACATTTAAAATATCAGCTATAATAGCGTAGCTAAATATTTTCTCATCTAATTCTCTTAAAAATTTAGCTTTGATTTTTAATAATTCTTTTTCATCCGTACAATTTTGAGGAAGTATCTTACGAAAAGTAAAAATTTCTTCATATATATTAGTTTTGGAAAAGTCATTACCATAAATAATTGCATTTCTTATGGATTTCTTTATAATTTCCTCAATATTGGCACCACTTAACCCAGTAAGTGCAACTGCCATTTCATACATTTCCTTATTATTAAAATTAACCGTTCTATTTGTAAAAAGATCAATCATTTTAATAATTGCATCCACATCTGGTAATTCTATTTCTAATTTGTAATCAAACCGCCTCCATACTGCCGAATCAAGTAATCTTTCATGATTTGTTGCGGCTAATAACATACTATCGCTACTCATTGCATCTACATTTTGAAGTAAGCTATTAACTACTCGCTTTAATTCACCTAACTCGTTACTATCATCTCGTGCTTTTGCTATTGCATCAAATTCATCAAGAAAGAGTACACAAGGAGTCTTCTGTGCAAATTCAAACAATGTACGAATATTTTTTGCAGTAGTTCCCAAATAGGATGAGATTAAGCTATCAAGACGAGCAACGACTAAAGGAAGGTGTAGTTCTTTCGCAATAAGATATGCACATTTTGTTTTTCCACAACCGGGAGGTCCATATAATAATAAAGTATTTGACACTCCTACTCCTAGAGAATTTAATTTATCAGCATTTTTATAACTCAATATAAAAGAATTAAGTTTTTCAGAATTACTTTTTGATAAAATAACTTCGATGCTATTATCGTTAGGATTAACAACATCCGCTAACGTTGTACGTGATTCAACATCCACTGGAACGTTGATATCCTTATTCATACCCATAGCCGAAAGCGTTACTTCACTTTGTGCCGTTAACATTCTATTAAATTTACTTGCAGCGGATGTTTCATTATCTTCCTCTAATTTTACTATAAGCTGTTTAGTATAATTAAGGACTTTAATATGATCATGCCTCAAAGCACCTTCTATGATTTTTCCTATTTCAATTGAATATTTCAATGATCTGCACCTCCAATGTCATTATACAAGAACTTTACCAATTTGTAAAGAACGATTTAACATTTTTATACCGTAATAGTCATTTTATTGCGAACGATATTACTCATTTAAAGTACGAATATTGTTTTTTAACCTCTTCGTACACCAATATCACAATCCGTACTCTATTAGCATATTATAAACACAGCAATATCTTCATAGATATAGTTTTAAATCATCACTATTAAATAATACTCAATTTATCTTTTAAATTCCTACGTTTAATCTTCTTTAACCTGCATTATTTTTAGTTATGACATCAATCTTGACACCACTTAAGATAACCAAAGATAAAAAAACGACAGCGGATCTTCTGAAAAACCTCCAGAAAGTTCGCTGTTTTATACCTTGTTAACCCATGATAACACACACTTCTAACCCCTTATTAATTATCGAAACGACCGCCTGGCTCCCCCTTGCGGTCGTTTCACTTTGTTTTCTCTTATTTATCATCATCATATCCATTGGGATAATTAGATTGCCAGAACCAGGCATCCTCACACATCTCTACCAAGCTCCTTTTAGCTTCCCAGCCTAGATGCATTTTAGCAAGGGTAGCATCTGCGTAGCAGCTTTCAATGTCCCCCGGTCTTCGTGCAGTTATTATATAGGGAATTCTCTGACCACAAACCTGCTCAAAGGTGTGTAGAACTTCCAATACACTATATCCTTTTCCCGTACCAAGGTTATAGGTTAATACACCCATACCCTCCTCTAATTTTTCCAAAGCCCTTAGATGTCCTATGGCAAGATCCACCACATGTATATAGTCTCTAATACCTGTTCCATCCGGGGTATTATAATCGTTTCCGTATATCTCAAGCTGCTTACGCTTTCCTGCTGCCACCTGTGTAATATAAGGGACAAGATTATTGGGAATTCCCTTGGGACTTTCACCAATTAGACCGCTTTTATGAGCTCCTATAGGATTAAAATATCGCAGCAGTATAATTTCCCACTCCGGATCACTAATATATATATCTCTTAACATATCTTCTATAATTAGCTTGGTGCGTCCATAGGGACTCGTTGTTGCCAGAGGAAAGCCTTCTGCTATGGGAACTCTACTTGGGTTACCATATACTGTAGCTGAGGAACTAAAGATCAGCTTCTTAACTCCATATTTACTCATAGTTTCACATAAAATCAGTGTCCCCATTAAATTATTATAATAATAATCCATAGGCCTTAACACTGATTCTCCCACTGCCTTCCAACCAGCAAAGTGAATTACCTCACTAATATTCTCCTTCTTAAAAATGTCTTCAATTGCCTCTTTATCAAGTAAATCCTTATGATAAAAGACTATTTTTTTCCCAGTTAATCTCTCCACCCGTCCTATGGCTTTTTGCGATGAATTACTTAAATTATCAATAACAACGACCCGATAACCAGAATTTAATAGCTCCACGCAGGTATGACTCCCAATGTAGCCTGCGCCCCCAGTAACTAATACTGCCATTTATTTCCCTCCTCATAAGTAGCTAATTCTACCAACTTAAATACAAGACCTTATGGTACTCATACTCAATCATCCTTTATCTGAAAGAGCTTCATCTCTTCCTGACTTCTACTTCTTAAATGCGCCTTCTTTAAGACTGACCATAGGGAAGTTTTACGAACTTTCTTATTGTTATAAAGAAATCTTACTAAGGTACATGTCCACAATACAGGCCATAATATATAATATTTACCAGACTTAAGATAATTAAGCTGCATCTGATGATGAAACTCTCTTGCGTAATCTACTGGCTTTGTTCCCCGAAGAACTACCATCCTCTCCCTTGCAGATTTGCCAAACTCCTCTGCTTCCATAATCTCCCGGATGAACTCTTGCGTCACCTCTTTATCTATAGGCTCTCTCATCATAAACCCTATAGCTGCTTCCTCCAAACCAAAATAAGTGACGCAGGTGGCTGTGATTCTCTCAGCAAAGCCCTGTAAACCACTTTCACTGATGAGGCGTAAAAATGTATTTTGATCCTTCTCTTTTATTTCTCTATTCCAAAAAACTACCCAATCACATAATAGCTTCAAACCAAATCCTGACCTGAGGTAATGCTGCAGCATATGCAATAGTAAATAATAAGCATGGTACCCATCCTCTGGTACTGGTAATAGACTACCTAACAAGTTCTTTTCTTCATAATGGTTATAAAACTCAATAAGTAGATTTTCTAAATACTCATTGATTTTCTTATTATCAAATGGTTCTGCTAACATAATATGCAGCTCTATTTCTATACCCTCGAGGGTTTCAAATACATAGTGATGATTTGCCAATTGTTGTTCTTTTAGAATATAACCCTCTTTTACTAATACAACGCAGGCCCTTTGCTCTTCTTCCCTATTTGTTATCAACAAATCAATATCTCCGGATTTACGTAGCTCTGGATTGGGATAGAAGGCTGCTGTAGCTGCTCCTTTCAGTAACAATACAGTTACCCCTTCCTCCTCCAGGCGCTTAACAATATAGTTAGATAAATATAGTAGCTTATAATTTTGTACTACCGTTTGCCTGCTTAGCTTCTCTACTTCATCAAACAGTTCTTTTGGAAAACTTTCATTCAGCTTTAATACCTCATATAACAAGGACACAACAGCATGTTTCTTTGCTATGGCAAATATCATCCTCCATTCCTGCACTGATAATGCCATCCCTTTCGTTACCCCAACCTCTTGCTCTTTTAATGCTGCTTTTAGAAGCTGAAACAATATCCTTTGCTCTGTTGTAACTCTTTGCTTCATACTCTACCTCTTTAGATTCTTAAGAACCTTGGATAATTTATTCCATACAAATTTAAATTCTGCCCTAGGAAAATATATTGCTAACATAATTATATTAGGTATTACTAAGCATAGGATAAAGCGTAAGAATAATACCAAGATCAAACCGCCTTCTATCCTCCGGCAAAAATAATCTGTTATACCCCATATAGCTCCTATAGAAATAATATACCCTATGTAACGTAAAAAATATTTAGTGGAGGGCATTTTCAAATAGTACTTATAAAAGAAGAAAGGTTCTAGCCAGGCTGTTGTCAACAGCATACTGATTAGTGTTCCCAAAAATACTCCAATGGTTCCAAACTGGATTACTAACAAAATCGATAGTAACAAATTTATCAATGCACAAATTAGGGATATATAGCGATCATACCAAAACAAGCCCAGGGAATCTCTGAAAACTAAAGTAGTATCCTTCATTCCCACAATAAAAAAGTTAATACAGAGTATGAGCACAATTTCCTTGGGGAATAAATAATTCTCACCAAAACTTAAAATTACAAAGGGATTTAGTAATTCATATAAACAGATTGCACCAAATCCATATACCCAGTGTGATATAAATACAGTAATCTCAAATACCTTCTTCACTCTATGAGGGGTCTTCTCCACCCCTAGATTACCAACACTGGCGGCAATACCATGAAACATCTGATTAAGTATCTGGTTAATGGATTGAATGATTAGAAAATAATTGGAGTATATGCCTGTACTTCTTATCCCTACAAAGGAAGATAAAATCAAATTATCCGTACTATTAACTGCTACGTTACCGATTTTATGCAGAAACATTGCTTTAATATTTTTAAATATTTCTTGTTTTTTTTCCCTTGGTAAGGGCTTTACCTTCTTCTCCCTAATATAGGGATATAACTTGCCAGCCCTTCTAGATATGCATATATTACTGCCAAGAGTACATAGAATAAAGATAAGCAAAAACAGAATAAAGTTCTTAGTAGTAATCAAAACTATAATCTGAAGAATATCCTGTAACACCCAAAAAATCGTCTGATACAAAAGCCCAACATAGAGTAATTGATGGGCATCCATTAAGGTTTTCTTATATATAAATAGATAGGACAAAACGGAGTTAAAGAGATAAAGTAAAAAAATTAGAGTAAGATGGTCTACATCCGGTTCGTTCTTAATAAGCAAATCCATAAAGGGGAGAAAAAGTAATCCAATAACAAGGACCATAGCCGCTACTATCCTGTAATACCAGGAGTAAAGCCTCATCAAAGACTTCTGCTCCTCCTTGTTATCCTGGGCAATAGGACGATAAAGGGCAAAGGTAATGGCGGTCTCAATACCTAACTCTGATAATGCTAATACATTTAAGATATCTGTAAACAACCCATTTATTCCAACATAACTTTCACTCAAGGTACGGGTGAATACTACTCTTGTTGCAAACCCCATCAAAATAGCAACCATTCTGGAAACAGTTGTAATATATGCGTTTTTTACTGAATGATCTGTCCTGGTTAGTGGTTTCACAAATATTCCTCCGCCTAGTAAAGCTCAAACCTGGATTTATCTGGTAATACCTCTTCAAAAGCTTGTCCAAGTTCTTTTTTTACTTTCTCAATATCGATTTTATCTCTAGTATCATTAATGCAAATGCTTCTAAACTTCTTTTTCTTTATAGCTTTCGTAAGTTTATCATTCATATCTGCTAATTCAAAATAGCCAAAATTCTTTCCTACATTTTTTGCATAAAACTTACCACTTAATTTCTGCCATTCACGAAAAAGATACTGGTTAACATCCTCCCCTGAGCGAAATCTTCTTCTACAGGTTGCAGCCAGCACTTCCTTTTCTTTTTCCCATAGCTGATCATATGTTTTCTTACGTAAGGGTGCAGGTCCATGAAGGGTCATCATTCCTGTAAAAAGAGGAAAGGATAACTCCAGCAAATTATAAAACACATATCGGAGGGGATATCCCAGTTTAAAATAACCTTGGGGCTGGGACAAAATATTCTTTCTTTTATTAAAATATTTCGAAAGAACAATCATATTATTTAAATATATCTGTGCCATCAAGGTATTATCCGGCTTAACTACAACTGGTTGAAGTGCCAGCATATCACAGGGTAACCCTTTAATAAAAAAGTCCTCTGGACACACCTTTCCTGTCAGAAATACATCATCATTAAAATACACAAAACACTGGGACAGTCCTGGGATACGATGAAGGTTGAGTTCAATTGCATTGGAATTAAAGGTAGGAAGAAACTCCTCAGCGAGAATATCTCTATGATTAACAATGTTAATCTTGGGATTCTCTACATCCAGCCAATTAGGTATGTGTCCCCAGGTCACAAAATGAATTTTACCTACCCAGGGAGCAAATTCTTCTACTCCTCTAAACCAATAACGTAAAATATCCCAGTCACGGTAGCGGACTTCCCTATCATCTACGCCCTTCAACTCTGTCTGATAAAGCTTCTTTATGGCTTTCCATTCCCTGTCTTGTCCATCCACCCAGGAAATCACAAAATCAATTTGTTTCTTTGTATTAGACAACTCCCTGTCCTCCTGTTAATGTGTTTCCATTAAATGTATCACCATAGTAGTATTTCTATAATCTAAATGTTATAATATGAACTATGGGAGGTAGTTTATGTCAAAGCGCAAATCTTATATTATCATTATCATCTTATTCCTTATAACAACCCTACTTCTTGTAACCTACCAGCTCTATCAAAAATATTATCGACTTAGCTGGATACCTTCAAATATAGCTGAAACTAACCAGCCTTTACCAAATCCCAACCGAGGCTGGTATAATATTTATGGATATACCCTTTCTGATGAGTCTAACTATACCGTGGATCAAATCCTGGAAAGTAGTGCCTATGATATAGATAGTCAATTGGCTATGCTACAAATTAATCTGAAAAATTATCCCCTTAGTAAGCTCAGTGATGCAGCCCTTCTTCAACTGGATCTTATCTTCTCTGCTTGGGAACAAACAAATAAAAAACTAATTGTCCGTTTCCTTTATGATTGGGACGGTAAAGCTCTGGAGACAGAACCGGAGAACCTCTCTCTAATTCAGACCCACATGACACAAACTGCTGAGGTTTTAAATAAGTATATATCCTTAATCTATACACTTCAAGGCATTTATGTGGGTAACTGTGGCGAAATGAATGGAACCAATTATATGACCGAAGCAGCTATGATGTCCTTAATTAATCATCTGGCATCGGTGACAGATCCCTCCATCTTTCTTTCCGTAAGAACTCCTGCCCATTGGCGCCAGATAAGCTCCTCTTTTGTGCCCCTGACTAAGGCAGAGGGTTTTTCTCCTTTATTATCAGCAAGAATTGGCCTGTATAACGATGGAATGCTGGGTTCTGTAACAGACTATGGTACTTATGGAGAGCTTCCTCTTTCCCAAGCTATATATTATTCGGATAAAGGTAACCGAGAAGATGAGCTAATATTCCAAAACCAGTTGTGCCTTTATGTACCAAATGGTGGTGAAGTCATTGTTGAGAATCCCTATAATGATCTAAATGCTGCCATTAGGGATCTGTCAAAAATGCATGTCTCCTATCTAAATAGTATGTACGATCCCCAAGTCCTTGATAAGTGGAAGGCTACCATCTATGAGGGTGAAGATATTTTTGATGGCTGCACAGGTTATGAATATATTAGTAACCATCTTGGTTATCGTTACTTACTAGCGGGCTCTAAACTTGATTTCCACACCTTTAAGGATGAGATGGCTAGCTTAACCCTCCATATAAAAAACCGAGGCTTTGCAAACTCTTACCAGCGCTTTAAGGTTCAAGTCTCTTGCATCAATACCCTCACTAAGGATCAAAAGACCCTAAGCATTGATACAGATACCCGCTATTGGCTCCCAGGCGAAGTATCCCAGCTGACCCTTCCACTGGATATCAGAACCTACGGCGAGGGTAATTATGAATTATACCTCTCTATTACTGATCCAACTACAAACAAACCCATTCTTCTTGCAAATGAAGGGCGTAATATCTACTTTGGCTATCCCCTTGGAACTTTAGCTGTGAGAAAGTTTGCCCAGGAATAGTTCCTCTTTAGCACCCAGATTAGCTAATTGAATAATTTTATTATCCTTAGAACGTCTCAATATAAGGTATACTTCTATTACTCCACTACAAGCAGTTCCTAATTCTGCCCATAAATTAAGAGTTTCATTACTACCTAAGCTTGTGATATGGGCAGAGATGGGGATTTTACTTATAACCAACCCCTCCTGCTTAAGTAATACCGTAACTAACATCTCCTCATAAGCACATGCAAAACCTGTGTTTTCCAGCTGAATACGTAATAACTCTTTCCCTTTTCTTTTATCAATAGAGGCTTCTTTTATGAGAAAACGGTATCCTAGGTGGATACCAATATAATCATATCCATTGATTCCATGAAACACTCCTGGTCCCTCATAGATAGTCCTTTTCCATTTGTCTAAAACCAGAGGATCATAGAGACTATGTAAATAAGTGATATGAGTCCTTTTTAATACTTCTACTGCCTCCTCCAAATCATTGAGAGGATTGTCCATCACGACCTCTCCTCCATTTAAAACTCTTTTTCCTAATTTATCTTGAAATTCCAATTCATCAGCTCTACACCAGGCCTCTTCCCATCCTGCTGTTTCATGAGGCAGATAACCATAAGTTCCAAGGTCATTATCTGAGGCTAGCATTCCATCATTATAAAGACCAATACCAAACTCCTCTTCCCTTTCCAATAACTCTTCTCTGGAAATAAGCATACGCAGATAGGAAGGTTTTCTAACCGCCAACCTACAACTTTCCTGGGTTACTTCCTTAAGAGTTTTTACTAAAAGTTTCAGATAATCCTTTGTTAAGTATCTTGAGCCGTGCATTTCACCCCAGCTTCCTATAAAAAGTCCCTGTAAAGTAAGTATGCAATGAGAAAATTCCCTTATTATACTCCCTAGCTGATTCATATGTTTCAAAACCAGATTAATATCAGAGGGTTCTTTCTCCATTCCCTTCCCCTCTCTATCATAAACAAAACGAATAATAAGCTCTTTCTCCTTCTCTTGAAAAAACTCTAAGATACAACGTAAATTATGAAGGGCTTCTTCCCCTAGTGGGCTGCATCGATAATACCCTATATCTATGAGTAAAAGTGCCAGTTGCTCCTCCTTACAACAGACAGCTTCCATTCCCACTATATTGGCAGCTTCCTCTAAGCAATAAGTATAGATGCGATACCAGCCACATCCCGGATTTGCTATGTATTCCTTGCTTTCCCGAAAATCCGAGGGAATGAAGCTCCAGGCTCTTTGCCTTGAAAATATGTTAAATCTCATTGGCTATACCTACATCAAACTTTAATACTCTAATTCGAAACCATACTGCAAGAATACTAAGTAACATTCTTAACATGTAAAGAATAGGTTTTAAGCCCGAATGGATACTGACCCCTAATGTACGCTGATGCATAATTGCTGGTATTTCCTTAACACGAAAGCCCAATAGCATCATCTGCATAAGCATATTCGTATCCGGATACTTATCATCAAAATGGTTATAACGGGAATAATATAGTACCGCTCTGCGACTTAATCCCTGCAATCCGCTGGTGGGATCTTTGATTCCTGTTCCTGTAACAGATTTTATTATTCTTCGAAACATTCTAAAGGCAGCTTTTTTTCCGAAAGAAGTTTCATATTTACCACTCTCTTTCATATACCGTGATCCTATAATAATATCAGGATAATGATTATTCTCATCAAGGCTTTTTAATGCTTCATAAATAGGGGGAATATTACATGTATCATGCTGACCATCAGCATCCATTTGGATAACATATTTATAATTACGTCTTATTGCATATTTATAGCCAAGCTGCAGGGCACTACCATATCCTAAATTAAATACATGGGTAACCAGAGCGTGATTTCGATTTTTAACTACCCAGTTCGTGTCATCTGAGGAAGCATCATTCATAACCAAAATGTCTGCAATGAATGATATTTCTGGTTTCTCAAGATCTTCTAAAACTTTTTTAATGTTCTTTTCTTCATTATAAGCCGGTATAATTATTAGTAGCTCTTTTTGCATTCCTTTCCTCCTATCCCTTCGCATCTTTGTTATTGAACCCATAATCACTCAATAATTCCATCATTTGTTTTATATCTTTGGAAGCATTCATCTTCTTATTCTTGGAAGCCTGGGAAAATTTACTCCTAAGTTCTTCATCAAGGATAAGCTTTATAATGCTCCTGGCGATTTCCTCCTTGGTTAATTCGCAAAGCAGCCCCTCTTTCTCATGCTCTAACTGCTCTCTGTTACCGCTGCAATCCGATGCAATTATTGCACATCCTAGTATCTGAGCCTCTTGTATTGCAATACTCTTACCTTCAAATCTTGTTGCATGTATATAAATATCAGTCTGCAGGTAGTAGGGATAGGGATTTGATCTTGCTCCCAGTAATATGAAATCCTGGGTTAATTCTGCTTTTAAGATTTTCTGTTCTAATCTTTTTCTCTCCGGTCCCTCTCCTAAAACATACCAGCGTACATTATAGCCCTCTTCTTTTAATATACTCATAGCATCTATAGCAATATCATATGCCTTCTGGTGGGTCAACCGTCCTACTGTCAATAAACGAATACCATCAAAGTCATCCATAAACCCTCCCGTTTCCTTTGATTTTCTTATGATGGCCTCTTTATCAAGGAGGTTTTCAAAAACCTGGGTATAGGGTGTACATTCCGGATATACTTTAAGAAAATTAGCTTGGACCTCCCCCGACACTGTAAAAACTCTGTCATATTTAAGATAGCAATCCTTATCCAATTGTCTTGTATAGCCTGCTCTTTTATAATCTATATGTATAAATGCCACCTTTTTTCTTGCTTTCACATGATCAGCAACATAATAGGCAGAGCCTCCCTCCAGATAGGCTATGGCTAAATCATAAACTGCCTTCTGAGGTCTTGCTCCATCAGATATCATTCTCCATAACAGCTTTTCTTTATGTATCTTCTTCTTTTTCAACATTACTATCAATCCTCCTACCATATAAGGTAAGAGACGTAATACATTTGCCCTTATTAAGCCTGCCAAACAGATTGTGCTTAGCATATTTTTATATCCTGATTCAGATAGTACAGAGCTATCTGAATATTTATTATTTAAAATCTTTACTTTGGGAGGAATGCGATGTATGAGTTCCCCCTGTGCCATGAGAACATAAAGGGATATCTCATACCGACTGTCATCAAAGCGTTGCATAAGTTCTAACATAGCCATTTCAGCCCCTGCATGTCCTAGGGTATTGATTACAAAAAGTATTTTCTGCTTCATCACTTTACATCCCGTTTATTTATATTTATATTCCCTGTAATTATCTTCAATTCTCGAAGAATGATTTCATTCTCCTGGTTAAGCAAGGATACTTGCATTGCCAGCTCTTGATTTTTCATTGATAACTGGGATATTAATATACATACTAAAAATGCATTAATAATTATTATTACAAAGATAAGAAACAAGCCCATATATTTTGTTCCATCCATTAGCATAGTCCAGTCTGAAAGACCGGGCACTGCGCCGAATAATATGATAAAAATAGAAAATATAGCCCATCCTATTCCCATTAATTCAGTAAATTTCTTGTAAACCAATACTCCAAAATCAGCAAAAAGTATTACTAATCCAACCCCTATCATAATTAATCTCCACACCATCATGCTATCTCTTCCCCTCTTCTTTTCTGTTTTCTTGCTATCTCCTCATATGCATCGTAAACTTTTTCTGGTGGCTTTTTCCCTTTGCCTTTTTTTAATAATTCACCTTTGCAGAAGATATGAAAATCCAAGTTTTTCTCCACCCATCTCAAACGGTAATATGAAATGCACCAACCAGTGAAGGCTCCTGCAAACAACCCCATCCCATACCAAATATCCGACAATCCAGTGGTATATATACTTCCCACTAAGGTCACAGTAAAGAAGCCGATGGCTGTTACCAGTGCTCCCCTCAAATCATCAAAATAGTAAAGGAAAACAATTGCTGAATACATTAGAAACAATACAAAATATGCTGCTGCCAGGGATGGATAAATTCTCATAACCATACCTGAAAAACCAAAGCCTGGTAAAAGAACAACGAAGGCTAAATATATAATAATTGATATGATAAACTGCAACCTTGCAAGGCTCATAAGCTCACTGGCTAACTGCTGGAACATTCTCTTCTTTGCCTTCTTAATATCAGACCATCTACCACCAATTACTGCTTCTGAATAATCTCTGTAACGTTCATGAAAATACATTTCCACGCGAGATACAAAGATTACACTGGCCGATATATTAGTAAACATAGCCAGACAACTAGCCATATCATAAGGTTCCGCACAAACAAAGCTATTTACTACCACCAGTTTAAGGTCCGTAGTCCAGAAGACAAAGTTATGAGCAAATAATCCAAGAATGTATAAAAAGTTTGTTACCACCAGCATCCAATATTTTTTAAAATAATGTAAAACCCTCTTATATTGATTACTGTTATATCGAAAATAAGATTTCATCATAGCTATTTCCATGGATGCTATGAGAAAAAAACCCAGGGTAATGGATAGGAGCATACTATAGGTTACTTCAAAGGAGAAAACATTAACAAAGAGGTAGGAGGTTCCCAGGGTGATTAACATTCCTATGGCATAAAATATAGATATTTTATGAAAATCTTTGAAAATGGACATATATAAGGTTGTATAAAACACCAAAACAAGAGCAATATAACCACAAAAACCCGTAAATACATAAATGATATCTACCTGCCCCACAAAATATTCCCATAAGCAAAAAGGTATCCCCAATAAACTGCTAAATAAAATATTAAAGAGTAGGCCAATATGAAAACAGGGTATAATATCTGTGTATTTTTCTTCGTAAATAATATCCGACATATATTTGGAGAGTACTGCATTAAAGGGTGACGCTGTAATAAGTGCAAATATAAATATATACAGTATAGTACATGCGAACAGTTCTCTTGTGGCATATTCCACTGAAGAAAAACCTAGAAGCTCCATCATCACAATAATTGTTAAGATTACAAATAACATAGGTGCAATGGTTATGACAACGCTATAACCAAAGCCTAACAAGTTTGTTGATATTGTATTTTTGCTAAATATTTTATTCAGAGTAACGCCAAGTCCAGCCATAGGTCTCTCCTCTCTTATAATGGTGTAAAGACTTCCTCCGACCAAGGTATCTCCATACTCTCTGCAAATTTCATATAGATTTGCCGGTACTTCTCCCTCATATCTTCAACTTTATATTTATATAATACTCTTTGATATCCATTCTCACCCATTCTCTGCCTCAAATCTGGATGATTGGCTAAATCAAGAATTGCCCTTGTGATTTCGTCGATGCTCATTATATGGGTGATAATGCCGGCTGGCCCAAATTCATCCCCCTCACCAAGTATCAGCCCCTTGCAATTACCCACATCTGTTGCGATCACTGGTTTTTTGGCGGCAAAGCTCTCCAAAATTGTTAAGGGCTGGCCTTCACTAACACTGGTTAGAATTGTCATGTCCATTCTACCTAGATACTCTCTTATATCAATACTTCCCGTAAAGATAATATCCTGGATCTCCAGCATATTCACCAGCTCAAAGCATTCTCTTGCATAGGTTTCATCTTCCTCCCAGGGACCCATAATGAAGAGCTTCAATCTAGGTTGTTGGGATTTTGCGTAACCAAAGGCCCTAATTAAGGTTTTGATATCTTTAATTGGTGTAACACGCATGATTGCACCAATATTAATATCCTCCAGCTCCTCCATATTCTTATCCCGGAGGTCTGTAAGTCTTTCCACATCAATTCCATTGGGTGTCACCAAGGTTTTTTCTTCAGGACAGCCAAATTCTATCTGCAGCTTCCTCGCATGCTCATATAAGCTGGTAACCAAATCCGCTTTATAGTAGGCTAGACTTGCCATCTTATGAAATTGTTCAATCCATATATTCTTATATATTCCGCTAACCCACTTGGCTTTAATCAGCTCTTCTTCTCTTTCTCTGGTATAAATTCCATGCTCAGAAATCAATAAACCACTACCATAGAAGGTTTTGGCCATACTTCCTAACACCCCCGCATAGCCTGTAGCAACACAGTGGTACAAATCTGCCTTGGGAATCTTCATCTTTAAGGTAAATAAAAGGGGAAGATAAATAGAACGCATTGTCCATAAAAAATCAGAATAGACTATACCGTTAAACTTCTTCTTATAATAATCAGTTGCTGCACTCATAAAATCTGCCCCCATAAGCAAGTCATCGATTGACAGATTATCATTCTGAAATATATGAAACAATCGCTCCCAGTCAACATTCTGTGACAGGATTAAATTACGCAGCTCAATATAATCCTTTTCCTTCAGTCTTTCCCTTCTCTTTTTCGTCTTACCACCATTATACCAATCTAAGTCCTCTAAATATAACTCATATACTTTAGTAACATTAGGAGGCAGTTCATAGACAAATTTACCCCTCATACTACGGTTTGATACAATGGTTACGATAAGAAATTCTATATTGGGAAAGGATTTAATTAGACTTTGTATCCATCCGGATACTCCACCAACCACATAAGGATAGCAGCCCTCTGCAACTACACATATCTTCATCCCGTGCCTCATTTCTTCTTTAATAAAGTGTCAGCTTGCTGACACTTTGCGCCCGAGGGGATTGCGGCGCAATCTCCTATGACATAAAAAATTTACGCTTAGTGTCCTTAAGATGTATTTGTATTTTGTCCTCTTTTGCACGTAACAGGTAAGCATTCCTTTCTATCTCCTCATAAGTACCGCCCTCTAAGGAGCTTATCTCTTCTCCATGGGTTCTTAGTATAAACCAACCTTCTTCATTAAAATTACTAATTTGAAGAGTAATTATATTCTCATTTTTGTTGTCCTGATAATCCATTGCAAGAAAGTTTCGCATCCTTTTGTCACATTCAGAGAGGGTCACCTGCTCAAAATCCGTGAATTTTCGCCAATAGGTTGTAGTAAATCTAGAAAGCTCCTTCTGTAAATATTCCCAACCAGCAGTATCCTTATTGGGATATAGGATTCTCTTCATATCCACTACAATAGCGGAGTAGCCAAGGGAGGTCATCATGCTTTTTACCCTCAAATCCTCCAATGAGGTATGGCTAAAACCATCTATGGTTGCCTTTAAAAGTAGAATATCCTCCGTGGTATAGGAAACCATAGGAGCCCAGTGATCATAGTCTACCAGCAGGGTTTTAATATTATTCAGTATAGGTAGGTCCTGCTCCCTTATGATATCCTCTATGTTAAGAGTGCCAGCATAAAATGAGGTGAAACCATAATCAGGAAGACTGGATTCTATGAAAGCATAATCCTTTGTAAGCTTATCTGCCAGAGATATTTGAGATACTTGTGAGCCCGACAAACCCACCTCTCCCTTCTGTTCCCTAATGAGTTTAAAATAATATTGTAATTTTTCCTCATCTGGCTCACTTCCATCTTCATAATCAAGCTGAAGATTCATCATGCAAGTGAGTCTTGCCTTGATTTTGGTTGTTAAGGAGATCATACTGGGCCATATAATATTCATATAAAGTGAATCCGAAGACCGGCTATAGCGTTCATACATTTCACTATTATTTTCTACGGCCATAATTGGGTAATCCAAAGTAATCAGTGTCTGCGCATTTACTACAGGATATATTTCATACTCATATTGTTCAGCCATCATAGCATTTAAAATTCCTAGTCCTGTATTGGTATTCAAATAATCCCCATTTACAGCAAAGATACGTGAATTCCCTATACTATTTCTCCATATTATAGCTGGGAGAAATTCATTGTCCAAATTATCAAATTCCTCTTCATCCAATAGACCAACCATATATGTCTTAGTCCCAGAGCCTACACAATACCAGGGAATACTTAAATCCATATCCTGATATTTAGCATCCCTGCTATCCTTAACTTGATAAACTTCTTCCCCTCCTAACAAAAAGCCTCCAAAGAGCTTTACTCCCTCAAGATTAATCTCTGGTTCTGCCACAATGATAACTCCGAGGATTCTCTGTAGCTCCTTGCTATTTTCAATAACCTCAAAGGGAGGAATATTACAAAAAACAAAATTAATTCCCTCTTTAATTAATCTTTCTAAGATTACAATATCCTTACTCCAGTCCATGTAAGAGGAATCTAGCAGAACTGTTGCCGGTGGGTTGTCTAAGTCAATTCTTTCATATTCGAGATGAGATAAGGGAAGCAAAGCTCTCTTAGTAAATGTACACCATTGTTCTACCACGGAGGCTAGGGAGCTATCTTCAGAACCAATATAGACGACATAGTCCCTATCCTTCTTATCATAGGCCCCCTTCAACTCATAGGCGCTATGGGCTGTCAGACTAGACTTTGTTTCTTCTAAATACTCATTCTTGTCGTACTTATTTAAGGAATCCTTTACAGCTCCAAAGAGTTGAAAAAGAAACAAAATCACAAATATTATCAAGGTTATAACGATAAAATTTCTTCGTGAAACCATCTTTTTGAACTCCCCTTTCTCAATGTTATTCCTCTGGTAGATTAAATCCGTAATCTATGGCAAAATTATTAAGGCTATAATCATTTTGTTCAATTCGATAACAGATAAACTCATCATCTTCTAAATAGACTTTCATCTCATTGGGATACAACTCTTGATAGGCTTTGGCCCAATAATACATTTTTGACATAACAATCCAACGGTTCTCTGTCTGGTATACGCCCAGGTCTGTTCCCAGGGGCAGGCTCTTACTAGCTCCCTTCTCAGAGATTGATTGTCCGCTGTTCTCGTATGGAACTGGATAATCAATGGGAATCTTCTCAATAAAGAAATATACATAACGGGTGGGTATAAAGAGTGCTCCTCTGTGCCCTGTATATTCCATGGTTTTCAAAAACTCAATAATCTCAGTGTGGAAGCCTCTCCCTACTACCATCTGGGTCTCATCATTGGCCGATACAATTGTCCAGCTTAAATCCTTGTTTTCATATATAATATTTGTAAGACAGGTAATTGCTTGATTTGTCTCTAATCCTTTTACTATACCGGGCTTACGAAGGGGCAGACAGGCTCCAATTGCAATAGCTAAAATACTACAGGTAATTAAAGATGCACGATATATGAACCTTCTTCCTTTATAACCGTCAAAGAGTACATACAAAGGGGCATCTGCCATAAAGCTCCATAATATGGGCAAGGAATAAACCAAGAAAATTCGGCAGCGGTTACTGTCTAAAAGTACTGGCAGTCCTAAAGGTCCGGTGGCTAATAATAATAACAAAAATCCTATATAGAATAATACAGCAAGAAGCCTTCCTCCATACTCTTCTTTCTTTCTTACAAATGACAATAGGGACCATACAAGAATCCAAAGCATGCAGAGTAAAATAATCCGCATATAATCCCTATCCTTACTTAAAAATACTGCCGTATTTAACATATAGTTAAAGGAATCATATATATCATAAGCAAAACCTTTTACTGTATCAAAGGCTTGAGATATTTTATACCCAATCCATTCCTCAAGAGTCATTTCTCTGTGAATCGGCATATCCATCTCTATGTCTTCTTCAAGAATTTCTTCCTCCGTATCCTTTACAACTGGTGTTTGTGATTCTGCGTTAAGCTCTAATTTACCATCATTTTCAGTTCCCTTAATAACATTTACTCCCCATTTTAAAGAGGGTTCCAAGGGAGTTCCAGATGCAAAAGCTATAGCTAGAGGCAAGAGTGCAATTATGATACCTAGAAAGAACCCTACCATTATTCGTCCTAAATACCTTCGATGAAAAAATTGTTTATAGAAAGCAAGGGCTATTGCAAGGCAAAATAATCCCACAATTAAGGTATCATAAAAATGAATTGTTAAGGTCAAGCTAAAGCTCATAGTGTATATAACCAAATTCCATGTAGAGGCATTTATTTTTTTAATATAAAGTCTGCTTCTTTGCACTAATCTCAAGGTCCGCAGATAATCTTTATATTTCTTTTTATTCTCCCTCTTTATGCTCTTTGTGACCTTCTCTTCACTATCAACTTCCTTCTTTCTTTCTGTAAAGAATGCAAAGGCAAAATATATAGCTGGTAAGATAAAGGCCATTCCAAATTCCTGGGGAAGGGCACTAAAGAAGCGGTTAGTACAGTCTGGTTCAAAAATTCCTATGGCAATATATATACCAACACCTATATATACAGCAAAACTTGTTTTAGTCAAAGCCTTAATAAAGGCAATTAACATGAGATGAATGAAAACTGTCTGTACCAAACAAAATAATCGCAGGAGAATATAAGTATCTATACCAAAGCAGGTATGAAAATAATAGATAATACAATGAAAACCAAAGGGATATACTCCTGCAATAAAGATTTCATTATCTTTCATACCATTGATCCAGTAATTATGCACTGGAATGTCCGATGAACAATAACCATAGGTGGTAATAGCATTGGAGCCATAGATCCAAAACAAATATCCCAGAAGTCCAAATAGGCACAAGCCCTCTAACATATGGCCCCGTGACCTCTTCCTTATCCATGAGACAACCTTTCTTATCATACGGATAGTAAATTTTAACATTCTTCGAAGAAAGGTTTTAATTCCCATACTACCCTGGATTATTCTATTAACATATTGCCAAACAACCTTAAACATATTTTTTACTGACAAATTATTAATCCAAAGACCCACAACTGCCGCCAGCAGGAGAGTAACTATCCACAGTGTATAACCATTGGCTATCTTTAGAAGTTGTAATATATAGACAAGATTTATTATGTAAAAATTACCTATGAGAAAATAAATCATAAAACGGACACAAAAACAGTGCCCCACCAGTTTTTTATGAAAAACAGCGGCAGGTAGGAATAGAGTCATAACAATATAGACTATAAACAAGGTTATCAGTTGATAAATTGTTAATATGGTCATTGACATAAAACTGTCCCCCTATTATCTACATGAATACACGAATCAACTCCAGTGTTTCACTGTCAATAATGATTTTGGAATTCTTCAAATCCTCCATCGTCTTAAAGAATTTATCTTTCTCCTGCATATTAAAATATATCTTTAACCTACAGGTATAGGATGACAATTCCCAAGGATAAGCTTCTAGTGCTCTCCCGCTCCATTCCTCTGCCTTTTCATATTCCCTAATATCCAGTAAACGTAAGCATATCCACTCATATACAATACTTGTCATCTCGCCTTTTTGATATAATATCTCGCCTATCTCTGACATAAGGTGGACATATTGCTCTTGCTCCATAGGAATGAATACCTTCTGTAGTAGAATACCATTCATATATTCTATAAGCAGGGTGCAATACTGGGATTGGTTCTCATAATTTTTCTTTATTTCTGTATACATCTTTTGAACATTTTCTCTAAATTCATTAAGCTCATCTCGCAAAACAGAAGCAGCATAATGGGCTGCCTCAGAATCTTCACTGTTTAAAGCCAAGGATACGGAGGCTAGAGATTTTTGAACATCTCCCTTAATGACATTCATCATTAATCTTCTTAGGCTATTACTATCACTGACAGCAATTGCTTCCTCTAAGGGAACCAAGTTCATCTTGGCATCACCATCATCCTTAAGATGGGATTCCTTACGTGCTTTACTAAAAATAACATCAGAAAGATCTGCCTGTTGAAAGAAAAATAAATAAAAGAGAATATTTCCCATAAAGAAAAATAAAGGACCAACTACGGGACACAAGAGCATTATGATAAAAATAATTATATATTTCCCTTGACTATTGTTATGAAGCTTCTTCTTTCTTAAATAAGGAATTACTGTTCCCCAGCAAAGATACAAGATAGCAACTATTGAGTTTATACAAATAATTAGTAAAATCACCTTTTCTTGTGAACTCATAATATAAGCCCCTCACATATACTACTCTCATATCCACTTTCTAAAAATCGCTTTATAACAAATGCCGCATCATCTTTATTGGTATTTGAGAGCAGCGTATATAGTTTCCCATCCTCAAGTTGACCTAGATAATCAGTTTTTCTCAATTTATCACTTAATATTTCACCAGCTTTTTCAAAATCATTCTCTATAACCTCTATACAAAGAACTGTACAAATTGTTAATCCCCGTTTGCTTGCGGATATAAATGCTCCTAGGAGAGATTTAAAGGCTTCTGTCTCTAAAATATTGGTACCCTCTAGATATCTTTTATTCTCTAAGGCTTCCATATAACGATTAGCACGCACTACAGCATTCTGAATCAAGTATCCTATTACAACTAACATATTCGCTTGACTTAAAGTCATTCTCTCCCAAGGCAACCCCCAAACCATTAGTATGATTTGCATCTCATCCTCAGAATAGATAGCATTTGCCATCAAGGGATATTTCTCAATTAACTTTTTATTTATAAAGACTCGCTTCTGCTTTAAATCGGTGTACATCTCTTCATATTCCATATAACGGATGGAATTACCTAATTCCCTGGCCTTTGATGAGGTTGCAGCTACTAATCTAGCATAACTTTGATTAGAGACGGTATAAATAGCAACATCCTTACTGTTCATCAATCGGGATAAAACCTCAACCGCATAGAATAAAATCTCCTCCGGCTCATACTGATCCAAAGTCGATACCACATCATATATTTTGCCAATACTTTCGTTATGATTAATTATCTGGGTTTCTAAAATATGCTTTAACCTAGTATTACTGGAATTAATTTCAGAAATATCAAAAAGCTGATCCGACAAATAATTAATCTCTATATCACTTTCCCCTTTTACTGCATTAAGCCTGTCTCTCATATAACCAACTGAAAGCCCCAGGATAAAGAGATGGGCAATCCAGACATAAGTATTGTAGTCGATTAAGACCTCAAACCCGCTTCGATTATACATCTGACGAAAGAAGTAACCCGCGACAGCTAAAATAGCAGAAAAGGTAGCCTGATGTTGTCCAAATATAATAGCAAATAATAAAACGTAGATTAAGTAAAAATCCAGGTTTGTAAAGTACTCACTACCCACTGCCCTGTTATTTAACATGAAAAAGGGTATAAAACATACCATATTCTCCACAAAGGGTACGAGGGGTCTAAACATATGAAGAATACTCTGCATTATCCTTACAAAGAACCCTCTCTTAATTTGCTCCTCCTCTAGAAAGGAATTCTTATGTTTTTTCATAAAATCAAGTACATTGCTTACAATATCCTCTGCATGATGTATAATCTTAAAGCCAAATTCTTCTTCAAATCTTCTAGCAGATAATACAACTCTATGATTGAGCCCCGATGTATTATCAATAATATCTATCTCCTCCATCTCCCCTTTAATGAGTTGTGCTAACTGCATCTCATTTAAAGCCTCCATAGAGGAAATATGATAAATATCATGTCTATATTGGTCCGCTATTACTAATTTATATAGAAATTCTACGGCATCAGATATATAGAGAAGGGAAAATTCATTATGTGCATTGGTGCTTATCTTTCCATCTCTCAAAGCTTCCATACACATCCTGCTACATATCTCTTTAACCTCTGTTTTATTTGATGGAATATGTGTTAAATGATCCAGCCTGAGAACCAGGATATCAAGTCCCATGGTCTGGCGGTAGTTTAAGCATATTGTTTCACCCTGTGCTATAGCCATAGCCTTATAAGTAATTGATGTAGTTTTTTCATCTTCAACAATATCTTCAGAATAGAAAGAATAAAAAACCTCTTCTGAGGACAAATAGATATATCTTCCCCTTTTTAAGAGGGAATAAGCGATTAAGGTATTAATGAGACCACTGGAATATCTGACTGTTTCCTTACTTGCCTGATGCCAGTCAAAATTAGTATCGAAGGCTCCCATGAATATGGTGACATCTGGGTTGATGCTATCAAACACTTCCTTGATACATTCATCATCATATTCAAAATGATATTTTTCATATACCAACTTATATTTCCCCACATGATTCCTATTCCCTGTCAATATATAAATCCGGTGCCCCTCTTTATTCAATTTATTAATTACCGCGTCCATTACGTCGCCGGCTCCACCCACCAATAAAATATCCATATATATATCCCCTACATATCCCCTTTAATTATTCCCATAATTGACAACTGCTCTAAAAATCCTCTTACATCCTTATTAGCTTCCTCACAAGTAATCTTATACTGATTATGAAGCATCTTGGTTATATCTTTAGGAGTATATCCAGCCTTCATCCACTTCCAAATCAATGCCCCCGTTTCATTCATTGGCAGTGGCTGAACGTAATTTGGTTTCCGTTGATCAATTTCTATAAGCCAATAGATGCCTGCGGCATAACGAAGGGTATACTTTTGATAATCTATCACCTGTTTTGCCTCCAGTCATCTGTATTTTTAAATTTATGTAATTTTTGGTATAATGATCCAAGCCTAATAAATATATGCTCTTTTATATAGTTTTATGACAATAATTTTTGTTCGCATAGTAAAGAAGTACTATTTTTTAATATAGTATAATTTTAGTTAAATGTAAAGTATTTGTTTAAATTTTACATTTTTTTCTGTTGTTAATTTATGAATTTCAATCTTTTAGAATAAATCTTTTTATTTCATTTGATTAAATCTATGTTCCTAAGGGTTCTTCTAAGCTACTACACCCTAAAACATTTCTTAACCTTAGCTAGAGGCTTCTTAATAAGATTCCGCCAGGGGCGTAAAGATAGCCATCCTCTACTAATGAAGCGGTAAAGAAGATTATCTGCTGAAATGGTTTTTCCCTTTCTTACAAATGCCACAAGGATTCCCTTTACCTGAACTTTACTTAGAGGACCTTCAATATCGACTTGATTATCGCCTACTAGATATATACCTTCTTCTGATGTCTTCCATATACGATGCAAGACTAACATTCCCCCATCCCTTCTATATAAGACAACATTACCTCGTTTTACATTATTAACATCTGCTTTTATAATGATTGCAGCATCCCTACCTGGAACCAACATAGGATACATGCTATAACCCTTAGGCTTAATCTGTATCCTTTTTCCTTCATCTAACAATCTTAATATATCAACCGTTTCTTTATTCATATTTCCCCCCATTCTATTATGCTAACCTTCCCTCATAATGCTATATTCTATTATTTATTTCTCTCTTTAGAAAACCTATTTCCAATTATAGCATTTTCATGTAAATGATGCTATAATTGTCCCGTATATAGGAGGAATAAGAGTGAAGGATTTGAAAAATCTATCACTTGCAAGTTAGTGCCTGGGTAATCCTCGCATAAACTATATATGCGCAAAAGACATGCGCAGGAATGAGGTAAAATATGAAACCTACGGATGGTTATATATTACGAAATATTAGAGGAAGCCATTATTTAATTCCCATGGGCCAAAATGTAGCACTTCATAAAAGATGCATTAAATTAAATGACTCTGCTGTATTTTTATGGAGAGCATTAAAACAGGGATTAAGTGAAGATAAATTACTTCCCCTCCTTGCAAAACACTATCAGACTAAAGAGGAGGACCTATCACTACTACAAGAAGATATGGATTCCTTCATTAGATTACTTACTTCCCTACAACTATTGTCCAAGGAGGTTTGTCCCTATGAAACAACCAGATATATTAAAATAGGCAATTTAGTCGTAAGATATCAAGGTCCTGAGCAATTACTTCATCCCTCCTTTAATGACTTTAGCTGTGAGGCCGATGAGGTTGGACAGCACTGGTTAATTATCCCGCAACATCCGGATTCATTGCCTAAAGGGGAACTCCTAGTACGTACCAGTGAAATCGAAATATATAAAAATGAAGAAGATTATATAATATCCATCTATTCCTTCTCAAAGATGCTAGAGATTAGAGTTTCTCTGGACGGAAAATATGCTCGTTTCTTCTGTCCCTCCTTATTAGATGAGAATCTGATAGAAATGTTGTTTCATGCCTTCCGTTATGCCTTTTTCATATATGCACAAAAAATGGAGGTCTTTCCTCTCCACTCCTCCTCCATCCTATATAAGGATAAGGTTTGGCTTTTTTCAGCTCCCTCAGGAACGGGAAAATCTACCCAGGCATGTTATTGGCATGAACATTTTCAAACTCCCATTATTAATGGTGACCTCAACCTAATTCATATTGAACCCACAGGTCCTAAGGTTTGGGGCCTTCCTTGGTGTGGTACCTCTCAAATCTACACAGAAGGAATATTCCCCCTAGGTGGTATAGTTCTCCTAAAGCAAGATAACACCAATAAGATCGAAAAACTTAATAAAACTAATCAACTTTTATCTATCACTCAACGCTTAATTTCTCCAACCTGGACAGAAGAGATGCTAGATAGTAATCTTGAATTTTGCGACAAATTAATTGAATGTGTATTAGCATTTCGGTACTTATGTAGAAATGAACCAGCAGCAGCTGATTACTTACGTCAATATATTGATAATGAAAATAACTAAGAAAGGTGTTTCCATGGGGTATAAACTAAAACATATAAAAAATCGCATACAGGAAGGGTTACTAAAAGAGATCTTTCATAATACCAAGTGGGTTTATCAATATGCCAGGTATTACTGGAGACCAATGATACTCTATACTCTGATGGGTTTAGCAGGCACTGCCATAACCTTAATATCCAGTCTTATATCGAAAGATTTGGTAGATATTATTACGAAACATCAAAAGGGGTCACTTATTAAAACCTTTAGTCTATTCATCATCTTTTCAATCACTAGTCTTCTCATAAACCAGGTTACTAACTACTTATCCAGTAAAATTAGTATAAGAGTGGATAATGAAATCAAATCAGATATTTTTAATAAGATACTAATTACCGACTGGGAATCCATAACTACCTACCATACTGGTGATTTATTAACCCGATGGAATGTAGATTCATCAGTAATATCCAATGGAATTCTAAATTGGCTTCCAAATGTGATTATAAATACTGTTCGTTTCCTTAGTTCCTTCGCTATTATGATATATTATGATGTAACCTTTGCTCTCTTTGCCTTAGGTGGTCTACCAATTACTATCCTTATGTCCAGATCCTTATTAAATCGAATGCAGGATAGTAATAAACAGAGCGCCTCAATGAATGCTAAAATGTCAGGTTTTAATCAGGAGACTTTCTCTAATATACAGACCATTAAGGCCTTTGATCTCATCCACACTTATAGTATTCGTCTTAAACAAATACAGCAAGAATATGTGTCTCTACGTATGAAATATCAGAAGCTCTCCATGATATCTGCTATAATTATGTCCTTGGTAGGTATCATAATTACCAACATTTGTTATGCCTGGGGTATCTATCGTGTATGGAGTGGTGTGATTACCTATGGAACCATGACCTTGTTCTTAAGTCTCTCCAGTAATATGAGTGGTAATTTGAATTCCCTAATCTCTCTGATCCCAAATACTCTTTCTATTAGTATATCTACCAGTCGTATAAGAGATATACTAGAAATGCCCAGAGAAGATTTCTCAGACGAAAATAAAGTCACTCAATTGTATGAGCGTTATGGCAAGGAGGGTATTTCACTTACTATAAATAATCTGGAATATGCCTATCATAATGGAAGCTCGGTCTTTAAAAATGCTTCCTTAGAAGCACACCCTCATGAAATAATAGCTCTTGTAGGCCCTTCTGGAGAAGGAAAAACAACACTACTTAGAATTTTACTTGCTTTACTACACCCACAGAATAGTCAAAACTATTTATATGGTGGTAAAAATAAAGCTTCCTCAATAAAAATATCACCGGCTACACGTAAATTATTTTCCTATGTTCCCCAAGGAAATACCATGTTTTCTGGAACCATAGCAGAGAATATGAGAAATGTAAAACCTCAAGCTAAGGATGAAGAAATCATTCATGCTCTTCAAATGGCTTGTGCTTGGGAGTTTGTACAAAAACTTCCCCAAGGAATTAACAGCATAATCGGTGAGAGAGGTGGCGGCTTTTCCGAAGGCCAGTCTCAACGATTATCCCTTGCCAGAGCTTTACTTCGTAAGTCTCCCATTCTATTGCTAGATGAAGCAACTTCTGCTCTGGATATTGCCACAGAGAAAAAGGTTCTAGAAAACATAATGTGTGATGCATATCCTAGAACCTGTATTATTACAACCCACAGACCCAGTGTCCTAAATATCTGCCATAAAGTGTATGCTCTCAGGGATAAAGCCATATATCCTGTTGAAAAAGAGGAAATTAACCAATACTTTTAAATGAGCTTTATCTATTAGAACGAAGAATGTGCCTTTGGCATATTCTCCGCGCCCGAGGGGATTGCGAAGCAGTATACTTCCTTGCCACGGGGTGCACATCAAAACGGAGGGTGCTTATTCAAAGGACACAATTTCTATGGAATAAAAATGGTGTTGAATCATATTACTCTTCAACACCATCTATTAATTTCTTTGATTTAAAAGATATTAGGACCAAATACTATATACATCTGTATCCTTATAACCTGCTTTCTCCCAACCTGGTCTACCATCCTGCCCCGGTTGAGCATTAGGATCATTAACAGCACATCTACCCCAGTTGTAAGGACATCCTTCACAACCTCTTTCTATGAGAGTATGCTTAAGGTCACTGTCATTAGATGGGTCTTTAATATTTTCATAACGCGTATTCCGTTGAAATACACCTCTCATATATACGCTTTGACATCCTGCACCACTACTCCCGCTAGATGCATATACACCCTCAGGGATATTTTCATCCAATAATATAATCGGCTTTTCATATACCGCCATAAATTCTTTCCCCCTAATATTCGTATTTAATATATGTTAACATCTCGAATTGTAATATTTTGTATGCATGTCTACTATTAGAATACATAATTATTGAGTAAAGGTCAATACTATATATTTCATTTATTATGATAAATATCGCAAAATACACTATAAAGCATCAACTTTTTTTATCTTATAGGAAGCAGTTTCCTATAAGACAAAAAACAGGCATTGTATATAGTATACAATGCCTTCTCTACTGTGTGCTAGAAGATTCGAACTCCCGACCTTCTGGTCCGTAGCCAGACGCTCTATCCAGCTGAGCTAAGCACACATATTTACTGTTTATAGATCGATGATTAGTTCATCTCAAAATTAAAAACAGCATTATTCTTTGAAAGAATAATGCCGGCGACCGGAATCGAACCGGTACGGGAGTTTAGTCCCGCAGGATTTTAAGTCCTGTGCGTCTGCCAGTTCCGCCACGCCGGCACAAATGGGACCTATAGGGCTCGAACCTATGACCCTCTGCTTGTAAGGCAGATGCTCTCCCAGCTGAGCTAAGATCCCTGGGCTTTTGAACTAACTGTTAACTGCTCAATAATATTATCACAATAACTAAATGTAATCAAGCAATTTCTTTAAAAATTACAAATTATTCAATTCGTTATAATTATTACAACATAGTCATTGTCGTAAACGACCCAGAAGGGACTCGAACCCTCGACCTCCGCCGTGACAGGGCGGCGCTCTAACCAACTGAGCCACTAGGCCAATACTTGACTTACACTAACACATTAAAACCATCCATTTATATTTATGAACAAATACCTTATAGGATATTCCAAAGAACAACCTATTTTTTGGTCAAGCCCTCGACCTATTAGTAACAATCAGCTGCATGTGTTACCACACTTCCACCTTTGTCCTATCCACCTTGTCGTCTTCAAGGGGTCTTACTGCTTTCGCATGGGATATCTTATCTTAAGG
>JAEZTQ010000027.1 GCA_023443625.1 Bacillota bacterium | reverse complement strand
CGGCTCTTTTCATTAGTAAAATACTCCTTTGTGAAAAACTTTTATTCTAGTTTATCACAATAACAACTGACAAGTCCTATAAATACTCATTAAATTAGTGCGAAAAATATTTACCTTTCATCGCTGAGATAATCCTGTTTTCGGAGCACTCGCATTAATTTAATCTTTATTATTTAAAGTATAAATAAGTTGGAATCTAAGCTCATAAAACTGTTTTAATAACATGCTCAAAAGTTACATTATATCTTATCTTCAAACCATATAAAATATTCTCTATTTCTATGAATATTGTACAGACTCCTTATTCAAAAAAACCTTAAAAACACCAATATTTTATAGGTAAACTCAGTATATTACTCTATACCCTTAAAAATTCCTGTAAAATCAAAAGTACTAAAATAGTCCTTGGGGGTCTCTGCTCTTCTAATTAACTGGACTGAGCCATCCTCCTTTAACAAAAGCTCTGCTGACCTTAATTTACCATTATAGTTGTAGCCCATTGAAAAACCATGAGCACCAGTATCATGAATTACAACGATATCTCCTATGTCAATCTTAGGTAACATGCGGTCAATAGCAAATTTATCATTATTCTCACAGAGGGAACCAGTTATATCATATTTATGATTACAGGGCTCATTCTCCTTACCCATAACAGTAATATGATGATAGGAACCATACATTGCCGGTCTCATTAAATTGACTGCACAGGCATCTAATCCAATATAATCCTTATAGATATGCTTCTCATGAATTGCAGTAGCAACCAAATGTCCATAGGGAGCAAGCATATAACGGCCTAGCTCTGTAAAGATAGCCACATCACCAAGACCTGCTGGAACTAGAATCTTTTCAAAGGCTTCTCTTACACCTTCACCAATCTTCATGATATCATTGGGCTTCTCCTCTGGTCTATAGGGAATACCTACTCCTCCGGATAAGTTGATAAACTTAATCTCAACCCCGGTCTTATCTTTGATTTCTACAGCGAGTTCAAATAGGATAGCCGCTAAGGTTGGATAATATTCCTCCGTAGCCGTATTGCTGGCAAGAAAAGAATGTATACCAAAATATTTTGCTCCTTTAGCCTTTAACTTCTTAAAGCCTTCAATCATCTGGTCTTTCGTAAGGCCATATTTTGCATCACCTGGATTATCCATTATCCCATTTGCTGTCTTAAATATACCACCGGGATTAAAACGGCAGAAGATGGTCTCAGGAATCCCTGTAATTTTATCCAAAAAGTCAATATGAGTAAAATCATCAAGATTAATATATGCATTTAACTCTTTTGCTTTTACAAAATCCTCCTGTGGTGTTGCATTAGAGGAAAACATAATTTCATCTCCTGCAAAACCTAAAGTCTCAGCCATCATCAGCTCTGTCATGGATGAACAGTCTACGCCACAACCCTCTTCTTTAAGAATATTAATAATATAAGGGTTAGGTGTAGCTTTTACCGCAAAATACTCCTTGAATCCTTTATTCCATGCAAAGGCTTTATTGAGTCTTCTTGCATTCTCACGAATTGCTTTCTCATCATAAATATGAAAGGGAGTTGGATATTGTTTGGTAATCTCAAGTAATTGTTCCTGTGTAACAAACGGTGTTTTCATAAAAAACCTCCTATCTTAATTATCCATAATCTATCTCATTAAAAGAGAATTTATACTATTACAAAATACCTTATTAAAGATTTATACGACTGGTCTTATGAGTTCATGCTTTCCATTTTGTATCCCAGCAATAAAGTCCTTAATATCCTTAAGCTTATATTTAAATGCTACTCCGCTGTATTTTGTTTCATCCCCGTGGGCATCGGTGCCTGCTGTTTCTATAAGTTTATGTTTTCTAGCATAAAGCACTGCTTCTCTGTCAAAATCATCGTTATTATTTCCTATATTAAGTACTTCAACTCCGTCTACATATTCAGGAAAGAGCCGTATTTCCTTAATATAAGGTCTTTTCCGAAAAGGATGAGCATGTATGACCAAGCCTCCGTCTGCGTGAATTTTATTGTATTGTTCCTCTACTGTCCAATTAAGCATATCTGGATGGTTGAGCAACCATTCTTTATCTAAGCCATAGATTAGAAATTCTGTACCACGAAAACCTGCTTCCCAGCCAAAGAACACGGATAGACCAATTAGGTCTCCTTCCTCTTTAGCCCTTTCATATCCTCTGTAGAACAAATTAATACGTTCTTCCCAGGAAAGATTTCTCGGAACCGTAGTATTACCATTAAAAAAATGATCTGTAACAACAATCCCCTCATATCCTAATTCTTTATAGTGTCTCACCTGTTCCCTCGCACTGCGTATTGAGCAGGCACTTCCTTCAGCGGTATGAAGATGTGTTTCATATCGATACAAACTCACGAATACACCCTTACCTTTCATTTATATATAAACTACATATCTTATAAGTGTTTTTACTTTCACATACCCAATAGCAAGAATTCCCCCTGTAGCATTTGCTTCTAGGGGGGAAATATCTTAATCCAATAATTGCTCCTATTATACAACATTCTACGTATTTTTCAAATGTTTTTTAAAAAGATTTTAATTATCCTATTTTAATTATCACTCAACCAGATTTTAATTATGGATATTAATTACCCGTTGATTTCAATCTCAATGTCAGAACAAGCAATTTGTACTATACAAGATCTGTTTCCTATCAGTAGCAATAAACAAAAGCTTAATAGCTTTTCTGATTTCTCCATAATGTGCCATTTGTATACTAAATTAACATCAGGATCCTCAGTAATAATTTCACCTTTTATTTCTACTTTTTTTGTGTTATTAAATATCAATACTGCAGTACCGCAGTCAACTGGAATACTTTTATCAATTCTCTTTTCTCCATAAAGCAATACATTATCAAGAATTATATTACATATGTGCCTTTTATTATCAACCAGCAGATTTGTCATTCTTGAATCTTCTAATTGACAATCAACTAGGGAAGGATAATTTATAAAAGACTTATCTAGTATTGTCCTATGTTCTTTCATTATATTGTTAATATTATATATATATTGAATTAAGTCCCGTTGTCTATTATAACTTAATACCCTGGAATCTATATTCATTGCTGTCTCTACATCAGTCCAGTACTCAGCATCATCTATTAGACTAATTAAAAATTCATTCAGAGTATTATCATTATAATCATCACTCAGATCTTCACACAAGCTGCAATTCTTTGCATACTCATTATATAGATTTAGTAATTGATTATTTACTGTCAGGCTTTTCTGGCATATATAGGATAAATATTCTATATCTAAGGTAAACATAGCTATCCTATTCCTTTCATTAAATTATGCTGATTATACTAAAACAGTTAGTAATGTACTATACAATACATTATATGCTAAATTTGTCAATCCATTTTTATTATAAAACCTTAGTATTTGTTACAGTTTGCCATATGGCTAGTATTTATTGATTTAAAAATTCATCTCGTCTTTTATAGTTAGAAATAATGGTTTGGAAAATTTGGTACATTGTTCCAGTATTATTCCAGTGTCCGAACATATGATTGCAATATAACTGGAAATCTTTTTTTTCTTGTGTTATAATCCATGATGAATATTTTATATTTGAGTAAATTCTATTTCACTATGAAGAGCTTAATTTACGCTTCTAAATATGAATAGCAAAACATATAATCGGAGGTTACTATGGAACAATACAGCGGAAGTCAAATCGTCGTTTTAGAGGGTCTTGAGGCTGTCCGGAAGCGTCCCGGTATGTATATCGGAAGCACCGGCCCCAGAGGCTTGCATCATTTAATATGGGAGATAGTAGACAACGGCATAGATGAACACCTAGCAGGCTTTTGTACTAAGATTGACATTACATTACTAAAGGATGGCGGAATAGAAATATTCGATAACGGACGTGGCATCCCCATTGATATCCACCCAACCAAGAAGATTCCCACCGTTCGTGTTGTTTACACCATTCTCCATGCTGGCGGCAAATTTGGTTCCTCTGTCTATAAAGTATCCGGAGGACTCCACGGCGTTGGCGCTTCTGTAGTAAATGCCCTCTCTAAGCGTATGATTGTTGAAATTAGAAGGGATGGGAAGATTTATCGTGACGAATATGTGAATGGTGGCCATCCCGTAACTGCATTAGATAATGGCTTACTTCCTGTTGTTGGTAAATGCAACAAATCTGATACCGGTACTAAGGTTACCTTCTATCCTGATGATACCATCTTTGAAACTGTTGAATTTAAGGCAGATTTAATACATAAGAAATTAAAGGAAATTGCCTTTCTTAATAAAAATATTCTGCTTAATTTTAATGATCAGATTCACGACACCTCTAAAAGTTATCAGGAAGAATTCGGCATTAAAAGCTTTGTCTCCTATTTGACTAGAGAAATGACTTCAATTCATGAGGAGCCCATTTATCTTGAGGGAAAAAGCGGTGATATCGAAATAGAGATTGCATTTCAATATACGGATAGTTTCACCGAACAAATCAATGCTTATTGTAATCGAATCAATGTAGTGGATGGCGGTACTTTAGTTACCGGTTTCAAGACCGGGCTAACCCGTGTTATGAATCAATACGCAAGAGAACTTGGCGTACTTAAAGATAAAGATGAGAATTTTGATGGTAAAGATATTCGTAATGGTTTGGTAGCGATTCTATCCATCAAGCATCCCGATCCCCAGTTTGAGGGACAGACCAAGACTAAATTAGGGAACACCGATGCCAAGAGTGCTGTAGAGGAAGTCTTCTCATTGGAGGCTCAACGTTATCTTGATAAGAATGTTGAAGTATTAAAAACTATTCTTGATAATTCCATGAAATCCTATAATGCAAGACGTGCCAGCGATAAAGCAAGAACAGCTGTGATGAAACAGCTAAATGATGTGGATACAAGAAGTAAATTAGCTTCCTGTTCCTCCAAAAAGCCAGAGGAATGCGAGGTATATATTGTCGAGGGTGATTCCGCTGGTGGTACCGTTAAAACTGCCAGAAATCGTCGTACCCAGGCCGTATTACCCCTTCGTGGTAAAATCCTTAATGTGGAGAAAGCAACCTTAGAGAAAATCCTTCTTAATAACGAAATCAAATCCATGATCGCTTCCTTTGGCTGCGGTATCGGTGATGAATTTGATATCACAAAGCTTCGCTATGATAAGATTATCATCTTAACCGATGCGGATGTTGATGGTGCCCATATCAGTACCTTATTACTAACCTTCTTCTACCGATTTATGCCGGAGCTTATTCTAGAGGGTAAAGTATATAAGGGAATGCCTCCCCTTTATAAGGTGGAATATGAAACCACAGTTAAGGGCAAAAAGACAAAGAAATCTGAGTATCTATTTAATGATTTTGAACTGGATAAATTCCGTAAGAAGGAAGGAAATAAAATTCTTAACCTTCAGCGCTATAAAGGTTTAGGTGAGATGGATGCCCACCAGCTTTGGGAGACTACCTTGGACCCAGAGACAAGAGTACTCTCTCAAATTACAATCAGTGATACCGTTGAAGCAGACGAAGTAACAACTCTGTTAATGAGCAGCAACGTTCCTCCAAGACGCAATTTTATCATTGAGGAAGCAAAATATGCAAAACTTGATATTTAATTATTTTTGATACTATGATTTGGAGGTTAATGTTACTATGAATAAAGTTACCGATCAGATAATCCAGATGGATTTTTCCGAAGAAATGAAAACAAGTTTCCGGGATTATGCCTTGAGTGTTATCATTTCCAGAGCCATACCAGATGTAAGAGATGGTTTAAAACCTGTACAACGAAGAATTCTCTATTCTATGACAGAACTTGGGCTTGATCCTGCAAAGCCCCATAGAAAAAGCGCCCGTATCGTGGGTGATACCATGGGTAAATATCACCCCCATGGTGATAGCTCCATCTACGATGCCCTGGTTCGAATGACTGAGGACTATTCCCTTATGGTTCCCCTTGTTGACGGACATGGTAATTTTGGCTCCATCGATGGCGATGGTGCTGCTGCCATGCGTTATACCGAGGCTAGATTATCACCTGGTGCAATGGCATTATTAGATCACCTGGAAAAGGGCTTGATAGATTTTGCCCCAAACTTTGATGATAGCGAGAAAGAACCTACAGTATTACCAGCTATGATACCTAACCTATTAATCAATGGTACTACTGGAATTGCCGTAGGTATGGCTACCAATATTCCTCCTCATAACCCGGATGAGGTAATAGATGGTGTTATGGCCTATATGGATAACCCTAGTATATCAGTCAAAGAATTAATGAATTATATCCCTGCCCCTGATTTTCCTACCGGTGGTATTATCATCAATCAGGATGATCTAACTTCCCTCTATGAAACAGGAGAAGGCCGAATTAGAATACGTTCTCGTGTGGAAATAGAAAATGGAGATAATGGCCGTAAGAATATCGTAATCACTGAAATCCCCTATACTGTAGCAGGAAACAAAACTAAATTAGTTGAAGGTCTTGCTAACCTAATGAAAGATAAGGTTTTTGATGAGATATATGATATCCGTGACGAATCCTCCAAGGAAGGAATTCGTGTTGTAATAGAAGTAAAGAAAGACCGAGATATTGACAATCTTTTAAATGGCCTGTATAAAAAATCAACCATGGAGGACTCTTATTCTGCCAATCTATTGGCGGTTAAGAACCAGCAGCCTATTACCTTTAATCTGAAAAACATCATTAAGGAATTCGTAGATTTCCAAGTTGAGCTCTATACCAAGGAATATGAATATATGCTGGATAAGGCCACAAAACGCCTTGAAATTGTTGGAGGATTAATTAAAGCTACCGATGTCATTGACTTAATTATCGAAATTCTTCGAGGAAGTTCCTCCATTAAGCAGGCAAAGAGCTGTTTAATAGAGGGTATTACTGAGGGAATTAATTTTAAATCTGCCAAATCAGAAAAGGAAGCAAAGACTTTAGACTTTACAGAGCGTCAGGCTGATGCCATATTATCCATGCAGCTTAGTAAATTAATCGGTTTGGAAATTCTAAAGCTACATGAAGAGAATACTACTCTTCTAGATTCCATTAAGGAATATAAAAACATCTTAGGCAGTACCAAAGAACTATATAAAATAATTAAAGGTCGCTTAAAGGAATATAAAAAAGCTTTCCACACTCCAAGAAAAACAACACTTGTTAATGCAGTTACTACGGATTATGTGGAAGAAATTAAAATTGAGGATATCTATATACTCATTGACCGTTTTGGCTATACCAAATCCATTGATCTGACAAGTTATTCCAGAACCTCTGAAGAGAATCTGAAGGAATTTGTTCATATTATACAGATGAAGAATACAGATCGCTTATGTATCTTTACTGCTGAGGGTAATATGTATCAGGTCAAAGCTGAAAACATACCAAAGGGTAAGCTAAAGGATAAGGGCGCACTTATTCAAACCCTGTGTAAACTTGACAATGAAACTGCCCTCATGTATATTTCCTTTGAACAGCTTTTTGAAAGTCAATTGCTCTTTGCTACAAAGTTAGGATATATCAAGCAAGTATCCGGTGTTGAATTTGAGACCAACAGGTCACAGATTGCTGCTACTAAGCTAGCAGAAAATGATGAAGTAATCTCCGTTACCCCTCTTACTGCTAGTAATGTGATGGCAGGTTGGGCCGGTGGATTAAAAGTAATCCTTCTTACTGACAAAGGTCTCTCTCTTGGATTTTCTCTATCAGAAGTAAGTGAGTTAAAGAAAACCAGTCGTGGTGTGAAAGCAATTTCTTTAGAGAAAAATGATAGTCTTTGCTTTGCCACTGTAGTTGACCAAAATACAGAAACCTTTACCTATGATGATAAAACCTTAAGCGCTAAGAAGGTTCGTAATAGAAAACGTGGGGATAAGGGCCAAAAAGCAACTCTATAAAACAAGGATAAGAAATACCAACCTTTTAACAATAACAGCATATATTGCACCTAAATATTATTGCGATCTGCGTAACTAGACTAATAGACTAAGTATAATTAATTATTTATGCAGCCACAGGTGTAGAATGGGGGAAAGATGACTCATATCTATTTTGTAAGACATGCTCTGCCAGTTCATAACTGGGAGGAGGACCGAACAAGACCCCTGTCAGAAGAAGGCTTTGGGGATAGTAAAAAAGTTACAGATGCCTTAAGAGATATCTATTTCGATTATGCCATATCCAGTCCTTATATCAGAAGTATGGATACCATATTGGAAAGTGTCAAAGAACATGGCTTAGAACTTCATACGGATGAGAGATTTTGCGAGAGGAAGCGTGGTATAAGAGGTAATAGCCTAGACCTTCTTTATAAAAGGTGGGAAAATTTTAGTTTTCATGAGGAGGCTGGAGAGTCCATTGCCATGGTTCAAAAGAGAAATATGGAAGCTCTCCATGATCTACTTAAAACCCATCCGAATGAGACTATTCTGTTAGGCACCCACGGTACTGCCTTAAGCTCAATACTAAATTATTATGACCCTAGCTATAACCGTGAGAGCTTCTTGCGAATCCTAAACTTTATGCCCTATATTATTAGGCTTGATTTTGAGGGAATAGAGTGTATAGGAAAAGAAGAAATTCTAATTGTTGATAAAGATGTCACAGAATATAATAAAGCTTATAAAAACCAGACTTCTCAATCATAATAATACTAAATTAAATAAGGAGGGAGATATTATATGCTGGAAAATGGTTTGGAGAAGTGTAATTGCAAAAGGAAACAATGCGAACGATTTGGTAACTGTGCCGCATGTATCCAGCATCATAAAACTCATAAGCGCTATCCTCTCCCCTATTGCATTCGTAAAGCTGAGAGGTTGAAGAAAAAGGAAGAAGCAAAATAGAAGCAGGAGCATTGGAGTTAACCTTGAGAGGTATTCCAATGCTCTTATTTATTGATTGTATGAAAACACGGGATGGGTTATAATAGAAGATACCATTTATTTTCTTTATTCCATTTATTATAGAAAGGAAGGGATCATATTGACAACTTTAACTGCTGCAATGCCTGCCTCTAAAGGATTTGCAATGGGAAAAGCATATGTCATTGAAAAACAAGATTTACGTGCAGATATATATAATGTGGCTCCGGAGCATATCAATCTAGAAATCGAAAAATTTGATAAAGCAGTAAAGGAGGCTACAAAGCAAATTGAATCCTTTGCTGCCAATTCAGATCTCTTTCGAGCTCACCTTGAACTGGTTGGAGACATGTCCCTGTATGAAGGTGTCATCAACAGAATTCGATCGGAGAATCAAAATGCTCAGTTAGCCTTAGAAAAAACCGTCGCCGAAATATCTACGATTTTTAACAATATTGAAGATCAATATATCAAAGAACGCAACGATGATATTATAGACATCCGCACCAGGCTTATGAGGATACTGAAAGGCACCAGTAACACCAGTTTTGATAATATTTCCGAAGAAGTTATAATTGTTGCTGAGAACCTGGTTCTATCCGATACCTCCTATCTCAATCTTGATTATGTTCTGGGCTTTGTTACAGAGTTTGGTGGTGTTACCAGTCATGTTTCCATAATCGCAAGAAGCTTGGAGCTACCTGCCCTAGTAGGTATTAAGGATTTAATGAAAATCATCAAAAAAGGGGACTATCTAATACTTGATGCTTCCAAAGGAAAACTCTTTATTAATCCTGATGAGGCAACCATTGCTCAATATAAGGTCTTAAAACAATCTTATGAGGAGATCAATAAAAAGGTAGCCGCCTTAAGTCATCTTCCAGCAACAACACAAGATGGCAAGACAGTGAAGATATCCGCTAATGTAGGTAACCTTGATGATATCAAAAAGGCTATTCGTTATAATATCGATGGAATTGGCCTCTTTCGAAGCGAATATTTATATATGAATAATACTCATTTTCCTACAGAAGAGGAGCAATTTGAAGTCTATAAGGAAGCTGCTTTATTGTGTGGAAAGGATTTGACAATCCGAACTATGGATATAGGCGGTGACAAATTATTGCCCTACTATCCCTTTGCTCATGAAGATAATCCCTTTCTAGGCTGGAGAGCTATAAGAATTTCACTAGAATTAAAAGACATTTTTAAGACACAGCTGAGGGCTATCCTCCGTGCCAGCGCCTTTGGTAATATTAAGATTATGTACCCCATGATTATATCCATGGAGGAACTAATCACTGCTAATGAGCTTCTTAAGGAATGTATGGAGGAACTTAGAGCTGAGAAACTCCCCTATAATCCAAATATTTTAGTAGGTATCATGATAGAGACTCCTGCAGCAGTTTTATGTGCAGATAATTTTGCAAAGCATGTAGATTTCTTCAGTATCGGTACCAATGACCTTACCCAATATATACTGGCAATTGACAGAGGTAATTACAAGATCTCCTCAATGTTCGATTCCTTTCATCCTGCAGTTATTTTAAGCATTAAAAAAGTAATCGAAGCAGGTCATGCCAATAAAATTCCCGTCGGAATGTGTGGTGAATTTGCCGGAGATGAAACTGCTACTATACTCCTTCTAGGGCTGGGACTAGATGAGTTTAGTATGTCTGCAAGTGATGCCGCCAATATAAAGAATATCATCCGTAATTCCTATTATGAAAGAGCAAAGGAATGTGCAGCAAAAGCTTCCTCCCTATATACCATCAAAGAGGTGAAGGAATGCTTAGCATCCCACTGCAAGTTATCTTGAACATACTTTTACCTAGAACTTAGGTAACTATCAACACAATAATGGCTCTAAGCCCAGTCTTGTGCATGATTTGAAACAGTCATGCCTCAAGACTTGACATAGAGCCAAAAAACAAGTGTATCTCACAAGTTCTCTATAAATGGGGATACACTCTTAGTTAAAATATTATCATTCATGGTATGGCTTATTTATGTATACTCAAATAATTCTACGTCCTAAATAATCCGACGAAAGCTTAATGCTCTCTCTTGTCTTGGTAAAATCATAACCAAGGAAGGAATTGGTGTTATCCTCTGTGCTACCCTGCTTATCCTGATTGTTTGAATTTGTATTAGTTATTAAAATCTCCACATGCTCTGCAAACTGGGTTAGACTGTGAATATAGATAGTCAGCTCATCTCTTAAGGCACTCGTATTCTCATTCAGTGATAGAGTTTCAATGCGATAAGACAAATAACTTAAGCCAAGGGCACCAACATTAGATAGCATCTTCCTTAAGGTTTGACTAATAATCCTTAATCCAGCATATTCCTGAGAAAGAATCATGGAATTAAGAATAGGAAGCTTCGCCTTAATGCTTTTTAAGGTTGACATCAAGGCTCTTGCATAATTATCCATATTGCCAATAAAATAACGATGGCCTACACTAAAGTCTATCTCCGGTATGCAATTAAACATCTCTTGTGATAGTTCTCCCCTCATATATCTCCCCCATAATAACCAATCACTCTATATTGTTATTGTTATTATCATACCAGTTAAATAATAACATATAAATTATATTTTTGTAAATATTATTCTGTAACTTGATTGCGTTTAGTTATCTTAGGATTTGATTGGGCAGAATTTCCCCTTGATGATTAAAATAGATTTGTTTATCATCATTATAATCAATCCTTATTTATTTTCAACTCCCTATTCCTCTTTTCTTTT
>JAEZTQ010000018.1 GCA_023443625.1 Bacillota bacterium | reverse complement strand
ATGTAACACCAACTGCAGGCATAACATTCCTTACTAGACTAAGTACTCCTATAGAAAATAGATAGTTTACAAGACCTACATCAAATCCGATGTGGGTCTTTCATTTTATACTCTTTTATACTATTGGGTATAAAAGGAGGAATAGTTGACAAAATATAACATTCAATGATACCTTAATATTGGAGGTATCAACAATGATGGATGTAATAGAAATAATTAAACTTATTCCGAGAAGTATTATTTTATACTTCTGCATTGGAAGTAAGCTTGTCAGCTATCATAAAGCGAGTATGAAAAATGGTGGAAAGGTATCACTTAATAAGAAAAGGCATTTGTATCACAGAATAATAGAGTTTAACATTAGAGGATACATACTATCCTGCATTCTATACTATATATCTATAAATATAATACCAGAAGGCGTTAATAGACTATCTTATAAGCTACTTGAGTTATCAAATTCAGAAAATGATATGGGTATGTATTTACAGTACTATTATGTTTATATGGTTATAGTTCTATTTATACTTACAGTTATAATTATTACATATCAAGCATGGAGCTTTAAATTAAACCTATATGGATTTGATAAGTATAATAAGAAAGAAATGATAAGATGCATGTGGACTGTATTAACAACTACACTTATAGGATGTAGTTCAAGTTTAATATATTTAATTACGCAAAAAGAGATTTTTTCAATTGTGTTACTCCTGATTATCTTAACGGTTATATTAATTGATGCAGTTATAAGAATATGGGTTATTCCAAAATATAACATATATTCATTTGTAGCATCAAACAAATGCAATATTAATAATTCAGTAGACATTACAAAAGATATCAGAATACAATCTAGTAATCCAAGTGAACAAATAAAAATTGTGAATTTATGTGAACAAACTATGATTATACAAAATGATGATAATATACTATTAGTAAATAACAAAGACAGATATGATGTACAATCATATAAAAAGGAAGATATAAAATACATAAGGATAAAAAATGATAGGCTAGAATATACCAACAATAAATGGCAGAGAACGGTTTAAAGACAAGGAGCTTGAGGCATTTGAGTCAAAGTCTGGAAATCGTTATGATATGTACAAAGTTTAATTATAATGTATAAGCAATAATATAGAAAATAGATAACCACTCCATAATAAGACCTGACCATATTTGGGTTAGGTCTTATTTTTATGCCTTTAAGTATTCCAAAAGAAAAGGAGAAATTAAAATGATTACATTAAAGGATATAGGTGGTCTGGCACCAGTCAAAGGAGAGATTCCAGATGAAAAGGGTGGCTTAAATCTTTATAGGTGTAAGCATTGTGGCAGGGAGCAAAAAGTTCCCATTGTGAATGGAGAACCAGTTTACCCAGTAAGTTGCTATGGAGTAGACTGCCCTAACAGTAACTATAATGGAACAGGTAAAAACTATGATATTATTGGAAAGGAATATGAGACTGATAGTAATATAATATATCACGTGGTAATGGTATTATCTGATGACTATTGTTTGTGTTTACTAATGCCATTATTAGAGTTTACAATAATGCCAATAAAAATAGTAAGGCAAGAAAGGGAGTATAGGAGTTAATCTTCATCATCCATGATTCTTTCCCATAGGTCATTAGCAAAAGTTTGTTCTCGCGTAAGTTTGTGTGTGTATGTATGGGCAACAGATTCAGTGACATTTTTATGATAATGTGAATATTCTTTAGAGCATCGTAAATAATAACCTTCATCTCTACCATCACTATAGACTATTTTAGCGCCACATATTGGGCATTGCATTGGATATTGCGACATGATAAACCTCCTAATTTTATACAAATAATTGTAACAAAGTACAATAAGATAATCAAGAAAAATCACCCATAGCATGATGACTATCATATTACATAAAGGCTTTGTAATTTACGTACTTAGCTTATAATACTAACTTGTATACTCAATTACAGACATTAAAGTGTTTATAAGGTATGAACTGAAATAATAAAAAAGCAGGAGGTAATATGGTTATGAAAAAAATATTGTTTTTATTCAGTTTATCACTTTTAATGTGTTGCACGATATCAACAGATAAGGCACAAGCTGGTACAGCAGGTTATTACACAGGTAGGAACATACTATCTATGGTTGTTGGAGAAGAGGAATCACTGGAGATATACGACCCTAATGGCAAAAGGATTTACCATAAATTCAAAGAGACTAACAGTGAAAAGGATCAAACTGGTGGTATTTACTATTCTGTCAGTAAAAAAGGTATAGTAAGTGTTAGAGGATCAGGATACGTTTCAGCATTAAAGGAAGGAATGGTTACGATTACGGTCACATATAGGATTGAAAGTGAGAATATGGCAGTTAAGGAATATGTGTTTACCTATGACATAACCGTGGTAAGTCCGACAGTTACTATTACATTTGATAGTCGTGGTGGATCAACTGTATCCCCTGTTACAGTACGATATAATAATGAAATATGGGATGTTATACCAACGCCAACTAAAAATGGTTTTAAATTTAAAGGTTGGTATTATGATGTTTTCTATGATGAATATAGTCATTGCTTAACAGATTCCACAGTTCTTACTTCCGATATTACAGCCTATGCGGTATGGGAAACAACCTCTAAGCCTGCTCCTAAATACATAGAAAATAAATCAGATACAGATTTAACTAATATAATAAAAGAGGCAAAAGCAGATTTAAAAGGTGTAGTAACAGCGGGAATGACAGATTTTGATAAAGTTAAAGCTGTACATGATTTAATAATAAGAACTATGGTGTTTAATGTTCACTATTGGGATTCTTATAATTTTGATGACAGAAAATATAATTTTCAACATATAGATGTAGATGGAATTAAGTATCTAGAGGATAGACCTACCTCACAAGGTTATGCAAAAGCTTTCTGGGTTTATATGAAAGCATTGGGTATTGATTGCAAATATATCTCAAATGATAAACATGAATGGAATCTTTATAAGCATGAATGGAATCTGGTTAAAGTGGATGGAGAATGGTATCACATAGACGTAGCGTGGGATGCCTTGTCTATGTACGTAGAGGGCAGTTATAACGATTTTAGTACGCAATACAAATATTTTTTGCGATCTACAGTGACTATGAAGATAAATGATAAAAAGAATAGACACTCATTTGATGAAAGTATGTATCCGGTATGTACATCAACAATATATGACAATTATGATGATAATGATTATGATGAAACAACGGATGAGGAACTATATGTTTCATATGATGGTCATGATTTAACATTTAGTACATATGGTTCAGAGGAGCAAATACAATACAATATAAGTAAACTGGAGGAATATCTAAAAAGGAATATGCCTTCTCTATTTGATATAACCTACAAAGAGTTTAAGAATCAGTATGGCGTAAAGTATAATGAGTTTAAAGAAAAGTATGGTATGACATTTCCAGAATATATTAGGGTTAACGGACGAACATCAACAATTGCAATTGAAAAAAGGGCATATGAATGGATATATGGTCTAACTAAACGAATAGATGGTTTCATAGGTAGTGAATGGGGAATGGATAATTGTATCAGTAAGTATGTTGTGAGTGAGTGGGTGAATGGTAAGTGGGTAGACAAGCCTCGTTCGGTAGCAGATGTGCCAGTGATGGTATTAGAGTGTTTAGATGATGATACAGGTGAATGGGTGAATGCAATGGCAAAGTATAAAGC
>JAEZTQ010000112.1 GCA_023443625.1 Bacillota bacterium | reverse complement strand
AAAGAAGAAGTCTACCTATGTGATGTGGATAACTAGCCTGTAAAAACGCAAATCAGTAAAAAGATATCCACAATTGCTGATTTGGCTGAGATTAGGCAAATCCAAAGAAGTTTACCTTTCAGTACTGCTTTATTAGATAAAACATGGTAGAATATTAGCAAAATGTGGTATAATATGTATATTTATAAATAAACAACACCTATTCACTGGTTATAGCAATAATGGGTGGCTCAAGAACTTTACATTATTGCTATGTGCTATTACTATTTTAAGAATTACAACATTTTATACTCGTATAAAACTTGTATTAGAGGAGAGAATGTATGGAAAACTTGAATAAAGAGGGCTATTCCCCATATAAAGTATTTTATAGATTAGTAAGAATGAGTAAACGTTACATCATATCGTTTATCTTATTTGGTATACTGGCAATACTTATTTCATTTGTAGGTGTTGCTTCTGTCGAGGCATTAAGAAGGATGGTTAATGGTGCTGCAGAGCATAATTTAAAGCTTCTGGTGAATGGTCTTCTCCTATCTCTTGGAATATTTCTTGTTAATTTTTTGCTAAATGCTATTAATTCATATTATAGAAATTTGATGAACCAGTCTTCCGTAATAAACTTCCAATCAATGATTATAAATAAATTTTTCAAAGCAAAAACTAGTCAGATTAATAAATACCATACTTCTGATGTTATTTCTCGTATTAAAGACAATTCAACCACTGTTATTGAGGGTAGCAATAACAATATTATAAGAGTCATAGAGCTTATTGCAACAATAGTACTTAACTTGGTTTACATATCTATCATAGATTATAAAATAGCATTATTGTCTTTCCTTATTTCCACTACAATACCTTTCTTGAGTAATTTTTTGGCAGGATTTGTAAGACATATTAACGATGAACAGTGGAAATCCCGTTCAGAGCTATCTGCATTGATACAAGATAGTGTTCAAGGTATTGAAGTAATAAAATCCTATTCATTATTTGAACAATTAAGATTAATGCATCGTAAAGTATTTAACAGAATATTGAAATATATTAAGCTTGGTGCATGGATGGTAAATTTAGTCAATGTTCCATGCTATCTTATACTTCAATTAGGGAATATTGTTGTGCTTGGTTACGGCGGCATGCAAGTAGCAAAAGGTTTACTTGATGTTGGTAGTGTTGTTGCATTATCTGTAATGTATGGTAAAATATCGGGACCAATAGCAGATCTATTTAGTATTTGGCCTTCCTTCCAGAATACGATCTCGGCCGCCAACAGAGCATTTGAAATTGTTGATCTTACAGATGAATCGGAAGTAACTGATACCTGTGAAAGCGAACTCAATAATTTAAAACCTGATACAAAATATGATTTAACATTTCATAATGTTAGTTTTAATTATGATAACAGTAGTAATGTTCTGAATGAAATATCTTTTCTGACAAAGGCAAACTCCCTTACTGCATTGGCAGGACCCAGCGGTTCTGGAAAAACAACTATAATAAAGTTGCTGTTGAGGCTTTATGATCCCACATCAGGTAGTATTCTATGCAACGGTCATCCTATCAACGCAATACCTGTAGATAAATGGAGGGATATGATTGCTTATGTATCACAAGATCCTTATCTTTTTACAGGTACTATTTATGATAATATAAGATATGGTAATCTTCATGCTACAAGAGAGCAAATAGAGGAAGCTGCAAGAATAAGTAACATTTCTGATTTGATTGCCAGTATGCCAGAGGGGTATCAAACGATTATTGGTGAAAGAGGTTCAAGCTTATCTGGTGGAGAGAAACAGAGATTGTCAATTGCCAGAGCATTTCTAAAAAACCCAACCATATTAATCTTGGACGAACCTACTTCCTCACTTGATAGCGAGAATGAACATATTATTCAACAAGCGTTAAACACTTTGATGGAAGGAAAAACAATTATTATGGTTGCGCATAGATTATCAACATTAATTGACGCTGATAATATCATATACATGGAGGAAGGATGTATAAAAGAATCCGGTACACATAGAGAGCTTATTGCAATGAAAGGCAAATATTATGGGCAATATAAAAAGAATACTGTAATCACTACAAATCCAGAAAGTCTATTAACAGAGGATATTGAGAAGGTTTTAGCATAGCTCATATATCTATTGAGAGCATAATGAAGTAGTCCCACAATACTTTTATTAATATTTATGCCGCCAGCCATAAGGGGAGAATGGAGATGAACATGTTAAATATTGACAGGATAGAAAACAAACAAGGTTCAGGAAATGAACCTAGTCTGTGGATGAAATTCAAAACCACACTGATATTTTTGACATATGCCAAACCATATATTGCCTATATCCTACCAGGTACATTACTGATGGGATTTAACATAGGTTATGCCATCTTGTATGCATGGATACAGGAAAAATATATTGATGCTGTTAATTTAAAATCTGTAGATAGAATGATGGATCTTTTAGTTTTCGCATTATTTGCATTGCTTACCGCAGTAATATCTCAATATATAGGGAATTTCCTTAGGACATACTCTATGAACCTTATAGAAAAAGATATTTCCTTAAAAGTATATAATCATCTGAATAAAGTACCTTTAAAGAGACAGCAGCAGTATCATTCAGGCGATCTTGTAAATAGGACTACGGACGACGTTAATAAATCATGTAGTATTATTACAGATGTAGCCTATAGTACAATAGCCTTTTTAAGCTTTTTTATTGGATCCTTGATATATCTGGCACAAATAAATCTATTTATAACACTGGTAGTATTTATTACCGGCCCGTTGGCATTTATAGCTGGTAAGTTTTTTGACAAAAAGATACAGGCAATTTCTGAACGTATTCAATCTACAGATGCGTCTGTAAGAAGTGTCTTACAGGAAGCTATTCAAGGTATCGAAATACTAAAGATATTCAATTTAAGTAAGGTATATCATGATATGTTGATAGATAAGAGAAACCAACAAAAAGAGTTAATTCAGAAAAAAATACTTTTGAATATATATAGAGGAGGCATTACGGGATTTACTCATGAACTTATGCGAATAATTGCATTTTTTTCAATTTGTTATCTTTCCTTCAAAAGTGCTATTACGGTTGGTTCTGCCCTAGGTTTTATATATCTGATAGAAAGGGTGCAATCGGATTTTGTTGGCTTTTCGGGGGCTCTGGGCAGATTACATGAAGGTTTGGGGTCGGTTGAGAGAATATCACAGCTATTAGCAATACAATCTGAAGATAAGTATGAATATAGGAATAAACTTGATGAAGTGCAAGTGAAAGCTGTTAATTCTGTCAGTGATGAAATAGAAAGTGATGTACAAGATGAGTGTGCTATTAGTTTTGAAAATGTATACTTTAAGCATACCTTGCATGACAATTCTGATTCAAATCTATTGTTTAAGAACCTTAATCTATGTATTAAGAAAAATGAAATAGTTGTTATTGTAGGTCCAAGCGGATCCGGTAAAACTACCTTTGCCAGATTATGCTGTGGTTTGTATAGTCCTGATAGTGGTAATATTAAGATATACGGAAAATGTATGAGTGAAGACCTGGATTTTGCTCGCAGTCAGATATCATATGTACCTCAGGAGCCTTATCTTTTTAATATATCAATAAAAGAGAATATAGGATATGGCTTAAGGGATGCCAATGAAGAGGAGATCGTACAAGCTGCAAAGAAAGCAAATGCACATACTTTTATTAATGAGCTTGATATGAAATATGAAACAATAGTAAGCAAATCTGGTACATCACTTTCGGGTGGTCAACGACAAAGAGTTTCTATAGCCAGAGCATTTATTAAAGGTGCACCAATTATAATACTAGATGAAGCTACTTCCGCTCTTGACAATGAAAGTGAAAGGTTGATACAAAATACTATCAGTGAACTGGTAGTAGATAGAACTGCAATAATAATTGCTCACCGTTTATCGACTGTTAGGATAGCTACCAGAATTTTGGTATTAAATAATGGTGAAATTGAGGAAGATGGTACACATGAAGAGCTTATTAATAAAGGTGGTCTGTATGCCCAGTTATATAATAGGCAATTTAAGGAAAATGAGTAGCTTGTTGGTATCAGGTAAGTGGTTTGAGATCGATAGCAAATGGTATTATTTGTTAAGGCGTAGCTGGCGCTTCCATGAGGAGATCTGTTATACTTTCATTTAAATGAAGAAGGATTGTACAGCAAAAGCAAAAAAAAAAAAAAAAATACAACAAAAAAAATACAAACTCAAGAGTTAGTTATTGACAATAAAAGGTAATTGTGTTAATATAATATTACTCTTTGCGCTGCATTACATTTCTGATATGAAATGCGAGATAAACAGTACAAACTGAGCAGGCGATGAACCTTGTATTTTAAGGTCATGGGGCTGGGCCACCATGTGTGGCAGCAGATTGTGATAATATACACATCTGTGGGACAGTAGTATGTTTCATAGGTGTGTTTTTTATGTTATAGAAAATTGCGTCTTATACATAAAAAATAATAGGATACGCACCTAGCGGCAAGGAAGTATATTACTTCTAATCCGCTGGGGTGCGAAGTGTCAGCAAGCTGATACTTTCTTATACCCAAAGGAACAATGTGAACTTGAATGGAGTGCCATAGAGCTATCAATCGAATCCCAAATAGGTGAAACGGAGGTAACTTTTATGACAGACTACAAACAAAACATGGCGGGATTAAGCTCCATTGAAGCCAAGAAACTGCAGGACAAATATGGTAAAAACGAATTGACACCACAAGAGAAAGAAAGCTTTATTAAGAAGGTCTTTCACATCATTTGTGAGCCTATGTTTTTACTGTTGATTGTTGCTGCAGTTATTTATTTTATCCTTGGAGAGCCAAGGGATGGTGCTATCATGCTGATTTTCGTTATAGGTATTATTAGCATTGATGTTATTCAAGAATGGAAAACAGATAAAACTTTAAATGCGTTAAAAGATTTATCTGCTCCCCATGTCACGGTCATCCGAGATGGAAAAGAAACGGTTATTGCAAGTTCTGACCTTGTACCTAATGATTTGATGATGATTCATGAGGGTGTGAAAATCCCAGCAGATGGTATTGTAGTAAAATGCAATGACCTTTGTGTCGATGAATCTTCTCTTACAGGTGAGGCAGAGGGAGTCTGGAAGATAAACACAGAAAATGCAGTACCAACGACTGATTATTGGCGTAAAGATTATTGCTATGCGGGAACCTTGGTAACACAAGGAACAGCAACTGTATTGGTTGATAAAATCGGTGCAATGACCGAATACGGTAAAATCGGTTCTAATGTAGCCTCAGCACCAAATGAAGATACCCCTCTCCAGAAACAAACAGATAGTCTTGTAAAGGTTTGTGCAGGAATAGCTGCTGTACTGTTTGCACTTGTTGGAGTGGTTACCTATTTTAATATTCCTGATCACAGTTTTGGGGATAGAATGATTGAAAGTATTCTTTCGGGCATTACTCTAGCCATGGCGATGATACCCGAAGAGTTTCCAGTTGTTTTAACTGTGTTCCTGTCTATGGGAGCTTGGCGATTGGCAAAAAAACAATCACTAGTTCGCAAGCTTCCATCGGTTGAGACATTAGGTGCAGTGTCGGTACTGTGCGTTGATAAGACAGGGACAATTACCATGAATCAGATGACAGTGCAGAATGTCTGGGCACTGAAGGATGATACTCATACCCTTATAGAAACCATGGGACTTGGTTGTGAAACAGATGCTTATGATCCCATGGAAAAAGCAATGCTAATGTATTGTGATGAACATGGTATATCTAAGGAACATTTATTTGGAGGAGTACTTATAAGAGAGTATACCTTTACCAATGAACTGAAAATGATGGGGCATGTATGGCGCAGAAATGGTGAAATCATCATTGCTGCTAAGGGATCACCGGAGGGGATCTTGACTGTCTGCAATATGACAGGTAAAGACCAGGAGCTTACTGAACAGAAAATTACTGAAATGTCTAAGGAAGGACTACGTGTTATCGCTGTAGCTACCATGAAGCTACAAAGTGAAAATGACATTCCAGAAAAAATCACAGATTGTTCCCTAACGCTTCTTGGATTGATTGGTTGTGCCGATCCACCGAGAGAGAGCGTAAAAAATGATATTGATGTCTGTAACAAAGCGGGTATTCGTGTAGTTATGATTACAGGTGACAATGGTATTACCGCTTCATCCATAGCAAAAAAAATTGGTATGCCAAACAGTGACCATATTATAACTGGTGATATGTTAAATAAAATGAGTGATGAGGAGCTTTGTGAAAAAGTTAAGGACGTAAGTATCTTCTCCCGTGTTGTTCCAGAACATAAAATGCGTATTGTTAAAGCATTTAAAGAGAATGGAGAAATCGTGGCAATGACAGGTGATGGTGTAAATGATGCACCAGCGCTTAAATATGCAGATATTGGTATTGCAATGGGTAAGCGTGGTAGCGAGGTATCAAGAGAAGCTGCTGATTTAATTTTAATGGATGATAACTTTACAACTATTGTAGATACCGTGAAAGATGGTAGAAGAATTTATGATAATATTCGTAAGGCAGTTGGATACGTTTTCACTATTCATATTCCAATTGCACTTGCATCTTTATTAGCACCAATTCTTGGTATTACACCTACAGCTATTTTGCTATTACCACTTCATGTTGTATTATTGGAACTAGTAATAGATCCAACATGCTCGATTGTTTTGGAACGTCAACCTGCTGAAACTGATATTATGAACCGTAAGCCCCGCAGTCCAAAAGAAAAGCTTTTAAATGCAAAAATCTTTATAAAAAGTATTGTTCAGGGACTAATAATCTTTGTTGCTTCCTTTGGCACTTATTATACTACACTGAATGGTAATCCTGACAGTGCTCCAAAAGCACGTGCAATGGGACTTTTAATTATTATGATTTCTAATCTATTCCTTGTTCAGGTTAATAGCTCAGATCATGATTACGCATTTAAATCGGTTGCACGACTTGCTAAAGACAAGGTAATGTGGGCGGTTAACTTTGGCACACTTGTTATGCTGGGCGTCATTCTTTATTCCCCATTGAATGGATTGTTGAAACTAGCACCGCTGTCTGTGACGCTGCTGTTTAATGCAGTAGGTATTGCAGTGATAGCTGTATTCTGGTATGAGTTTGTAAAACTTGGAAAAAGGTTGCGCAGAGGGTAAGCCTATTAGGGACACTCGAAAGAGTGTCTCTTTTGGTGTCTCCCTATGGTAAAAAGGCCCTATTTGACACCGGTTGTATCTTGAAATAACTTTAAAAAATAGTTACTATCATTAAAGCCGCATTCAGCAGCGATCTGTTGAACTTTGTTTTATGCATTTTTCCCAAATGGGTAAAAAAACCTCGAAATTAAATTCTATCTATGATATAATCTATTCAAACCTTTTTACATATGGGATATTAATAAATCAACTAAGGTGAATAGTTATGGAAAAAAATGAGAAAAATTCAGATGACTGTGATTTGTATGATTCTGAATGGAGGGAATATGTTAAACAACAATAGAATTAGACTTATGACGAAGCTTGCTCTCTATGAAAGTAAAGAGGGTAAGGAGGATATTCGCTTAAGTAAATATTATAAATCGGATTATGTAAGGTATCAGATTATAAAATCTATCATTTGTGCTACCGTTGGATATGCATTAATTCTGCTACTTATAATATTATATCATTCTGAATACCTCATAGCTAATGCTGTAACTTTAGATTACAAATTAATGGGTACTTATATATTAGGAATTTATATCATGATTGTCTCTGCCTACGGGTTGGGGTCTGCAGTTGGATATTCTATTATGTATGATAAATCAAGAAAAAAGCTTGGCAGATACTTCAAATTACTCAAACGTCTTAACAAGATGTATAATGAAGAAATACCGGAAGCATAAATGGGAGGATATACATCATGATGCCATTATTGGTTTTTAGAGAGCGGGTAAGAAATTTCTATCAGAAAAATGATATTTATTTAATCCCTGCCGTTAAATTTATATTTGCACTAATCACATTTGTAACAATAAATAGAGAGATAGGGTATGATTCCAGACTGAAGTCAATTCCCATTGTCTTGGCTTTATCCTTGCTCAGTGCATTTACACCTTCATCGATTATGGTGCTTCTTGCAGCACTGGCAGTTATTTTACATGTTTATTTTATTGCACCATTTTTATCCATTATAATTATTATAATGCTGCTTATAGTCTATTTACTCTTTGCCAGGTTTACACCTAGCTTAGGTTATGTATTGCTAGCTATTCCTGTATTGTATTTTTTGAAGGTACCATATATAATACCCCTTTTACTTGGTGTTGTTGCTACGCCTGTTGCTTTGGTTCCTACGGCATGCGGTATCTTTATATACTATATAATACAAGTGATTAAGACTGCTGTAACGATGCAGGATAATACTTCCATTGAAGATATCTTAAAACTTTATACTTCCGTAATTGATAATCTGGCTGGCAATAAACAGATGATTATGTCCATTATAATTTTTTCTTTAATACTGATAGTGGTTTACTTTGTTAGAAGGATGAAATTTGACTATGCTTTTGAAATCGCTATTGCTGCAGGAGCTTTAACCAGTATTTTGGGATTTTTAATAAGTGATTTGATTTTTGATCAAACAGGGCAAATATTTAGTATGATTTTAGGTACAATATTTTCGGCAGCAATTGTATATGCCATACATTTCTTCAAATTAACCCTGGATTATTCTGGTGTGGAGAATGTTCAGTTTGAAGATGAAGTATATTATTATTATGTAAAGGCAGTACCAAAAGTAACGGTGACCACACCCCAGATGAAGGTAAAACGTATTACCGTTAAAGACCAGAGTTTATCAGGTACTGGAAAGAGAAGATTCGTTGAGGCAGAGGATGACGATGATGAGGATAGCAATGCCTATATAGACAACGAAGACGATTATAGAGGCTATGAAGAAGATATTAATGATAGGAATGAGTAATAAAGATTTATAGATATAAATAGTAAATTGTAGTAGGGGAGAAGGCATATGGATTTAATCAATAAATTTATTGATGGCTTTGTGTGGGTATCACCCCCAAAAAAAATAGAACCTACGGATATTATTGAAATATGCATTCTGGCATTTTTGCTTTATCATGTAGTTAAGTGGGTCAAGACAACAAGAGCCTGGAGTTTGTTAAAAGGACTTTTAGTTATTATGGCTTTCTGGTTTCTGGCAGAGGTCTTTGAATTAAACGTTATTATGTGGATTATCAGAAACACGATTAATGTTGGAATTATTGCTATTGTTATCATATTCCAACCAGAATTTAGAAAAGCCTTGGAACATCTAGGACAGAAAAATCTTGTGAAATCCTTTATTGTCTTTGATGATTCAAGGGATAAAATGGAGAAATTTTCAGATCATACTTTAAACCAAATTGTGCGGGCAACCTTTGAACTGGCTAGATCTAAAACTGGAGCATTGATTGTTATGGAAGAGGATATACCTCTGACAGAATTTGAAAGCACAGGGATAATCATTGATAGCCTTGTCAGCAGTGAATTACTTATTAATATATTTGAACATAACACACCGCTTCACGACGGTGCTGTTATCATACGTAGCAATAGAATAGCTGCAGCAACCTGTTATCTACCTTTATCAGATAATATGCAGCTTAGTAAGGAGTTGGGTACCAGACATCGTGCAGCAATAGGTATTAGTGAAGTATCAGATTGCTTGACCATTATCGTATCAGAGGAGACGGGTAAAGTATCCATAGCTAAGGGAGGTAAACTGATTCGTAACGTGGATGGAGATTATCTGAAAACTAAATTGGTAGATGCCCAAAAGAAGACTAACCAAGTTAGAAAATTAAAGTTATGGAGGGGAAGAAGAAGGAATGAAAGAGAAGTTGACTAGAAATATCGGCTTAAAAATTCTATCTATTATTCTTGCCGCCTTGTTATGGATTGTTATAACGAATATTGAGAATCCAATTATTAAAGATACTTATACAAATGTTAGGGTAGATGTTATTAATGAAAGCGCCCTAACCTCTCTTGGACAGATTTATAGTATTGTTGAAGGTGGAACAATAGATATTAATTTTTCTGCAAGAAGAAAAATATGGGATGAGTTGTCTGTATCAGATTTTAAGGTTACAGCCGACTTATCAAAACTTTCCGATGTGGATGCGGTTACAATTAAAATTACCTGTCCTAGATATAGAGATCAAGTAACCATATTAAATGACTATCAAGTAATGAAGATTGAACGAGAAGAATTAGTCAAAAAACAATTCAAGGTTAATGTAGAACAAAAGGGTGATCCTGCAGAAGGATACTATGTATATGGAAAGAAAACAAATACCTTGTTAAATGTAACAGGACCTAAGAGTAAAGTTGATAGTATTTCACAGATCGTTGTAGAAGTGGATGTAACTAATAGTAAGGAATCCTTCCGAATTAGTGAGAGGCCAAAGGCTCTGGATGTAGATGGCGATGTTATTGATTCTTCTAATCTAACCTTTAGTGAAGACTTTATACCTGCTAACATCTATATCTATAAGACTAAAATTATTAATCTGAAGATAGTGGCAACAGGAACACCGGCAGATGGCTATACTATGGCAGATATTGATTATGAACCCAAGAAGATAGAAATTGCTGCAGAGGATAGTGTATTAGGAGGTATCCATGAGCTGTTAGTTGAAGAAGATATTACAGGGGCAAATAAGGACATACAAAAAGAGATTAATATACAAGAGCAGCTGAAAGAAGGAATTATTCTGGTGGAGAAAAGCCAGACAGCAGCAATAAATATTACAATAGAAAAAGCAGAAACGAAAGAAATCTCCTTATATCCAGGAGAAATCGATGTTAGAAACAAACCAGACAATTTATCTTTAGCCTATTTAGTCAATGCACCCATTCTATTATATGTAATAGGACCAGCAAAGGAGATTAAGGATATATCTTATAGTAATATCAAGCCTTATATTGATTTATCTGATTTTTCTTCGGGGATATATTCTGTAGAAATAAAGGTGGATTTAGGAGGATATTCTACCCTTTTAGGTTATCCTAAAGTTAATATAAGTCTCGTATAGACTTATGATAGACTATTTGGCTAATGGCAGGAGGTATCTTATGCTTAGCAAGAAACTTACAATAAATATTCCTGGAGGATTACATTTACGTCCAATTAGTGTGCTTTGTAATCGTTCTATTGATTTTAATTCTACTATTACAATTAATATTGGTAACAAGTCAGTAAATGCTAAAAGTGTAATTGGTGTTTTATCTGCCTGTGTTAAAGAGGGAGATGAAATTGAACTTGTCTGTGAAGGGGCAGATGAAGGAGAAGCTATGGAGATATTAACAGATATGATCGAAAATGGCCTTGGAGATGAATTTATAAAAAAATAGTTGCCAAGAATAAACTATAATGTTATAATTCATGACAATTCACTAGATTTAAGTTCGTTTCAATTACAATATTTATGACACTAAGTTAGCATTATTATTGTGTTACCTAATAATTTATATAGTCATTAAAATTAACGAGAAAGGATATGATTTGATTGGGACTCGTATAGACGATGCCATGTTATTCATTGTTAAAATTTACAGCGTGATTTATCGACTCCATAGATAATATGAATTTATATGAGTGATTTGATATTTTTATTAAGTTGCGAAGAGAAGTTAATCAAATTATATTATTTTGGAGGTATATCATATGTTGAATTTTAAAAGATATCAGAGAAATCCTGTAATTGAATTATCCCGTAGGCAATGGCCTAATAAGCAGATTGAGAAAGCACCCATCTGGTGTAGTGTGGATTTAAGAGACGGAAACCAGGCATTAATTGAGCCTATGGTAGTTGAAGAAAAGGTAGAATTTTTTCAGTTGTTGGTGAAGTTGGGATTTAAGGAAATCGAGGTAGGTTTCCCCTCTGCATCACAAATAGAATTTGATTTTTTAAGACAGCTTGTAGAGCGTAAATTGATTCCCGAGGATGTTACTGTTCAGGTTCTGGTACAGTGCAGAGATCACTTGATTAAAAGAACCTTTGAAGCTTTAGAAGGTATTAAAAAGGCTGTTGTGCATATTTATAACTCTACTTCTACATTACAAAGAGATGTGGTCTTCCATATGTCTACAGAGGAAATTAAGCAGATAGCTATTGAAGGAACGAAATTAGTTAAGGAATATGCAAAGAATTTTCCAGGCCAAATTATTCTGGAATATTCACCGGAAAGCTTTACTGGAACTGAAGTAGAATTTGCTCTTGAAGTATGTACAGCAGTCCAGGAGATTTGGGAGCCAACACCAGAGAATAAAATTATTTTTAATTTACCTGCTACAGTGGAGATGAATACGCCTAATGTTTATGCAGATCAAATTGAATGGATGGATAGCCATTTTAAAGACAGAGATACAATCATCTTAAGTGTTCATCCTCATAATGATCGTGGTACGGGCATAGCTATAACAGAATTAGCCTTATTAGCAGGGGCAGACAGAGTGGAAGGTACTTTGTTTGGTAATGGTGAGAGAACAGGAAATGTTGATATTTTGACTTTGGGATATAATTTATTTTCACAGGGAATTGATCCGGAACTTTCTATAGACAATATAAATGAAATTATCGAGGCCTATGAACGCTTATGCAAAATGAAGGTTCATGAACGTCATCCTTATGCTGGAAAGTTAGTGTTTACTGCCTTCTCAGGTTCTCATCAGGATGCAATCAATAAAGGTATCAAAGCTATGAAGGAACGTAATAGTGCCATCTGGGCTGTACCCTATCTACCCATTGATCCTTCAGATATTGGAAGACAATATGAGCCCATTGTTCGAATTAACAGTCAGTCCGGTAAGGGCGGCGTAGCCTTCATAATGGAGAATTACTTTGGTTTCAAGCTTCCTAAGGGAATGCACAAGGAATTTGCAGATGTGATCCAGACCTTGTCTGAGAAGCAAGGTGAAGTTGCACCGGAACAGATTATGAAAGAATTCAAGCTGTGCTACTTAGATAAGAAGGAACCATTACATTTTAAGAAGTGTAAGATTGAAGATATTGCAGATCAAGGACATGAATGCACCAGCGCCATAGTGGTATTTACCAATTACGATGTTGAAACAACCATAGAAGCCATTGGTAATGGTCCTCTTGATGCTGCAATGCGTGGCTTACAAAAGGAATTAGGTATACAAGTGAAGATTTTGGATTACACCGAACACGCATTAGGTGGTGGAGAAAATGCTCAGGCTGCAGCATATATACATATGTTGGATATTACAAGTGGCAGAACTACTTACGGTGTAGGTATCAGTTCCAACATAACAAGAGCCTCAATTAGGGCCATCTTTAGTGCTATGAATCGATTAAATTTACAATAGGAGTTAAGATATGCTGCTGAATAATTATATTCAGCAGTTTTCTTTTAAAATAAAGCAAAATTGATTTTTGAACCAAATTAGTAATAAAATCTTAAAGAAATTGGGGTTAAATGTATAAAGGCTGTTTTCTATGGTAAAACCTTAATATAGATACTATCATATAGAGATTTGCTAGATTATATAAAGGACGCCATTATTGACTTGTTTCTGAGGGAATGCTATAATCCCTATGATATTAAGTTTTCCATTGTTAATATAGCGAATGAAGATTTTTTGGAGGCACATGGATGAAAGTTAGTGTTATTATACCGTTTAATGAAGGATTATCCTTTCTAGAGGATTGTATGCAAAGCCTCATAGAGCAAAGTTATGAGGATATGGAAATTATCCTTGTGTTGGATCGGGTAAGTGAGGACGTAGATACTTTTATCGAGCCCTATAAAGCAATGCGCAATATCCGCATATTTGAGTTAGAGGAGAAAAAAGGGGTTGCAGCAGCAAGAAACCTTGGATTAGATAAGGCGCAAGGTGAATATATTTACTTTTTAGATAGTGACGACTATCTTGATAGAACAGCATTAGAGCTTCTAGTTAATGCAACAGAAGAAAATAATTATGATTTAATATATGGTAAGAAAATGTGGACTTGGTTTAGGCGAAGTCTATTTATGGACAATTATAATAAGGAAAATAGTGAAGAAGAGAACGAGGATGAGGATGGGGAGGATAACTCCTTAGATTCTGCCGAACTGGACATGGAGAATGGCGGTGAATCAGAAAGTAGCAGTTCTTTAAATGAAGAACAATTACTAAATGAGGATTCAGAGGATAACGGGGAGACAGCGGGAGATGAGAGTGCAAGGGATCCTGAATCCAGAAGAAGATTAGCTTATTACCATCTCTTTAGTAATCGTAAAGGTGTAAGAAATATCACCGTATTACATCAACTAATCAAACGTAGTATTATAGAAGACAATCAAATTAGATTTAATGAAAATATAACCTTTCTTTCAGACTATCCTTTCTTATTGCAGGTACTGGATAAGGCAGAGGAATATGAACATGTTGCAGATGCAATTTATATTAAGAGGAATCATAATGATGCCATCAACATGCCTTCTCTTAGCCAGAGAAAGGGTTCTAAGAGCTTTAAGGGCTATGTAGCCGTATATCGTTATGCCATTACCCTCATAGATAAGGAAAGTGAGTTACGTAGGCGCCTAGATAGAAAGATTATTCATTACTGTATTAGGTACTATGGTCCTAAGCTTCGAAGAAGTAAAAAGCCAAAAAGACAAGCTGCTAGATTTAAAGTAGTTCATTCCCTTATCTCACAGATGGATTTGAACTTACTAAAGAGCTACAAAGGTTATAAGCGCAGACTTTTGAAAGCCTTATATTATGGCAATATTAATAAAGCGAAAAGGATTGTAAACAGACATCTAGCCTATAAGAAGTTAAAGAAGATTACAAAAAATAAGCGTGCCTTCTCCAAGTTTTTATATATCCATAGCTTTTTGAAAAGACCTATGAAAGCAAATTGGGTATTCTGTGAAAGCTTTTTCGGGAAGAATTATTCCGACAGTCCCAAATATGTTTATGAATATCTTTCAAAGAATTACCCGGGTAAGTATAAATTTATTTGGGTGATTGATAAGAAGAAAACCAAGATACCCTTCCCTCATGTGAAGGTAAAGCGTTTTAGTTTCCGTTATGCATACTATCTGGCAAGGAGCAAATACTATATTTTCAATGGAAGGCAGCCGGAATGGGTTAGAAAGAGGAAGGGTAATATATTTTTACAGACCTGGCATGGAACCCCTCTAAAACGGCTGGTATTTGATATGGAGGATATTAGCTCAGCAACACCAAGATATAAGAATCAGGTATATAAGCAATCCAGAGCCTGGGATTATCTCATAGCACCCAACAAGTATTCCAGTGATATCTTCCGTAGATGCTTTATGTTTGATAAAAATATGCTAGAGACAGGGTATCCTCGTAATGATATCTTACACTATCCCAATAAGGAAGAGATTGCCAGAGGGATCAAAGAAAAATTGGGAATTCCCAAGGATAAGAAGACGATTCTCTATGCTCCAACCTGGAGAGATGATGAATACTATACCAAAGGAAGATATAAGTTTTCTCTTAAGCTGGATTTGGAACAATTAAAGGCAAGACTGGGCAATGAATATGTGATTTTATTACGTACCCATTATTTTATAGCGGATTCTCTAGATGTAACTGGCATAGAGGATTTTGCATTTAATCTTAGCAAATATGATGATATCTCAGAATTATATCTGATATCGGATATTTTGATTACAGATTATTCTTCTGTATTCTTTGATTACGCTAATTTAAAACGACCTATGTTATTCTTTACTTATGATTTGGAGAAATATAGGGATGTTCTGCGTGGTTTTTATATTGATATAGAAGAAGAATTACCGGGACCTCTCCTATTTACCACAGAGGAGGTTATTGAGGCTATTAAGAATGTTGACAAGCTAAAGAAGGAATATCATGAGAAGTATGTAGCATTCTATGATAAATTCTGTGGCTGGGAAGATGGAACAGCCTCTGAAAGGGTTGCCAATGAAGTATTTGGACTAAAAGGGGATTTAAATGAAACAGAGCATTAAGAATTTTAAAAAATACCGTTTTTTGTTAACGGAGCTAGTAATTAAGGATATTAAGTTAAAATACAGAAGGTCTTTCCTAGGGATTCTTTGGACCTTATTAGAGCCGCTTCTAACCATGCTTGTTCTCTGGGCAGTATTTCAGACCATAAGGGAGAATAAGAGTATTACAAACTTCCCTGTCTATATCATTACAGGAAGGCTTTTATACAGTTTCTTTTCCAATGCTACCAAATCTGCTATGAAATCAATAAGAGTTCATGGTCAAATGATTAAGAAGGTTTATGTTCCAAAATATATTTATCCTTTGGCATCGGTTTTGTCACAGTTTATTACTTTTATCATCTCTTTACTAGTGCTCATTGGGGTGGCAATCGTAACGAGGGTAAGACCAACTTTTCATATTTTTAGTGCTATCATACCTTTATTAATCTTACTGGTCATGGTAATGGGAGTGGGGCTCATGCTAGCTACCTTAGCTGTGTTCTTTAGAGATATGGAATATCTTTGGGGCGTTATTTTGATGCTAATTATGTACTGCTCCGCTATTTTTTATTCAGAAAAAGCGATACTAGAAGGGAAGTATTCATGGCTTCTTAAATTCAATCCCTTATATGCAGTAATCAAGAATTTTAGGAATGCTGTTTTGTATGGTCTGCCACAGGATGTGAATGCCCTTCTTTTCTCTGGAGGATTTAGTATAGTAGTATTAGTGTTAGGATTGTGGATGTTTTATAAAAATCAAGATAAATTTATCTTAAACATATAAGATTTATTATCCATATAAAAGAATATGAAAAACTGCTTGTAGACAAGCAAACTTGCACAATCAGTCTGCAACTTCTGTTGTTAGCAAAACTGTAACAAAAATTTATCAGATGTATCTGGTTTATCAAGTTATATAGAGCGTAGTTTTTGCCGGTATGCTTTTAATGTCGGCTAGAGCAAAATTGGAGGTTACATGGGTAAAGTTGTAATTAAGGTCGACCGTATCGGTGTTCGTTTCTTAATGGGCAGTGAAAAGGTGGACAACTTTAAAGAATTTGTTATTAAGAAACTTAGACGTGATATACATTATAAGGATTTCTGGGCTTTAAAAAATGTGAGTTTTAAAGTAGAGAAGGGTGACCGTGTAGGGATTCTGGGAACCAATGGTGCAGGAAAGAGTACTTTACTTAAGGTTATTGCCGGTGTCCTAAAAGCCACGGAAGGAAAAGTAATTACCAGAGGAAAAGTAGTTCCTTTATTAGAATTGGGAGCAGGCTTTGATATGCAATATACCGGTGCCGAGAATATCTACTTATATGGTGCCATGCTTGGTTATCCCAAAGAATTTATCAAAGAGAAATATAATGAAATTGTTGAATTTTCAGAACTGGGAGACTTTATTAATATTCCTGTGAAAAACTATTCCTCCGGTATGAAATCTCGTCTTGGATTTTCCATTGCTACAGTGGTTGAGCCAGATATTCTTATCCTGGATGAGGTCTTTGCCGTAGGAGATGCGAAGTTTAGGAAGAAAAGCGAGAAGAGAATAAAGGCTATGTTTGAAAAGGGTGTCACGGTTTTATTTGTATCCCATAACATCGAGCAGGTGAAGAATATCTGTAATAAAGCAATTCTATTAGAGAAGGGTACTTTGGTAACCCAGGGTAAGGTGGAAGAAATCTGCAGAATTTATGAGGAGATGCTGAAGTAAGGAACAGGAGGAAAATCCTCCCTAATATAAGTTCTTTATTATTTTAACTCTTTAAAGGAGAATTATGATGAAAAAAGTAATTACTTATGGAACATTTGATTTACTCCATGTGGGACATATTAACTTATTAAGAAGAGCAAGAGCATTGGGAGATTATCTTGTAGTGGTTCTATCTTCAGATGAGTTTAATGCAATCAAGAATAAGAAGGCCTATTATCCCTATGAGGACAGAAAAATAATCCTAGAGGCAATTAAATATGTGGATGAGGTTCTTCCTGAATATACCTGGGAACAGAAGATAGATGATGTAGTAAATAATCAGATTGATGTTTTTGTAATGGGTGACGACTGGACGGGTAAATTTGATTTCCTTAAGGATTATTGTGAGGTTGTATATCTTCCTAGAACAGAAGGCATCTCAACTACTAAGATTAAAACTGACTTAAAGGATAAATTGAAATTGTAATAGAATTTGTTCTTATATCCTATGAGAAAGACATGGGTAATCTTATTCATGAAGCAGATAATTAAAAAAATAATTAAAATACCAGTCCTTATCCTTTACCGCATCTTTATATTAATCCATAAGGTTGACAGAAGGGTTATTATTTTCGAGAGTAATTTAGGTAGGAACTATTCTGGAAATCCTAGATTTATTTATGAAGAGATGGTAGCCAGAGGATTGGATAAATTATATGCATGTTATTTTATATTAGAAGATACAAGAATTGAGTTACCCGGCAGTATAAGGAAAGTAAAGAGAATTAGCCTATTATATTTTTATCTCTTTGCTAAGGCTGGATTATGGGTTAGTGATACTCGAATGCCTACATACCTAAAGAAAAGAAAAGATGCAGTGTACATTCAGACCTGGCATGGTACGCCACTGAAAAGACTTGCTCTGGATATGAAGCAGGTATCCATGGAGGGAGAAAAAAGTTTAGAGGATTATAAAAGGAAGTTTGCGAAGAATACAAGAACCTGGGATTATTTATTGTCTCAAAATTCCTACTCCACAGAGATTTTCAGGAGGGCCTTTGCCTATAATAAAGAAATTCTTGAAATTGGCTATCCTAGAAATGATATTCTTTTTAAGGATAACAATTCAGCAACTATTTCTTTGATCAAAAAAAGGCTGGGTTTGCCTTTGGATAAGAAGATTATCCTCTATGCTCCAACCTGGAGAGATAATGAACATTACGGGTCATTGAAGTACCGATTTAGTTCACAGATGGATTATAGTTATCTGATGGAAGAATTATCTCAGGACTATATTATCTTGTTGAAGGCTCATTATTTGGTGGGAGAACAGATTGATATTAGTAAGTATCAAGGTTTTATATATCAGTTCAAGGCTTCCTTTGATATTGCAGAACTATATCTGGTATCAGATATTTTAGTGACGGATTATTCATCGGTTATGTTTGATTACAGTATCTTAAGAAGGCCGATGATATTCTTTACCTATGACTTAGAAGAGTATAAGGATACCTTACGAGGTTTTTACTTTGACTTTATAAAAGAAGCTCCCGGCCCCTTTGCTTTAACCACAAAACAATTGGTAAGGGCTATACAAGACTATAATTTTGAGGAATATAGAGATAAATACGATGCTTTTTCAGTAAAATACAATCATGCTGATGACGGCTTAGCATCGAAAAAGATAGTAGATTTAATATTCTCCCACGGAGGAATTTGAAATTGAAAACAATAGGTTATCTTATTTTTGCAGGCTTTTTTTATTTTTTCCGATTGTTTAGTTCCATTAAGCCTAAGAAAGTATTTGGAATTATGACACATGATGGCAGTATTGATAGTAATGTGGGTTCAATGGTAGATTACTTGAGCCAGCGGGGAGAAGGTTATTATTTTCATTTTATAAAAAAGGCTGATCGTAAAGGGATAAAGGATCTACGTGGTTGGAAGTCTATAATATCTTTTTTCATTGTAAAACCCTATCACATGGCAACTTCAAAATATATACTATTAGATAATATCTTTCTGCCAATGGCATATATGAAATTTTCAGAGAAGGTTCTGGTTGTTCAGTTGTGGCATGGCACAGGTACCATCAAGAAATTTGGACAGGACGTCAATACAGGAAGACTAAAAAGCCTGGAGAAAAGGGCCAATGGTTGTGTTACTCACCTGATTGTGAATTCAGAGGAAACAAAGACCCAATATGGAGAAGCCTTTGGAATTAGCAGCGATAAAGTTTTTGTTTATGGTCTGCCACGGACAGATATATTTTTTAACCAGGATAAAATAGAAGAAAGAAGAATGAAATTTTATCATCAGTATCCTGACCTCAAAGGGAAAAAGCTTATTTTATATGCACCTACCTTCAGAGATGAGGAACAAGATAAGCCCATGCTGGCCTTAGGCTTGGCCAAGGTGCATGAAGATTTACCTAAGGATTTTATTTTACTACTCCGGCTTCATCCCTTTGTTATGGAAGCATTGAGTAAGGACGGATTGGTTCTACCGGAGGCAGAGAATGTAGTTTCTATGTCATCTTATCCGGACATTAATACTTTACTTTTGGTATCGGATTATTTGATAACGGATTATTCCTCTGTTATATTTGAATTTTGTCTTATGGAGAAGCCAATGATTTTTTATGCTTATGATCTGGAGGAGTTTTCAGATTCTGGCAGAGGTTTTTATAGACCTTATGAAGAATACGTACCAGGGCCTGTTGTTAAAGATACAGAAGGTGTGCTTGCATATTTGGATGAGGATAATTTTGATTCTGGGAGAGTAAAAGCCTTTGTTAATGACAATTACAAATACCTGGACGGAAAATCAGCTGAGCGCTTATATCTACATATTTTTAAAAAGGTATAGCCGGTAGATATGGGAAATGACATAAATCATATTTGGAGGGAATGTTAAGTGGAAAAATCGAACTATAAAATAAGCATAATAATGCCGGTTTATAATGTAGAGCGATATTTGCCAGCCTGTCTGGACAGTATTATTAACCAAACATTAGAGGGCATAGAGATTGTAGTAGTAAATGACGGAACTAAGGATAACTCTTTAAGTATCTTAGAGGAATATCAAAAACGATATCCTGATAGAATGAAGGTGTTTTCCACAGAAAATCGTGGTGTAAGTCATGCAAGAAATTATGGCCTTAAGAGAGCGTCGGGTGAATATATTCTCTTTGTAGATAGCGATGATTTTATTGAGCCGGATATGTGCGAGAAACTCTATGAAAAAGCAATGAAAGACAATAATGATATCGTTATTTGTGGTAGATATAATGTATATGAAAGAGAACATATAGGTGAGCAGAAGAAGGAAATTACAGGAACTTTTTTAATTAATCGTAATTTTAAATTACAGGAAAACAAATATGAATTAGCCCACATATCTCCTTTCCCCTGGGACAAGTTGTTTAGAAGAAGTATTCTGGATGGATTAGAGTTTCCGGAGAATATGAGATTTGAGGACCTGGTACTGGTATTTGAAGCTTGTTGCAAAGCTAATAGTATTGGTGTTGTTGAAGAACCCTTGTATAATTATCGTAGAACCACCCAAGGGGGTTTTCTTAACAGTTTTTCTGAGCAAACCCTTGATATAGTTAAGGCTTTTCAATTAGTATTTGACTTTATGAAAAAGCATGGTTATATGGAAGTGTATTATGACGAGCTTGAATATATCTGTACAAGACATTTTCTCTATCGCTATGGAGCCTTGTTCAAAGAAGGTAACAAGGGAAAGCTGGACATTAAGCTTGAGATTATTAGAAAGACCCAGGAGTTTTTGGATAAGGAATTACCAAATTGGCGTAACAATCATTATCTAAAATATTCCTCAGGAGCCTTAAAAGAGAGATTAAAGTTATATACAGACAAGAAGAAAATGATACGATTAACGAAAATTCGTGAAGTGACCCCAAAATTCGTAGCTGACATTGTTAAGGAACAGAGAAAAGAGAAGAAGAAGTGGAAGAGAAGAATTAAAAAGTTCAAGGGCAGTAATAATAGACTTGGATTAATAAAGAAGAAATTTCCTTTGCTTGCTATTCTTGCTCAAAGCGGTTCTGTTTATTATACCAGGATGTATGAAAAACTGCCTGTGGCACCTAAGGATATTCTCTTTGAATCAAAGCATGGAGAGGATATTGCCGGTAATATCTTTGCTCTTATTAAAGAATTAACGAAAGACAACTATTCCTCCTATCGTGTATTATTGGCTATGGAACCAAGCTATATGGAGCAATACAAGGCCTTGTTAGAAAGTTATGATATTAATAATGTAACTATGATAGAGATACGTTCTAAAGCATATATGAGAGCCCTGGCTACAGCAAAATATCTTGTTACAGACACAAGTTTTCCTCCTTATTTTATTAAAAAGAAGGATCAAGTTTATTTAAATACCTGGCACGGTACTCCATTAAAGGCTATGGGAAGGATTGTGCCACAGAGAGAATATGCCCTTGGGAATGTACAGAGAAACTTCCTCATAGCAGATTATTTATTATACCAAAATGAGTTTTCCAAAGATATCTTTTTGGAAGATTATATGATAAAGGACCTTTATCCGGGAACAATATTATTATCCGGTTATCCAAGAAACTCCGTATTTCTTCAAAAGAATCGCTACCATGAGATTAGGAAGGAGTTTGAACTTACTGATAAGCAAGTGATTGTATATATGCCCACCTGGAGAGGATTGCTTCATCAAAAGGATACAGCAAAGCAGATAGAGCAGCTTACTTCTTATTTTGAAACAATTGATAGTCAACTTACAGATAAGCAGGTATTCTATGTAAAACTCCATCCTTTCGTTAAAGACCAGATAGATTGCAGTGAATTTAAGCGTATCAAAGAATTTCCTGCCACCTATGAAACCTATGATTTCCTAAATGCCAGCGATGTTCTGGTTACGGATTATTCCAGTATAATGTTTGATTATGGTGTAACAAAGAGAAAGATAATTCTCTTTACTTATGACAGGGAGGAATATCTAGCAGGAAGAGGTCTTTATATTGATTTGGAGGCACTGGAGCTTCCTAAAGCGGATACTGTCCAAGAGCTCATGGAGGAAATCAATTCTGCCGGAAAGGCGGATATGCAGGATAATGATGCAGCCCCTTATTATCCAGAATTCCATAAGCAATTCTGTTCCTATGATTCTATGAATACTCCAAGGCAGGTTTGTGAGACCCTTCTCTTCGGTCAAACAAAAGAGCTTAATGATTTTGTTGTGAGTAAAGCTCAGCCTAATCCTAAGAAAAAAGTATTTATTTTTATTAAAGGAATGAAACGTGACGATTATACAAATCGTCTGATTGATGTAATTAATGAAATAGATACAGAGCAATATGATGTTTATGTTTGTATGAAAACCAACAGTGTTAAGAAAGCTTCAGAGCTGTTGTCAACCTTTAAGAAGGAAATAAATTATATACCTATTGCCTATGATATAAGTTATACAAGAAGGGATTATATCTTATGTAAAATGCGTCTTAAACTGGGACTTCGTGTAGGATTAACCAATCAACGAATGGCAAAGGTATTAAGAAGAGAGATTCGTAAGTATTTTGGAGATGCAAAGTTTGATTATGTCATTCATCATTCAGAACTTAATCCAATCGTGGCAAGCATGTGTTCTTTCCTAAGCCATACTACAGTATATAACTTTAAGTATTTTAATTACAACAAATATAAAGAGAATAGAGCTTATCGTAAACAGGTGAAATACTTTATCAAAAAATTCCCTGGATACACCAAGGTGGTTGCTACCAAGGAGATTAATTTGCTGAATGTAAAAGCTGACAATATCATATATAATGAAGACAAAGTATTTCCTATGACAAATATATTAGCGGAGGTGACACAGCATGAAAGTCGGAGTCATAACATTTCATAGTGCCAATAATTATGGTGCAACATTACAAACTTGGGCTCTGCAGAAGGTGCTAAAAAATTATGGTTTAGATGCAGGTGTCATTCATTACCATCCAGATATTATTGATAGCTTATATGATCCTATGATGATGAAGACAGGATTAAAACGTAAACTAAAGAAGCTAAGTGTAGCTGTTTTTAATCGCCAAAGCTTAATAAGATATAATAAGTACCAGGAATTTCTTCAAAAGAATTTAAAACTCATTGGTGATTATAGAACTTATGAGGAACTACAAAGTGCAAATCTTGATTTGGATGCCTATATAGTGGGAAGTGATCAGGTATGGAACCCCAATCATATTGGAGGATATAATCCCGCCTATTACTTGGATTTTGTCAAGGGAGGCAAGAAAAAGCTTGCCTATGCAGCTAGTATTGGCAGTGATTATATACATCCCAAGTACAAGGAGGGTATGAGAAAAGCCCTAGATACTTATACGGGTATATCGGTCCGAGAAAGTAGTATTAAGGATGCAGTATCGGAATTGACCAAAAAGCCTGTTGAGGTAGTATTAGATCCTACCATGCTCCTTAAAAAAGAAGACTATGAAGACATCAAAGTGCCAAGTGCTATCAAGGAGCCCTACATTTTGGTATACATGATAGAAAAAAATAATAAAGTATTATCCCTTGCCAATAAGTTATCTATATCTTTGGGTTTACCCGTAATTCAAAGAAGACATGTTCCTGGCTTAACAAATGAATTAGAACCTTTTTATACTGCAAATACAGGGGAATTTATAGGACTGATTGAATCTGCAGAATGTGTGATTACAAATTCCTTCCATGGAACGGTTTTTTCCATACTTTACGGTAAACCCTTTGTATCAATGCTTCATTCTGATACAGGCAGCAGAACAGTGGATTTACTCACATCCCTAGGGTTGGAATCCCATATATTATATAATGCTTGCGATTTTACTGAATTTTCAATGCTTAAAATCCATGATAAGGATGAGCTTTATAAGAGGATTGATACTTTAAAGAAGTCCTCCCTGGAATTTTTAGAAAAGAGCCTGGGGTTATAATATAATAAATAACATAATAATATAACAGCTTGTGAAGACTTGATGTGTAAAGGGTGTTTAATAAAGTGGTATAGATCTGGAGGATAAATATGATAAAAGAGAACAATCAAGATTTAAAAGACACATTAGTTCCCAAAAGTATATCTATTTATACCGGTAACACTGCAAAGTTAAAGCTGGAAATAGAAGATGAAGGAATAGAGCTTGTCTCAATAGAATCTCTAAATCTTAATATAGTTGATATATTAGGTGGATTTGTCATAGGAAAAAATGCAGGAGAAACAAAAATTATGACAAAATTATCCATTGATAACGAGATTCGGATTTTTGTAACAGATGTTATAGTAAAGCCTGGAACAATTACTGTTACTCCAGATATTACTTCAATTAGAGTAGGCGAGACAGTTAAACTAAGGACTATGGTTTCTAAAGGTACATACAAAAGTGTAAGCTATGAGTCCAGTAATCTTTCAACAGTAACAGTAAAACAAGAGGGTATCTATGGACTGGTTCAAGGATTAGCTGAGGGAAGTGCAGTAATTACGGTATCTGTGAATGTGGGAAATAGTATTGAAGAAGAATTAATCTATCTGAATGTAGAACCAGCCAAAGTAGAAAAAATACCGGTTTCAAATCCAGTGGATGCCAGTGATTATACTGTGGAGGACCATTGGAAGGGCAGTCATGTATACTTTGGTGTATTTGAGCAGGATAATAATATCCAAAACGGAAAAGAACCAATTCTGTGGAGAGTTTTAGAGGTTAAAGATGATACAATATTATTATTATCGGAATATGGCTTAGCAAGTAAATTTTATAATGATTTTTATGAAAATGTGACTTGGGAGACCTCCTCTATTCGTAAGTGGTTAAATAGTAGTTTTATGGATATGGCTTTTACTGCATCTGAAGTTAAGGCTATTCGTAGTACAAAATTAAAGAATAAGGATAATAAGAAATTTGAAAGCAGTGGGGGTAATAATACAGTCGATAAAGTATTCCTGCTGTCGAAAAAGGATGTTGCCAATACAGCTTACGGCTTCATGAAAGGTTACCGTAATAAGAGTAAGACCAGAATGATGACTATTACAGAATATGCTTTACAGGAGGGCTATCGGAATAAGAATAACGGAAATACTTGTTGGTGGCTACGTTCTCCTGGTCTAACCAATCAATATGCTTCTCATGTTCTGACATCTGGAAATGTTACTGATTCTCATTTTGTAGGTCGCCGCAATGACGGTGTACGTCCAGCGATTATGTTAGATCGATCCTCAATTATCTTTGGTGAGGAGATACGTGAGGGCAAGAATTCTTATCCAAGAATAATTGCTAAAGATTAGTGTGAAAATAAAAAGCAATTTTCACACCTAGAAGTTTGTGCCTGCGTAATCCTCGGCACAAACTAACTCAAAGGGAAGGCATGTACTGTTAGTGTGAATGATATCAACATAATTCACACTTGGGTAGGCATGTAGATCCTATGAAGACAAAGCAGGTTTGATTGTTTGATAAATATAAATGAGCCCTTACAAAACTCTTGATTTATGGATTTTGAGTTTTGTAAGGGCTCATTTTTGTTTAAAATAATTTATTAGTATGAGTTATTTTCTTACACTTTCTATCTCCTCTGAATAGGTCCGAACTGTTGAACTGGGCACGTAGGCCGGCTCATCAAAGAGGAATTCATGAAGCTTTGTAACATTTGCAGCAAGATCAACAGGGAATACATAGGAGACCTTATTATAGGTATGGGCATCCGGTTCAAAGGGGAAGCCAGTCTGGTCAACAATATCATAGGATAAAATGTCTTGAGCCAAATCTATTAGCTCAGTCTTTTTTAAATTGGTATATACATTAGGAAAAACCTCATCTATAAAGGCATTAATGGTTAAGACATCGGAACGCTTCAGTTTATCAAATACTTTATCAATTACAATTCTTTGACGTTCTGTACGCTTGTAATCGCCGCCGGCAGTATATCGAATTCTGGCATAGGCAGTTGCCTGAGTACCGTTGAGTAATTGATTGCCTGCGGATTTTATACCAGCAATATTAGTACCATTGATTCGATTGAGCTCTCTGGTATAGCCGTTAATGTATTTTACTTCATTCTTTTGCACATCAATTTCAATACCACCCAGTAAATCAATTGCATTTACTAATGCCTGGAAATTTACAGTTACATATTCTTTAACATCAAGATCAAAGTTTAGATTAATGGTACTAAGTGCTAAGGAGTACCCTCCTCTAAAGTAGGCTGCATTGATTTTATCATATTTATTCTTGTCAGGAATTTTTACATAGGTGTCTCTATAGATAGAGGCTAACTTCACATCCTTTGTCTTGTTATTAATGCTAGCAACAATAATTGTATCGCTATGAGTGCTTTTTTCTAATTTGTTTTGTCTTGAGTCAACTCCGAATAAAACAATATTACGATAACCGTCAATCTGAACCTCATCGGTTATTTGAATATTCTTATCCTCGCTATTATCAAACTGCAGCTTGTTCATCTTATTATAGAAATAGATTACAAGTAGGATAATTAAAAGTATTACGAATTCACAGACTAAGATTAATATTAATCTGCCCTTTTTCTTTTTTTTCTTGAGATTAGCCATGCTTTCAGCCTTCTTTCTGAGGTGGATTTTACAGTATAGTAAATGTGTATTGCTGCCAAATTCGCAGTTCTTAGGAAACTTGTAGTATTAGTATGCATTTTTGTTGATAAATCCTTTAAAGAATGTTAAAAATAATATCTTGAAATCTAGTGCCAAAGTCCAATTTTCGATATAGTAGAGGTCATGGTCAATACGTTTACGGATTGAAGTATCACCGCGGTAACCATTGATTTGAGCCCAACCAGTAAGTCCAGGAGATACCTGGTGCTTTATCATATATCGTGGTATCTCTTCTTTGAATTTATCAACAAAGAAGGGTCTTTCTGGCCTGGGGCCAATGAGACTCATATCACCCTTTAATACATTAAATAGCTGTGGTAATTCATCGATGCTAGTTTTACGAATGAATTTACCAATACCCGTAACACGAGGATCCTGAAAGGTTGTCCATGCCTTCTTTTCCTCTTTTTCAGGCTGGATTTCCATAGACCTAAACTTATACATCTTGAACTTCTGATTATGCTTGCCAATACGTACCTGAGAGAAGATAATGGGTCCCGGCGAGGTTATCTTTATAATTAAGGCTACCAGCAGCATTGGTATTCCAAAGATAATCAGTGCTACAATGGCACCAAAGATATCAACCAGCCGTTTTATTACTCGATTATAGGTATTGCTTAAAGGTACATTACGTATATTAATTACAGGCAGCCCATATAAATCTTCGGTATAGGGTGTTGTAGGAATAAAGCTATAATAATCGGGAACAAATTTAGTGTGGACACCAGATTTCTCGCAGATGCCAACAATCTTTTCAAGCTTTTCATATTCTTTAACACAAAGAGTAATGGCAATCTCATCCAAAGTCATTTTTGACAAAAACGCACTTAAATTAGTGATGGTGCCAATCACAGGTACTTTCTTATACATGGTACCTATTTCCATAGTATCATCTAAGATACCATGAATATAGTATCCCCATTGTGGGTTAGCAAATATACGGTCAATATAAGCTTCTGTTGCTTGTCCATATCCAACTAGAAGAACATGCTTTAAATTATAGCCTTTTCTACGAGCAACCCTGAGTACGTGAGCTAAAAGCATACGGAAGGCTAGGCCGAAGGCAAAGTTTAGAAAAAAGAATAAGAAGACATAGTATCGTGAATAGTCTTTTGCTTTTAACAAGAATAAATATGAAGTAAAAAAAGTACTGCCTATTATGTTGGCTACAAAGAGATTAAAAAACTCAGAAGAATTGCGTCTGCCTCGTTTTGGGGTATAAAGATGGGAAAAATAATAAACAAATAAATAAAGAGGAACCACAAAAACGACCCTCTTGGCATATTCCTGAAAGGGTAAATAAGTTCCTGGTTCTGCCCTAAGAAAGCTAATTAGTTTTGGTATAATGCTTTCAAACCTAAGGTAATAGGTTAGCAGATAGGAGATAGCTATTAGGCAAGCGTCCACAAGGACGTGCAATCTATTAAACATTTTTTGATTGTCTTTTATCATATTAATCCCTACTTTGATTATTGCTGATGTGTTTTTTAGTCACATTACCAATGAGTAACTTAAGTAACTTCTCTAATATAATACATGATATTATGGATTTCAACAACAAAATCTTTCTTAAGAATATGTTACATTTCTCTGTCTTTTCATTTTTTATTCTAATTTTTTTCACAATCTAGTCACAATATTTTGTTACACTTTCTTTATATAGTATAAGGATAAGAGATAAAATTATATGAAAGGAGATTCGTAATGTCGGAGTTTAATAATAACAATCAATACCAGGGTGATGATAGCAATAACAACATAAATAGCAATTTGAATAACCAGAATCAATATAATCGAGTGCCGGAATACAGTTTTTGGGCAGAACAAAGACCTGGTAATTCCTATTCCTATAATAATCAGGCTAATAATTCTTGGCAGTATAACAATAACATGGGTAGCGGTTATTATAATAATAATCCAAATAATATGAATACCATAAAGCAACCGGAGGAAAAGAAAGCTAGTAGGGGCTTTAAGGTTTTTAAATTTATGACAAAGGCAGTTTGCTTTGGGCTAATTGCTGGCGTAAGCTTCTTTGGTTGTTATAAATTAGTTGATTTTGCAATGCCGTATATTGTAGGTGAAGGTTATCTGTCTGCTAGTAGAGAAACAAATTCGGGAGATGATTATGAGATTGGCTATACCCAAATGGCTTCTGTGAAAACCAAGGATAGATCTGCTATCTCAAACTTAACAACTTCAGTTAAGCAGTCAATTGTATCAATTTACTGTACAACAGAGAGCACTGCAAGGGATTGGTTTGGTCAGCAATACAGACAGGATGTAGATAGTAGTGGTTCTGGTATTGTGGTCGGCAAAAATGACAAGGAACTATTGATCGCAACCAATAATCATGTAGTAGAAGGAGCTTCCACTATTACCGTAACGTTTGCCGATGGTACTGAGGCTGTTGCAGAGATTAAGGGGGCAGATTCAACGGCAGATCTGGCAGTAGTTACCGTAGATATTACAAAAGTGAAAAAAGATGCTTTAGATGCCATAACCATAGCAAAGCTTGGTAACTCTGACGAAGTGAAGGTTGGTGAATTGTCTATTGCAATTGGTAATGCATTGGGTTACGGACAGACGGTTACAGTGGGATATATCAGTGCTAAGGATCGTGAGGTTCAGGTATCCGATGGTTATGCTATTAAGAATATGACTTTTTTACAGACAGATGCTGCCATTAACCCGGGTAACAGCGGAGGTGCGTTAATTAATATAGAAGGTGAAGTTATTGGTATCAATACGGTGAAATATGCTTCGGAGGAAGTAGAAGGTATGGGGTATGCAATTCCTATTTCCATGGCAACACCAATTATTAAGGAACTAATGGAGCGTGAAATTTTAAGTGAAGAGGAGCAAGGTTATCTTGGAATTAAAGGTTCTGATGTAACTGAAGATGTTTCAAAATACTATAATATGCCCATTGGTGTATACATTTATGAGATAACAGAAGGCGGCGCAGCAGAAAAAGCCGGATTGAAGGCTGATGATATCATTACAAAAGTAAATGATGTAAGTATTTCATCCTTTACTCAGCTGAAAGATAAAATCAACAGTCTAAGGGTAGGTACTGAAGTGGATATAACCTATATGCGTAATTCGGATGGGGAATATGAAGAAGGGACAGTTAAGGTCACTTTGGGGAAAAACCCTACTTTAAAATAAAACAGATTAAAACAACTAAATAATTAAGAAATTAAGAAGGCCGGATTATCATATATTCATTTATAGGGTATATATAATCTGGCGTTCTTTTATTCTCTTATACATGCCTTCCCTTTGAGTTAGTTTGTGCCGAGGATTACGCAGGCACAAACTTCTAGGTGTGAAAATTGCTTTTTATTTTCACAATAGAACCTTAGATATAATATTATAATAAAAGCTTAATAATTGACCTATTGAAGGATAGAGATGATTAAGATATAATCTTGATATATTGGAGAACAGTAAATGGATACTACTTACTATATTTACAGAAAATGTGTGCAAAATTGAGGATAGTGCCTGCGGCCCAAAGTTTGCAGGTTACGGAAAGGCATGGTTATTATTATGAGTAATAGAGATGATATAAATAAGGATGATATTAGTAAGGATAATATAAATAAAGAGAGTAATAGGAACAATCATAAAGAGACGGATCATAATGATTACGAAGAAATTTGTTATCTATGCAGAAGGCCGGAGAGTAAGGTGGGAAAGATGATACATATCCCCAACCAAATAACTATATGTTCTGACTGTATGCAAAAAACCTTTGATACAATTAATAAAGGAGACAATCCATATATGCAGATGATAGGTTTTTCGCCAAATATGATTAATCTGTCTAATTTGCAGAATGATATTCCAAAATCACAGAAGCTGAAGAAAAGTAAGCCGGAGGAGAAGGAAGAAGAGAAAGAAGTTTTTGACCGCAAGAAAATTCCCTCTCCTCATGTTATTAAGGCAAGTCTGGATGAGTTTATTATTGGACAGGAACGTGCTAAGAAAGTTATTTCAGTTGCTGTTTATAATCACTATAAAAGAATTGGTGTGGCAGCAGATCCTGATGTGGAAATTGAGAAGTCCAATATGCTGATGCTGGGTCCCACAGGAAGTGGTAAGACTTATCTTGTAAAAACACTGGCCAAATTATTAAATGTGCCCTTAGCAATAACAGATGCAACATCATTAACGGAAGCAGGATATATAGGTGATGATGTGGAAAGTGTTATCTCTAAGCTTTTACAAGCAGCAGGCAATGATGTGAAGAAAGCGGAGCGAGGGATTGTCTTTATCGATGAGATTGACAAGATTGCTAAGAAACGTAACACCAATAGCCGAGATGTAAGCGGTGAATCTGTACAGCAAGGTTTACTCAAACTCTTAGAGGGCAGTGAGATAGAAGTACCTGTTGGAGCAACCTCTAAGAATGCTATGGTCCCTCAGACCACAGTTAATACACAGCATATTCTCTTTATATGTGGTGGAGCCTTCCCAGATTTAGATAAAATTATTAAGTCCAGGTTAAATAAGCAGACCTCCATAGGATTTCGTGCTGACTTAAAGGATAAACATGATGGTGACATCAATTTACTTCAAAAAGTTACTTTGGAGGATTTGAGAGAGTATGGCATGATACCGGAATTCTTAGGACGACTTCCAATTATGTATGCCTTAGAGGGACTTTCCAAGGACATGTTGGTACAGGTATTAAAGGAGCCTAGAAATGCTATCTTAAAGCAGTATCAGAAGCTTCTGGCATTAGATGAAGTTGATCTTACCTTTACACCGGAGGCACTAGAGGCTATAGCAGAGAAAGCGGTGGAGAAAAAAACTGGAGCAAGAGCACTTCGTGCAATAATGGAGGATCTGATGCTGGATATTATGTATGAAATTCCAAAAGATGAGAATATTGGGCGAGTGACTATAACCAGAGATTACATTGATGGAAAGGGAGTTCCTGTGATTGAGATGAGAGGAACCAGCAGTCATAAGATGCTAACAGCAGAATAATAAGAAATAAAAAATAGGGGGGCATTAGATGTCTATTATTGATAGATTATTTAATAGGAAGAAAGAGCTTAACTCTTCCATGGATGATATGGAGAAGGAGAATTTAAAGTCCCAGGAAGATATGGTAGAGGAGAAGGACATAGATGATCCCAGAGAAGAAGAGGAGAAAGTCTATGAGATATTGGAGAGAGAAATTCATCCTGAGAAAATTATCTGTCCAGATTGTGGTGGAATTACTTTAGAAGGTTTTGAATTTTGTGACAAATGTGGTGGAGAAATACTTTAGTACATTAAAATAGTATATTGACAAATTATTTTATCAAGGTTATTATATATGCAGAATAAAGGCGTTCAGGGCGGAGCGGATATCACTTACCTAACGCCTTATTTATAACAAGTAAATATGCAGAGTGTTCAAAATATATGGGTGTGATGATAATTTGCTTGTGGAGAATATGGATGTCTAATCCCTTTAGACAATCTTAATCAATTTGGGAGGATGATTTTATGAAGAAAATGAAAAAAGTACTTTGTCTTTTAATGGCTTTATGCCTGGTATTTGTAAGCTTATCAGCTTGCGGAACCAAAGAAACGAAGGATAAGGATGGAACAACTGGCACTGATAATACAGACACATCAGATGCACAGGGTTCAGAGGATACAGCACCCAAATTCTATATTGGTGGTATCGGTCCTATCACTGGCGGAGCAGCTGTATATGGTTTAAATGTTAAGAATTCCGCTGAATTAGCTGTGAAAGAAATCAATGCTGCTGGTGGGATTAACGGTGTTGAAATTGCCTTCAAATTTGAAGATGATGAGCATGATGCAGAGAAATCTGTGAATGCATATAACTCTTTAAAGGACTGGGGTATGCAGATTTTAATGGGTACAGTTACCTCTACTCCTTCTAAAGCAGTGAAGGATAAGACCTTTGAAGATAGCATGTTCCAATTAACACCTTCTGCATCTTCTACAGATGTTATTGTTAATGGTAACGTATTCCAGGTATGCTTTACTGACCCTAACCAGGGTATCGCTTCTGCACAGTATATAGGACAGAAAGCACTTGCTAGTAAAGTAGCAGTTATCTATAATAGCTCTGATGTATATTCAACCGGTATCTATACGAAATTTGCAGAGGAAGCTAAGAACCAGAACATCGAAATCGTAGCTGCAGAGGCCTTTACTGATGATAGTAAATCTGATTTCTCCGTACAGCTTCAGAAAGCAAAGGATAGCGGTGCAGAACTTGTATTCCTTCCTATTTATTATGAAGAAGCTACATTGATTTTACAACAAGCAGCAGATAATGATTACAGTCCTATTTTCTTTGGTTGTGATGGACTTGATGGTATTCTTGGTGTAGAGAACTTTGATACTGCATTAGCAGAGGGTGTAATGCTTCTTACTCCATTTGCTGCGGATGCTTCAGATGATAAGACACAGAAATTTGTTGCTGACTATAAGGCAGCTTATAATAATGAAGTTCCTAATCAGTTTGGTGCAGATGCTTATGATGCAATCTATATCATAAAGGCAGCTCTTGAAAAAGCAGGTGCAACACCTGATATGAGTACTGCACAATTATGTGAAGCTTTAAAGAAGGCAATGACTGAGATTCAGTTTGATGGTTTAACTGGTGCAGGTATGACCTGGGCAGCAACAGGGGAAGTTAATAAGGCTCCTTTGGCTGTTGTGATCAAAGACGGTGGTTATGTATCTGCAGAGTAGTTCATAAACTCACAGTTTAGGATAGAAAACTCATAGATTAAATTTTAGAGGGGTGCTGCTTAGCGTCCCTCTGTTAATTTTTCCAAGGATTGTAAATATTTTGTTGTAATATTTTTCATAGAGAATAGTAAACGAAAAAAATATGTCAGGAGCTTTACTTTAAGTTGTAACAGGACATGTAGTATGCTATAATCTTTGTGTTACTTTACGAAATTAAGTGTCAATGTTATCTTTATATTTATCTTTTTGAGATATGATATAATAGGGTATAACAAAATAATTTGCATGCAAAGGCATGCCAACGGGGGTACTTATGAGCTTTATTGCTTATTTAATTAAAGGAATTAGTCTTGGCAGTGTATATTCCATAATTGCACTTGGATATACCATGGTTTATGGAATTGCTAAGATGCTTAACTTTGCACATGGTGATGTCATCATGATTGGTGGATATGTTATATTTGTTGTAATGAGTGTGATGGGAATTAATCCTGTTCTTGCAGTCCTTGCATCCATTATAGTCTGTACAGCCTTAGGAGTAACCATAGAGAGAGTGGCATATAAACCCCTTCGAAGGGCTTCCTCCCTGGCAGTGCTTATAACAGCCATTGGTGTTAGTTATTTTTTACAAAATGTAGCACTTCTAGTGTTTGGTGCTGGTACAAAATCTTTTACTTCACTCATTAAATTAGAGGCAATTAAACTTGCCCATGGCAAACTTACCATTCCGGGAGAAGCCATTGTTACTATACCTGTTTGTGTTGTCATTATGATTGTGTTGACAGTCTTTATTAAGAAATCAAAAACTGGCCGTGCTATGCTAGCTGTATCAGAGGATAAGGATGCAGCTGTCCTTATGGGTGTTAATGTTAATCAGACCATAGCCATTACCTTTGCTATTGGATCTGCCCTTGCTGCCATCGCCAGTGTACTCATGTTCTCCTCCTATCCAAGCCTTTCCGCAACTTCTGGATCCATGCCAGGAATTAAAGCTTTTACTGCGGCTGTATTTGGAGGTATCGGCTCCATTCCAGGTGCTTTAATCGGTGGTATTTTATTAGGTATTATTCAAATTCTTGGTAGTGCCTATATTTCATCCCAGCTTGCAGATGCCATTGTTTTTCTAATTCTCATACTTGTTCTTCTCATTAGGCCTACTGGTATTCTTGGTAAGAAGATACAAGAGAAAGTGTAGGTGGCTAGGATGACTATGAAAAAGATTAGTAAAACAACACGTAATAATCTAATTATGATTATAGTAATAATTGCAGTATACGCTCTGTGCCAAATAATGATATCTGCAGGAAGCATGTCCAACCTAATGAAGGGGTTGTTAGTTCCTATTTGTTATTATTCCATTCTGGCAGTATCTCTTAATCTGACAGTGGGTATATTGGGAGAGCTAAGTTTGGGACATGCAGGATTTATGTGCATTGGTGCATTTTCTGGCGCTTTCTTCTCCAAATGTTTTGTTAATATCATTGATAATACCTTTATCAGGTTTACTTTGGCAATTCTTATTGGAGCTTTGATTGCTGCTGCTTTTGGAGCTTTAATCGGTGTAGCTGTACTTCGTTTGCGAGGAGACTATCTGGCCATTGTAACTCTGGCTTTTGGTGAGATTGTTAAGAATGTTGTTAATGTTTTATATATTGGTGTTGATGATAAGGGTATGCATTTCTCAACAGAGAATGTGATGGCTTTAAATCTTTCAGAAGGTGGCAAGGTTATTGTAAATGGTGCCCAAGGTATCTCAGATATTCCACGTAACACTACCTTTACCATTGCTTTGATTTTACTTGTAATTATTTATATTATTATTTCAAACTTAATCAATTCCCGTTCTGGACGTGCTATTATGGCTATTCGTGATAATCGAATTGCAGCGGAATCCGTGGGTATTGATATTACCAAATTTAAGCTATTAGCTTTTTCCCTCTCTGCGGCTATGGCAGGTGTAGCGGGTGTACTTTATTCCCATAATCTATCCACCTTGACTGCAACGCCAAAGAACTTTGGATATAATCAATCTATTATGATTTTGGTATTTGTTGTACTTGGAGGTATTGGTAATATTAGAGGTTCTATTATTGCTGCATTAGTTCTTACACTTCTGCCAGAATACCTTCGTTTTATGCAGGACTACCGTATGTTAGTCTATGCCTTGGTATTAATCGTTATGATGATTTTTAACTGGAATCCAAAATGCATTGCTTGGCGTAAGAAGTATTCCATTAAAGGTTTATTAGCAAAGAAGAAGGAGGCTTAAAGTTATGGCAATGTTACAGGTAAGTAATTTAGGTATCTCCTTTGGTGGCTTACGTGCTGTTGATTCTTTTAGTATAACCATAGAAAAAGGTGAACTATATGGTTTGATTGGACCAAATGGTGCTGGAAAAACTACTGCTTTTAACCTTTTAACAGGAGTATATAAACCGGATACAGGAAAAGTATTATTAGATGGAGCTAATATCACAGGTCTTAGTACCATTGATATTAATAAAGCAGGTATTGCAAGAACATTTCAAAATATCCGTCTCTTTAAAGAACTATCCGTGTTGGATAATGTTAAAGTAGGACTTCATAATGGATATAAATATTCCACAACATCAGGAATTTTCCGCTTGCCGGCATTCTTCAAGACAGAAAGACAGATGAATGAGAAAGCACTGGATATTTTAAAGGTATTTGGACTTGACAAGGAAGCACATTATCTTTCAGCTAATCTTCCTTATGGTAAACAGAGAAAGTTAGAGATTGCAAGAGCCCTTGCAACTAATCCAAAATTATTACTTCTTGATGAGCCAGCAGCGGGTATGAACCCAGCAGAAACTGACGAGCTCATGGAGACTATTACCCTCATTCGTGAGAAGTACGATGTAACAATATTATTAATTGAACATGATATGAAGTTGGTAGCTGGTATATGTGAGAAGATATTTGTATTAAACTTCGGTACAGAACTAGCCAACGGCTTACCTAGTGATGTTTTAAATAATCCGGAAGTTATTAAGGCATATCTTGGTGAATAGGTATTGATGGATATAACAGGGATTTATGTTTGACAGGAGGATGTCCTCCTGATTTACGGGGTTAACCTCTATAAGCAAGGAGAATTAGGATATGGCCATGCTGGAAATAAATAATTTACAAGTGTATTATGGAATGATTCATGCAATCAAAGATGTGTCCTTTCAGGTAAATGAAGGTGAAGTTATTGCCTTAATTGGAGCTAATGGTGCTGGTAAAACAACCATTTTGCATACTGTGACAGGCTTGATTAGTGCGAAGAGCGGTAGTGTCATGTATGAAGGCGTTGATTTGCAGAAAATCCCTGCCCATAAGATTGTATCCCGTGGTATTGCTCATGTACCGGAGGGGAGAAGAGTGTTCTCACAGCTGACGGTGTATGACAACTTATTGATGGGAGCCTTCACACGTAAGGATCAAGGGGAGATTGCAGAGACTTTAGAGAATGTATATAAGAGATTCCCCAGATTAAAAGAACGAAAAGGTCAGTTGTCAGGAACCTTAAGTGGTGGTGAGCAGCAGATGCTTGCTATGGGTAGAGCTTTAATGTCTCATCCCAAGATTATTCTCATGGATGAGCCCTCCATGGGTCTATCACCCATATTGGTTGAAGAAATATTTGATATTATTAAGAGCATCAGTAAGAGTGGAACTACAGTACTCTTGGTTGAGCAGAATGCGAAGAAAGCCTTAAGTATTGCAGATCGTGCCTATGTTCTTGAAACAGGTAAAATTGTACTTGAAGGTGATGCTAAGAAGTTGATGGATGATGAATCTGTTAAGAAAGCATATTTGGGTGAATAAAATAGTATAACTCTTGCATAGTAATCAAGAGAAGGATATTAGGTGAGAGTTCATCCTTTACACAACAATATCAGGACCCAAAAAATAGTGTCACTTTGCAAATATTGTGCTGTACCCAAAATCCTGGTGTATAAGCAGAATGGAGATTATAATGAGTAAATATGTAATTACAATTTCAAGAGGTTATGGTAGCGGTGGTCGTACTATTGGTAAAATGTTATCAGAACAGCTGAAAATACCTTATTATGACAGAGATCTTCTTAGGTTGGCCTCGGATGACAGTGGAATTAATGAGCAGTTATTTGCAAAAGCAGATGAGAAGCTAAAGAGAAGTCTATTGTTTAAGATAGCCAGTAATGTATATAAGGGTGAGATAATACCACCGGACAGCGATGATTTTGTATCCAATGATAATTTATTTAATTATCAGGCCAAAATAATAAAAGAGCTTGCAGATACAGAATCCTGTATCATAATTGGACGCTGTGCTGATTATGTTTTAAAGGATTATGATAATATAGTTAAGTTATTTGTTCATGCACCTATTGAGGATTGCATAAGTACTTTAAAAGATATGACAGGTAAGTCGGAGAGAGAGATTGAGAAGCAAATTACTTCAATTGATAAACACAGAGCTGACTACTACAAGTATTATACAGGCAGAGACTGGAGCGATGTTAGAAATTATGATCTCTGTTTAAATAGCAGCCATCTTGGTTTCCAAAAGTGTGTTGATATAGTAAAGTCATATCTGGATATACGTTTTAATTAGAAAACTAAAGATAAGTACAAAGATAAGAAAGATAATTATAAAGATAAAGGTAAATAAAAAGGTAATTAAAAAGGTAAATAAAAAGATAAGTAGAAGAATACAGAGGGTGTCTTTCAATGATGGTATTAGATCATTTTTGAGGACTCCTTCTTTTTTTATTTTACAAATAATTAGTTTTTTAAGTAAACTATGTAAAAAAGTCTGTAAATTAACTAAATAATAGTAGCAAATATAAACAAAACATTAAAAAAAATAGCAGTAAAAAACTGATTAGTACTGTAGAACTATGTCGAATTAGGCATTATTATAGATATAGCTATTATTATTTTAAATAGTGATAATAAAATAGGGAGGAAAATGTATGAAGCTAAAAAGAAGAGTTATGTCCTGTGCTTTGGCTATACTTATGGTGATTTCATCATTAAGTGTTACACCCCCATCGTATGTATCAGCAGCAGAGACTACAGGTACAGCAACACCAATTTCGTCCATCCAGTATGACTTTGACATGACTGGAGTCAAGGAAGAAACAAGTTTAAATTTTACTTACACAACAGCCGCTAGTTGGACCAATGTATCCAAAGATCTAGCGCTGACAGGAGATGGTTCCTACTCCTTAACTGTTACACCTAGTAATGTATCGGGTATGAGAAATATGGGATATTTTACAAGTGTCTCAGGAAGTGCAATTGTAGCATCCTTGAAGAAAATTACCATTAACGAAACCTATGAATTAAACTATACAAGTGAGATTGAAATAGGTGATGATACTAAGAATGGTTTGGTTAACATCTGGAGTGCGGACGTAGCAGGCGGAACCAAAATTGCCGAAGGAACCAATTCATATTTAGAAATGAATAGCGGAAAAACAGCAATCGTTTTTTATGTTATTCCTGATCCTGAACCCCCCATTGATCCTGGTGTAAGTGTTGTTGAGTATCCGGAAACGGGCCTGGAAGAAACAAGTTTACTCTCAGAAACAGGGGATATTCTTAATTCGGATTCTTCATTACATACCACAGTCCCCTATAATGGATTTATCCAATCTGTTTCAGGTGGTAGTTTTACAGGTAAATACTTAATGCTTACCTTTAAAACCAATGAAACAATAACTGCAGAAACTCCTCTTTTCAAGTTACAACCCTTTGACAATGCATTTGGTATACAGGGAGAAACACTTCTAACCTTCGGCCAGGCTCAATATGATAGTGCCGAAGATAAGTATGTAATTTTTGTATCTAAGGATACTATTATACAATCCATAACAGGAGAAGGTGCTTTAGAAGAGCTTTATGTATCCTTCTATAGTGCAACACCTGCAATTAGATTAGTAGGATTAGCACATTTAGAGGCTCCTGTATTACCTATATCTCCAACCAATCCTTTGAAGCTTATTACAATTACAGAGGCGGATTTAGCTGCTGCTGGAGTAAATTGGACAAGCGCAACAAGCGCCAATGCTACAGTTAAGGTTACAAGTGGTTCCTCTGATCTTTTGATTTATGGAAGCCTTCGATTAGGTCCAAGAGGTGAAGACGGTAATGGTATTGGTAAGGGCTCTAATAAATATTTGGTAGGAAGTACTAATACTTCAGGCAAAACTGGTTTGACTGTTGACGGTGTAGGTACTTACGTATTCCCTGCATTTACAATTAATAAGATAAAAGCAGATAATTCAGCTTTGACAACAGAGGAACAGAAGTACTTTCAATTAGTAATTAGTGCTATGTCTGAAGATACCACATGTGAATTAGTAGATATTAAATTTAATAATGGCGCAACTTATAGTTATAAAGAGATCTCAGATAAAGACAGACTTAAGATGACCTTAGATTATGCTGCAACAATGGATCCAGGGAAGTATACAGTACAATCCTGGTCTGACTTACAGGATGCACTGGTGGTAGCTCAAGGGGTATATGATAATCCGGCTTCTATGAGCACGGATTATAAAATTGCTCGTGCTGCCCTTCTAGATGTGAAGACAGATATGCTCTTTACATCCGCTACTGATCCTGGTAATCCACAACCCTTTAGAGATATTAGTGGAGATGATACCATATATGAGATGGGTGCTGGTATCAACTTGGGTAATACCATGGATGGACATTCTGGTTTTACACCCAATGAATTAACCTGGCAGACAGTTATCACAACCAAGAAGTACATTAAGGCACTTCATGATGCTGGATATAATACAGTGCGTATTCCTGTAACCTGGGGAACCATGATTGATACAAATAATGGATATGCCCTAAATACCAATTGGATTAACCGTGTACAGGATATAGTAGATTACTGTGTATCTCAGGATATGTATGCAATCATCAATATTCATCATGATGGAGCCGAACAATCTGGCTGGTTAAGAGTTGCAGCTGATGATATTGATTCCGTATATGAACAATTTGAGTATGTATGGAGAAATATTGCAAATCATTTTAAAGATTATGATGAACACCTGATATTTGAATCTATGAATGAAATTACCTGCATGGAGGGTGATTTAAAGAATAGTGCTGCTGCCATTGCACAGGATACACCTGTTATTATGAACCTAAACCAGATTTTTGTTAATGTAGTACGTTCTACTGGTTCTAATAATACAAAGCGTTGGTTGGCATTTAAATCCCACTATGCAAATACAGGAACACAGAGTGGATTTGATAAGCCATTTGATACATTTAATACCAACAACAGACTTATGTTTGCAGCCCATGTCTATAAGGCCTCTACAAGTACAACTTGGACCTATAGTCAAGTATATGAAGTAGTTACTTCCCTTAAATCCATGGCGAATAAATGGGATATGCCAATGTACCTTGGTGAATATGGTACAAGAATATATCCACAGACTGGTACTGATTCTGGTTTTAATGAAGTTGCTAGAGCTTACTTTGGTGAGATCGTTAATAAGGCATGCCAGGTGGCTGGTGTAGTTCCTGTGGTTTGGGATATTGGTTATGATAATTCCAAGGACACAGCTGCCCAGAAGGGTAACTTTATCTTCTGGAATAGAGCAACCTGTCAGCCAGTATTTAAAGAAATAGATGAAGCGATGATTAGAGGAACTATGCTTCCTGTATCAGAGTTAAATAAGAAGTGGGACTTTACTGACATTACAGAAGGTGTGACTGTAACACCTATTACAAAAATTAGTTTAGATACAGAAAACCTGAGTTTGAATATGGGTGATAGAATTACCCTTTCTCCTTTTGTTGAACCAAGCAATACCAATGATGTTGTGCTTTGGAGTACGGATGATGACTCCATTGTAACAGTATACAGAGGCATAATTCATGCGAAAGGTATTGGTACTACAAAGATTCATGTTTATTCTCAAAGCGGTTCTGTAAAGAATGCAATTACAGTTACCGTTAAGAATGCCAATACAGGAGTGGCTGCAACAGCGATTAACACTTTAGAAGAAAGCTATACAGTACTTGTAGAAAAGAGCAAAATGTTGGTTGCTTCCTTAGTACCTTCTGACTCTACAGACGCAATTAGCTTTAAGTCCTCCAACCTGGATGTGGCAACGATTAGCGATTCTGGTAGAATTGTCGGTATCAGTACTGGTGTGGCTTATATTACAATCACTGCATCCAGTGGTATAACAAAGACAGTAAAAGTAAAAGTTATTAAAGAAGAGCCCAAATATCATGTGGATCTTTCCCTCAATGTTTTATACAATGATAGTTCAAGTAAATATTATGGTAATGAAATGGGAGCACCAGTGAGAATCACAGAAGACGGTCAATATACCGTAACCTTTGACCTTGCAACAGACCTTTCTGCCAAAGGAAAAGCTGCTGGTATTTCAGAAATCAATAAGCTCACAGCGATTTATATCAAAGACTATGATGTAACAGCTGGTAATGCAAAGGTAACACCTCTTACTAGTGCAGAGATCCGCTATGATAAAGTCACTGTAAATGGTCAGGAACTGGCAGTGACTAAAGGCGATTTTAAATCAGCATTAGCTACGACAGGCATCTTAGATACAGGTCAACCCGTTAACGCATGGGACGGATGCTCTATAGAAGGAGTAACTGTTGATACTAAAAATCGTGTGTGTACCTTTACAGATATTACAACACCTACCACAATGTCTGTAACCTTTACCATACAAAATGTTGCTTTTGTTCAGCCGGTACCGGATAGACTCAACGAAGCTACTGCCATGGAGGCTAATAGTGCGACCAAAGTAGATATTAGTGAAATTGGTAAGAGCTCTGAAGTATCCGTTAAACTTACTCCTGTGGATACAGATACCTATGTATCCTTTGTATCCTCCAATGCATCTGTTGTTACAGTTGATAATATTGCAATGGGTGTGGATAAAAATGGACTTGTATCTGCAGTAGTTACAGCAATTGGTGAAGGAACTGCTACAGTTACAGCCATGACAGAAAATGGGCTGATAACAATATTCACGGTAAAGGTCGGGGATAGTACAACACCAACCGATCCAACCGATCCAACCGACCCGACCGATCCAACGGATCCAACCGATCCAACCGATCCAACGGATCCAACCGATCCGACAGACCCAACCGATCCGACTGACCCGACAGACCCGACCGATCCAACAGACCCAACCGATCCAACTGATCCAACGGATCCGAAACCAACGCCAACTACACCAACACCCACACCAGCTATACCAACACCCACACCGGTAGTACCTACAACTGAAATTATACAGGGTGGTGCCAATGGTCAGGACGTAGATATAAGTGTGAGTGTAACGGAAGACAAGGTAGCAGGCAGTGTGGATGGAGATATTCGTTTATCAGAGGAGGAGGTATTCAAACTTCTGCCTGAGAATGGTGAAAAGCTTGAGCTTAAGTTATCTATTCATTCAAATTCTATCCTTGACTTGTTGGATAAGAAGGATATAAGAGAAGTGAATTTAGCTATCCATATTTCAGATAAGATTCTTTCTAATGAACAGATTGATATATCTGATATAGTTCTTAAATCTGCACTTATTCAAGCAGCAAAGGATAAGAAAGCCGATATATCAATCAAGGTAGTTGATGATAAGGACAAGGTGAGATATAGTTGGACCTTCGCAGGAAAAAACCTTGATTCTTCTGACAAAGATATTACTGATGTGAATTTATCTTTATCTGTGAATGCAATAGATAATAATTTAGTGACACAAGCTACAGTAGAGGGCGGAATTGTATTAGATTTTAGCCATTCTGGTTTACTACCGTCACAAGCAGAAGTTAAGATTTATGTAGGAGATAAAGAGGGTATCAAAGTCGGAAGTAAGGTATATGTATACTATTACAATGCAAAAACCGATAAACTGGAAACCCTGCCATACAGCTCTACCTATGTAGTGGATGTGAATGGATATATCACCCTTAAGCTTGTTCATTGTTCCCAGTATGTAGTCCTTCCTAAAGAAGCAGCAAGTAGTGCCATTACTTCTTTAAGAAAGCAAATAAGTGTTACTCCATCCAAAAAGACTCTATATGTGAATGGTACTGTGGACTTAACGACTGCAATTAAAGTTGACCTTCCAAGTACCTTAGAATTGGTAGAAAGTTTGGATGTTAAAACGTCCTCTGATGCCATTGGAGCAGTGACTGTATCTTATAAGAGCAGTAATACTAAGGTTGCTACTGTAGATAAGAACGGTATAGTTAAGGCTATTGGAGTAGGTACTGCTAAGATAACAACAACGATTACTTTATATAGTGGAAAGACAGAAGTAGTTACTACCACAATTACTGTGAAGAAACCTTCTGTTGTTATAACAAAGAGTGTAGATACAATGGCTTTAGGAACAGAATATACCTATACTGCAAAGGCATATGGTTATGATAGCAAGGATATCAAATGGTCTACCACCAAGAGATCAATTATAACCATCAATAAGAAAACAGGAGTGGCAGTTGCAGCCTCCATTGGTACTGATTATGTGGTGGCTGAGGTAGGAGATGTCTCAACGAAAATTAAGGTTGTAGTAAAATAATACACTCATGATCATTCAGTAATTTAGCTATAATAAATAAAGGAAGGCCGACTATAAAATAATATGTTTTTATGGTCGGCTTTCTCGTATTATTGCGTTAAGGGGTCTAATTCTCATGCTTAGCACCACTATTAATATAAGCCTGCATGAGGCACGACAGCCTCCGGTGGATGCACACTCACTACGCTCGGCGCATTTATTCCTCAGTGCATTTATATAATAGAAGATCTACGAAAAAGTATCCTAAGCCTGTATAAATATACATAATTCTAATAACTTTGCTGTATATAAGTACAACAACTTTGCTGTATATAAGTACAAATATGTTGATATGCCTAGAATTGTGTGATATACTTTACAGCAAAATTCAACGTGTTATTTAGTCAGAAAAGAGGTAAATTATGATTTCGGAGAAAATGATTGGATTAGTGAAGAATAGTTCTGTTATTAGAGCTATGTTTGAAGAGGGTAAGCGTCTTGCTGGCATTCATGGAGCAGAGAATGTATTTGATTTCAGTTTGGGAAATCCCAGCGTGGAACCACCGATTGAGATTAAAGAGGCACTCATTGATATATTGAACGAGGAAAGCCCGACTTTAGTACACGGCTATATGAATAATTCCGGATATGAGGATGTACGTGAGAAGATAGCAAATTCAATTAATCAAGAGTTTGAAACCAACTTTCATTATAATAATGTGATTATGACAGTGGGAGCGGCAGGAGGATTAAATGTTATATTAAAAACACTTCTTAACCCTGGTGATGAAGTTGTAGTATTTGCACCCTTCTTTGGTGAATATAGAAATTATATCAGTAATTTTGATGGAGAATTAGTGGTGGTTTCACCTAATACCATAGATTTTCAACCTAACCTTCTGGAGCTTGAAGGAAAGCTCTCAGCTAAGACAAAGGCTATTATTGTGAATACCCCCAATAATCCTACAGGTGTAGTGTATTCAGAGGAAACTATAAAAGAATTAGCAGCTATCCTAAATCGAAAACAGAAGGAATTTAACACTTCAATTTACCTTATCTCTGACGAGCCTTATCGTGAACTAGCCTATGATAATGTAAAGGTTCCTTATCTGACGAAGTATTACAATAATACCATAGTGGGCTATTCTTTTAGCAAGTCCCTTTCCTTGCCAGGGGAGAGAATAGGATATCTGGTGATTCCCAATGAAGTAGATGATTTTGATGATATAATTCAAGGAGCAAATGTGGCTAACAGAATTCTCGGTTATGTGAATGCACCTTCTCTGATTCAAAGAGCCGTTGCAAAATGTATTGAAGTTAAGGTCGATGTGGAGGTATATAACCGTAACAGAGAGCTTCTATATAATAATCTCATTGAATATGGATTTGAATGTGTAAAGCCTCAGGGTGCTTTCTATTTGTTTATTAAAGCTTTAGAGGAGGATGACAAAGCATTTGCTAATAAAGCAAAGAATCATAATCTCCTTATTGTACCTGGTTCTTCCTTTGGCTGTCCAGGATATTGTCGTATAGCGTATTGTGTGGATTATGCTATGATAGAGAGAGCACTTCCTAAATTCAAGCTTTTGGCCCAGGAATATAAAGCATAATTGAGGAGTGCCAACACCCAAAATGGGGGAGCTTTTACAGAAGGAAGAATAGATTAAAAAATCACAGATTTTTCAATAGCAAATTATGCCTGCGGCCCAAAGTTTGCAGGCTACGGAAAGGCATGGTCTTATTATGAAATTGTGGGAGAAGAATATACGAAGAGTCCTACCCTATGTTCCTGGTGAACAACCTAATATAGAGGGAATGATTAAAATAAATACCAATGAAAATCCATATCCACCAGCACCTGGTGTTGCAAAGATATTAAAAGAAATGGATACAGATCTATTAAAGAGGTATCCAGATCCAACGATAAAACTGTTGGTGGAGGAATTGGCTGACTTCTATCATTTGGATAAGAATCAGGTGTTTGTTGGCGTTGGTTCGGATGATGTACTTGCTATGGCTTTTATGACTTTTTATAATTCTCACAAACCTATTCTATTTCCTGATATAACATATTCCTTCTATCCTGTATGGTGTAACCTCTTTGGAATACCCTATCAGACTCAGCCTCTTGATGAGAACTTCCGTATTATAAGAGAGGACTATTATAAGGAAAATGGTGGTGTAATTTTAGCTAACCCTAATGCACCTACATCTATATATGAGGAAGTCTCTGTCATAGAAGATATTATTAAGAATAATCAAGATGTGATTGTGATTATTGATGAGGCTTATGTAGACTTTGCTGGAAAATCAGCGATAGAGTTGATAGGGAAATATGATAATTTACTTGTGGTTCAGACCTTTTCAAAATCCAGATCCATGGCTGGCATGAGAATAGGTTATGCTATGGGTAATGCAGAATTAATCAAAGCGCTTAATGATGTGAAATATTCCTTTAATTCCTATACTTTAAATCTCACAGCCATTATTGCAGGAGCTGAAGCGGTAAAGGATGTTGATTATTTTAGAGAATGCCTAAAAAAGGTAGTGGATGTTAGAGAGAATACAGAGAAAGAATTAAGGTCCCTTGGTTTTTCTTTTCCTAAATCAGGAACAAACTTCATTTTTGCGACTCATGAAAAAATCTCTGCAAAAGAAATATTTGAATACTTAAGGAGTAATAAAATATTCATAAGATACTTTAACTTACCTAGAATTAACAATTACTTACGCATATCCATAGGCACAGAAGACGAAATGCATAGACTGGTTGAGTTATTAAGGAAAAAATTACAAAATAATTATTAAAATATGCAAAAATAATACAAAATACCCTCTATCTAATATACATTTTTTAATCTATTATTATTCCTATACACTACAGGGAGGAAGTTTATAATGAGGATATTAATCGCAGAAGATGACTTTGCTAGTAGAAAATTCATGATGAGATTCTTATCTAAATACGGAGAATGTGATGTTACTGTAGATGGTAATGAGGCAATCGAAGCATTTAAGATGGCATTGGATATAAATGAAGGTTATGATCTGATTTGTATGGATATTATGATGCCGGTTGTTGATGGTTTTAAGGCTTTGAAACAAATTAGAGAGATAGAAAAAGATTATAATATTCCAGAGGAAAGATCAGCAAAAATTATAATGACCACTGCCTTAAGTGAAGGCAAGAATGTGACCAAGGCATTTGAGTTGGGATGTACTGCTTATGCAGGTAAACCTATTGACAGAGATAAATTTGAGAATGAATTAAGAAAATTAGAGTTAATCGGGAGTGAATCATGAATTATCAAAGAGAATTAGATAATTTGCTCGAACTTCAGAATAAAAATAATATTCGTCCAAAATTATTACTTCATAGCTGCTGCGCACCTTGCAGCAGCTATGTTTTAGAGTATTTATCTAATTATTTTGAAATTACTATATTCTATTATAATCCTAATATTTATCCGGCTGAGGAATATAGTAAGCGAGTAGAGGAACAGCAGACCTTAATAAAAGAGATGCCACTGAAATCAAAAGTAGAATTTATGGAAGGTAAATATCAACCTGAGGAGTTTTATCATATAGTAAAAGGCCTGGAGAAGGAAGTGGAAGGTGGCAATCGTTGTTTTGCCTGTTATGAGCTACGTCTTAGAGAAGCCGCAAAAGTGGCCATAGAGCATGGCTTTGATTATTATACTACGACTCTTTCCATCAGCCCCTACAAAAATGCTCAGAAATTAAATGAAATTGGAGAGAAAATAGGAAATGAATATGGTGTTTCCCATCTTCCTTCTGATTTTAAGAAAAATAACGGGTATAAACGTTCTATAGAACTTTCTAGGGAATATAATCTGTACAGGCAGGATTATTGTGGATGCATTTATTCAAAAATAGCACGGGAAGAGATAAAAGAGAAAGAAGACCATAAGGGAATAAGGATCGAATAACCAAAGAACTTAATGAGGAGCCAAAGGAGAACTGCAGGTCAGATATCCTTTGGCTCTTTGTTTGTATAAGGGTAGTAAGAGATAGGATATCTATGATTGACAAATGAGTTGAACATGCTATAATTAATGCCGTATTTGATAATTATTATCAATTAGATAAATAATGGATATATATGTAACGATATAAGTTGAGAGGTTGATCCTATGACATTGAATAATGCGAAATTAGGTAATTCATATATTATTGATACCCTTAATCTTGATCAGGCTGTGATGAGAAGACTGGAAGCCTTGGGTTTGACAAAGGGGACTAATATAAAGGTATTAAACCGCAGCAAAAGCGGTTCTGTTATATTAATGGTTAGAGGCAGCAGGTTGGCACTGGGTAATAGGATAGTAGAAGCAATTAGTACGAAAGAGTGCACATTTTAAACTTCTTTAAATATAGTTAAGTGCCGACATCGGCCTTATGGAGGTAGTATATGAAAGAGGAAATTCAAGTTGGCTTTGTAGGTAATCCAAACTGTGGTAAAACTACTTTATTTAATGCCTATACGGGTGCTAATTTAAAGGTTGCCAACTGGCCAGGAGTGACTGTTGAGAAGAAAGAGGGATTCTATAGGGATCAAAACTATAGCTTTAAGCTGGTGGATTTACCGGGGATATACAGTCTGACCTCCTATACCATGGAAGAGAGGCTGACAAGGGAATATATACTAGACTCCAACGTTGATGTTATTATCAATATAGTGGATGCCTCAAGTCTTGAGAGAAACCTATATCTTACTTTGCAGTTAATTGAGCTTGGCAAGCCGGTAGTAATGGCCCTCAATATGATGGATATCGTTGAAGAGAGAGGAATGAAAATCGATCTTAATCAGCTTCAAAAAACCTTAGGCATCCCCGTAGTTCCTGTAACAGCCAGAAGAAGAACTGGATTAGATCTTCTAATGAAAGCCGTAGCTGTTGAGGGCAATATAGAATCGGAGAGAAACAAAAAAGAGAAGTCTATACATAAAAACTATAGTAGCCAAAGTAACAAAGCGGAAGAGATAAAGGAGTATCCCTTCCGGTACAATGAGGAGATTGAACATAAGATAGCTGCAGTAAGTGAGTTGATTTCTCATGAATATCCTGATCTTAAGCATGTCAGATGGCATTCTATTAAATTACTGGAGATGGACCAAGGAATAGAAAAGAGATTTACCCTGGATTTAATGAATATTAGGAAGCAAAGCTATGAAGGAGAGATCATTAACCAAAAGTATGATTTTATAGAGAAACTCATAGCAGAAGTAGTGGTAAATAAAAATATCAAAGCGGCAGCGACAGATAAAATTGACAGATTACTTACCCATCAGTATCTTGGACTACCAATTTTTCTTTTGATTATGGCTATAGTATTTTTTCTAACCTTTCAGATAGGAGATTTTATCAAGGGAGGATTTGAAATAATTTTGGAAGCCTTCTCTCAGGGAGTTTATAGCTTATTAACTCATCTGCAAGCAGGAGAATTCGTTATTTCCTTAGTAGTTGATGGTATTATTGCAGGAGTTGGAGGTATTTTAACCTTTTTGCCTAATATCTTTATTTTGTTTTTGGCCCTGGCATATCTGGAGGATAGCGGATATATGTCAAGAGTCGCATATGTAATGGATGGTATCATGGGTAAGCTGGGTTTATCTGGAAGAGCCTTCATACCAATGCTCCTTGGATTTGGGTGTACTGTCCCGGCAATTATGGCATCAAGATCTTTGGAAAATATGAGGGATAGGAGAAAAACCATATTAATCACACCCTTTATGTCTTGCAGTGCAAGACTACCGATTTACCTTCTCTTTTCTCAGATGTTCTTTGGCCATAGGGCAATGCTTGTAGCCTACTCCATGTATTTAATTGGAATTATTGTAGCAATCACAGTAGCCTTTCTTATGAAAGATAAATCGGATGGGAGTGCCAGCAATGCATTATTAATTGAGCTTCCAGAATATAAAACACCGAATCAGCGAAATATTTTAATCTATGTATGGGAAAAGGTAAAGGAGTATCTTACAAAAGCAGGCACTACTATATTTGTGGCTTCTGTTGCCATATGGTTCATCCTTAACTTTGGACCAGGGGGAATGGTAGAGGATATGTCTACAAGCTTTGGAGCAATCATAGGTAAGGTGATTTCCCCCATACTAGCTCCAGCTGGTCTGGGTATGTGGCAGGTGGTAGTTGCCCTTATTTCAGGAATCGCAGCAAAAGAAGTGGTAGTATCCAGTTTTAGTGTTTTATTTCAGATAGGAAATATAACATCGACCCAGGGAATGGCAAGTTTAGTAGAAATGCTGGGGCAGTATGGTTTTGGGGCATTAAATGCCTATTCTTTAATGGTATTTTGTCTTCTCTATATTCCCTGTGCCGCAACCATTGGTGTAATACAACGGGAAATGCGTTCCATAAAATGGACTTTATTCACAATACTATTCCAGCTGTTAATTGCAATGCTGGTGGCAACATTGGTATATCAGATAGGAAGCCTTTTCCTATAATAATACCATTCTAAGGTAATCTTGAAAGAATTTATAATGACAAAAATAAAAATCCTATAAAATTTTAAATAAAAAGAGGAAAGGGGAAGTCTTTGTAGAATATTTGTAGTATAGGTGTTAATTCGTCTTATTAATAATGTAAATGGCTCATGAGATTTTATCTGACTTCCCTAACATATGGAGTACCTTTTGTAAGATGCCCTTAGGCGGTATCATGGAGGTAAGGATGGAGAATAATTTGAATATCAGGCAGAAGCTAGAGCAAAGAGAACATCAAATATTAAGCCCCTATGCATCATTTTCTGACCAGTCTCTGGGCAGGGATGTGTTTGAGGAGCCTTGTGATATTCGCCCTATTTATCAAAGAGATAGGGATAAGATCTTACATTGCAAGGCATTTAGAAGATTAAAGCACAAAACCCAGGTCTTTCTGGCTCCCGAGGGAGATCACTATAGAACAAGACTGACTCACACCCTTGAGGTGGCTCAAATAGCAAGAACTATAGCCAAGGCCTTACTTCTCAATGAGGAGTTGACAGAAGCTATTGCTTTAGGCCATGATCTGGGGCATACTCCCTTTGGACATGCAGGTGAGAGGGCACTAGATCGTATTAGTCCCAATGGTTTTGAACACCATATGCAAAGTATTCGCATTGTAGAGATTCTAGAGCATCATGGAAAGGGTCTTAATTTATCTAAGGAAGTAAGGGATGGTATTAGAAATCACCAGACTGCTGGAATGCCCTCCACTTTAGAAGGAAAGATAGTTAGGCTTTGTGATAAGATTGCTTATATTAATCATGATATAGATGATGCTATACGAGGAAAAATTATTCGAGAAGAGGAGATACCCAGAGAATTTACAGATGTTCTTGGCCATAGTCTTGGGGAGCGCCTGAATAATTTAATTCATGATATTGTATCGAATAGTGAGAACAAACCAGATATTATTATGTCACCTAATATGGCAGAGGCCATGGGTCATTTACGTGCTTACATGTTTGAAAGTGTTTATACAAATAAAAAAGCAAAAAGCCAGGAGGAACAGGCAGAGAGGTTGCTGGAACATTTATTTCGTCATTACAAGCTACATCCTGAGTTACTACCTATGGAATACCTACAACGAATGGAGCAGATGAAGGAACCCTCCTACCTGGTTATTTGTGATTATATTGCTGGTATGACGGACCGTTATGCGGTTGCCAAATTTAAGGAATTAATCATACCATCAGCATGGAGTGTTTATTAAGGCAATCAACGATAAGGAATAACTAAAAGTGGGAGGAATGCACGATGTTATATCCGGCCGAGTTAGTAGAAGACGTTAGAAGCAAAAATGATATTGTGAGTGTTATTGGCTCCTACATAAGATTACGTAAAACTGGTAGCAATCATATGGGATTATGCCCATTCCATAATGAGAAAACACCCTCCTTTTCTGTTAGTGCATCTAAGCAGATGTATCATTGCTTTGGATGTGGTGTGGGGGGGAATGTTATAACCTTCATTATGGAATATGAGAATTATTCCTTTGTTGAAGCCTTAAAGTTCTTGGCAGAACAAGCAGGAATACAGCTTCCGGAACAGGAATATTCCCAGGAGGCTAAGAGGCAGGCGGATATAAAAAGTAGACTATTAGAAATTAACAAGCAGTCTGCGAAGTATTTTTATTATCAATTTCAGACAAAGGAAGGACAAGCAGCTTATCAATATCTTGTCAACCGAGGTCTGTCGGATGAGACGATAAAACATTTTGGTCTAGGATATTCCAACAGAAACAGGGATGATTTGTATCGATATTTAAAAAAACAAGGATATGGGGATGAACTTCTATCTCAGTCAGGATTAGTGGCTATTGATGAGAGAATGGGAGGGCGAGATAAATTTAGGGACAGAGTTATGTTTCCGATTATGGATACAAATCACAGAGTAATCGGTTTTGGTGGACGTGTTATGGGTAATACAGGTCCTGAGGTGCCAAAGTACTTAAATACACCAGAGACAAAAGTCTTTGAAAAAAGCAGGAATTTATATGGCCTTAATTATGCAAAAACATCAAGAAAGCCTCAGATAATTATATGTGAGGGATATATAGATGTAATTGCGCTTCATCAAGCTGGTTTTAACAATGCCATAGCTGCCCTTGGTACAGCTTTTTCATATTTTCACGCAAATTTAATAAAAAGATATACCAGTGAAGTGTTTCTTACCTTTGATAGTGATGGGGCCGGAATTCAAGCCGCCCTTCGCGCAATTCCAATTCTTAAAGAAGCAGGATTAACGGTTAAAGTCATCAATATGAAGCCTTATAAGGACCCGGATGACTTTATCAAAGCACTTGGAGCAGAGGAATTTCAGACAAGAATAACTGAAGCCAAAAATAGCTTCTTCTTTGAAATTGATATCTTACAGTCAGAATATAATCTATCTGATCCTGAGCAAAAGACCAAATTCTTTCAGGAGACCGCAAAAAAGTTAGTCGGTTTTCATGATGAACTGGAACGTAATGTCTACATTGATGCTGTGGCCCAGACCTATCTAATTGACGTGGAACAGCTTCGTAGATTGGTTAATAGATTTGGCTCTCAACTTGTTGTGGGTCTAAATGAGCAAAGAAATAGTGGAGTTTTAGATACAGGAAAAAGCAAAAAAGCTCCTGAGGACGGCATTTCAAAATCCCAAAGGCTTATGCTTACCTGGCTCATTGAGGATAATTCTCTCTTTGATAAAGTAAAAGGATTGTTAGGGCCGGAGGATTTTAATGATGGTATTTATCATGAAGTAGCTACCTTGGTTTTTGAAGAGTATGAGAAGGAAAAGAGTGTTAATCCAGCCAAGATAATTAATTGCTTTGAGAATAAGGAAGATCAATCAACAGCAGCAGGACTTTTTTCTGCTGAAATCAGAGGTGAGATTGATGAAGCTGGACGGCAGAAGGCTCTTAATGATACTATAATAAAGTTAAAAGAGAATAGCTTAGACAGACAGAGTCAGAAAGCTATTGAAGTCAATGATACGGAATTATTAATGAAAATTATTACACAAAAGAAAGAATTAAAAAGACGAAGCTTGCCATTTACAACATAATCTATGGCAAGGAATATACACTGTTAACAGAAATTGCATATTTCATTAAATGATGGTTAAAATATAAAAAGAGTTTAAGAAGGAAGGATTATCTATGGACGAAAATATAATTAAATTTACGGAGAGACTGAAGGAATTGCTGGCCTTTGCTGAGAAGAAAAAAAATGTTCTTGAGTTTCAGGAAGTAAATGATTTCTTTGCTGATATGGAATTGGATGCTCAGCGTATTGAGAAAATCTATGATTATCTCGATAAGCATAATGTTGATGTTCTTAGAATATCAGAGGAAGAGGAAGAAGAAGAGGATATCATACTCGATGAAGAAGAAGAAGAGATAGAAACCATAGATTTGACTGTTCCTGAGGGTATTAATATTGAAGATCCCGTTCGTATGTATTTAAAGGAGATAGGTAAAGTTCAACTCTTGAGTGCAGACGAGGAGATTGAGCTGGCAAGAAGGATGGAGGAGGGCGATGATTATGCCAAAAAACGTCTTGCAGAAGCCAATCTTCGACTGGTAGTTAGTATAGCCAAACGTTATGTTGGCCGAGGTATGTTATTTTTAGATTTGATCCAGGAAGGAAATCTTGGTTTGATTAAAGCTGTGGAGAAGTTTGATTATCGAAAAGGATACAAGTTCAGTACCTATGCAACCTGGTGGATAAGACAAGCTATCACGAGAGCAATTGCAGACCAGGCGAGAACTATACGTATTCCTGTTCATATGGTTGAAACCATCAATAAATTGACAAGAGTACAGCGTCAGCTTTTACAAGAATTAGGAAGAGAACCTTCTCCTGAGGAAATATCAGAAGTGATGAATTTGCCTGTAGAGAGAGTTAGAGAAATTCAAAAAATTTCTCAAGAGCCGGTGTCCCTAGAAACTCCCATTGGTGAGGAAGAAGATAGCCATCTCGGAGATTTTATTCAGGATGATAATGTGCCGGTTCCTGCAGAAGCAGCGGCCTTTACCTTGTTGAAAGAACAACTGGTTGATGTACTTGGAACTTTAACAGAGAGGGAGCAGAAGGTACTTCGTCTGCGTTTTGGACTTGATGATGGACGTGCTCGTACTTTGGAAGAGGTAGGTAAAGAATTTAATGTTACCAGAGAACGTATCCGCCAAATCGAAGCAAAGGCTCTGCGTAAATTACGTCATCCAAGCCGAAGCCGTAAGCTAAAGGATTACTTGGAATAAAATGAAAAGATTTTATTGCTGTGAATAATTATATATAGTAATCGTTATAGATTATAATAAAAGGGCAACGCATTTTTTATCTTGCGCTGTTCTTTTATTATTTCATGTTCTAGGAAAATGCGTCCTAAAATGAAGACGATAAATAGAATTTAGTGCATGGTATTGGAGAATTATATAATTATAGTATATTTTTTGGTGTACTTGTATTGTAATAAGGTTATTAATTATGGTAAAATAATGAAAATATAAGTTTGGAGAATGAGATGCAGCTTTCGAAACGATTACAGGGCGCAGCTGATTTGGTAACCCAGGGTAACCGTGTTGCTGATGTTGGCTGTGACCATGCCTATACCTCTATCTATTTGGCAAAGAACAAGATATCACCGAGTATCATAGCAATGGATATTAACCAGGGGCCTATAGATAGAGCAAGGGAAAACATACTCAAATATAGATGCGAAGACATAATAGAGACAAGAAAATCCAATGGATTAGAGAAGCTATTCTCTGAGGAAGTAGATACGATTATAATAGCCGGCATGGGAGGCGCACTTACGGTTTTTATCTTATCCCAGGACCTTGAGGTTATGAAATCAGTCAAGGAGCTAATATTGCAACCCCAATCGGAAATATATAAGGTTCGACAATTTCTATCAGAACATAACTTTTATATAATTAATGAGAATATGATATATGAAGATGGTAAATATTATACTTTAATAAAAGCGGTACCCTATGAGGCTGTAGAGGATATAAGAAGGTTTGAACTGACAACCAGGGAACATTTTCATTATGGGAGGTTATTATTAGAAGAGAAGAACCAGATATTACAGGAGTTTCTATTATGGGATTTCGAGATTTGTACAGCAATTATGGCTTCTATTGCTGCTGGTAATACTGATAATTCCATTCAAAGACAGAAGGAAATTCAAGATAGAAGGGAATTAATCAAGGGTGCGCTAGACTATTATGAAATAGGATGAGATAAACGAAAGCAGGAATTGTTACGGTACACATGCAAATATTATACCTGCAGCCCCAAATTTGCAGGTTATGAAAGGGTATGGTAATTATTATGGGTGATATGGTAAAGGTAAAAGTTAATGATCAAGAATATGAATATCCCAGCAATGCAACATTGTTAGATATCAGTAGGGATTTTCAGAAAGATTATAAGGAACAGATTATTTTAGCCTATGTAAATAATAAATTAAGAGAATTATTTAAAAGGGTTACAGATAATTGTAGTATCCGATTTGTCACAACAGCAGAAGATGCAGGGATGAAAACTTACGTGAGAGGTATCATCTTAGTTATGTTGAAAGCATTTTATGCTGAATTTGGTGCAGAGAATGTGAATAAGGTCTCAGTGGAATATACTGTTGGAAATGGTTTGTTTTGTGATTACGAAGGAAAGATACCTTTAACAGCAGAGAAAATTGCAGCGGTAAAGAAAAGAATGCAGGATATCGTGGGAAAAGATATACCATTTACGAAGAGAAGTATTGGTACAGACGATGCCATTGAGCTCTTCCGTCATTATAGAATGTATGATAAAGAAAGACTATTCCGTTATCGTCGAGTCTCCAAGGCAAATATTTATAGCCTGGATGGTTTTGAGGATTATTACTATGGGTATATGCCTCCCAGCTCAGGAATAGTAAAATATTTTGATTTAATGGTCTACGACACTGGATTTCTATTAATTCTTCCTAAGAAGAAAAAACCTACAGAAGTAGAAACCTTCACTCCCCAGATAAAACTTTTTGAAACCTTAAAAGAATCCAATCAATGGGCCAAGATGCTTGAAATACCTAATGTGGGTGCTTTAAATGATATAATTGCTAAGGGAAAAATTAATGAACTGATATTAGTTCAAGAGGCACTTCAGGAAAAGAAAATTAGTGATATGGCTGATGCCATTAAAAAGACAGGTACAAGTAAGTTCATAATGATTGCAGGGCCTTCTTCTTCAGGTAAGACAACATTTTCTCATCGGTTAAGTATTCAATTGAAGGCTCATGGATTCCAGCCTTACCCTATAGCCGTAGACAATTATTTTGTGGATCGTGAGAAGACGCCCAAGGATGAATTTGGTAATTATAACTTTGAATGTCTTGAAGCTATAGATGTAGAACAGTTTAATAAAGATATGACAGATCTTCTTAATGGTAAAGCAGTAGATATTCCTAATTATAATTTCCGATCAGGAAAGAGAGAATATAAGGGTAACTTTATAAAATTAGGTCCTGATGATATTCTAGTAATTGAGGGAATTCATGGCTTGAATGATGCTTTGTCATATTCCTTACCAAGAGAAAGTAAATTTAAGATTTATATCAGTGCTCTTACCCAGCTTAACATCGATGAGCATAATAGAATACCCACCACAGATGGTCGTTTGATACGAAGAATGGTTCGTGATGCTCGAACAAGAGGAACCTCAGCACAGCAGACAATTGCTATGTGGCCTTCAGTACGTAGAGGAGAAGATGAGAATATATTTCCCTTCCAGGAGGATGCAGATGTTATGTTTAATTCTGCACTCATATATGAACTTGCCGTATTAAAACTTTATGCGGAACCAGTTCTATTTGGTATAGACAGAAATTGTGCTGAATACGTAGAAGCAAAAAGATTATTAAAATTCTTTGATTATTTTATTGGAACACCTAGTGAAATAGTACCTCAAAATTCTATCTTAAAGGAATTTATTGGTGGTAGTTGTTTTCATGCTTAAATTATAATTAATGGGATTTATCTCGTTCCTATTTTCCTTAAATCAAGGTTTATGATCATTAGAAAAGGGGTTGTTACAAAACTTATTATCTAGGATAATGAGTTTTGTAACAACCCCATATTTAAACTCTTTATTCAATTGTATGAGTAGTACTATAAGCCGGGTTCTGTATTAAATGATCATCTATCTTGACCACATGTTACCATGTGGCTCAAGTATCCGCTTACGCAGATACTACGCGACCAACCCTAAAGCACGACGGGCAGCCGTATAGCTTTATGTTCGGTCTTGCTTCGAGTGGGGTTTACATCTGCCCCTGTTGTTACCAACAAGGCGGTGGTCTCTTAAGCCACCTTTCCATCCTTACCTAATACAAGTATTAGGCGGTTTATTTCTGTTGCACTAGCCTTGGAGTCACCTCCACCGGACGTTATCCGGCACTCTGCCCTATGAAGCCCGGACTTTCCTCACCTATTACCTAGGCGCGATCATCTGTGCTACTCACATCTAGCATTTTAACATGATGGGCCATAAAAGTAAATGAAATTTAGTGGAAATGGATTGATATAGGCAGGAGAGGTTGAAGGTGTTGAAGGTTAGAGCTTTCAGGTACTTTCCTGTACTTGTTAGAGAAAGAATCCATATTCCACTAATAAGCTTCATAAAATGTTTAAATCAACCCGCAAATTGGACAACTCACAATGGAATAAAGTACATTCCATTGCTCAGACAAATCCAATTTGTGGGTTTTGCACATTTTTTGAAGCTTAAGTGTCATATGGAACCTTTCAGATACAAGTACAGGAAAGTACCATAAAGCTCTAACCCATATACTCTTCAATATTCTTTCCTGCATGGTTTTGTCGTAGTCTAATATCGACCTATTAAGGATAATATTAGATGTTACATTAGGATTAAGAAAAATTTAAGGATTTATGGGAATTATTATGATATGATAGGGTTAGTTGTTTTTATGAAGGTTTTGGAATGAGATAAAAGGAAGGGGATCAGTATAACCATTTAAATGTGAGAGTACAGATAAATGTAAGAAAACGGCCGACGTTAGATTTATCAGTCTGGGAAGATAAGGAATAATTTCTAAGTAATTGCTATGGGTAAGGAGGAAAGGTATATATGGAAGAAGATCAGATTCTGGTTGTAGATGATGATAAAGAAATTGCTGATTTGGTTGAAATTCATTTGGTCAGTGAGGGATATCATGTTCGAAAGGCAAATAGTGCCAGAGAGGGTCTGCTAATTCTTGAGACAGCAGATATCAAGCTGGTGATTTTAGATATCATGATGCCGGGGATGGATGGTTTGACTATGTGTAAAAAAATAAGGGAGACTAGCACAGTACCAATTATTATGCTCAGTGCAAAATCAACAGATTTAGATAAAATTATTGGTCTTGGAACAGGAGCGGATGATTATGTTATAAAACCTTTTAACCCATTGGAATTAACCGCCAGGGTCAAGTCCCAGCTCAGAAGATATACAAAATTTAATGCAAATATTCTTGAAGAAAAACAGGATAAAGAAATAGTTCTAGATCATCTGACTATTAATAAGGAAAATCATAAAGTGAATGCATATGGCAAAGATGTAAAGCTTACACCCATAGAATTTGATATACTTTATCTCTTGGCCAGTAATGTGGGCAGAGTATTTTCTACAGATGAAATTTTTGAGAGAGTATGGAATGAAAAAATGTTTGAAGCAAATAATACGGTCATGGTTCATATACGTCGCATAAGGGAAAAGATTGAAATGGATTCCCGGAATTCTCAAATCATTAAAACTGTGTGGGGAGTGGGATATAAAATTGAAGAATAATGTATTCAAAAGTTTCCGCTTTGAAATTGTACTATATAGTTTATTAAGTTTGTTTTATACCCTACTAACAATTACTGTAATTAAGGTTGGTTTATATATCTTCAGTAGAAGGAATCTACGACAGATAACTGGTTTGCCGACCTTTATGATCTACATCATAACAATTGTTGGGGGGATAATAATATTTATAATCTTCTTCCTATTGTTAACGAAGAAATTTATTAACTATATAAGAGAGATTTCTGAAGGAATTAATCAGATTTCTCATGGGAACCTAGATAACAAAATAGCCATAAAGAATGAGGATGAATTCGCTTTTCTCGCAGATAAGTTAAACCAGATGGCCGATAATATCAAAGAAATTATGGAGAATGAAAGGCGGATGGAATATGCTAAGAACGAGCTTATTACCAGTGTTGCTCATGATTTGCGTACTCCCCTTACTTCGATTATTGGCTATCTTGATCTTGTGTCTTCTAAGGAGCTTGATCAGGAAACACAAAGAAAATATATTAGCATAGCCTATAATAAATCCAAGAGGCTGGAAAATCTCATTGAAGATTTATTTACCTATACCAATTTTAATTTCGGTGAAGTAAAAGCTCAATACACTGAGGTAGATATGGTTAAGTTAGTAAATCAACTTGCGGATGAGTTTTATCCAAGTTTTGCAGAGTATCATCTGGATTATGAATTTATATCAGACAATACCTCGGCAATTATTAAAGCAGATGGTAATCTTTTGGCAAGGGCCTTTGCTAATTTAATCAGTAATGCCATTAAATACGGTAAGGATGGTAAGAATATAAAGATTAATTTATACAAAAAAGAAAAAGGCATTACTATTACTATCAAAAATTATGGTGTAGTAATATCTCCAGAGGATTTAGATAGAATATTTACACGTTTTTATAGGGTGGAATCCTCAAGGTCCAGAGAAACGGGAGGGAGTGGATTGGGCTTGGCCATAGCCCAAAGTATAGTAGAGATTCATGGTGGAATAATCTATGCAAAGAGTGATTCTGAAAGTACAATCTTTACTGTAGAACTAAGTAATGAACCCATAGCTACAAATTAAGCCATTGATATTCCCCTTGCAAGCAAATACATTCCGAATGTATCGACAACCCTTGCAGGAATAATCAATGGCTTTAATTTGTGAACTATGAAAATGGAAGAAGAAAAAATATAGATATATTATATCACATATTTGAAATAAAGGTAGTCTTTTTTAAAAATTTAAAAGATTGTTAACAAATAGCATGATAGTATTACTTTTTACTAAGGGTTTTTTATTAATATTTTCTGCATAAGCAATAAATTTCTTTGAGATTCTTATCTTCTGATATATGGATGCATAAGTTATTTCATCAATACCTTCAATAAAATTCTGCTGATAATTTCTATCAAGACCATTACTTTTTAAGATTAATACGGCTTTGTTATAAGCAATGGCAGCTTCAATTTCGGTGGAATATCGTCCAATTATGTAATCTCCATTAATATGAATTTTCGCTATATATATTATATGTCCTTTTTTGTTCTTTTTACTAACTCCATAGAATTTGTTAATTACTTCAATGTTTTGATAACTGAAATCCTTATCATCACCATTTACAAAGATGTAATCCTTGCCTGGTACGGCATAATTTTTAATACCATACCGAGATAGAATGTTAACCTGCATACCGTAATCCGATACAAAAAGGTGGCCTCCTCTTTGTAAAATCTTATGATGAGCATAATAAAAGAGATCATCTGCATCAAATTTCAGACAAGTTTCCTGATCAATATAATAAAGGAAGTATTTTTTCTTTATATAAATGGGATTTTTAATGTAAAGCTTATTGTCTCGAAAATTAATTAATACGACCCATTTATGGAAGGATAAGATACAAGAATTTGGATAGTTCTCTATTGACCAGGCAGGCTGATCAGAAAGAACCTCCCGGGACAGAAGATATGCCTGGTGCGCATCACTTTCCTTATCATAACTTCCCAGACTAATGTGTTTCCCGTTGTAAGTAACAGATGCTCTGAAATATTTCTTACCAGATTCCTTTACTGCAGAATATACGCCAGGTAACATAATCCTTTGCCTCCTCATGCTATATTATTGCTGATAATATCCTTTTGTCTTTTGTTTAATATATCAGATATAGGGTAGGAAGACAATCATATGCAGGATAATTTGAGGCAGATATTAGCAAAATGTTAAGCACCATTCTAGTAGAATAGTGCTCTAAATGGCGGGAAATCTGGACTAAAGCTGTAGAATATGCATAATTTTATAATTGATAGCGTAAAATATTTAATATATATTTAATAACTTGTTAAAATAATCCTGTGCAAAATTTACAGGCATATTATCAGATTATCAGCTTTTTTATAGTATAATTCACTTTACATAGGAATTTTAGGAAAAAGAGTATGGTGGTATATTACGAAATTGATAAAAACTTATTGACACAAAAAAATCTGTTACCTATAATGCATGATAGTTGTTTTAAAAGTACCATAAATTGGTAAACAATAAGAACTGAAAGAAAAGAGGAAAGAGTATGTCTATCATATATTCGTTTCTTCAAAAGAGAAAGCTACATGAAAACCAATATGGTTTTGTAATGGTTTTTGCGGCATATATTATAGCCGCCCTTATGCTGGCCTTAGGGTCTGATGCAATTTATAACATCAATTCTGCGGCAGCGGGGATAAGCTTAGAGACTGAAGAAGAAACACAAAAATCACAAGAGATAAAATCCTTTAGTACCAATGGGTCCCAATATGGCACTTTGGAAGTTGACAGGAATTTAGTTAACCCATACGGACTGACTGATATGAAAGTAAATAATGATACCTCAACCAGTGGTGATAGTATCTGGTTTCTGGGAAGTGCTATGAACCATGAGGTATTTGATGATTTGATGATCAATTTGGATGATACGGTGATAACAAATGAGGCTGTTAGTAAAACAGTTAACGAGAAAGCAAATGTAAGTAAAAAAGTAAAGTCCACAAACAGCAATATTACACAAGAAGAAATAAAGATGCTAGAGCGTATTGTTGAAGCAGAAGCATCAGGAGAAGACTTAGTAGGTAAAATTTTAGTTGCAAATGTTGTTTTGAACAGAGTAAATAATAAGGCATTTCCAGACAGCATAGAGGAAGTAATCTTTCAAGAAAGCGATGGTGATTACCAATTCTCACCTGTATCCAGCAAAAGATATTGGTCCGTAAAAATATCCAAAGAGTCAAAAAAAGCAGTAGAGAAAGCCTTGGATGGAGAAGATTATTCCAAGGGTGCACTATTTTTTATGGCTAGAAAAAAAAGCAAATCTGAGAGTGCAAAATGGTTTGATAATAATCTGAAATGGCTCTTTAGACATGGTGGTCATGAATTTTACAAAATTAAATAGAAGTTATTGTATCCGAACTTTAGGCATGTTATAATACATGAAACTTGCCCAATGTGGAAATTAAATACTTTGGATGGTAATTATACACATATTGGAGGCTAAAGATTGCTTCGACATAAAATGGGACAAAGTGGAATATTAGAAAAGGGGATTGAATTTATGAACCTAATGTACAAGAGCACAAGAGACTCGAATAACAAAGTGACAGCTTCCCAAGCTGTACTGCAAGGTTTATCCTCCGATGGAGGTTTATTTGTACCGGAAACCATACCTGTTCTTACAAAATCTTTTGAAGAGTTAGGGAACATGGATTATCGTGGTCTTGCTTTAGAGGTGTTAAAGCTTTTTCTTACAGACTATACAGATGAGGAGCTTATAGATTGCATTAATAAGGCATATGATGACAAATTTGATACACCTGAGATTGCACCTATTAAGCAAGTAGGGCAGACCTTTTATTTAGAGTTATTTCATGGAGCAACCATTGCTTTTAAGGATATGGCATTATCTATTTTGCCTCATCTTTTGACTAAAGCTGCAAAGAAAAACAATGTGCAAGAGGAGATAGTGATTTTAACCGCAACCTCAGGAGACACAGGGAAAGCAGCTTTAGAAGGCTTTGCTGATGTTAAGGGCACAAAAATTATCGTATTCTACCCAAAGGACGGTGTAAGCAAAGTTCAAGAGAAACAGATGGTTACACAGAAAGGTGACAATACAAATGTCATCGGAATAGATGGTAATTTTGATGATGCCCAGACGGGTGTAAAAAGCATGTTTAATAATACAGAGTTGGCCAAAGCCCTAAAGAATGCAGGATACTTATTCTCCTCAGCAAATTCAATTAATATTGGCCGTCTAGTTCCTCAGATTGTTTATTATGTTCATTCTTATGTCTCTTTATATAGAAGGAAGCAGATCAAAAACGGTGAGAAGATTAATTTTGTAGTACCAACAGGGAATTTTGGAAACATACTTGCAGCATATTATGCGAAATGCATGGGAGTGCCTATTCATAAATTGATCTGTGCTTCTAATGATAATAAAGTACTTTATGATTTCTTTGAAACCGGATGTTATGATAGGAACAGAGACTTCATCTTGACTGAATCTCCCTCTATGGATATCTTAGTATCCAGCAACCTGGAACGCTTAATATATCATATTGCTGAGAATGATTCTGAGAAAACAGTACAATTAATGAGTGCGCTATCCAGTAAAGGTGTCTATGAAATATCAGAGAGTATGAAAGACAAATTAGATGGCTTTATCGGGGGCTGGGCTTCAGAAGAAAAGACGAAAGAGGCAATTTGGCGGGTATATCAAGAGAACGATTATGTTATGGATACCCACACAGCAGTAGCAGCCAGTGTCTATCATGAATATACTGTTAAGACTGGTGATACTACCAAGACAGTAATTGTATCTACAGCAAGTCCTTATAAATTTGCCAATAGTGTTTTAGCTGCTCTCAAATTAGATGAGATTCCTGAAGATGATTATCAACAGGCCCAAGCGCTTAAAAAAGTTTCTAAGCAAGAGATACCAGAGGCAGTTGAAGAAATACGTACAGCACCGGTTCTACATACTAAAGTATGTAAAACCAGTGAAATGCAGGCCATGGTTGAAGATATCTTGAAAATAATCTAATTGTGACAAATGCCTGACATAAATTTGACACATACGAAGTTCATATTATAGTTATAGTCAAAGCAATGAGACAGACCCCGTAGGAAGAACCTAGTAGCAAATGTGTCACATCCTATTCTACATTTGTTATTTAAAGTGACTACGGTGAATGTAATAAACAGGGGTTTACTCCGACAAGCATTTTGACTAAGATATAATCGTCCGAAGGCAGAGATTTACAGCAACAGAGGAGTTTGTTAATTGGTAAATTATCCAAATTTAATCGGATAAAAGACTTGACCTTTTTTTCCTTTATTGTTATAATCATCTTGTTGTTGGAAGATTATATTAAGCGCTACCTTTCTTAATTTTGCGGGGGTTACATTCTTTGTAAGATGACAGGTGCGCACAATATAATACCAAACCATATATTTTAAGGAGGAAGTAAGAATATGAAGAAGAGTTTCTTTAAGAAGTTATCCTTCATTTTAGCTTTAGCGATGATTGTTTCAATTCTCGCTCCTGCTGCTGGTGCATTCGCTGCAGCCAAACCAGCACTCAACTCCGCTAAGAAGTATTTATTCCTTGGCGAAGATGGCAGAAATGAATTTGACTTCAACATTAAGAACAAAGTTTCAGGTTCCAAGTATGCTTGGAAATCTGCAGATGAGGACGTAGCAGTAGTTGATAAAGCGAATGGCTTAACAACTGCAGTAGGCGTTGGTAAAACTACAGTTTCTGTAGTTATTACAAAGAAAGGTGCTAAGGCTGTTACACTTAAAGCAACTGTTATTGTTAAAGACAATATCAAAGAAGTGAAGATTTCTAACGCACCTGATAAGGCAATAACTGTTGGTGATGAGTATGATTTCAATAGATCATACACAACATTTGGTGGTTCTTCTAAGAAGACTACATCTGTAACAAGATGGATCGTTGACAAAGCTGACAAGGCTACAATCAATGACTCTGGTGTGTTCAAAGCTACAGAAGCTGGTACATACAATGTTACAGCATTATCCTTCCAGTCCGTTGCTAAATATGATGCATGGAAAGCATTAAATGATCCAGCAGCAACTCTTAACGTATTAGATACTGATACAGCTGAGATTAAGGTTGCTAACAAAATCACAAGTTTAGCACAGGTTGATTTAACAAGTTTTAAAGTGACTTTCACAGCACCTGTAGAGAAATTAGCTGTAGCTGATGTTGCAGTAAGCTACATTGTTGCAGCTACTAAGACACTTGTTCCTCAGGTTGTTAAATCTGTAACTTTAAGCGATGATAAGAAGAGTGCGACAGTTGTACTATATAATAAGTTCAATGGCAGTTCCTCATATCAGGTAGAAATTGCTGATTTTGATAAACAGGAATTTGTTGCAGCAACAACTAATGTGGCAGATGTAGATAGAATGGAAATTTCTCCTGCAACAGCTACTGTTCAGACTTCAACTGATGTACTTGTTAAGTTGTTCAACAAAGATGGTGTTGATATTACAACTCCAGATTTGATGCAAAGAGTAACTACATCATCATCTTCTGAGAAGGTTTACTATGATACAGCAAATAAAAAGGTTACAATCTATAACGTAGGTGACACAACTACTATTACTGGTGTATTCCATACATGGGTTTATGATAATACTACAGGTAAAGAATTAGATACAGTTACTACTTCTATTGTAATAACTGGTGTAACAGAAACTACTACTACTGTAGGTAATATTGCAGCATGGACAATTGCTCCCTCTTACCCTAGTGACAGTTTTGCAACTGTAAATCATGTAATTCCTGCAGGCGCTAATGACGGCTCATTAAAATTATTCGTTAACGCTCTTAAGACAGATGGAAAAACTTATGTATCAAATGATACAACAAATGCTTCAAAATTCAAGTTTGAATCATCTAATAATAATGTATTAATTGTAAGCGGAAACGCATTATATCCTGTAAAAGAGGGTTCAGCTTCTGTACTTGTTAAGTACTGTGATAATCTTTCTGCAGTTAATCCTACATGGACAGTTGTTGGTGCTCTTCCGGTTACTGTAGGCGCATCTGCAGTGGCTTCTAGTTTGGTTTTTGATACAGATGTTACTTTCACTTTATCAAATGATAGCAGCCTTGCTGATAATAAGACTGTAGGTATTGCAGTTAAAGATCAGTATGGAAATAATATGACAGTATCTGGTGTTACTGTTACTAGACTTTCAGTAAATACTAGCGACTTAGTTAAAGGTGGAGCACAAAATGTAGCTTCTAATGCAACAAGTCTTGTATTTGAAGGTGCTGGTAAAGCAACTGGATCATATACGTATGAAGTTAAAGCTAACAACATAGTAAGATGGGTAACTGTAACTATAAATGCTCCATCAAGTGAGACAGATGTAGCATACTATAAGTTGAATGTTGATAAAACAGCTTATGATGTTAAGTTGACAACAGATGATTTAAGTGAAACAGCAATCATTAAGATTATTGGTTATGCAGCTAACAATGTTGCTAATGAGCAGCATTCAGTAACTGGAGCAGGTCTTACACTTAAGTTATATAAGGCAGATGGTACAGATGTAACATCATATCTTAATACATCAGCTGTTACTTCTGCTTCTATCGCTTTAGCTGTTGGAGCTCCTGGAGGTAATGCAACAAAAATTGCAACAGGTACTTATACCGTAAAACTATTTGATGGATCTGTTGTTAAGGATGCTGTAACCTTTGAAGTAAAAGATTCTTCAGTTCTTCCAGTAGTAACAGTAGCTAAGATTGAAGCATCTACTTCATCTAATGATATAACAAAGGCTATTAATGAATGCTTCACAGTTGCTGTTAATGGTACTACAATAACTAATGGCCTGTATGTAACAAACGACGATATCATCGGTCGTGGTACTACAGTAAGCGTTAAGAATGTAAGATATAGAGATAGCGCAACAGGTGCAGAATTTGTGATAACAGTCAATACTTATATTGATCTTGGTTTCACATACGCTCCTAACTAAAAGAAGCAAATATTAAAAGTGTGGTACGAAAGTACCACGCTTTTTTTTGGGCATTATGTCAATAGTTGGGATGGGATTCACGGTATCGCGCTTCATTACTATATTTAGAGCCATTTTAATGTTTGGGTCTATAATTCATATTTCAGGGCATTCCAAATAAGCCTCTTGCATAGTCATCCGCTTTATATTATGTGAATCATTTTTAAGAAGCCTATAGATATTTGGCATAGCATTTTTTGTTATATTAAGTATTCTGTTCTATATTAGCCATAGCGAGAAGCCCCTTTCGGTTGATTTGTTTTGTAGTGATTTAAATATAAAAAAAGGATAACTTCTTGCCATTTAATTTTTATGAAATGTAACACATGTATTGTAACCCTACATTTATTTTCCTTAGAATTGCTGGAAGCATATTGAAGTAAAAACTTTAATATAGTATAATTTGGTTTGTATATTCTAAGGAGGATGTCTATATGCCCAATAACAAGAAAAATTCAATAAGACAGATTAATGGTTCAAAGCAAAAAAGTGAAGCTCACAAAAACCATAGTAAAACAAATAATAGCCCACATAGAAGTAAAAGCAAATCTGGCAACAAGGCGATTGCTTATAGCGAAGCGAAGAAAAATTATTATTTAATACCGATATTTATTATACTTTGTATCATTCCATTGTTAATGAGAATGAAAGCTTATAATCCAAATATGTCCCAATTTCTATGGTTTGGTGCTGCTACTGAAAAAAATGATTTTTTTCTCTTTTACAAGCAGTGGGCAATAGTTCTAATGGCAGGAATTATGATACTTATAATTGCATATAAAGCTTATTCTGATAGAAGGAATATACAAGTTACACCTGTTTTTATACCACTATTTGTATATGCATTATTAGCATTTCTATCAGCCATTTTTTCCAAGTATGCTTCTTTTAGTTATTCTGGTAGTTTTGATCAATTCGAAAATGTATTTGCCCTAATGGGCTACTGTGTTATAGCATATTACACCTTCTTATTTGTAAAATCAGAGAATGATTTAAAAGAAATGACCAGTTTTTTCTTGATTGCAGTACTGATTATGAGCGTGATTGGATTCTTTCAGTTCATAGGGCATGATATAATATCTACAGAATTTGGTAAAAGTTTGGTATTACCAGAAGAAGTCAGAAGATATTATAATATAGATTTAGTATTTGGTGAAAATAGGGTATTCCTAACCTTATTTAATCCCAACTATGTGGGAGTATATGTTGCTTTGTTTTTACCGATTATGTGTATTCTCTTATTTTTTACCAAGGATGTAAAGCGCATAATATTATTAAGTCTAGCCTTGATTGGTTTAGCTATTTGTATTGTAGGATCAGGTTCAGTTACAGGTATTCTTTGTATAGGGGTTGCATTTGTTTTTGCCCTAGTCTTTATGTGGAGGTATTTGTGCAAAAGATTATATATAACGATACCAGTTATAGCTCTACTAGCCATCTCATTACTTGTTGCTAATTTTATAACAGATAGAACCATAGAGACACGTATTAAAAACATGTTTAAGGATACTACATCAACCTATCCTATTGCCGAGATGATAACCTATGATGATAGTGTATTTGTTAACTACAAAGGAAATGAACTTTATGTAACCTATACTCTTAATGATGATCAAACAGCATCAATAGTACCCCATGATAAAGAAGGAAATACCATTAACTGTTCCTATGATGCTGACACAAATTCCTTAGTATTAATGGATGAAGCATATGCAGGAATTACTTTAGGAGCAAGAGAGAATGGTATATTCACTATTAATGCAGATGGTTTGAGTTGGAATTTCTCTAATCAAACAGGGGATGGAACCTATTATTACTATAATCATGTTGGTATGTTTGATAAGCTAAATTCCGCACCGTCGGCCCTTTTTGAAGGTAATGAACTATTTGCAACAGGACGTGGATACATATGGTCAAGAACAATTCCTTTGTTAAAGGAATATATTTTATTAGGTTCAGGACCGGATACATTTACTATGGTATTTCCACAGAACGATTATATGAATATGATTAAATATGGATTTCCTAATATGACTATGACGAAACCTCATAATTTATATTTACAAATTGGGGTACAGACAGGGGTACTGTCCTTGGTGGCATTTCTTCTTTTTTATGGAATGTATTTTATATCAAGTATTCGTTTGTACATAAGAGGCCGTTTCCATAGTTATGCCTCAAAGGTGGGCTTTGCTATTTTTATTGGAACCTTTGCCTACATGCTGACAGGTATAACCAATGATTCAAGTATTACAACTGCACCAGTCTTCTGGGCTATCATAGGTACAGGTATAGCTGCAAATCACATGGCTGCTCCATTGATACAAAGGGAAATTGAAGAGTATAAAGTAACCAAGAGTAACATGAAAAACCATATGAAAAACGATAGGGAAAACAACATGAACAAGGACATGAAATCAGATAAGTAATTAGGTGTAGAACAATTTGTTAATTACAGTTTTTTGAGAATTTTTAGTATTTATTAAGTATCTTTATAGATTTGATTATATGATATAAAAGACCGCAGTAATCGCCTTTATTATAATGAGATTACTGCGGTTTTATTTATAATTTATGGTGGAAAGTCCTTGCAATTACTTCCTCTTGCTGCTTTGAACTTAGGGAATTAAATCGTACGGCGTAACCGGAAACTCTTATTGTTAAATTAGGATACTTCTCAGGATGGGTCTTGGCGTCCAATAGTAGGGAGGGGTCTAAGACATTAACATTGATATGGTGACCCTTTAGGGAAAAATAACCGTCCAGTAAGGCTGTTAAATTCTTTATCTTATCAGACATACTTCTACCTAAGGCTTCAGGAGTTACAGAGAAGGTGTAAGAGATACCATCCTTACACTCCTTATAATTGATTTTTGAAAGGGATGCTAGAGAAGCTAAAGCACCGTTTTTATCTCTTCCATGCATGGGATTTGCACCTGGGGCAAAGGGCTGTCCTGCTTTCCTTCCATCGGGAGTAGAACCAGTCTTATTGCCATATACTACATTACTGGTAATGGTTAGGATGGATAGGGTATGTTTTGCATTACGGTAAGTGGGATGACTCCTCAATCTGGTCATAAACTCATGAATTATCTCACTTGCTATATTATCAGCTCTGTCATCATTATTACCAAAGGCAGGATAGTCACCTTCAATGTTGAAGTCAGTTATTATTCCCCGGATATCCTTTATGGGTTTTACTTTAGCATACTTAATAGCACTTAGAGAATCAACTACTACGGAAAGTCCAGCTATACCAAAGGCCATTAATCTATCAACCTTAGTATCATGTAAGGCCATCTGGAGTTTCTCATAGGCGTACTTATCATGCATATAATGAATAACATTCATGGTATTAACATAGAGCTTGCATAACCAGTCCATCATAGGTAGGAAATTAGCCATTACTTTATCATAATTTAAGATTTCCTCGGCTTCAAAGCTTGAACCTTTAGGACCAATCTCCTCGCCGCTTTTCTCATCTTTTCCGCCGTTAAGGCTTAATAAAAGTACTTTTGCTAAATTACAGCGAGCTCCGAAATACTGCATCTCTTTACCTATTCTCATGGCTGATACACAGCAGGCAATACCATAATCATCACCATAATCTGGTCGCATTAAATCATCATTCTCATATTGTATGGAGTCTGTCTCTATAGACATCCTTGCACAATAGTTTTTAAATGTTTGGGGCAAATTCCCTGACCATAGGACTGTCAGATTAGGCTCCGGTGCAGGAGCTAAGGTGCTGAGAGAATGGAGAAAACGATAGCTGTTCTTAGTAACCATACTACGACCATCTTCTGTCATGCCTCCTATGGCTTCGGTAACCCAGGTGGGATCACCGGCATATAGTTCATTATATTCTGGTGTACGTAGCTGTCTTGCCATACGGAGCTTTAATACAAATTGATCTATTATTTCTTGCCCCTGGCTTTCGGTAATGATCCCTTCTTTTAAATCTCGTTCAAAATAAATATCTAAGAAAGTTGAGGTTCGTCCCAGGGACATGGCTGCACCATTCTGCTCCTTGATGGCGCCTAGATAGGCGAAATAAAGCCACTGAACTGCTTCCTGTGCATTCCTAGCAGGCATAGATATATCAAACCCATATCCTAAAGCCATTTCCTTTAATTGCTGTAAAAAATCAATTTGTCTATATAATTCCTCTAAGGTTTTAATATTCTCCTCATTCATAGTATCAAATCCGAGAGAAAGCTTGTCTTCTTCCTTGTGCCTGATAAGATAATCAACACCGTAAAGTGGAACCCTGCGATAATCTCCAATGATTCTACCCCTGCCATATGCATCAGGGAGTCCAGTTATAACACCGCTTCTCCTAGCCTTTTTCATTTCAGGGGTATAGACACGAAACACACCATCATTATGCGTTGTTCGATAACGAAAATGTTCCTCTACTTCCTCGGCAAGAGTATAGCCGTAAGCCTCACAGGCTTGACGTGCCATTCTAATTCCACCAAAGGGATTTACTCCTCTTCTTAAGGGAGCATCTGTTTGAAAACCGTATATGATTTCGTTTTCTTTATCCAGATAAGAGGGAGGGTAAGTGAGAAGAGAACTAACCTTTTCTGTATTTATGGATAGTACCCCTTTTTCTTCTTCCTCCTTGGTGAGAAGCTTATATTTCTTATTTAGCTGAAGCGTTCTCTTTGTTGCCTCAGATAAGAAGCCTTCATCTCCATCATAAGAGGTAAAGTTACATAGTATAAAATCTCTTACATTAATTTCTGTCTGCCATTTACCAGACTTAAAGTCACGCCATGGATTCATCTTTTCCTCCCATCTATCGTTGAAAGTGAACTAAGATAATATCATTTAAAACACAAAAAAACCACCTGAGCATTTGCCCAGGCGGTCGACATTCCTTCTTAGCTTCTATTATATATAGAGAAGCATTCTATCGGTCCCCCGTGGTTACCCACTTATCCGCCAGTTCCGATATACCTAAATTATATTAGTGGAAGTATTCTTTGTCAATAATCCTACTGTTATATAATCTAATGAAATCTATTATTAAATATTATAGATAGAACTATGGAATAAAATTGATAATAGAATTAAAATACAACTATAACAAAGCTTAAGACCTAGAATTAGGTTTCAATGGTAGCTTAAACCATATGATAAATAAATATATATTAGCTTATATGTAATACTAAGTACAGTAAGTTATTTATCCATAAGGTTACGTATTTGAGGTACTTTCTTAAGCAGGGGTAATAGAAGTGAGGCAATAATAATTCCAGTGGCATTTTGTATGAGGTTAAAGGGAATACCTGCAAGAGCGGCTTCGAAATTGCCTGAAATAATATTGTCACTGATAAAATAACCAAAGGTAACCACAATACCAGCTAAAATACCTCCTAATATAACAGATCCTTCGCGAATATGACGATAGGTGAAAGCTCCTATCATTGCAGCTAGTAGTTTAATAATAAAAGTAGCTACCATATAATGAGCATATCCAGCAAAGAGATCAGCAAACATGGAGCCTATTCCCGCTGATAAACCTCCATAGATAGGCCCTAAAATAATACCTGACAATAGTACAAAGGCATCTCCGGGGTGGATATATCCTCCGTTACTATTAGGAATAGGTATTTTAACAAGCATGGTTACTACGCAGGTCATGGCAGCTATTAAGGCTGCAGTTACTAACTTAATTATTTTATCTGTATTTCTCATAAAAACCTCCACTAAGAGTAATATATTGATATTTTAATTGAATAAAGCTTGGGAAACAGCCAATGTAAATTAAAAAGATATGTAACTCTTTACATAAGTTTTACCACATAGAAATTATATTTATTAATATAAAAGAAATATATCCAAAGTACAAATAGTATTTAATATCTTGTGAAATCATAGCATAAAATAAATCCTAATACAAGTTCCTTATATTAATTAATTAAGCAAGGAAAGAAGTAATAAAAGTATAGCCTTTCGATTATTAAAGGATGATTAAAATTCTTATAAGCTAGAAAAATTTGTTTACTATTTAACAAACTAATATTATAATATAGTCAAAATATTGATAGCAAGTTTTGGTAATTTGAATATTGGACCAAGCTCTTGTTTAATCGTTAAGTTTTTATTTACCTGTTGATGTTGGCTAATTAGGAGGAAGACATGAAGGAACCTAAGTTTGCGATTTATATAAAGATAGCTATAAATTTCCTTTTTGCTATATTAATAGCCTTCTTTTTACTATTTGTGCTCCCTAAGTTATTGGGATTTTTTATGCCATTGGTCATTGGTTGGGTTGTTTCACTCATTGCTAATCCCTTGGTACAATTCCTTGAAAAGAAAGTTAAGATTTTAAGAAAGTACAGCTCCTTTATTATCATAGTATCAGTAATTATATTAATTATAGGAATAATGATAGCATTATCAATCTTAATTTTTAAAGAGGCTAAGGACTTGGTTGAGGATATGCCAATAATCCTAGAGTCCCTTAGTGCTAAATTGTCACATGTTACAGACTATATTAGTGAAAAAACTGATAGACTTCCTGAAGGTATTCGCAATAGTGTTAAAAATTTTACTTTGGGTATAGAAGGTTATGCAAATAATATAGTGGAATATAATGAGTCTGTTACAATGGGCGGAGTTGGTTTATTTGCTAAAGGTGTTGCAGAAGGATTTCTGTATGTTATTATGACAATTCTATCTGCATATTTCTTTACTGCATGTAAAGATGAGATTTCTGCAGGCCTAAAAAAACATGTTCCAGATTCAGTGACTAATTCCTGGAGAATGATCTCTAGTAATTTTAAAACTGCCTTTGGAGGCTATTTCAAAGCACAATTTAAAATCATGTTAATTTTGATACTAATCATTTTTGCTGGCTTTGAAATTTTACAAGTCAACTATTCCTTCTTAATTGCATTGGGTATAGCATTTTTAGATTTTCTTCCTGTCTTTGGCACGGGAACAGTACTATGGCCTTGGACAGTAATAGAAGTTATCTCAGGTAATTATTTCAGAGCTATAGGCTTCGTTGTAATATACTTGATATGTCAGATAGTCAAGCAGATATTACAGCCTAAAATGGTAGGAGACAGTATTGGACTTCATCCCCTAGCTACTCTAGTATTTTTATTTATCGGTTATAAATTTCAGGGAGTGCTTGGTATGATTTTAGGTATTCCTATCGGTATGGTTCTTGTTAACCTTTATAGAGTTGGCATGTTTGATCGTTTAATTAAGGGGATTAAAATCATCTTCCATGATATCAATGAGTATAGAAAGTTCTAATTTCAAAAATAAGTAAAAAGGTGCATGTACAAATAAGGAAAACAATGGTACAATAATATTGAACTATTTTTAACTTATCTGTATAATTAAAGGATATAATAATGAACCAAGGAGTATAAGTATGATGAGTAGTAGAATCAATATGGGAAACGAAGCAATTATTTCAGTTGACGAGATAAAGCTCATACTTGAGCGTTATCGTATAGGAAAGAAACCTTTAGCAAAGCTGCTTGGTTGGGGGGAGACAACCATCATTCGCTATATGGAAGGTGACATTCCGACCAATGAATATTCTAATAAATTAAGGACAATTTTGGATGATCCCGAATTTTATTATGAATTATTATGTAAGAAAAGAGAACATCTTACTAATGTAGCATTCAAGAAGAGTAAGAAGGCTGTTCTAACCAAAATCATGGCCACTAATATTTATGCAGCTGCATATCATGCTGCAAATAGATGCAATGCAGATATCTCGCCTGGATACATTCAATATATACTTTATTATACCCAAGCATTTTCATTAGCTTTAAATGATAAGGAGATGTTTGAGGAGGAATGTAATGCCAGTAATGGCAATATGCCCTATTCCAAGATATTTGAAAGTATGAGACGTTGTGGCATACATTGTCTTGAAGGTGTTGATGAATATTTATCAGAGGATGAGATTGTACTAATCAATGCTGTAACAGATAGTTTTCTTTGGTATGGCCCAAAGGCTTTAAGTAGATTAGCAAGTTATGAAAAATCTATGATGAAAATATCTAGGGACAAGTATAATAATAAGATTATTTCAAAAGAAAATCTTAGAACATTCTTTAAAGATATTTTGGAACGATATCAGATTAATAATATGAATGAAATATATAAATATCCGGATAAGAGAATCCCAGAGATTAAAGAACTTGAATAATTCTTACTAGATGTTATATAGGGATATATATTCCAAGATAACATTTAATAAAAATAATGCGTCTGTTATCACGGTTTTGATTTACAATACCGTAATATAACAGACGCTTTTATATAACCTTTTTTATTCAATAGGAAAGTTAATCTATTGAATAAAAACGCTCCGCTTAGGATGCGCACCTTGCAGTAAGGTATTATATTGCTTCGCAATCTCCTCGGGCACAAAGTGTCAGCAAGCAGGCACTTTGTTCTTAACTGCTTTGTTTATTTCTTCTGTCTCTCATTCGCAAGGTTGAGTCCAAAATTCTCTTTCTGATACGAAGGCTAGTAGGAGTAACTTCCAATAATTCATCAGTTTCAATAAATTCCAATGCCTGTTCAAGACTCAATACTTTAGTAGGAGTAAGTCTTAAGGCATCGTCAGCGCTAGAAGAACGAGTATTGGTAAGTTGCTTACGTTTACAGACGTTAACTTCAATATCTTCTGCTTTGGGATTTTGTCCAACTACCATTCCTCCATAAACCTTAGTTCCCGGGCCAATGAAGAGAATACCTCTTTCTTGAGCATTATATAAACCATAGGTAATACTCTCACCAGATTCATAAGCAATTAAGCTTCCTGTTTTACGATACTGAATATCACCTTTATAAGAACCATAACCATCAAATAAAGTATTGATTATTCCCGTTCCCTTGGTATCAGTTAGAAATTCATTACGATAACCGATTAAACCACGAGCAGGAATGGAAAATTCAATTCGAGTATGACCATTGCCAGAGGTATGCATATTAATCAATTCACCTTTGCGTTGACCCAATTTCTCAATAACGGTTCCGGCATAATCATCGGGTACATCGATGAGGGCATGTTCCATAGGCTCAAGCTTCTTGCCATTCTCATCAGTTTTATATAATACTTCAGCTTTACTAACAGAGAACTCAAATCCTTCACGGCGCATATTTTCAATCAATACAGAAAGATGTAATTCACCCCTGCCTGATACCTTGAAGCTTTCAGTGCTATCTGTCTCCTCTACACGAAGACTAACATCTGTATTCAACTCCCTCATAAGGCGATCACGTATATGGCGGGAGGTCACAAATTTACCTTCCTTACCGGCAAGGGGGCTATCGTTTACATTGAAGTACATAGCGATGGTTGGTTCAGATATTTTTTGAAATGGAATGGGTTCGGGGTTATCTGGTGAGCATATGGTATCACCAATATGAATATCAGCTATACCGGAGATAGCCACAATTGAACCGACGGTGGCTTCATTTACTTCTACTCGTTTTAGTCCATCAAATTCATAAAGCTTACTAATTTTAACTTTAACATTCATATCAGGTTCATGTGCATTAACTAAGGCAACATCTTGATTGACCTTTATTACACCATTATCTACTTTGCCTATACCAATTCTTCCAACGTATTCGTTATAGTCTATGGTACTGATTAAAACCTGAGTGTGTTTATCAGGGTCACCCTCAGGAGCTGGAATGTAATTTATTATGGTTTCAAATAGTGGGGTCATATCTTTTGCGGCATCCTTTATTGACATACTAGCAATACCGGCTTTTGCGGAAGCAAAAACAAAGGGACAATCAAGTTGTTCATCGTTTGCATCCAGTTCCAAAAGTAATTCCAGAACTTCATCAACAACTTCACTAGATCTTGCCTCTGGACGGTCAATTTTGTTGACACAGACGATAACAGGTAGAGAAAGCTCTAAAGCTTTCTTAAGCACAAATTTCGTCTGCGGCATAGGACCTTCAAAAGCATCTACAACCAGGATAACACCGTCAACCATTTTTAATACACGTTCCACCTCGCCACCAAAATCAGCATGGCCAGGGGTATCTATAATATTTATCTTGGTTCCTTTATACAAAACTGCAGTATTCTTTGCTAATATAGTGATACCACGTTCCCGTTCAATTGCATTGGAATCCATGACTCTATCAACAACAGCTTGGTTGGATCGAAACACACCACTCTGCTTCAATAATTCATCTACTAGGGTAGTTTTACCGTGATCAACATGGGCAATTATAGCAATATTTCGTATATCCTCTCGTCTCATTAATTAATTCCCTTCTTTCTTAGAATACTATTATGGATGAAATATATATACTCGAAGACAATATCCTAGTATTGTTTCATACTAAAATAGCATCTGTTTAAATATAAAATTTTATGAAGAAGCAATCTGTTCATTTACTTTTTCATTAAAAATTCATCACGTTACAACAACCTTAATATTGTAGCATAGAAAAATATCAAAAGGCAACGTATGTTTCGGAAATATTTATAAATTTTTTTATATATTTTTGTATAAAATAACAAAAATTAAGAATTAATAATATATATACAAATTTATACTTCTAAAATATGGAAATTAGCATATATATGAATCATAGGTGAATCATGCTGTTTAACCAAGCAGATAAATTTGCCCCACATTTTAGAGCAGATTGGCGTAACAATGAACGCCGAGAAAGAAGGGAGAGGTACGATATGACAGATAAAGTATTTGATAACAATCAAGTAAGTATTGCAGGAGAGGTAGTTAGTGATTTTACGTTCAGCCATGATGTATTCGGTGAAGGATTTTATGTTTTGGAGGTAGTAGTTAGTCGACTAAGTGATTCTTATGACATGATTCCCGTAATGGTATCTGAGCGACTCATTGATGTAAAACAGGATTATAAAGGTAAATTTGCAGAGGTTTTAGGGCAATTTAGGTCCTATAATCGCCACGAAGAAAGTAAAAACAAGCTAGTATTATCTGTATTCGCAAGAGAAGTTAAGATGGTGGAGGAATTATCTGAGAATGCAAAGCCAAATCACATATTTCTTGATGGATTTGTATGTAAGCCGCCGATTTATCGTAAAACCCCTCTTGGTAGGGAGATTGCTGACGTTCTGCTCGCAGTAAATCGTCCCTATGGTAAATCCGATTATATTCCCTGTATCTGTTGGGGAAGAAATGCAAGATTTGCAGAGAGCTTTGCCGTTGGAGGTCATGTTCAGATATGGGGCCGAATTCAAAGCCGGGAATATCAGAAAAAGGTTAGTGAAATTGACTTTGAAAAACGCATAGCATATGAAGTATCCGTAAGCAAACTTGAATATTTGGAAGAGTATTAATATTGGAAGTATTAGCTCACAATAAATGAAACAGGGCTAATAAAATAATTAATGATATAAATATAGAGAAAGTAAAATATAAATTGCAGTAAAATAATATGTGATATAAATAGATATTATTAAATCAGGATTGATATTTAGCGTAATTAGCTAGATATCAATCCTGTTATTCTATGTAGAGCTATCTGTTATGAGAACATTTTCTAGTGATAAACCCTGGTATCTTAGAGCTATAGTAAAACAATACAATGAGAGGTTGCTGAGAGGAGGAGCGGTGATGGGGTGCCCTTTTTGAAAGCATTTACAGTTGACGTGCAATACCTCTCAGCAACCATCCCTAGAATGATAAAAAAATTCTCTTTTGGAAATGGATTAAAAAGGATTGACAAGAAAATGGGTCGATGTTAATATGTAGATACGAATATTTTGTAAAAACATATTGCTTATGGTAGAGGCGCATTGTTTAAGAGTAAACTGTTGGATATGTCAGGCATAGATGAAAACAGTGAAAGGAAACAGTGCCGAAGTGATAATAAACCTGATTTTATTATTGCTGGGCATATGGTGAATAACCATTTGACTGTCATCGATATTGATGGAGCGCTGCCTAAAGAATATATTATATGATAGAATGCCAGGGTAGGATACTATTCTTTTATCTATCAATAATTCTTTAGCGTCGACTCATTAGTCGACTTTTTTTTGTAATAGTGAATAACCAGTTCCTTTGCAATTTCTTTACACAAAAGTTCGTAGAAACTATATATCTACTAGCTCATAATCTTAGTAAGTAAGCTGGTAGAGGAATGTAAATCTGTAAATGAAAATAGGAGGTTAGGATTATGGCATTATTTAAAGGTGCAGGTGTTGCTATAATAACACCATTTACAAAGAAGAATGAAGTGGATTATAATAAGCTTGGTGAACTCATCGAGTTTCAAATTTCCTCTGGAACGGATAGTATAATTATCTGTGGTACAACAGGTGAAGCGTCTACATTATCTCATGAGGAACATTTAGAGTGTATCCAGTATACGGTGGATAAGGTGGCAAAAAGAGTTCCAGTTATAGCGGGAACTGGATCAAATAGTACGGATACAGCCATTTATTTATCTAAGGAAGCAGAGAACTATGGTGCTGATGGACTTCTTCTCGTAACACCATATTATAATAAAGCGACGCAGAAGGGCCTAATAGCACATTGTACGGCAATTGCAAATTCAGTTTCTATACCTATTATTCTTTATAATGTTCCTGGAAGAACAGGCTGCAATATGACACCTCAAACGGTTGCTGCATTAGTAAAGAATGTAGATAATATTGTGGGAATTAAGGAGGCTAGCGGTAATATTGCTCAGGTAGCTGAGGTTATGCAGCTAACGGATGGTAAAATTGATCTTTATTCTGGGTGTGATGAAATGAATGTACCCATTCTATCCTTAGGTGGTATAGGAGCTATTTCCGTATTATCCAATATAGCACCCAGTCAAACCCACGATATGATAACTAAATTCCTTGAAGGAGACATTATAGGCAGTAGAGAGCTGCAATTAAAGCTTCTGCCACTGATTAATGCCCTCTTCTGTGAAGTAAATCCTATTCCGGTTAAAAAAGCTGTGAATATGATGGGCTATGAAGTGGGAACTCTGAGAATGCCTCTTACAGAGATGGAGCCAGAGAATGCAGAACGCTTGCGCAGGGAAATGAACGCAGCAGGAATCAAGACGATATAAACATAGCAAATAAAGAGTACCTTATGATAGGAGGAGCCTTATGACAAATATCATTTTACGAGGATGTAATGGTAAAATGGGGCAAGTAATAACGGATATCGTAGCAGCTGATGAAAAGGCTATTATTGTAGCTGGTATAGATCCTTTTCAAAACCGTGTTAACAAATATCCAGTTTATTCAAGCTTTACCAAATGTAATGTAAAGGCAGATGTAATCATAGATTTTTCTTCACCGGATAATTTGGAGGAAATGATTGAATATGCCATAAGTAAAGGAATTGGCATTGTACTATGTACAACAGGTTTAACCAAGGAGCAATTGGTAAAGATTGATGAAGCCTCCAAAAAGATTCCCATATTAAGATCAGCCAATATGTCAATGGGTATAAATCTTATCACTAAGTTATTAAAGGAGGCAGCCGTTGTACTGGCGGAAGCTGGATTTGATATAGAAATAGTTGAAAAGCATCATAACAAGAAGGTTGATGCACCCTCGGGAACAGCATTAGCACTTGCTGACGCTATGAACGAGGCACTGAATAAGGAATATGATTACAAATATGACAGGTCAGCTGAGCGACAAGCAAGAAATAATAAGGAAATTGGGATATCAGCCGTTCGCGGTGGAACAATTGTTGGAGAGCATGAGGTGATATTTGCTGGTACAGATGAGGTTATTGAAATCAAGCATACAGCTTATTCAAAAGCTATATTTGCAAAAGGAGCTGTTCAGGCAGCGAAGTACTTACCAGGAAAACCAGCTGGCATGTATCAAATGCGTGATTTGATGTAATTAAATAATAATAACCCCAAGTCTACTTAGGCACATAAGGCCAGGAGGATTTGGGGTTTTTTTGTTGTTTTCAATTTTTGTTCACAAAATTTTCTTAATCTTATAGTATCATATTTAAGGATAAATCTTTACATAATTAAAACAATAATAGATTTAAATTCCATAATACTGTGCACTGCGTATTAATATCTAGGTGTTCATTTTGCTGGATAATATCAATAATCAATCCCTGATGAAAGAATGATTATGATATTTTATTATCTAAAATGATAAGGAGGAAATGATTTTGATTGAGGTAAAAAATTTAGTAAAACGTTACGGGAATCAAAGAGCAGTGAATAATTTATCTTTCACCGTAGAGAAGGGACAGGTTTTGGGATTTCTAGGTCCTAATGGTGCCGGTAAATCAACTACGATGAATATTATAACTGGCTATATATCTGCGACAGAAGGTTCCGTTACCATTAATGGTATTGATGTATTTGATGAGCCGGAAGAAGTAAAGAAATTAATTGGTTATTTGCCTGAATTTCCACCCCTTTATCCGGATATGACGGTAAAGGAATATCTGGATTTTGTTGCTGACATCAAAAAGGTAAATAAAAAAGAAAAACAAAAAATGATTACTGAGATCATGGAAGCAACTAAAATTACGCCCATGGCTCAACGCCTTATAAAGCATTTATCAAAAGGCTATAAACAAAGGGTCGGTCTTGCTCAAGCTTTAATGGGCTATCCTGAGCTTATCATCCTTGATGAGCCTACCGTAGGTCTGGATCCAAAGCAGATTAATGAGATTAGAGATTTGATACGGGAACTCAGTAAAAACCATACCATTATACTTAGTTCCCATATTATGCAGGAAGTAAGTGCAGTATGTGATACTGTGATGATTATTGATAAAGGAAGCTTAATAGTAAGGGATAAACCAGAAAATCTTAGTGCTCATTTTGGAGCAACGGGTATTATAAACCTTTCCGTAAAGGGTAAGAGAGAAGAGGTAATTACAGAATTAAGGAAGATAAATAAAATTACAAAGATAGAGGAACGTCCGGCTATGGAAGAGGGAATTGTCAATCTGACCTTGAATTTTGATGAGAAGGAAGACATTCGTGAAGATGTATTCTATGCCATGTGTAATACAAGGACTCCAATATTAGAAATGCAAACAGTCAAAATGAGCTTGGAGGATATCTTCCTAAAGGTTACTAATCAAGAAGAGAGTCATGATATAGAGGAATATCTTCAAGGTAGGAACGATGAAGATGAGAATCAGGATATAGACCATATGGAAGAAACAAATAATAAAATTGGGGAGGATATTAAAGATGCTGGCGATATATAAAAAAGAATTACGTTCTTATTTTACTTCGATGATTGGTTATGTATTTATTGCCTTTTTCCTGGTAATAATCGGAATTTGGTTTACTTTTCAAAACCTACTCTATGGTAGTGCTAATTTTGAACAAACCTTATCATCAATTACCTTTATATTCGTATTACTAACGCCCCTTTTAACTATGAGAATTATGGCAGAAGAGAATAAGCAAAAAACAGATCAGCTGTTACTTACATCTCCTCTATCTGCAAATGAGATTGTAATCGGTAAACTACTGGCAGTATTTACAGTGTTTGCAGTGGCTATGGTCATTACCTGCTTTTATCCTTTGATTTTAAATGAGTTTGGAAGAGTGCCCCTTGCCTCTGCATATGCTAGTATCCTTGGTTTCACTATGTTGGGTGCTGCCTATCTCTCCATTGGTATGTATATCTCTTCCTTAATAGATAGCCAAGTAGTGGCAGCAGTTATCTCCTTTATAGTATTTCTTCTTACCTTACTTATGAATTCCTTCGCAAACTTCATTCCCAAGGATAATAAGGCTGCCTTTATGACCTTTTCCATTATACTAATTATTATTTGCTTTATTTTATATCGTATGATGCAAAACCTCACCCTGTCCCTGGGGATATTTATAGTTGGGGAGATAGCCCTAGCTGTCTTGTATATGATTAAACCCACATTCTATGACGGACTAGTAGTCAAAGTCTTTGATTGGCTCTCAGTAATCACTCGTTATGATAAATTCTATTATGGGATATTTGATTTAACGGGAATTGTATATTACCTAAGTCTTACCTTCTTATTTGGATTTTTAACAACCCAGGTAATTAGGAAAAAAAGATGGAGTTAGGCAAGAGAGAACAATACCGCTTACACCCAAATTTGCGGTGCTTTTATAGAATGGAGGAACTATATGTATAATGATAATAAGACAGATGTATTGGGTAAGGTGAAGGGATCCTTTACCAGTAGAAAGTTTCGTAGTGGGGCCTATGTTACTATAATGTCTGCTATAGTAATAGTAATCGTCCTAGTTATTAATATGCTAATTTCAAAGATGAATATAGAGATAGACCTTAGTACACAGAATATGTATACTCTCACTAAGGATACAAAGGATATGATAAAGGACTTAGAGGATGATATTACAATATACTATCTGGTGCAAACAGGAGCAGAAAATGATATCCTTACTAATATTATTAAGCAATATGAGGCCAATTCCCAGAAGGTGAATGTAGTTCATAAAGACCCAATTCTATATCCAAAGTTTGCTAGTACTTATGTAGATGATGAGGTAATTGAGCATAGCTTTATTGTAGTTAATAATACCAAGAATAGAGCAAAGTACGTAGATTATAATGATTTGTTAATACAAGAAATAAACTACCAGACCTACACACAAGAAACCACAGCTATTGATGTAGAAGGTCAACTAACGGCTGCAATACAATATGTAACTAATCCAAACTTACCCAAAATGTATGTGCTGGAGGGGCATGGGGAAATGACAACCACAGAGACCTTTCGTACCACTATGGCTAAGATGAATGTTAATATGCAGACCTTATCCACCTTATCTCAGGGCAATATTCCAGAGGATTGCGATTTTCTTTATATTAATGCACCCCAGGGTGATTTATCTGATGCAGAGACTACCATGATTAAAGATTATTTGGCTTCTGGTGGAAAGGCTATTATAACTCTTGATTATTATGCTCAGGGACTTAAGAATTTTCAATCCATCTTAGAATACTACGGTATTGAGATCGTGGATGGTATTGTTTTAGAAGGGGATGCTGGCAAGCATTTCTCCAATTATATGAATTATATCATTCCTACTGTAAAATCCCATGAGATTACTTCAAGAGCCTTCTCTAATGCAATACCATTATTTATGCCGGATTCTGTAGGGTTAAAGATATCTGAAACTAAGAGAAGCTCTCTTAGTATAGAGCCTTTATTAACTACTTCCAATTTCTCTTTCTCTAGAGTGAATACAAGCAGCACAAGCATTGAGAAGGAGGAAGGAGATATTGACGGCCCCTTCAATTTAGGATTAGTATCAACAGATACCTTTAACGGTGTTACTTCAAGTATTATAGTATTCTCCAGTTCCTATACCTTTGGAGATGAAACAATGAGTTACAGTAACCCGGATTTATTAACAGGAACCATTGGTTATATGGTTGGAGATACTGACCTGCTCTCTATTCCTACAAAGAGCTTAGCGGTATCTACTGTCTCTGTATCTCAAAGAACTGTTGTTATGATAGGTATTGCTGTTATAGCTGTTATCCCAGGAATTATCTTGCTTACAGGTATCCTGGTAACATTAAAAAGGAGGAAGAGATAATGGCAAAAAGGAAGAAAAGAAACGCCTTAACGCTGGTTTCCCTTCTTTTGGCATTAGTAGCTTTGATTGGAATATATGTCTGGTACAGTAATAAAGAGGTAGAGGAGAAGAGTAGTTCGGGTGGAGAAAGTGATATTGTGATAGCTTCTGTTGATACTTCAAAGGTTGTAGCTCTTTGGTATAAGGGATTAGACATTGACATGGAATTTATACTGGAGGATGGCATCTGGTCTTCTGTCAAGGAGCCGGAACGACCCATTAATCAAAGTAATATAGAAAGTATGTTACAGGTAATTAGCGATATAAAAGCCTATCAGAAGGTGACGGATCAATATGAAGAGGCAGCAGAGTATGGACTGGATAATCCCACTCTCTACATAAAAGCAACCCTGGAGGATGGTTCGACTACAACTCTAAAGTTGGGTAATGAGGCTATAACCGGGGATGGCTATTATGCAGTTGTTAATGATGATACCAAGGTATATCTTTTAAATTATACCTATAAACTTAGTTTTACTAATATGGATATGACAGAAATAGTTGCAGCACCTGAAATCATTGCAGAGAATATCACATATATTCATATTGATAACAGGGATAGTGAAGATATTGAATTAAAATATAGCAAGGATGCCATATTAGACAACAGCGGCTCTAACATGTATAATTGGCAGATTTTAAAACCCTACGGGGAAGGCTTTTCCGCAGACAGCAGTAAGATTGGAGAGCTACAAGCAAACTATTCCAGCTTTAATTTCATTGATTGCATTGACTATAAAGGAGATGATTTAGGTCAGTATGGCTTAGATAATCCCTCAGCAATCCTACAGATCGGCTATCTTACATCAGATGGAGAGACTGTAGAGGACTCGACAGATGAAACCACCATGGTAGAGAAGGAATATAAGCTTTATATTGGTAATAAGGATGATCAGGGCAATTACTTTGTTAGAAGTGATACTTCAAATGCAGTATATACCCTGGGTAGTGCTTTGGTTGATAAGATGCTAGAGGTTGATGTATTTGCTTTGATGAACCCTTATATTACTTTACCTAATATTAATATGGTGGATGGGATCAGCGCAGATATCCATGGTAAATTATATGAGATGAAGATAAATCGTACTGTCACAAAGGATGATAGTAGTGAAGAAGTTACCAAGGAAACCTTCTATTATCAGGGAGAAGAGGTTGAAGAAGAAAGCTTTAAGAAGTTATACCAGCAAATGATTAGCGCTCAGTATGATGCCAAGCTTAAAGAAGAGGTGGATATCAGTGGGTTGAAGCCGGTTGTTACCCTTAGCTACCATCTTTTTGGCGATGTTGAGAGAACCATTACTGCATCCTTCCTGCCTTACAATGACAGTTTTTATATTACTGATATTGGCAAAGGAGTATACTTCCTGGCAGATAAAAGAGTCATCGATGATATAGCAGATGCTATTACTTCATTTACATCTGTAAATTAGAATCGTATAATATAAGGGGCAATGCATATCGTTATCAAGGATTTCGAAAGCATAGCCCCTTAGTTTTTTCACATCAATTAGACTTTTCATATTTAGCTTAACTTGTACGAATATTATTCTCTTTGAATTAATATATTAGCATAGGGGATTGTCACGAAGTATGGTCTGTAAGGACGGGAAGAGGAGCAGCAATGAAAACAAAAGGAAAACTTATTATGATGGGAGTTTGTGTAGGGATTATATTAATTATCCTGGCAGTGAATGTAATCCAAAAACTTCAGTCAGATAGTCAGAGTCCGCAGGATACAGTTGTAGCGGAAAATGTTATGTCTAAGGCAGAAGCATATCGATTATTAAGTTATCTAAAGTATAATAAAGAAGATAGAGAAGGACTGACAATAGGAATTACCTATCCCGATCGGACTATGTCCGGTTGGTATGATTCCTATGTTAATGCAGTATGGAAGATGGGACTAATCGACAATAAAATAACCTCTAGTCCCGGAGGCCCCCTAACCTTTGGTTCCTGTAAGGAACTCATAGATAAGTTGATTTTAACCAATCCTGATTATCAGGAGGTATATGCAGGTCTTTCTTTTGACTTTAGCAAGGCAGAGGAAGAGATGCTGATTCCTGATTTTCTGGAAATATATCAGGCTCTTCTTAAGGTAATCCCTGAGGAGGAACAAAGTATTAAAGAAGAAGTATTATTAGTCCTTGGTAGGGAAATGACAGAGGACGGCAAGGATAGAATGGTTACCGATAAAGGTAAATATTATTATCTGGATGCAAAAAATTATGAAGGCTATCTCGTAGATAAAGCAGCCAATCCATCCAATACTAGTCTGACAGCTATACCTACGCAAGCTAAAATAGATGCTGCCACCTCAGATAATAAGATGAGTCTTATTGAACAATTTATGGACAAAGGGATTAAGGTACTTCTTTGTGATCAGGAATTAATCTATATTACTTCATTATCCACAGATAAAATCATGATAAATAATGTATGGATAAAGCAAGGAAAAGATCTCCAGGTGGACACCTATATCAATGGAATAGATAAAAGTTTTACAACAATATCGAAGCTTAGCACTACCATAGAGAAGGTCATTGGTGATATAACTGTAGAGAATCAGAAAATTGTAAAAATAAATGTAAAACCGGACACAATACAGGGTAAAGTATTGCGCACCGGAGAAGATTTTATTGAAATTCAGGGTTATGGAGAAGTGCCCTTGGAGAAAGAGTATAAAATCTATAAAATTTATAATGAAATATCCATGGAGCCAACAGGAAGTATTCTTGTTGGTTATGAAAATACAGATTTTATTGTATCTGGTGGTAGAATAAGTGCAGCCCTGATTACTGGGCCTATCAAGGCTGAGAATATCAGAGTCTTGTTAGAGACAACTGGTTTTAAGAAAAGTTATCATGATAAGGTGGAGTTTACAGCAACATCTGATTTTACCGTTAGTACTAAAACACAAGAAAAATCCTATAAGGAAGGAGAAATAGTTAAGATTGAACCTGGTGATGAGATGTTTGAGGAGGGAAGAGTAACTGTGAGAACCGCTTCTGAAGAGGCAAAGATTCAGTTGTTATCCATAGAACGTTCCGGTGGTAATCCTAAATATAGGGGAAGCCTTGAGATAGCAGAAGATAAGGAAGGTCTAGTGCTAGTCAATGAGCTTTCCCTAGAAGAATATCTCTATGCAGTAATACCCAGTGAGATGCCTACAAGCTATGGTGTGGAAGCTTTAAAGGTTCAGGCTGTCTGTGCCAGAAGTTATGCATATCGACATCTGATGGCTAATAGCTTAAGAGAATTTGGTGCTCATGTGGATGACAGTGTCTCTTACCAGGTATATAATAATATAGCTGAGAACGAAAACTCTATATTAGCAGTAAAAGATACCTATGGGGAGGTAATAGAATATGAAGGTAAAGTAATAACCGCATATTATTTTTCCACCTCCTGTGGCCATACTACAGACCCCTCCAGTGTATGGGCTAACGATGTTGATTTGCCTTATTTGGATGGTAAGTTGATGCTTACTGATACAGATGCGATGACTAAAGATAAACCAGCTAAAAAATATGAAGATTTGTCTTCAGAGGAGACATTTAAGAGCTTTATAGAAGACAAGGATATCACTACATATGACAGTAGTTTTAATTGGTATCGATGGAGTGTAGTTATCAGTGTGGAAGACATAAAAAAAGTACTAGATGATAAATTGAAGAGCCGCTATGATGCTAATCCAGAGCTAATTTTAACCATGACCGGTGAGGAAAAAGACCAAGGAGAAGGAGTGTTTGAGAGCATCCCTGTGGATACCATAGGTGACATTGTGGATATAATTATCGTAAAACGAGAGAAGAGTGGAATTCTTTCAGAAATTATAATAAAAGGTAGTGAGAAAACAATAAAAATTCGAAAAGAATATAATATTCGGACACTTTTAGCCCCCACCTATGATAATGTTATCCGTCAGGATGATAGTAAGGTAGATAACCTAACCATGCTGCCCAGTGCCTTTTTTAGTATTGATAAAAATGAGAAGAATGATAAGCTAAGCAGTATTAAGCTCATGGGCGGAGGATATGGACACGGTGTGGGAATGAGTCAGAATGCAGTAAAGGGGTTAGTAGACTCTGGTAAAAAGTATAAATCAATCGTAACTTATTTTTATGAAGGCACCGAACTTGGTTTTATTTACGAATGATAGATTTTTAGTGTTTTTTGTAAAGTTGCTTAATTTTATCCACTAGGTTTTTGTTTTCTAGCATTTGGTTAAATTCACCTCCAAGAAAGAGAAGGTACATACAAAAATACATCCAGAGCATGAATAATACGATGGCAGTAAGGCTTCCGTACATCAGCTTATAATTAGAGAAATTGTCGATATAATAAGAAAAAGCGTATGAGAAGCCCATCCAGCCACCGGCACATAGCATTGCTCCTGGAAGTTCATTCACAACTTTTGATTTTCTATTAGGTATAATAATATAGATAAATAAAAAGAGTGCAATTAAGATAATCATACCAAGGATAGTTCTTAGACTAATGATAATAAGAGCAGTATCCTTAAGGACGGGGAATCTCTCTTGAATCCAGTAATATAATTGATTACCAAATACGAATAAAATCATTGTTGCAATAATCATGAAAGCAAAGACTAAAGTATAAATAGCAGATACAAATCTTAGATAGAAATAGTGCCTTGTTTCATTTATTTCATGAACTGCATTTAAGCCTCTGATAATAGCTAGAAAACCTTTGCTTGCCGACCATAAGGCCGTAATAGCAGTTGCTGATATAATAGTACTGGAAGGGCTGGATTTTACTAAGACAGATACAAAAAGAGAATTAAAGGCAGCAGGAAAAGCATCGGTAAAGAATTTCATTACCGTGCTTTTTTCTATAGGAAAGTATTGAATTAGACTTAATAGTAACATGGTGAAAGGAAAAAAGGAAATAATGATAAAAAAAGCAGCTTGGGCTGAAAAGGCAGATATATGATCCTCCTTTATTTTAGCGGAAATTAGTCCGATTAAACGAACAGTAGATTTTATCATTTTTACCTCCAATCAAATAATATAAATTAAGGAAGACAATGCTTATTATATTATATGAGAATAGAAACTAGACTATCCATAATACATTTTAATTCATATTAAAAAAAGAAGTTTGCTATATATACGGTAAAAATAGCTCCTAATGCTACAATTACAAGGCCTTTCTCTAGATATGCCAGAACCAATGCAGCTATAGTACCACAGATTGCAGTAGCTGGAGAATTGGTAGAATATATAATATCTGGGAAGGTTAAGGCGCCTAAAACAGCATAAGGTACATAATGTAAAAAAGATTTCATATATTTTGACTTGATTTCCTTGCGAAAAATTGCTAATGGCAGAGCTCGGGGCAAATAGGTTACTATTGCCATGAGTAACACCGCAAGGAAGGCTGACTTTATATTCATTATATATCACTCCCTTATTTCATGATCTTTCGTATGTAAATCCACGGGAAATAAAAAGGCTCCTAAGCCTGCACCTATGATTGTAGCCATAATAATTCGAAAACCGGAGGAAACAAACTTAAATAGGGAAATATATCGAAGGATACATACAACAAGAACAGATATAGATATAATAGCCGTAATCTCTCTTGATTTCTTTGCTGGTGGTATTATAATGGCGATAAACATTCCATATAGGGCAATACCCATAGCATTACTAAGAGTCTTTGGCAGAGTTGAACAAATAAGGCCACCCATAGCTGTGCCCAGGGTCCAGCCACAAAAAGGTCCAGTAATTAAACCAAGAAGAAAACCAAAAGATAGACGTCCAGATTCCATCGAGGCTACGGTGAAAGTTTCATCTGTCACACCAAAGGCTATCATCAAGCGTTTTGGAAGGTTTATATTATCAGTTAACCGCTGGGTTAAGGACAAAGACATCAACATATATCGCATATTAATAATAAAGGTAGTTAAGGTTATCTCGAATAAACCTGCACCTTGGAGTATCAGATTTGTTCCTGCAAACTGACCAGCTGAGGTTAAGTTTGATATGGATATAAATATTGCCAACCATACTGGTAAACCGCCAGAGACAGCCATTAATCCAAAGGTAAAAGATACGGGAAAATAGCCGAAAGCAATTGGTAAACCCCGTTTAAGTCCATATATAAAATCTCTTTTCATAGCCTATTACCTCCCTTAAATAATCTGGAATAGGTCATAGTAATACTAGGACTTATAATCCATGTGGGCATTCTCATTATACCTCATTTTAGTTGAAAAGCAATACTGTAATCATTTGGCTATGAGATGAGTACCCAGTTATTAGGAGGGGATGTAGATGTTCACTCTAGCCCTGTCAGTGACTGTCACAAGAGTGCTACTGCGAAGATAATAGTCGAATTGTAGAAGAAATAAATAATTGATAAAAGACAGCAATTATTATATAATCGCCATAAGTGAATAAATGTAAACATGACTTTTATAATAATAATTCAGCCTTAGTTTATTCATTTTTTATGAAGAATAATCAGCATAGACTATTGATTTTTCATGCTATTATAGTATTATTATAAGTGTGATGTAAAATTATTAATAATAAAATCAATCCTTGATTTATTGGGAACTACATGGAGGATTATAGAATATGATTAATTTTGATGAAGAGATTGAAAAATTCCAACCGAGTTTAGAAGTGGAACAGGCAGAAGATGTGATTTATAATAATGATATGACAGATATTACGGATATTTTGAAGGAATTACTAAAGGGAAGCAACGAGAATTAAGTAACAGTAAGATTAAAAGAGACAGGTGGGATGATATGAATTGCCCGAAATGTGGAAGTAAGATGTCGGACAAAAGAAAACGCTGCGATCGATGTGGTACAGACTTGATAATATATGGTAAAATATTTAGAGCTTCCAATCAATTTTATAATAATGGCTTAACAAGAGCAAAGGTCCGTGATTTATCAGGTGCTATTATTTCTCTTCGTAAAAGTCTTGACTTGAATAAATTAAATACCAACGCTAGAAATTTGTTAGGACTCATTTATTATGAAATGGGTGAAACTGTAGCAGCATTAAGTGAATGGGTGATTAGTAAGCATTATCAACCCTTAAATAATGATGCAGATGAGTATATCAATAAGGTTCAGTCTAATCCAACACGACTGGATACCTTTAATCAAGCCATAAAAAGATATAATACAGCATTGGGTTTTGCAAAGCAGGGCAGTGATGATTTGGCTATAATACAGTTGAAGAAGGTGGTAACCCTAAATCCTCACTTTATCCGTGCATTCCATTTACTTGCTCTACTATATATGAAAGCCGGCGAATATGATAAAGCGAAGAAATTCTTAATCAGAGCTGCCAGGATTGATGTCTCTAATACTAAGACCTTGCGTTATTTACAGGAATTAGAAGCACCTGTTCAGAGAGATTTAGAGGCTAATCCTGAAGCGGAGCTAAGTAAGAGTAATACAAAAACAAATTCAATTGTACCGATTTCGTCCTATAAAGAAGATAAACCTAATGTTATGCTTTTTGTAAATTTGGTTATTGGAGTAATAATTGGTCTAGCAGTATCAGCCTTTTTGATTATTCCTACGGTAAAGAAGAATATGAAAAACGAAGAGAATCAAGGTTATACCAATAATGCTTCAGCTTCTGCACAGTTAGAGGCTAAGGACAATGAAATCAGTAATCTAGAAGGGGATATAGAAGATCTTAATAATAAGATTAAGCAGTTACAGACCCAAATAGATAATACAGTGATACCCGATGATTTAATTACAGCCTATGAATCTTTGTTCACCATAACACAGAATTATTTTCTGGAACTAGACAAGGGAGAAAGAGAGAGAGATTTTACAGCCATAGCTAATTCTCTTGCTTCTCTTGATTTTAATCAACTTGAGAGTAATCAAGCAAAACTTATATATAACCGCATTAAGGATAATACATATCCTCAGGTGGCTGATGCTTATCATGATATAGGTTATGACCTATATAGTGATGATAAGTATGAAGAAGCTTTAACAGAGTTTTCCAAAGCTCTAGCTTTTAATCCATTAAGTGTAGATACCATATATTTTACAGCTAGAGCGTATGACCGTCTTGATGATGTGGATAATGCAATTTTATACTATAATAAAGTAATTAATGATTTTCCTGATTCCCAAAGAGTATCAAAGGCAAAGTCATATTTAAGGAAATTGCAGTAGCAATAGGATAAAACAACAAAAAACTTAAGATAAACTGGAAAAAGACGTTTGTGATGAATGGATAAGAATCCATCCCATTAAAGGTCTTTTTTTCATAAAATTTTTCACACGAATATTTGTGCCTGCGGTCCAAAGTTTGCAGGTTACGGAAAGGCATGGTTATAATTATGCAGGAGATGAAGAAACCGGGAAAAAATATGATTAAGGAAGGGGGAACCATCTATGAGATCCATGGGAGATGTCTTATTATACGACTAGAGGATGAATTAGATCACCATAACGCAGTAAAGATAAGGGAAAGAGCGGACAAGCTTATTGACCGCAATAATATAAAACATATAATTTTTGATTTTACAGGAGCTGATTTCATGGACAGTGCAGGTATAGGCGTTATTATGGGTAGATATAAAAAGGTGATTTTTATCGGGGGAAAAATAGCAGTTTCTAACGTAAGCTCTGCCATTGATAGAATATTCCGCATATCGGGATTATATAAAATTATTGAAAAGTATGATACGGTAGAAAGTGCATTAAAGATCATACAGAAGGGCTAGAAAGAACCGTTTGATTTTATAAGCCAGAAGTGAAAGGGGATAAGTAAAGTAATGAATGATAAGAATGAGATGTTATTGGAGTTTGAAAGTAAGTCGCAAAATGAAAGCTTTGCAAGAACTGTTGTTGCAGCCTTTGCAGCACAGCTTGACCCTACAATAGAGGAATTGGCAGATATTAAAACAGCAGTTTCAGAGGCGGTTACTAATTCAATCATACATGGATATGCTGATAGCTTTGGGATAATCAAGATGCACTGTATTATAAGCGGTAATGAAATAACGGTAGAAATTATAGATAATGGTGCAGGCATTGCAAATATTGAAAAGGCCATGGAGCCTCTTTATACTACCAGACCAGAATTAGAACGCTCTGGTATGGGATTCTCCTTTATGGAAGCTTTTATGGATGATTTGGAGGTTAGATCAAAGGTAGGGTTAGGAACCACTGTTATAATGAAAAAAAGAATAGGTAGAATCGATAAATTGAATGCCTTTGCTAATGAAGCTGCACAAAAGGTTATATAAGAAAGTTAAGATTAGGCAATGAATAATTAGATTGCTTACTGCAAGGAAAGTAGCCCGATATCATGATATATCAGGAAGGGAAGTGAGTTTAATGTGGATACCATTGAGTTAATCAAATTATCGAAGGAAGGCGATAAGGAAGCAAGGGATCGAGTAGTAACCGAAAATGTGGGTCTTGTTTGGAGTATTGTAAGGAGATTTGCCAACAGGGGACATGAAATGGAGGACTTATTTCAAATTGGAAGCATAGGATTAATCAAAGCAATCGATAAATTTGATGTTTCCTACGAGGTGAGATTTTCTACTTATGCTGTACCAATGATAACTGGTGAGATAAAAAGATTTTTACGAGACGATGGTATGATTAAGGTCAGCAGATCATTGAAAGAGACAGCAACAAAGATTAGAATGGTCAGGGACAGATATGGTAATGTATATGGCAGGGAGCCAACAATTGAAGAGATTGAAGAAGAATTGAATATAGCACGGGATGAAGTTGTAATGGCGCTGGAGACAGGTGCTGAAGTAGAATCATTATATAAAACCATATATCAAGGTGATGGAAGTCCAATATACTTAATTGATAAATTAGCAGAAACAAAAGATGAGAGTGAGAATTTAGTGGACAAGCTAGCATTAAAAGAAATTATTGATTCTCTTGATGAAAAGGAGCAAGCAATAATCAGGCTTCGATACTTTAAAGATAGAACTCAGACGGATATAGCAAAAGAACTGGGTATTTCACAAGTTCAGGTATCACGCATGGAGAAAAGGATACTAAAAATCATGAGAGAAAAACTTGGAGCCTAGGAATAAATAAGGAAAAGTTTGTACTATTAATTTCCAGTATAGTATAAATGGTATTCCATATAATATTAATAATTATAGAAATATATGAGAAAAAGCATCAGAATACAAGCTGATGCTTTTTCTTTTCATAAGAAAGTACATTCTATGCATTAAAGACAGTTATCTACAATTCAAAGAGGTGATGGTGAATATGACAGTAAAGAAGATTTTATGTGTTGTTGCTTTGATTATTATAGCGGCTATTATTATTGTTCTATGTATTAGCTATTTTACTGGAAAACAACCCACAGAATACGAAGGGACATTAGTTAGTAATATATTGGCAGAAAGGTATGGTTATTATGAGTAATCAGAAGAAGGTTCCTGTATCAAATATAGTTAAAGAGCAGGACAAGAATCTTAGAGATCAGAATTACAATAAATATGTAAAACAGGTAACTCCTAAGAATAGTATTGTTAAGAACACAGTGAAAGCATTTATAACAGGGGGTATTATATGTGTCATTGGGCAATTATTTAGCAACTATTATAAATACTTAGGTGCAGAACAAGAAATGGCTAAATCCTATACTACTTTGTCTTTAGTTTTTTTATCAATCCTTTTAACAGGCTTTGGAATATATCAAAAACTTGCTAAGTTTGGCGGTGCCGGCACCTTAGTACCCATAACAGGATTTGCCAACGCAGTTGCAGCACCTGCTATAGAGTATAAAAAGGAGGGTCAGGTTTTTGGTATTGGCTGCAAGATATTCACCATTGCCGGTCCTGTTATATTGTATGGTATTTTCTCATCCTGGCTCCTTGGATTAATCTACTATTTATTAAAAATGTTTAAAATATTATGAAATTAAAGATCAGGGTTATTATAAATTGAATTAATTAAGAAGAGGTCTTATCTTTAGGTGATAAGCGGTAGGATTCTAAGTATATTTTTGTTGTTTAAATTATACTAAGATATTTTGTTATAGATAAGGAGTATAAGAAATGTCTGAAAACATAAATCAAACTAAGATGGCTGGAAAGCAAAGCATTTTGTTTCAAAATCCCCCATATATTATTTCAGCATCTTCCATTGCAGGGAAAATGGAAGGGGAAGGGCCCATGGGGGATCAATTTGATGTCATTCATGAGGATCCTCTTGTAGGAAAGGAAAGCTGGGAGGAAGCTGAAAGTGAATTCATGAAACAGGCAGCAGGTAAGGTCCTTGAAAAAGCCAACTTAAAAAATACTGATATCCGTTATTTGGTGGGAGGTGATCTACTGGGGCAGCTCATTGCCACTTCCTTTGGTATTGCTGATCTTGAGATACCAACCATTGGGATATACGGCGCATGCTCCACCATGGGAGAAGCCATGTCTATAGGCTCTATATTAGTCGATGGTGGGTTTGCAAATAAGGTGATGGCAATTACCTCAAGCCATTTTGCAGGAGCAGAGAAGCAATTTCGTTTTCCACTAGATTATGGAAATCAACGTCCATATTCGGCTTCATGGACAGTAACAGGAAGCGGTGCTGTTATTATATCTGATCAAGTTGGTGAAAAAACAAATCAAAGTGAAGCAGCAGTAGTAATAAAAGGAGTAACCATTGGTAAAATCGTGGATTATGGTCTAAAGGATTCAATGAATATGGGAGCAGCAATGGCACCGGCAGCTTATGAAACTATTAAACAGAATATAGAAGACCTAGGCATTTCACCCTCTTATTATGACAAAATTATTACCGGTGATTTAGGATATGTGGGTAAAAATATATTAATAGATTTGCTGAAAGAAAAGAATATTGATATTAGTAATAACCATATGGACTGTGGTATTGAAATATTTGATAAAGAAAGCCAAGATACCCATGCTGGTGGTAGTGGCTGTGGTTGTTCGGCAATTATATTTGCAGGGTATATATTAAAGCAGCTAAAAAGTAGGAATTGGAAACGTATACTTTTTGTTCCAACGGGCGCTTTATTATCTCAAGTTAGTTTCAACGAAGGAAAATCAGTTCCGGGAATTGCTCATGCTGTTATGGTGGAGGGAATATAAAGTATGGAATATTTAAAAGTGTTTTTAGTAGGTGGAGCTATATGTGCTGTGGTTCAGATCTTGTTAGATAGTACAAAGCTTATGCCCGGCAGAGTAATGGTGATCTTAGTATGTGTTGGAGCTCTACTGGGGGCTTTGGGTATTTATGAACCCTTTTCAAAATGGGCAGAAGCTGGAGCCAATATACCTTTAACTGGTTTTGGTAATGTACTTTTTAAAGGGGTAAAAGAGGCAGTTGATAAGGAGGGCTTCATTGGAATTTTTAAAGGAGGCTTTACCTCATCATCCCTAGGAATTTCATCTGCATTAATCATTAGTTATATGGCCTCTTGGTGTTTTAATTCTAAAATGAAATCATAAAAAAGAAGGTAAACCAATCCTTAAACTAGGAAGGTTTACCTTTCTTTATAATGAAATTCTATCTATTGATAGGGTGCTATGATATTACGAATAGCTTCTTCCAATTCTGTGCCTGACAGATTAGATATATCTGTATTAGTAGAATTTTGATATGAGGAATTATAACCGCTTTTATTATGAACCGAGCATTCTTTTTCCGGATAAACATATTTGGTATCTTCAGTTACACTTGTCTCTTGCTTATTTAAAAATACCTTTTCTACTACAGTACTTGGTGGGCATTTATCTGTTGCAAGGGCATTAGATTTGGTACACACCTTGGCTTTCTTGTGAATATCACAACTTTCCAAAGGTTCAGTACCTTTGGCAAAGTATTCAATACGAGAAGTATTTCCACCTATATATTGATCGCATATACCCTCAATAGCAAGTTTACCAGATTTTGAGCATATTTTCACAGGAACAACAGAATCCGGCATGGTAAAGGCTTTCTTATCTAAGTCCTTTTGAATATGAATTTGCTCCATTATGGTCTTCCATATCTTTCTGGGATAGGCTTTATCTGTCTGAGGATGATTATTATCAAATCCAGACCATATGGTAGCAGTATAGTAAGGTGTATATCCCGAGAACCATAAATCATTATAATTTGAAGTGGATCCGGTTTTACCTGCGACAGGCATATCTATCTCGGTAAGCTTTAGGCTTTTACCAGTACCGATTTTAACTACATCTTCCATGGCACTGGTGAGTAGCCATGCAGTGGATTCCTTCATGACCTGAGTTTTTTTGGGGGTTTTATCAATTAATACCTTACCATTGTTATCTAATATCTTAGTATAAAGAGTGGGTTCTGTGTATACACCATTATTAGCTATTGCTGCATAGGCAGCTGTTAATTCCATGTTATATACACCATCTGTCAAACCGCCCAAGGCCATAGGTAGATTAATATCTGATACTACGGTACCATTTTCCTCTGTCCTTGAATCAACTAGAGAGGTAAAACCAAGCTTTAGTAAATAGTCAAAGCCAATTTGAGGTGTAACATCTACTAAGGTCTTAACAGTGACGATATTCATAGAATCATATATAGCCTGGCGTAGAGAAGAAAGGCCTTTATATTTCTTTGTTGTTGTCCAGTTGCTTACCTCTTTTTCTGTGCCGGGATAATAATATGGACCTGCATCATCTTTTACACTAGCAAGAGTAAGGCCAGATGAATCCAGTGCCGGTAAATAGGTGGAGAGAATCTTAAAGGTAGAACCTGGTTGACGAGGGGAGTTTGTTGCTCTATTTAAGGTTCGGTTACCAGTCTTCTCACCTCGACCACCTATGATTGCTTGAACTTCACCGGTATATTGATCCATCACAACAAAAGTGGATTGTGGTTGTATAGTCATGGTAGTATTCTCACCGATAATCTTATTATCCTCACCCACCATGGCTTCACGAAAGGCATCAATTTTAGCCTGCATATCCTCTTTATCTAGAAAGAGCAGAGAGAATTTGCTGCCTTTTTCATTTAAATATAAATTATCTGGATCATCAAAATCTTTATAGTATTCTAATAAATCATTTCCATGATAATGTACTTCAGTTCCATCAGGTTTTAAAATAGAAAGGGCATAAGTTAGCTCCCAATAGGATACACCCATTTTCGGGAAATTATCTTCATCCGAATATATATCATCACATATCTTTTGAATATTCGGATCCTGCGTAGTAAGAACAGTTAATCCACCGCTATAAATTAATTTTGTTATCTGTGCTTGTGTATATCCTAACTCTTCTTGAAAATCTTTTGTTATCTGATCAATTAATGCATCCACGAAATAGCTGTAATAAGAGGAATCATCAGTAATGTCCTTAACTGACTGAATTCTTGCATATACATCATCTGCCATGGCTGTATCATATTCTTCCTGTGTACATAATTCCTGTTCCAGCATTTCCCTTAGTATTTCATCCCGGCGCTCTTTATTTGCATCAGGATATTTAATGGGATTTAAATAAACTGGCCTTTGAGTAATTGCTGCAATGGTTGCAGCTTCTGATAAGGTTAAATCCTTAGCGTCCTTATTGAAATATCTTAAGGAAGCTGTTTGAATACCTAGAGTTCCAGCTCCAAGATTAATAGTATTAATATAATTTTCAAGGATCTCATCCTTCTCAAGTTCATTTTCTAACTTGATTGCAAGATATTGCTCCTGTATCTTACGTTCCACACGTTCTATATCGGTGGTTTCACGTCCACCATCAAATACTTGGTTTTTAAGCAGCTGCTGGGTAATGGTGCTGGCACCTTCATCAAAATCAAAATTTTTGAGACCTTTTACACCTGCGCGGAAAATACCTCTGACATCGATACCCTCATGTTCATAAAAACGCTCGTCTTCTATAGCTATAAATGCGTCCTTAACATAATCGGGAAGATCTTTTAAAGCTACATAGGTGCGGTTAGAATTCTCCCCTGCCAAGGTCTGTATAACATTACCTTCTTTATCATAAACCCTTGTTTGATAGCCCTGAGGAACAACATTTATCTGTGAAATATCTGGAGCACTGTCAATTAGTCCTTTTACAAAGCCAAAGCCAGCGAAGGAACCAATTATTACTAGGAAAACAAAGGAAACAATACAAAGACGAAAGAGCATGATTCGTAATTTTGAAATCATACGCCTAGAATTAGACTTTATACTATTTTGTTTGTTTTCTATACCTTTTTTACTGTAATCCATAAAAATCCTCCAATTGCAAAATACAGTATACGAGTATACGTGATAAGTAAAGGCTTGCGCCTTGATAAGCAAAGGCTTGCGCCCTTGATAAGCGAAGGCTTGCGCCTGCTGATAAGCAAAGGCTCTCGCTCGCGTTGCTCCTTTAGATACATACAAACCGTCTTAGGAGTATGAATGCTCCACGACAATTTGTATATCTCTAAACTTTGCTTATCACGTATTTTATCATATTATTAGGTTGAAATAAAGTTAAATCTTTATGACACTTTTTAGGATGCCCATTTTATGGTAAAATAGTCTTATACTACTTGAATTAATTTACAAAATTTTATAAAATTTACATGAAAAAGGATAAAAAATTGCATGATGGAAAAAGAATATACACAAATCATGAAGTTATGTCGAAATATAACGAACACGAGAAATTGATGCGTTAAAATTCACTTTAACTATAGGTACTATCTGTGTATAATGAGATTTGTCAGTTAATTCAGTTATGTTTTTAGATTATGGGGGTGGGTATATGAATAGGTTACAGCTATTTAGCAAAGAGGTAGTGCTAGAGGATAAACGCTTAATGAAACTAGATTACAGTCTGACTGAAAGATTAATGGAAACGGAAGAAAATACCCCTTATTATGGAGTGAAGATTACTAAATATGTGGAGGATCAAATTGAGACAGATGAGATTAGTGGTATATCTACCTCTAGAGAGGAAGTTGTATCAATTCTGAACAAGCTGTATCAATTTGATGTTACACCAATATCCATGGCAGAGATAGTGGATGAACTTGTAGAACAAGGAGCATAATTAAATCAAAATAGGTGTACTTCACCCTTCAATTTGGTGAAGTACACTTGTTCTAATAGATCCAGAGAAGCGGAACCGTTAGTAAGTTCTGCTATTTTTTTTGTAAATACATCTATCTTGCTAGGAGGTACTAAAAGGGTGAGGGTAACCGAGTCTGTATACTCAGAAGATAACAGGGTGATATGCTCCTGAGCCACATAGTATTGGATTTTACCTAGCAGATTGTAATCTGTAACTACTTGAATTTTCATTCCAAGTTCCTTGGTTATGATAGTACTCTGATTTAGACCTTCAAGGGTAGCAGATTGGTAAGCTTTAACTAACCCCCCTGTTCCAAGAAGTGTGCCACCAAAATAACGGGTAACAACCACAACCAGATTAGTTAGCTCGTGGGCAAGTAAAACATCCAGGATTGGTCTTCCGGCTGTTTTACTTGGTTCCCCATCGTCTGAGCAGCGCATGAGGGGATTATCAATGCCGATAATATAAGCAGAACAATTATGAGCAGCATCCCAATATTTTTTCTTCATATTATCTATTATGCTAATTGCATCTTCTTCTGAGTTAACAGGGAATACCGTAGCGATAAAACGAGATTTTTTCATTACGAACTCTCCAATACCACCGGAAAAAATCGTATTAAATGCTTCTTTCATAATATAAAGTCTCCTCTCTTTTTCAGAATTATTTAGGATAGAAGGTTATGTCCATAAGAATAACAAGGCAGCAGGATAGGAGTCACAGTTGCTATTAAACAGACATTTATGGTATTATTAAGTAGACCTATTATTAATGGAGGATTTAATGAAACTAAAGTATGTATCATGGTTGCCAGCTGTAATTATTATGATAATCATTTTTTACTTCTCATCGAAGCCAGCTGACAATTCCAATGAAAATAGTATGACAATGGCAAATAAAGTACTCACTGTATATGAAGATATAAGCGGAAATCATTTTGAAGAAAGAATAAAGGTCCTGGAGAACCTAAACCACATTGTTAGGAAAGGGGCCCATTTTAGTGAATATGCAATTTTAGCCATGGCCTTTGCATTCCATTTTGCTGTTTTAAAGAAAAAGAGAATTCGGGTTTTTTTCCTTCCTATACTTCTATCTTGTATCTATGCCCTTACGGATGAGTTCCATCAGACCTTTATTCCTGGAAGATCTGGAATGATACAGGACGTCTTCATAGATACGACGGGAGCCATTGCCGGAACCTTAGTATTTGCCCTGCTTTTAATAGTAAATGAAAGGGGGCAAAAACTAAGGTTATAACATAACTGTAAAGCGGTTTTGATCCTTTGAATAGGAATATTCGATGGTGGAGAGAGTTTTCTCTATCTGGCTTCGCTCTATCTCTAGGCTTTTACAAAGATCATCTATATTGGTAAATTCATCACGTAATTTTGTATTTATAAAGCTTAATAGGATAAAAGGATCCTGTGGTATATTCATGATTATCTCCTTTGAATTTATATGTAATAATATTATGCACATTATATCACTATTTTCAACCATAGGAATGTAAATAATTAAAAAGTTCGTATTAATCAAGAGAAGTATTTTAAAAATAAGAAGTAAATGAAAACATGTTATTGGAGGTCAGTATGGATTTGTTTGATTATATGCGTGGTAATACCATGAAGAAGGAAGCTCCCTTAGCTTCCCGACTTAGGCCTACTACTTTAGAGGAAGTAGTTGGACAGAGCCACATCATTGGTAAGGATAAATTGCTTTATCGTGCTATTAAAGCAGATAAAATTAGCTCTATCTTATTTTACGGGCCTCCGGGAACGGGCAAGACGACTCTTGCCAGGGTTATAGCCAATACAACCAGTTCAAATTTTATTCAGGTTAATGCGACCTCGGCAGGAAAAAAGGACTTAGAAGCAGTGGTTGAGGAAGCTAAGAATAATCTTGGTATGTATGGTAAGAAAACCATACTATTTGTGGATGAAATTCATCGGTTTAATAAAGGGCAGCAGGATTATCTACTTCCCTTTGTTGAGGATGGTACTGTGATTTTAATAGGTGCAACTACAGAAAATCCTTATTTCGAAGTAAATTCAGCCTTAATCTCTCGTTCCATTATCTTTGAATTAAAGCCTCTTGATAAGGAAGATATAAAAACCCTATTAAAGAGGGCGGTTAATGATAATGAAAAAGGACTTGGCGCATATAAGGCAGAATTAGAGGAGGAGGCTTTAGAATTCCTTGCAGACATCTCAAATGGTGATGCTAGGGCAGCTCTTAATGCAGTTGAAATAGGAGTTCTGACAACTGAGCGCTCTGAAGATGGTATCATTTATATTACTCTTGCTGTAGCTTCAGAATGTATTCAGAAAAGGGTTCTGAGATATGATAAGAATGGGGATAATCATTATGATACCATATCAGCCTTCATAAAAAGTATGAGAGGATCGGATCCGGATGCGGCTATCTATTATCTTGCCCGTATGCTCTATGCTGGTGAGGAGGTAGCCTTTATCGCTAGAAGAATCATGATTTGTGCAGCAGAAGACGTATCTAATGCAGATCCTAATGCACTTGTGGTAGCTACAAGTGCAGCTCTAGCCGTAGAACGACTTGGAATGCCGGAAGCCAGAATTGTTCTTGCTCAGGCAGCAGCCTATGTAGCCTGTGCTCCAAAAAGCAATTCAGCAATCTGTGCCATTGATGAAGCTACAAGAGTGGTAGAAAATGAGAAGACAGCTTCCATACCTACCTATCTGATGGATGCCCATTATAAGGGCGCTACAAAGCTAGGTCATGGAATTGGTTATAAATACGCCCACGATTATAAAAATCACTATGTCAAGCAGCAATATTTACCCGAGGAAATTAAAGATAGGGTCTTCTATGTCCCTTCTGATAATGGATATGAAAAACAGATACAAGAATATTTCAAGAAAATAAAAGAAGAATAAGTAAAACCGATCATAATAGAGTTTTACTTATTCTAATCTTATGAAAGCCCGTCTTCATCTAGGGAGTTCTCATCGACATTCTTATCGTGGGAACTCTCTTTTTTATTAATATCTTCTGGATAGTCTTTTTTATGAACTAACTTATAGATCAGTAGATATGCATAAATCATAACTGGTATAGTAAAAGCTGAGAAGAGGCCAGCTAAGAATAATTGGTTAGACTTCTCTGTAGTAAAAAATGCAGATATAAAAGTAATTACAATAACAGAAATAATTAAAACAACTCCCATAAGCGCTAAAATCCGCTTTATTAATTTCATTGGTGAAACTCCTTTCTAATGCTAGGTGAGTTAATAAATCTATTTTTATTATATAGATTGTACTGTAAAAAAGCAATAAAGGAGTAATAAGAATGTTTTCGAAGTAACATTCTAGGGGTGGCTGCTGGCAGAAAGCAGGGCCATGGGATGGACTATAGAATTGATTTAAATTCCTTCCCTTGGGATATCCTCTTGAAAGGATAGACGAAGAAGCTCTGGGTTAGAAATCATATCTCCTCCTTCATACTTACCATTACATGTAAGAAAATAGGTACTTTTCTTTAATGAAACTCCTATCTTCTTAAGAGACTGGTGAGTTATGGAGCCATATCTTCTTGCACGGATAATCTTCTGGGCAAAAGTAAGACCAATACCGGGAATGCGAAGGAGCTGTTCATAGTCTGCAGTATTCACTTCAATGGGAAATAGATGGATATTGCGAATAGCCCAGTTCATCTTGGGATCCATATCGGCTTGAAAATTTGGTGTATCTTCTGGAGTGATTTCATCGGGAGTAAAACCATAGAGCTGCATCAGGCGGTCTGCTTGATAAAGACGCTTTACCCTCCATAGTGGGGTTGTTGTAAAGGGAATATCATATCCCTTGGCCACATTATTATAATGAAATGCCGTGTAATAGACCCGGCTTAAATTATATTTCTTATAGAGTGCCTTTGAGAGAGTCATAATGGTGCGGTCTGATTCCTCTGTACTTCCGGCCATGAGCTGGGTAGTCTGTGATCTTGCTAGGATTGGGCTGCCATTACTCCTATACTGCCTGGCATTGCGGACTAGATTACTGATTTGCCCCATGGGGATTAAGATATTCTCTTTATTCTTCTGCTTTGCAACCCGATCAAATCCGCTATTTTGTGCTACCTCGATATTTACACTCAGCCGATTAGCATACCTGGCGGCTTTCTCTATTAAGGACGGGTCTGTTCCTGGCATAATCTTAGCATGGACATAGCCGTCATAAAATAACTCCTTTCTAAGAATTCTCAAAGTATCTATGATCAGCTCCTCTGTATAATTGGCATTCTTATATATAGCAGAGGTTATGAAAACTCCATGACCATTATTATTGGCCTGTTGCAAGGCTATCTCAGCCATCTCCCTGGGACTGTTGCAATATCTGGCATCTGTGTCACGACTTGCTCTGCAGCCGCAATATGCACAATTAAAGCTGCAGTTATTGGATAGAAAGACCTTGGGGACTTTTGGTAGAGCCTGTCTAGCATGAATATCTTCAAAAATAGTAGGGTCAGGTATGCTTTCTTCTTCTGAATTAAAAGTGCCATAAGATAACTGAGGGTCAGCAACATCAAAGCGAGCATCTTCTTGCATCAGCCGTATCTTATCCTCCAGGGATAATTGATGATCAGAACTTAAATATACCATTGTCAGCACTCCTTAGTATTAATGAGGTTAATATATGACTCCCTAAACCTATTAGGTTAATAAGATGAGGGGAAGTATCATCTTATTTAAAGGATGGGTGTGATACTTAGTATTTTGCTTTAGTTACAATTATTATACAACGATTAAGGCATAAAGTCAAACGTTTGTTCGGAACAAATGTTTTGCTGGTTTTGTTGTTTATTTGTAGATTAATATCTACTATAATAATTATAACAATAGTAGCAAAGGATGAATGCCATGCAGTACAAACTTCTCATGATAGACGATGACCCGGAATTATTAAAAATGTTAAAAAGCTATTTCGAAATGAAAAATTATCTGATCTATACAGCGACCAATGGGAGGGAAGCCTTGGAGCGAATGGTTTGTGAACCAGATCTCATACTCCTTGATATTAACATGCCACAACTTGATGGGCTGGAAGTCTGTAAGCGAATTAGAAACCAAATTTCCTGTCCTATTATATTCTTAACAGCCAAGGTGGATGAGCAGGATAAAATAAATGGATTACTATCAGGGGGAGATGACTATATCTTAAAACCCTTCAGTTTAAAGGAATTGGAAGCAAGAATCATTGCTCATCTAAAAAGAGAAGAAAGACATAAGGGAAAAGAAAAAGTACGTTTTGCAGATAATTTAAGTATTGATTTGGTCAGTAGAAGGGTACGGTATGGGGAAATTACAATTGATTTTACGAAAACAGAGTTTGATATTATAGAATTTTTAGCTACCCATCCAGGTCAGGTCTTTGATAAGGAAAGAATCTATGAGAGAATATGGGGATATGAAGAAGAAGGGGATAGTAGGGTGGTTACGGAACTCATTCGAAGAATACGTAACAAACTATCCCTACATTCTCATGAGGAGTTTATAATAACAGTATGGGGGTGCGGTTATCAGTGGAAAAAATAAAAAATCTGTCCCTTAGAAAATCCATTATACTATATCTTTTTATTGCATTAACCTGTAGCTTCTTTACATCAGCCATGATAGTAGGAAATGCAGAGAGGGATCAGGAAATTGTCTGGGCCAAATATACGGATATTGATGAAGGGTTTATAGAACAATATGGTATGTATACCTATAATATTCCACGCCCAGGCTATTACGAAATGTCTGATGGAGATCGTAGTATTTCCGAAAGATGTGATTTTCTCATAACCTGGACGCCACTCATTTTATCAACTATATGTTCAGCTATTGCGGTTTTATTGTTTTACCGTGACAAATTAGAAAAACCCCTACAGATATTGGAGGAAAGTTCAAATAAAATAGCTGAGAGCAGGTTGGATTTTCAAGTAGAATATCCTTTGAAGGACGAGATGGGAAGACTTTGTACTTCCTTTGAACATATGCGAAGAGGGCTGGAAGTAAATAATAAATACTTGTGGAAAACCATTGAAGAGCAGAAAAATCTGAAAGCTGCTATCACCCATGATATTCGGGCCCCTCTTGCAGTTCTAAAAGGATATCATGAGATGCTTCTGGAATTTATACCCCAGGACAAGCTTACGAAGGAGAAATTAATTGACATGATAGAGGCTAGTCATGGACAGGTGGAGCGACTGGGTGTCTTTGTGGATAGGATAAAGCAGCTGTCAAGTCTAGAAGAGCGAAAGCCTGAATATGAATTAGTTATGACTATAGACATAAAGAAAAAGGTACAAGATATAACTAAGATTCTCGCAGGAGGAAGGAACTTAGACTTTAGTATTATCGTTGACCCATCCATCCCTGAGAAATTTATGGCTGACCAATCTATTATTTTAGAGGTATTTGACAATATCCTATCCAATGCTATTCGGTACGCATCCAAGCAAGTCAATATTTTTATAGAAGTTGTAGGTAATCACTTGCAGATGATTGTATCTGATGATGGTTCGGGTTTTCAGGAGGAGAATATTAACCTTGTGACAAATGCATTCTATCATAACAATCCTTCTGATGATTTAAGCCATTTTGGATTGGGATTGTACATCAGTAAATTATTATGTGAATGTCATGGAGGTATGCTCCTAATCGCCAATAGAGGGGAAGGCGGGGCAAGTGTTAAGGCTGTATTTGAGATTAAAAATAAGAATAAATAGGGTATGGGCTGTTAAGTAAGAATAAGAATAGATAGGGTATGGGCTGTTAGGTAAAAATAAGATAGATAGGGTATGGGCTGTTAGGTAAAAATAAGAAGAATTAGGGTAAGGCTGTTATAAGTAAAAATAATTGGATTGACACAAGTTTCTATGGGTAAATCATATATTTTTATTTGTTTCAGTCTTTTTTGTTGTCTTTTTGTTGTTATTCCTCCATTAGAATAATTAATAAAGGAGGTAAATTGAAAAATCAGCGATTTTTCAATCAGCAACTTTGTGCCTGTGGCACAAAGTTTACAGATCATGAAAGGGAATGGTAATTAGTATGATAAAGACAATAATAAAAAGGGAATTATTGAACTATCTTAAGAATCCAATTTATTATATTGGAGCAATTCTGGTATTTATAGGTGTCTATACCAGCGTTTCACCGTACTTGGGGATTCATTATTTTACGGATGAAAGTGAAATAAAAACCCTGGAAACCTATTCAGAGTTAGCCGATGCAGAGATTATTGATGGCTATATCCCGGCTACCAAGGAAGATCAGTTTGCTATGGGGCTGGATAATATTAAGAAGGTATTAATAGAAGAATTTCAAAGGTCGGAAAGTGAAGTAAATGAAAGCATTGAAAAGATAAAGGAAAGAAAGATGTCCATACCAGATGTTTCAGCTTATATGGAAGAAAATTATTCACTTCCCGGTGGGGATACTTTTTTCTATCATAGTACTGAAATGAAAAAAGCAACAGTAGAAGAGGCAAATAATTATATCAAACATGCATTGGAGCAACAAACCTATAGTAGCTATTTTTCAAGAAAATATGCAGATTTTCTATCATTAATGATTGTCTTCTATGCAATTTTAATGTTGGCTTTCCTCTATATAAGAGACTCGAAGAAGGATATCTATGAACTTTTGCATACTAGACCTGTAAAGGCCTGGCAATATATCACCGGTAAGATCCTTGGGGGAATGACGGCCTTAGGCCTGGCAGTTACGGTTATAACAGCCATATTTGATGTCCTTGTTATACTGCATGGCAAGAGGGCAGGATTTCCTGTATCCGTGTGGGATTTATGGATTGTTGTACTCTTATATATTCTTCCTAATTTATTGATGATAGCCAGTGTCTATACGGGTGTGGCCATATTGTTTAAAAATCCCCTTCCAGCCATACCAGCACTGTTACTATATTTTGTCTATTCCAATATGGGTAGTGTGCTGGAGGATGGGACAATTCTGTACCCTAAGTTGGCAATTTTGGTAAGATTTCAGAGTATCTTCTTTGACACAGTCATCCCACCCCAGGCAGTTGTTAATCAAATATTTCTGGTGGGTTGTACTATAGTAATTATTCTCTTTAGTAGCCTTGTCTGGAAGAGGAGGCGGGTATATTGAAATATAATATAAAGATTGGATTAACACCCACAAAGCTATGCTATTCCATCTGTTATATATTCATCTTCGCTCTCATTAGGGGAGTACGTTCCAGCAGCGAGATTGGAGGGGCCATGGATGCTTATGTAGCTTTCTTAGCCATCATTTTCTTCTCCGATACCTTTTATCAGGAGTTGCAAGAAAAAAGGTGGGAGGTTTTTTATCTGAAGCCTGCCCAGGCAAAATTTAAGACCATGTGCCAGAGAATGTTGGTGCAAGCTAGCTATATGGGTTTACTTATCGGTATGGGGTATTGGGCATTTTATCTCCAAAGATCCCTGGGGCAGTTGGATGCCAAGGAACTACAAATCTATATAACAGCTGTCCTTGCCTGCTTTGCCAGTGTAGTTTTTTTTGGAACATTTACCTTCACAATGGTCAATGCATTTCGCAACCTATGGGCAGGAATTGGCGTGGCTCTTCTTCTTTGGTATGTCCAAAGTTCCAGATGGGCCAGAAACCTCCCAGATATCTTAAACCTATTTGCCTATGAAGGTGGGTACAAAACTGGGACATGGATAGAGGGCAAATTATTTGCACTATTTTTATCAATTTTACTTCTACTAATAAATTATAGATTATTAAATAGACAGGAAAGGGTAAGGTGAAATTATGGCCATTGAAATAAAAGATTTAACAGTAAGCTTTGGGAATGGAGTTTGTGCATTAAATCATATAGATTTAACAATAGAAAATGGGATATATGGGCTTCTAGGCGAAAATGGAGCTGGAAAGACCACTTTAATGCGTGTGCTTACCACTATTTTAAAACCTACGGGGGGCAGAGTCATAATAAATGGTACGGAGCTGATCAATGAAAATTACGGAAAAATCCAAAGGAAAGTCGGTTATCTTCCTCAGGAATTAGGATTATACCCTAATCTTACAGTGCGAGAGGCTCTGGAATATATGGGAGGATTATCAGGAGTAGGGAAAGTAGATTGCAAAAAACGGATCGATTATTATCTAGAAAGAACCAACCTAGCAACCCATGAGAAGAAGAAAAACCGTCAGCTATCCGGAGGTATGAAGCGGCGTGTAGGCTTAATTCAAGCACTACTTCATGAGCCGGAGATATTAGTCATTGATGAGCCAACCACAGGGCTGGATCCGGAGGAACGTATCAGGATTCGTAATTTAATTGTGGATTTCTCTAAGAATAGGACAGTTTTGTTTTCTACCCATGTGGTAGAGGATCTAGCAGCAACCTGTAATTCTTTGGGCATTCTAAAGAAAGGTAGTATTATTTACTCTGGAGATAGAAACACCTTACTGAAACAAACCAAGGGTCAAGTATGGATATGTAAATTAAAGACAGATAAGGAGTTTGAAGATTTACAGAAGAGATATATCGTATCCTCAAAGAAATATATGGAGAATGGAATTGAGGCAAGGATAATCAGTGAGGTGAAGCCGGATATACCCTGCCAAGGGGAGGATGCAAGCTTGGAGGATGGTTATATTGCATTTATGAATAAGATATAAGTATTATAGGGGAGAAATTTATCATAAATCGGTTTGTTTCTATAAATTAAAAGAAAAAGTAGCTATTTTAGTTAGTAAATGCAATATGCTCACTCTTAGGTAAAAAGTAATATAAACTTTGTTTACCTAAGAGTGAGCATATTACATAATTAGGGGTTACAATTTGGCCTTCCATAATACCTATAAGACCAGGGAGGAAATATTCCCATGGATGAGCCGTTGTTCATATTAATGAAGAATCTACCATAGCAAACTCTTTGTTTATGAATTATTAGTTCTCTAAGACCTGATCAATCTTTCGCTTCATATCTTTCTTCTCCATACCACCAACTATATAATCCACAATATCCCCTTCTTCATCAATAATGAAGGTAGTGGGAAATGCGGAGATATAATAGCTTCTAAAGACCTCACTGGTGGTATCAAAGACAGTAGGGAAGGTGAAGTCATTCTTATCTAAGAAGGAGATAATATAATCTTCCTTCTGATCACTATTATTTGGATATTCTGCACTCTTTGGATTGGCAACACCTAAAAATACCACATCCTCCTGATTTTTGCCATATTCCTTGTATAATTCCTCAATATGGGGCATTTCATCTAAACAGGGGCCACACCAGGTAGCATAGAAATTAAGAAATACTACTTTACCCTTATAATCAGATAAGGTATGCTCCTTATTATATTGATCAATCAGTGTAAAATCTATAGAAGGAGCAAGCTTCGTGGTAGTATCCTCTGTAATTGTCTCTTCCTTCTCCCCGGATTTAGACTCTAAGGATTCGCCATTCTCGGCTTCGAACTCCTGGGAAATGCTGGATTGGTTATTAAAATAAGTGGAGAAACCGTTCATTAACCCGGTAAAAGTCATAATACCAATGAGGATAAGAAGGATACCACCAGCTTTAATGGTAATTCGCAACAGCTTCTGTTTTCTCTTAAAGAAGGATAATACTTGTGTAGTAAATAATCCGAGGAATAAAAAGGGAATTACAAAGCCAAGGGTATAGATAAATACCAGTAAGTTCCCTAGATACTGGGTATTAGCACCAGATGCCAGCATAAGCACGGAGGAAAGGGCTGGGCCTATACAGGGAGTCCAAGCAAAACTGAAGGTAAAGCCTAATAGTATGGCTATTATGGGATTTACTTCTTTGTTTGCCAAATCAAATTGTATTTTCCGTTCTCTTTGCAAAAAGGGGATACGAAATAGGCCTAACTGAAACAAACCAAGTACTATAATTAAAATGCCGCTAACTCGTGCAAATACTACCTTGTTGCTTTGAAAGAAACGTCCAAGGGTTGTAAAGGACATGCCCAGTAAAAAGAAAGCAAAGGAAATTCCAAGGATAAAGCAAAGGGTATGTAAGAATACTTTCCTTCTATTAAAGCTGATGCCACTATTATCTTTTGTAGTTGTGTTACCTGCAAGATAGCTCATATAAACCGGAAGTAGAGGAAGCACACAGGGGGAGAAGAAGGATAGGATACCTTCTAGGAAAACCAGGATAATACGGATGCTATTGATGGCAAGAATTTCGCCCATGAAAGACTCCTCCTTTAAAATAAGCTGATTAATTCCTTTCCTAGATTAACATATTTCGTATGATATAGGCAATTAGGATGGATATGTAAAGTTATCAATAAGAAGCATACAAAATCTGCAATAATTTATCTGTGACTTTGTCACATTTTATAAAATAAGTGAAACTTTTACCAAGAAATCGTGTCTATATAGATAGATGATCATCTAAGAAGAATACTTTTTATTCATGTAAAAGGAGGCTGTATGGGAAAAGAATTTAATCAAGTATATGAAAAAAATAAAAATGCAGTTTACAGCTACCTTTATTACATGACGAAAGATGTGGAGGATGCGGAGGATTTATGCCAAGAGACATTTTTGAAAATATATCAGAATATTAAAAACTTTCGAGGTGAGGGCAGTGAAAGATCCTGGTGTATCACCATAGCAAGAAACACATTTCTAACTTGGGTAAGGAAGAAAAAATTTAAATTTGTAGAAGGAGAAGAGATGGATGAACTCCCATCCCTTGTATGTAACGACCCTGAAATCAAAATGCTTCAACAGGAAGAAAGCCTATTTGTAAAAAATATTCTACATAAATTGAAGGAAGAATACCGCACCATTATCCTCCTTAGAGATTATGAGGAACTGTCTTATAAAGAAATAGGAAGCATTACCGGATTATCTGAATCAGCAGTTAAAATCCGCATTTACAGGGCTAGAGAAAAATATAAGAAATTATATAGTGAATATCAGTAGAGGGGAGGCGACAACATGTTATGTGAGTATAAAGAAAAGGTACTTAATTATCTGAAAAACGATAGTTCAGATAATGGAATAGAAGAACATATAGAGAATTGTGAGTTTTGTAATGCTTTGGTGGAAGGGTATCTAGAAAGGGAGAAGGAACTTCTTCCTGTAATACCAAAGACCGAATATAGTGGTTCCAGTCAAAAGTTAAAAATGAAAATAATAAAATACAATAGGGGAAGAAGACGCATTGCAGTCTTTACAGTCATTGGTTTGCTTATGGGTTGGTTGTCCTTTAGTTATACTAAGGATACTTTCTTTATAACTAAACTCATTATGGCCATACCATATAAAATCAGTGAAATGATCTATCTTACATTGCATAAGACTCCTTATATGTACAGAGAATCATATGCTGGACTAATCAATGCATTCTTCCCCCAATCCATGCTAATTACTTTTTTAGCGGAGCGTATCACACCGGTGCTGATTGGAGGTGCTATTTACGGTAGTTTGGGGTATTTTACGGGAGATAAGAAGATATTTACATTGAGTAAATATCTGAGATTTGCAGCCCTGTGGTGTTCTGTCATCTTGCTATGGATTGGTGTTGTTTTTGCAGGAAATGCCATCAGTATTAAGCAAAATGAACAGTTGAAGGATATTAGAGGCTTCTTCTTAAATGCAGAGGACCATGGAAGTGGCTTCTATCAGGAGGAAGAAAGAAGTGAGACCTTTGAAATTCTTAGAAGTAGCCTGGGGGATGTGACGCTCTTAAGGGAAACGAAAGAGTATGAGGTAAGTGATGCAAAGACGACAGTAGGAATTTACATGGGTTTTAGTCGATACTGCCTTACCACAGTGAACTGGGAAGAGAAATATATGATTATGGACACAGGACGTGTAATAGCAATCCCTGAGGCCTTTGCAAAATTAGTTCAGGAATATTATGAAGGAACTGGTTATTTTTCAAATGAAAATAGTTCTGTAAAAGAGGAAAGATTAGAGGAGGTAGGAACTGATGAAGCTTCCCATTAAACATAAGAAGGATTGGTTTATTGCGTCTATTATTACATTTATCGCTTTGTATTATATTTCTATGTACTATGATTTTAGAATTATGAGCTTTATGATGAGATTTTCACCGGATAAGATGAATCTTATGAACTATCCCGGAGGCTGGGGGAACTTGGCCCTGGTGGGATTTATTATGACATTACTTCTTGTAGGTATTATGGTTGTGGTAAAGAAGAAATTACATATAATCCTCATAACCGGAGGACTTGGCATATTGTTTACCGTATTCATGTTTTTGGGCTTTATTATTCATACGAATCTTATTGTGGGAACCAGTAAAACCCTTTCGCCAACAAGTATTTGGATAAGCTGCTTTGATAAAGATATTAATATTCATTTAGATTATGACACTGATAGGGGTAAGGAGTTTACCAAAGCTGCCAAAGCATTAGAAGCAGAGGCAAAATCAGTTCAAAAGGAATTAAAATCACAAACAAAGATGAGAGAGGAAGAAACATATCACATCTGGATCTCTTATCCCCAGAAGTACGGACAAAGCTATGATCTGATTTTATACGTCCAGGGAGATAGGATATATTCCTATCATGGCACAGGAGATCCCGAAAGCAGGGTCTTTTATAAGGATAGTGGATTTAGGAAGCTGTTGCAGAATATTGTGGAGCAGAATAAGTAGATTTTATAAGATAACAAGTACTCAGTCACTGGGTACTTGTTTATTAATTTGCCACAATATGCTAGAATAAATTATACATAACAATTTTGATTTTTATATAATATCATAATATCCCAGTGGTGTAGAAGCAATAGGTTGCTTCTGCACCACTGGGATTTATATGGAACAGGATAATATAAGTGGTTAAACTAATGATAGATTCTTAAGAGATGCTCTTACTTTTTGATTGAATGTTTAAATTCTAAAGGAGTTACCCCAACTTTTTGACCGAATGTTTTAATGTAATAGGAGACATTGTTAAAACCAGAAGCATAACATGCCTCAGTTACATTTGCGCCTAATTCTAATAAGCGTTTACTTTCATTGACACGTTTTTCGTTAATATAGTTAATTACGGTAGTACCGTAATATTGCTTAAAAAGACGAGATAAATGTTCACGACTTATATGGGCATAATTGGCGATTTCAGAGATGTTATCCAGCTCCTTATAATTATCTTCAATATAAGTAGTTGCTCTGATTATACATTCAGGGAGGGGAACACTTCGATCAATTGCAATATTATTCTTACTGTGGGTATTAATAGTTACAAGTAATTGAAGTAAATAAGATAAAGCCATGGTATTGGAACCATCGTATGATGCCGTTAGAGCAAATTCTATTTGATTAAATAGAGAAGCTACACGTGCTAATGCGTTTTCTGGCAATGTAATTATGTTATGCTCACCTTTTATTTTGTTAAAAATGAAGCCAGCAAGATGATTATTGCCTTCCGTAAGAAATTTGCAAAATTCCGTATCAAACCATAATACATATCGGTTGTAAACCGAGGTCTTATCAAGACGAGCGCAATGAATTTCAGTGGGAGCTGCAACAAAGATGTCACCATATTGGGGATGATATACCTTGTTGCCAGATACAAAATGAACATCGCCAGAGATATAGAAGACAAGTTCACAAAAATCATGAGAGTGCATTTCATCTTCAAAGAAACCATATGTATAAGGAACCATACGGTGGGAAAAGACTACATCATTGTTAATTATGTAATCTGTCCAACGAGCTTTGTTGTAATCTATAGGTTCATCTAATCCACGATGAGTAAGATAAAGCTTTGAATTTAAAAAATTTTCAAGTTGTAATTGCATAATATCATCCTGTCCTATATCACAATTCTGTTATTTATAGTCACAATTGTTATATTATATATCATAATTATGATGTACAGTAGTAATATACTACAAAAGAAAGAAGAAAACAACCTTATTGTATAAGAAATGTATAAAAAGCAAGTACTAAAAACTGTGGTAATTATACAGGTAATTATACAAAGTAAGGGTACTTCTTGATGAAACAGTATAAAATTATTTATAACGGAGGATTAGCATGAAAAAAATTTTGGGGATTTTACTAATGTTGGTTATGGTATTTAATTTATGTGCTTGTAGTAATTCTAATAACACTAGCCAAGGAGATGGTCAAACATCAAGTGGAGATAGTGATAATGAGAAGAAAGTTGAAAATCAAGTAGTAACTATGTGGACATTTCTAGATCCAAAATTAACTACCAATGGACGTGGAGTGGCACTTGCTGAGATGATTAAAACATTTGAAGCAAATAATCCTGGGGTTACAATTAATGTTGAGAGTCAAGATTATACAACGATGACAGCAAAATTTTTAGCTGCCACTACAACAAATACAGCTCCTGATATCATTTGGTGTTCCAGAGATGAATTACCAGGTGTGCTCAATGCAGGAGCACTAGAGCCACTGGAAAATTTATTTTTAGGCGATTGGACAGATGAAGAAATCGAAGATATAAATGATGGTTTTTTTAATTATGGTACGAGAGATGATAAGCACTATGCACTAACATTATCAAAGAATGCAGTTGTATTATATTATCGAGCAGATCTTTTTGAGCAGAATGGATTAGAAGTACCAAAGACATGGGATGATATCGTAGAAGCAGCTAAAGTATTAACTGGTACTGATGAAGTATCTGGTATCCCCCGTTATGGTTTAGGACAATCCTTCTCTACAGAATCTACGGATACACAGTTATTATCCAATATGATTTTAGAAGAGCAGGGAACACTATTTAATGATAATGGTACTGCAAATTGGGCGACAGAAAGTGGGAAAAAGGCTTTAGAGTGGACAGTAAATTGTATCGATACCTGGGGTATTACACCACCAGAGGCAGTAAATACAACAAATGAAGATTTATTCTTACAATTTAAAGCAGGCAAATACGCAATGATTATGGGCGGTGGTGTACGTTGTTCAGCTATCAAGTCAGAAGTAACCTTTGAAAGTGATGCTGTACAATTAGCTTTAATTCCAAGTACAGAAGGAAGTACGAATACACCTGCTATGTTAGATGGATGGTTTGTAGGTGTATGGTCAGGCAGCAAGAACAAAGAAATGGCTGGTAAATTTGTTGAACATATGTATAGTCCTGAAGCCGATGAACTTTGGGTAAAAACAGGTGGACAAGCACCAATTAGAAAGTCTACCCTTAACAACCTTTCAGACTATATTAATACTACTGAGAATAAATACCTCGCTGTATTATCCCAAGCTTTTTCTAATGGCTGGCTACCATCTGATGATTTAGCTTTAACTGGATGGAAGTTTGATTTAAACAAAGCAGTATTAAACGTAAAAGTAGAGAATATGTCAGTGGAAGATGCGCTGGCAGCTTCAGCAAAAGATTTTAACGATAGAAATGGCAGATAATTGTAGTGACGTGTATATAGATATTATATAAATGTGCTAGGGTCTGTTATATTAACAGACCCTAATTAATAGTAAAAGATTGGACGTGAAATATGAAGGCAAATAAAAAAATAGGCTTACTGTATATAGCACCGGCTATGATTATTTTATTATTTTTTCTTGTGATACCATTGTTTTATACAGTATATTGTAGTCTATTCAATTTAGATTATCTTGTAAAAGGTGAGTTTGTAGGATTAGACAATTACATCAAGGTATTAACAAATAAGGAAGTAATTGAGTCTTTTATAAGTACAGTATGTATAAGTCTTATTGCAACAGCGATTTCCATGCTATGTGGGCTTGTATTGGCGCTATGGATAGATAGAAAGACAGGGTTATTTGCCTATTTAATTGAGATGTTTGGATTGATTCCATGGTTAATCTCCATGGTTGTCGCTGGACTTTTATGGAGATGGCTGCTAGATGGTGATTTGGGATTATTTAATTATGTCATAAATTTATTAGGATTTGACTCAATCTATGTGATACAGAATAGAACATCGGCCATTATTGCGTTGATTTTTGTATTGGGATGGAGAACCATTGGATATGCAATGATACTTATATTGGCTGGCTTAAAAGGCATCGATGGAAATCTCATTGAAGCAGCTAAGGTTGATGGAGCATCTGCATGGAGAACCTTGATTAGTGTTAAATTACCATTAATTAAAACACCAATGCTTCTATCGACAATCGTTTTAACCGTAAGTAATTTTACGAATAATACTGTTCCAAAAGTGTTAACGAGTGGAGGCCCAGGTACAGCAACATCGGTTATTACCTTGCAACAATACAATATGAGTTTTCGCTATTATCAATTTGGATTGTCATCAGCCCTTTCTGTTTTAATTATGTTAGTAACCATTATGATCATTATATTATATATCAGAATATCTAATTACAAAATTTAGGAAGGAGGATTTAGATGAAACCAGAGTGCTTGCCAAAGAAAGATGAAGCTCGCATCGTGAAGACTATAGGGAAAAGATTAATTGAAATGATAATCTTAATTTTATTTGGTGTACTTAATTTAGTTCCTATTTTCTGGGGAATTGTGACATCATTAAAGGAACAAAAGGAAATAGCTTCTTATCCTCCCAAGATTTTTGGATTTCAAATTAGCTTGGAACATTATGCGAGAATATTTACTAGTGGATATATAAGATCCATAGCAAACAGCTTTATATATTCTGTATGTGCTATTTTGTTAGGCGTGTTAGTTGGATACCTAGCTGCATATGGGTTTGAGAGATTACAATTTAGATTTAAAAAAGTATTTTTTTATATCGTAGTGGCTGGAATTCCATTATCAGTGGGAAGTTCCATATTGTTAGTACCTAATTATTTATACATGATGCAATTAGGATTAACTAATAAGTGGTATACGTTGGTGTTGTTATATGCTGCCTACAACTTACCTATGGCAATTTGGTTATTGATTGCTGGTATTAAGGCAATACCAATTGAAATAGAGGAGGCAGCGACAGTAGATGGTTGCAGTAAATTATATATTGTGTCACGGATTATACCACCATTATTAAAACCATCCATTGCGGCAGCAAGCTTGTTTATATTTATTGGTGCATGGAATGAGTATATCACGGCCTCTGTAATGGTAAATTCGGCTAGACTAAAAACCATTCAAATGGCAATCTATGATTATCTTGGCTATTTTGGTCAAGAGTGGGGACCGCTTACAGCGGCAGCTACAATAGCAGTACTACCAATCTTATTGGTATTTACTTTTTTAGGAAAAATGTTAGTTTCTGGTTTAACAGCCGGAGCAGTAAAAGGTTAAAGGAGAAAGAATATGCACAAAATAGTTCAAATGGAAGCAGATGTTGTAGTTGTTGGAGCTGGGCCTGGAGGGCTCACAGCAGCCATATCAGCAGCAAGACAAGGATGTAAGGTAATTTTAGTGGAGAGAAGTTCAACACTAGGTGGAGCAGCGGCTTCAGGTCTAACAATTTTAGGGTATTTAGATCGTCAAGGGAATAAAGTTTTAGGCGGTATTGCACAAGAGTACCATGATCGTTTAGAAAAAATAGGTGCTTCCATTGGACATTATCGTTGTCCAGTTCATAATAGTATGTCACCTATTCTTCCAGATGCTTTTGCACTGGTGGCAGTAGAGATGTGTGATGAGGCAGGGGTTCAAGTTCTATTTAACTGCGATTTATATGATGTATTTGTAGAAAATCAAAAGGTAAAAGAAGTTACAGTATATAGCAAGAGTACCAAAATCAGAATCAAAGGTAAAATCTTCGTAGACGGAACTGGTGATGGTGACCTTGCATACATGGCAGGCGAGGAATTCCGTATTGGTAATGCACTAACAGGTGTTAATCAACCATCCACATTAGTGTTCTCTGTTAGTAATTTTGATTTGGATGAGTTCTTTGATTATGTTGAGCAATATCCTGATGCGGTAGGTATAAAAGAAGAATATGCCAAAGATTATGATTTAGACTTCTTTAGAAATACAGAAGGCCATTGCTTGATTGGACTAAATAAATTAATTGAAGAAGCAAGAGCCAAGGGAGAATTTGATATTCCAAGAAATCAGTTTATCTATATTAAAACAGCGGATAAGAATACTTTAGCAATTAATACTTCTAGAATTGTAAACATTGATACATCTGATCCATTACAATTATCAAATGGTGTTGTTGAAGGATACCGTCAAGTACGTACCCTAATGAACTTCATTAAGAAATACATACCTGGCTTTAATAATGCAGTTCTCTCTCGTATCTCTCCTACCTTAGGTATTCGTGAAAGCAGACATTTCAAGGGAATTGATACAGTTACCAAGGATGATGCTTTAAATTATGTAATTGATGAAAGAACCATTGGTCTATGTGGATATAACGTGGATATTCACAGTGGTAACAGTGATCACATTGATTTATTTCTACTAGAAAAAGCCTTTGGCTTACCATATGGTTGTATGGTTCCTGCTAATATCAAAGGATTGTTTTTATCAGGTAGAATTATTTCTGCTGATGATACCGCCTTTGCAGCAGTTCGTGTAATGGGACCTATCATTGCTATGAGTGAAGCAGTTGGTGTAGCTGCAAAGATTTGTATAGATGAAAATATCGAACCCTGTGAGGTGGATGTTGCGAAAGTACGTGAAATTCTTCGTACTCAAGGAGCTATTTTAGGATACGAATAAATTTAGGAATTACAAAATTTACATATAAGTGAAAGGATGGTTGGTATGATACAGCAAGTTTTAACATCACCTAAACATATTGAATTTCAAGAAGTAGAGAAACCAGTTATAAAATCGGGAGAGGTCTTAATTAAAATCATGAGTATCGGTATCTGTGGCTCTGATATTCATGTGTATCATGGTCAACATCCTTTTACTTCATATCCAATTACACAAGGGCATGAGGTTTCAGGTGAAATTGTTGAAATTGCTGAGGATCTGAAAGGGTTTTCCATAGGACAAAAGGTTACCATACAGCCTCAAGTTGTTTGTGGAGAATGCTATCCCTGCCGTCATGGTCAATATAATCTATGTGAAGAACTAAAGGTAATGGGTTTTCAAACTACAGGAACTGCATCTCATTTCTATGCAGTGGATGCGCATAAAGTAACAGCATTACCGGAGAATATGAGCTTTGACGAGGGAGCAATGATTGAACCTTTAGCGGTGGCTGTACATGCAATTCATAAAGCAGGGGATATCCAGGGGAAAAAGATTGCAGTAATAGGTGCAGGGCCAATTGGGATCCTCGTTGCTCAAGCAGCTAAAGGCATGGGTGCAAAGAGTGTACTTGTTACCGATGTAAGCGAGATTCGTTTAAAAAAAGCTAAGGAATGTGGAGTGGATTACTGCTTAAATACACGCCACAAAGATTTTGGTGATATACTTGTGGAATGCTTTGGACCTGATAAAGCGGATGTGATTTATGACTGTGCAGGTAACGATATTACAATAGGACAAGCAATTAAATATGCAAGAAAAGGCAGCATGATTGTACTGGTAGCAGTATTTGCTGATTTAGCAAAAGTAGATTTAGCAGTACTTAATGATCATGAGCTAGTATTAAACACATCCATGATGTATCGTAATGAGCATTATTTGGAGGCTATACGTCTTGTAGAAGAAGGAAGAGTGATATTAGAACCTCTGATTACACAGCGATTTCCTTTCAAAGAGTACCAAAAAGCCTATGATTATATTGATGCAAATAGAGAAACAACGATGAAAGTGATTATCCGTGTGCAAGAATAAGGACTAAGCTTCCCTAGTAAATAGACTGAGTTTAGACTGTTAGAATAATACAGGAGGTCATTATGTTTGATATTACATCGTTGGGTGAATTGTTAATAGACTTTACACCCGCAGGATATTCAGAAAGTGGAATGGTATTATATGAACAAAATCCTGGAGGGGCTCCTGCCAATGTACTTACAGTTATGAGTAAATTGGGAGCAAAAACAGCATTCTTAGGAAAAGTAGGAAATGATACTCATGGTTATTTTCTTAAAAAAACCATCGAACAGGAAGGAATACAATCCCGTGGTCTTATCCTGGATGATAAGGTATATACCACTCTGGCATTTGTATCACTTAATCCTTTGGGAGAACGAGAATTTTCTTTCTCTCGAAAACCGGGTGCAGATACCATGTTAAAAAAAGAAGAACTAGACCTTAATTTAATCAAAGAGTCTAAAATATTTCATGTGGGTTCCTTATCCTTATGCTGCGAACCTAGCAGGGGTACAACCTTATTTGCTTTGGAATATGCTAAAGAACAGGGTTGCATAATTTCCTATGATCCAAATTATAGAGCTCTATTATGGGATAATAAAGAGAATGCTTGTCACTTTATGCGTATGATTATCCCCTTTGCAGATGTAATGAAGATTTCTGATGAAGAGACGGATTTACTTACGCCATATAAAGCTCCAGAACAGGCTGCGACCTATTTGGTTAACCAGGGTGTTACGATTGTTGTAGTAACCCTAGGTGCAAAAGGGGCTTATGTTTGTACCAAATCAGGAGGCGCCATGGTAACGGGCTTTCAAAGCAATGTGGTAGATACCACCGGTGCAGGTGATTCCTTCTGGGGCGGATTTTTATATCAGTTCATAGAGGGTAAGAAAGCGCTCCATGAAGTAACGCTAGATCAAGCAAGAGAATATACCTTATATGCAAATGCTGTTGCAAGCTTATGTGTTGAAAAAAGAGGAGCAATCCCATCCATGCCATCCAAGGATGAAGTAAAAGCCAGGTTATATCAAAATCCGGTGCTGAGTTAAGAATAATCTGCTGCTTTTTTGATAGGTTGGATAGTAGTTTGAGATGTAAAATTTATTATGTTAAGTATTGTGGCATGATTCCAAAATCATGCCCTTTACTATATTATGCAATGGATGACGTGATATAATTTTACGAGAGCGTATAAAAAAAGTGATAAGAGAATAATTTATCAAGAATATAATGGGAGGCATGTTAATGAAAAGTGCTGTATTTTATGGAAAGAATGATATACGAATTGAAGAATATCAAGTGCCTCAGATAAAGGATAAAGAGGTACTAATTAAGGTAATGGCTTGTGGAATCTGTGGAACTGATGTACATATTTACGAAGGAGATAAGGGTGCTGCTGCCACTACACCCCCTACGATTCTAGGTCATGAATTTGCAGGAATAGTTGTAGAAAAGGGAAGTAAGGTAAAAGATATTCAAGTTGGGGATAGAGTCTGTGTAGATCCCAATGTATTATGCGGAGAGTGCTATTATTGTAAAAGTGGAGTCGGACATTTTTGTACAGAAATAATTGGTATTGGAACAACAACAAATGGCGGTTTTGCAGAGTATTGTGCTGTTCCTGTAAAACAAGTGTATAAATTAGCAGATGATATAACCTTTGAAATGGGTGCAATGGCAGAGCCTCTTGCATGTTGCCTCCATGGAATTGATTTAACGGAGATAAAGCCAGGAAGTACCGCAGTAGTCATTGGTGGAGGTATGATTGGTTTACTTATGATTGAACTTTGTAAACTAAAAGGTGCCCATAAAATAATACTACTGGAGCCAGTAGCAGAAAAATGTAAGTTAGGGGCTTCCTTGGGTGCAGATTTATGTATTGATCCAATCAACCAGAATGTAAAAGAAGTTTTAGAAAAAGAAGGTATCTTTCAGATAGATGCAGTCATTGAGTGTGTGGGACTTCCTTCTACTATAAGCCAAGGGATTGAAATTGCAGGAAAGAACTCCACAGTAATGATGTTTGGATTAACAAAACCAGATGATATCGTAGCAATTAAACCTTTTGAATTATTTCAAAAAGAAATTGTTTTAAAAGCATCCTTTATTAATCCTTATACCCTGGGAAGGGCAATCAATTTGATAAACTCTAAAAAAGTAGATGTACATTCTATGATATATAGTGTAGAATCACTGGAGCGTTTACCAGAAATTCTATCCAATGCAGAACTTAGAAAGAAAGGGAAATATATCATTAATCCATGGATATAATATTTGAAAATGAATAAATAGCCTGTTGCAGAAGCAACAGGCTATTGTTAATTACCCTATATATAAATATGGATGACTACTAAAATAGTCATTGACTCAAAATGACTATTGTGATAGTATAAACATGTAAACGACTACTGCAATAGTCATAATACCCAAGGAGGTAGTTTTATGGATACAAAATTATATGATTCAGAGCTAAAGGTTATGGAGGTATTATGGAAAAACGGTGATTTATCGGCAGGGCAGATTGCCAAGCTGCTTAAGGATGAGATCGGTTGGAACAGGAATACCACTTATACAGTTATTAAAAAATGTATTGAAAAGGGAGCAATAGAAAGAAATGAACCAGGCTTTTTATGCAAGGCGATCATTAGCAGAGAAAAGACTCAGAACTATGAGACGGCAGAACTAATTGATAAGATGTTTGATGGTTCAAAACTAAATTTTTTTGCAGCCTTTCTCAATGAAAACAATCTTACCTCTGATGAAGTTGAGAAATTGCAACAATTAGTCAACAAATTGAAATGAGGTGGGATCAGTGAACATTTATCAAATGAGTCTCTCTGCTGGAATTTTAATCTTATTGATTATAGTATTACGATTTGTGGCAATCAATAAACTAAGTAAAAAAATCTTTGTAATATTGTGGGACATTACGATGCTGCGTCTACTATTACCATTTCAAATTCCAATGTATTTAAGTTTTACAAAGCTGATAGCTATGATCCAGCCAGATAAAGAGCCTATCACCACCCAGCAAAATGTGATAAACCTCCCCAAGGTGTTGGGAACTGGAGTAACTGTATTATCAGGAGGTTCAACAAATGTTAATCATGAGAGTTTACCCCTTTTACAGATAATTTGGTTATCCGGAGCGTTAATACTTATTTGTGTGTTCTTAGGAATGTATATAAGGGAATATAAAATACTACAGCAAGCCCTTCCTGTAAAAGACGATGTGGGCATCAGGACTTGTCTGCAGAAGAACAGTAAATACCCTAATGTGGGAATTATGGTATCCGACCGAATTATGACACCAATTACCTATGGAATTTTAAGACCCAGAATTGTATTGCCGAAAACAATGGATATAGCCAATAAGACTCAGATGGAATGTGTTCTTATCCATGAGTTAGTGCACATTAAGCGTTTTGATATTGTATGGAAATTCCTTTCGGTTATTGCTGTATGCCTACACTGGTTTAATCCTCTCGTATGGGTAATGTATATTTTATATAACCGTGACCTGGAGCTGTCCTGTGATGAGAAGGTCATATCTATTATGGGTGAGGAAGAAAAACAGATTTACGCCTTGGCACTCATTGGACTGGCAGAAAAGAGAAGAAGTATTTCAGTGCTATCTAATGGATTTGGTAAAAATGCGATTAAAGAAAGGATAACAGCAATTATGAAATATAAAAAGATGACAATCCTAGGGGTTGGCTGCTCAGTTTTACTTATTCTTGCATCAGCCAATGTATTTGCTGCTGCAAAGACTGTGAAAAAGTCTAATGATCTTCCATATAGTAGCGCTACGTCTCATGAGGATAAGTTGGAAGATACCCAATTTAATGGTGTTGCTTACAATGAGGATACTTCCTATGAAGAATTAAAGAAAGATAATGTTTTACTGACAAAAAACACCCTTCAGACTATAAAACCCTACGAGCCTTTTGGATTAAGCTATGACCTTGGAAAAGATGAGATGCTTTATAAGAATAAGATTGTTAGAGAACTTTATGATGAACAAGTGGGTATATTTATAGCCAGAAATGTGGGAAAAACATTTGCTAAGGATAGCGTTGACCTTCGATGCATTTATAAAAATGGAAAACTAACAGGACTAAGGTTGGCAACAGAGGATGAATATAATCAAAGAACAGAGGAACGAATAGCAACTAGTAGAATTTATGAAACAAGGGCAGCAGAAATGGCTTTAGATTTAGAAGAAGCTAAGGCTATGACTTATTCACTCTCACAGTCAGAATATTTTCCGGAATATGAGAAAATGGGTTTATCCTATGACGCGGAAGAAGGGACATTGATATATAAGAATGAGATAGTGGGATATTTTAAGGATGAGGCAAAACAAGACGTATATTGTCGCTTCATTGATGAAAGAGGAACCATAGCATTAACAACCCTAAGAGATAAAGAGTATAACTTAGTCGCTTTAGAATTGGTTGATTTAGGAGAAGTATTAGATAGTTATTATTCTGCTGTAGAAAACTATATAGAAAATAGTTGGGATAATCATTCAAATACAGTTGAAGAAGGTGCTTCCGATTCAGAAACTTTAATAAATTATAAGAAGTATGGCCTTACCTATGATACCAAACAAAAATTATGGATGTATGATAACAAGAAAGTGGCCGCCGTATACGATGAAGGATATATATATTTAAATGAGAATATAACTTCAGACGCAGTTTACTTTCAAGTGAAGCATGAAAGGGGTAAAACCACACTGAAAGAGATCAGCCAGAAAGCTATGGAGAAGCTTATTTCCAGTGAAAAATAACCTGTAAATATAATTAAAATTATTATTAAGTGTCTGGTAGGAAAGGCTTTTAAAATCTAATCATATTTGTTATATTATTAAGTAAAAAATAGAAAGGAAGTATTCCTATGCCATTCATTAATACAAAAACAACAGTTTCTATAAATTCTGAGAAAAGAGAAGCTATTAAATCAAAACTGGGTAAGGCTATCGAGCTAATTCCTGGAAAAAGTGAGAGCTGGCTCATGCTTTCCTTTGAGGATGAGAGTGTAATGTATTTTAATGGAAGTAATGCAAAGCCATTGGCTTTCATAGAGGTGAAAATATTCGGAAAAGCCTCCAAGGATGCATACAATAAGCTAACCCAGGCAATCACTGACATTATACAGGAGGAACTTGATGTACAACCTGATTGTATTTATGTAAAGTATGAAGAAATTTCAACCTGGGGTTGGAAGGGCAATAATTTTTAATGACTTGTACATTAAAGTTTAATTCATTTTATATAGAAGTAGCCTGCCATGTGTGGCAGGCTTTTTGTTATTTTATGTCCTATAAAATAATAAAAATTAGGAGGCACACGCAAAAGTATGGAAATATGCCGCATAAATGTGACACTTTTGCGCCGGGAGAGTATCGTTAGCGAAACTCTTTGTAATCCTGACGGCTACTTAGATACATATTTCAACTTTGGGGATATCTGCTACTTCTTACATAAGCATTATTTTACTAGTTTGGTATGTATTGTTAGCGTAAAATTAGTTTAGGGTATATGGAAATACATTCCATATTTGATTTAGGGTAGATGAAAAGCACCCTTTTGTGGTAAATTTAGGTTTACGAAGACCAAATAAACTACAAAGGAAGGTGCT
>JAEZTQ010000101.1 GCA_023443625.1 Bacillota bacterium | reverse complement strand
GAGCATTGTTTTGCCATGCTGTCAAGGGCGGCGGTAGCATGCCAAAAAACTATATCTAGCAATTTTCAAGGTTCTGAATGAGCCTATTTTTTAGGCTACGGGTTTTCATACGTTACTTTACACTACCCTTTATTGATTATTTGCTTTCTATTATTCTTATCCCCTTATTTCTTTTATTAATAATAATTCCAACAATAAGAAGAATAGGAAATATTATAGCAGCCATAATTCCAGCCTTTAAATTATCTCCAAATGCTCCTGATATTAATCCTACCAAGGTAGGGCCTCCAGAACAGCCTAAATCCCCAGCAAGTGCAAGAAAGGCAAACATTGCTGTACCGCCTCCGCGAATGGTTGCTGCTGCCATACTAAAAGTTCCCGGCCAAAGGATTCCCACCGACATACCGCTTAACCCGCATCCTATGAGTCCCAATACTGGTAATGGTGAAAAAGCAATAACAAGATAGGATAGGATACATAGAAAGCTACTGTATAACATGAACTTATCTAAATTTATCTTTTCTCCGAATTTCCCATAAAAGGTTCTTGATAATCCCATCATAACAGCAAAGAGCATGGGACCTGCCAGGTCACCTATTGTTTTTGTGACACCCAGCCCCTTCTCCGCCAAGGTCGATGCCCATTGGCTGACAGACTGTTCGCTTGCTCCTGCACAGAGCATTAATAGCATCATTATCCAGAATACCTTTTTACTTACAAGCTCCTTTAAGGAAAGTCCCTTCTCACCCTCTCCTATCAAAGGTGCTATGGGAACTCTTGCAAAAAGCACACCATTGCAAATAGGAATTACCGCCCATATAATAGCGAGTATCTTCCAGTTCTCAATACCAAAAATACTAAAATAGAGTGTAGATAGTAAAACAACTCCTACATATCCCCAACAATAGAAGGAGTGTAACAGGCTCATGGCCTTCTCCTTATTATCCGTAGGACAAGCTTCAACGATGGGGCTAATGAGTACCTCTATTAATCCACCACCGGTAGCATAGATCATCACTGCAATAAATAGTCCAATAAAGGGATCAGAAAACATACCCGGAAGCAGGGTAAGCAAAACCAAACCAAGGGCAGAACAGACATGGGCAATAACTACAGATATCCTGTACCCAATTTTATCAACAAAACTTATAGTTAGCAAATCCACAATAAGCTGCCAACCAAAGTTTACCGTAACTAACAAGGTAATCTTAGATAGGGATATTTCATAAGACTTTTGAAAAGTTAAAAACAAAAGGGGGGCAAAATTATTGACGATGGCCTGAACAGTATAGGCAATAAAACATGCATATACTGTTTTGTTGTATTTATGATTCATTTCTCTTACTCCTCTTGCTGCTTTTTATAGAATTATATATCTATTATCTATTCTCCTTTAGGATATAATTCATATACAAAATCTAACATGGGTTGAATATAATCTGCTCTTAATTTTAAGAAATCTGCAATACACTTATAACTTGCATAACCCCCATTAATGCTGTTATCCTTACTTCCTGTTCCTGGATACCTTGCAAAAAACTGATCATATAGAGGACCATAGGTATCCTTAAATACATCCAAGGCTTTTAAAGCTGTCTCTTTATTAAAATTCTCTTTGCTTAAGGCCTTTAAAGATATTTCAAATTCATCCCTGAATTTTGCATTTGACATAAGGTATACATAAATTAATACAGCTGGGTTTTCTGTGTCTCTATCTAGTAACCCTAAGGGTTTATAGTTATCCTCTTTTATGGTGTTGGCATGAGCATCACTAGAACCACTGACTCCCCCAAACTCAACGTCATAGAATAAAAAACGCCACCGACCATCTGCATAAGGATTGTCTCCCTCTACATTTGCAGTCTTCCAAAGGGACCAATTCTTCCCAGGCCAATCCCATTTATTATTAATCCATATCTGAACTGCAAAATAATCTCTTGCAGATTCAATATCAACCAGTTTTTCAAATTCTTCATAATCTTCATCTTTAGACAAGTCAGTATGTGTATTAAAAAACTCCAGAAGTTCTTTAAAATAATAACTTTCATCTTCAATACCTTCTGGTAAATCCCCTAAATCCAGCTTATATCCCAGCTCTAAAGCCCCTGCATCACCTTTATACAATACCACATCCTTATCCTTAACACCATGGGCATATTCAAAATATTCCTGGGAATAGTCCTCTTGTAAGACATATAAGCCCCAGTACTCCCCATTCAGGTATACAATACAAGGTCTTGAGGATTGGGTTTCACAATCCAGTTCCTTAACAAGGGACTGCCAGTAAGTATCACTGAATTTGGTGGTAAAGGCAGTATTACCACCATTGCGAAGGGTAAGGGACTTAAAATTCGTAATCGTCTTTCCTTCATGGTTTTTTAACTCCTCGCCAAAGAAGGGATATTCAAAGTTATTCTTACCATATTTATTTCTTGCAAAGAGTCGAAAGCCCTTTTGAAGGTCAGATCGGGAATAATTGCCTTGTATACGAATTCCACAATCCTGTTGTATTTGACAGGCTGCACTTGTACCATCGCTTTCAAAATAATCCATATGAACATTACGTTCCCAGCCACTACCCCGCTGTTTATAGTTAGCATCCAGTTGCCTAGATGTCTCAGCATGTAATTCTTCACCTGTAGCTAAAAACTCTTCAAGGGCCCTATCATATACATCACCCTTAACATAAATACCATAACTAGGATCAAATAGATCATCATAATCCATACTCAGAGATATAATAGCCAGACTGGTTCCAGCAGCCTCACAACTTGCTTTGATCCCTTGAATATGATCTGCCATGGGACCTATAAAATATGTATTGGTTGCTACATTGGTATAAAGTCCTTGACTATCAAGAGCTACCGCCCTTATAACAGTACATTTGTCTACCGCTTCTTTAGAGGGTGGGTTGTTAAGGGAACTTATAAACCCGTCTTGTGTGCTATTTACTCTAACATTGGCTCCATCATACAAAAAAGGGTCTACTGCCGATACATAATTCTCGTCATTACTCCTGTCATATACTTGAATTCCCTCACTATATAGTAGTCTTGTAGGGCTGATGATGGGATTACTTCCATCCGTGGTATAATATATTTCTACTGCTCCCTCACAGATAATCTCAAGATTAAATTCCCCCTCATATACTCCACTTTCTTTGGAAAGAGTTAATAAGTGATGGGATCTTTCTGTTGGTATTGTTGATTTTGGTATACCTGTTGGTGCAATGGATACAATGGGTGCATTGGTAACCAACACCTCTTTTTCTGTTTTTGATAATTGAGTACTCTCTTTACTGCAACCACTAAAGCTTAAAACTCCACTCAAACATAGAATAACTATAAGAAATAATTTATTCATATTAATTACCCTGCCTTTCCCTACGATAACATATTACCATCTCTGGGGGTATTATACGAAATTGTCTACAACAGTAAAACCTACATTTCTAGTTATATTACCATGTCATATTTAATCTTTTCCTTTGCTATTATAAACTAAGAATAAAGAGCTGATGCAAATGATTTACTAATCTAATTTACAACCGCTCCCTAGGTTGTCTTCACTACATTAATAACTTATCTATATAATCACATATTTATTAATTAGTTCAATTACTTCATCTTTCTCTTGCCTGAAGCATTCCTCAAACTCTAGTTTCTTATTCTCTAAAAGAAGTGCTAACTCATATAGAAATTCAGGAATGTCCTTGGCAAGCAAATCCCCGCATTCCTCACCGAGGCGAGTACCCTCCTGCCCTACTTCTCCTCCAAGGAATAGTGCATAGGCATCTTCTGTCTGGTCCTTTACTCTCTTCTTCTTGCCTTGCAAACCTATTGCTCCAACTTGATGTCTGGCACAGGAATTGGTGCAACCAGAAATAGAGATTCTTGGTAAGATATCTCCTTTCAATTTCTTATCTTTGAAATAATCCAAAATATTTACCAATAAACTATTACCATTTTGAATTCCAATCTGACAGGTGGGGAAGCCAATACAACAAATACTGCGACCCAATCTTGAAGTCATGCGTATATCTTTTGTCAACTCCAATAAGTTCTTTGCTTGATCAGCTGTCAAATTACGAATTATCATACTCTCTTCCATGCTGAGTCGTAACTGTACATCTTTGATTTTCTTAATAAAGTGAAGGATTTTACCTAAAGCCTCAGCTTTAAGATGCCCTCCTAGAGGATGAATTTCTACACTATAAAGATTACCCTGTTTTTGCGGTATTACTAAAGCAGGATTAAGTTCTGCCTCTTCCTTCTCTATTACATCAGAAACTATTTCCTCATCAGATATAATCTCGAAGTCCAATTTACTACTACTTTTTACTTGCTCTAAGTGTTTCTCGTAGCAATCCAGAAAAAGCTCACTACCCATACGTTTTACTATGTAACGTATTCTCGCCTTGGCTTTATTCTCATAATCCCCCTCTTCCTGAAAGAGACTTAAAAGAGCTTCAATATGATAGAATATCTCCTGTGGCTTTATCAATTTAGGATAAGGCACTGCTAGCTCACCCTTAGACCCCAGACTCCCTCCCAGGTACACTTTAAAATACTCTTTATTCCCCTCCTTTACTGCCAAAAATCCCAAATCGGCAATAGAAGCCTTGGCACTATCCTCTGCACTATTAGAAAAAGCAACTTTAAACTTTCTTGGAAGATGATAGGTATTTATTTGTGATAGAAAATACTTATTTACTAATAAAGCGTAAGGGGTAACATCAAAAGCTTCCTCCAAAGCAACACCGGACAGAGGGGATAGGGATACATTACGAGGATAATTACCTCCTCCACCTCGGGCTAAGATGTTATAATCTAGACATTTCTCCATAATTGCTATCATATCATCAAATGTAAGGTTATGAAGCTGAATTGTCTGACGGGTGGTAAAATGTATAAATTCCAGGGAATATTCTTTCACAATCTCATGAATCAAGGTTAATGTCTTAATATCTAATACTCCGGATAAAATCCTTAGTCTAAGCATAAACCTATCACCACTTCGTTGGGCATAGACACCCATACCACCGGAAGTAGCCTTAAATTCTCCACTGGTAATTTCTTTATCTAAAAATTTATGGCCTAATTCCTGAAAAGAAGGTATCTCCTGCCTTATGACTTCTTTCATCTGTTCTATCCTTTTGTCTAAGTTTTCATTTATGATTAATTCCATCCCTCTGCTCCTTCAATCTCTTATAGTATTTATGTTTACCCATTATTTATATATTAATACGATTATAGCAATATCATTTCATCAAATCAATACCACAAGAAAAATATTTCATACATTTCATATCTATTTAGGAGGATTAAGTTTCGTGCGTATCCAAAGGAGAGTGTGTTGCGACAAACTATGTTTTTCATCACGCAATTATAAAGAGATTGTGCAAATTGATGTACGATATTTTCAAGAAGACCTTTTGACTCCCTAATCCTATTATATAACAAAAGGACCAAGCCCTGTTTTAACACAGGATTTGGTCCTCATTCCTTACCTAATAATATCTCTGCTTTTTATTGGTAAAATCATAATAATCTGGGTTTTATCTTGTTCCCTTATACTTTAGGATTAGTTATTGCTATAGAAATCTTTCACTGTTGCAAAGAATTCATCGATATTTTCCCACTTTGACATAGGAGGAATATCACAACCAGAAGAAATCACATAGTTAGGATATTTGCAGCATTCCTTCATAAGGGATAAGGTTGCTTCTCTAACAGATTCCTTTGTTCCATTTCTAAATTCTCTGGCAGGATCTATATTACCCATTGCAATAATATTCTCTGGAATATGAGGCATCATTTCAGCCATGTTGATGGAATTGCCAAAATGTACAATAGGACATCCATTGGTAATAATGGATTCTACCTGAGGAATAGTACTGTTACCGCAGTTATGGTAAATTACGATGAAAGTATCATCCTGAACTGCATCAACGATTTTTTTTATATATTCTGCTGAGAACTCTTCTGCAAGGGATGGTGATAATAATCCAGCCAAAGGCTCCGCAATAACAACACCATTGGCACCAACAGCTTTGTATGCTTTGATATAATCAATAATAAATGATGTAACTTTATCTAATACAATATGGACCATGTCCGGTTCATCATAGCAATAAACCATGGCTTCACTTACATCCATTAAACGTCCTGCCAAGGAGAAAGGACCAATTACACCTGCAAGAACTGGACGATCCTCAATTAGCTTCACTGCTTTCTCAATTGCTTCAATATAAATGCCCGTACGACCCGAACCAACAGCCGGAATTTGAAGAGCTTCTGCTTCTTCTTCACTAGAAACAATGCTGCCGATTACAGTTGGAACTTCGTCATCTGAAAAACGAATTTCTGATCCGAAGCATTCTGCTTCGATGGATAAATCCATTAAGCTTACCGATGCGGCAGAGTCGACTCTATCAGCGATGAGACGCATACCTTCTGCTTGAAGATCACTACTAGATATTAAATCCTTAACAGTGATCCCCATTAATTGAATTGCCGGGAAAGAAAGAACCGGCATTGCTTTTTTTGTTTTTGCTGCGAGCATTTCTTCGCACCATACTTTCATATTTCTTTCCATATAAACCCTCCATTCTGTCAAAGCACTGCAAATTCGTGTGCAGTACAAGTTTACCGTGTTATTAAATTTGTAAAAATATTAACATATAATTTTGAAACAAAATGGTAATCATTTTGGGTTTTATGTAATTATATTATATAATTGCCTTAAATTATTTATAAAGTTTTAGTATAAAGCTAGGCCGCCCAGGTCAGGACAAATATAAATGAGGTCTTACGACCTCATCTTAAGCTTGTAGCCCAGTTGTGAACAAAAAAATGACCATCATTGGATGGTCATTCTTATTTTTCAACTGGGCTACAAGGATTCGAACCTTGAGATGCTGGAGTCAGAGTCTGAAAACATGTTTTTTTATCTGTCTCTGGTTATCTTCGTGGTTCTATGTAATTCCTTATTTTATGCATAGTTGCGATGTTTTTGTTTATTGATTGGTCTCTGTTGGTTTTGAGTCATTTTAATGAGTTTTGAAACGGGTTTTCTACCAGTTTTCTACCTATATGTCTTTTAATAAATATTAGTATCATGGTACAATATAAGTACCACCAACTTCCATATTATATATTCTAACACTTTACGGATAAAATCTCACTTGACTTTTTTATATTATTTCACTATTATAATACCTAAAATTACAATTATCAACAAATAAAATTTGATAAGAAAAGGTGATCTCTAATGTCAGAATATGATTTTGATGTTGCGCTATCTTTTGCCGGGGAAGATAGATTATATGTAGAAAAAGTTGCCAAATACTTAAATGCTCTTGATATCAAAGTATTTTATGATAGATCTGAAGAAGTTGAATTATGGGGAAAAAATCTTTATTTATATTTAGATGATATTTACCAACGGAAATCTAAGTATTGTGTTATATTTATTTCAAAATATTATTTAGAGAAAAGTTGGACTAATCACGAAATACAATCAGCTTTTGCGAGAGCCTTTGTAAGTAAAGAAGAATACATTTTACCTGCCAAATTTGATGACACCGAACTTCCTGGATTAAGATTAACAACTGGATATATCGATTTAAGAACTAGAACTCCTGAAGAATTAGGTTATCTAATAGCAAAAAAGTTGGGTAAAGCTGATTATTTAGACGCCACCTTAGCATATCTCAGGTATCACCTTATCGATTATATAATTAGTGTAACTGACGATATGATACTTTTTGAAAATAAAGCTGAGAATTTTTGCTCTGAATTTCCTATAAGATTACTAGTTGATATGTTCAAGCTAGGAGAGTTAAGTCGTATGTTTTTAGATCCATCAATTATTCCATGGTAATATAAAAAGTTTAATAATAATCCATACTAAATACCAGCCCACATTATTTAAGTGAGGCTGTTTTTTTAGCTTTCGTCTCCTACAATCCTTTTCGGTTTCTTATCTCCCATATTTGTCACCTACTAACTAGTAATATTATACTTTTTTCTAAAATCATCTATTTTACTTTTTTTATTTACAAAAGTCTGCTATAGATTGCAATTATTGACATCTTGATATACAATAATTGTAATATACCATATTTTAGTCAATATATACATTTTAACGAGAGGTAAATCCGATGGCAAATACTGATAGCATAAAATTATCTTATGAATTTTTTGCAAAAATGAAAAATACTAGAAAATCCTTTAGAAAATCAGATATTGTTACATTTACTAAATGGAGCTTAAGCACAGTCAATACATATTTCGGAAAAAAGTGGAATGACTTTATTATTAAAGAAGGTACTCATTATTTAGTTAATAATAACTTTTCATATACCGAAGAAGAGTATACTCGATTTATGTCCCAAGTACAAAAAGTTAGTAGTGATCCCTTTAAGCCGAACTTACCTATAGTTGTTGAAACACTTTTATTGAAGGCTCAAGAATCTACCATACTAGGAATTGATATATACAATAGACCTATGACCTCTTTTCGTTCTCAAGGATTTATTGTAATGATGATTATTGCATGGACTTCCTTATTTCATGCTATTTTTGAATACAGCAATATCGATTATTTCTATAAAAATACTGATGGCTCATATAAGGAAGTAGATACTGGTGAAAAAAAGGCTTGGGAACTAAAAACATGTATTGACAAATATAACGGAAAAATATCCTCAGCACTAATTGAGAATTTGAAATTCTTTATTAATATTAGGAACAAAATTGAGCATCGTTTTATCCCTGCCCTTGACTTAGATTTATGTGGTGAATGCCAGTCTTTACTGTTAAATTTTGAGAATATGATGACCCAAACATTTGGCTCCTATTACTCATTATGTGATCTTCTTTCCATCCCTTTACAGGTCGTTACATCAAAACGATCCTGGCAGACAGAAACATCAATGAAATTTCAAAGCGAACATTATGATGAATTCAAGCATTATATAGCAGATTATCGCGCTTCATTACCTATAGAAATATACTCAGATCTTGAATATAGCTACAGGGTTTATTTAATACCTAAAGTTGGTAATCACCTGGCATCATCAGATACTGCAATTGAATTTATTAAATATGATCCAAAGCATCCAGAAGAATTCGAAAATATTAAGAAAGAAATCTCTCTTATAAAAGATAGAATTATACCAGTTGCTAATCAAGGTAAACTTAAACCAAAATCAATATGCGAAGAAGTTGCGAGGAGGTTAAAAAAGAAGTTCACAATGAATGATCATACAAAAGCATGGAAACTGTATAACGTTAGAAAACAAGGTTATCAACCAGATGGATGTAAGACCGAGTATTGCCAATTTGATGAAGCTCATAACGACTATGTTTACACATCTGCTTGGGTAGATTTTTTAATAAAAAACCTAACTAATGAAACAGAATATCAGAAACTAATGTCATATAAATAGAGGATTATTATATGGAGTACAGTAACATTACAGTTCGGAAATGGTTAGTAAAAAACAATTACGAAGACGTCGAGCAACTTATTAATAGCATTATGCTTGATTGGAAGCTACAAGGCAAACATACACGCCGAGATTGGTGGGATATACTAGCAGGCGGAAAAAACGGGAAGCCTTATTCTATTAACGGAATAATGTTCCCTGTTCTTAGAGCTGCACAAATAAGAAAGGGATTGCCTATCACTCATAATGCTATTTGCCGGAATCCAAACGAAGTAGCTCCACTACCTAAACAAACTGGCCGTTGGAGCGATATCTAATACCATATATAATTATCAAATTATAAATAATTTATATTTAAGTCGCCAAATGTCCCTGAAATGTGTTAAAATTGTTTCATAAAGACTTGAAAGAAGGAATAATCGTGCCGAGGAAAAATCCATTAATTAAACCATATTTGAAATGGGCAGGTGGCAAAAGACAGTTGCTACCAGAAATCAAAAGATATTTACCGTCAAGAATTAATAACTATACTTATATTGAGCCATTTATAGGTGCTGGTGCTGTTTTCTTCGATTTACAGCCAAGACGTGCAATAATTAACGACTTTAATAGTCAACTTGTATTATCTTATAATGTAATTAAAGACCATGTAGAAGATCTTATTGAGGCATTGGAAGTACATAGAGAAAATAATACAGAAGAATATTTCTATGAAATACGTTCCCTTGATAGAAACATTAATGAATTTAATAACATGACTGATATTGAGAAAGCAGCTCGACTAATTTTTCTTAATAAAACTTGCTATAATGGTTTATATCGTGTCAACTCTCAAGGATTGTTTAATGTGCCATATGGTCGCTATAGAAACCCTGCTATATGTGAAGCACCGGTCCTTAGAGCTATAAGTACTTATCTTTCTAATAATGAAATTGATATTATGAATGGCGATTTTGCTGCTGCTGTTCAAAATGCGGATCGCCGTACTTTTGTATATTTTGACCCTCCATATCATAGTCCTAACAACACCAATTTTACTGGATATCAAGCCGATGGGTTCGATGATAATGAACAATTACGTCTCCGCGACACCTTTGTCGATTTAACCAATCAAGGTGTCAAATGTTTACTAAGTAATTCTGATACAGAATTTATTAGATATATATATGCCGATGATCGTTTTGAAATAATCAATATTCTTGCTAGACGTGCAATAAATGCAGATGCAGCTGGAAGAGGAACTGTCAACGAGGTTCTTATTAAAAATTGGAGGTAAGTAGATTGGCTACTTCTAAGATAAATATTGAACAAGCATGGAAAATATTATTTGACAGACATGATATTGTGACTAAGGTAGATAAACATGGCGTTTTTAAAATTTCATCTAATGAAATTAATACTGTAAAAGAAGCTAGACTTATGGCTAAATTCGACCAATCTTCTCAATTACCTGAAATTTTCCGCGATAATAAACTTTCAATCCTTCCAATATCTCGTGGTGAATATATTATTGGCTCTTTTACAACGCATGCTGATGTAATCTACTCCGATATCAAGCCAATATCTGTTGAAATACCGGATTTACAAACGATTGACTATACCAATTTATATAGCGAGGCCTCCGCCCTTTTATTCGCATATAATAGTGGTATTATTAATGATTTAATGGGTACTGCAAAAGTAAATTTCACAGTAAATGGAAGAATGTCTTCTGGTAATTTTAATTTCTCAATAGATAATATTATTAATCCCGCTAATAAATATGATGTATCGGTACAAAACGCCCAGGTTGAAATTGATGCTGGGTATGAGAGTCCTGAAGGCTTCTGCATTTGTGAAGCAAAAAATATTGCTTCACCCGAAATTTTAATACGACAGTTATATTACCCATATCGTTTATGGCGTTCAAAAATAACTAAACCCATAATACCAATGTTTTTAGTCTTTTCTAACGATATTTTTCATACATTTACATATTATTTTGAAGATGACTATTACTATAATTCTCTCAAACTTAAAGAACATAAGGCGTATACTTTCGCAAATGATGATTTAGAATTATCAGATATTATTGAATTATGGCAAAACATTAAGATTATACCTGAGCCAGAAGTAACTTTTCCTCAAGCTGATTCTTTTGCACGAGTTATAGATTTACTATCTGTGTTATATAATGGAGAACTAACTCGTGATGAAGTTACGTTAAATTATGAGTTTGATCCAAGACAAACTAATTACTATATTTCAGCTTGTGAGTATCTAGGATTAATAGAACGGACAAAAAATGAGGATAATGAACGCATTTATAAATTATCGCAAGAAGCATATCGGATAATGAAATTGAAATACAAAGAAAAGCAATTGTCCTTAATTAAAAAGATTATTGAACGCCCAGTGTTTTATAATGTTTTTGAACTTGCTATTAGATTTGGGACTCTTCCAGAAAAAAAAGAGATATGTAGTATAATGGTTGAAGCGAACTTATCGATTAGCCAGGTAACCATTGAACGTCGCTCCTCAACAGTTCGTTCGTGGATTGACTGGATACTGCGATTAGCTAATTAATTTCTTAATTAATATTTACAGACCTCAAGATTTGAGAAACACAAAGATATATTCATGTGCTATAAGTAAAAAATTTTTCTCTATATGTTCCCATCTCTTAGAAGAGCTGCAGTTATGCTGCTCTTTTATTATTATCTCGTGTAAAATAAATCCGTTTTTTATAAATATATTCATTATTTCAAACCCTAAGGGAATGACATTACCATTCTTCCTTATATCTCCCATCATAATTGCACACACTTTATCTGGTTTCAATATACGATAAGCCTCAGATGCAACTTTATCCATAGATTTCAAAAATGTTTGATAATCTAATGTCGATAAATCCTCAGGAATATCTTTGCTATATTTTATAATATTTGAATAGGGTGGATGTGTGCAAATAAGATCTATGCTTTCATTATGTAAGAAATTTAAATTTCTCGCATCACAATTTTTTAATATGATTTTAGGATTATATTCTTCAGAATTGAACATAAGATTTTTTGAAGTAATTGATAAAGCTGAAAGGTTTATATCTGTTCCTATCGCATTTCTGCCTAAGAGTTTAGCTTCTATTAATGTTGTACCACTGCCTAAAAATTGGTCCAAAACCCAATCGTTTAGTTTACTATATCTTAATATAAGATTTCTTGGAACATATGGTGTCCAATTACCACGATACATTCCTGAATGAGTCGCCCAATTTCCTCGTTCTGGAAAAGACCACATTGTAGTTTGCTGTAATATAAAATTATTAGGTTTTAAGATAGAATCGTCCTCCTTACATATTATTACATTCTATTGTACTATTATTATAAGAAAATTCAAGTCCTTTTTATAAATGGCTATTGAATATTCACGTTCCAGGAACCATAACTCCGAAAAGTGGAAACAGGCTACTTCTGCTTTACTATCGGACACTTGTAATTGGGTAAATTGTCAAGGCCTTGCCGCTATTACGGTGCGGAGCAGCCTTGATTATTTACCTAATAACAAAGTAGACTAAATCAAGCTGAAACCAGATTCCCCAATGCAGTTTCCTTAGTCCGGACAGTTGGTGTAATCCCCCCGGAATATTCAGCTATTAAAAATCCGTTAAGACTAAGGTGTTTTATATACAAAAATATACTTTATTAAGTCTACTATAATAAGTATATAAATTATCTATTCATGATTACATACAAAATATTCAAGAAAGAAAGATTAGTTTTCTTTACTTAAAGAAATTATATACTTACAAATAGCATCTCTATTTATTATATATTGATCCTTAATTCCGTTATTCGCTAATACCGGTGCAACTATTGTCCCATTAGATGTACGTATCTTTCCCTTCTCTATATACATATTTATGGAGTGAATTATTTTTTTTGAGATCTTATAACATTGATCAAACTGTATCTCATACCCCATTTTCTGTATATATTCTTTGAATGACATTATATTTCCTAATAGTCTCTGTTGATCCTGTTTTATAGCATCATTAATCATTCTTTCAAAAGATGGATATTCCTCATCACTTAACCATACCAACTCAAGGGTATCATTTATGTATTCCAGGAACAAATCGTAATATTCACGCATAATACGCCAATCATTAGCTTCTATAGGGTTTTTTCGATGTGTGGATACAATGTAATCGTTAATCACTTCCATCATACTAAACATCGTTCCCATAATAAGCATAAAGTTACCCAATTTATTAAGTTGAATATTGTTGTAATGGCTACACAGTTTATTATAACTACTCTCCAGGAAACTCTTAACTGCATCAATAAGATTTGGATTTTTCCACCAACCTGCTCTTTGACTTATCAACTCACCAAATACGTTTCCTTTGCTAGCAATGGGTTTAAGTCCTCTATTTCCAATATTGTTAATTACCAAATCCAATGGAATATTGAACATAAGCAAGTAATCAATTAGATCCTGTTCCGTTCCGTTTTCAATAATATTCCTCAGCTGCTCTGTGAGCTGCATAGGATTATTCACATAATACTTTTTCTTATCCGATGTCTCGTGGTTTTTGTTTAGATCAATCACCCATACTTTGCCGGATAATACTATTTCTCCTGTAGCATTTTCTCCTTCAATATGAATAAACTTAACATCTGATTTATTTACATTATCAAGCGTCATATAATTTTTATAATTATACTTAAAGCTGTTATTATCATTAATAATTATCTTTTTGGGAATTAAATTCACACTTTCATTTAGAGTAATATTCAGTTGGTTATTAACTATAAAAGCCTCAATCAGCCAATTGTCAATTTCATAGTTATTCCCTAAATTCAGATCAATAATCGGAGTTGTTTTTAGATTCTTAATCTCTTTAAGTAAGGTAGCTTTTATTCCTTTAGGTTCTAATAATTCGCTACATATTTCATTAGTAATTTTTCCAAATAATGAAATTTCGATATTGCCTGTTTCTTTACTACTTAACAAAGCACTTGATGTATAATTAGCGCTGCCAGTTAACAAAAAAATACCACCCGTTGTTTTAAATATTAAAGCCTTGCCATGCATATATCTATCTTGCTGCTTATACAGATATACCTTTACACTCTCCATACACTCATGATAATTATTCACCGGAAAATTAGATTTGCCTTGTTGGATATAAATACGATGTTCTGCGCTTGGGTATTGTTTCAGAAAATATTTATGCGCTGACAAGTCTTTATCGTAAAATGGTGAAATAGCATAAACTGAATTAACTGAATGATTTTTTAATTTATCTACTACCTGTGATGCTATGCTGATGTTCAAATTATTTATCAGATGTAAATCCCCTTCTTCATCTGTCATAAATTTATCTATATATTCTATAAATTCATTCACACCTTCATTGGCACATGTACTCCCAGATAGCATCGCCACATCGCCTAAAAAGCTTAAGCACTCTTTTAATAATCCTGCATAAGTTTTATCTTTTTCCGTTATAACAAACACTGATGCAATTTCTAAATTACCAGCAAGTCCTTCTCTTGTTAAATTAGCGCTCCCAATACCAATTCTTACTTCCTTTTCAGAAGCTAAAATATACAATTTGGGATGAAACACACCCGAAGTATTAATTGGTGTAAGTAAATAACGTTTATTAATCCACCTTGGTCTTGAAATAGAGTTTAAGTCAAAATGACTATTATAAACTTTTCGATCCGTAAATACGCAGAGATTTGTACAATTAGACAACCCATCCAACTTTAGCAGATAATTTTCTAAAAAATCAATATTTAAACTGTACGTACAAAGTATACCCATACGATATGCCTTACTTTTATCAAATAATTCTTCAACCAGATTATTCTTCATAATATTTCTCTTTTAGCTCCTTGTACAGTTCTTTCCCTTCTTTAGAAACAACAAATGTATTATCTTTGACATTAATCAGTTTCATATCAAAGAGAAACTTACATATTTTATCATGTTTAGCAGATCTCCATTCAATATTGGCATCTGCTTGATAAATATATCTCTCTCCCGATTTTGTAAACCAACATCTTCTAAGATCTCTCTTCTCATACATAGCATTATCATGCTTTTGTATAACAAACCTGTTTAGCAACAGCTTTAGCACCTCAATAATCTTCTTTTCATTTAATGACCCCATAATTTCAAATATATCTTTATACCAGTAATCCTCAGATAAATATAATCTTATCTTTAGGAATCGTTCATCCTCTTTTATATCTAGATACTTTTGATAAAGCAGCGAAAACGTCATCATCATGTTTGCACAGTTCTCTGATATACTATCAACATTATCATATGCTATGCTCTCTTCCAGTAACTGAATTTTTGAATCATTGTATTCTTTTATAAGTCTTATAAACTCCTTAAAATTTAATTCAATATAATCCTCATGCTTCTCAAGGAATTTATAAACTTGATGATTGAACAAATCAGCATCAACTAATTCTATAACCTCATCAGAGGATAAGCCCATAATACTTCCTTTTAACGCATTAAGAAAATCCTGAAAAAAGGAAGAAATCCACCATTGAAAGTATACTTGCATTTCATAAAGCATCCAATAAAAACAAGCATCATCTAAAAAATAAGAAGGAGTAAATTTCAGAATTTCTGTATCTGTACTGTACATTTGAAAATAAAAAATGCTACTGATAAACCGTTCATCAAAAACAACATTTCTCTTTTCTGCTTCATCTATACATTCAAGATATATAGTTAGAGAATCCCTTCTGTAATCTTCAGTATTTTTCTGATCCAAGTGGAATAATATCCTTTTATAAAAATTACGCTCTTCTTCATGAAATCTATCCCTAATATTATCATAATGATTTATTTTCGCCCAATTAAACAGCACTGTCCCTGGAACATGCTCTTTACCTTTATAATGAGTATAATAATCACTTTCTTTATAAATTAATTCCATTATTCTATATAATTCGTTGCCTATGTCCGTCAATCTAATGATTCCGTTATCATCAATATAAGTAATTCCCCAATTCTGAAGTGTTCCTTTATAATATTGACCATATGCCCCTAGTGGATTTGATGGTAATACACTGAATGAGGTGTTATGCATTACATTAACATCCTCAATTCTTCCCCTCATATAATCACGTCCGTAAATCACATAATTTCCAAGTTCGGTTTCCGGATTTAATAAAAATGATCCTATCGCAAGAGCACTTTCTCTACGTCGGAATGCTTCTTCAAATTCGTGATATTTATTGATTTTCATCGTATATTCAATATCCCCAATTATCCAGCAGCAATAAGAAATATATCTCAACCTGTCTGTGATTGATACAATCCCCTTTATTAAATAATCTTCTAAATGATCATGAAACCTATTAAGAAGTAGTGGATATCTACCACCATTTTCAATTTTAACTTCATCTGTCCAGAATGGATTCCAATTAGGCATCTTTTATCTCCTCGTTTCAACGACAGCAGAGTGTTTATCTAATATTACATAGCATCATTTTACCATATATTACAAAGTAATTCAATTTTACTTATAATAACACACGTATCAGACAATCTATGTCCGTAACAAAAAAAGGTAAGCAACTAATATAGTTCTGCTTACCCTGAAAAGGAAATAAATACTCATTTTAAATGATATATTGCTGCATATTCTAAATCAGAAACATCATACCATCCATCTTCAACGGGTATGCAGAATATATCTCTTTTAATAAAATCGTTTGACTCATATTCGGTTCCGTTTAATTGAGCCTGCATATCTGCATTGTAAATATAAGCCAGTTGATCCATAAGGTAATCAAGCTTTGCAGTTGAACCATTTTCTTTGGTATATGTTTCACGCAGTGTATCAACATCATTCATAGAATATAAATATTTCGGTGTTCCATCAATAATTTCCACCCAGTAGTACCATGATACATATATCTGATCTAAATTAACAGAATTAAGATTTTCTTCAGAAATATATCCGTATGCATAATTACAAAAACCATCCTCTGTTTTCATTACAACTGGATCATTATAATAAAGCGGATTACCATACTTATCCTTTAATTGTGTTTCCATCGCTGTTAGAACATTTTCAATACTATTAGCACGATACCAATATTCGCCAAACTGCTCATCTGTTCCCTCAAAGAATTGATCCGGGTGTCTGTAGAAATAATCATCCTGATTCCATCCATATTTATATCTCAAATAATCATAATAAGCTTCTTCATCAAAATCTTCCGGTAAACTTAACATATTAATATTTTCAAATTTCTCATTTATCTCATAACCTTCAATCGGCACTTCACCAAATGGATTAGTCGGAGTAGGCGTTGGGCTAGGTGTCGGTGTTGGAGTTGGTGTCGTTATTGATGTTGGAATGGAAGTAGGTGACATTGTTAACGTTGGGGGGTTCTGATTTACTTCTGAATTTTCATTCTTCAAGTTATTAATACGTGATCCGCATCCGGTTAAGTACGATAATACTAGAATAATTAGCATTACAATAACACTTTTCTTTAGAATATTCATATTATTTTATCCTCCCATTTTTTAGACAGCCCGTTGCTTAATGCATTCATGCTGGATTGTATAAGCAATCAATCCCATTGTTACAACAGCCTTCTTATACAAACTAACCTTTGAATAATGACCAATTCGTTGTGTTAGAGGTATCTGACAATCTATCGTAAATGTGCTTTTTCCAAATATTAGTATAGTATAATGCAATCCATTATGCAATATAATGGGTGATCCATCTGAATTCATTTCTACCGTCATCCCTAAAGATGTAAGCGGCTTTACAATTGTTTTCATGAGAAATGCTGAACTGATATTGCTCGTGGGGTAATGAAATTTAGTTCTACTCAAGTTTTCTATTTTTACTTGTGCAATTAATGCTTTAATAAAAAATGCTACAATTAGACCAACAATCGCAAGACCGATCCCAGTTTTAAACCCTTCAATAATAGCACCAATAATAAAACCGATAAGTCCAAAAATGAAATAAAGCTTATTAAAACTTCTCATTCCGTCATCCAACGGACCTGCTGTATCTAATACTAAACCATTAATCTGATCCATAGTACTTCTTCCTCTCGTCAAATAATTTTTGAAATCCATAAGTTACTCAATGTATTTGAGTAAAAGATAATCAAATTCTCCGGTATCAACAGATGATAATCCATTGGCAAGCAGAGCATTGACTAATCCCTCGGTATCATTGCAATCTGTTATTATCCAGTTTCCATTTGCCTTTTCTAAAGTAAACGTAATATTTACTATATAAGTTTTATCATAACGTTTAACAGCTTTTTTTAACTTGTCTACAAAGACTGATGGCAATTCTGAGTCCGGCAATCCATATAAGTTCTTTTTCATTTTCTTTGCATTTTCAATCGCCAGATCGGTATAAGCTTTTTCAACTGCTCTTGAATAATTTGCACTGTCTATCTCTATCTTAAGCTTTGCCTTGTCCCCTTCAATTTCTTCATTTTTTATCCATGCATCAAATTCCGAGCACTTCTTCCAATAATCATCCCTGTAGTATTTTAGAAATTCATCATTAAATATGCAGTTGTTCTCCAACGTTTCGTCGTCAATGTTAAAAGAATCTTCAAATTTCTTTCCAAAGTCCAATGATACGTAATCAGTAACTTTGATATCATTATTTTCGTAGCGTTCTTTTATTTCTTGAAAAAACTCTGCAGTTACATACGAAGGTGTTTCTTCCCCGAAATTATCTATATTATCTACATTTTTATCTCTATCAAAAACTTTTGAAACCTGATGCACTTGTTTCGTTACGGATTCCTCTGCCCATTGAAATAGCCCTTGAACATCGATTTGTCCACCAAAAGCTTTATATATGATTAATGCCACACATGCATATCCGATAACTGACCATAGACACCCCTTAATATTGGGAACCCTTATTTTAAACTTCCTTTTCTTTTTATCCCTGGTTTTTACTTTTGCACTGGTACTCTTTGGAGACTTTACCGATGAAGTGGTCTCTGTCTGTGGTGTATTATCAGTTTTTGAAGAATAAGTCATTCCACTATTACTGGATTTGGTTTTGTCTCTCGAATTATGTCTTAGATCATAATCATAAACTAGCTTTTTCTCTGGATCTGATAAGGTATCGTAAGCCACATTAAACTCACGAATCATTTCTTTTGCTATATTGCTGTCTCCCTTATAGTTATCTGGGTGATATTGTTTAATCAGACTATGGTATGCTTTTCTTAACTCTTCCGGGCTAGCATAAGGGGCAACCCCAAGTATCTCATAATAAGTCAATTTTCTTCCCTCCTTAGTACCTATAGCGTTGATGGTATGTATTTACATTTATTATAAATGAAACACGAAATATGTCAACGCTAATGGCGTTATTTTATAGCGTCTATAGACTGTTGTTGAAATATCTTCATACCCTTATTGTGGTAACAGGAGGTATTGAAAATATGCATACATATTCAAACTCAATTGGCAACAGAATTCGACAGCTTAGAAGTGACATACCGCTAAGCCAGGAACAGCTTGCCCTTAAAGCAGGAATAGCACCTTCATTTATTGGAGAAATAGAAAGAAACGAAAAGAAACCTTCCCTTGAAACATTAGAAAAAATCGCTAATGCCCTTGAAATCAGCTTAAGCGAACTCTTCAATTATAACGTTGATACTCTTGCCAGCTCTGATAATTTCTATCTCGATAAAATACTTATAGAAGTTCGCGATTATACCAATGCAGAGCAGGAGGCTCTGTATCGCCTCTTAAAACAGGTAATAGCATTTAAAAATATTAAGGAATAAAAAGATAATGGATTATATCAGCTTATACATGATATAACCCATTATCTTTTATTCTATTGACATAATTAGATTGAACCACGCAACATTAACCTACAATACTAATCTGATTAGATATCCTACAATATTGATATATTGAATCAGATAAGAAATCCTCTTCCGGCACCTGCGTGCAATTTACTTCCCTTACCATTTCCTGAAGCTTATGAGGTTCAATTCCTGTAGCCGGTACCGCTATGAGCTCATGTATGCTGCTTGGCAGTATGTACAGTTTGTCTACACCTATCTGATCAGTAAGCTCTGCCAATTCATTTGTTTGAAATGCTGCAAATGCTCCATTCATATTACCTTCATTAGTAAGAATGTACATTTCTTTTCCAGAGGTATCTTTATTTAAAACAGCTTTTAGTAGAATCTCTCTGTCTCTTTCGCTATCTACGTCATCCAATTCTTTCAGCATGGCATGCAGGATAAAATCTGTCATTTCATCAACTATTACCGGGCACATCAATATCGTATTTTCTTTTGCCTGTTTCATTAAAAGCTCATCAGTAATGCCCCAGTGCTCCTTCAGGGAATAAACCACTCTGGTAGTCATAAGTCCGTTATCTTTTGAAATAATGATATATGGAATAATGGCAAGATCAAGGAACCTTTCATGAGGAATGGTCTTCAAAAGTTTCTCATTTTTCTGATAGTTTATCAGCTTTACTCTTAACCTCGGTCTTACCCATTCATAATTACTTATATTGTCTATTATTGATGACATATTCTGCTTTCTTTCTCTAGATATATGTACAATTTCTGATGCAATAACTCTGATGGATTTACCCTTTTTGAATTCCTCAAAATAATCCTCAAGGTACACTGAAGGAGAAAGTTCTGAACCATTTTTAAGGATAGATAGGCTCTGCAGCTCCCTATTAATTTTCATAACACAGTTAACTGATACGCTGTATTCATATCCAACCAGTTCTTTTACCTCATTTTTTACCTGTTCAACAAATTGTTCAAATTCCAAACTAAACACTCCTTTCGATATCGTTTCTGCTAAGCAGCCGATATATTCTGTTCTCCCGATACTTCTTTGTAATCCGCATCTATTTGTTCACTTTTAATTTCTGTCATATCAACAGCAATTTCCGTCTTTATTGATTCATCTGTTTCCATAGCCCTCAGGAAATCGGTTTTCAGAGGGGCATACTTTAGAACCTTCCTAATTACCGTTTTCTTAGCCATTTCTTCATAGTTGGTTTTCCAGGGACTGTAGGCGGATGAAAAGCCTTTGGAATATTTTAATGCAAGGGTATCAATATCTTCCTTACTCATAATGTCAAATGCATAACCGCCATTCTCAAGTTTGAATAATGCATAAGCAAGGATCATTTCTCCTCTATTCTTTAGTGCTGGTTTATGTTTAAGCTTTGCATTCAGACCAAGTTCGTATTCAAATTCATCACCCGAATAAACACACTGTGCTTGGATAGTCTGTACCTGTTCATTGCGATAGACAAGATCAATGATACCTTTATACCCAATTTGGAACTGGCACTCCATCGTTCCTTTATTATTATAAGGAATCAGATATGCCTGTCCCAATGGTGTGTTCGGTTCAAGACCTAATTGAGCCGCATTCATTAAAGCAGCCAAAAAACTCATCTGGGTACACTCTGCCAACTTAGGTGTCGTGTTCAGAGCTGACAGCGCCATACGTGTGAACCTTTCCGGTGTAATCACAGATGGTAGTGCTTTTTTTATCTCCGGTTCCAGTGTCTTTATCATGTCTGCTATACTCATTGATTTCGTAATCTTAACTTCTTGCTTTCCCGCCTTTTTGGCAAGCTCCTGTTTTATATCTGGCATTTTACTTTCTCCTTTCTATTATGCAGCCTTGACAGTAAATCTCCTGCTCTGGATTTCCTTTAGGTAATCTTGATAAATTTCAGGTTGCTCCTGTTTTATTCGTTCTACATCAAGCTTTGAAGTACAAACGTTTTTCCAACCAACCTCATATTCACCGCATACAGCAATTTCAGCTTCGGCCATAGCAAGTTTCACTTCTTGCTCAATCTGCTTTTTCTCCCTCTCCATCTTATCAATCAAAACTGCAAGCTCTAATCTTCGTTTAAGTTTTTCATGATAACCTTGAAGAATGATTCTTTCCTGCCTAGCTGTTTTAAAATAATGATTAATGATATCATCCGCTGCTTTGGAACCATCCGGGTCAGGCATTACTCCCGTAAGGACATGGTTATTCCAAAAATCTGTTTCAATTGAAATCAGATTCTTTATAATCTCTTCGTCCCGGTCTATTCTTACATACTTGAATTCCTTCCCCAGAATGACAACAGCTATGTACCATGCTTTTGCCCCTGTTACCGCCATATAATGATGACACTGGATTTGATAATGAGCAGGAACATCTCCATCCTTCCATTTATCTGCATTCAAGATATTTGTTGTCTTGCATTCAAGACCAATATTTTCTCCTACTATCATACGATCTACATTAGCTAACATATGGGGATAATCTTCTAGCATATACATTGCATTAACACGCCTGACCTTAAGATTTGTAGCTTCCATAAAACGTTTGGCAACATAATCTTCAAGATCCCTGCCCTGCCTCATAGCTTCGTTATCATATGTGTCCGGTTCTTTGCTTAATTTATCAAGAAACACCGATATAGCTGATGAGTATGGGTTTAATCCACAGATTGCTCCAGCATCGGAACCACCTATCCCCATTTTCCGATAGGTTATCCACTCATCACGAGTTAAATTACTGGTAGATACAAGTTTTTTCATATTAATCCTCCTCACAAACCGATAACTTCTGATATCCATTTTTGATAAGTCCTCTTTCCTGAAGGCTGACAAACATACCATCTTCTCCTACAATGATATGATCCAGTAACCATATACCCAGAAGCTTGCCTGCTTCATCCATTCTTCTGGTTACATCAATATCTTCCTTGGAGGGTTCTGGTATGCCTGATGGATGATTATGAAAACACATAATTGAGGTTGCATTATTCAGGATGGAATGCTTAAAGAGTTCCCGCATTTGTACAAGGCAGGAATTAACCGTACCTACAGACACAATTTCTAAGGCAACTGGTGCATTTTTAGAATCCAATGATAATACAACCATCATCTCACGGTCAGAATACTTAAAGATATTTTTAACGAAATCAACGGCATCTTCCGGCTTATGTATTCGCCTACTTCCATATAGCATGGAACCTTCCCTAATTATTTGTGTCTTAATAATTCCAACTCTTTTTCTAGGTGCCGGCTTTTTCATCATCTCTATAATTTCTTTTTCCTTACTCATCTTATTCCTCCATAAAAAACCCCTGTCTGAATATAACCAGACAGGGATTACAAAGTAAAATGTTATGCTGCTGATCTTACAAGCTCATAAGCTTTGTCAATCAGCGCATTTCCATCAATCGTCTTAGCAAATAGGTTTTCTTTAAAGTTCCCGGTCTCCCTAAGCGGTTTAGAATGCGTTGCAAAATCAGATACTGCATTTACAAAACGATATCCATTTCTTCCGATATCTAATAAGTCAGGAGCATCAAAATACCGCGCTTTCATATCATCCCGTAATTTATTGATGTTACGTTCCTGAATTGCCGAAGTGTTGTTTTCATCAAGCGGAAGTAGAATATTGATGTAATCAATAACTTTAGTATCAGACAGTTTTATCCGGCTCAGGTTTTCAAATTCCCTTCCCAGAGAATCCATATATTTCTCAGCAAAGAACAGCGTCTGCCTTGCATCATCAAGCTTGCTTTGAATATCTCCTGTATGTATCGCCGACCATGACCGTGCTGCAGTTGATAATGCAAGATTTAATGTATTCTGACATACAACACGAATTGGAGTCATGGCAACCCTAATAGCTCCGCTACCGTCATGTGCATTTGAAAATACTAAGTAAGGACTAATTCTATCACCGAGCATAATATATTCATTTGGTAGCTTGGCTAATAACCATATCTTTCGACCTTCCTGCAGTGATCCGGCCGTTTCATAACGGACCCCATTACCGAGAAGCTCATCTGTAAAAGCAAAGGCTTCACTATTCTGGACTACCTTATAACGATCGGTTACTACTCCTAAGACCTTCTTATCATAATCTCTAATATTAGCCTTGTATCCTTCAACTGATATTCCATCAATTGTTATAATTGGTTTCTGGATAACCCTCCAGTCAAGCCCCGATACTTCCAAGGCTTCTAATGAACTTAATGCCTGTCCAACATGAATACCTAACCCATGCCAAGGCTTTTCTCTTGTATAAAACATCGTTTCAACATTTGCTGACATTACTAATTCCTCCTATTCTTTTTCCAGATAAAAATCAATAATCACACATACCAGCCCGATTAAGGTAATGATGCTTACAGCTGCAACAGATGAAAGCCGGTTCACTTTATTTTGGTTTGACGTATCTTCGCTTTCATCTGCTTTCGGGGCAGGATTCAGGTTGTTACCTGTGAAATTAAAACCGCTTAACATTTAATCCCCTCCATTAACCATATTTATTCTTTTAAGACTTCCGGATTTTATATCACAACTACCAAAAGCTTACTTAGCAGGCTCAAAAGGATTATTTTGATGGTTTTCAAGATATACTGAATCATAGACTTACACCTCCTCGCTTTTTATAAAATCGTAGATTTTTTTAGGTATTTTCCACTACTATTAATTATTTTCGTATATACACAAATGAAAGCAGCAACCTTATAATCGCCTGGGATTATGGGGGTTGATGCTTTATTATGTAAAAATAATATATATTTCAAAGTGAGTAAAGTACAGAAATTTGCATTAACGTGCAACAATGATCTAAAAAAGATAGGAGGTATTTTTATGCTTGAAAATTATCCCGATGTATTAACCATCAATGAAGTCCTTGAGATACTAGGCATATCAAGAAACATGCTATACGATTTGATTCACTCTGGTTACATTCCTGCGTATAGGCTTGGGAAAAAGATTTGGCGTATAAACAAAACTGAATTATGCCTTTATTTAGAAAACGATACCAATAGTACATTCTAGCTTAATATATTCTTGAATTCATTAATTCCGGGTGAGACTCTAGCTTCACTCGGAATTAATATTAAAATATAACGTAATGGACAGGACGGGACAGAACATTTTTATTACATTTATAAAATATAATGTAAGGCATACTCTTTTATATTATATATAATGATTTTATTACTGTCCTGTCCCGTCCAAAAAGACCGAGAGTTTCAATGCTCTAAGTACAGATGTGTTTTGCGCTTGATTTCCTCTTAATAGAAATCAATTCATTTACGAGAGCATTCGATATTCGTATTCAGCTAATTTTATTAATGATAACATAGATATGCTATTAATTAGCTTATCGTCAAATAATTCGCTAAATAATTCATCATAAGCATTATTATGTTTATACTTCAGCAAATTCATTTTACTTTTACCCTTTTCCTTTTTTTGATTATCAAGCAAATAAAATTCTGAAATTAACGAATTAATAATATTATTTATACCTTCTGATATATGACACAGATCAAAAATATTATAAAGCAAGTCATCTGACGAAACGTAACAACCTTCTTCACAATATTCAGATAATACATTTTTAGTTTTAATTCCAATTATTTTGGTTGCTTCAATAAATAATCCTTTATTTAATAATATTAAATCTATCCAACTTGTTTTGTAATTAATAAAAATCATAGATAGCGTTTTGGATGGGAGTGTTTCATCATTATCGTTTGCATGAATTCTTTCAAATAATTTTGGTATGTATAAAATATTCTCCAATGTTAAAGGATATCTCTCGTTACTCTTTCGCTTTTCTTCGTAATTATGAATGACTTTCCAGAATTTCTCGCTGCGAATACTCTTATCTACTAACCTAATCTCCCTTTTGATATTTCCTAATACTTCATCAGTGTCAAAGTCAAATTCTGTTTCATTGGCATCGTACATAGGATTATCAATTATTCTCTTGCTTATTCTATTTTCAAAATTACTTTTTTTATTATATTCTTTATCAGTTCTTGGACGAAGTAATAAAGTAAGAAGTAATTTATAAGCAGGTCTTTCAATTGCCTCTTTCCTTATCGGATCATAACTATTTAGCCATAATACAAATAAAGCTGGAAATAGCAATCGAACGCCTTTTTTACTAAGATTTTTAGAATTGCAATAATCCTTAAATGCGAGTTCATAAACATAATTTTCATCGAAATTTTGCTTATTCAATTTTTTAATAGGATACAATAGCGAAAGATATTTAATGGTCAAAGGCTTCTTAAATAGATCCGCTAAAATTGTTTCCTCTGGATAGTTATCTGTGTTGTATTTATTCCAAAGGCTTCTATATTCATACTCATTATATGCATCTTTTATTATTGCATCTAAAAGACTTATAAACTCATCTATCTGGACAGAATAATATTCAATATCAGCTTTTATTATTACATCCGGCTTAAAATATCTTATCAAAACTACTGTCATTATAAAATTATAATAATAACTTGGTAATTCGAAATTACCTTTCTCATAATTAATATTAATTTCTACTTCCTTAAGTTTATATATATAATCTTTACTCATATATTCATGAATAATATCAAAGACAGACCTTCCATAAAAATTCTGAATAGTTTTTCTTGCTATCTCATGTTCTTTATTCATAGTACCACCCCTTCATTTGTTTTAAAAAACTTTACGCATATATATTATTTATTGTCAAGTCAATTTTAGTCCTGAAATCTCTAGTTGACAAGCAATTTCAGGGTTAAAAGCAAAATTGAATAGATTCCGGTACGTGGTAAACTTAAAGAAAAACAAGGAGGATTATCAATGAATAATCAGGAACTCTTTAATGAAAATGTGGAGCGTGTTAATAAGGGAAAAAAGCGCAGTATCGGAGGGGCTTTAGGCCTCACTGAAACCATTTTAGGAAAAGCATTCTACTTAAAGCAATTGCCCCTTACTCATTTTTGCTTAAATGCTCAGTATGAAAACGGTGAAGTTATCTATTATGATGTAACCTATACCAGTAAAGAAACACTTGAAGAGAATAAATCTCCAGAAGAGGTTAAAAGCGACACAATATTTTTTGCATTGACCTATGGTGATGATGAAAAAGCCGGTGTCTCAATTAATTTTAAAGATAAATATTACCACTTTACCCCTAAGACATCCGGATACTTTTCACTTTACTTTGATGCTATAATGCAGAAATCCCCATTAGAGAGTGCTTCTATTGTTTCGTTTATTATTCTCTCTGATAATAAGGTGTCTGACACGGAAGTTTATTTCGGGAGTACGGATAATAAGAAAGTTTCAGAAATTCTGTATTCATTATCTTCTCATTATAGGAGGTGATAAAGAATGTTTTTTGATAATCTGTTTAGGCTTAATTCAGACCATGTTAATGAGGTAAGCCTTGAAGATTTATTTCAAGATGAAAAAAATATTCTGCCAACTTTAAACTCAGGAGAGTTTATTGAATTCTTTGATTTTGGTAATGAAAAAGAATGTTGTATTCCTGGTATCAATCTTTCATTAATTAAAATTGATGACAGTATGTTGAATGAGTACATTGGCAATGTCGCAAATAGTACACAGAATTTTTCTGGCATGTGTCAGGAGTACAAAAAGAAATATTCATCTCCAAAAGTATCCGCCTCCGGATCTTCAAATAAGAATGGAAACCATTCACGCGTTCGTATTAAATTTGGGAACGAAGACAAAAAAAAGCCAAGTATATATGACATAAATCAATTGGCATCTGAGCTGATTGAAGCAATTGATTACATGAATTATTGTAACAAGCTTTATATGTTTGACGGAAGAATCTGGGTTAGCCTTAGTTTAGATTCTTTTAAAACCCATGTTATGGAATACATAGATAGAGAAAATCACGAAAGTATGAGTATGACAAATATTAAAGAACTTTATGACCGCGTTAAATGCAGTCCGGAGATTCAACAGGATCAGGAAGCTATACGCCCTGATCCAAAATATCTATGTTTCCGTAACGGTGTTTTTGATTTGTATGAAGAAAAGCTCTTACCTCACAATCCTTATTTTAAGTTCTTTTCCTTTATAGACGAGGACTTCAAATATACTCCGACATGTGGCGGAATGGTCTTTGAAGCTTTTATCAATAAAATGTCAAACGGTATTAGCTGCATACGTGAAAGATTTCTTGATGTTGCTGCTTTCTGTATGTCAGATTACTCCAACATTAAGGCGATCCCGTTGCTGGTTGGCGATAGAAATTCAGGGAAGACAACTTTTGCTAATCTTATTTCCATGATTGTTGGTCATGAAAACTGTGTATCCATCAGCCTAGGTGATTTTGACAAGTGGGCTACAGCTAGCCTTGTCGGGAAAAAGGTTTGTCTTTCCACCGACCTGCCCAATATAAAACTAAGTAAAAATGTAACCGGCATTCTCAAACAACTATCAGGAGGTGATTTAGTAAAAGCCGAGGAAAAGGGGAGAAATCCATTCTCCTTTTTTAATAGCTGCAAAATCTTACTAGCTTCGAATTATATGCCGCAGCTTTCGGAAAATGATAACGCATTGAAAGACCGATGGGTTGTAGTTCCATTTCTTCATTCTTTATCTGAAGATGAAATAAATCATAACCTGCTTTCCGATCTTGAAAGAGAATTGCCGTACATAATATATATTTGCACTTTACAGCTACGAAAGCTTATGTTGAACAATTTTCGCTTCACAGATATCGGAGATTATGAAGATTGCTTTGAAGCTGACGGCAAATATATTGATCTTGATCAGGATGTGATTATAAAAGATTTTATTGAAAACTGTTGCATTATTCATCCTCAGTCAAAAGCATTGGTCTCAGAGCTTTATCAGCGTTATCAGGATTTTTGTTTTGACCAATATGAACTAACTCCGATATCATCAATAAGCTTCTCAAAAGCATTACGACGACTCCTTTCTTCTTCCATAAAAGATGGGGGTCATGCAAATGGCCGCAGTTTAATAGGAATTGGATTAGTAAGTTAGGAAATTAATTCAAAAAGACTACGCAGGTTTAATCTATGACGGTTTGTTCCGGTAGATAGGCTTGTTTATATATATATTATTTTATTAGAAGGGAGGAAACAAAATGGATCAGCAGAATGACTTAAGTAGCGTATTTAAAGTCAGTGATATACAGAACATGTTAAACATTGGCAAGAACAAAGCCTATGCTTTATGTACTAGTGGCAGGTTCATACACAAACGTGTGGGAAAAAATATTCTCGTTCCGAAACAATCTTTTTTAGCATGGCTAAATTCGGAAGCACGTTAGTTAAATCAATAATCTGGAGGTAAATAAGATGGCGCTTATACAGACAAACACAGAATCTATATATTTTGATAATAAAAAGAATATTTTTTATGTCGATCTCCCCTACGGCTGCACTTCCCGCGGAGTTCCCATCAAAAAAAGAATAAAAGCAACGAATGAGACTGTTGCAAGAAAAGTATTATATGAATTTGCATTGACTCAGGCTTTTAATGAAGTTAAAAAAGAAGTTATTCATGAATGGATTAATAATATTGGTAATTAGTTTTACCTATTAAAATGGCGATGTTCTAATAACATCGTCGTTTTAATTTAGATATAGATTGGAGGTATTTACATGGCACGAAAAAAGACTGATATTAAAAACATATCATTTGATGATGAAAGAAATAAGTATTACATAACACTTAATTACGGTTATAATGAACGTGGAGTACAGATTAAAAAAACAAAAACAGCTTCTTCTAAATCTGAAGCAAAGAGAATTTTAAAAGAATTTGAAGCTGATAAAGTCAGAGGTGAATTAACTCTGCCACGAACAGATACTCTTTCTGAATTTCTTGATTATTGGATGGAAACAGTAGTAAAGATAAATCGGGAAAAAACTACATATGCAGGTTATAGATTTATAGTTGACAAGCATATAAAACCTAAGATCGGGAGTATCCAGCTTCAAAAGCTTACCCCACAGCTAATACAAGAATTTTATACGCTGGAACTTAATACCTTTGATGATAAAGGAAATCCATCATTATCCGGAAACACTGTCCGCAAACATCACACCCTCCTCAAAACGGCATTAAATTTTGCTGTCAGGCAGGATATTTTACATTCCAATCCAACTGACAAGGTATCGCCTCCCAAGTATATAAAACCTGATATCTCGTTTTATACCATAGAATCATTAAAGAAACTTTTTGAGCTTGTAGAATCAAATTATATACTGAAACCTACCGTTTTTCTGGCAGGTCAATTGGGTCTTCGCCGGGAAGAAATTTGCGGGCTCAAATGGTCAGAAATTGATTTTTCCAATAAAGTCATTGTAATAAAAGAGGTACGGGCTATGGCAAATAAAGAAATTATAAATAAACGTACTAAGAATACATATTCCACCAGAAAGCTTTCAATAAGCGAAGAACTTAAATCGGAACTGGAAACAATAAAATCCGAACACATAAAAAATAAAAATTTGCTCTTTGGGAACGGTAATAATTCGTCCAATATAAATATTGAAAATGATTATGTCGTCTCCAATGAACTCGGCGAAGCCATACATCCTGGATATTTATCTTCCCTTTTCGGAAAGTTTATTAAAAAAAATGATTTGCCTCATATCACATTACACGGTTTAAGGCATACAATCGCTTCTGTTGGTAATGATGCCGGTCTTACTCTATATGATATTAGCAAGATCTTAGGCCACTCAAGCCCTGACGTGACTGGCCGCATATACACGCACTTGTTTGATGAAACTCAGAAAGATTCAATGGCAAAAATACAGAATAAATTAAGATAATCTACCAAATAATCTACCAGTCCAAGCTAATTCTAAATCTACAAACTGACAAAACCCCTGTAACCATATTAGTTACAGGGGTTTAATTAGCTGGGCTACAAGGATTCGAACCTTGAGATGCTGGAGTCAGAGTCCAGTGCCTTACCGTTTGGCGATAGCCCAATATATATTCAATTCGCAGCTTCTATTTGTCAGCCACGAATGATATTATAACCTATCAGAATCCTTTTTTCAAGAACAAATTTGATTTTTCTATGATTTTTTCTTATATTTTGCTTATCCATTGTCTAATTCCTTATAATTACTTCTCACTACTATCATGATCCAACCAATTCATAGAATTAATAGTTTTATTATTCCATTTTATATCACAAATATACTATTAATTATCAGTTGCCTTAAGTCCTAGTAACCCCAAGCCATTCTTATACAATATACAATCAAGCTCTTCCTTGGTAAAATCTAATTCCCTAATCTGCTCCAAGGTCTCCTTCTGACCACCCCAGGGGGTATCTGTTGCAAATAGTATCCTATCTGCTCCATGATTCTTTACAATTCTTACAAACTGCTCCTTAGGTATTTTACCAAGACTATAGCTCGTATCCAAATAAATGTTCTTACCAACAAGATATTCTTCTACATCCTCCCACATATCGTAGCCACCCATGTGAGCAAGAATAATTTTCGAATTGTCCGTATCAATTTGACTAAGCATAGAAGCTGCTTTCTTTGGTGTACAATGAATCGGATTAGGTAATCCAATATCTAAGCCCCCATGAATTACTACAATCAAGCCAAGCCGAAGGGCAGCGTTAATAATACAAACCATATTCGGATCATCAATATAAGTCTGCTGATAATCTGGATGCAGTTTTATTCCCAGAAGTCCCAGCCTTTTAATCTCCTCCAATTTCGCCTCACAATCCTCACAATCAGGATGAATTCCCCCAAAGGATATAATCCCTTCTTTGCCTGTAATCTGGGCTGCAAATTGGTTTATGGAGTTAAACTGCGAGGGTTTTGTCACTACTGGCAGAACAACTGATAAATCTATCCCGCTCTCCTCCATGGACTGCTTTAAGCCAAGTAATTTACCATCGCTATAAGCTTTTATATTTCCCTTCTCTTCTAGTAATTCAATGGTATTGCCAGCAATCTGATCGGGAAATATATGGGTATGAAAATCTATTACCATTGGTACTTTCTCCTTATTTCTCTGCTATAAAACTATTTTCCATAGTAATGATACATTGATACCTAGGGTCACCTCTTCGGATTTCATCCACTATACGGCCTAGTAATTTTTGCTCTGCCTCCTTGTTGTAGGAATAGGGTAATACCAAATCAAAAATCAGATTAATGTGCAGATCACCATTCACTACTCTAAAATCATGAATTGTTGCTTTGGATTCATGTTTTTCTACGATATCAAGGACAAACTTCTTCTTTTCTAGAACCTTCTCATTATTTACTTCAATAGGATCCATGTGTATTACCAGGAAAATATCTAATTTCTCAAGTACCTCCCTTTCAATATCATCAATGGTTTCATGAGCGATTTCGAATTTGATATCACTTGGAACCTCTGCATGAATCGTCGCCATCTTACGGGTTGGCCCATAGTTATGAATAATCAAATCATGGGTCCCAACAATACCGGAATAGCTTTCTACTATATTGGTGATCTTCTCATAGGCCTCTCTATCCACTGCCTGACCAAGCAGGGGCTCTAAGGTTTCCTTTCCTATGCGTAAACCTGCCAACATAACAAATAGGGATACCACAACACCCATATAACCATCTATTTGTAATCCCGTGGCTCCTGCAATAATTGCGGATATGATTGTGGCTAATGTTACCACAACATCTCCCATAGAATCTGTAGAGGTAGCCAACATCACGGTAGAATTTATACGTTTCCCAAGTTTACGGTTAAAGAACATAAGCCAGACTTTAACTAGAACAGATACGCACAAAATTCCTACCAAAATCGGATTAAACTTAATTTCCTCAGGATTAAATATCTTTTTAAAGGAGGTTTGAAATAGACTAAAACCAACCTGTAAGATTAGAAATGCTACAGCCAAGGCTGAAATATATTCAAATCTTCCATGTCCAAAGGGGTGCTCCTTATCTGCCGGTCTTTCCGCTAATTTCACACCAATAAAACTTATAACCGATGAAGCCGCATCCGATAGATTATTGAAAGCATCAGCCATTACAGAGATACTATTGATTAACAAACCCACTGTAAACTTCACACCAAAAAGAAGTACATTACAAATAATACCAACGATGCTAGATAGGACACCATAGGCTGTTCTTACCTTTTGGTCCTCAACATTGGTATTGTTTTTTATAAAATACTTTACTAAAAGCTCTGTCAAATTATTAACCCCTTTCCAAGCCTAACAGCATATAAAATTCCCTAAATGAGATCCTGTATCACCGACAACAAGTCAGAATACAGGAGTGACTTTATTTTAGCATATTTGTCAAATAATTCAACAATAAGTTTCATCTAACTTGCGTATACAGTTATTGACCCATAGGAATAATATATTCATCTACCTCTTCCTTGACCGCATCCTACCTTACCATTGATTATTATCTAAAGGCACAGACACAGCCTAATTTCCATTGATAACATAATAAGTATCTTCTTCCACAGTTTGATAGTCCCTTGCTTGAATTCACCTTAAAATTACTATATTTTGCGTCTATCACCGTTATTTTTGCATAAAAGTAAATATAGACCTTTACCTAAGTAAGGACAAAGCTTATGACCAAAATTAATAAAATATATTATAACCTAAGAAACACCCATATCTATAACCTTTTTATGCTTCAATTAATTTTCTTCCTTATATTTGTTTTATTCATCCTCCCAATTATTAATTTTGGATTAGGATTAACCATTCGACTATGGGGACAGAGCTATGTTACTTCCAAAAATTTGCTTTCCTATTTAACTAGTCCTTATACTCTAATTTTTTTGCTTTTTATAATACTACTAGTCTCCTTATTAATATTATATCAACTGATTACTATGATATACTTCACTAGCCTGGATGGTATTAGGAATAATATAAGTTTATTGCACCTGTTGTTCAAAGGTTTCAAAAGGACAATGAAATGTTTGTTCTCAGGCTCCTTTGGTTTACCTGTTTTTTCTGTCTTATTATTTATCTTTATAAATCTTCCTGTACTGCTGATAATGACACTTCAGGTCAAATTGAATTATCCCAACCATGCTAACCAGTATTTTCTAAAAATACTTCTGCTGCCTTTATATGCAATAATTACCTTCATTGCTTTAAAAGGTGTTTTTGTAGTTCATATTTATATCCTTGAACAAAAAGGTTTTATTGCCTGCCTGGAGAAGTCTAAAGCTCTATTAAGGAAAAAGAATCTGCTTACCTTTAAAAAAATAATTATTAATAACATTAGGCAGACTGCCCTCTTTTTTGTTTACTATTATTTCACATTAATAGCTGCAGCCTTCTTTATCTATCTATGTGTAGGTAAAACTATGGTTATGTCTGTTTTTTTATCCGTCTACCCAAGAATTAATAATACCCTCCTACTTATCTTTTACATGGTAATCTACTTAACCAATATTAAATTAATTAGCAAGATGTATAAGGAGTATAATTTAGATACATTAACAACCACACCTGAATCAACCCATGAACTATATCGGGCCACAATATCCCCCTCCAAAAAAAGCAATCTCATTTCCAATCTTCTTATCCTATGCGTGTTGCTTGCAGCCCTCCTAAATGCCTATATTACTCTCCGCAATGATGCCTTCTATCTTCAAAATGCCCTATCAGGAATTCGCATCTCCTCCCATCGCGGTAACTCCCATGTTGCTCCTGAGAATACCCTTCCTGCATTGGAGAATGCCATTATTGCCGGATCAGATTATGCAGAAATTGATGTTCGTCAAACAAAGGATGGAATTCTTGTTCTAATGCATGATAATAACTTAAAACGAACTGCTGGTATAAATAAAGATATTGGATCCCTAACCTATAAAGAACTTTCCCAGCTCGATGTGGGTTCTTGGTTTAGTACTGATTTTATCTATACCAAAATACCAACTTTAGAAGAAGCTATAAAATTATGTAAAGGAAGAATTAAATTAAATATAGAAATTAAAACCTCCAATAAGGGAATCATGTTTGAGGAGAATCTTGTTTCCATAATCGAAAAAAATAATTTTGAACATTCCTGCCTCATTAGCTCAATGGACTATAATTCAATCGATAAAATCAAAAAATTAAATCCCCTTATAAAAACAGGTCTAATTACTAAATATATCTATGGTAATTTTCACAATTTTGAGTCCGTAGATTTCATTAGTATGCGTTCCTCAAATATTACCAGGCAAGTAGTAGATAATGCACACAAAAATGGTAAGGAAATCCACGCCTGGACTGTGAACAGCGTTAGTGAAATAGAACGCATGAAGTCGGCAGGCGTGGACTGTATTATTACCGATAATCCAACCTTAACAAAGAGGGTTCTTTACCAGGAGAATTCCGGCAGTACCTTTATTCAATTATTAAACCATATATTGAGCCCATAAATTATAGTGCAAGTCTATAGATTTGTTCTATATCCTTAGACTTAAGCTTAACAAAGCCACCAATGGTACCTTCTTGCCCAATACCTATCTTTTCAACCATTTTGGGTATATCCTCTTCTTTAGCTCCTAGCTCTTTAAAACTAATGGGCATTCCTATTGAGGTAAAGAATTCTTTGAGATGGTTGATACCTTCTTTTGCTGTATCTTCCAGGTTGTCCTTATTAATTTCTATTCCCCACAGGCGATTAGCCAGCTGGGCAAAACGTTGTACATCCTGTTTCATTACATAGGTCATCCAAGCGGGAAAGATAACTGCAAGTCCTGCGCCATGGGCCACATCATAGAGAGCAGACAATTCATGTTCAATTTGATGGCTCGCCCAGTCCTGGTCCCGTCCAACACCAACAATATTATTATGAGCCACCATTCCTGCCCACATAATATTAGCTCTAGCCTCATAATTATTTGGATCTGCTATAACCCTTGGAACTTCCCTAACCATGGTCTGTAAAACTGCCTCACAGAGACGGTCTGTTATCTCAACTTCCTTGGTATTAGTAAAATAACGTTCAAATACATGTGCCATAATATCAGTTGCACCAGCTGCTGTCTGATAGGGTGGTAATGTCTGGGTTAGTTCCGGATTAAGTATTGAAAATACGGGTCTAAGTGCCTCTCCGCTAGCTCCTCTTTTTAACATATCCTTTTCCCTTGTGATAACTGTATCTCCTGATCCCTCACTACCTGCTGCGGCAATGGTGAGAACTGTACCTACTTTAACAGCCTCCATTACGGGTTTTCCCTCATAAAAATCCCAGAAATCACCCTCATATTTAACTCCTGCAGCAATAGCTTTGGCAGAATCAATGGAACTGCCTCCTCCTACTGCTAAGATGAAATCTACACCTTGTTTTCTGCAAAGTTCAATTCCTTCATATACAAGACCACTCCTTGGATTAGGCTGCACTCCTCCAAGTTCCACATAGGATATTTGTTCCTTATCTAAGGAGGTCTTTACCCTGTCCAATAACCCGGAACGTATTACTGAACCAGCTCCATAATGAAGCAGCACTTTACTTCCTCCAAAACGTTTTACATAATGACCTGCCTCCTCCTCTGTTTTCCTTCCAAATACAAAATAAGTAGGGCTATAAAAGGTAAAATTGTTCATACTCTGTAGACTCCTTTCATGGATATTATGTTATTATTTTCTTTATTATATTAAAGACTCATTGAAGTAACCGGAATTTTACTTCTAATACACTGTAACTAATGTAATCATAACAAGGCATACTAGAATGTATAGAATTGTCCCGGTATTTAAGATAAAATATGATTTCTTTACAGGCAAAGCTGCCTTCTCGAATTTAATTTTCTTCATATTTATAAAAAATAATATGGTCCCCACGGTTATAGAACCATACATCCATATATTAATGAGAACAATACCCAACAGATTTTCATTCAAGACAATAGGAGATATTGCTGTTGAAATAAAATTAATCATCATATGTAGAATTATTGCATATTTTACTGTGTTTGTCTTAATTGTAATATAGGCAAAGATAAAACCGAGTACTGATGCATAGAAGAATTGGGAAAGGTTCATATGAAACAAGCCAAACGCAATTCCGGTCATTAATATAGCAGGAATATCTCCAAAACGACGTAGTTTATCAAGTAATATTTTACGAAAAATCAACTCCTCAATAATGGGAGCAACGATTGATGCATAGATTAAGGAAACAATAAAATTACTATTTAAGATTGCTTCTGCTGCAGGATTTAAAAGTTCTGTATCTCCTTTTAGAAAGGCAATCATAACCGTTAAGATTGTGCTCAATATATTTGTTACATACATGAAGGCAGCACAGATAAAAAATAGAGTAATAAATTCTTTTGGTCTTAGCTTAATTACTTCTTTACGAGGCGTATTAGGTATTCTTTTCATAAGGAAATAATAAATGGGAAATCCAATACCAACAATGGTAATTGCAGTAACTACCCATATATACCAATTAGTTTCTGCCACGGAAGGTACTAAAAGATAAGTCAGTACTTCAATCACCGTCTGGGAACCTAGTATAGCTAAAATAAAAATAAACAATGCAAAGCCAACGTCATTTAAAATTCCTTTTCCTTCCCTACCACATCCTTCATTATACTGTATCGGAAGCCTATTAAACTTGCGGACATTATACTGGTTCTGGGTCCTATATTGATTCTGTTGATTATTCGTATTCTGGGTATAATACTGACCCTGTGGGTTATTCATATACTGGCCCTGATACTGACCCTGAGGGTTATTCATATGCTGGCCCTGATATTGGCCTTGAGGGTTATTCATATGCTGGCCTTGATATTGCCCCTGAGGGTTATTCATATGCTGACCCTGATATTGGCCCTGAGGGTTATTCATATACTGGCCTTGATACTGACCCTGAGGGTTATTCATATACTGACCCTGATATTGGCCCTGAGGGTTATTCACATGCAGGCCCTGATATTGGCTCTGAGGGTTATTCATATGCTGACTATGCTCCACATTTTTATTGGGTTCTTTTTTATGTTCCATATCATTTTGATCCATCTCTTCATCCCCTTTTATCATTCCAGTCCATATTTTAACAGTGTTATTGAATCATCCCATCTACCTGCTGATGTTGAATCCATTATAACGCATACCACCTTTTTCCCATCCTTTATTCCTGCGGATACAAGACACCTTCCCGCCATGGTGCTGGTTCCCGTCTTAAGACCCAAAGCCAATGAATAATACTTGCCACTGTATCTTGTCACTAACTTATTTGTATTAGTCCATGTTACATCTTCTCCGCTTAGAAAGATATTTTGAGCTTTGCTTTTATGGGAAATCTCAACAATTATTGCATAATTAAGAGCTTCCATTCCTATTAACCCCATATCATAAGCGGTAGTATATTGACCGATGGCATCATAACCGTCGGGGGTTTTAAAACAGGAGTTCTTAACTCCAATTTCCCTAGCCATTTTATTCATAAGCTCAACAAATTCAACTACTGCCTGCTCTTTTGGAGCAGAAGGATTGTTTAAGGATTTTCTTCCAACATATGCTGCGGCCACATAAGCCGCATCATTCCCTGACGGCAGAAGCATTCCTTCTAAAAGACATCTTAGGGTAAGCCTCTGTCCTTGCTTTAGATCTGCTGTAGTTGAATCAGAAGCTATCATTTCAATCTCATCTCCAACAGTAACCTCTTCCTCCTCACTACACCAGTTAAGGGCAACCATAGCAGTCAATAACTTAATGGTACTTGCAGGAAATACTGCCTGTACTGGATTTTTGCAGTAAAGTACTTCTTTGGTGGAAGCATTAAAAAGAATAGCAGCTTCTGCATCAATATCAATATCTGGGCAGGATATATCAAGGGCTGCCAAGAGCTCACTGTCATATTGCATCTTCGGAATATAAGTCTGATAATCTACCTGGGTACTGTCAAAAATAAGTTGAGCTTCTTTGGCAGTTGTAGATTCTACTGAACCAGCTTCATATAAATTAGGCCAGGGTTCCTGAGCTAAGATGTCTGTGGTTGTATCCGATGCAAATCCAGCTGCAGCCTTCTCAATGATATATTGGCCAACCACACCATCTGTAGGTGTTAAATCAGATGCAGCCAAAGAATCCTTATTAATTATATTATTTTTGTTATTCGGTCCTTCTTTTGTCTTTTCCTCTATACGGCCATCTTCTGTAAACTCGGCTTGTTCTACACCTATATCCGGCTTATTCACTGGATTAATTAATAATTCAGTCACTATAAACATACCGGATATTATAATACATGCGAACAAGATTAATCCAAGTAAACTTTTCTTGTTCATCACAACCTCCATGATGCCGTCTTGATTTCAAAAAATATCATCTAAATGGGGACGTAAATATTCTAACGTCCCCATCTTAGTTTACCTTATTTTAATATTTGTATTCAAAAAACACAACCGCTTTCACAATTTTTATCTTAAAATGTTATTGTTTTGGCATAAACTCAACACTAATCTACTCTTTTATGTCAATATTTACAGAACCAACTCCAGCATCTATCTTGATAGTGTTCTTTGCATCTTCATTATGCCTTTGTATATCACCAATTTTTTCTCCATTAAGTCTTACTGACCCCACTCCTGCGTCTACGTCAAAACTATAATCATCTTTATTTCCTTCCAAATCTAAATCCACTTCTCCAACACCACAGTCGATTTCAGTTTTTCCTAATAAAGCTCCTTCTATCTTTAGGTTCCCAATACCACATTCATAAGATGAATTGGTAAAGTCTACATTGGTTAGTTTTATATTACCTACTCCTCCATCAATATTAACTCTTTTTGCTATTAGCCTATCACCATCGATATTACCTGCACCCGCTGAAAGATATAAGTAATCCGTATTAAGTCCCTCTAGTACTACATTGCCAGCACCCGTATTCAATTTCACTTCCTCGGCAACAAAATCCCTTGGAACATATATGGTAACTTTAGAATTAAAACTATTAAAACCTTTCGTATTAAACCAAAGAAAGCTTATACCATTATTATCCTCTTTCACAGTTAGTTTGCCGCTTTTACTAACCTCTGCTTTAAAATCTTCGGACACCTTCTCTGCCTCTACTCTAAATTCGTCACCAATTTTAATACTTAAGGTACCTGTAGAATTTTCGATATCCAAACTTTCTACTCCAGTAAAGGATTCAGAATAGTCCACTGATCTTTTTTTAGTACCACTTACAATAGTATTATCCGTTATAGAGTTTACTACAGCCAATCCAATATTAACTATTCCTGATATAATTGCAACAGCTAAAAAAGTAGCAAATGCCATGGCACAATATTTTATTACTCTTTGGGTACTATTCATTTGATATCGATACCTCCAAACATGCAAGTAGAATTCAAATAAATGGTTGGAGCCGAAGGATCCACATTTTTCATTGTCTTATTATCTACGCCACCAAAAATCGGTACATTATTCACTTTCACCTTAACACCAGCCGGTACAAAAATATCAATCCCTCCAAAGATAGCCTGGGCACTGATTTCAATATCTCCTGGAATGTGCGCATCTCGTAAATCTAGTACAAGTCCACCAAATACAGCATTTAAGCTGGCACCTACAAAATTGTCTGTTACATGAATGCGGTTACCACTAAAGATTGCACTATATTCACCTCTGGCTGTACCAGTAAAATCGTAGCTACGGGTTGTATTAGTAAAGTTTTCACCCTGTGATGGATCTTCTGCATAAGAACTATTATTGTAATTAAAGGTCTTCTTACGGAAAGCATCTTTAAAGATTATTCTTATACCAATCAGTATTAAGACAGAGGGAATAATCAGACCCCATATATTAAAGTTAATATTCACATAATAGTTAGCAAGAAGGAGAAGTCCAATAATAAACCCAATGGTGGACCCTGTACCAAATCCATTTCTAATCATACTTATTAAGCAGGGTACGATGATAAATAAGGTCCAAAATCCTTCAAAGAATATGCTAAATTCCCAATCAAACAATATATTTCCTGCATAGCCCACACCAACTATGATAAATAATAATCCCCATAATGCATTAGATAACCTGCTCTTCATAGAATCCTCCCAAACTAATGTTTAATTTTGTAATAATAAAATTATAATACTTCATCTCTAAAATTAGTGCAATAACAAACGTGATTCTCTAATCATATTTTAACTTTAGGAATGAATTCAAATAAACTAGATATTAGCGCGCAATATATCAAAAACATTATACATATCTAAAATACCGTATCCCCAGTCACGGTTAGGATATATAAAATTGGGATTTCTTCTTGCCCCACGAATTAGAAATTCCTTGATTTCCTCGGTATTCACCCCTGGGTAATGCCCTTTTACGATAGCCCATTCCAAAAACATAGCAGCTACTCCGGTAGTATGAGCTGCTGCTGCACTTGTTCCGGTCATATATGTAAATCCCTGCTGGAGGTTAGGCGCTTGTATATTTACACCAGGAGCCGCAAGCTCTGGCTTTACAGTATTAATTCTTGTAAATCCCTTACTTGCTCTGCGGTATAAGGTATTATTATCAGGGCTGTATGCTGTTACGGTAATTGGTTCATGTGCATTACCAGGGGATGTAATTGTGGTATAGGGATCTGGCTGAATAAAGTAGGTATCTTCTGATATGAAAGCGGTGATAGGCAGCCAGATATGGAAGTTTCCCTGCAAATCTCCTCTTTGGTATACCTTGAAGGTCCAAATACCCGGGGTGGGATTACGAAATCGCATTAGTATCAGCTGATCGCCTGTTGACGGTTCAACCATTTGATAGTCTATTAAAATTCTGGTTCTCTCAAAGACAAAAGATACCTCCCGATTTACATATAGACTTTCCGTTATTCTTGGTATATATTCCCCAGTAGGTGATAAAATATCTATGGAATAGGTATTAGGTGCAGCCCCCCATAAGGTCATAGTAAACCCGGGTTCATTTTCTCCTACATTGAGCTCCACCGTACTGTATCCAATTTCTGCATTAATCTCACTATAAAAATGACTTGCTGCATTCCCTTCATTACCTGCTGCAACCGTCGATACTACACCAGATATATCAGAAGCAAGGGATAATATATCACTAAGGGGACCGCGCCCATCATGAGATCCTTGAGTAGAACCAAGTCCGATGCAGATAGCAACGGGACGCCCTAAACTCTGTGCTTTAAGTACCATGTACTGTATTCCCCACATGATATCATTCTCCTGATAGCATTCAACCCCAGATGGTATGATAAAAAAATCCTTAAGAGCTTGTTTTGCCTGCTTTAGCTTAACTACAATGATCTCTGCATCAGGAGCAACACCACTAAAATCCTCCTCTCGTACCTCAGAGCCGGCAGCTATTCCCGCCAGCATAGTTCCATGACCATTTAAATCAACACTGGGTACAACCTCAAGAGGATTTGCACTGCTTAAGGCTTGATTAATCTCATCCATGGAATATTCTGTACCATAAAAATAAGGTAATGGATATCTATCACTGTCAATTGTCTGATCCCAAATTGCTACAATTCTACTGCTACCATCTTCTCTTCTGAAAACAGGATTGGTATAATCAATTCCCGTATCAATGAAACCTACTAGAACGCCCTCCCCTCTTAGATTAAAACCGGGAAGGCGGCGAAGCCTAGTAATACCACTGGCCTCCAAACCTTTCTGACTACTAAGACCATAGCATAATGGTAATGCAGAATATCCCTGTTGACGTATGCTTCGGGAAGTTAGCTGTGCTACCGGTATATATGCAACTGCAAATCTATCATTTAATATATGTATGGTTGCCCCGGGATAACGGTCGAAGATTCTAGGGTTTCCAATATAATCGATGATTAAGTCAATATAATCCTCACTAATGATTTTAAATCTTTCTCCCTCCGTCATAGCCATTCCTACTCTCCTTTATCCACTCTTTATACTAGACTGTCTTCGATCCGCAGGATGTCGAATATATTAAAAACATCTAAAATTCCATACCCCCAATCTGGATTTGGATATTGTATTTCCACATTTCTTCTGGCTCCTCGAAGCATAAAAACTTTCAAATCTATTGTATTCATTTTTGTATCATTTCCTCTTATGATCCCCCATTCCAGAAGCATTGCTGCAATACCCGTAGTATGAGCAGCCGCCGGACTTGTACCTGTAACCTCAACAAAATTTTGATCAAGACCTGGACTCACTATATTTACCCCTGGGGCTGCAATCTCCGGTTTTACTATTCCAATGCGTGTATAACCCCTACTGGAATCAATATACAAACTATCATCTATTGTATTGTATGCAGTTACTGTAATAGGATTCCACGCATTACCAAGGGCTAATATAGTTGTATATGGGTCTGAACGGATAAAGAAGGTATTATCCGATATAAACCCCTTCATTGGTAACCATATATGAAAATCAGCGTCTGTATCCCCTCTCATATATACCTTAAAGCGCCAGATTCCAGGTGCAGGATTACGAAAACGCATTAATATTAATTGATCCCCACTCAGTGATTCTACCGTTTGAAAATCAATATTAATGGTAGTTGGTTCAAAAATAAAGGATATAAATCTTGTATCATCCAAAGCCGTAACAATTGGTGGCACATATTCACCGCTGGGTGATTGAATATCGACGTAAAAAACATTTACAGCACTTCCCCATAATTCCATACAAAATCCCGGTTCATTTTCTCCAACAGATAGTTCTACCAAATCAGAACCTACTTCTGCTCTTATTCTTCCATGATAATGTCTTCTGGCATTGCCTTCATTTCCTGCTGCTACAATTATACCAAAACCGATGCTCTCTGATAGAAGGGATAGATACCCGCTAACAAACCCTCTTCCGTCATGACCGCTTTGATTAGTTCCAAGGGCTACGCATATAGCCATAGGCCTGTTAAGATTAATGGCAACCCTATAAAGATATCTTATTCCGAATATTATATCATTGCCTTGATAGCAGGGTACATTCTCCGGAACAATAAAAAAATCTCTTAGATACTGCTTTGCTTGTTTTAATTTAACTACAACCAATTCAGCATCCGGTGCAACACCATAAAAATTACTTTCCGGCACCTCATTCCCGGCAGCAATTCCAGCCACCATTGTTCCATGACCAATTTCATCCGTAGTAGGAACGATGCTCCGAGGATTATCACTTTGCAGAGCTTCATTGATTTGTTCTCTAACATATTGGGTACCATAATTAAAGCCTATGGGAAAATTATCACTTTCTATTGTCTGATCCCACATGGAGACAATTTTGGTAGTATTATCAGCATTTATGAAAATGGGATTCGTATAATCTATACCAGAATCTATTATTCCTATCAATACTCCCTGCCCACGCAGATTAAAATTAGGAATATTACGTAGACGTGTAATTCCGGAAGCTTCAATACTTTCTTGGCTGATTAATCCAAATACACTAGGCATCACAGAATATCCCATTTCCAAAATTATATTATCTGTAATTCTTGTAACTGGTACATGTACCACTGCTAGCAAAATATTTAATATATTAATAGTAGCATCACTAAATCTTTCAAGAGCTTTTACATCTCCGCTATATGAAATCATTAAATCAGCATAATCTTCACTAATTATTTTACTCCGCTCTTCGGCTGTCATAATAATCCCTTTCAAAAAACATTTACATTATTATATATGCGCAAGGAAAAAGTAATAGTCATAAAGAAAAAGTCTCTTGATCATAGGGAAGGTGCACCGGCTGGGCGTACGCAAAAAGAGATATACTCTTACAAGCATACCTCTTTCCCATTAATGTAATTATTCTATTTATTAAGCAATTTTAGATTTTGCTACTTCTGCTAATGCTGCAAAACCTTGTGCGTCGTTAATCGCCATCTCAGAAAGCATCTTTCTGTTGATATCGATATCAGCTAACTTTAAGCCATACATAAATCTGCTATAGGATAAGCCGTTTATTCTTGCTGCAGCGTTGATACGAGCAATCCATAACTGTCTGAACTGTCTCTTTCTTTCTTTTCTACCAGCAAAAGATGATGTTAAAGCTCTCATAACTGATTGCTTTGCTACTCTATATTGTTTTGATCTGGCTCCTCTATAACCTTTTGCCAGCTTTAACACTCTATTATGTTTTTTCTTAGCGTTCAATCCGCCTTTGATTCTTGCCATGTTCTATTCCTCCTTATAACCAATCTCTTACAGATATGGTAAGATTTTCTTCATGTTCTTGATATTAGTTGAATCCGTCATAGCTGCTTTTCTGAGATTTCTTTTTCTTTTAGCGGATTTCTTAGTTAAGATATGGCTCTTGTAAGCCTTCATTCTTTTAAGTTTCCCAGTACCTGTTGCTTTGAAACGCTTCGCTGCTGCTCTGCTTGTTTTTAATTTTGGCATGATGTTTCCTCCTTAATAATTAATACAGTCGGCGGCTGCAGTTTTTATCCTGCTTATTCCGATAAACTGTCATATTTAGTATTTTAACGTTTTTCTGATAAGAACATAATCATACTTCTTCCTTCTAGCTTAGCCGGTTTATCAATAACAGCTACATCCTCAAGCTTAGCAAAGAAATTCTCCAGAATTACCCTAGAAGATGATGTATGTGCCATCTCTCTGCCTCGAAAACGCAATGAAACTTTAACTTTATCTCCATGGGTGATAAACTTACGTGCCTGATTTGCCTTAGTATTCAAATCATTATCATCAATATTGGGGGATAAACGAATTTCCTTAACATCGGTTACTTTCTGCTTCTTCTTTGCTTCCTTTTCTTTTCTTGCCAGCTCATATCTGTATTTACCATAATCGATAATCTTGCAAACCGGTGGTTTTGCTGTGGGAGCAATTTTAACTAAATCAAGATTAGCTTCTTTAGCAAGTTTCATTGCATCTTTGGAAGACATAATTCCTAACTGCTCTCCATCCTCACCAATCAGGCGAATTTCTTTATCCCTGATTTGTTCATTAATCATTAAATCGCTAATAGTACTGCACCTCCATAGGTTATAAATCATTCGGTTACATTGTATCAAATCCACCATGATAGATAATAGTTTTATTCTATAGAATTGAATAAAAAAAAGGTGGATAAAGATTATCCACCTACAAACTCAATCACACAATTATCTCTTCTACAAGAGAATATTGGATTTCTAATTGTAATAACCCGTTCACAGTAAATAAGCATTTACGCTATGGGCGAGAGATGGATTCTCTTCTTTTTCATTGGAATATTGACCTGCAATATTCACAGCTAATATATAATAACATACTAATACGAATAATGTCAATAGCTGTTTTCATAATCCAAAGGTTTCTAAAGGTTTACTCAAGGTTTCTTCAGCAGGTTTTCATATTATTTTTCACACTAACAGTACATTCCTTCCCAGTGTGAAAATTGCTTCTTATTTTCACTCTATTTATATTATAATCCTGATTTTTTGGATTGTCCATAGATCGCCTTAGTAATCGCCGTGCTTATAATCAAGCAAACAATCGCTTCCACTGTACCATTAAGCCCTGCCATAGCAATGAAAAATACAAAAGCATTATTTGCACCGACACTTGCTGCTATACCCTGGATATACTCCGTATTATAGAAAAACAAAATCAGTAATCCCATAAATAGTACTGTATTAATTAAAGATCCAGTTAAGCCAGTTACTGCATAGGCAACATTCTTAGATTTATCTACTTTACTTAATCCCTTAAATATTAAACCAGCAAGCCATCCCATTAGAATACGCGGTACCATGCATACAATAAAGGTCGTAACTGGATTAATTGCTAATAGGGCAACTCCAAAGGGTTCCAAACCAAAACATCTTATAAAACTGGTAATACCGAAAACTCCCCCAAGTATAGCCCCGTTCACAGGTCCAAGAAGTATAGCTCCTACTACTACTGGTATACCCATTAAGGTTATTGATAACCCCATTGTATTGATATAACCAATTGGGGTAAATGCCATCAATGCTATAATGGCTGTGAAAAGTGCCAGCTGCACCATCCTTTTGGTGTGAAAGTTAGTTGTTGTATTCATAATTTCCTCCATTCCGCCGTATTTTACGGCAACCTTTTTACAACTCGCTACTTTTTATACTCTTGAATAACATTTTTTGTCCATAAATATCTCTGTTTATAAGATTATTCTGCACTGAGCTTTTATTTCATAGGATACAATTCTTTTCCAAATAAAAACGCCGACCAGAAGAACCGTACAAAAACCTGTTCCAGTGCGTCAGCGTTTATCTATGTATCATAATCCTAAAAAGATTCTTAAAGACAAAACCAAACAAGACCTCTTTTTAGTTCTTGCCTCCACTGCTATAAACAGGTCAAGACCAACCAAGTCTAAGATATTATTACCGAATTACCATAATTCACTCACTATGAATAACTCTGGTTAGATACTAAATTCATAAGACGAGTAGATGTATCCAGTGTTTTTCTTTTCGTCTCCCATAGGAGTACGGTAGAAATAACCTAGGAATATAATTAAGCTATGATATTCATCTCTTGAATTTATTCTTGTTATTCAATTGCAAATATATTAACTTATTTATCCAATAATTGCAAGAAAAACTTTAAAAATGCTGCTATAACACATGTGGTCACAGCAGCACTTTTCTAAATTACATTATCTATATAATCAACCTAAAATAACTTCAACCTCATGTTCCTTCTTATCTCCGGCCACAGGAATAATATTACCCTGTACTTGTTTACCATCAACAATCATCTTTACAACACCCTTGGAAACATGATTTGGATTCTTAATAGAGATATTATACCTATCTCCTCTGAATTCACGTGTAACAACATAACCATCCCAATCCTTGGGGATACAAGGATCTATCTGTAATCCATCATACTCAGGCTTAATACCAAGAATAGATTGAGAAATAGCAAGAAAGTTCCATGATGCTGTACCCGTTAACCAGGAATTCTTTGCTTCTCCATGACGTCTTGCATCCTTACCCGCTACCATTTGAGAATATACATAGGGCTCAACACGGTGAATCTCTGAATATTCTTCTGTATATGCAGGTGCTATTCTCGTATAGTAATCAAAGGCCTTATCACCTCTACCCACATGCGCCTCTGCTACCATAATCCATGCATTATTATGGCAGAAGATACCTGCATTCTCTTTGTATCCAGCAGGATAGGTGGAGATTTCTCCGTATTCAACATAATATTTTGTAAAGGCAGGATTCTGAAGCACTAGGCCATATTTGGTTCCAAGACGTTCTTCTACAGCATCCAAAGCCTGAATTGCCTTTCCGTCCTTTATGCCACAGTTACCCATAATACAAAGACCCTGAGATTCAATGAAAATCTTACCTTCTTCATTCTCATTGCTGCCCACTTTTCTGCCAAAGTCATCATATGCACGAAGGAACCAGGAACCATCCCAACCATCCTTCATGATAATTTCACGCATCTTCTCTACTTCTTTAGTAACACGGTCATATTCACTAATGTTACCAACCTTTTTCATAAGCATGCAGTATTCCTCTCCGATATAGCAGAACATTCCAGCTATCATTACGGATTCTGCAACCTTGCCATCTTTACTGGTGGTGGTTTGGAAGGATTCACCCGGCTCTGTAGAGAAGCAGTTTAAGTTCAGACAATCATTCCAGTCAGCTCGTCCAATCAATGGAAGTCCATGAGGTCCTACATTATTAATAACATGGTCAATAGAGCGTTTCAAATGATCTGCAAGAGGTGTACTCTTACTCTCATCATTATCAAAAGGAGTCATGACATCTAATATCGAGAAATCTCCCGTTTCTTTGATATATGCAGTTACTGCAAGCACTAACCAGAGTGGATCGTCATTAAAATTACCGCCTATTTCATCATTACCCTTCTTTGTAAGAGGTTGGTATTGATGATATGCACCACCATCTTCTAACTGGGTAGAAGCAAGATCAATAATTCTCTCTCTTGCACGATCCGGTATCTGATGTACAAATCCAAGTAAATCTTGATTAGAATCACGGAAGCCCATTCCTCTTCCAATTCCTGATTCAAAGTAGGAAGCACTTCTTGATAGATTAAAGGTAACCATACACTGATATTGATTCCATATGTTTACCTGACGATTTAACTTCGCATCCTTAGTAGATACTGTATATTTTGATAAAAGCTGATCCCAATACTCTGAAAGTTCTGCAAAGGCCTTATCTACTGCTTCTGTTGTTGAGAACTTTGCAATCATCTCCTGGGCTTTCTTTTTATTAATAATATTCTTACTTTCCCATTTCTCGTCCAAATCATTTTCTACATAACCTAATACAAATACATAATCCTTAGTCTCTCCTGGCTCAAGATCTACAACAAGACAATGGGATGCAATGGGATGCCATCCATCTGCTATTGAATTGTTTGGTTTTCCAGCAAATACTGTCTGGGGATCGCTAAATCCATTATAAGTTCCCATGAAGCTTTCTCTATCAGAATCAAACCCTGCAATAGGTGCATTGACAGAGAAAAATGCATAATGGTTACGTCTTTCCTTATATTCTGTCTTATGATAGATTACGGAATCCATCACTTCAACTTCACCGGTGTTGTAATTTCTCTGGAAATTTGACATATCGTCCTGAGCATTCCATAAACACCACTCCACAAAGGAGAAAAGTTTAACTTGTTTTTTAACTCCGGAAGTATTTGTTACTACCACCTTATGTACTTCTGCATTGGTATCAATGGGCACAAAGTATGTAACATCTGTCTCGATGCCTCCCCTAGCACCAGTTATTTTAGTGTAGCCCATTCCATGTCTACATTCATATTTGTCTAACTCTTTCTTAACGGGTGCCCATCCTGGTGACCAAACATCACCATCATCATTAATATAGTAATACTTTCCACCACCTAAGTCCAAGGGAACATTGTTGTACCTATAACGAGTTATTCTCCTTAACTTGGCATCCTTGTAAAAGCTATATCCACCAGCAGTATTTGATATTAAAGAAAAATACTCCTGGGATCCTAAATAATTGATCCATGGATAGGGTGTTGTAGGTGTAGTAATTACATATTCCTTTCTAGCATCATCAAAAAAACCGAACTGCATCTTCTAAGTCCTCCTTATAACTATTTTTACTCTCATTGAACATTATATTATACCTTTCTGAGCATTTCAACTAAAAACTGGTAGCCTAGAGCTAACAATAAGACTTATTCCTATACTGAATCATGAATAAATTTAATATAATAGATATAACCCCCTATTATTCGCCTACAAATAATGCTACGAATAGACAAAAAATACGGAGTCTTCTACTATATGTTTTATACATATTTTATATTTAGTTTCTTTTTTTTAATCAGTTATTATGATACAATGATAAAGAATTAAGCCAGAAGATGTTATAATTTTAAATAAAGTGAGGTCTTACTATGCAAAAACAAACGCGACTAGGCGATGATGCTATGATTTATCAGCCTCGTAAAAAGCAGACAGAGAAGGAAAAACTTCGGGAAATGTCCTTTCGAGAGAAAGTAGCATATATAAGAGAATATTATAAATTTCATATTATTGGCAGTATTGTAGCGGTTGCAATCATTATATATATTGTATATGGTATAGTTAACCCAGCTCCTGCGACAGTATTTTATGCAGCAATGGTTAATAATGCCATTAGCGAAGATGTTATTCAAGAATACAGCAATAACTTTGCTGGTAAACTGGAATTAAATACTGAGAGAGAGAGTGTTAATCTCAGTACCAACTTTAATTTTGGGCCTAGTGAAGATCAATATACCATGGGTATGAGGAATGCTCTGACAACTTATATCGCTGCTAACGAAATTGATGTAATCATTGCTCCGGAATCAGAATTTAAAGACTATGCCTATATTGGTTACTTTAGCAAGTTATCGGACAAGCTTCCAACAGATATTTACAGTTCATTAACGGATAACTTCTACATGGCGCATACAGAAGAGGATGCAGAAAGTAGTGTCTATGGTATTTATCTCACTGATACCAAACTATATAAGGATAACTCTCTAAGTACTGAACCCTATGTTCTTGGAATTCTAGTGAACGCACCCAATAATGAAAATTCCATTGAATTTATTAGATTTTTGTTTAATAACAAATAGGTTTTAAACTTTTTCATTGAATATAAAGGCTACCCAAAATTATACTTAACTAATTTTAGGTAGCCTTTATATTATTCTTATATTTTTAGAAGAGAGAAGTAATCAAAATCTTAGAAAAAACTTAGCTTATTTCTCTGTAATATAACCCTGTGCTTTCAGAAGCTCTGCAATTAATACCGCTCCTCCTGCTGCACCACGAACAGTGTTATGTGAAAGACCAACGAATTTATAATCAAATACACTGTCTTCACGAAGTCTTCCAAAGCAAACTCCCATACCATTTTCATAGTCACGATCTAACTTCGCTTGAGGACGGTTATCTTCTTCAAAATACTTGATGAATTGTTTTGGAGCACTAGGTAAATCAAGTTCCTGGGGAAGACCTTTAAACTCAGACCATGCTTTTAAGATCTCCTCCTTGGTAGGCTTCTTCTCAAAGTTTACAAATACTGCTGCTGTGTGTCCATCTGTAACAGGTACACGAATACACTGGGTTGTAATGATAGGGCTTGCTGCCTTCTCTATCTTACCGTCAACCACCTTACCCCAGATACGTAATGGCTCCTGCTCACTCTTTTCTTCTTCACCGCCAATATAAGGGATCACATTATCAACCATCTCTGGCCAATCAGCAAAGTTCTTACCAGCTCCAGAAATCGCCTGATAAGTGGTTGCAACAACTAACTTCGGTCCAAATTCCTTGAGGGCATGTAGTGCAGGCGTATAGCTTTGGATAGAGCAGTTGGGTTTAACTACAATAAATCCTCTATTTGTACCAAGGCGTTCTTTTTGAGCACTTATTACCTCCAAATGCTCTGGATTTAGTTCCGGAACAACCATGGGAACATCAGGGGTCCATCTATGAGCACTGTTATTAGATACAACAGGCGTGTCTGTCTTTGCGTATTCCTCTTCAATTGCTTTAATTTCATCCTTTGTCATATCTACAGCACTAAAAACGAAATCAACACTGGCACTTACCTCAGCTACATTGTTTACATTTTTAACAATAAGCTTCTTTACGCTCTCCGGCATCGGTGTTGCCATTTTCCAACGATCACCTACAGCCTCTTCATATGTTTTTCCTGCGCTTCTAGGACTAGCTGCAACTGTTACTACTTCAAACCAAGGGTGATTATCCAGCAATGAAACAAAACGCTGTCCAACCATTCCTGTTCCTCCAAGTATACCTACTCTTAACTTACCCATTTCCATTCCTCCATTTATGTTCTCGTATGGCAAACATTTGTCTTTCATGTAAATATACTATAACTTAATTTTAAGAAAAATCAACATTTTTTTGAAGAAATCTTACATATTTGTTACTATTATATAAGATATCCTCAATTCACAAATATTGTTTGGTTATTTTTCTAGGTGATTTTGATAGTCCTTTAATAGTTTGTGGAGGTCTTCTAAGGTTTCTATTTCGTTTACCCTATTTCTAAACTTAGCTGAGCTAGGATACCCTGTTGTATACCAAGCTACATGCTTACGCATCTCACGAATACCAATAAATTCACCCTTATATTCCACGGACAGCTTTGCATGGCGAGTAATCATTTCTATCACTTCTCTGATATCCGGCTTGGGCATTAAAATTCCCTTGTCCAGATACCTTTTAATCTGTTCAAATATCCACGGATTTCCTCTGGTTCCCCTAGCCAACATTATGGCATCACATTTAGTATCTTCCAGCATATTTTTAGCATCTGTGGGTGTAAATACATCCCCGCTTCCAATAACCGGTATACTTACGGCTTCCTTAACTTTTCTGATTATTTCCCAATCCGCAACTCCACTGTAATATTGTTCTCTAGTTCTGGCATGCACTGCTATTGCAGCAGCCCCATTGTCTTCTGCAATCTTAGCAACCTCCACAGCATTAATACAGTCATCATGAAACCCTTTACGTATTTTTACTGTTACCGGTTTACTATAGCCTTGTGATACTTTACGAATTATCTCTCCGATTAGCTTGGGATTTTTCATTAAGGCTGAGCCCTCTCCATTATTAACCACCTTGGGAACAGGACATCCCATATTAATATCCAGGATATCGAAGTTACGATGTTCTAATCTCTTGGCTGTTTCACTTAGTATGTCCGGGTCTGCACCAAATAGTTGCAGAGCCACAGGACGTTCCTCTTTGGTAATATAGATTAAGCTTTCTGTATTCTTATTATTATATTGAACTCCCTTGGCACTGACCATCTCCGTATAGACAAGGTCTGCACCTTTTTCCTTGCATAACAAACGAAAAGGCAGGTCAGTAACTCCTGCCATGGGTCCTAAAATCAGATTTCCTTCCAATTCAACATTTCCGATTTTAAAATTCATCTTCTTACACTTTCTCCATCTTTTCTACTACATATAACAAGTTTCTCTATCCTTAACATTCTTAGCTAAATTAATTTCTCTCTCCATTGTAAGGTTTATTATAATGGAGAGGTACATTAACGAATCTTATTCTTATCTGTAACGATCTTCAATCCCTTTAAAGTTAAATTAACATCATAGACATCAATTAAATCTGTGGCATCAGAAATAATTTTACCCATTCCACCTGTTGCAATCACTTTACATTTATTAATATCAGCTTCCTGAAGCATTCTCTTAATGATGTATTCTGTTTGTCCAATACAACCAAATACGAGACCTGCTTGCATACTGGTTACCGTATCTTTTGCTAATATTGAATCTGGCATTGCAATTTCTATCACTGGAAGCTTGGCTGTACCTTCCCATAAAGCATTGGCGGCAATACGAAGACCTGGGCTAGTAACTGCAGCTACAAAGGCTCCATCCTCTGTAATCAAATCATAGGTGATTGCCGTTCCAAAATCAATGACTAGTGCTGGACCACCATATATTTCATATGCTGCAACAGCATCAACAACTCTATCTGCTCCTAACTCCTTCGTATAAGTAGTTGTTATTCTGATTCCCGTCTTCGTTCCAGTCCCTACAATCAAAGGGGTAATGGACAAGTACTTTATGATACCCGAGGTCAGGGAATACATAATCTTTGGAACTACTGACGCAATTGTAACTGATTTAATATCTGGTATATTAATTTCCTTTGCCTTTAACATATCACAAATAATCAGACCATACTCATCTGAGGTTCTGAGCATACTTGTAGTCAAACGGAAGGTGGTCTTTAAATGGACATCATCAAAAACGCCCAAGGTTATGTTTGTATTTCCTACATCAATCGCTAATAACATAATGATTTCTTAGCCTTTCCTATGAATACCTATTATTATAAGCTCTGCCTTGGTCAATATAGCTATAGCTTATAGATAGGTTTACTGATTTTCTAATCCTTTAAAAGCTCGGAGGAATCCTCTCCGAGAAAAAACACCTTATAATAAAGTTCCAGGGATTCTAATAGCTCTGCTTTCTCCCTCTGTAGCTGTTTCAATTTTAGTACACTTCCAATATCATCATAAAGATAATCTCCTTCATCTGCTTCTGCCTTAAATAACAGCGATCCATCATCAGCAAATTCTAGGGATAATATCCCTCCAATATCTTCTGTATATAAGACACATAAGATTTTAAGTTCCTGCTTTATTTCCTCAGGTAACATTTTAAAATCATCATTTAACCAGAATTTCTTAGTATATGCACTACTGGCACACAAGACAACCTTATCCTGATACATTTGTTGCTCCTTTTACTACTTATTTAGATTAGTAATGAAAATTCCCAAAATTATGATAATTATTCCCATCATCAAGTAAGACATACCCATCGTCTTTCTTTTAGGGTCTTTCATTGTTTTAAGGCCATTGAATATATTGATTAACCCAGCTGAAATGCATGCAGCCAGCAAAGCAATTGGATTGCTGGGGTTATTAAAAACAAAAAATAAAGAGACAATTAAAGCAATTCCCATAATAATATTATGGATTTCTACTTTAAATGAAAATTTCTCTAAGAGCTTGTTAATCTTATTCAAAATAACCTCCCTTCTGTCTCAATCAACTGCCTAAGGTAGCCACCATAACAGCTTTAATCGTGTGCATACGATTTTCTGCTTCATCAAATATCACATCAGCAAAACGTTCAAAGACCTCTTCCGTAACCTCATATCCTTTGACTGCAGGTAAACAGTGTAGAAGCACAGTATTTGACTTCTTAGTTCGAGCTATTAATGCATCATTTACCTGGTAGGGCTTAAGAATGGCAATTCTCTCTGCTGCTAAATCTTCCTCACCCATAGAACACCATACATCTGTATATACTGCATCTGCTCCTTCTACTGCACAGGTATCATCAGAAATAACAATCTGACTGCCAAAAACCTTAGCATACTCTTTACATTCCTCTACTAAATCCTGTTCTGGCCATAAAGACTTTGGTGCTAAGATAGTAAAGTCAATACCCATCTTAGAAGAGCCAATCATTAAGCTATTGGCCATATTATTACGTCCATCTCCAGCATAAACAAGTTTTAATCCCTTTAGCTTACCAAACTGTTCTTTTAATGTCAAGAAGTCAGCCAGAATTTGTGTCGGATGATCTGCATCAGTCAAACCGTTCCACACCGGAACCCCGCTATACTTCGCCAGCTTTACTACTGTATCCTGCTTGAAACCACGAAACTCTATGCCATCAAACATTCTCCCAAGAACTCTGGCGGTGTCTTCTACACTTTCCTTATACCCTAATTGAATATCATCCTTACTTAAATACTCCGGGTGTCCTCCCTCATCGATACAGCCAATGGTAAATGCACAACGTGTTCTCGTTGATGGTTTTTCAAATATTAATGCGATATTTTTTCCCTTCAGACTGCTGCCAGTAATGCCCTGCTTTTTCTTCTTTTTTAAATCTGCTGCCAGCTCCAGTAAATAATCTATTTCCTCAGGGGTATAATCCTTAAGTGTTAGAAAGCTTCTTCCTTTTAAATTCATAATAATCTCCTCCATTCTCTTATAGTAATTATAAGTCTACTTATGTTGTATTATAGGTGTAACGATAGACTTATATTTATACTGTTTAATGTTTATTTATACATTATTCCAAATTATTAATAATGTCAAGGAAATTATTCTACAATATATCAATGATATAAAATATAATGGAGTGTTATCTTTACTATGTCAGTAAGGATAATACCCCATTCTATTATAAATATTTAATTTTAGTTTATTTTAATGTTCAATAAAATTAGCAATTAGATTCTGTTCCTGTATCTCCTTTGAAGTTTTCTTTAGCAATACGGCTTTTTCGTATTCCTCCTGATAGAGACCTGCATCCACCTGCTCATTGGTCCCGATCTTCCAAGCCCTGCTGCCTTCAAAAATCTCTTCTCTGGAAATCTCAAAGATAATATCATTGGTAGCAAAGGACCCATCAAATAAGTAAGAAGTAAAAGCCACAAAACCATCCTCTGCATTGGTTAAATCCTGCCCCAGAACAAAGGTTTCTTCATAAGTAATATCCATAACATTTGCTATTGTCGGTAAAAAATCAATCTGTCCGCCAGTGGTACTGATGGTTTCTTTTACCCCACTTCCAGGAACGTGTATGATTAAGGGAATATTCAGCATCTCATCATAATCATAAATTCTTCCTATATATTCACCTACACGGTAACGAACATCCTCCATACCACAGTTTAGACCATGGTGATCACCATACAAGGCAATCACTGTATTATCATAGAGGCCTGCTGCCTTTAAATCTTCTATCAACTGACCAATAGCCTCATCCGTGTAACGTACTGTTTGTAAATAATCACCGAATTTAGTTTCCTTATCTTCTTCAATCAGGGTTATTGACTCATATTGCTCATCAAGTACATAGGGATGATGATTGGTTAGGGTTATAGCAAAGGTAAAAAAGGGTTGTGTCTGTTTCTCTAAAACAGGCATTAGCTGCTCAAACATTGATTTGTCTGAAACTCCTAATCCGATTATTTCTTCCTGATTAAGGTCCTCCATACTATAGAAATCTTGGAAGCCTAGTTGAGGATAAGCATACTCTCTGTTCCAGAAACTACCCTCAAAGCCATGGATCGCAAAAGAATAATAACCATTATCCCTCATTAACCAGGGCAAACCATTATAGGTATTATCCTGATACAGGCGATAACTTTCCCCATCAATAACTGGATACAAACTATTTAAAGTAGAGAATTCAGCATCTGCTGTATTTCCTTTTCCAATGTTTGAGAAATATTGATCATAGTACAAGGTATCTTTTTCAATAAGACGATTTAGGTTAGGGGTAATTTCTTGACCATTGTAGGTTGCACCAAGAACAAAATCTTGAAAAGCTTCTAATTGTATTACAATCAGATTCTTACCTTTTCCTATGCCTTTATGTCGTACAATATCCATCTTTGGTACATCTTCTTTTACTTCATTAAGTACATCAAAGATTTCCTCCTCATCCATTGCTTCCTTGGACAAGTTATCAGAAATTGTCTCATATACATCCGTTACATGATTTGTAAAGAACTCTACACTATTTACTTTCTCAAAAGCAGCGGTGCGAAATGGGTTTGCTACTAATGTAATAAATACTACTGTAAAAACATAGATTAAATATTTAAATTTAGGCCAAGGCAGCCATTTCTGAAGATTTTCCCTGGTAGCATATTTCTTAAAACTGATATAAGCAAAAGGAATATCTATAAATAATAAAAAGCTTGCTGGTATTAAAGTAGCAATAAAGCTTTTTGGTACTGCAGCAACAGATTTTGCCTGCCACAATTGCTTAATGGATACTGTCTGATTATAATAATTATAATACATGGTATCCGCAAACATCAGTAAACTAAAAAGAAAATAGACTATTAAAAACAAGAAATGTTTTCTCTTCAGTCCCATTCTTCCAAAGCAGATATAAATTGTGCCCCAGACAATAAGACTTAATATAATGAAAACCATCTCCATATAATTTACATCGATGAGAGCATAATATACCATCATCTTAACTACAAATAAAACCGATACGAAATATGGTGAAGCTAGTATTTCCCTTAACTTTTTCATGGTATCCCTCACTATGTCCTAAATAACCAATTGATATACAATTAACAAATCAACCTTATAATATCTCATTACCAATTGAATATCAAGCCGTAAAATTCTTAATTTTTTCTTAATCCCTCTTTGATTATAAGAAAAAAGTCACTCCTTGTAGGGCTCTTCTTCCCTACAAAGAATGACAAATTAATTCCCTTATTACAATTGTTGATTTTGATTATCCGGCATACCAAGCAAGATCGTTAAATTACCATTTCTACAACGTAAGGAATCTATAAACTCCTTCTCTGATACGTCCTTTTTCATAATTACATCATAGTGGAGTTCAAATAAAGTTCCCATATTGGTGGTCTTTACTTTATTTAAAACATGACTACTTGTGAACTTTCTAAATAAATCCTCGAAGACATCTTGATAATTCATATCCTCGGGTATGGTAATCTTCAACCTCTTTAATTGCTGTTTTGCCTTCGTAAACACAAATCTGTAGACAACAGCTAACACTCCTCCTAATACAAGGGTGATAAAAGCACCTAAGGAAATGTATCCCAGTCCCACACATAAGCCTACTGCCATAGATAAAAACACAAAGGTTATATCCTTAGAATCCCCAGGAATACTACGAAAACGCACTAGGGTAAAGATGCCTGCTAAGGAAAATGCTCTAGCAACATTCTCTCCAACTAATATAATAACAATGGCAACCACTGCGGGTAAGATAATCAAACTCAAAGAAAAGCTATCAGACCTGCTCCCCTTATTCGTTGTTAGATAGTAGACCCCGCAAATAGCTGCTCCCATAAGTAAAGCTCCTAGAATACAAACAATCGCTGTATCAAAGCCTATGGATAAGTCTGTAGCTGATCCTTCTTGCAAAATTGTCTCAAACATTTCTCTCCTCCTAAATGCACTTTCTCATAGCATCTGTCGTAATATTCTTATTACTCATTACAAGATATTTCTTATACTCCATCCCATATTTTGAATAGGATACAGGGTAAATTGCATATTCTGATAACAGCCTTACTAACCATAGAGGAGCTGCATAATTAACTTTTACTTCCATAATCCTCAGACCTTGGGGAAGTAGAAGGTCACCATAGATACCATAATCCAAGCCTAAATCATAACGGCGTGTCAGTATATTTCTATCAAAGGTAATTCTAAAATTCCTATCCTCTTTGCCAAACATGGCATTTCTATTATATGAAAGATATATTGCTGGGTGAAGGGTTGGATACTTTTGCAGCATATAATCTATTTCATTTAAAATTTGTGCATTGCTTATAGCCATATCACCAGGCTTTTCCTTAGTCTCCAAATAACGATAGGCCTGTGCTAACTCTATTGCAGTTCTTCGTTTATTAACACAACCTTTAAATTTCTTCTTAATCTCCAGATAAACTTTATCCTTGGGGTTAACCACACCATAGCTTCTCATACGAAATTTTTCTTTATAGATAGGTTTCTCAATGGATTTTCTTATAATTTCATTATCATTGGTATCATAATAAATATTACAAATGGTATAGGAGTCTCCACTGCGACTAAATTCATCCATTTCCATATGTTCTTCCAAAAGAGGTTTTATCTTTTCATAAATTTCTTCCGAAACCATATATTTCTTTTCATATCTATTAAAGACCTCTATTGCCACCTTATCCTCTCCTTTATCTGTATTTCTTATATGATTACACATGTACCTTCCACGATATAAAGTAGTGCCAGCTCACAAGATATATCATATTGAGAAATTGTGAAGATGCTGTGACCAAACAATGGAATTTTTACGAAATCAATTGCTCCTTTGCCTGTGAGCCTCATACATTAAGATAGCTGCTGCAATAGCAGCGTTTAAGGATTCTAATTTCCCTTCCATAGGAATTTTGATTAAGACGTCCGCTAAACTGGATATCTTATCGCTTAAACCATTGGCTTCATTTCCAATTAAGAATCCGCACTTTCCTTTGAAACTTCCTTCTGTATCATAGGAAATTCCCTGTAAATGGGCTGCAAAAAGTACAATGTCTTTTTCCTTTATTTTCATCAAGGCTTCATAAAAATCCTCACACTGATAAAATGGCATCCGATATATGGACCCCATTGTTGAGCGTATAACTTTTGGATTATAAATATCAACACAAGAATTATTAAAAATGATCCCGGTTATTCCTGCACCCTCAGCAGTTCTTATCATGGTTCCAAGGTTACCGGGATCACGGATATCTTCCAATAACAGAAGGCAGGCATCAGGGACAGTTATTATACTTTCAAGACTGTGTTTGGCCTGCTTTACAATTCCCATAATCCCCTGGGGAGTTTTCGTATCTGAAGTCTCATTAAAAACCTGATCAATAATGATCTCAAAATCCAAGCCCTCAAAAAAACCAGGACTATCTGACTGCTTTTCTTGATAGAAGCTTTGGGATACAAATGCTTTAATAAGAAGGCCTTCCCTTCTTGCTTCTTCAAACATTTTGAGCCCTTCAACAACAAAGACACCCTGTTCCCCTCTTGCCTTCGCTTTCTTCTGTAATAATACTATATTTTTAACCTGTGCATTACTTGAACTGCTTATTAAACTTTTGGGTTTCATTCTAATAATCCTCTTATATATCACTAAACTTATATTGGTATAGATCCATATATACATAGTATTTCTTATTGTATTATGTCAAATCTAATATTTGCCATTATACTCGAAATCTATTAGGATTACAAGGGTCTACTACTCTTCTACCAGGCGCTTTTCACCAGCAATATCCTGTATGGGCTTGATATCCTGGGTTACCTCTAGGGTTCCAAGGTATTCCCCTTTTTCATTTCTAACTGCATAGTATCTAATATAAACATACTTTTGTCCCATCTTAATCCAGAAATCCTCATGGTCTTTTCTGCCCTCTTTAAAATCCTCAACAATCTTTTCTACAATGTGTACACTTGCTGGGGGATGACAATTATTCACCAGCCTTCCTATAACGGACTTAGGTCTGGCAAAAATCCTCTCCTTCCCCATGGATACATATTTCACAACTCCATCCTTATCCACAAAAGTCATATCTAAGGGAAGGGTGTTGAGCATAGCATTGATTTCTTCTGGTATAAGAATTCCTGCATCGAACTCAATATATCCATTATTAGATGGCTTAGCACCCTCCTCCTCTACCTTGTCTTCTACATTAGTTTTAACCGGTCTCCAGCTTCCTGCCGGTTTGATAAGACAGTAACCGATCTCTCCGCTTTCATTCGCAATCTTAGACCATTCATCCTCTGATAAAGTTTCTAGTACCATTGGGAAAAGAATATTCTCTTCCTTGAAAATCATCTCAATTACCTTGTCAAGGGCCTCCCTGGCTATACCTAAAAACTGTTCTTTATCTCCAGAATAATCGGAAAGTAGCTTACGACTCTCCTTGATTGCCGCTCTAATCTCATCATCAACACCCCACATTACTTTGGGAGGTGCTATGATATCATACTTCTCCATATATGGGAATAGTAAATTTTCCTTTCGCGAATAATGCTTATCGATTTCCATTAAAGTGTTAAAATCCTTAAGGAGTTCGGCAATAATCTGCTGGTTATCGGAACTGTTAAGAGCTTCCAGCCCTGGCTTTATTTTATCATTAATAAGACTTTCAATTTTCCTATTTTCCAAGCGAAAGGTGTGCACAGGATGGCCTGGTATCTCTTCTGGTTTCTCCGGACGGTGAATTTCTTCTATTGAACCTTTGAATACCGCAGCATGTACATCGCAGAGCTTCTGAATGTTTTCAACCGGCATACCTTCCCTAATTAAAGCATTCTCCATTTCAGAAATTTCTGTAGCAGATATCCCCTGAATCAAATTCTCAAATCTTTCTTTTACTTCATCCACACTTTTTCCATTATGCAACTCCATAATAAGCTCTTTTAATACTTTTTGACGATATTCTCTGTTATTGATCATTTCACTCATATTGTTTCCTCCTTATTCTGATATGGTATAGCCCTTATTCATAAAATGCTCCTTAATTATATCAATGTTGATATTTTTCATTGCTGCTCCCTTTGGAATGGTCATAAAACGTCCGGCGGTATTAAGCATCCCTGGATTTCCAATATTATCAAAGCCAAGCTCTTTCATAATTTTGATGACCTCGGGATTTTCTTTACAGATTTCATAGATACTTTTCTGAAAATTAATTCTTTTACTCATTATATCACCTGCTTCATTATTCTATGTATGGATAAATGCCACGCCACAAGTTATATTCGAATTATATATTTGTCAGCACATGTGCTTCACTTGGTTATAGAATACACCTGTGCAATAAAAAAAACTGTGATTGTGTTCACAGTTTTTAAAAAAATAGCTATTTTTATATCATAATTATGACAAGACCACAAGATAAGGAACTCCTATGTATATTATTCCACAGAAGCTTCTAATGCCTGCTTATCCAATAGGATAATCCTTTTATTACCCAACATCTCGATGATGCCTTCTTCCTGAAGAAGGTTCATCTTGCGGCTAACTGTTTCCCGGGTCAGCCCTATATAATTTGCAATACCTTCCCGGCTCAGGGGAAGTTCAATCTCCACCCCTTTTATATGATCCTTTCCATACTTCTTCGCAAATTCCAGAAGTACAGAATTTACTCTTACTTCTACATTTTTTGTTCCCATCGTATGAATTGCATTTTCAAGCTTATCAATCCGATTAGAAAGTTCGTCAATAATTTTCAGTCCAATGTCAGGATATTCACGTAGCAAAAGCTGAAAGTCCTTCTTATTAATCATACAGACATTTGTTCTTTCTAGAGCCTCAATATGATAAGCAGCTTTCTGCTGCTGCAATATATTCTTTTCTCCAAAAAAATCTCCTGCTGAAAAGATGTAGAGAATCTGTTCTTTCCCTTCATTGGTATCTTTAAAAGCTTTCACCTGTCCCTGATTAATAATCACAAGACTATCAAGATGATCACCTTCCATGGTTATCAATTCAGCTTTAGCATACTCTCTTCTAATAATAAGATCAGCCACTCTGTTCAGTTCATCCCTATCAAGGGCAGCAAAAATAGGTACTCTTCTTGTACACATCTCATGTGCGCATTTCTCACAATTGCATGAATACATTTCACATTACCTCCATGTTATCATAGGTTATATGATATAACTTACAGTAAAATAATAAAACCTTCCCTGTACATGGCTGTTTCAGGAAGGTTTGTACCAGGCTATTTAATCTTGATTCATATTTGCCAGCTTTGCTGCCTTGGTCGCAAGCCGACCAGGCTATTTAGTCTTGATTCATATTTGCTAGTTTTGCTGCCTTGGTCGCAAGCCGACCAGGCTATTTAATCTTGATTCATATTTGCTAGTTTTGCTGCCTGGTCGGCTGCGATGAGGCTGTCAAGGATTTCTTCCAAATCACCATTCATTACATCATCTATTTGGTGAACAGTCAATTTGATACGATGATCTGTAACACGCCCCTGGGGGAAGTTATAGGTTCTAATCTTTTCGGAACGGTCGCCTGTACCAACCTGGCTTTTTCTTGCTTCAGCCTCCGCACTTTGTGCTTTCTCCAACTCTAATTCATAAAGTTTGGAACGTAAAACACGAATAGCCTTATCTTTATTCTTTAATTGTGATTTTTCATCCTGACAAGATATTACAATGCCTGTTGGAATATGAGTAAGTCTTACCGCCGAGTCTGTGGTATTAACACACTGTCCGCCATTCCCTGAGGAACGGAATACGTCGAACTTACAATCATTTAAATCCAGCTCAACATCTACTTCTTCTGCTTCAGGCATAATTGCTACCGTTGCAGTAGAGGTATGAATTCTACCGCCAGATTCAGTTACGGGAACTCTCTGTACACGGTGGACCCCGCTTTCATATTTCAATCTTGAGTATGCTCCTTTACCGATAACCATAAATACAACTTCCTTAAATCCACCTATTCCATTTTCATTTAAGTTCATCATATCTATTTTCCAACGGTAACGCTCTGCATACATCACATACATACGATATAACTGTGCTGCAAAAAGAGCTGCCTCATCACCGCCTGCACCACCACGGATTTCAACGATAACATTCTTCTCATCATTAGGATCCTTAGGTAGAAGAAGAATTTTAAGCTCTTCTTCAATTTGGACAATCTTCTGCTTACACTCGTTTAATTCTTCCTTTGCCAGTTCTCGGATATCTTCGTCGCTTTCTTCATCAAGCATTGCAAGACTATCTTCTATACTGTTCTGAGTGTCCTTATATTCTTTATACTTTTCAACAATATCTGAAAGATCCGAGTGCTCCTTTCTAAGACTTCTATATCTATTCTGGTCATTCATGATATCCGGATTCATCATTTCTTCTTCAATTTCCTCAAAACGCTTTAGGATATCTTCTAGTTTATCAAACATAACTATAATTCCTCCAATAAATTACGGTTTTATTGCAGACACAACCCTGTCAAGTCCGCTTAAATCCTTTTTAATTAATATATCCGCAAAGCCTTCCTGCTTAAGGATTTCCCTCACGGCTTCCCCCTGATCATGCCCTATTTCAAAAAATATGGCTCCCTTACTGCGTAAATGTATTTTCAAAGACGCAGTAATTCTACGATAAAAATACAAGCCATCTTCTCTTCCATTAAGTGCAATATGAGGTTCGTAATTCTTTACCTCCGGCATTAGCTCTTCAATAACCTTTGCCCGTATATAAGGTGGGTTAGATACGATAATATCATAATCTCCATGGATTTGCTCAAATAAATTACTTTCGATCCATTCTATCTGGACATCATGCTTCATAGCATTTTTAGCTGCAACTCCTAGGGCATCCGCAGAAATATCCACTCCTACTGCTTTAATAGGTCTTCCTAACTTGGCAATACTAACAATAATACAGCCGGACCCAGTACACATATCTAATACTGATTTTCCCTCGCATACCTTAATTACCTCTTCTACCAAAGTCTCCGTATCCTGTCTTGGTATCAGAACTTTAGGAGTAACATCAAATTCTAAACCCATGAATTCCTGGGAACCTGTAATATATTGTAACGGAACATGTTCTGACCTCATTTTAACATATTTCATAAAGCGCGATGTATCTTCAAGGTCTCCAATATGATCTTCCTTAAGTATATAATCTGTTCGACTTATCTTAAATACGTAAGACAACAAATACCAAGCATCCACATTTGCATCTTCAATACCCTTTTCTTCCAGTATTTTTCGTGCTGTCTTTAATAACTCCTTATATGTGCTCATGCAACCTCACAAACTCATTGAATGTACTATTTATCTCCAGATGCTTTGCCAGAATCCTTCAAGCCACTATCAAAGTATTTATCCAGAGCCTTTAAAATCTCATCATCCTCTTCATCAGCCTTCGATGACTTACGCTGGACAGGAGTAATCTCACTTTGTTCAGAGAAATTTTTCTTTCCTCTATTATCCTTCTTTGATATGTTGGTCATATCTTTCGTATTTGCTGATGAATTACTCTCCTTACCGGTCTGTTCTTTACCGGTCTGTTCTTTAATAGAAGCATCCCCAGTTGTAGATGTTATTCTTTCCTTGGATGTATCTACCTGTTTCGACTCCTTGGCCGGCTTTGAAGCTTCTTTTGATGTCTGCTTTGATTTGTTATCCTTTTTCTTTGATAACTCTTCTTGCTTTGATTGCATAGAACGTTTTCTAAGTGAAGTACTTTTCTCTTTCTTTGATGCTTTGGAGGAAGCCACAAATTCTTTCCAGTTAAACACCGCTCCTACAGCTTCAATTGCTACCTCAATCATGGAATCATCCGGTTCTTTTACAGTTAGTCCCTGCAACCACAATCCTGGTTTTCTGAGTAGATTAACTATCTTACTATCACTTCTTCCAAGTAAACAGCTTAGCTCATAAGAGATACCTGCTATCAAAGGAATAAGAAGTATTCTTGATACTATTCTCCATAGGAGGCTTCCTGATGGTAAAAGCATAAATATCACTATGCTCAAAAGTATCACAAATAAGATAAATCCCGTTCTACAATATTTATGCTCTAATGATTGTTTTTTTATATTATGAACTGTCAGCTCAAGTCCATTATCCAGACAATTAATCGTTTTATGTTCTGCCCCATGATACATAAATATCCTACGTATTCCAAGAATTTTAACTGCAAGGATAACAAATCCTATAAAAATTCCAAGGCGAATTACAGCATCGATAATATTTATTATCTGTTTACTTTCTATAACACGAGAAAGTAAATTAATAATAACTACCGGTAATATCATGAAAAGTGCAGCAGACAAGATCATAGATATTATTATTGCCACTGCAATTAATAATGTATTTCCTTTATCCCATTTTCTTTCTTCTGATTCTTTTATGTTTTCTGTATGATCAAGACTGTCAGCATTGCTGGGCATAATTGATACCTCTTCTATTTCAAAGTCGGAGGTATCAGCGCTTGCCTTATTGTCCTTTTTAATCTTCTTATTATTGTTCTGGGCTTTATCCTCTTCTTCTAAGAAGTTGGAGGAATAATTTAAGACTTTAACACCAATTACTACGGAATCAACAAAGGCAAGCATTCCACGGAAAATGGGTAGCTTAAATAGTTTTACCTTATCTGAAAAATCTTTGTGTACATTTTTTTCCACTGAAATTTCATTATTAGGTTTACGAACTGCTACGGCGTAATCTGCTTTATTCTTCATCAAAACGCCTTCCATAACAGCCATTCCTCTAATACCTGATGGTCTCATTTTTACACCCGAACCTTTCTTCAATTATCTGTTATCGTACTCTTGTAAAAATCTTAGTAAAATGCCATATAAACCTTTTCTTTATTTAAAAATAGGCTGAGGAAGCAAACCTCAACCCAATTTTTAACCTTAAATTTTGCATTAGATTAGTAGATAAGTTAATAAAATCTAATTCTATTATTTATCCTGACCTAAACCATACTTACGATTAAACCTATCAATAGCACCACGTGCTGTAGCAGCCTTTTGCTGACCTGTGTAGAATGAATGACATTTGGAGCAGACTTCAACATGGATGTCGTCCTTTGTTGATCCTGTTACAAATTCGTTACCGCAGTTGCATACAACTTTAGCCTGATGATATTTGGGATGGATTCCGTCTTTCATGTTTTCACCTCTTTACTAACATATAGTATTTATAGATTAGTATAATATGATTATATTATAGTAATTCCAATCTAATAAACAGCTTTATCATTATAGCATAGGATGACTTCTATTGCAATAGCTAAATAAAGTAAAAAGCAGATGCCCCTACTGACTTTCAACCTGATGTATTCATATAACAAGATTTTTTGAAGATTTTTGAAATAGATATATTAATTGAGAATATATTAATAATATTAGGACTAGAACACTATTTTGGTTTTTTTAATGGTCTCAATAAACTCTATATTAGTTTTTGTTCGAAAGAACATATCAATAATTCTTTCTAAGGCTTCATCAGATTTTAACCCGCCTAAGGCTTTTCGCATTAAATAAGTAGCTTCCATCTCACCTTGAGTAAGTAATAGATCATCTCGTCTTGTACTGGATCTATGAAGATCTATGGCAGGGAATATTCGTTTCTCAGATAAGCTTCTATCAAGTACTAATTCCATATTACCTGTTCCCTTAAATTCTTCAAAGACTACATCATCCATTCTACTGCCTGTCTCTACCAGGGCTGTGGCAAGTATAGTAAGACTTCCTCCTTCACGCATATTTCTTGCTGCACCAAAAAACTTCTTTGGCATATGAAGAGCTGCCGGGTCCAAACCACCGGAAAGAGTCCTTCCGCTTGGCTGTACTGTTAAGTTATATGCTCTTGCAAGTCTAGTTATACTGTCAAGAAGAATAATAACATCCTGTTTATGCTCCACCAGACGCTTTGCACGCTCAATAACCATCTCCGATACCCTTTTGTGATTTTCAGGAAGTTCATCAAAAGTCGAGTATATAACCTCTACATTTTTTCCTTCAATGGATTCTTTAATGTCCGTAACCTCTTCGGGGCGTTCATCAATTAAAAGTATAATCAGCTTCATATCCGCGTGATTCTTTGTTACAGCCTTAGCTATCTGCTTCAATAAGGTTGTTTTTCCGGCCTTTGGCTGTGATACAATCATCCCTCTTTGTCCTTTGCCAATTGGCGAAATTAAATCTACCATCCTCATTGCCACGCCAATTCCAGGAGTCTCCAGATGTATTCTATTGTTAGGAAAAACAGGCGTAAGATCTTCAAATCTCTTACGTTTTTGTGCCTCACTTGGATGAAAACCATTTACAGATTTAATATATAATAATGCGCTAAACTTCTCATTCTGATTTCGTACTCTAGTATTACCGGATACAATGTCTCCCGTTTTTAAATTAAAACGGCGAATCTGGGCAGGTGAAACATAGACATCATTTTCACCTGGCAGATAATTATCACAGCGGATAAATCCATATCCATCAGGGAGAACTTCTAAAATACCAACCTTAGTTTCGCCACTGTCCAATTGGTCCACTTCGCTTTGAGCTGCCAGAGTTTTCTTCTCATCACGTACTGCCTGTTGCGTCTGTTCTACTTTTTCTTGCTCAATTTTATCGTTCTCTTCCTTATTCTGATTTTCTGTATTCGGGTCAGCATTAATCATCTCTGTCTTATCCTTTTCCGTCTTTATCTGCTTTGCCAAGGTCGTCTCAGCAGGTTTCTTTTCTATGTTCACCTGTTGCGTTTGACCCGATTCCGAATCTGATTTAATCAAAACCTCCACTAATTCGCCTTTTTTAAGCGTGGTAATATTCTTTAGTCCTTTTTCTTTTGCAAGTTCCCTCAAATTAACAAGGGTCATTGAATCATACCTATTTTTCATGCATACGCTCCTTCGATTTAAATTGGATTCTCTTACGGAATGTGATATAGAGATGAATTAGATAATAATTATGAGAATATATCCATAGATTATCCTTGATTACACTAGTTTATTATACAACATGGAGACAAGAAAGAAAAGTATTTTCTTATAAGCTAATCCTCCTATTTTCCTCCATATTTCTATAATTTTATATATAATGTGCGCATAGATCAGCCAGTAAAATACTTGATTTACCAATTTTATAGTGATATGATAGCTTTGGAATATTTAACTGTTGGTAACTTGAACTAATACTCAAATTCACGTTGCTTTGACAGAATGGAGGTTATTTTGAATATTAACGAGGAAGCTTTAAAAATGCACGAAGCCTGGCGTGGCAAATTGGAAATCACTTCAAAGTGTCAGGTGAAATCAAGAGAAGATTTAGCCATTGCCTACACCCCTGGAGTTGCAGAGCCCTGTAGAGTTATAGCTGAGAATAAAGAAGCTGCATATAAATATACCATTAAATCTAATACCATTGCTGTTATATCGGATGGCAGTGCTGTACTGGGACTTGGTAATATCGGCCCTTACGCTGCTATGCCTGTAATGGAAGGAAAAGCCGTTCTATTTAAGGAGTTTGCAGGTATAAATGCCATTCCCATTTGTCTTGATACACAGGATACAGAAGAAATCATAAAAACCATCACCGCAATTGCTCCCGCCTTTGGCGGTATTAATCTAGAGGATATCTCTGCACCCAAATGCTTCGAAATAGAAGAAAGACTAAAAACTATCCTTGATATCCCAGTTTTTCACGATGACCAGCATGGAACTGCTATTGTTGTACTAGCTGCTGCAATTAATGCTCTTAAGGTCACCGGTAAGAATAAAGAAGACTGCAAAGTAGTAGTAAATGGAGCTGGATCAGCAGGAATAGCCATATCTAAGCTATTACTTACCTATGGCTTTCAGCAACTAATACTTTGTGATAGAAATGGAATTATTTCTAAAAATTCTGATAATCTGAATTGGATGCAGGAACAAATGCTGCAAGTTACCAATCTTGAGAATAAAGAGGGATCTCTGGCAGACGCTTTCCTTGGTGCCGATTTATTTGTTGGTGTTTCAGCACCTAATATAGTTACAAAGGAAATGGTTGCTTCCATGAATAAGAATGGGATTATCTTTGCCATGGCAAATCCTATTCCCGAAATAATGCCGGACTTGGCAAAGGAAGCTGGAGCTAAAGTTGTAGCCACTGGACGATCTGATTTTGCTAATCAAGTTAATAATGTTGTGGCCTTCCCGGGTATTTTTAAGGGGGCATTAGAAGGCAGAGCTACACAGATTACTGAGGAGATGAAGCTCGCAGCTGCTATTGCAATCGCAGGGCTTGTGGAAGATAAAGACCTTAACGAGAATAATATAATGCCTCAGGCCTTTGACCTAAGAGTAAGTGATGTTGTTAGCCAAGCAGTAAAAGCGCATATTAGAAAGTAGGATTTTATGTGGGATGAGAAACGGTATCATTCTCTAGATTATGAACTAAAGAAAACCTATGGCCACAAAATATATAAATTATCCTTAAATGGTGGTATGAGTTGCCCTAATCGTGATGGAACCATTGATACCCGTGGTTGTATCTTCTGCAGTAAGGGGGGATCTGGAGATTTTGCAGCACCTTTTTCTAATTCCATTACCCATCAGATAGAGAATGCAAAAAAGTTAATTGTACCAAAAACAAAAAAATCGGGGGAATTAAAATATATTGCTTATTTTCAAGCATATACCAACACCCACGCTCCTATATCCTATCTTAGGAATTTATTTATGGAAGCCATCAAGCATCCTGATATTGTAATTCTATCTATAGCAACAAGACCTGACTGTCTAGGTGATGACGTCCTAGACTTATTAAAAGAACTTAACAGTATCAAACCAGTTTGGATTGAACTAGGACTGCAGACGATCCATGAAGAGACATCATCCTTTATACGCCGTGGATATTCCTTATCTACCTTTGAAGAACAAGTTCATAAACTCCACTCCCTAGGAATCACCATTATTGTTCATACCATTCTGGGCTTGCCAGGAGAGACAAAACATGATATGTTAAGGACCATGGAATATATATCCAGACTTCCAGTACAAGGCATAAAGCTTCAACTTCTACACATATTAAAAGATACAGATCTTGGAAAGTTATATCAAGAGGGACTGCTAGACGAGGCCTTATCCATGGAAGATTATATTGATGTCCTCATAGCCTGCCTGGAGGTTCTTCCTCCACATATGATAATCCATCGTATCACTGGAGATGGCCCAAAAAAACTACTTCTGGCTCCACTCTGGAGTGCCGATAAAAAAAAGGTCTTAAACCGAATTCACAGCAGGATGAAAGAGCTAGACAGTTATCAGGGGTTATTCGCATTCAAAGGAGGTCATTATGCAATCTGATACCTTTATGTTATATAAATTAATGATTTTGTATATTCTTAGCCGAGTAAGCTTTCCACTAACAAATGCTCAGTTGACTGCCTTTATATTAGAAAAGGAGTATACCAACTATTTTAATATTCAGCGGGCTATCTCTGAGTTGATAGATGATGCTTTTATATCAACTAAAACCATTCGTAATAGCACTTTATACCGCATAACAGAAAGCGGATTACAGACTCTGGTTTTCTTTGATAATATGATATCCTCCGGAATCAAAGAGGATATTGAGAGTTATCTTTCTAAAAATAAATATGAACTTCAGGAAGAGGTTTCTACTCGTGCAGAATACTACCAGATTAAAAAGGGAGAGTTTGGAGTTCATCTATGCGTAATCGAAAGAGATCTACCCATTATAGATTTGACTTTATCCGTAACAACGCAAGAAGAAGCTTCTCTCCTCTGTAGTAATTGGAAAGAAAAAAGTTCAGACATTTATTCCTACTTAATGTCTACTCTGTTGGAAAATAAATAGCATTATCCTTTATGTGGGATTTGTAGGATTTACTTCCTCTGTATTCAATCCACAGATTTCCTCAATACATTCCCATATTTCATCTCTGCCCTGCTTCGTCACAGAAGAAAAGGGCAGTATTTTTGTACCTGGTACAACTTCAAGTCCTTCTCTAATTATTTTAAGCTGCTTATCCCTTTGACTACGATTTATCTTATCAAGCTTTGTAGCGATAATAATTGGCTTAAAACCCTGATATACTATCCAATCATACATATTCTTATCATTAGCTGAGGGTTCATGTCGTATATCTACAAGTAGAAATACAGCTTTTAATTGCTCTGAGGTTCTTAAATACTTCTCAATCATCTTACCCCACTTTTCCTTCACTGCTACAGACACCTTTGCATATCCATACCCTGGCAAATCCACAAAGTAAAGCTCTTCATTGATATTATAAAAATTAACTGTCTGCGTCTTACCGGGTTGGGATGATGTTCTGGCTAAGGCTTTACGATTCATAAGGCCATTAATTAATGAGGATTTACCCACATTAGATTTACCAGCAAAAGCAACCTCTGGTTTATCATTCTGGGGAAATGCACTTGTTATTCCACAGACCGTCTCCAAATTAGTACTTTTTATTATCACATTTTCCTCTTTCTACCCTATGGAAAAGCTAGGGCTCTTATATATTATTGGGTAATTTTCTATTGAACAAGAAAGTGGCTACTCGCCTATTGAATAAAGAAGGGGATGCTGCAAAACAATAATGTTTTGTAATATCCCCTTTTTGTTAACAACATGTGGCTCGCATAGAGTGCCACTCCTTGTTTATTATGCTATTTCACCCTTGCTTTTTTTTGAACCACGCTTGGCAATAGGTTTTCTTGCTACATTTTCTTCCGACATTACTAGTTTCGGCTTATCCTTTCCAAGAACTGAGTCCTTGGTGATAATACACTTAATAGTATTTGTATCCGAAGGAATGTTATACATTGAATCCATCATTACAGATTCCATGATTGCTCGAAGTCCTCTAGCACCAATTTTTCTTTGGAAAGACTGCTTTGCAATCTCCTCAAGGGCATCCTCTTCAAACTCCAGTTCAACACCGTCTAGTTCAAATAATTTCTTATACTGCTTTGAAATAGCGTTTTTGGGTTCTGTAAGAATATGCACCAAGGCTTCTTCATCCAACATATCAAGTGCCACGGGAACGGGAACACGACCAACAAACTCTGGTATCAAACCGAATTTGATTAAATCCTGGGGCATTACCTGTTTAAAGAGTTCACCTACATTGATCTTACTCTTATCTGCTATATTTGCATTAAAGCCGATGGACCTCTGACCAATACGTGCCTCTATTATCTTCTCTAACCCATCGAAAGCACCACCACAGATAAATAAAATGTTGGTAGTATCAATCTGAATAAATTCCTGATGAGGATGTTTTCTTCCACCCTGAGGCGGAACAGAAGCAATTGTACCTTCTAAAATTTTAAGCAAAGCCTGTTGAACACCTTCACCGGACACATCTCTTGTAATAGATGTGTTTTCTGATTTTCTGGTAATTTTATCAATTTCGTCAATATAAATTATACCATACTGTGCACGCTCAAGATCGAAATCTGCTGCCTGGATAATTTTAAGAAGTATATTCTCTACATCTTCTCCTACATATCCTGCTTCGGTTAAAGCAGTAGCATCTGCTATGGCAAAAGGAACATTTAATAGTTTAGCCAGAGTCTGCGCTAGATATGTCTTACCTGATCCTGTAGGACCAATCATAAGTATATTACTTTTTTGAAGCTCGACATCCAAATCCTTATCAGCTAATACTCTTTTGTAATGATTATAAACAGATACAGCAAGAACCTTTTTAGCCTCCTCCTGCCCAACCACATGTTGATCTAAGAAAGCCTTAATCTCTACGGGTTTTAATAAATTGATATCTGAATCAATGATTGGATCTCCGTCAAATTCTTCTTCAATGATTTCACTGCATATCTCAATGCACTCGTCACATATATATACACCAGGTCCAGCTATCAATTTTCTGACCTGATCCTGAGTCTTATTACAGAAGGAACATCTTAGCTGTTTTCTGTCATCTACTTTTCCTGCCACTGCCTAATCACCTCATTCTATTCGATGTGTATAATACTATGAAAGACCTCTGATTATCTACTGGCAAGGATTCCATCAATAATACCATATTCTTTAGCTTCTTCAGCACTCATATAATAGTCTCTCTCTGTATCTATTTCTATCACTTCAAGAGGCTTTCCTGTATTCTTAGCTAATATCTCATTTAATTTCTTTCTTGTTTTAATAATATTATCAGCTACAATTTTAATATCTGTGGCCTGCCCTCTTGCACCACCGGAAGGCTGATGAATCATAATCTCTGCATTAGGCAGAGCAAATCTCTTGCCCTTTGCTCCTCCTGAGAGTAGGAATGCTCCCATGCTGGCTGCCATACCAATGCAAATTGTTGAAACATCACATTTAATATAATTCATTGTATCATAAATTGCCATACCTGCTGTTACAGATCCGCCAGGACTATTGATATAAAAACTAATATCCTTGCTAGTATCTTCTGATTCAAGAAATAGTAATTGAGCTACTATCAGACTTGCAGTAACATCATTTACTTCCTCACCGAGGAAAATGATTCTTTCTTTTAATAATCTTGAATATATATCATAACTTCTTTCACCACGACTTGTTTGTTCAATGACATAAGGTACTAAACTCATACATTATCCTCCTTATCTAATTATATATCCTTTGTTCCATTCCTTAATAAAGAAAATATTATACTTCTTTTGCACAAGAAGCTATAAAATCAACTGCTTTTTGAACTGCGATATCAGCTTTAATCTGCTCTTTTTCTTTCTCACCGACTAATTCCTTCAATTTATCTACTTCCATCTGATACTTAGAAGCCATATCTGCTAATTCCTTATCCAGCTCTTCCTCAGATACTTCGATATTCTCAGCCTTAGCAACAGCTTCAAGTACTAATCTGCTCTGAATACGCTTTAATGCCTGTGGTCTTAAGCTTTCTAAGAATTTTTTTGCATCCATACCAGTAAACTGGAAGTACTGCTCGATGGAAAGTCCTTGATACTGAACTCTTTGAGCAAAATCTTCAGCCATCTGATTAACCTGTGCATCAATCATAGGCTCAGGAATATCCATAGTTGCATTCTCAATAATCTTATCTACAATTTCATTTTCCTTTGCAGTCTTTAATTCTTTTTCTTTATTTTCTTTAATTGTAGCCTTGATGCTCTCTTTATATTCATCTAAAGTATTAAATTCAGATACATCCTGTGCGAAATCATCATCTAACTCAGGAAGCTCTTTTACTTTGATTTCTTTAACCTTTACCTTAAATAATGCAGGCTTACCAGCTAATTCCTTGGCTTGATATTCCTCTGGGAAGGTAACATTAACATCTACATCTTCGCCAATTGCTTTACCAATTAATTGATCCTCAAAGGTATCAATAAAGGAATGGGATCCAATGGTAAGAGAATAATCTTCTCCCTTTCCTCCCTCGAATGGAGTTCCATCTACAAAACCTTCGAAATCTATAACAGCAATATCATCCTTCTGCACGGCTCTGTCATCCACTGTTATGGTTCTGGAGTTTTGCTCAAGCTCTTTATTGATGCGTTCCATAACTTCTTCATCAGTTACAGATACTTCTTTTTTCTCTACTTCAATACCTTTATAGTCACCTAAGGTTACTTCAGGCTTAACTGCAACTTCAGCAGTAAAGATAAAGCTTTTACCCTTCTCTACCTGAACTACATCAATTTCTGGTCTGGATACAATCTCTAATTCACTCTCAAGAGCTGCCTTCTCATATGCCTCAGGAATTAATTCATTAGCTGCATCCTCATAAAAAATGGATGCACCGTACATTTTTTCAATAAGAACACGGGGAGCCTTACCCTTACGGAAGCCCTGCACGTTAATTTTATCCTTATTCTTAAGATATGCCTTTTGAAGTGCATTCTCAAATTCATCAGCGGAAGCCTCTATTGTAAGCTTTGCCATATTCTTTTCTAATTTTTCTACTTGTAAACTCATTTTTTTTAATTTCCTCCTGTTTTTTTGGGAGGAATTTTCCTCCCTGTTTTGTCTTTATAGGAGGAATTTTTCCTCCCTGTTTTGTCTTTTAGGAGGATTTTTCCTCCTGGTTTATCTTTCTTAGGAGGTTTTTCCCTCCTCCTTTGTCTTTCTTCGGAGGGATTTTTCCTCCTGGTTTATCATTATGAGATTTCTTTTTCTCTTTTTATTTTTAATAAGAAGAAAGTGTATTCCTCCTTACTGTGATGTACTTTACTCTTTACTACTTTGTGTAATACTATACCCAGGATTTGCAGAAGTACATTATGTCTGATTTTGCAGACAGTTTGACATTAGTATATTATATCATATTGAATCTGTAAATACCATATATTATTTTTTAAAGCTTTTACTCTAGGATTTATCATAAAATCATTAATTTATACAAGAAAGTGCCTGCTACTGACACTTCTGTAATCAAGTCCATGATTAGACTACATGCCCCTGTTTCTTGAGAACATGGATAATTTTATCTGCTTCTTCCTTACATATTTCATCTGTTTTCGCCTCAACCATAACTCTGATTAACGGTTCTGTTCCACTTTCTCGAACTAAAACCCGACCATCTTCTCCTAGTTCTTGCCCTACTAACTCTACAATGTCTCTAACCTCCTGGTCATCTTGCACAGCTTTCTTATTATGAACTCTAACATTTACTAATATCTGAGGGAAAATTACCACATCCTTATAAAGTTCAGATAGAGGTGCTTTACTTTCTAGCATAACCTCCATCAACTTTAATGAAGTTAATATGCCGTCACCCGTTACCGCATGTTTCTTAAATATGATATGTCCCGATTGCTCTCCTCCAATATAATGTCCATTGGCCATCATATTTTCATATACATATTTATCGCCTACCGCAGTTTTTTCATAAAGAATACCTTTTCTGTCTAGGGCTTGATACAATCCAAGATTGGACATTATCGTTGTTACCACCGTATTATTTGCCAATTCGCCACGGTCCTTCATATATACACTGCATAGATAGAGTATTAAGTCTCCATCTATAATATTTCCCTTTTCATCAACCGCTAAGCATCTATCTGCATCTCCGTCATAGGCAAATCCTACATCTAAATTGTTATCTAATACAAACTTCTTAATTACTTCTATATGGGTTGAGCCACAATTCCTATTAATATTCGTTCCATCGGGTTCACAATTTATAACAAAGGTTTTAGCTCCCAAGGCATCAAAAACACCCTTAGCAACCGTAGTAGCAGCTCCATTAGCCAAATCAAGACCAATTCTCTTGTTTTGGAAAGACCTAGTTGCAAGAGATATTAAATATCCTATATAACGGTTTCTTCCTATAGCATAATCGGTGGTTTTTCCAATATGTTCCCTTGTGGCAAAAGGAATGATGTCTTCTTCACTGTCTATGTATTTCTCAATTAGCTCTTCTACTTCAGCTTCTAATTTATAACCACTACTATTAATAACTTTAATTCCATTATCATAATATGCATTATGACTGGCAGAAATCATAATTCCGCAATCAAATCCTTCTGTTCTTACAACATAGGAGACACTGGGTGTAGTTGTTACATGAAGCAGGAATACATCTGCTCCGCTAGCAGTTAGTCCAGCTACTAGGGCATACTCAAACATATAGCTAGATCTTCTAGTATCTTTTCCGATTACTATATTTGCCTTATGGCTCTTGCCATAATAATGTCCTAAAAATCTTCCAACTTTATAGGCATGCTCTACTGTAAGATTTACATTTGCCTCACCTCGAAATCCATCTGTCCCAAAGTATTTTCCCATTTTTACCATATCCTTTCAATAATATATATAAGTATATGCCATTCTTAATATCACTCATGTCTTTTTTATTTATTCTAAGCTCTTTCAAGTGTTTATTGTAGCACAGTAAAATCATTTTGAAAATAATTTTTTCTAGAATAACACAGAAAAACATCACTGATACTTTGCTGTTTCCAGAAAATATCAGTGATGCTTTATTCATTGTATTCCCTTAATATAGGCAATACATTATATAATACCTATTTTACTGTTGGCCGCCAGACATCTGCTGTTCCTGTTGTCTGATCATACGTTTAACCATTTCACCACCTACAGAACCATTCTGCTTACTTGTTAAGTCGCCGTTATATCCTTGCTTTAACGGAACACCTAATTCATTAGCAATTTCCATTTTGAAACGATTGAGAGCTTCTTTTGCCTGAGGAACTTCTGCTCTGTTTGATCCACTGTTGTTATTACTTGCCATACTCATTTTCACCTCCGTTTTGTTGTTATCAAAGCAACCAAGTTACAAAATCAACTATTAGTAGGTTCAGCGGTTATTAAGTATTATCACCGCGAGTGATCTTGTTTTGTATTGCCTGTAATCTTATTGTTTACAGGAGAGGGAGATATTATTATGGTAATTTCTTCATCATATGTAATATATTAAAAAATGAAAAATATAAAAAATGATAATAATTACATCATGCCCTTTTTTATTAAATTTATTTGCCTTTTATCTATCTTCCTTGATTTTTAATACTACTTTAATAACAAAAAGCGCAATACCTATAGTAGTTTATCAAAAGAAACATACTACATCATCCTTTTATTACATATACATATAAAAAATCAATCAATGAGGTTTCATATCTTGATCGTATTTTTAGAAAAAATAAATAATTTCATATGGGGCATTCCTTTGCCCTTATTACTATTTGGTTCACATATTTATTTCACCATACATCTAAAGGGTATTCAGCGTCATATTGGTAAAGCAGTTAAATTATCTATTACTCCAGATAAGTCCGCTGAGGGTGATTTAAGCGGCTTTGCCTCCCTGACAGCTACTCTGGCTGCCACACTTGGTACAGGAAATATCGTGGGTATCTCTACCGCTGTGGCTTATGGTGGTCCGGGAGCAGTCTTCTGGTGTTGGCTTACGGGATTGCTTGGAATGTCTACCGCTTATGCGGAATGCTTTCTTGGTGTGCTTTACCGTAGGAAAACCCAGGAGGGAACTTACCTTGGAGGACCCATGTATACCCTTGAATACGGCTTAAACAAAAAGTGGCTGGCAATCCTCTACTGCCTATTTACCTTAATCGCTTCCTATGGAGTGGGATGTTCAACCCAGGCCAGGGCAGTAACAGAAGCTGCCAGAACTTTATGGAATCTTCCCGAATATGCTGTTGGAATGGTTATTGCTGTAATTGTTGGACTGGTTATTGTAGGAGGTATTAAATCCATTGGTAGCATATGCAGCCGGCTGGTGCCAACCATGGGATTATTTTATATCCTCGGCTGTTTTCTCATCCTAATCCTTAACTTCAATTATATCGTCCCTGCAATGAGTTTAATAATAAAGTCTGCCTTTGTTCCTACCAAGCTTCCTGCTGCTGTTGTAGGTGGTTTTATCGGCGGGACCCTTCGTACTGCAGCTAGATATGGAATTGCCAGAGGTCTGTTTACTAATGAAGCAGGTCTTGGCTCTGCTGCCATAGCAGCAGCGGGAGCAAAGACTTCTCATCCCTCTCGCCAGGCTCTGATTTCCATGAGTGCAACCTTCTGGGATACTGTAGTAATGTGCGCCATTACCGGGCTTGTCATTGTAACCAATCTACTGAAAAATCCCTCTTCTGTTGATGGCTATTCCTTTGCAGAACTCACAAGCGCAGCTTTTAACTCCCTTCCCTACGGCAATTTGTGTCTGGGGTTATCATTGATTGCCTTTGCTGTAGCCACACTCATTGGCTGGTCATATTTTGGAGAAAAAGCGGTAGAATACCTATTCGGAAAATCCGGAATAAGTACCTACCGCCTCTGCTATATCCTTATGATATTTATTGGCTCCATCATGTCTTTAAAACTGGTTTGGGAAATGACCGATTTGGTAAACGCTTTTATGGCTATACCAAATCTAGTATGTCTGTTCCTACTAAGAAAGGAAATTACAAAGCCAGCTTCATAAAATATAGCTATATAAAGAACTATGCCTTTTGTAGCCCGCAAACCTTGGGTCGCAGGCATAATAATTACCTTTTACTAACAGATGAACTCATTTATAATTTGGGTATTGAATTGCTCTTGCTATTTTCACTGCTTCTGCTTCTCCTGCAATTATTTTAATTAAGGATAAAGAGAAATCTATAGCTGTGCCCAAACCCTTTGATGTTACTATATTACCATCCTCAACGACTCCATTGTTAATTATATTTGCACCAAAAAGCGAATCCTCATGGCCGGGATAGCAGGTTGCATTCTTCCCCTTAAGTAAGCCCTTTGTTCCAAGAACACTTGGTGCAGCACAGATGGCAGCCAGTTTCTTACCCTTGGCATGAAATTCTCTTAATAAAAGGTCAAGACCTTCATGTGCCTTTAAATGATTAGTTCCGGGTAAGCCTCCCGGCAGAACTAACATATCTGCATCTGTAAAGTTGACATCATCAAAAAGCATATCCGCTTTAGTGGTTATAGCATGGGATCCTGTAACATATATATCACCGGTGAGAGATACCATTATGATTTCTATATTTGCTCTGCGTAATAAATCAACTACGGTTAATCCTTCAATTTCTTCATATCCGTCAGCAAGAAAAATATATACCTTTGCCATAAGCATACTTCCTTTCGTACTTTGATAGTTTTATTATATAGTTCTTTTTCTTTCAATTCAATATACTAAGTTATTAAGTTATTAACACTTATTTTTCTATCATTAAATTCGCTACGCCGATATTTTTGAGTGTAACCTTGGGTTTGCATTCTTCTCTATATCTGCTGCGTCTATTAGATTTATGAACTGGGCAGATCACCAGGAGATAAAAATCATCATAGGGTACTTCAAAATTAAAACAGCCACAGTTACATATTCTAATGCAATAAAGTAATGTTCTTCTATCACCACAGTTTCTGTAAAGCTTGATTTCCCATTCATGGTCATGGCAGCAAGAGCAGCCCCAGATGCATCCGTAGATTACACCCGGTGTAACTAAGCATTCTTCACATTTTTCCTGTTCCGGACATGGCATTGGAATAGGAATTGGTACTGGTTGAATTTTAATGAGGCTGGGTTGTGCTGGCGGACAAGGCGGGCAGGGAGCTGGTTGCGGACAGCTAGGACAAGGCTTTGCTTCTGGGCAAGGTTGTTGTTCTGGACAGCTAGGACAAGGCGCTGGCTGTGGACAGGGCTTTGCTTCTGGACAGCTAGGACAGGGTGCTGGCTGTGGACAGGGCTTTGCTTCTGGACAAGGTTGTTGCTCTGGACAGCTAGGACAGGGTGCAGGCAGTGGACAGGGTGCTGGCTGTGGACAGGGCACTGGCTGCGGACACTCTGGACATTCTACAGGTGTAGGTATTACAACTTGTTCTGGCTGCTGCACAGGAGTTGGAACCGGTGTTGCCCTTGGTATTGGTGTTGGTCTGGGTCTCGGTATTGGTCTTGGAATAGGGGTCGGTCTTGGTCTGGGAGCTGGTGCCTGCTCTTTTGCTCTACATACTACTCCTCCAACAAAAGGAAAGAGATGAAACTCAAAGCCACTGGTTGCATTTACATTTAAGGCTCCTAATGCGGCATTACCGTTAACAGTACCTCCCGTAGGATGTGCATTGAATGTGACCTGTGGTGCAAGTATACTTCCCCAAATTGCCGCGGGAACTTCCATATGAATATTACTAGCATCTTCAAAAACATATAAAGTATTATTTGCATGGCTCTTATCACCCCAGAGGCCGTATTGAATATGTGCATTATTACCGGTTCTGAATATGACAATCGCAAGGCTTCCCTGTGGTATTTCAAATCGAATTTCTTTGTTCAATATTCCATTTGGCCTTGCATCTATTAGAAATACATTTTGGCGAGGATCACTTCCTCGCAGTATCCATTCATGATAACGTTCTGTTACAGTGCCATTCGGTTGAAGCCCCGTGATACATTCAAAGAAATTAGTAATGCTCTCCTTTGCATCCGAAAAAAATCCTCTAACATTGGCATTAACTCTTGCTGCAGGAATGAATCTGGGAACATCATAACTGGACACAGCATAATGGGTTCCTCTGTCACCCAAGCTCCAGTACCTACTTCCGCCAGGTGCACTGTATAAATCCATCAATACCCGTGCCTGTTCCGGGGATCCGTCTTTACCAATCATGTAAGTACTGCCTCTTGCAGCTTTGAATTCTCCACCCGCCAATACATGACCAATAACAACCAGCGGGCCTTGCATAGCTACATTCCCTCCAACCAAGAAACGTACCAAATCAGGACTATAACCTGTTCCAGTAAGATTCAAATCATTACCATAGCCAAGAGTGAGTCCTCTAGAGCTTGTGAAATTACCGCCTACGGCCATGGCCCCTTTTGTATCTACAATATTATTAGCATTTCCAAATATAATTGCGTTAAAGTTGGAAGCAACGCCAAAAGGTTGACCATTAATATCAGACCAATTTATGTCATTATAAGGCAGCCCGGCATTTTGATTTCTGTTAAAATACATAGTTCCCTCCATGAAAACACAACATTTTCTATATGAATATTCTTAATTCAGTTTATTCAGCTGTACTATAATCGTGCAGGCTTTTTATAGATTTTACATCAAAGTGTCAGCTTGCTGACACTCCGCACCCGAGGGGATTGCGAAGCAATATACTTCCTTGCCGCGAGGTGCGCATGCTTCACGCAGTGATTTTTTATTTCATAGGGTCATAATTTAACACTATACAGTAACGAGAAATTTCCTATGAAACAAGAAAGTGTCAGCTTGCTGACACTCTGCGCCCGAGGGGATTGCGAAGCAATCTATTCCTTACCGCGAGGTGCGCATCTAATTTTTTTATTTCATAGGAAGCAGTTTCCTATGAAATAAAAAAAGCAGGGCATTATCTGCTCTGCTCAAAAAAGTATTTATTAACCTTACTTATCCCCTTAGAAAATTTTCAAATTTTCCTATGTCATCTTTCTTTCCAACAACTACAATAATATCATTTTCCTTTAGCACCAAATCAGCAGTAATATCTGTAATAGTTCTATCCTCCTGTTGTAGTGCTATAATATTTAACTTATATTTCATACGAATACCTGTTTGATGTACTGACTGCCCTGACAATTTAGAACTTAGCTTTAATTCACTTATGGTAATATCATCATTTAAAGTTATATAATTCATAACGCTGGATGAAAGTAATTTATTGGCAAGGCGTATGGCCATATCACGTTCAGGGTAAATAACCTCAGCACCGATTTTTTCTAGGACGTGACCTTGTTCAATACTAATTGCCTTAGCAATCACTCGGGGAACTCCCATGCTGATTATATTTAAGGTAGTCAATATACTGACATCTATTTTCTCTCCAATACAAATAATTACGGTTTCACAATTTTGAATCCCTACTTCTTCCAATGTTTCTTTCGTAAGATCATTTACAACAAAAGCATTATCTGTTAAATGTCTAATTTGCTTTACCTTACTTTCATTGCTATCAAGCACTAGCACTTCTCTCTTTGCCTCTGCCAAGGTTGTCGCCAGGGAAAACCCAAAACGACCTAGTCCAATTATGCCAAAATCTATAACCGGCTTATGTTGTGCCATCACTATACCTCCCATTAAATCTTAATTATCCTTTTTCCCAATATAGAGTTTTACTTTATCAATACGTTTATTTTTAACACTTTCAAGTTTAAAAATCAAATGGTCAATTTCAATTGTACTTTTATCATTTTCCTGTGGAATGGCTCCCATCTTATCAATTAAGAATCCAGAGATGGTATCGTAGTTTTCTGAATATATATCTAGATCTAATTTGATATTAAGCTCATCTATTGTTACTAACCCATCAATAAGATAGGTAGAATCATCCAGCTTTTTAATTTTTACTGAAATAGGATCATATTCATCCTCGATATCCCCCATGACCTCTTCCACCAAATCTTCCATGGTTACAATTCCTGAAACACCACCATATTCATCTATTAATACAGCGATCTGCTTCTTCGATTGCTGTAAATCCCGAAATAAATCTTTAACAATTTTACTTTCTGGAACTAGGTAAGGCTTTTGTATAATACTTCGGATATCAACTTTCATATAGCCTACCTTGACTGCCGCTTTAAGAAAATCTTTAATATACAGCATACCTACTATATTATCTATTTCTTCTTCATATACAGGAATTCTAGTATATCTGCTATTTATTAATGCCTCCGCATACTCTTCCTTGGGTTCAGAAATATCAATAGCAAACACATTAATCCTAGGTGTCATAATTTCCTTTGCCGTCTTTTCATCAAATTCCATGATAGAATTAATCATTTCTTTTTCTTTTTTGTTCAACACACCATGCGCCTGTCCTTCATTAACAAGTGATATCAGTTCCTCCCTTGATAATATCTCCTCTGTATCTCCTTCCTTTATACCAAAGGGCATGGTCACTAAATTGGTTGAAAAGGTTAGTAGCTTAATAAAGGGATAGGCTATCTTCGATACCCCTTTAATAGGTTTCACACAAAACATGCTGATAGCTTCAGGATTCTGCAAGGCCACCTTCTTGGGTACCAGCTCCCCAAATACCAGGGTAAAATAGGATAATACCAATGTTACTACTACTAAAGATACTTGATTTCCATAGCCTATGTTACGACTTGACAGCCACTCTCCCAATGGTTGGGAAAGACCAGATGCAGCAGATGCACTGGAAAAGAAACCAGCTAGAGTGATTGCAACTTGTATTGTAGATAGAAATTTTGTTGGCTCCTCCAAAAATCTATGAACCAATTTAGCGCTCTTGTTTCCTTCTTCTGCCAACCTTCTAATCTTCCCTTTATTAGAAGAAACCATAGCCATCTCAGCACAGGAGAAGAAAGCATTAATTAATGTTAAAATAACTAAAATAATAATCTGGCTAATAATCTTATCCGCGTCAGGGTCAGGGTCAGGGTCATTCATTTTATTTCCTCCATATAGCTTCAGCCCTCTTTTGCTGAAGAACAAATTCTACATTAATAATATGATTTACAGTATATCATACTATTAGTATAATTCAATTCTTTTATCAATAGCCCATATCCAAAGCTATTATCCAATTGTAATCGTCTCTTCAGAATATCTTACACCGGAAAGAGGTTTAAATGACCATAATGAGGCAATTGTAAGAGGTCCTACACGACCAATAAACATGGTAAGAATAATAACAAATTCACTTAAGGGATTCAAATCCGGAGTAATCCCTGTTGATAGACCCACAGTACCAAAAGCAGATACAACCTCAAACAACAACTGCATGAAGGAATAATCCGGTTCTAATATACTAAGAACCAAGGTATTAAAGCAAACCACACAAAGGGCTAAAAAGAAAATAATAAAAGCTTTTGATATTGTGTCAGTAGGAATTTTTCTTTTAAAGCCACTGCAGTGTTTATTTGTGGAGACACTATAAGCACTTTTGAATAAGGTAAAGGCTGTTGTTGTTTTAATACCGCCGCCAGTAGATCCTGGAGAAGCACCAATAAACATTAGAATTATTAGTATAAACAAGCCCGATTTCGTAAAATCACCCAAGGGATAGGTTGAAAAACCTGCGGTTCTTGCTGAGGTACTAAAGAAGAAAGCACCTAGCCAAGTGATATCTTCTGTTAATTTTAAAAGAATTGTTCCTACTACCAGCAGTGACACCGACATGGTTATTACTACTTTCGAATGCAAACTTAATTTTTTAAAGGAGCGTTTATAAATAATCTCCTTAATAACAACAAAGCCTAAGCCACCAAATATAATTAAGCCACAGGTAGTAAGATTTAAAAGTATATTGGATTGATAATTTATTAGATTTTTAAATCCACCCAAGTTATCAAAGCCAGAATTATTAAAGGAGGCAATGGCATGAAATATGCTGGTACCTATTGCTTTAACCAAGGGATAATCCTGGGAAAATACAATAAAACTTAATACGGCTCCTACCCCTTCGAAACATAAGGTCATTAAGATAACTGCTTTAATTAATTTCACTACTCCTTTTAATGAACTTAAATTAAGAGCCTCTTTTACCAGGATGCGTTCTTTAAAGTCTACCTTACCTCTTGCCAGTATAATAAATCCTACACCAACACTGGTTACACCCAAGCCACCAATTTGTATTAATAGAGCAACAATAGTCTGTCCAAATACATTATATGTATCTGCTGTATCAACCGCAATTAATCCTGTTACACATACTGCACTGGTTGATGTAAATAAAGCATCAATAAAGGCAACATCAACACCTTCATTATGTGAAACTGGTAAAAATAATATCAATGCCCCTATTAGAATTACCAAAACAAAACCTAGAGCAATGAAACGCCCAGGGCTCATTTTTTTCATTAACTTCATAAATAGAACCTCAATTCTTTTTAACTCTATTACTTTATTACACAACGGTAATATTTTCATTCTATCACCTTCCTCGTTAATATTGCATTAAGATACTCTCTACCGTGTTAATATTGTGTTAATTTTCATTAGTATTATGTATCTTATTCATAAAAAGACTGTTTTAATTAATGTACCGATCTATTTAACCGATAACACAATTTAAAACAGTCCCATAATAAATCAGTATTTTATTGTCTTTACTTCTTTTTCTTTGATATTACAAAGCATTACGCTATTATTGTATCTAACCTCACAAATAGTATTCTCCTGGGAATAGAGCTTTACAAAATCAGCTTTTCCCTCGGACCATCCAATATCCACTATAATATTGCCTCTAGCCTTTAAACCTTTGATGTAACCGTTTTTCCATTGACTGGGAAGTGCTGGCAATATATGAATCAGACCCTTATTACTTTGTAAGAGCATCTCTGCTATGGCTGATGTTAATCCCGTATTGCCATCCAACTCGTATACATTATCAAAGGACATTGCACCTCTTGTTGGCGGATGATAAACAAGATAATTTTCTTCCAGTAAATCCTTCATTAGCTTTTGTATATGATAATAGGCAGTATTGCCATCACAAAGCCTAGCCGCATATAGGATCAGCATATTAGTAGCCCACCCTGTAGCTTCAAATTGTTCCTCATCCATTAGTTTCTTGTCTATGGTTTTTTGCGCTGCCTCTGCAAGTTCTGGCGTATCCTCCGGAGTAATTTGCCAAAAAGGAAACAGTCCTAACAAATGACTTGTATGTCTATGCTGGGGATCTATTTCTATCCGTTCCTCACGCCATTCTCCAATACTTCCATCCTTAAGTATTGGGTAAGGTATAAGCCTTTGCAATATTTCACTAATTTTACCTGTTAGGGGATCTTCCAGCTGCAATATCTCTGCCACCTTAAGAAAAATGCTAAACAATTCTCGTATCAATACGATTTCATAGGTGCAGCCAATATCCATCTGATACTTTCTGCCATCCTTGCCAAGGAAGCTATTTTCCGGCGAAATAGATGGTCCAGAGACATAGTATCCTGTTTGAGGATCAATAAATACATAATCTGCGAAAAATTCAACTGCCTGGTAAATCACATGATAATTATCTCTCAGAAATTCTATATCCTGGGTAAATTGATAGTACTCCCATAGATGGGTTAGTATCCATACTCCCCCTGTAGGACAGGGTGCTATTGGTTCTGCCCAATAGGGTGATGTAAATCCCCAGGAGTTAGAGACAATTTCAGCAATCCATCCTTCTAGTCCATAGTTGTTTCTCGCAGCCTTCTTTCCAGAGGGCATAAGTTTATTTTTAATCCATTGAAATAAAGGCTGATTTAACTCCGATAAGTTCGTGACATCTGCAGGCCAGTAATTCATCTGTGTATTGATATCAAGATGCATATCACAAGTCCAGCCAATACGACAGGCTACATTATCATTCCATATTCCCTGTAGGTGGGCCGGTAATTTAGAATCCTCCCGTGAGCTTGATAGCAACAAATACCTGCCATATTGGTACATAATCATAATATTATCCAGTTCTTTTTGATTATCACCCATAAGCTTTAGCTCACTTCTTAACATATAGCTTTCTATATCTTTAATATGACGTTCTTTACATTCCTCTAGATTAAGCGGAAATAAGGTGCTTGTGCTGTTTGCGAATTCTGAACACTGCTGATGATATACCGGGTTCTCAAAATCAGTGATTACTTTCACTATTATATCTATATAGGATGCGCCTATTATACAGATACTACCTTTCTGATAAGTCACTGAACCATCGCTATCTGCCATGACAAGTCCCATGAGACTTGTGCCTGTTTTGCCGTCACTGTGCATTTCCTCCCTTGCAGAGGTATAGAAAAGAAGTGAGTGATCCGTACAATCCATACTTCCCACATTGGAATAGGTCTCTACGCTGATAATAGGGTTCAATACTCTATCGCTGGCTTTTATCCGATACACCAGCATCAGATCGGGATGTGAGACAAAGCATTCTGACCTAACCTTACAATTTCTATTTTTTAATTCATATGCTGTTTCTATTATCCCATGGGTAAGGTTGAGACTTCTATTATAATTACTTATAACTTCCTGATCCAATCCAAAATCAATATTTAAATTCCCCACTGGGATGTTTGTCCCATAATTGCCTCGTATCCCAATAAAGTTTGCTGCCATATCATAGGCATCCGAGTGATTTTCCTCTAAAAGGGATTGTCTCATTTGATAAAAGGCATCTTTTGCACCCTTTCTATTGCAATCCTCTTGATTATCCCCGCTAAAAAACGTATTTTCCGATAAATCTATCCGCTCCTTATAAGGATTGCCATAAACCATTGCACCAAGATGTCCATTACCAAGAGGCATAGCCTCAAACCATCTTTCCCCCCAAGTAACAAAATTTAGCTTCATCATTCTTTATCTCCTTGATTATTATGCTTTACATAGGCACTAGGTGAAACTCCAACACTTGTTTTAAAAACTCTGCTAAAATACAAGGAATCACTGTAGCCTACAATTTCTGAAATATCCTTTAATAAAATATCCGGCTTTTGGACAAGAAGTTTTTTAGCAAGTTCAATTCTTCTTTCTAATACATATCTACTAGGAGAAATTCCATACTGCTCTTTAAATAGTGATGTAATATATTTTTCATTATAGCCGAATTTATCGTGGAATTCCTTAAATGTAATCTGTTCCACAAAGTGTTTATCCAGATACTGTTTTACTTCTTCGGATAACGCCTTCTTTCGATTACCCTTCATCTGTCTTCCGTCAGTATAATTAAAAATCTTATCAATCTCATAAATAATTGCAGACCTAAGATCATTGTAATCGTAAGAAAAATATATCAAATCATTAACATCGGATATTTGTTCCGGTATCACAGTTGAACTTTGTAAAGAATATTGAAGAATGTAGCGTAAATCCATCTGTATGGAGAATTGGGTTGCTTCTATCTCCTCCCAGTAATCAATTATTTCATCAATGATTCTTCTTACTTCCTCCTGATGGAGCATTGGGTTGATATTTTCTACTTTCTTATGTACAAAATCAGATACTGTAATATCCTGCGTAATATTCATATTCGTATTTAATAAGGTGTTCTGCCCAAATTTTAAATTTGTAACAACGGATAGATAGATATTACGAATGACCTCTTCCATACTCTTGGCCTCCCTAATCTCCTGGGAGGAGCAGAGCGTCACACTAATCTTATTATTAACTAAAGACCCGTGTATAGATTGACCAATTCTTTCAATGTTAATATTTTTATCTTTATCTGCTACAGCAACAAAGACATATTCATTTTGATAGTTTCCTGGAAAATGATAAATCTGAACATCATACAGACGTTCTATTTCATTAACAAAATCGAAAGAAATCAAGTTTATTATATCAATTGATTTATGAAAAGTACAATAAAGATTGTTTCCAATAGATCCAAAGAAAGTTGAAAGCAAATATATTTTTTTATCCTTCATGAGCCCCATACTTTTACACTTTCCATTATCCATATAAGTATATCGAAGCCATGTTAAACATTGCTGCCTTCTGTCAGAAAATATCCTACTCCTTATTTCATTAAGACATGTTTTTAGCTCCATACTGTCAATGGGCTTAAGCAAATAGTTAGTAACTCCTAAGGACATGGCCTGCCGGGCATACTCAAACTTTTCATAACCTGTCAAAATGATAAAATTAGAATTTATTTCATTTTCTCTGCATTCCTCAATCAACTCAAGTCCAGTCAACATTGGCATCATAATATCAGTAATGACAACATCCGGCTTCTTCTCCTTTATCATATGAAAGGCCTCTTTACCATTAAAGGCAGTACCAATAACTTCATAATCATTAATTTCTTGACCAATTACATTTTTAATATATCTAAGTATAGCAGGTTCATCTTCTGCAATCAAAATTCTTATCCTATCGCTAGTCTTCATGGATTCTTCCTCCAATTATGACAACACACCATCCATCTTCCTCCAAAATATGATAATAAGCATGTTCACCATACAAGAGATATAATCTTTTCAAAGTATTCTCAAGCCCCACTCCTTTTCTTTCACTATCATCTTCTTGTCCCTTACCAATCACAGTTGCTTTAAAATATTCATAATTATTTTTTAAGGCAATGATTAGATCCTTGTCAAAAAGATTACCATTATTTTTAATTATAATTCTAAAGTCATTCTTCTCTCTTTTGGAGCATATGACTATCTTCCATATAGGAAGCTTATTATAAAATCCATGCTTGAAGCAATTCTCGATTATCGGTTGCAATACCAGTTTTGGTACCAGAATATCACTTAAACTATCATCCAGTTCCCAGCTTACACTCATATTATCTTCGTATCGCATTTTCATGATGGCTAAATAATCTTTAATATTTTGGATTTCATCTGATAACTTTACCCGCTTATGATCATACTTAATGGAGTATCTGAGTAAATTTCCTAATTTTCTGCACATTTGATTGACTCTTTCACTTCCGTCTTCATAACCGCAGGCTCCGATTACAGTCAATGCATTATATAAGAAATGGGGATTCATCTGTGCTTCCAGCATATCCACATGCGCCTTTAGGGCCCTCTTTCTCTCTTGAATAAGCATATCATTTTGTTGCTTTATTTTATTTAAAATCTCCTCAATGGCTATTGCCAGAACAGTAACTTCATTGGAATTGGATTGTACATCAATATGTATTTCTTTATCTACCTGCAAATTTGACAGATTATTTCTTAACTGCTTTAGTGGTTTGGTGAGACTCTTGGTTATAACATAAAGAAAAATAAGTATAACAGAAAAGCCTGCTAAGTATCCTATAACAATGGTATTTCTTAAGGTCATTAGTTTTTGATTATAATTCGAAAGATCCCTCTGCATAACTACAGTCCAGCCAGTAAGGTCCGATTTATGATAGCTATATAGGGTATTTCCAGAGGAATACCAACTCCCCTGTCCGTCCTTTATCTTTCCTTTATAATAGAAGCTATCATCTACACCAAAATCTGCTGTTTCATAAACCAATTTACCTGTTTCATCTAAAATTGCTATATTATATTCTTCCCATATATCTTTAATTGTACAGAGCTCTTCTAATTCCTCGGTATCTTTATTGATTATTAATATTCCGTGTGTCTTGTAATTGTCCCGAATCGGACGTACTACAGAGAAGACCTCTTGCTGTCCCACTAACCAAGGATTATCCTGGGGTGTTAAAAACATTCGATATTGTTTTGTCTCCATGCCCTCACGAACATAATTAATTTCTCCAATTTCATTTTTTGGCAAAACCGCTTTAGAATAGGAAGAAATCTTCATATACACACCCATATAATCGTAATATCTGCTGATATAGCAGATATTTGTACTAAGCTTTTCACTGATTAAGGATGATAATAAGATATCATTTAATTGTGCCTTAATACTTGGATTATAGGTAAAATAATTCATAGGTTGATTTGATATATCAAAAACCAAATCCGTAAATTCTTTTGAAGCATGAATATTCTTAATGATGTCATCCATATCAATTAAGCAGTCATCAATTCTTGTATTGATTACGACTAAAGCTTCCATGGAATTCTGTTCTTGATTTTCATGGAGTATGGAGGCATTATATTGATAAAAGAATGTCCCACTTATGGACAACACTATTAAAATAATAATCGAAAATGAGATGTAGAGTTTATATTGATATGAGAATCTTTGAAGCATGCGCATCCTTCCATGCGGTTATCCTTTTACCGCTCCTGCTGTCATTCCATCAATTACATATTTTTGAGCTAAAATATAAACCAAAACAATGGGTATGGATACAATCACCATATCAGCACATACTAAATTCCAGCTCCTGCTAAATTGCCCGTAAAAGTTATAAACAGATAAGGGCAAGGTCCATTTGGATGAGGAATTTAATAAATACAGTGGATACTGAAAATCATTCCAAACCCACATAAAGGTTAATATTCCTGTAGTTGCCGTCACAGGTTTTAATATGGGAAAAATAACCTTAAGAAATAGTTTAAAACCTTTTGCACCATCCATGACAGCTGCTTCGTCAATTTCCTTTGGAATTCCTTTAATGAAACTGGAATAAAGCATAGCAGAGAAAGGTAAATACAATGCTGCATAGATAAATACAAGAGAAATTCTGCTTCCATAAATATGAATTATCTTCAGCATCTGAACTGTGGGCAATATAGCCATTGGAGCAATAATTCCAAAAGTTAATAAACGATTTATCTTTTTGCAAAGATTAGTATTTCTTCGAACCAAAATATAACTTAATGTAGATGCTAATGATAATATTAATATAACAGATAATACTGATATTTCAATACTGTTAATCAATGAATTTCCTATTTTGCCTTTTTCCCATACGATTTTATAATTTTCTAATAGCCATTCTTTCGGTAGGGCGATACTTAAGACATTAGCCTCGCTTTTTGCTTTAAAGGAGGTAATCACAACCATGAAAATCGGATATAAAAATAATATAGAAAATATCCATAATCCTAATGTAATACTAAGATTTACAAGCCTTTTTTTTATTTTCACTCTATATGCTCCCACCTTTCAGACAGTTTTTGATAAAGAATTGCAACTATGACTAATATAATGGTAAACAACAGATTTATGGCAACGGAGTGGGAAAATCTACCCGATGACATTTCATTTACCATGAGTGTACCAAAGGTCTCTGTATCATGTCCCGGACCTCCTCCTGTCATTACATATACAAGATCAAACATCTTCAACCCATAAATTAAGCTAAATAAGATGTTCACGTTGACGGAAGGTAAAATTAATGGCAAGGTAATTTTTCTAAACAATTGCCACCCCGTAGCCCCGTCTACTTTAGCTGCCTCCAGATAGTCACTATTGACTGATTGAAGCCCAGCTAGGGTAATTACAACGGCATAGCCAATATTTCTCCACACTTCTGCAAAGCATATAGAAAAGACCCCAGGCCACCTACTACCAAGCCATGGTTGGATAAGACTTTCAAGTCCAAGAAAAGTTAATAAACTATTCGCTATGCCATGTCGGGCATCAAAAACTGCATTAAATATCAATCCCACTACCAGGGATGAGAAAACAGCCGGCACGAAATATATAGTTCTTAATATATTAGTGCTCTTAATTTTACGGTTGAGAGGAATGGCAAATACAAACCCTAAAATTGTGACAATAATTGTTTTAACCCCTGCGAATATTATGGTATTTTCTAGAGCCGTAATTAATGTCTTATTTTGTAGCACCTCAATAAAATTTCTTAAACCAATAAATTTAAAATCCCTGACATATGCACTCCAATCAGTAAATGCATAAAAAAACCCCACTGTAGATGGCAGAAGAAAAAAGATAGCAAATACCGTAAGTGGTACTATCATCATATAGGATGGGTATATTTTCTTTTTATTCATAATTATCCTCTTAGTCTATTAGTAATTCAGCTAGTCAAGCGATCAAATGGTTAGGAACATATTGCAAAAAGGGCCATCGCAAAAATCGTATTCTACCTCTTTTGCAACAGCCCCTCTCAAACTTGCACTATGTCTCCAAATTAATTATATTACTCAAATCCTTCTGCCTGTTGCGCTTTTGCAGTTTTGATACGCTCTACATCCATTGATTTCAGGCACTGATCTACATCTATATTTCCAATTAATAACTCTTGAATATATTTTCCGCCATCTACCAAGGAAAATCCTATGATTTCTGGATTAGCAATAGATGCTCGTCCTACTTCAGCAATCCAATCCTTAGAACTGCTATATTGTGGTGTTGTTTTAATTGTAGTCTGTCCTTTAAAAACAGGTGCAGTTTCAAAGCCATCAAAAGCCTTATTATAATTTACCGGGTCAGCCATAAAGTTAATAAAATTAATAGCTTCCTCCTTATTCTCACTATTCTTATTTGCCAACATTAAATTACAGTTAGGGCCTTCAAAGGTTCCATTATCAGTAGTATTAAGGAAAGCAGGCATTAAACCAAAATCATCTGCCACATAGGTATAAGCCTCACTATCATAGTCACTGTATAGCCAAGTATCCCAGCAATACATCATAGCAGCTTCACCTTCACCCAATACCTCCATACAATAATCCCATGTATCTGTAGCAAAGGTTTTACCAAAATAACCTTTATCTGCCGCCATCTTATACCAATTAATCATATTCTTCATTTCTGGAATTTCTGCATAGGTCGTCTGATTTGTATTCAGCTTATTCAGTAAATCTTTATTTTCAAAAATAGGATCCATACCATATTGATAAAGCATCGGCCACACATCTTTTACAGGGAAATAAATTGGCTGTACTCCCTTCTCTAATAGCTCTTCGCAGACAGCATTAAATTCCTCCTGTGTTTTTGGCAGCTTTATACCTAGCTCCTCAAATAACACTTTATTATATAGGAGCCCAGAATATGATGCTTCCCAGAAAGGTAAACCATATACAGTCTCACCTCTTTTTGCTGTAGGCAATACACTGTCTATAATATCTGCCACCCAGCTGCTGCTAGTAAAATCCACAAAATTTTCAGATGGATTATAAGCATCTAAGGAGTATCCGCCTTGATGTAAAAACAAGTCAGGAATATCACCTGTCTGAAATTTCATCAGACATACACTTTCAAAATTCTCAGATTCAATTCCCTGCACATCAATTTTATTGCCTGTTGCTTCCTCATACAAAGCAAATATCTTTTGCATGAAGGGTCTTTGTACGTTACCTGCATCCCCATAAAGGGTCAGGGTGACAGGTTTTGCTTCTTCTTTCGTCCCTTCATCTTTCGATTCTTCTGTTTGCTTTTTTGAATCCTCTGTGCTGATGTCTGTTTCATCTTTTTCCTTAGTAGTACCTGATTTACCACAACCGATAAATAAGGTAGCTGCCATTGAGAAGATTAGCAGTAAACTTATAAACTTTTTCATTTGTTCTCCTCCTTTATTTTTCTCTATTATATAAATTTATCTTCTCATTAGCCATAGATGAAAGTTAGAACTTCTATGGATTAACTTCAGTTTTATAGTACACTAATGCAAAAAGGGCATCGCTCATTAATTTAATTGCGACGCCCTTTTTTACTAACAAAGTTATTCCTTGATGCTACTACGGATGACTACCGGCATACCCGGTAGTTTGCTTTAGGATGATTTATTATTGACTTATTATCAGATATTTAAAATCTGCGGGCTTTCTAGCGCCACTTAAATCTTGGCAACATAGGCCAAGGAAGGCTCCGGTGTAACCTTGCTCGCCGCTTATAGTCGCATATTCATCCGACAGAATCGTTACAGGAAGCAAATCTGCATCCTCTCCAATTGGGGTATAAATGAAATCATTGGACAAATCGGTGGTATCCACCTGGGTATAATAAAAGCGAATACCCTGAGGGCTGAATTGGACGCGCAGGCGTATGGGGAGGCTTGAGGTAAGTATGACTGGCTCTTCACAGAGATAGCGCATCCGGTTCCCATCCCGTATCATCACTTGCAAAAACCTGCCAATCCCTTCTTCGTAGCTAATAAAACAGTAGTAAAAATTCGCCGTGCTATAAAAGAGCGTGATCCCTGCCATCTGCTGGTAATGCTCCGGTTGAAATTCTATTTCTGTTTCCGCACTAAAGCAGACATCTGCGATACGGATGGCTGCCATTACCTGCAAATGCTTGGAAAAAATGCTTTCTCCGCCTTTTAAGCGCAAATAGCCAGGGCGCTCAGTCAAGCTCAAATCTCCTTCTGAAAGAGGAATCCGCAGTGTGGAAAAGTGAATATCCAAATTCGGATTGTCAAAGGTATAGGTTCTATAGAAATCCGAAGTAGGCTCTTTTGACTCCTCTTTCTCAATCTCGTCCCTACTTTCTTTCACTTCCACTTGTTCCTGGGGCAGCATTCCATAATCTAATCGAAACCACCCGTCCTTAGTCCAGTGTCCCGCCTGTAAAAAGGTTTCTCTGCCCATGACACTGTAACCCTTCGTAAGGTGCTTCCTGACACCTAGATGGACAATGAACCAGTTTCCCTTTCCATCCTCGAACAAATCTCCATGTCCAGCGTATTGAATAGGCCAGTCCGGTACCTCGTAAGCGGATAAGAGGGGTCCGGCCGGATCAACTTCATAAGGACCTTCCCGTTTTAAGCTTCTTGCCATGGTGATACAGTGGGTATCTCTTGTGCCACCTTCCGCCGTCATCAGATAGTACCAGCCTCCATGCCGATACAGGTGTGGCCCTTCGGTGAAACCCCGTTCTGTCCCTTTGAAAATGCATACCGACTCTCCAACCAATCGGCTGGATGTAAGGTCCAACCTTCTCATGAAAATGCCCCGAAACAGGTTATGTCCCGGCTGGAAATCCCATTTCATCTGCAAGAGCCACGCCGTTTGATCTTCCTCATCGTGAAAAAGTGAGGCATCAAAGCCGCCGCTGTTTAAATAGACGGGCGTACTCCAGGGACCCATAATATCCTTTGCCATGGTCAAATAATTAGCCGTGTCCTGCATCCGCTCCTCGGCGGTTCTGACTATGGAAAACACGAGATAGAAGGTGCCCTTATGGAAGCTTAGGCAGGGAGCCCATACACCGCCGCCGTTTAGTATCCCACGTAAATCAAGCATCCCTGATGAGGCAAGAGGGTAAGTAATCAGCTCCCAGTCTCTTAAATTCTTCGATCGGTGAATCGATACACCTGGAAACCACTCAAAGGTGGAGTTTGCAATATAAAAGGTGTCTTCCACCCGAATGATGGAAGGATCCGGATGAAATCCGGCTATAATTGGATTTTTTATCAACATAGGCATTCCTCATATAGGATATCATAGCTGCCAGAAAGTACTTTTGCCGACAACATATCCTTTTCTTTTACAAAACATAACCCGGCTGACTCCTTTAGCTCCTTTACATTACTTAGGCGCAGCTCAGCCGTGGTATTACAAGGTATCTCAATATGCAGTGTAACACATGTCCCTTCCTTTTTCCAGTTAGAAACAATCCTTCCATAAATGCTTTTGTAAGATGCGTTCAAGTAGCTCAGTCCTCCGCCGATGTGTGGAGCGATGATACTATTCTTAAAGCCTGGCTGTGCCTCGTCGCATTCAATGCCCGCTGCCACACGGTACAACCATTCCCCGATTGCACCATAGGCATAATGATTAAAGGAATTCATGTCAGGACTCCACATGGTACCATCAGGTTTTTTTCCATCCCAATGCTCCCACACCGTCGTCGCACCCTGCTTCACCTGATAGAGCCACGACGGAAAGTCATCTTTTAATAATAGCTCATATGCTTCCTTAGTATGACCGTTCTGACTCAGGGCATGGCAAAAATAGGGTGTACCGACAAAGCCCGTCACAAGATGCCCCTTTTCTTTTTTAAGTAGTTTAAGGAGATCCTCTGTCACAGTGGCCCGGCAGTTTTGCGGCACCAAATCAAAATAGAGTGACAGAATCTGAGCGGTCTGGGTCTGAACATTTAAGTGCCCATTCTCACAAAGAAAGGTTTTTTGATAGGTCTTCACGATCTCTTTATAGAGCATCCCGTATTTCTTCGCATCATCTTCCTTTCCAATGACTGCTGCCATTTTGGAAAACAGCTTCGTTGAATAAGCGTAATAGGCGGTGCAGGTCAAATCATTTGGTGTTGCGCCGAAATAGCTGCCCTCCTCGGCATCCAGAGCGACCCAGTCGCCAAACTGCAGCTTATAATTCCATATATTTCCCACAGCATGTCTTTGCATGAAATCAATCCACGCCTTCATGCTGGGGTACTGTTTTTTGATAACTTCCTTATCTCCGTACATTAAATACAAGGTCCAAGGCATGATGACCGCAACATCAGCCCAGGCTGCTGCCGAATGCTCACCCTGCTCAGTCAGCCAATCTCCTGCGCTCCTGCCAATCAAAAGATCCGGCACGACATGGGGTACGCCTCCATCTTCTGTCTGATCCGCAGCGACATCGACGAGCCATTTCGTAAAAAATGTATAGGTATCCATCAGATAGCTTGCTGTACGGCAGAAAATTTGGGCATCTCCCGTCCAGCCAAGCCGTTCGTCCCTTTGGGGACAGTCTGTGGGTACGTCGAGAAAATTTCCCTTCATCCCCCACAGGATATTGTGATGCAGCTGGTTTAAATCGGGGTTGGAGCAGGTAAAACTCCCTGCCATCTCCATATCAGAATGCACCGCATAGGCCGTGAAGTTGTCAAGGTTTATGGTTCCCGGATATTCCTGTACCCGAACATATTGAAAACCCTGATAGGAAAAGTTCGGATGAAATGTGACCTCCTGCTCCTTATTACATACATAGGTAACAGTCTGCTTCGCCGCCCGCAGATTGTCAAGATACACATTCCCATCAGCGTCCAACACTTCAAAACAGTTTAGGACGACTTGATCGCCAGGCTTGCCTTTCACCGTAAACTCAACCCAACCCGTTAGATTCTGTCCAAAATCGATGACAGTATCGCCCTGGGGCGTCACAATCAACTCCTTAGCCGGAAGCCTTGTCATCTTCCGTACCTTTGCACCGCTCTGGGCTGATAGAACAGAACAGTCAAACCCTACCCGATGTACCGATTTCCAGTCTGCATAGACACAGTCATTCCTACTCCACCCGTCGATCTCATCTCTGGCATCATATAGTTCTCCGTCATAAATCTCTGAAAATAGCACCGGACCCCATTCACCCTGCCAGTTCTCGTCCGTTACAAAACGATCTATGCTGCCATCCTCATAGGTTACGAGGATTTGAGCGAAAAAAGCAGCTCTACTCCCGTAATTGTTACGGTAATGCATAAACCCCATCACACCCTTATACCATCCAGCTCCTACAAGGGCACCAAGGGTATTTTCACCTTCCTGCAAGTAGGCAGTCACATCATAGGTCTGATAGAGCAAATGCTTATTGTAGGACGTCCAGCCTGGTGCGAATTCATCCTCGCTGACCTTTTTTCCATTTATATAAAAATGATACAGACCGAGGGCAGTAGTGCAAGCATAGGCCTCTTTAACTTTTTTCTGCACACATACATTCTTTCTTATATAAAAGCCCTTACTATCCTCCCGGTCTTCTTCCGTTTCAATCGTAATGAAGTTGGCATCCCACTGCGTCCCCTTGGGATATGCAGTCACGAAGCTGCTTTCTTTCCAGCCGCTTTCTTCCCCGTCCGTCGTTACTATCCGTATGCGGATCCAGTATTTTTTAAGCGGTTGTAAAACGTCGGCCCCAAGGTCAAGGATCACATGAGCGGATTCGTCTGATTCTACGATGCCGCTGTCATACAGGATCTCTTCAAATGTTGCATCCTGCACAAGTTCAAGCTGATAGCTCTTCTGAAGCACTGCTCTTTTCTCAGAATGGATCTCCCAGCCCAGCTGAAAAATGTCTTCAATCCCAATAGGAGCCTGCTGATAATTGATACTGATGTTTGCTATTTCGGCCATTGCCTTCTCCTTCCCGCCATATCTAATTTTCAAAAGTGTCCTTTGTCATTAATTAAAATTCTATGACTGCCTTAATTACTTCATCCTTATGCTCCAGACTATATTCAAGGGCCTCAATGCAATCCTTAAATTCAAACACATGGGAAACGATTTTTTTAAGGGGGATCAATCCCGATGAAACAGCGGCGATGGCCTTCGGATAAAGGTTGCGGTAACGATACACAGAATAGATCGTCCCTTCCATTGCATTCAGCGTCGCAATATCAAGCTCTAACACCGGTTGGGGAGAAACGCCCACAAGGGTCACTTTTCCAGCCTTGCTAATAAGACGGCAGGTCTGCAGCGTGGTAAAACCATTACCTGCGCATTCGTATACCTGATCTGCACCACCCTTAGGCATCGTCCTCGCAAAGGCTTCGATATCTTCGCCCTTGGCGCTGTTGAATGTTCTCTTTGCGCCGACCTCCATGGCCTTTTCCAAGCGTTTATCGAGTACGTCTGAAACATAGATCTCGCTGACGCCCCTCGCTTTTAAGGCCATGACCGTACACAAGCCGATACAGCCGCTTCCCAGCACGATGGCTGTCTCTCCGATTTTAGCGTTAGAAAGCTCCGTTGCATGCAAACCTACGCAAAGGGGCTCCATCAAGCCTCCCTCCATGGTATCCACGTTGTCCGGCAGTTTAAAGCACATGGACGCATCATGCACGCAGTAATCCGAGAACACTCCGTCCTTTTCATTGGGAATCGCCATGAATTTCACATGGCTGCAAAGATTATAATGCCCTTCCAGACAATCCTTGCATTTACCGCAGCCAACCCCCGGTTCCAACGCTACCCGGTCGCCAACTTCAAAGCCTTCCACGCCCTCGCCGATGGCAGATACGACGCCTCCCGGCTCATGGCCCAGTGCCAGCGGGCCGTTCAATTCCCAATTAGCCAGACGTCCTTCTTGATAAAAATGCAGATCAGAGCCGCATACTCCAACGTGTTTTAATTGAATTTGTAGTTCTCCGTAACCCGGCTGTGGTATCTCCCTCTCCATCCATTCCAGTTTCTGCTTTCCTGTCAATACACAGACTTTCATCATAATTACCATGCCTTTCTTCAAAGCCTGCAAACTTTGGGCCGCAGGCACAAATTTGCGTGCGAAAAATTTTATTTTTCACACTATCAGTACATTCCTTCCCTTTGAGTTAGTTTGTGCCGAGGATTATGCAGGCACAAACTTCTAAGTGTGAATTATGTTTTTCAATAATTCACACTAACAGTACATGCCTTCCCCTTGAGTTAGTTTGTGCCGAGGATCACGCAGGCACAAACTTCTAGGTGTGAAAATTGCTTTTTATTTTCACACTACCCTTCATAGTCGATTCCCTTCTTTTTCAGTTCCGACGCCATGGTCACAGCAAGCATATTCCAGTTAATGAAACCGCCATTCATGACTGGTTCTCCGGTATATGGATTATAGTATTCATGCATACAATGATTCTTTTTAAGATCCTCTCCCAAGAGCTTTAGAGAATTCTGGCAAAGGGTCTTTGCCTCTTTTACATAACCGTATTCAAGCAACCCATGAAACACCACATAATTGGCAACAAGCCAGATGGGTCCCAGCCAGTTGGACGGATTGTTCGTCGCATCCAAATTGAACATCTTCTCATCCTTGGCAAGTGTGGCAATACCATATTCGGAATAAAAAGTACCCTCGTCCCAAAAATGCTCAGCGAGTCGCTGGGCCTGTTCCTTTGTCGCAAAACCGCTCCAAAGGGGGATAAACCCAGACCATACCCTTATTTTAATAGGAAGTGTTTTCCAAAACACACCAAGCCCCTGATGGAACCAGTCAAATTTCCTTGTTTCAATATCAACATCCACGGAATAAAAGAAGCCGTCTCTCTCATCCCAGCATTCCGACTGAATGCTCTTAACAAGTTCCTTAGCCTGGTCAAGATAAATGTCCTTATCCCCGATCCCAAGCTTGTCGAGGAAATCCGCCATGCATTGCAGCTCCTGTACAAAAAAACTATTTAGATAAATATTCGCCGTGGAGAACTTGGGCCTGCCGAAGCTAGCCGGATCATTGTCCATCCCGATCATAATATCATCGCACCATACGTAAAGCCCTGTGTTTTCGTTAAAATACGTCTTCCTATAATATTCAAAATAACGCTTCAATCCATCGACAAAGCCTGCCGCCCACGAATAATCCTTCACATATTCACTGATCATGCAGATCTGCCCACACAAAAATGGCTTATGCATGTTCATAAGCACGCCTTCCTTGTGCTTCATATTCAAATAGGGTTCTGGCCAGTCCGCCACCTCGATCATCATGGGGATATAGCCATCTTCCAGTTGATGGTCAAAGAAGTTTTCCACATTTCCTTTCGCATGGACAATAATCTTTTCCTGCGTTTCCTTCGGAAAATTGTCCATCAATCCAAGTAGCCCAAAGACGGACCAGTAGGTATCCCAATCCCACACATTTCCGTCATAAACGGAGCCGGGATCAATAAAGGGATAGCGAATAAAGGAGTGGGGCTCCTTTAAAATTGTTTCCACATTTTCCAACACATAGTTTTTAATTAATTGTTCATAATCTTGATATCTCATCTTCCTTATCCTTTCATCGCTCCAGAGGTCATACCCTCGATTACTCTTTTATTTAAAAATAGATACATGATCAGCATCGGGATAACGCAGATCGACACCGACGCAAAAATCGCTCCCCAGTTCTTTGTTCCAAACTCATCCGAAAAATACAGTAGCCCAGTCTGCACTGTCTTTAGTTTTTTGCTGCTCACAAAGGTCATCGCAGCCAGCAGGTCATTCCATTTGAAGAAAAACTGGATGACAATGTTGGTTATAATTGCATTTTTGATGAGGGGAATGACAATCCGAAATAACAGCCCATGGATCCCACAGCCATCAATTACCGCCGCCTCCAGTATCTCATCTGGGAGTGATCGCATATAACCGCCAATCAAAAATATTGAGAATGAGATCGAGGTCGACACATAGATCAAAATGAGGCAAGTCCGCGTATTGATCAAATTCATTTTGCTGAAAATCTGAAATAATGGGATCATCGCTGTCGTAAAAGGGACCATAATCCCAAAGGCAACATATTGATCAACCACCTTTTTCAACTTCCAGTCCATTTTAACAAGTGCAAAGGACATCATCACCGAGAAGGCCGTGATAAAGAAAATCGAAACGCAGGTGTTTATCAGACTGTTTTTGAAGAAAAGCGACATGTTACCTTTTGTCCACGCATCAATATAGTTTTGGATATAAAATCCGTCGTTCAGCGAATAGGCTGCTTTCGTAACGAATTCCGATGGCTTTTTTAATGAGGCAGTGATCATCCAGAACAATGGATAAATATCAATGAACACCACGCATAAAATGAGGAGCGTAATGAAAAATCGTTTGGTTTTCTTTTTTGCTTTTAATGATATCTTTGTATTCATAAGGCTTCCTCCTAAGCGGTAACATCCCTGTCAAATTTTTTAATCACAAAAGAGCCAGCCACACAGATCAAAAAGACAACGATTGCAACAATGCTGGCATATCCGACCTTGCTATAGGTGAAGGCAACCTCATACATATACAGGGAAAGGGATTTCGTCGCACCGCTGGGTCCGCCACCCGTCAAAGCAAGTGCGGAATCAAACATTTTCACCGTACCGGTAAAGCTGAATACGAGACATACAGTCATGATTGGTTTGATAAGCGGAAGCAGGATGTATCTTAGTAGCTGGAAGGATTTCGCACCGTCGATACGCGCTGCTTCGATGACATCCTGAGAAATATCAATGAGCGCACCGTAAAAAATAATGGCATAAAAGCCGATGGAGGTCCAGATATCCATGGCACTCAGGGATCCCAGTGACGTGCTCTTCTGTCCAAGCCATGCCTGTACATGCTGTTCCAGGCCGATATTAGCCAGAATGCTGTTTAGCAACCCGAAATGCGGCTGTACCTCATAAATTTTCGTAAATAGCTGCGCTACCGCAACAACGGGCAATACAACCGGAAAGAATACGATGGTCCGCACTAAAGATTTGAAGTGTCTCAGCCAGAAATGAAACATCAGTGCCATCGCTAGACCCAACAGGATCTGTCCCGTCATGACGATCGCAATATATTTAAAGTTGACAGTCAGCGACCGAAAGAACTGCTTGTCGGAAAATAACCTTAAATAATTGTCAAGACCGCAGAATTTCCATTTGATCCCCGGCGAACCATCAAATAACGTATAGTAAAACGACCATATGACTGGAATAATTAAAAAGCATGTATACAGAATCAGTCCTGGAATCACATAGATCCCAACTACTTTTTTATTTCCTAAGACCTTTTTCAAACCTGTCCACCTCTCTACCGCAGCTTCATGCCAGCTTTAACAAAATGAGGCAGTGCAGAAAACACCCTGCCTGCCTCATTTTTGCTTACACCTTTATCAGCTGCTTCGTTTATTTTGTTGTTTCATAGCATTCCTGCATGGCATCGCAATATTCCTGTGCCGTCATATCCCCATTCATTAAAGACTGTACATTATCCTGTGAGATCGTGGAAAGCATTCCGTTCATCAATGCCTCGAACCAGTTTGCCGTTCCTGTTACCTTATTCATTTCATCCGCAACAAGCTTTGTATAGTTGCTCATGTCTGCTGGATAGTTTTCGATTACATAACCCTTTAATGCACCAAATTGGTTCATAGAGTAGTCGCCGACATTGGATACGAAATATTTGAGGAAACCAGCCATGGTATCATCATAGGATTTCTTGTTAAGGCAGAGAATCGTTCCGCAGTTCATGGCATATTCTGTGCCTGTTCCTTTTCCACCATCTACGATGGGGATGTTAAAGAAACCGATTCCGTCCGCACCTGCCGGGTTTGTATCCGCATTTAGGGAAGAGGTATACCAGCTTCCATTATAGATCATTGCTGCTTCACCAGACAATATCATGTCAGCTGCCGTGTTCTGGTCTACCGTCGTCGCACCGATACCGAAATAGCCCTTTTGGTTCATATCTTGAATCATCTGTGCTGCTGCTACAAAGCCCTCGCTGTTATAAGCCATGGATCCGTCTGCCGCCTTTTGCATGCAGTCCTTGCCCATAAGACGGATGGCATAAGCATGAATCAATCTCGTTGCTGGCCATGAATCGCCTGCACCTGTTGCAAATGGCTGGATGCCAGCAGCCAAAAGCTTATCTGCTGCTGTTAGCATTTCATCCCAAGTCGACGGTGCTTCGGTAATGCCTGCCTTCTCAAATAATGCCTTGTTGTACCAAAAACCTTCAATATTGAGCCCTAATGGAAGATCATAAATAGAGTCTGTTCCGGTTAGCGCTGCCAAATAAGTCGTCGCACCTTTGTCAAGCTTATCATAAACACCTGCGTCAGTAAGCGCCTTTGTCACATCAAGTACAAGATCTGCTTCAATCAAATCAACCAATGGCGTTCCTGCGTCATACGCAAACATGTCCGGCAAATCGTCAGATGCCGCAAGGGTTTGCACCTTGGTCTTTAAGTTGTCAGAATCCACATATTCGAATTCCCATTTAAAATTCGGATCTACTTCTGCCTTGTACTGCTCGCACATTGCTGTGATGATACTTCCGTTTGCTGTTGTTGCCGCATCATCCTCCGGCCACATGGACAGTATCTTGATCGTTCTGGAAGCAGGGGTGTCCGCTGTATCCTTCGCTGTATCTTTTGCAACCTCCTCTGTTGCCGGATCAGCGCTCTCTTCTTGAACAGTATTTTTTTTACAACCTGCCAACATCACTGTAACCATGGATACACTTAAAAGTACTGCTAATAATTTCTTTTTCATATTACCCTCCTTATTGTGATGACCTGCTTTACAAGTTTTTAAAACCTGATACTTATGTTATACCTAATTTGCTATCATTTTTGTAGAGAGTCTTTTTCTACAATTTGTCATATAATTTCAGATTTTTTCACCTCTATGTCTGTAAAAACAATAAAATGTTCAAATTCTTAAGCTTCACTCTGATAATCAATTTTCAAATCCCTGACAGACAAGCAATGTGCTTCCTTGCCGCAAGGCGGGCATCCTATTATCTTTAAAATAACATAATGAAAGCTCTGAACCTCTTGATTTAACTAGGTTACAGAGCTTTACTTTAACAGCTGTCTAAGATGGGGTGTTATAGTCAATTTGCCATCATTTATGTAGAGAGTCTTTTCCTACAAGTTGTCATATTATTTCAGGTTTTCACCTTTATGTACAATATAATGTTCCATCTTTAAGCTTCGCTCTGTTGATAAAACTCCAAATCCCTGACCGGTATTTTAATAACAACCGTCGTGCCTTCCCCCATGGTACTTGCGATCTTTATACTGTATTCCTCACCGTAGATGAGTCTAATCCGATCGGCTACATTTCTGATCCCGTAACCTGACTCCCTCTTTAACTCTACGTCAAAGCCAACGCCGTCGTCAATAATCTGAAATTCCAGATCCTCTCCAATGCGGTGGCCCAAAATAATGACGCTACCGTCTCCGACCTTCTGCTCCAAGCCGTGTATAATCGAATTCTCAACAAAGGGTTGCAGCATAAACTTCATTATATAGCATTCGAGGATTTCATCGTCAATATCAAAATAGACCTTGAACCTATTCTGGAAACGGTAATTCATTACACGCATATAATTTTCCACATAGGTGATCTCATCCAACACGCGTATGTAGCCTTTTCCCTCATTTAGCGAAAGCTTAAACATGTCCGATAAGGAAAGCACCATCTGTGCAATATCCTGGGTTTTGTATTTCAGTGCCAGAATATAGATGGAATTTAACGTATTATATAGGTAATGGGGATTAATTTGTGCCTGCAAAAGCAGAAATTGCGCCTTTTTCTTGCTTAGCTCGACGTCCACAATCTGCTTTTCCAAATAGAGGTTATTATTTACGACCCGCTTGATCGTCTCCCCAATAGTGCCGATTTCGCTATTGTCGAATTCTGTATCGATTTGCCGTTTACCGCCGTTAATCTCCCCCACTGCCTCCTCGAGCTTGCTTAGGGGCTTGTATATACTGTTGGTAACGAGGATTGAAATAAGAAATACCGCACTGACAACGATTAAGAGCAGGATACGGATGTAGGAAACGATATACATATTCTCCTTATATAATTCATCTTTTTGGATACCGGTGATAAATTTCCACCCCGTCGTTGTATTGATCCGCTGAAGATAAAGATACTCCTGTGCATCCCCATTTTGATCCCTGTTCTGATAGGCTTCAAAAAAATTATCCGTATTGTCGTTATGACCTATCTGCGTGAGATAATTATCGGCCCCATCCAAAAGCAGGACGATATTACGTGTATTCAGCTCGCTGTAAATTGTCTTTAAAAACGTTTTTCTAACTGTGATAATCATGATCCCTGTCTGCTGGTAATCAGTTGTATCATTCAATTTTTTGATGATGGAAAAGCAGGCCTTGTTCTCCGGGTTAAGCACATCCCCGTTCCAGAAGATCTCCTTGCCCCGGGTATCCTTTGCAGCCTTGTACCAGTCGCTGTCCATATCAGCACCTTCCTGATAATAGGTCAGATAGGGAGACGTATTCTTTCCATTTTTCAAATACATATAATAACGGTCATAATTATCAAACAAAAAAACACCCTCGACCATATTCAACTGGTTGAACATCTCACTGACCTGATTAAAAATCACGGTTCTGCTCTTGGAATCATAATAATGCCCCTTCCGTTTTTTAGGTGGTGCATTAATTACATTGATGATTGTATCATCCAGCATATAATTTCTAATCGTACTGATTAAGGTATCCAAATCCTTGTCCACTACAATATCAAAGGCCGCTAGGTTGTCCTCTGCTAGTTTGATATATTGGCTTTGAACTGTTTTTTGGGATATGCGGTAAACAGTCAGTACCGATACCGTGACCGAGACAAAGGATACGATGATGATGGTAATCAGGATTTGCCATTTCAACTTTCTTCTTTTATTCCAGTTCTGTTTCATTGACCCTACCGGTCCTTTCTGATTGTCCCTTTATATTCATTTGGCGTCATACCTGTATGCCGTTTAAACAGATCGCAAAAATACCGGTAATTGTGATAACCGACCATTTCGCTGGTCTCTATCACAAGATAGCCCTCCGCCAGAAACTTTTTTGCCTTTTGCAACCTAAGGTCCGTCAGGTATTTTACGTAACTGATACCAAGCTCCTCCTTAAAAAGGCTACTCAAATAAATCGGGCTCATTTTCACAAGCTCGGCCAATTTATTCAAGCTGATATCCTCATGATAATGCTCCTGAATATATTGAACGAGATCCTTGATACTCCCATGGACGACCCCTTGATTTTCCAAATTAAGCTTATTAATGATATTCAGGATGATATAATCCGCATATTCATCCACCTCATCCTGGGATTGTAGAATAAATAGGTTCCGGTAGGAGGGAAAATGCTTTTCCACCACGTTGGTCCTCGCATTGTCGTAATAAACGCCGACAACGAGCATGACAAGGTTATACATATAGCGTTTATAATCCTCTATATCCATGTGGCCCCTGTGCATCTGCTTCTTGATGCTATTGTAGACCACTTCCATCTCTTCGTATTTTCCAGCGCACTGCGCCCTCACGAGCTCATCGAATTTATGCGTTAAATATGGATTGCCCGTTTTTTTATGTATATTTTTATAATAGATATCCTCTGCAAGCCGTAGTGCTCCCTCTAGCTTTTCAAGTGTAATCGGCTTATCAACATAGCTGACCACCCCAAGCCCGATGGCTTTTTGTGCGTAGGCAAATTCCTGATAACCGCTTATTACTATCGCCAGCATTTTCGGATATTCTTCCCTACATTTTTTGATCAACTCCAGACCGTTCATTCCCGGCATTTTGATATCCGTAATCACCACATCCGGCTTATTGTCCTGTATCATTTCCCACGCTGCTAATCCGTTGTTGGCATATCCAACGATCTCACATTCAACGTTTATTTCCCCAACTAACAGCTTAATTCCCTCAATCACAAGGAACTCGTCATCAACCGCAACTATTTTCAGCATCTATCATCCCATTCCTTTATCATGCACTGCCACTCAGAGAAGCTCCTCACGCTATCCCGATCAACAGTTTGTGTACACACCATGCACTGCCTGCACCTCATAATCTACATCTTACTGATTTAAATTAAAAGTGGACATTTTTATTCAATCTCATTGATGAGAAACAGCATACTTTCTTTAAATTACAAATTCATTGTACCATTCCAAGGGAAGGGATACAACACTATTTTCCTTCTTGAGTTACTGTAGAATTATACGCAGATCATAAAATTAAATCATTTTCTAATAATGCTTCGTTAAAGGACGCAGTTTTCTATAAAATAAAAAACACCTGAAAACGTAGTATTTTCAAGTGTTTTTAGTACTGCGGATGACAGGAATTGAACCTGCACGGTCTCCCACTAGATCCTAAGTCTAGCGCGTCTGCCAGTTCCGCCACATCCGCATATTTCTATATAGGATAAATAAATTAATCTTCCAATTTATCTGTTATATAGATAAGTGAGACATCCGGGATTCGAACCCGGGACACCATGATTAAAAGTCATGTGCTCTACCGACTGAGCTAATATCCCATGTAATAAAGTATGTTCATATCTGCTTTTTTTATTTACTGGAAGTAAGTTTTCTTCCGTCAAGCTGGGCAAGCCCAGTTTTCCGTTTAAATTATATCAACCGGAGACTTTCTCCGTCAATCTGGGCAAGCCCAGTTACCGGAATGTACTTTTCAAAACCGGATATATCTATCCGTCAAGCTGGGCAAGCCCAGTTTTCCGTTATACTTTTTATCTACCGGAGACTTCCTCCGTCAATCTGGGCAAGCCCAGTTACCGGAATGTACTTTTCAAAACCGGATATGTCTTATCCGGTAACTGGGCTAGGTGGATTCGAACCACCGACTGCAGGAGTCAAAGTCCTGTGCCTTACCGCTTGGCGATAGCCCATTATTACTTATACAGTGGCAATATTGCTTATTTAGCTTATATTGAAAACGAAAAGTCTTCACAGACTTTTCCAATAAAACAATATAGAAAAACAATATAGGGTGGATAAAGGGATTCGAACCCTTGGCCTCCAGAGCCACAATCTGGCGCGCTAACCAACTGCGCTATACCCACCATAAACAAGTCTCATCCACATATCCATAGATGAAAAATGTGCCAGAAGGGATTCGAACCCCCGACACATGGCTTAGAAGGCCATTGCTCTATCCAACTGAGCTACTAGCACATATGGTGTATGATATGGTTCTATTGCTTAAAAACCAAATATCAAGCGGGTGATGGGAATCGAACCCACGTATCTAGCTTGGAAGGCTAGTGTTCTACCATTGAACTACACCCGCATATTTGTTACTATTAATTTTCTCTAGTGAATGCGATTACGATTTGCTATTTATATTGGCCACTTATGTTGACCAGTCGGGGTGACAGGATTCGAACCTGCGACCTCTTGATCCCAAATCAAGCGCGCTAGCCAAGCTGCGCCACACCCCGAATTATAATGTGAATTGACTAGACAAAGCAAATATTGTCTTTTCCATCTGGTTTCCTGCTTGCCACTACATGGCAGCTTATAAAATCTTTACTTGTCTTATGCCAAGTATTATCAAGGTTTTACTTTTGTTCCAGCCGTGACGCAAGAATTATTATATAATAGCATTGCTGTAATGTCAACCACTTTTTTAAACTTTTTACACATTTTCTTTATTTCGTCGATTGAAAAACTAAATTCCACCCCTCCTCCTTCTGTTGGTGGAAATAACTTTTTCAAAAAGTATAGATGGAAGTTACTCTTTCAAATGTTATTCTATATAGGGGTGCCTCTTTACTATTGG
>JAEZTQ010000076.1 GCA_023443625.1 Bacillota bacterium | reverse complement strand
TTCCTGCAAAGGGTACTGTATTATTTTGCGATCCCATTTTTTAACCTCCTTGAATTAAACTGTGTCGCCACAAACATTGACATTATACCATAAGTATGTTAAAAAATCTACAAAAATTATTAACAACTACAATGTCATAATAAGGTAAAATATATGGTGAAATAGTAATAATAAAGATACTATTCATACTATAATAACCTGTCATAAGTAGATTGTAATTCATAAATAATTATTATATAATTAGCATAGTGTACAATGTTACTTATATAGCAAAAACCTTGAGTTTAGCGTATATACGTGTAATATGGAGTTTAATACTCAATAGAAAGGGACCGACATAACTAAATGAGCGAGAAGCAGATGAAAGATTTATTAATGACAGCACCAGGAGGAATAGCAAAGTTAGCCTTTGATGACATGCTAACCATACTTTATGCAACGGATACCTTTTATACATTAATTAAAAATGTATCAGAAAAGGTTAATATGAATGCACCAATGGCACTTTTGCGAATGGTGTATTCAGCAGATATCATATATGTTACACAACAGCTAGCTGCCCAAAAGAACAAGAAAAATAATATGATTAATATTAGATTTCGTACCTTGCAGCATGATGGCAGCTTTAAATGGGTTATGATAGCAGGCAATAAAACGGAGGAGACTTATCTTTCCGGAACCAGAACAGTACCTGTATATTCCTGTATCGCAATGGATATTACAAATCTAATGGTTGATTATAAGAAACTGGAACAGACCAATGATTATCATAATAAAATTACGGAATTGTCCAGAGAATTATATTTTGATTATGAGATAGCAACGGACACCTTATCTTTTACAGAACTTTTTAGAGAATTGTTTGGTAAAGATTCAAGGATGACAGGGTTCCGTAATAAATTAGAAAAAGCTAAAATAGTACATCCGGCGGATTTACCAGCAGTTATTTCCGTGTTTAACAGTGTAATGGGTGGAAGAAAACAGGTACGCCTTAAGCTAAGACTTATCTCTAAGGAGGGTGTTCCTATATGGTATATCTGTTATGCATCCATAATATTTGATGAAAATAGAAATCCTGTTAAAGTGGTTGGTAAATTATCCATCCTTAATCGTATAGAAAAAGAGAATGAGCTGCCGAAGACGTCACAACTAGATTCCTTGACCAATGTCTATGCAAAAGGTTTTGCAGAGGCGCTCATAACAGAGGACCTTAATAATCAGGATGAAAAAAGTCTTTCTGCCTTATTCTTAATTGAGATACGAAATTATAAGGATTTAAATGAAATTAGAAAAAGTATTACAGGAGAAAATATTTTAACAACAATCGGAGATAGATTAAAGAATGAATTTAGAACCACAGATATCATTGGCAGGTTGGGTGTGAATGATTTTATTGTATATATGAAGGATATACCTTCCGATAAGATGGCATATGATAAAGCAGATCAAATATGCAACATAATAGATAAGATATATGCATACGAGCATACTAAATATAATATCTGTGGGAGTATAGGAATTGCACTACAAAAGGGAAGTCAGGAGTATCAAACGATTTTAGCAAATGCACAAACTGCCTTAGTGATGGCAAAAAAGGTTCCCACTAGTTCCTTTGAAGTATTTAGTCAAACTATAAATTAGTAGCTAACATATGATATGGAAGTTAGATTGAAAAATCATAGATTTTTCAATCGGCAAATTTGTGCCTGCGGCCCAAAGTTTGCAGGTTACGGAAAGGCATGGTTATTATTATGACTATCGATGTAATCAAGAAGATATTAGGAGCAAAGTATATTGTCGGTGATGAGTGGAAGGACAGAGAGGTGCATACTGCCTGCGGTTCGGATATGATGAGTGATGTCTTGGCCTTTATGAAGGATCAGTCTGTATTACTCACTGGTCTATGTAATCTACAGGTCATCAGAACCTGTGAAATGATGGATATTATTTGTATCGTTTTTGTGAGAGGTAAATTACCGGATGAAGCTATGATTCAAATGGCAAAAGAGAAAGAAATAGCCATTCTGTCTACAGGTCATAGAATGTTTTCTGCCTGTGGCATGCTTTATGAGAATGGTATGCGGGGAGGGCCGGATTATCGTGAGTGATACTATTGCAATAACCTATGAAGTACCCGCAGATGATTTTACCAGAGCTGGGGAAGCTTCCAGTAATGTAAAAAGTATGTTAAAGAAAATGGGGGTTAACCCGGAGACTGTACGTAAGGTATCCATTGCCATGTACGAAGGGGAAATCAATATGGTGATTCATGCTTCTGGTGGGAAGATAGATGTTACAATTTCCACGGAAGAAATAGAACTCATATTAAGAGATCATGGGCCAGGTATTGAAAATATAGACTTGGCCATGCAAGCAGGGTATTCTACTGCACCGGATAATATTCGTTCTCTTGGATTTGGAGCAGGTATGGGCCTCCCAAATATGAAGAAGTATTCTGATGAATTCAAGATAGAAAGTACTTTGGGAGTTGGAACAACGGTTACCATGAAAATTATGATGAAGGAATAAGTATAACTGTACTTACGACAAAGGAATAAGCTTAACGGTACATATGGGGAAAGTGTAAAGAAAAAGCATCTTCACAGCTGTGTGAGATAATGCCCAATTCACAGTGCTTTAAGCAGAATGGAGACTATAATGGGGAAATTTTTTACTTCGGTTCGTTTGAAGGAAGATTTATGCATGGGTTGCATAAATTGTATCAAGCGTTGTCCTACGCAGGCAATTCGAGTTAGGAATGGCAAAGCTGTTATAACCAAGGAATTTTGTATAGATTGTGGTGAATGTATTCGTATTTGCCCCCACCATGCAAAAGAGGCTACGATTGATTCGCCAGAAATAATGAAAAAATTCGAATATACCGTAGCTTTGCCTGCTCCTTCTCTTTATGGTCAGTTTAATCATCTAGAAGACATTAATATTGTTCTTACGGCTCTTATTAAGATGGGCTTTGATGACGTATTTGAAGTAAGCGGAGCAGCTGAGCTTGTTTCCGAAATAGCAAGAAAATATGTAGCGGATCATAAGGAAAAATGGCCCGTTATCAGTACAGCCTGTCCCTCTGTAGTAAGACTAATACAAGTACGATTCCCTAATCTTATAGCTCATTTATTACCGATTTACGCTCCGGTAGATCTGGCAGCAGCTCTGGCAAGAGAAAAAGCCATGGCAAAAACAGGTCTTCCAAGAGAGAAGATCGGGATTATTTTTATATCCCCCTGTCCTGCCAAGATGACTGCGGTGAAATCACCCATTGGCTTGGACCATAGTGAGATCGATGGGGTTCTGGCAATTAAGGAGGTATATCCAATCTTATTGCCTTTAATGAAAGAGAGTATCGATGATACCATGGAGCTGCGTATCTCCGGTAGAATTGGTATTGGATGGGGCAGTACAGGAGGAGAGGCGGGAAGCTTATTGACAGATAATTACCTGGCTGCTGATGGTATTGAGAATGTAATTAAGGTGTTGGAGGATTTGGAGGATCAGAAGTTTGATCAGCTGGAATTCATTGAACTTAATGCCTGTGCAGGTGGCTGTGTAGGTGGAGTTTTGACAGTAGAAAATCCTTACCTAGCCAAGGTAAAGCTCCTTAGGTTAAGAAAATACCTACCTATAGCCTGCTCCCATATAGCCAATGGAATTAATACGGATAGCTTTTGGAAAAATGAAGTACAATATGAACCAGTCTTTAAGCTGGGTAATAATATGAAGGAAAGTATTGCAAATATGTCTCGTGTAGATGAGCTATGCAAGAAATTTCCCAGTCTGGATTGTGGTTCCTGTGGTGCCCCTACCTGTAAGGCATTGGCCGAGGATATTATCCGAGGAGCTGCCAAGGAGCAAGATTGTATCCATATCCTTAGGGATTATATTCATAAGCTTTCTGATGAATTATCAAAACTGGATACTAAAAAATAAATCCCCTAACAGGGTGTAAAGATACATATTTCAGACTGGATAAATACTTGTAACTGGAGGTAAAGTAAAAGAAAAAACAGCTGCAGATAATAGTTTTAAATAATTCCATAAGGCTTAGAGCTCAATAATAAGATAAAAGTAGGAGCGGAAAATCCATAAGAAAAGGTACTGGGAGGAAGAAAGAAATGAGAGTAGAAGCGTTGATTGCAAAAGGAGACTTTAAGGTCGTGAATCAGGGAGAAGATATCCAGAGGGAGATTTCCCAACCTTACTGTTGTGATCTGCTTAGTATTGCCATGGGGAGAATGCCGGCTGGTGCCGCTTGGGTTACAGTTATGGGGAATATCAATACTCTGGCTGTCGCAACTTTGGCGGATGCATCCTGTATCATCCTTGGGGAGGGAAGTCAATTAGACGAACCAGCATTGAATAAGGCAAGGGAGCAAAAAATTACAGTTCTAGCAACAGAGCTGCCGATTTTTGATGCGGCCTTGTTGGTGTACCAACAGCTGAATGCTTAATCTATCCTATGATCTACATATTCATTCCTGTTTATCTCCCTGCGGGGATGAAGATATGCTTCCCTCCAACATTGTTGGAATGGCTTATTTAAAAAATCTGGATGTAATAGCAGTGACAGACCATAATTCTTGTAAGAATTGCCCTGCAATCTTAAAGCTTGCAGAGCAGTATAATATAACAGCTCTGCCGGGGATGGAGCTATGTACCATGGAGGAGGTCCATGTCCTATGTCTCTTTGCCAACCTATCCCAGGCTATGGCCTTTGATGCCTATGTATCATCCCAGCTTATGAAGATACCCAATGATGCTACTATCTTTGGCAAGCAGGAAATCTATGATGAAGATGATCATATCATTGGAATAGAGCCCTATCTCCTTATCAATGCAACGGACATATCCTTTGATCAGCTGGGGGAATTAATGGAGGAGTACGGAGGCATATATATACCTGCTCATATAGATAAAAGCTCCAATAGTCTTCTATCCAACTTAGGCTTTATTCCTCCAGATGCAGATTTTCATGTGGCGGAGATTAAGAATCAAAGTCGTACGGAGGAGTTAAAGAGAAAAAATCCATATCTAAATTATTGTCAGATAATCACCAACTCTGATGCCCACACTCTAGGAGATATTCAGGAAGCAGTCAATTATATAAGCTGTGAGGGGAGGACTAGGGAAGAGGTAATTCGTGCATTAGAAGTAAGACTTGGGGACAAATAAAAAAGGCCATAGAGGAGAATATTATTACTCCTCAATGGTCTTTTCATATATGCCTTATCTATTTATGCCTTTTCTACTTAGAGGTTTCTTCAGTGTTTCCGTAGATAAAATCATGTAAGTCTTTCACCATTAGATCCCAATCCTTGGGACGGATAACATCTTTCTTTCCTACAATGACATTTTCTACATTATTGTCCGTAGGAATTCTAAAGGTATCCAGTTCCTTCACCTTTAAATCAATGGCGGCTTCAAGGTAACGGTTAAATTCTTTCTTAGTAATATCCGTATCAATATCCATAGTAGTCAGAATCTTATTCATAAGAACAACCAGTTCTACTATATTTTTGGATTTTGCCTTACTATAGATGGCGGAGAGAACGATTCTCTGTCTTTGGGTTCTGCCATAGTCATCTCTTTCTGTTGCTGTAGGTCTTTTACGGATTCTACAGTAACCTAGGGCTTGATTACCATTTAAGGTCTGTTTACCGACAACTACTTTCCTGTATTGGGGTTTAGATATGTAATTGGTAGTGTTTAAATACTTTGCTTCCTTCTCTGTTAATGTAATCTCTACACCGCCTACTAAGTCAACAATCTTTTCAAAGGCTTCAAAATTAACCATACAATATCCATTCAATTTAATATCAAAATTAACTTCTATGGTTTTGTAGAGCAATTCAATTCCGCCCTTTGCATAGGCTGCATTTAAACGATTATTGTCATAGCCAGGGATTTCAACATATAAGTCTCTCATTAATGAAGTCAGTTTCAGGGTATTATCTTCAGTATTCATGGTAGCAATTATCATAGTATCTGTATTTCGGGCATTTTTAATCTCTTCAATACCGACCAGCAGGATATTAACAATCTTATCCGTTACTTCATTTTTACCGGAGGGATTATTATCACCACTGGCGGTCTTAGAATCTTCACCGGTATAGTCGAAATTACCGTAGATATAATCCGAAGCAAGCTTCAAAATAAGTTTATTACCAGGGTCAGTAAAAAACAGAAGACATCCCAGAGCGCCAAGGGAAAGTAAAGTAAAAATCAGTATCTTAAATATTTTAGCAGGACCTTTTTTCTTCTTTTTCTTCATTTGTCTTGTATTTCCTTTCTTAGTGGCAGCGTCGGGGATATCAAAATCATATAGCTGCTGTGCGAGGGAGGAATTCACCTCTTTTACCAAATCATCACTGATATATTCATCTTCGAACTCTATGGTATTTTTAAGTTTCCCGGACACAATATTTACTTCACTGCCTCTATTTACAAAGGAGGGAACCTCAATCCAGGGTTGTCCATTGTCATCGTAATCATTTTTATTCATCATTTTGTCCTCATAATATACATCACTTTATATTTACATTGCTAAAATATATTAACATTCTCCAGGGATAAAGTAAACAATTTTTGAATAATTCAAAAAGCACCCAGTGGGCTCTTCTTGTCTTGGTAGTAATAATGAACTATTACTACAACAAGGAGCATATCACTGGAGTGCTTCTTAATTCTATGATATTTTTATCCTATTTGTTATTGACCTAAAATTACTTATCCATTGGAGTGAAAGACATAGGGTTTTATCTTATCTAAGGCAAAGAGTAAAACCATTCCAAGAACTCCGACAGCGACAAATTCGCCAGCGCCTACAGAGAGTGTCATTAACCAGATGGGTTGTGCTTCCCCGTAGGAAAATCGTAGGATCCAAGGAATTACCAGTGCGTTAGCTATAATCGGTGGTAAGGGAACTAAGAACTTATATCGCCTTAGTCCATATGAAATAAGTGCGGCAACCAGAGTGGTAAGGGAACCAAAGATCATATCCAGGGCTGGAGTTCCAGGGGTTAGGACTGCACTTAGAAAGCATCCTAGTGTTACACCTGGGATTGCAGCTGGAGTAAAATAGGGCAGAATCGTAAGTACCTCGGCAACACGAAACTGCACGGGACCGAAGCTACTGTAATTGAAGATAATAACCAATACAATATAAATTGCGGCTATTACTGCAGCTTCCGTAATAAAAATAGACTTTCTCGTATTCATTATTCAATCTCCTTTAGTTTTGTTTTACGTGTGGAAGGTCTCGAACACACGGTTTATATAAGCCCATGGACCTTGTTTTTAGGGCGTTTGTGACTGCTTTAGTATAACATGAAAATGAGGGGTGTCAAGGGCTTAATTGGCTTTTGCCTCAAGTTTGAGGAAAGGGAATTGCAGTTCAGGTTTGTATTGTGGTTGGTTCTTTTTAGGTCTCCATTGACATAATTCAAACAAAGAGTATTATAGCATTGACCTGAAGAGAGTTGCCACTAAATTTGTGGATATAAAGGATTATTTTACATAGTAAAAAAGGATATGGAATAGTTAACCTTCTAATATAAGTTGCTTAAATTAATAGATTGACAATAATAATTTAATATGGTAATTTAACCCTGTGACAACATGAATAAAAGAGGTGAACGCTATCCGGCACACTTGATATTGCATAATCAGTAATATAAGTGAGAACGTGGAAAAGTTAAATAAAATCATAACTTAATAAGAAGAGACAGCTGTTTATAAGACAGTTTTATTTTCTTTACCCAAATTATGATTTTTTATTTAATATTCCACGCTTACAATACTAAGAAATAATAGGCTGTGGAATATTCCACAGCTTTTTTTTGTATAAAATATGGTTCGGGTGTCATAAGAGTGTGAAAATAAAAAGCGATTTTCACACTTAGAAGTTTGTGCCTGCGTAATCCTCGGCACAAACTAACCCAAAGGGAAGGAATGTACTGTTAGTGTGTATGCAATAGGTTTATCTAAAATGCATTCTCATCGCTTCAGTATTGTGAGGGCTTATGACCTAGAACAATATTTGAATTTTCTACAATAAAAATCTTATTCATGTTATCACGAATACATCAATAACAGGAGACTAACAAAATGTTAGAAAAATTATTAGGATATGTATCAAACAAACCAGAAATCTATGAAGTAAGTACATCGAAATTCTGGGATGACGAACATATATCGAAAGGAATGCTGCAAGCTCACCTTGATCCAGAGTGGGATGCTGCAACACGTAATCATAGTTTTATTACTAAGTCGGTTGAATGGATTGCGAGTATTGCTAATCCTGTACAATATCCAAAGTTACTGGATCTTGGATGCGGACCGGGATTGTACGCAGAAAGGTTTTACAAAAAGGGGTATCATGTG
>JAEZTQ010000065.1 GCA_023443625.1 Bacillota bacterium | reverse complement strand
TTTTCAAGGATCTGCTTTAACTGCTTTTTGCCTACATGGAAGTCTATCTCCGGCTTTAAAAAGTTCTCCGCTAACGTTCTATCTACGAATCCAAGATCCTGAGGAAGGATTTCGTTAAACAGAAAGCGTCCTAAGGTGGACTCTACGTAGCCGCTTACTTCTTCACCATTTTCATTTCTCTTGGATACTTTTACATGAATTCTTGAATGTAAGGTACAGAATCCATTTTCATATGCGAGAATCGCTTCGTTTACACTCTTATAAAACTTGCCCTCTCCTGTGACACCCGCTCTCTCCTGCGTCAAGTAGTAAATACCGAGCACCATATCCTGAGAAGGAACGGCAACAGGTCCGCCATCGGAAGGTTTCAAGAGGTTGTTAGGCGAAAGCAGAAGGAAACGACATTCCGCCTGTGCTTCTACAGAAAGAGGAAGATGTACCGCCATCTGGTCACCGTCGAAGTCCGCGTTAAACGCAGTACATACAAGAGGATGAAGCTTAATTGCCTTACCTTCTACGAGGATAGGCTCAAATGCCTGAATACCCAGTCTGTGAAGAGTAGGAGCACGGTTTAACATAACCGGATGCTCTTTGATTACTTCTTCCAGAACGTCCCAAACCTGACCATCCAATCTTTCCACAAGTTTCTTCGCATTCTTGATGTTCTGAGAAATGCCTCTTCCCACCAATTCCTTCATAACAAAAGGCTTAAACAGCTCGATTGCCATCTCTTTCGGAAGACCGCACTGATAAATCTTAAGTTCAGGTCCTACGACGATAACGGACCGTCCTGAGTAGTCAACACGTTTTCCGAGCAAGTTCTGACGGAAGCGTCCCGATTTACCCTTTAACATATCGGACAAGGATTTCAAAGCTCTGTTACCGGGGCCTGTTACCGGACGTCCGCGTCTGCCATTGTCAATCAGAGCATCTACCGCCTCCTGAAGCATTCTCTTCTCATTACGCACGATAATATCGGGAGCTCCGAGTTCAAGAAGTCTCTTAAGACGATTGTTTCTATTAATAATTCTTCTATATAAGTCATTTAAGTCAGAGGTTGCGAAACGTCCGCCGTCAAGCTGAACCATAGGACGTAAATCCGGAGGAATTACCGGAACCGCATCCATAATCATCCACTCCGGTCTGTTGCCGGACTCTCTGAACGCTTCCACTACTTCCAATCTTTTAATAATTCTTGCTCTTTTCTGTCCGGTAGATTCCTTTAAGCCAGCTTTTAACTCTGTAGCTTCTGTCTCGAGCTCAATGGCCTGAAGCAATTCTTTAATCGCCTCAGCTCCCATTCCTACACGAAATCTACTGCCCCAAGTCTCTCTCGCATCCTGATATTCCCTTTCGGACAACACTTGTTTGTATTCCAAATCAGTGTCCCCGCTATCGATTACAATATAAGAAGCGAAATACAATACTTTTTCAAGAACTCTGGGGGATAAATCGAGGATTAAACCCATACGACTGGGAATTCCTTTAAAATACCAGATATGGGATACCGGCGCTGCCAGTTCGATATGTCCCATGCGTTCTCTTCGCACGCTGGCTTTTGTCACTTCTACGCCACAACGATCGCAGACAACACCCTTATATCTGATTTTCTTATATTTACCGCAGTGACATTCCCAATCTTTGCTGGGTCCGAAAATCTTCTCACAGAACAAACCTTCTTTTTCAGGTTTCAAGGTTCTATAGTTAATGGTCTCCGGCTTCGTCACTTCTCCTCTTGACCATTCTCTGATTTTATCCGGTGATGCCAAACCAATCTTAATCGCATCAAACGTCATCGGCTGATACATTTCCTGTTTTGCTTCTGCCATTCTTGGTACTCCTTCCAGATATTATATTACTAACGGGCATTCCTCACTCGCGAGCGCTTCCTACCCATTAGTAATAATTGATGTCATTCGGCAATGAATCTACTCACCAAAAGACTCTGCAAACTCCGCTTCTTCCACTTCTTCTATCTCAAGGTCTTCTTCTATCTCTTCTTCATCGGAACTTACGAGCTCTCCGCTATTTTCATCGAACTCCTGCTTCTGATATCCCATAACGCCGAAGGATTCCTTTTCATAATCGTAATTTCTGGAATCTCCTTCTATCTCATAACGGTAATCTGTGTCACCAAAGTCGATGGTCTCCATAATCTCCACTTCACTCTGATCTTCGCGAAGTACACGGACATCGAGTCCAAGGGACTGTAACTCCTTCAAAAGTACCTTGAAGGATTCCGGGATACCCGGCTCAGGAATGTTATCACCTTTAATAATCGCTTCGTAAGTCTTTACACGTCCTACAACGTCGTCAGATTTTACAGTTAAGATTTCCTGAAGCGTATAAGAAGCACCATATGCCTCCAACGCCCATACTTCCATCTCTCAGAATCTCTGTCCACCGAACTGTGCTTTACCGCCGAGAGGCTGTTGCGTTACTAATGAGTAAGGGCCTGTGGAGCGGGCGTGAATCTTATCATCTACCAAGTGGTGAAGCTTCAGATAATGCATGTGTCCAATTGTTACTGAACTGTCAAAATATTCTCCTGTACGTCCATCACGCAGCCTTACCTTACCATCTCTGGAAATAGGCACGCCCTTCCAAAGAGCTCTGTGATCTCTATTTTCGGATAAATATTCCACCACTTCCGGAAGCAATTCATCGTGATATTTCTTCTCAAAATCTTCCCATTCCAGGTTAACATAGTCGTTAGCCAAGTCGAGAGTATCCATAATATCAATTTCGTTTGCCCCGTCGAATACCGGCGTAGCAACGTTGAAGCCAAGAGCCTTCGCTGCCAAAGACAAGTGAATCTCAAGTACCTGTCCGATGTTCATACGAGAAGGCACACCGAGAGGATTCAGTACGATATCGAGAGGACGCCCATTAGGCAGATAAGGCATATCTTCCACCGGAAGCACACGAGAAACGACACCCTTATTACCGTGACGTCCTGCCATCTTATCACCTACGGAAATCTTTCTTTTCTGCGCAATATAAATGCGTACCGCCTGATTAACACCAGGGGATAACTCATCGCCATTTTCCCTTGTAAATACTTTCGCATCCACAACAATACCATACTCGCCGTGAGGTACCTTCAAGGAAGTATCCCTTACTTCTCTCGCCTTTTCACCGAAAATTGCGCGAAGCAGTCTTTCTTCCGCTGTAAGCTCTGTCTCTCCCTTAGGAGTTACTTTACCGACGAGAATATCTCCGGCACGAACTTCTGCACCTATTCTAATAATTCCTCTGTCATCTAAATCTTTTAACGCATCGTCACCCACACCCGGAACGTCTCTTGTGATTTCTTCCGGTCCTAACTTGGTATCGCGGGCTTCCGCTTCGTATTCTTCTATATGAACAGAAGTGTAAACATCTTCCTGTACGAGTCTTTCGCTCAAAAGAACCGCATCCTCGTAATTATAGCCTTCCCATGTCATAAATCCGATCAACGGATTCTTACCAAGAGCAAGCTCACCATCTGCTGTGGACGGTCCGTCTGCAATTACCTGACCCTTTTCCACATGATTACCTTTCAATACGATAGGCTTCTGGTTATAACAGTTCGACTGGTTACTTCTTGAGAACTTCGTCAGACGATATTCATCTCTTTCCCCATCATCATAAGTCATCTTAATGAGTCTCGAAGATACATAATCAATCGTACCCGACTTCCTCGCCACCACACATACGCCGGAGTCAACTGCAGCCTTCGGTTCCATACCTGTACCTACGGCAGGAGCTTCTGTCGTCAAAAGAGGAACGGCCTGACGCTGCATGTTGGAACCCATCAGCGCACGGTTCGCATCGTCATTTTCCAAGAAAGGAATGAGTGCTGTCGCCACGGAAAATACCATCTTAGGCGATACGTCCATATATTCGTACATTTCCTTAGGGTACTCGGATGTTTCATCTTTATAACGTCCGGATACCGTCTTCCTTACGAAATAGCCTTTTTCATCCAGCGCTTCGTTAGCCTGCGCCACATGATAGTTGTCTTCCTCATCTGCCGTCATGTAAATAACGTCTTCCGTTACGCGAGGATTCTCCACATCCGTTTTATCAATAATACGGTACGGGGATTCAATAAAACCATATTCATTAATTCTTGCATAAGTAGCAAGAGAGTTGATCAGACCGATGTTGGGACCTTCGGGGGTCTCAACAGGACACATTCTTCCATAATGGGAATAATGAACGTCACGGACCTCGAAACCGGCTCTGTCACGGGACAGACCGCCGGGACCCAATGCAGAAAGACGTCTCTTATGGGTCAGCTCGCCAAGCGGATTGTGCTGATC
>JAEZTQ010000016.1 GCA_023443625.1 Bacillota bacterium | reverse complement strand
AACCGCAGTTTCGTACTCTGGAATTACACGAAATAATGTGCCATTAATTGATAAGATATAAGCTGACACCTATTAATATTAGGTGATTTTTTTTTGCACATTACTTCGTATAATTCTCTATTCAAATTGTGACCATACTCAACCATTCGTAGTTGTAAAATAGCACTAAACTGCTTGCGCAGTGGTTCTCTCGCTTTAGGTAAATCTTTCCTTTTGTACATTTTATCACTTTATTTACACACGGTAAACCTTTAAAATAAGTTTTATCTTATTTAAAGGAGGTCATTTCTATGACTAATGATGAAGTTTTATTAAAACTTGAAGAAGACATCCGTCTTCGTGGATTTACTCCTGCAACTGTTGATCATTATCTGACTCTTGCCAACGTTTTTTCTCGATATTATGATGATCGACAAATCGTCGACCTAAACGAACACGATATTCGAGATTTTCTTAAGTATCTGCTTGATGATAAAAAACTAACAGCAGCCACTGTTAATAATTACAATGGGGTTATACGTTTCATTTATGAGGTTACTCTGGAACGGCGGTTGAATTTCAAACTTATACCCAGATTAAAAATTGTTCGTTCACTTCCGGATCTTTTGACTGTCGAAGATATACAGGCTTTATTTAATGCTTGCGGAAATAACCTCCGCGACAGAGCAATTCTAATGACGATCTATGGTGGAGGATTACGACTCTCTGAATTGTGCCATCTTAAAACATCTGATATCTATGCATCCTCCATGCGTATCTTAATTCGCCAGGGAAAAGGCAGGAAAGACCGATTTACCATTCTATCCAAGTCAAATCTTGATATCTTAACAAGATACTGGCATGCATATAAACCAAATCATCCTGAAAACTATCTTTTTTTATCTAGGCTGGGCAATCCCATATGCCCTAGAGCTGTACAGAAACTCTTTGTAAAGTATTTAAAAAAGGCAGGGATTAAAAAACATGCCACTGTACATACACTCCGGCATGATTTCGCAACCCATCTTTTGCAGGCTGGTACGGATATCTTCCGTATTAAGAACCATCTTGGTCACACCAACCTTAAAAGTACTTCGTTTTATCTCCATCTTTTAGAGTTTGAAGGCGACTTAATTAGTCCCCTTGATTTATTGGGCCAGACTCAGAAAGTGGATACGGCAAAAAGACCACCCTTCATTACGGGGGTGAAATAAATGCCTGAAGTACAGGATATCTTATCGCAACACATAGGTACTTATCTTGAACAACATCCCCTAAGCTCCCATAAACTTAAAACTGTCAACGCCTTAATAAAGTGCCGGACTTCTGCTCTTGGAGGGCACGCAACAGTCTGTGAGGACTGTGGGCTTATGCAGATTTCTTATAACTCATGCAGGAACAGGCATTGCCCTAAATGCCAGACCCTTTCGAAAGAACAATGGATTGAGAATCAGAAGACACAGCTATTAAATATAGGATACTTTCATGTTGTAATGACAGTGCCTGATACACTGCACAATGTAATTCTTCAAAATCAAAGAAGATGTTATTCTATCCTTTTTAAAGCTGTATCAGAAACGTTACAGGAACTGGCAATGGACAAAAAATATCTTGGTGCACAGATTGGGTTTACCTCCATCCTACATACCTGGGGGCAAAATCTCATGTTCCATCCTCATATTCATTGCATTGTTCCTGGTGGAGGTTTAAGTAAACTTAGCAGATGGGTGAATAGCCGGAAGAAGTTTTTTATACCGGTGAAAGTTATTTCAAGAAAATTTCGTGGGAAGTTCCTTTACTATCTAAAACAGGCTTTCTATTCAGGTGCATTGGAATTCTTCGGTCAGTTAATGTATCTGGAAAACCCTCAGGAATTCGAAAACTTCCTAACGCCGAATTATAAGAAGGAATGGATTGTATACTGTAAACCTCCATTCAAAACAGCTGCAACCGTAGTTGAATATCTGGGACGATATACACACCGGGTTGCCATCTCCAACAACCGTATTCTAAAGCTGGAAGAAGGCCGTGTTACGTTCAAATGGCGTGATTATAAGGATCATAATAAATGGAAGGTCATGACCGTTGCTGCCGAAGAATTTATCCGACGGTTTCTTGTCCATATACTTCCTGCCGGGTTTATGAAAATAAGGCATTATGGATTGTTAGGAAACCGGAATCGGACGAAGAAGTTAATTATCTGTAAAAACCTAACCAACACACCCATCATAGAAAGAGTCAAAGTTTCCACCATTTCATTGATTGAAAAAATACTGGGTAGGAAAGCCTTTCAATGTCCCTGTTGCCGCAGTGAACATCTGGTTCGATACCCGTGTTACTCACCACCAATGAGATAAACTGAATATTTTCAATACGCCCCGATAAGATCATTATGGGGGAAAGGGGGAACTATGTCCATTTTATATTATTCAATGAAGTTTTGGAAGAAAACTTTATCGCTAAAGCATTCCTTTTGCTCCGAAATTATAGTTTTTGAGTAAAGTTTGATAATTGAATCCCCATAGTTTATTGGCATCCGCAGTTTCGTACTCTGGAATTACACGAACTAATGCGCAGGTATAGATAAAAGATAAGCAGGTATCTATGATAAGGTACCTGCTTTTTTGCGCATTAATTCGTATAATTCTCTATTCAGATTGCGAAATAAATTCACCTCGCATTATTCAGATAGTCGTTTTAAAGATGATAGGTTACCAATTACACTTCCACTTTGTGCTTTTATTATTTCAACTAATTGATCTGTTGATAAATCAGTGATGGATATATCGGCTTCTAACTGACTTTTTGACATACTTGAATTGTATTCAGAAATAGCATAGGAATACCCTCTATTTTTAAAAAATAAATATTTTGTCGGAACACTAGGAGGTGTATCATCATCATTATAATAATAAGAAAATCCACTACAAGGAGTTCTGTCTTCGGGGTATTCGAGTTCAATATTATCCATTGTACCATAGCGATATACAATGTAACTCTTATTTTTCGCTTCACATATGGATAATACTTTCTGGGAATTTTCCACTTTAAAGCTAAACAGTACGTTTTCATCAGCAGTACATAATTGGTTATCACATTTTATTGTGGAATTTGTCGTTTCAGATGGGTTATCTCGTGAGATTTGATTAGTAAAATCAACGGTGGTTCCTGCTTCTATATATTCAAAATCTGATTCATCAATTGTAACTAAAATACTATTTTCATTAAACTCAAGTGTTCCGTTTATGGTTGATCCATCAGTAGTTGAAAATTTTAATTTATTATTACTATCTATTTCTGCAGTTGCGTTTATAGTTGTTATTCTAAAAAATCCAATTAATAATTTATAAGTATTATTAGTTTCCCATATTGTTAAGTCTTCTCCATCGATAAAGCCAGTATCCCAAGACCCCATATACTTCTGATACGAATTTAGTGGAGTGGGAGATGGAGTGCTCTCATTTATGTTGTTAGGGGTGGGAGTTGAAGTGCTCCCGTTTATGTTTTTTGGAGCAGAAGTTGAAATACTTTCTTTTATATTGTTAGAAGAATGGGTTGAACTACTGTCATTTATGTTGCTAGGAGCTTTATTACAAGCAGAAGCTGATACTAACATAAATGTTATCATTATTAATATAATAAATTTAATATTCTTTTTCATTTGTTTCTCCCATAAAGTAATATTGTTCAATATTAATAATCTGTAGTTCTCAATCTCTAATCAGCGAACTCTTTTATTTCAAAAAATATAATATCATATTTTTAAAAATAAGTATACTAAATTTACCAAAAGCTTGTTCAATCGTCTGTATGAAACCGAGAATACGGGACAGTTTGTGAGAGTACGAATCTGGTTTCGACAGAATAAAAAGAAAGTCCATCCTGTCGGATGAACCTGCTTTTCACTAAGTGCGAGACGGGATTCGAACCATAATCCTACTTCGAAAATACTGAAAAGAGAGGGGTTTCATCCACGTCTGTTTAATATGCACATAATAGTCACATGTTTTTTTGCAATTAATTTGGTAATGTATCGCTAAAAACTACTGTCATGACGCCTTTCTTTTGAAATTCTGTTAATGGTTTAAGGACTCCTTTTTCAACCAGCTCATCCAGAACCATAATTTTATTGATATAAAGATTTGAGTAGTATTCTACCAGTTTATGCATATGTTTCGGATAATACTTCTTTTCTATTTCGTAAATTAAGTGAGTTTTTTCTTTTACTCTGAGTATCATTTTGTCCGGATAAGCCGGTAATAATGAAAATAAATCATTACTCCATCCATTCACCTTATTATTATCATCTTTACGAACTTTGGCCACAACAACATTGATTTCATCTTTTCCATTTTTATTTATTACTAAACCTCTATCGTAAAGTCTACGAAATTTATCTAGGGTTGCCTCATTTTTATCCATTTTGCCAGTCATAAATAAGTAAAATGATTCAAAATCGGTAGTTAAATTATCACGCCATCCAAATTCACGTAAGTCAAAATCAGAACTCAACTGCCAGGAAGCAACCGGATACTGAATAGAGCCTCTTGTCATATCTCCACAGGAGATGTAGTGCTTGTTGATATTCATGTCTTTCTCATTATCAGCTACTGATGCGTAAGCAATATAATCTCCACCATCTTTTCTCTTGACACGATAGTGAGTGCCTTCCAATAAGTATGAATCGCTGAAAGCTTTATCCCAGAATTGTCCCCCTAATGACATAGGTATCAATGACCATAGTAAATATCCTAAATCATTTTCTGGTATATAAATACCGAGTTTCTTATAATCAACAAATTCACTTTCTAGTAATGGTACATATTCATCACAGATAATCTTTGATATATCTTTTTGGATATTCGTTATTTCAGCATAGGCCATCTGGGGTATATTATCAATTTTAATATTAGTTAAATATTTATTTCCACTGATTTTGTCAAGGAAACCATATTCTTCAAGAATGTCTACCTCATCTTCAATAAATACAGGAGAAACACCTAATTCTGTAGCAATCTCGGCTACTGTTTTAGCATCAAAATATGCTGAATATGCAATATTCTGACGTAATTTAGTGTTTAAGAAATCGGAAGTGTCTCCCTTATCACCAGCACAACCACTATGACCCATATTACAAAAAGTTATAGGTTTTATTCCTAATTCACCACTATTTCTCATTCTTTCCATTCCTTCTTTCATGAGTTTTTTAGCATCATGCAGATGCCATTTGACAGTCCCTTCAGGAAGATTTAAAGCATGGCTTATGTAAGAAATCTTTTTGCTCTCATAATAATGCATATAGATAACTTCTCTTTGGATTTTACTAAGCCACGAAATTTCACGTCTAATAAGTTTATAATCTTCGCTTTGCATTATCTCTTTCGTAAAATCCACATCCGATGTAATCTCCATATCATTAATTGTAAAATTACTGTTACGCTTAATTTCTTTTACATATCTTGAGTATACACCGTTTGCAATACGATATAAGTAACCATCCCAGTTGCTTATATCATCTACTTTAAGAAGAGTAACATATGCTTCAAGTACTATTCTTGCTGCAAGTTCCTCCGCTTCACCAATGGTATATGTCTTAGAAAGTGCAAAGCCATAAAACATTGTGTGACTTTTTTCAATCATTTTGTCTGCATTAATCTTATCCATTAGGTTACCTCTTTTGAAAGCTTTCGTTTTTTTGACTGTCATATATATATAGTGTATTGATTCAGTGAAAAGGTTGGAAAAAATATAAAATATTTGATTAGAAATACTAAGTATGTTTTATTTGTATTATATCTTATAAAAACTTGGAAATAAATAATATTTCCGGTGGTACAGGTACACAAACCATCAAAGAGTATATTCTACACCTCTTAAAATGGTGTACACTACTATCTCTTTTGAAATAAGAATATAATTCCTACCTGTACTTGCAGAAAAAGATAAGTCGGAAAAAATGTGTTGAATGCACCATAGTTAATAAATTGATTAACCGAACAATATTAATAATAGTCGAATCGAAACAACGAAGGATTCGAACTCGCAACGTCATCACAGTGTCTTTGTCTGTAAAGAACACTCCGCAAAGTCACAGGAAGAACAAGAAACTCAGCGTGTGAGCCTCGATTCATGTTCTTCCAAGTCTCAGTTTGTGAGAGTACGAATCTGGTTTTGGACATAATAAAAAGAAAATCCATCCAGTCGGATGAACTTTCTTTTCATTAAGTGCGAGACGGGATTCGAACAAATCCCCGTACACACAAACACTGATAAATAGGAGGTTTGCGACTTCTGTTATTTATCTGCACACATACTTGCACACATTTATTTATTCGCTCTTTTACGACAATCTTTAAGATAGTTTAATGCTAATACCTGTCCTTCTAATTCTCTATCACCACAATAAATAGGGTCATGAAAGCCTTCGATTGCTATATCATCACAATAACCACCTTGATTTAATATTGATATGATTTCTTCCCACTTACTATCCCCCAATCCTGGAAAACGGTGAACACTATAGTCGGAACCAAACCATGAACCATATTTTTTTATATACTGCCAGTCGATATTTGCATCCTTGCCATGAACATGTACTATTTTTGGAATCCATGTTTTCAATTGTTCAATTGGGTCAATAAACTGTTCTAATTGATGAGAAGGTTCCCATTCTAGACCTAAGTAACTACTATCTACTGCGTCAAACATCATTTCCCACGCTTTTGGACAAAAACCTATGTTACATGTGTTTTGATACCAAAAACCGTACATTGGACAATTCTCTATTCCAATTTTGACTCCACTTGATTCGGCTCTTCTTGTCAAATCACCAAATACTTCTTTAAATCTCGGCATTGAATCATCTACTGATTTGCCTTCAAGTGCGCCTGCAAAGGTACCTACTATCTTTGCGTTAAATAAGTGTGCATTTTCGATGCAATACTCAAGTTCTTTTCTTTGTTCTTCGTATTGTAATGGGTTACAATATAAACCAATACTAGAGACTGATAAACCAGAATCTCCAATAATTTCATTTGTCCTCTTTGATAATTCGATAAAATCAGCACCCTCAAGAGAGACATTATAATATAATTCAATTGTTTCAAAGCCAGCATTAATCACATCAGGTAATACTGTTAAAATCTCATTTCCTCTAACACATGTTCCAATCTTGATATTTCCCATTGATATACCTCCCCAGTATGTAAGCTTTAAGATATATAAATTATAGATTCCAAATTATAGTATGTCAAATATAAAGCCTATCATACAAGTGTAGAGAATACACTATTTTCACCAATATTAGATAATCTTGCTTTTGATATATAATAAGATTAATATTTATATGTGAGAATATTTTATTATAATTTTAAACAATAAATTAACGCCAAAAAAATCACACATTTTTGAACATGAAAAGTGGAGAAACAATTATTTTGTTTTGTTATACTATAAAAGAAATGGGGTTTTAACTATGGATTGGCTTGATAAAATGAATGGCGCAATAAATTATATTGAGAATAATTTGTCCTGTGAGATTAGATTTGAGAAAATTTCAAGAATTGCAGGTTGTTCCTCATTTCATTTCCAAAGAATGTTTTCCTTTATTACAGATATACCTCTCTCGGAATATATCCGACGCAGAAGAATGACGCTTGCTGCGTATGAGCTTCAGAACAGTAATATAAAAATAATAGAACTTGCACTTAAATACGGCCATAATTCACCTAATTCTTTTACTCGAGCATTTCAAACCATGCACGGAGTTACACCATCTATGGCACGAAAAACAAATATACAGTTAAAAGCTTATCCGCGAATCTCCTTTGAAATTACAATTCAAGGAAACATTGAGATGTATTATAAAATTGTAGAAGCAGATAAATTCAAATTATTTGGTACCTCTATAAAAGTATCTTTCATACAAGGTAAAGGATATGAAGATATTGAAGTATTTGTAAAGAATAGTTGGGTGAATGGTTTGAGAGAACGAATTAGAGAGGCAGCCGGTTACGGAATAGAAAGTATTGATAATAATAAACTCCTTGGGATTGCCTTATATG
>JAEZTQ010000056.1 GCA_023443625.1 Bacillota bacterium | reverse complement strand
AGAAGAAGTCTACCTATGTGATGTGGATAACTAGCCTGTAAAAACGCAAATCAGTAAAAAGATATCCACAATTGCTGATTTGGCTGAGATTAGGCAAATCCAAAGAAGTTTACCTTTCAGTACTGGTATATAGTGTAAAACATTGACTTATTCTTAACAATAAAATATAATTATTGTAATAGTGGATATAGATAAGGAGGAAATGCTTTGTATAAGAAAGAAATTTCGAAAGCAGTTATTAATAGATTACCCAGATACTATCGTTATCTTGGAGACTTGCTGGAAAAGGATGTAGTTCGTATATCTTCTAAGGAATTAAGCGAGAAGATGAAGGTTACAGCGTCACAGATTAGACAGGATTTAAACAATTTTGGTGGCTTTGGACAGCAAGGATATGGCTATAATGTGGAATATCTTCATTCTGAGATAGGAAAGATTCTTGGTCTTGATACGAAATACAATGTTATTATCATAGGTGCTGGTAATTTAGGACAAGCTTTAGCAAATTATGTGGATTTTGAACGACGAGGATTTTATGTTATAAGCATATTTGATATCAGCCCCAGTCTAATTGGTACACAAATCAGAGGAATTCCAGTTAGATCAGGAGATGAGCTTGAAGAATTTATAAAGACAAATAAAGTAGATATTGCAGCGATTACAGTTCCTAAGACAAAAGCACCTCAGATTGCAGCTGATTTGGCGAAATTAGGCGTAAGAGGTATCTGGAATTTTGCTCCTACGGATTTGAATCTTCCTAAGGATGTAACTGTTGAAAATGTACATCTAGCTGAGAGTCTTATGAAATTATCTTACCGAATATCAGGTAACGAAGATTAGAGATTATAAAAGATTAGAGATTATAAAAGATTAGAGATCACAAAGATTGTAGTTTACAAAAGATTAGATTAGGCATTCATAGGCCGGGAGATGCAGTATATGGGAAGAAAAAGAAAAAATGTAGATTTTGGCAAAATTGTGAAGAATAAGAAATTGCCCATCCTTACCATTGATAATCGCTGGCATGAATTATTTGTAGAGGAATATAAGACGCCAGAGATAAAGGACCTTGAAAATAAAATCAATAATCTTCTGAAGCAGCAAGGGAAAATGGTTCATGATATTAAGGATATGAAGAAGCTAAAAAGTAATTTACTTAATGATATTGTTGATAACATGGATATAGGGGAAGATGCAGTTGGAAAAGCAAAGGGAAAAAGGCTGGATAAGAATAAGCAGTATATTAACGAGTTAAATGTTAAAATAGACCTTGCCATGGATGAACTTGCTGATATCCCTTACCGAATTAAGGAATTAAATGAAGAGCTTCTTATTCAGAGCTTCGAGTGTTTTTATGAACATCTGGAAGATAATATATTAGAACTGCAGGAAGTAGCAGAATGGATTGCTAAAATCAGAGATGAATTAAAAGTTAAGATTTTGCTAAAGCAGGATTTAGAAACAAAAAATTCTAAAATATACTCATATATGCATGATATACTTGGTGGCGAGCTTATGGAGCTGTTTGACAAGGAAAATAATAAGCAATAAAACCAAAGATAGTACATGAAAGGCATAGGTGTAGGATGATTACTGGAATCGGTGTTGACTTAATTGAAATAGACAGAGTAGTTAAGGCTTGTGAGAAGGAGACCTTTCTAAAACGTAATTTCACTGAGAAGGAAATTGAGCTAATCCTATTAGATAAGAAGAAGGCAGCGGATAATTTTTCAGTAAAAGAAGCGGTAGCAAAGATGTTGGGTACAGGTTTTTTGGGATTTGCACCCATTGATATAGAAGTACTTCGTAATTCTTTGGGAAAGCCTTATGTTAATCTCTATGGCAAAGCAGCAAAATTGGCAAAAGAACAAGGGACAAGGATTATTCATGTGACAATTACCAATACTAAAGAGTTATCAAATGCATTTGTTATAGGGGAGACCGGAGAATGAAGTATGCTGTTAATTCCAGAGAAATTAAAGAAATTGATGAATATAGTATTAAAGTTGTTAAAATTCCTGAAGTTGTATTGATGGAACGGGCTGCATATGAAGTAGTCGCTGTTATGAAAAGAAAGCTTGTTAAAACCGATCGTATTATAGTGGTCTGCGGTCAGGGGAATAATGGTGGAGATGGTGTTGCAGCAGGTAGAATTCTGTTTTTACAGGGCTATCATGTTGCTATTCTTTTTATAGGAGAGGAAGAAAAAGCTTCTGTTGGGATGAAGATGCAACTTGAGATTGCAAAGAATTTGGGTATTAAGTTTGATAACTGCAACAAGCTATGTGAATATAATATTATAATTGATGCTATATTTGGAGTGGGTCTATCCAGGTCAGTTACCAGCCCCTATGAGGAGGTAATTAATGAAATAAATAAGTTAGACTGCAGAGTTTATTCTGTAGATATACCTTCTGGGATATCTGCAGATACGGGTAAAATAATGAATGTCGCAGTCAAAGCAGACAACACCATAACCTTTGGCTTTCAAAAACAAGGACTATTATTTTATCCTGGTGCAGACTATGGAGGAGAAATAACCGTAGCAGATATAGGCTTTCCTGAAGCTGCACGAATAGAGGCTGACCCAAATACATTTTATTATGAAAAGGAAGACATAAAAAGGCTGCCTTACAGAGATAATTACAGTAATAAGGGGTCATATGGAAAAGTATTAATCATTGCAGGTAGTAAAGGTATGAGTGGTGCTGCTTACCTGTCTGCGAAGGCTGCATACCGTACGGGAGCAGGTCTGGTTAAGGTATTAACCTCAAATGAAAATCGATTAATTCTACAGACCTCTTTGCCAGAGGCCTTATTTGGTGCTTATGATGGAGAGAAAATAGCAAGAGAAGAATTTCAAAGTAAAATAATTACTGAGCTTTCTTGGGCTAGTGTGATTGTAATAGGTCCGGGACTAGGTCAGTCAGATACTGCGAATATATTACTAGAAACTGTACTAAAGCATGGGAAGGTTCCCATTATTGTTGATGCTGATGCAATCACCCTGCTTTCAAAGTTATTAGATAATAAGCTGTCAAAGGAGAATGAAAATAAAACACAAACAGACCAAAATTTAGCAATCCCTTTTACTGAGATAGGATATGAGAGAATTCATAAAAGAGTGGAATGCCTGAAGGAGCTTACGAAGGTGCAGATGATTGTGACACCTCATCTATTGGAATTATCTCGCCTTATTCAGATTCCAATTTCTGATATTGTCAATAATCTGGTTGACACAGCTAATCAATGTTCTTATAATAATAATTTGATATATGCAATTAAAGATGCTCGTACCCTGGTTACTCAATCTGCCAAACGATATATTAATGTGTCTGGCAATAATGGAATGGCAACCGGGGGTAGTGGTGATATCCTGACGGGTATAATTGGAGCACTAATAGCACAGGGAATGGAGCCTTATGAGGCTACTTGCCTAGCAGTATATATCCACGGTTTATCAGGGGATTATGCAGCCTTAAGGTGTGGAAAATATTCCATGATGGCTGGAGATATTATTGATTCAATTGAAGAAGTGCTGCTATCAGAGATATTTTAATAAGAATAGTTTGTAGTGATATAACAAACTTGGGGAAAGGCTAGCGAAGTAATATGAATGAGAATGTAAAGACACAAGGAAGCAGTGGCTATTATAGAGTGCAGGCAAATGTAGATTTAAGTGCAATCAGACATAATCTTCTTGAAATAAGAAAAACAATAAATTCAAATACTAAAATTATGGCTATTATTAAAGCGGATGCTTATGGTCATGGTGCTATACCCCTTGCAAAGGCAATAGGAGATAGTGAATTAATTGATACATATGGAGTGGCTATCATTGAGGAGGCAGTAGAACTTAGGGAGGCAGGTATCACAAAGCCTATGCTGATTCTGGGGTATACTCCAAAGGAACAATACCACTTAGTTGTAGCCCATGACGTAGCTCAAACAGTATTTCAGTATGAGATGGCCAAAGCTCTGTCCGAAGAAGCAAAGCGCCAGGGTAAGATAGGGAAGATTCATATTAAGTTGGATACGGGCATGAGCAGATTGGGATTTCCCGATACAAAAGAAAGCGTAGAAGCAATAAAAAAAATTGCAGCTCTTGATAATATTGAGATAGAAGGCTTGTTTTCACATTTTGCATGTGCAGATGAAGCAGACAAAACAAGTACATTATTACAATTGCAGCGATATATGGAATTTAATAACTTATTAGAGCAAGAACATATATTTATACCAGTCAAGCACATTGCCAATAGTGCTGGTATATTAGAATTTCCTGAAGCTAATTTTAATATGGTTCGCTGCGGCATTGCAACTTATGGAATATATCCTTCTGAGGAAGTAAATCATGAGAATATTCATTTGATCCCTGCAATGGAATTAAAGACCCATGTTGTATATATCAAGGAGGTAGAAGCAGGAGTCGGTATAAGTTATGGTGCAACCTATGTGACGGATAAGAAAAGGAGAATAGCCACCATCCCTGTTGGTTATGCAGACGGCTATTCCAGAAACTTATCAAATACAGGCAAAGTATTAATTCATGGGCAATATGCTCCTATTTTGGGAAGAATTTGCATGGATTATTTTATGGTAGATATATCGGATATTGAAGATGTAAAGGAAGGGGATACAGTGACCCTTTTAGGAAAAGATGGTGAAGCATATATCTTGGCAGAAGAACTGGCCTGTTGGTCCCATTCCTTTCCTTATGAACTTGTTTGTACGGTAGGTAAAAGAATTCCCCGAGTATATTCTAAACAGAAAAATGAATGATTTATAAAACATATACACTTTATGGAATACACACGAAGAAACTGGCAATAATAAGGTTAAGCCGAATATTGGAGTGTGAATAAAGTGGTTATTAAAAGAGGAGATATATTCTATGCGGATTTGCGACCAGTGATCGGATCCGAACAGGGTGGTGTCAGGCCGGTTCTGATAATTCAGAATGATACAGGTAATAAACATAGTCCTACCATAATTTGTGCGGCCATTACATCTAAAATGAATAAAGCGAAGCTTCCCACCCATGTGGAACTGGATGCAGAGAAATATGGTATAGTCAAAGATTCTGTTATATTATTGGAACAAGTGAGAACAATTGATAAATCACGATTAAAAGAGAAAGTATGTCACTTGGATCGGGATGTATTAAAGAAAATTGATAGAGCTCTTATTATTAGTTTTTCTTTAGATACATATTTTAGATAATTACTTTAGAGTAAGAAGTGAGATACATGGTATTGATTTAAGATTAGGACAAAAAAAGGAACCTATTATATTGATAATAGGCTCTTTTTTGTTATACAGCAGGGGAGCCATATAACATTAACGTATAATAGGGTGGGAGTAGATAGTGATTAAACACTGTCTATATACATAGTATACAAAGAAAGTGTGTTTACTTTGTGAATATATTATAAAAATAATATAAAAATCAGTAAAAATATTTTAGAATTTAGAAAGAAAAAACACAAATAAAAAACATAGAAATAATATAAAACATAGAAAGAAGGTGTCCGATGCATTAGCATGTGACACCCTCTTTGATATTTATAATGTAGGGAGGAGGAGAGTGAATATATCACTTTCTTAAATTTAGTATAAAAGGTATATATGATTAAAATGTGGATAGAATAAAGACATTTTGTAAACATTTTGGTACACAAATATGTCACTGTTCCTAATAGTTATGGTATTAGTAATTATTGTTTTTATTGTGTATTTTATTGAAAAGATTTGTATTTAAAGCTATAATGTATATGGTATTTAAAAGCAAAAAATAGTGTAAAAGATTGAAACCAAAATACATAGATAGGAATAAGATAATGCGAATTGGACTAGTGCGACATTTTAAAGTGAATTGCCCCCATAAAAAAATGATGACCTCGAAAGAATTTCGCGAATGGTCTGAAAAATATGAAGTCTCCAAGGTGATTAAGAAGAAAGTAGAAATGTACAAAATTGAATGGGATGTCTGCTACGCTAGTGATTTGCCCAGAGCTGTTACCACAGCGAAAGAGGTTTATAGTGGCAATGTCATGATTGATAAGTTGTTAAGAGAAGTGGACAATGCACCCTTTATTCACTCAGAACGTATCAAACTTCCCTTTGAGGTTTGGCATATTTGCGGTAGGCTGGCTTGGTATTTTAAATCCAAGAGTCAGCCAGAGAACAGAACAGAGACGAAGAGAAGAATTAATGCTTTTTTGGACCGGATTGACTGGTCTCAGGATAATATATTAATCGTATTTCACGGATTTATGCTTTATAATTTTCAAAAGGAACTTCGCAAGCGGGGTTTTACAGGAGAGAAGCTTAAGCTTGTTAAGAATGGTGTGTTGTATGAGTATATCCGGGATGATCATAAAGGAAGTACAAAAAAATGAAAATAACACTGATATGTGTAGGTAAATTAAAAGAAAAATATCTGGCTCAAGGGGTGGAGGAATATATAAAACGTCTGGGTAGATATTGTACCCTTGAAATAATTGAACTAGCTGATGAGAAGACTCCAGATAATGCAAGTGAAGCTTTAGAAGATATAATTAAGAATAAAGAAGGCGAACGTATACTTAAGGCATTAAAGGAGGATTCCTATTGTATTGCACTGGCAATCGAAGGTAGCATGCTTTCATCTGAAGAATTGGCGAGCAAAATAGAGGGTCTTGGTGTGTCAGGTCGCAGCCATATCAGCTTGATTATTGGAGGCTCCCTTGGACTTTCCAGGGAAGTTCTTAGTCGTGCTGATTATAAATTAAGTTTTTCCAAAATGACCTTTCCTCATCAGCTTATGAGAATGATACTTTTGGAGCAAATCTATCGAGCTTTCCGTATAATCAATAACCAGCCCTATCATAAATAGCCGCATCCTCGCAGATCGTTTAATTCAAGAGACGTAAATTCCTGTTGAATAACAAAGAGTTTGCCTTGCAAACTCTTGTGCCGTAAAAGAGTCGCATTTATACGACATGTTTCCATACTCTTGCGTGGGCATCCTAATTTTATTTATAGGACGCACTTTCCTATAAAATAAAAATATGCTCCGCCTTACTGAAAACAATTTGAGGTATACAAACTGTTTTCAATAAGGCGGAGCATTTAGTGAACCTAGAAAGATTTTAAGTTATCTTATGCAACAGTAACGTTAACTGCTTGCATACCACGCTGACCTTTTTCTAAGTCAAAGGTTACTTTTTGGCCTTCTTCTAAATTCTTGAAGCCATTGGAAGCAATGCCTGAGAAATGTACGAATACATCTTCTCCACCGTTATCGTTTGTAATAAATCCAAAACCTTTTTGTGAGTTAAACCACTTTACTGTACCTTTGTTCATGAAAGATACCTCCTATAATATGATTGTATTTTATTGATTCTAATGTAGGTATCTAAAAATAACCATACCGTATAGTAAAAATCACATATTTTTGTAAATCATTAAACAGTAATGACTTACGAAAATATGTGAGATCATACGTGACAATATAAATACTTGTTAAGTTTAGCATAGATTGCTATATTTGTAAAGCACTATTTTAAATTTAATCCATTATTTTGTTACAGCTCAGTCATGTGACAGAATTGGAATGCTTGTGCTAGATGTAGCGTAAGGGAAATCGAGCTTGGCTGAACTGTAACATTATCTTGTCGTCTAGGCAAATCCAAAATACATTTTAATACCTACAAAGGTACCATATGCAAATTGATATTGATTATTACGGAGCTTCTCTGCATCAGATAGGTTCGTGAGATATCCTAATTCGATTAACAGAGATGTCATCTGTGCTCTTCTGAGAACAAATAAGGATGGCCTTACACGTATCCCGTTATTATTGGTGCCAACTGCTTCAGTGATTCCGGTCATAATATGCTCTGCTAACCACTGGGCCTGAGTATTTAGCTGAAATATATAGATTTCAGTACCGTTGATAGCAGGATTTGGATTTGAGTTGCAATGGATACTTAAAAAATAATTTGCTGGCCATTCATTTGCTAAGCGCACTCTTTCAGCAAGACTGGTTGCATTACTTGTTCCAAGTACAGTGGTTGGAGTTGGTCTGGATAGCCGGGCTTCAAATCTTGGATCACTATTTAACAGATCTGCAAGATAAACCCCCACTTGATAATTAATATCCGATTCATTAAGTCCATTAGCGACAGCACCGGCATTAGGGCTGCCTACAGGATTGTGACCTTGGTCTATAAATATTTTAATAGGCAAAGAGACACTCCCTTTCTATTTTTACTATTATTATCATATTCCGGTTTTTTGAAGATGATACATATAATACTGGATTAAAATGGGTAAATAACTTATCAAAATCAGGTAGAGTGATGTTTTAGACTTGTATTATACCGAAGAGCCATGATAGAATGTAATGAAATGACTGCACAGATAATAGGGTTACTGATATAACCTCTAACATAAAAGGAGCATTAGGCATATGAATGAAGAATTAGGGCAAATAGATGGGGATTTAAAGGGATTATTTGTAGAGAATAAAATTGATGAAATGAGAGAACTGCTAAGGGGACAACCTGTCCAGGTAATTAGTGAAATTAGTGATTATAATTGGAATATTATAAAGAAATATTATGATACAGAGAGATTTGACCTCTTATTTAATCATTTTAGGTTTGTTGCTTATACCTGTTTTATGGTAGAGTATGCCTATGAGGCAGAACTCATGGAGGAAGAGAGCTATCATAGGATTATGAAGGTATTTCATCATATCCTCGAATTAAAACAAACACAGGAAAAAGCAGGATGTTGACAAAGAAGGTTTATGATTGTACAATGTGCTAGGTAAATCAACACAATAGATAAGGTGGGAAGACATCATGGTAAATATTTATCTCATTCGACATGGAAGGCAATGTAGTGATTTGTGTAACGTGGATGTAGACCTTTCTGTTGAGGGAATAAAGCAGGCAGAACTTTTACGTGATCGGTTTCAGAATTATGAAATTGATGCTTTATATGCCAGCAATCTCATAAGAGCTAGGCAGACGGCAGAAATTATCAATAAAGCACAATTGCTGCCCATTAAAATTCGTGAAGATATTAAGGAAATATCCTTCGGTTTAATGGAGGGTAAGAGTGATGAATATAACCATGAGCATTATGGTGATGTTTTAGCAGAGCAATTAAAATTTGTTGAAGATATTCCCTATCCAGGTGGTGAAACTGGAACGGACGTATATGAACGCGCAATGCCAATCATCAGGGAGATTGCTCAAAGTGGTAAGAAAAATATAGTGGTAGTAACCCACGGCGGTGTAATACGAGCACTTTTAGCAGGGTTATTTAGTAGAAGTCAGGCAAAGAGATTGCTCTATGCAACCTCTTTAGAGAATACAAGTATAACACAACTGGTATATAACCCGAAGTTAGATTGCTTTTATCTAGAAAGATTTAATGATTCGGCTCATTTAGAAGGGTATCCTGAGTTAAGCCGTAGAAGTTTTAAAAATCCCTTATAATGTTCATTACTAGTTTATCAAAACTGTGATGTAATAGAGGTGTTAATCAAGGTCTAAAAAGGGTATTCATATCCTTCTAGACCTTTTTTATTCAATAGACTAACTATGTCCTATTGAATAAAAACGCGACCCTATGGATACACACCTCGCAGCAAGGAAGTATATTGCTTCGCAAATCCCCTCGGGCGAAGTATCAGCAAGCTGACACTTTCTTGTTCAATAGCCTATTAGTAAAGTTGACCATGCTTCTATACATGGTGTTCTAACCATGTGGCAACTCCATCCTCAACATTCCTTCCAATAATGAAATCAGCTTTGTCCTTTAACTCTTTTACAGCATTTCCTACAGCGATTTTTACATCGCTGGCTTCGAAAAGGGGAAGGTCGTTACGGTTATCTCCAAAAGAGACTATCTTATCAGGCTTAAGATAATTACGTAAATATAAAAGGGCATCATATTTTGAGGCGGTCATGCTATAGGTTTCCAGATACCATAAATCGGGGGAATAATTATCTTTGTAAAATACACAGTTTAAACCAGGGAGGTTATCTATTAGATGAAATAATGGTTCGAGCTTTTCCCTCTGATCTAGAAAAGTAAAATAAATTAAGGGCTCTGTGGCTATAGCTTCAAAATCATTTATTTGTATGAAAGGCTTCTGATAGAGATTAACTCGTTCCTGGTAAAAATCCTTCATGGCTTGGGTACTTAAATTCTCGTAATAAGTTGACATTACACTGTCCTTGATACTATAGGCAAAGCCCGTCATATTATTCTGCTTCAGTATGTTCAAAAGTAAAGGGATACTTTTCTTTGGAAGATATTCTATATTTATATAATCATCAATAGCTAGATCATAGATACATACTCCATTCATTAAAACAATTGGCAGAGAAATCTTTAGATCTTTTAAAATATTTTTTGCGGATGCTATTGATCTTGCGGTGGCCACAGTAAATAATAGTCCTTGGTCAAGAAGCTTGTTCAAGGTTGTAATGGTTTTATGAGATAGCTCTGCATTGGGATAGAGGAGAGTCCCGTCTAAATCCGAGACATAGAGTGTATTCATATGGTCTCCTTTCGTGGAAGTTAATTACCTTTTATTATAACACGATTATCATTAATAGGATTTTTTAAATATTCTTCTTTTAGAAGTCCAAAGATATAATAATCCGTCATGACGTTAATGATAGCTCCCTGCTTTATCATACCTTCCTCCCGAAACCCTAGTTTTTGGGCAACTCTTATTGAACCTGGATTGTTGGCAAAACACCTTATTTGCAAGCGGCTTAAATCTAATCCTTCGAAGGCAATCTTTAGCATAGCTTCTCCGGCTTCCGGCGCAAATCCTTGTCCCCAGTAGTTTTGATTGATGCGATAACCAATGTCTGCTTGCTTTTGTAAGCGAAAATCATATAAAACAATTTCGCCAATGACTTTTTGTGTTTCTTTTAATTCCATCAGCCATGTGAGTTCTCGCCCTGCTTTGTATTCCTTCATAGTAGTTTTATAATGGTAATCCAGACTAGATTTTTTCTTTGGGCGATGACGTCCATCCATATCCTTTGATTCATCATAGACACCCCAATAACGATATACACTAAAATCATTAATGAATTCCAGACTATCGCTTCCGTCTTTGGGGCTTTGTGTTATTTGGCGTAATAAAAGACGTTTGGTTTCCAATTGCGGAAGTGTATTAAAACAATCCTTGTAATTCACTTGCTTTCCTCCCATTCTCATTAAAATTTAAATCTCTACTTATTATTCACAGACCGACATAACTTAATCGGTTATTAAAAAGCAAAATCATAAATTTTCAATAAAGATTTTCAGACCAATAAATATCAAAATGAAGCCTCCTAGAAATCTTGCCCTTAAGCCCAGTAAGGCTCCAAAGATTCTACCAATATATACACCGACGATACAGCAGCATAAGGTGATGCAGCCAATTAGGATGGAAGCAGTAAAAATATTAATATCCAGGACAGCAAAACTAACACCGGCTGCCAGAGCATCAATGCTGGTAGCAACACCTTGTACCAATAATTTTTTAACAGTAAAAGTACTATCAGAACAATGGGAGGTATCTGTATTATTCCTATCCTTATATGCTTCAACCAGCATATTAATTCCGATAATGCTTAGGAGTATTAAGGCAATCCAATGCTGATAACGCTGAACTACAGAGGAAAAAGATTTCCCTAGATAATAGCCTGACATGGGCATGAGAGCCTGAAAAAAACCGAAGATTAAACCGGTCTTAATAGCGTTTTTTTTCGTAACATTACAATAACACATTCCATTCGATACTGAGACAGCAAAGGCATCGGCAGTTAATCCTAGAGCAAGAAAAATAAGTGTGATAAGACCCATATTAGCCTCCTTTTTATTTAGTATACTGGCAATTCCATCGTAATATGATAAAAAGAAGGACAAAGCCATGATATACAATAATAAGCCTATGCTAATACATCATTCCATCAAAAGACAATACTTTTGAGTATGTAAGTATCAAGAATAATTGATTATGAACAGTGGCACAACATACATAATACTATTTTTACTTGTACAAATCAATAAAAAAGTGCATAATAGATAATTGTAGTTATAAATACTATTTGTAATGAATTTAAGTCTTAAGATAATACTTCTTAATAGGTGACTTCCAATAACAACAGGAGTGTTTACATGAAAGGAAAGTGGGTAGATTATGTCACTTGCAGTTACAGCATTTAACCAAATTATTATTATGTTTTTAATTATAGTGGTGGGAATTTTATGTTATAAGGTCAAGTTGATTGACCAGAATATGAATAAAAAATTATCGGAACTGGTATTACTTCTTATTAATCCCTTAGTGATTTTTCTTGCCTATCAGCGTGAGTTTGATACTTCTTTATTATCCGGTCTGTTGGTATCAATTATATTAGCCTTTGCTACTCATTTGTTAAGTATTTTTTTATCCAAGATAGTAATAAGAAGCAAGAAGAATAAAGAGGATTTAGCCATTGAGCGTTTTGCTATTATTTATTCTAATTGCGGTTTTATGGGTATCCCTTTGGTGAATGGAATCTTTCAAAGTGAAGGTGTATTCTACTTAACAGCTTATATTACAGTATTTAACCTGGTCATATGGACCCATGGTTTAATAACCATGTCAGGTAAAAATGATAAAAAATCTGTAATAAAAGCAATGTTATCTCCAGCTATCCTAGCTACTGTTATAGGATTTATCTTTTTTATAAGCAAAATTATGTTACCGGATATTGTTAACAAGACATTTACATATATAGCAGATATGAATACACCCATGGCTATGTTAGTAGCAGGGGTTACCATAGCCCAAACAAATATTATAAAATTATTTACTAAGATAAGAATTTATTACATTGCTCTATTTAAATTAATTATTATACCCATGGTTATGTTATTTTTATTTAGTCTTTTACCTATTCCAAGGACAGTCTTGCTTACCTCAATCCTTGCATGTGCCTGTCCGACAGCAGTAACAGTAAATTTGTTCTCCATACGATACAATAAGAATTACCTTTATGCTTCGGAAATATTTGCTTTAACGACAATATTATCACTATTTTCAATTCCAATTGTGATGATTCTGGCCAACCTAATATGATGTCCAAGGATTAACATTGATAAATAATACAATTATCATGGATTGTGGCTTGCACATAGGGGTGATTTCGTAGTAAAATGAAATATGAGTTTGAAAAAGTAGATAAATCTATATAGGTATACTAAATAAAATTGCTATTAGTTCGCTTGAATAAATTGATAATTAGAAGGAGTTTATTAAATGAGTCAGTATGTTATTGTTAGTGATGCAACACTGGATTTACCGGCAAGTATCATCGAAGAATATGGGATTATGATACTTCCAATGGGAGTTAGTGTTGATGATGTGGAGTATACCCATTATCCAGATGAAAGAGAGTTGCCAATCGAGGAGTTTTACGGTAAGTTAAAAAATGGTTCAGTTTCACATACAACCCAGATAACTCCTGCTGTGTTCATTGACTGCTTCACAGATATATTAAAGCAAGGCCTGGATCTCATTTACATATCCTTTTCCTCTGGCCTAAGTGGAACTTATAATACGTCTCAGATTGTGCTTAGAGACTTAGTAGAAGAATTCCCTGAAAGAAAAATATATAGTGTTGATTCTTTATGTGCTTCTATTGGAGAAGGACTTTTGGTGTTGAATGCAGCAATGCAGAAGAAAAAGGGCTTAGATATTGATCAGCTAAGAGAATGGGTGGAAGAGAATAAGAGATCTGCTCGTCATTGGTTTACAGTGAAAGACTTATTTTATTTAAAACGTGGTGGAAGAATTAATACCATTGAAGCATTTGTCGGAACTGCTCTGAAGATCAGGCCTGTTCTTAGTACCGATGATTTAGGAAAGCTTACGGTTGTAAGTAAAATTAGAGGATCTAAAGCCGAGCTTGATTTCCTTGTGAATAAGCTAGCCGAGGAAGGAAAAGAACTGGATACCCAGACAGTTATTATTGCCCATGGCGATGAACTTGCCCAAGCACAGGAACTTGAACAACTTATTCGAGATAGGAATTTAGTAAAGGAAGTCATTATCTCCAAAATCGGCCCGGTTATCGGAACTCATACAGGGCCAGGGATGTTGGCCTTAACATTTATGGGGGAAAAGAGCAAATAAACTATTTGCATTCTGATTTAATCTTAGTATAATTATGATAAAGTCGTATCTTATGATACGACTTTAATTATTATAGCATCAGTTTACTTTAGAGTAAGGATATTCTAAGCTGATGTCATGGAGGAAAGAGTGAAAGATTTGAAAAATCTTTCGCTCGCAAAGTTTGTGCCTGCGTAATCCTCGGCAAAAACTTTATATGCGCAAAAGACATGCGCAGGAATGAGGGAAATAATGAAAAATGACAGGATGACAGCTAGTCATACAGAGCAGATAAAACCTTATAAGAAGGATGGAGATTATTCCTACACCTTAGGTGCATTTCCAACCTATGAGCTGATTAAATCAAAGCCGGGACAAGTAGGTAAGGTATTGGTAGATACAAGCTTTACCGACGTAGAGAATTTGCAAAGGCTTTGTCGGGAGGCGAATATTCCTCTAGAGTTTAACAATAAATTAATTACAAAGTTGAGTGACAAAGAAAACTGCTATGTCGCAGGAATTTTCCATAAGTATAGGGGGAAGCTTTCATCCCATAAGCCCCATATCGTCTTGGTGAATCCTAGTAATATGGGTAACCTGGGGACTATACTACGTACTGCTGTAGGGTTTGGAATCTATGATATTGCTATTATATTACCAGGAGCTGATATCTATAATCCTAAGACGATCAGATCATCAATGGGAGCATTATTTAAGTTGAATTTTAACTTGTATCAGTCCTTTGATGAATACAGACAAGAGTTTAACCAACATGATATCTTTACTTTTATGCTGGATGGTGAGAACACCTTAACCTTAGAACAATGTCCGAAAACAGAACTATATTCACTGGTTTTTGGAAATGAGGCGACGGGGCTTCCTGATTCATATAAAGAGCTAGGAATCAGTATCTTTATTCCTCAGTCTCAGGATGTGGACTCCTTAAACCTTACCATTGCTGTGGGGATAGGAGCATATGTATTTACAACGGTTAATAAGGAGGTAACAAATTATTAGAAATAGTAGTAAATCATAAGAATAGTAGTAAATTATAAAAATAGTAGCAAATAATAAGAATAGTAGTAAATCATTAGAGTAGTAGCAAATAATTAGAATAGTAGTAAATTATTAGAATAGTAGCAAACAATTTAATAAGAGGCAGCTTGCATTAGCGGGCAGAATGGAGGAGGTATGAAGCTAAACTATAGGAGGACATTCTTTGTAGGACTTGCGTTTTTATCCATTTGTGCTTTTTGGCAGATGTACGACAATATTATACCCTTAATGTTAAAAAATACTTTTAAACTGGGAGAAACGGTAACAGGTATTTTGATGGCCTTGGATAATGTCCTTGCTTTGTTGTTATTACCGTTCTTTGGGGCTCTTTCTGATAAGACAAATACACCTTTAGGCAAACGTACACCTTTTATTATTCTTGGAACAATTGCTGCAGTTATTACCATGACCTTATTACCGAAAGCAGCAGATATGGAAAGTCTCCCCTTGTATTTGATTGCTTTGGGTATTGTCCTATTAGCTATGGGTTCCTATCGTTCACCAACGGTAGCGCTTATGCCGGATATCACACCTAAGCCCTTAAGAAGTAAGGCCAATGCCATTATTAATCTCATGGGTGCTATTGGCGGTATATATGCCCTGTTTGCAATTAAATTATTAATAAAAAAAGTTGAAGGTAGAGACGACTATACCAGTGTGTTTCTAGCCGTATCTGCAATTATGGTTTTTGCGGTGGCAGTATTAGTCATAACCATACGGGAGAAAAAACTGGCATTACAAGTGAATAATGCCGAGGAAGAACCAGAACCTATATGGGAGGAAAAAGAGGATAGCCATAGCAAAGAGTTTATGGGAATGTCTAAGGATGTTAGAAAAAGCTTCTTCTTTATTCTTGCATCCATATTCTTATGGTTTTTTGCTTATAATGCAGTCACAACGGCTTATTCCAGGTATGCAGAAGTGGTTTGGAAATTAGAGAGTGGTGGCTTTGTTAATGCCCTATTGGTGGCAACGGGAGCTGCAATTGTCAGCTACATACCCATTGGCTTTATTTCCTCTCGTTTTGGTAGGAAGAAGACTATTATTGGAGGAATTGTTTTGATGACAGCCTCCTATCTCTGTGGAACACTCTTCGTTAATTATTCCTCTTGGGTTAATGTAGTCTTTGCCTTTACGGGTATTGGCTGGGCAGCTATTAGTGTTAATTCCTATCCCATGGTGGTGGAAATGTGTAAGGGTGGGGATGTTGGTAAGTATACGGGTATTTACTATATGTTCTCCATGTCCTCCCAGATTATAACACCAATTGTATCGGGAGCACTTCTAGAACATGTATCCTATCGTATCCTATTCCCCTATGCAGTGATATTTTCCTTAGCATCCCTTATCACCATGCTTTTTGTAAAACATGGTGATAATAGACCAGAGAAGAAGAAAAATCTAATAGAACATTTTGATGGGGAAGACTAAAGAATGGAGTAATTTGCATGCTAATATACATTGTTTTAATTGTAGTGGTAATTATTATTTTATATTTGTTGGTAATTATGCCAAAGCTTCGTCCTAATCCAGACAGCAAGAAATTAGATGGGTGGCTTTATGCACACCGGGGGCTTCATAACAATAAATCTCAGGCGCCGGAGAATTCTCTGGAGGCCTTTAGACTAGCAGTAGAGCATGGTTATGGTATTGAACTGGATGTACAGCTTACAAAGGATAAAGTTCCTGTGGTTTTTCATGACTATAATCTAAAACGTGCCTGTAAAGTGGATTTAAAGATTTCTGAGCATAATTATGAAGAATTAGGACTATATCAATTGTTTCGATCCCAGGAGAAGATACCTACATTAAGAGAAGTTCTAGAGCTGGTGAATGGAAAAGTTCCGCTCATCGTTGAGTTAAAGATACCCTGGACAGCAGATAGTATTGGTAGGGCAGTCTCCAAGGAACTGACAGAATATCAGGGGAATTATTGCATACAGTCTTTTAATCCCTTTGGATTAGCTTGGTATAAAAAACATTATCCCAAGGTGGTAAGGGGGCAGCTTTCTACAGATTTCTTGAAAGAGAAGATTGATGGTAATCGGTTTCAATATTTTATTTTAAAACACTTGCTATTAAATTTTTACACAAAACCGGACTTTATTTCTTATCATCATGTTTATAAAACAAGTTTATCCTTTAACCTTTGTCGTAAGCTTTATAGAGTAAAAACTGTTGCCTGGACCATACAGAATCAAAAGGATTATGAAGCTAGCAAAAGGTTCTACGAGCTGTTTATCTTTGACAGCTTTATTCCCGAGGATTCAAAATAAAAGATTAGTAAAACCCTATATGGAATCCTTTGTTGCTTAAAAAGGAAAAGTCCTATAAGTTAATTATTAGCTTCAGCTCCCAGAGAGAATAATCCTTTTATTTTGAGGGTATTATTACTGATAAAAGGCTGGAGATGATAAGGTGTTTCGATTGTTTCTTTTATATATATGTCAATGGCTCTGGTGTTTATCAAGTTTATTAATTAAGCCGAGAATGCTCACCTATGATAAGGGATTTCAAAGAGAAGTCCGCTGTAGGAAGATTGACAGCCATAAGTACGAAAGTTGGAAAAAAGAAGCCTTTCGTATTGTATCTGATTATGGCTGTATACTATCCTGTGAATTAATAGAGCCACCTGATAATATTGCTCAGGATCAGGAAATAAAGGTTGCAGTTCTCTGTCACGGTCTAGGCATGGCTAAATATGAAAGTATTAAATATGCTGAAATCTTTATCATGCTTGGTTTTACTGTAGTAATGTATGATCATCGTAATCATGGTAAGAGTGATAAATGCTTTACAACTATGGGATATTTTGAAAAATATGATCTAAAGAAGGTTATTGATTGGTGTTATGATAGATTTGGAAAGAAGTGCAAAATTATAACCCATGGGGAATCCATGGGAGCAGCAACAGTTCTCTTACATTTGGAGATTGATAAAAGGGTCTCCTGTGTTATTGCCGACTGTGCTTATTCTGATTTGGGGGTTTTACTTCGTCATCAATTGAAGGAGTATTATCATCTTCCAAGATTTTTGATACCCATTGAGAGTAGTATTGCCTATATCAGAGCAGGATTTCTCTTCAAGGAGGTATCGCCCATAAAAATAACCAGCAGAACGAATACCCCAATTTTATTTATCCACGGAAAACGGGATAATTTTGTGCCTACCTATATGTCGAAGATAATGTATACCTGTAAAAAGAAAAATAAAGCAATATATCTGGTAAGCAAAGCAAAGCATGCAGAAAGCTGTTGTGTTAATCGGGAAGGCTATCAAAAAAGAGTAGAAGAATTTTTAAGTAAATATATGAAGTAGTAAAAGAAAGCCCCACGGGCATAGCCTTATCTCTTCTTGTTTAAAGAGTAAAAGCTATGCCTGTGGGGCTTTTTATTAAATCCTTAGGAAAAAATCGTCCTATAAAATAAAAACAGTCTCTGAAAGTACACATATAGTAAAATCAAGGAGTGTTTTTAACAAGATTTATAAGCTCAGGTACATTGGCAAAACTAATCTATTTGTCTGACTTTATAACCTTCATGGTAATACTTGCTTTTGGCTTGGAGCGATGAAGTCTGGAAAATGTCCAAGGATGGACATTTTAGGAGTTAGCGACAAGGATGTCGCTTAACTCCGACAGACTGTTTCAAGGGACAAGACAAAGGCTTAGTATTACCGAAGGTTATATCCGGAAGTAAAAATAGATTAGTATTGCCAATGTACCGTTCCTAGAATGATTACTTTCTATCTAAGGAAGCATTCATCATAGCACGAACCTTTAAGGATAATCCAAATAGGTTAATGAAGCCTTCAGCATCCTTATGATCATAAAGCTCGCCGGTGGTAAAGGAAGCGATGCTTTCATTATATAAGGAGTAGGGTGAGGTAGTTCCTTGCTTAATGATATTTCCTTTGTATAATTCTAGCTTTACTTCGCCGGTTACGTATTCCTGAGTAACATCAACAAATGCCTGGTATGCTTCTCTTAAAGGAACAAACCATTTTCCTTCGTATACAAGATCTGCATAACGATTACCAATCTCTTTCTTTGCGGATAAGGTATCACGGTCTAAAATTAATTCCTCTAACTGCATATGAGCTTCCATTAGGATAGTACCACCAGGAGTTTCATATACACCTCGAGATTTCATTCCTACAACACGATTTTCAACGATATCTACGATGCCGACACCATGTTTCCCGCCTATGGTATTTAATTTCTTAATAATATCTGTGGGAGACATTTTCTTGCCGTTTAAAGCAGTAGGGATACCCTTTTCAAAGGATAAGCTTAAGGTTTCTCCTTCTTCAGGTGCTTTCTGTGGAGATACACCAAGTACTAAGAGGTGATCATAATCGGGTGCATTGGAGGGTAATTCCAGTTCCAGACCTTCATGGCTGATATGCCATAAATTACGGTCACGAGAATAGCTGTTATCTGCGGAGAAAGGAAGGTTGATACCGTGTTTAGCACAATATTCGATTTCTTCTTCACGGGAGGCCATAGTCCAAATTCTCCAAGGAGCAATAATCTTTAAATCAGGAGCAAGAGCTTTGATGGTTAATTCAAAACGTACCTGATCATTACCTTTACCTGTTGCACCATGACAGATTGCAGTTGCACCCTCAAGCCTTGCGATTTCTACAAGTCTTTTTGCAATCACAGGTCTAGCCATGGAAGTACCTAAGAGATATTTATTTTCATATACGGCATTAGCCTTTACACAGGGTATAACATAGTCATTTACAAATTCTTCTACCACATCTTCAATATATAGCTTTGTAGCACCGGATAATTTTGCTCTTTCTTCTAATCCATCAAGCTCATTACCCTGGCCTACATCAATACATACACATACTACATCATAATCGTAATTTTCCTTTAACCAGGGAATGATAGCAGTGGTATCAAGACCGCCGGAATACGCTAATATAACTTTTTCTTTCATATTGTCCTCCATTCTGCCATTTGCTTGGCAAATTATTATTCATGGCTATTATATGTTCCTATGTTCTCTACTTATATTAGGTAATACTTTCGATTGAACAGTTGTCATATTTATATGCGTTTAAATATACAACATATTTTATTATTATGCAATACTAAAAATGAATAAAAGTATAAAAATACATAAATTTATTTTTGACCGCCTACAAATACTAAAGATATAAATACCTATAATATAAATATAAGATATCCTTTCTCTCTTTACTTATGGAAATTATTATTTATAATGAGGGATATATACTTATATAGAAAGGTTGAGCATTATGTATGAGATTATCTTAGCCTCAGAATCACCGAGACGAAAAGAAATTATGGAGTTAATGGGAATACCCTTTAAAATTATATCAAGTAATGTAGAAGAAGTAGTTGAAGAGAAGACCCCTGTAGAAATGGTACAAGCCTTAGCCAAATTAAAAGCTAAAGGGGTGGAAGACTTAATTATAAAAGAAATAAAAGAGGATGAGGAAGTAATAATAATCGGAGCAGACACCATGGTATTTTATAAGGAAGAAGCCTTAGGAAAACCAAAGGATAGTGAGGACGCCATACGAATGCTGCAGCTATTATCCGATGATGTTCATGAAGTATATACAGGAGTAAGTATTATAATAAGGAAAGCAGGGACAGAAAGAGAACATATCTTACTTGCAGTGGGAACCAAGGTTTATGTCCAGGCTCTGACCATGGAACAGATTAAGGATTATGTTGCTACGGGAGAACCCATGGATAAAGCAGGAGCCTACGGAATCCAAGGACAATTTGGGATATATATCAAGGAAATAGTGGGAGATTATTACAATGTTGTGGGATTTCCCATTGCTAAAATCTATAACACCTTATTAGGTTATGGAATTGATATGAAAAATATAAAATAGGTATTGCATAAAATTAAGTTCGGATGTATAATTATGAAATATTATTTTTGGCCAGATGAATATCAGGGATAAAATCAGTTGAAGGGAGGGGATAGTGTGATACGGACTTTTACCATATATGACTATGATGAAGTATATAGACTTTGGAAAAGAACACCGGGTCTGGGTTTAAGAAGTATGGATGACTCTAAGGAGAGTATCACTAGATTTATCAAAAGAAACCCTACAACGAATTTTATAGCATTAGAGAAGGGCCAGATTGTGGGTACAGTATTTAGCGGCCATGATGGCAGAAGAGGATATATCTATCATCTTTGCGTTGATGAGCATTACAGACGTAAGTCCATCGCTAGACAGCTTATAGAAGAGGTAATTCATGCAATGAAAGAAGAAAAGATAACCAAGCTGGCCTTGGTCTGCTTTGCTCATAATGATCAGGGTAATGAATTCTTTAATAGTCTAGGATGGACGCTACGAAAAGATCTAAATTATTATAACTTCAGTTTCGATGATAATAATCAGTAATTTTATTTAAGATGCTAAATGCAATGTTGATCTACTACATAAAATTGTTCATAAAAATCAGCTTGTATTATAATTTTAATTTGAGGCAGATGCATGTAACTAGGTGCATAGGAATGGAGGCAAACATGAAGATTATTGATGGTGGAGTAACAGCAGCACAAGGCTTTTTGGCAGCCGGTGTATATGCAGGTATAAAGAAGAAGAGAAAAGATATGGCTTTGGTTTATTCAACGATACCGGCCATGGGGGCTGGAACCTTTACTAGCAATGTGGTAAAAGCAGCACCAGTAAAATGGGATATGAAGATAACCAAGGAAAGCGAGTTTGTTCAAGCAGTGGTGTTAAACAGTGGAGTAGCCAATGCTTGTACGGGATTAGAAGGGGATATCAATAATGAGAGAATGGCTAAAGCAGTAGCTGATGCAGTAAAGATACCGGTGAATGCTGTATACACGGCATCCACAGGAGTCATCGGTAAACAGATGCCCATTGAGGTCATAGAAGAAGGGGCTAAGCTGTTAGCAGAAGCACTGTCTAGTGGTGATCAGGCTGGAACTATGGCAGCAGAGGCCATTATGACAACAGATACCTATTCCAAGGAGTGTGCAGTTAGCTTTGAGGTGGATGGTAAGGAGGTAATCCTAGGTGGAATGGCTAAAGGTTCTGGAATGATACATCCTAATATGGCCACCATGTTAGGGGTTCTTACTACAGATATAGCAATTAGTAAGGAACTTTTACAGGAAGCTTTAAGTCAGGACGTGAAGAAATCCTTTAATATGATATCCGTAGATCGTGATACCTCCACCAATGACTCCTTATTAGTCTTAGCCAATGGAATGGCGGGAAATAAAGAGATAACAGAGAAAAATGCTGATTATGAAATTTTCTGTAAGGCATTAAATATTGTAACAACAGAATTAGCAAAGAAAATGGCAGCAGATGGGGAAGGTGCAACCAAATTATTTGAAGTTCAGGTTGTTGGTGCAAAGACAGAGGAGGATGCCATCCTTCTTAGTAAATCCATCATCACCTCCAGCCTAGTAAAAACGGCAGTCTATGGAAGTGATGCCAATTGGGGACGTATTTTATGTGCAATGGGCTACGCAGGGGTAGATTTTAATCCTGATATGGTAGATCTCTATGTAGAAAGTACTGACGGTAATTTGAAGCTAGTGGAGAATGGAATGGCCACGGACTACAGTGAAGAATTTGCAACACAAATTCTTTCCGCCAAAGAAGTTACAGCAAGGGCAGACTTAAAAGCAGGCAAAGCTTCTGCAACAGCCTGGGGTTGTGATTTATCCTATGATTATGTAAAGATAAATGCAGACTACCGCTCCTAGTAAAAGAACCATTCATAAGAAAATCTTTATATGAAAGTAAGATATTTCCCTAGTAGTATTACTTGGTGAGCTCCTTTCATGGAACTTTCCCCAAGTACTCTCTGTGGAAACAATAACACCCAGAAAGGAATATTAAAATGGAACAAATGGATCAGATATTATTAAAAGCCCAGACACTAATTGAGGCTCTTCCCTATATACAGAAATTCAATAATAAGAAGGTAGTAGTAAAATACGGCGGAAGTGCCATGCTGGACGAGAATTTACAGTTGAATGTAATTAAGGATGTCGCTTTACTCAAATTAGTTGGAATGAAGCCCATCATTGTCCATGGTGGTGGGAAGGAAATTACAAAATGGCTCAATTTACTGGGCCATGAATCACAATTCGTAGAAGGTCTTCGTGTAACCGATGACCAAACCATGGAAGTTGCAGAGATGGTACTGGGTAAAGTCAATAAGAATCTGGTACAGTTGGTTGAAAAGCTTGGTGTAAAAGCCGTAGGCATTAGCGGTAAGGACGGAAGTACCTTAATGGTAGAGAAGAGAACTGTTAATGGTCAGGATATCGGTTTTGTGGGTAATATCAAAGAGGTCAATGTAGAGTTGATTAATACACTGATTGATAATAATTTCGTACCGGTGATAGCACCCATAGGTATGGATGGGGACTATCATAATTATAATATCAATGCAGATGATGCGGCCTGTGCTGTTGCAACAGCCATTGGCGCAGAGAAGCTGGTATTTTTAACTGATATTGAAGGCGTCTATGCAGATCCTAAGGATAAGAGCAGTCTAATCTCAGTACTTACCTTAGATAGAGCAGATGAACTCCTTGACAGTGGTTTCATAGGCGGAGGTATGCTTCCTAAATTAAAGAACTGTGTGGATGCTGTGAGAAATGGTGTATCGAGAGTACATATTCTGGATGGTAGAATTGAACACTGTCTTTTATTAGAGTTTTTTACCAATAAGGGTATTGGTACTGCAATTATTGACAAAAGCAGTATTTTTGAAAATGAAGCAATTGAAAAATAATAAAGGGAGGCTTTGCCATGAAGCAATATATGGAGGATACAGATAAAGTACTAATGAACGTCTATAGCCGCTATAAGATTGTACTGGATAGAGGAGAAGGGGTTTATTTATATAATACACAGGGTAAGAAATACCTGGATTTTGCTGCCGGTATTGGGGTCTTTGCTTTAGGCTACGGGAATGTTGAATATAATGCAGCCCTAAAAACACAGATCGATAAAATTCTACATGTATCTAATCTGTTTTATACTGTTCCCATGTTGGAAGCTGCCAACCAATTTGTTAAGGCCTCGGGAATGGATAGAGTATTTTTCACTAGCAGCGGAACCGAAGCCGTTGAGGGAGCCATAAAGCTTGCTAGAAAATACTATTACAAAAAGTATGGTATTTCTAACAGTCAGATTATCTCCATGAACCATTCTTTTCATGGTAGGAGTATGGGTGCATTAAGTATTACAGGTACGAAGAAATACCGGGAAGCCTTTGAACCTCTAATAGGCGGGGTTGTATTTGCAGAATATAATGACTTAGAGAGCATAAAAGAATTAGTTCAAGAGAATACCTGTGCCATCATTATGGAAACTGTTCAAGGAGAAGGGGGCCTATATCCGGCGAACAAAGAATTTATTGAAGGAGTAAGAAAGCTTTGCGATGAAAAGGATATTCTTCTTATCTTAGATGAAATTCAATGCGGTATGGGTCGAACGGGAACAATGTTTGCCTATGAGCAGTACAATGTAAAGCCAGATATTATTACCAGTGCTAAGGCTCTTGGTTGCGGTGTTCCTGTCGGTGCCTTTGGGGCAACTGAGAAGGTAGCCAGTGCCTTCGAGCCCGGTGATCATGGCACTACCTATGGCGGTAATCCTTTTGCCACGGCAGCGGTCAATAAGGTGTTTGAACTCTTTGAAAGTGATAAAGTCCTTGATAATGTCAATGAAGTTGCAGAGTATCTTGTCAAGGTTCTAGATAAACTTGTGGATAAATACCATATCATAAAGGAACGCCGTGGCTTAGGCTTAATGCAAGGTCTTGAATTTAATATCCCTGTGAAAGATATTATTCCCAAGGTTATGGATAAGGGACTAATACTAATTTCAGCAGGTGCTAATGTATTGCGTTTTCTGCCTCCCTTAATCATAAAAAAGGAAGAAATTGATGAGATGATTACAATTTTGGATTTATGCTTAAGTGAAATGTAAGTTTGTATCAATATAATTTTCAAAGGGATGTTGTCCTAAGCAAGTATTGGCAACATCTCTTTTTATGGCCCACATTTCCATAAAAATTAAATCCTTCTAGATTGAATAGTCAATTACAAAGTTGGCAATGTTAAGAAGGTAATATAAAATGAGAAAGGCTTTGGTGTTGATTATGTGGGGTATTTTAATTGCAATACTTTCAGGCTCCTTAATGAGCATTCAGGGGGTGTTAAATACAGGAGTAACCAAACAGACAAGTATATGGGTAGCTGCTAGTTTTGTTCAATTTACGGCACTAATCGTATGTATCGCAGCCTGGTTTATCACGGGCAGGGATGGTAATTTTGCAGCACTTTTTAAGATAGATCATAAGTATATGCTTCTAGGTGGTGTGATGGGGGCATTTATAACCTATACGGTTATTAAAAGTGTAGGTGTTCTAGGACCAGCAGTAGCGATTATGTTTATTATTATTGCTCAGCTAATCGTTGCCTATTTGATAGAGTTATTTGGAATATTTGGCAGTGAGAAGGTGCCCTTTGAGTGGAGAAAGCTCATTGGGTTAGTGATTATTATCATTGGTATCATCATTTTTAAATGGAATCGCAAAAATTATCTATGATATTATTAAAATTCTAGCTATAATACCTATTGTAAATGATGTGCAGATTATGTAAAATAAGAATGTCTTATTATAAAAGTATAGAGGGTACTTTTAAGTCGTCTTTTTTAAGAAGGAGATGGCTATGAATAAGAAGTTCGTAATAACAGGAATTACATGTATATTTTTAATTATTTCTGGTATATGTTATAGTTGTAGCTTTCGCGGTACCGATTCTAAGTTATTACCAACCTCCTCTGAAAGGGAGGATGAGCTTACGAAGGATCCTGGAGACTTGACGAATGAGAATAGGAAAGAGGAAGAACTTTCTCAGGAGCAAAAGGACGGGGATCCTAAAGTTGTTTTAGTTGAAGGACAAGAAGAGTTACAAAATGTAATGCAGGTCTATATTCATATATGCGGAGCAGTAGCTAATCCAGGAGTGTATCAAGTGGCTTCTGGAGCGAGAATATATGACCTTATTCGGATGTCCGGAGGGCTTACTAAGGAGGCGGCTGGTGATTATATTAATCAAGCCAGACAGGTCTCTGACGGTGAGAGAATTTATATTCCTATGAAATCAGAAGTTGAAAACCTTACCCCAGAAGAATATGTGAAGGGGGAACAAACTTCTGATCAAGAGACAAAAGAATCCTCTAGTCTAATCAATATAAATACTGCTGATGCCCAGGCCTTAATGACCTTGCCTGGTATTGGTCAGTCCAAAGCGGACAGTATTCTTGATTATCGGACAAAGAATGGAAACTTTAAGACAATAGAAGAGTTAATGAATATTTCAGGTATCAAAGAGGGGTTATTTAGTAAGATTTCCCCCTATATTACTGTTAAATAGTATCTTTAGATTTGATTACTTCGTTATAAAGATACCCATACTATTATTGAGGTGATTGAAATGGCAAAGAGAGTACTTGTGGTGGATGATGAAAAGTTAATTGTTAAAGGTATCCGTTACAGTCTGGAACAGGATGGAATGGAAGTAGACTGTGTTTATGATGGAGAAGAGGCCTTAGAAGCAGCCAAGAAGAAGGAATATGATGTGGTATTATTAGATGTTATGCTTCCGAAGCTATCAGGTTTTGAGGTGTGTCAGCAGATTAGAGAATTCTCTACTATGCCCATTATTATGCTCACAGCAAAGGGCGATGACATGGATAAAATTCTTGGTCTTGAATACGGAGCAGATGATTATATTACTAAGCCTTTTAATATTTTAGAAGTGAAGGCTAGAATTAAAGCGATTATACGTCGTATGAGTAAGCCTTCATCAGCGGGTGGCAATGATTCAAAATTAATCGTCCTTGGCGAGATGAAGATAGATTGTGAAAATAGAAGAGTATATATATCAGGGAAAGAAGTTAATCTAACAGCAAAGGAATTTGATTTGTTAGAGTTACTTGTGTTTAACCCGAATAAAGTATACAGCCGCGAGAATCTTTTAAATATTGTATGGGGTTATGATTATCCTGGTGATGTCAGAACTGTTGATGTCCACATCAGAAGACTACGTGAAAAGATTGAAAGCAATCCAAGTGAGCCAAAATATATACATACAAAATGGGGTGTCGGATATTTTTTCCAAAATCAAGAGTAAATTACAATTTTTAAACAGTATTAGAATATACCTTCTGGTGGTCTTCATCATCTTGGGTGCTGTACCTTTAATCTTTTTCTCCTATGTTCTTTTAAGTACCTTTGAGGACAATGCAGTAAAAAAAAGAATAGCTGTATTACAAAATCAAGGAAGTGCCCTGTCAAATAAGTTGAATACCTCAACTTATCTGACGACAGGAGACGATACTAAGATAGATGATGACGTGATAAGGCTGGCTGATTTCTACGGTGGACGCATCATTATTGTTAATGATGGTTTTAAGGTTATTAAAGATACTTATAATTTAATTGAGGGTAAATACTTATTATCAGAAGATATTATTAAGTGTTTGAGCAGTGGTGGCTATACACCTGTCAATGACAGAGAATCCCGCTATTTAAGAATAACTTATCCTGTTACTCATAATCAAAGCAAAGCGATTATTGGTGCTGTCTACATGAGCTTTTCTACGAAGGATATATTGAGCATTCGTAGTAGTATGGAGCGAAGAGTAGTTATTTTTGCTATTACACTTGCTGTGCTAATCGTTGTATTTGCTATTTATTTTTCAGGTATATTAACTAAACCACTAACAAGTGTAGTTAATACCATTGACCGCATGACCGATGGTTATAATATGAGTGATGGAATTACCATTAAGGGTTATAATGAGGTTGAAAAGATAGCAGATTCCTTTAATCACATGATACACCGAATGCAAAAACTGGAGAATTCCAGACAGGAATTTGTATCCAATGTATCTCACGAACTTAAGACGCCCATTACCTCTATTAAAGTTTTGGCAGATTCCTTAATAATGCAAGAGGATACTCCCGTTGAATTATACCGGGAATTTCTTATGGATATAACAGATGAAATCGAAAGAGAGAATAAGATTATTAATGACCTTCTCTCTCTGGTAAAGCTTGATAAAACAGCAGGTGATATGCATATTACACCAGTTAATATCAATGAATTACTGGAGCAGATATTAAAGCGTCTTACACCCATAGCAAAAAAGCAAAATATTGAGCTTATCTATGAGAGCTTCCGTCCGGTAATTGCTGAGGTAGATGAAGTAAAGCTATCTTTAGGAATCTCGAATTTGATTGAAAATGCCATTAAGTATAATTTTGAAGATGGATGGGTTAGAGCATCCTTAAATGCAGACCATAAATATTTTTTTATTAAGATTTCTGATTCTGGAGTGGGAATTCCGGAGGATGCTCAGGATTCAATTTTTGAGCGTTTCTACAGGGTAGATAAAGCAAGGTCCAGAGAGACCGGTGGAACAGGCCTTGGACTGGCTATAACCAAGAATGTTATACAGATGCACCGGGGTGCGATTAAGGTTTATAGCAAAGAGGGTGAAGGCTCAACCTTTAATGTGAGAATTCCATTAAACCATATCGTATAGCTTAAGAAATAGGCAAAATGAAAGGGAAATATGAAAAGAAGATCTTTGATAGTATTTTTTCTTGTGATAAGTATATTACTGGGAGCATGTGAGGACAAATCAAAAATTTCTGATGGAAAAGCAGTTAATATATATTATATTGATTCAAAAACCTCGGTTCTGGTTACGGAACAATATGAACTAATTAGCTCAAAAATAGAAGATCAAATCCACGAGCTCTTGTATAATCTTCAGAAGACACCGGAGAATGCTGTATACAAGAGTGCTCTGCCATCCAATGAAAAGGACGCACAAGGTTCAGAAATTAATTTCACCTTTGACACTTATACAGGGTACTTAACTGTTGATTTTACCTCCTCTTACGATAATCTTTCTAAATTGGCAATGGTCCTTTGTCAGGCAGCAATAGTTAAAACCCTAAGTCAAGTAGAGGGTGTTCAGTTTATTCAATTTAGCAAGAATGGGCAATCCATTAAGGAGGCAGCTGGGATTTATACAGCGGATTACTTCATTGAGAATATAGAGGACAGTACCATCTATAAGGTGAAACTCTATTTTGCCAATGAAGAGGGCGATGCACTGGTTGAGTATACAACAGAAATCAATTATACAGGAATACAGTCCATTGAAGATATGGTTATTAGGCAGCTGATTAACGGACCTACAGAAGTGGGTATGTATCATACAATTCCAGAAGGTACAGTACTATTAAATTTATCAAAGGCAGATGGAATTTGCACCGTTGATTTTAATAAAGAATTTTTGAATAAACTTCCTAAAATAAAAGAAGAGATTGTAATCTATTCCATTGTAAACACCTTAGTTGAACTCCCAGATATTGATAAGGTACAGTTTACCATAGAAAGTGAAGTGCAGAAAACCTATTGGAAGGACTTTCCCTTAAATGAGGTTTATGATGAAAATCTTAATCTTGTGGACGGTACCAGTTAATTATCTACAGAAGACATAATTTAACATTGATATTATAAGCCTGCTGATTAACGACATAAAAGGATTAAGAGCAGGCTTATTTAATGAGGAGGTGTAATGCATGATATCATCAACATTTGGTTTAGTGTCTCTATTTGCACTAATAGTATCTATTTTAAAAATAACTATAATGATACTCTCCATATATGCTCTAATACTTATAATTAAAGCATTAACTATTTATATTAAGAATAATAATTAGGGGATCAAATTCTTATGCTGATTTCCTTAGCACCACTATTAATATAAACCGGCAGGAGAATTCCACAGCCTCCGGCGTGCGTATGAATATTCACCTTTTGTAAATATCGTAGGATTTTACTCTTATAAATAAATAGTTTGATTTATTACAGTTTAATACAGAAATGAGGGATGTGTGTGATTAAGCGTCCGCTAGTCTGGATACTGTTGGCCTATTTATTGGGTATGTATCTAGCATGGCAGGGGCTTCCTATGATTGCTGCTATCACTATAATTTTGATTTTTTATTTATTGATTTACTTTTTTGTTTACTTAATAAAGAATAATCTTCTTTCGGTCAAAGACCAGTTCCTTTGGATTTTGCCATTCCTACTCTTATTAGGCTTTTATTCTATGAAGGGACGGTTACAAATTCCTCCTCTGTATGGTGAATTTGAACAAGAAATTTCCTGTGAGCTTTCAGGTGAAATCAGCATGATAGTAAGAAAACCCTGGGGCAAAGCCCTCTATGTTAAGAACAATACCATAAACCTGGCGTCAGATAAGGATTTTATCTGCGAAAATGTTATCATCTTTTGTTATGATAATCAAAAGGATATTATTAAGAAAAATCCATCAGTCAGTTCAAATTATCAAGTTGGTAATCTTATTACCGTCTCTGGTACTCTGCAAAAATTCTCTGAGGCCACCAATCCTGGCCAATTCAATGAAAAACAATACTATCAAACAGAAAATATAGATTTTAAGATGATTGCCGACAATATTAAGCTCATATCTTCTAACTATTCTATTTTTCAGGCTTATCTTGATAAAGTTAAAAATAGATTACTCCTTGTATATGAAAGTATTCTCACCAAGGAGGAAGCAGGTACACTCATTGCCATGCTATTAGGAGAGAAATATCTTCTGGGGGATGAGATCAAAGAATTATATCAGGTAAATGGAATATCCCATGTCCTTGCAATTTCTGGGCTGCATGTATCCTTAATAGGAATGGCTGTATTTCACTTGTTGAAAATATTAAGGTTACCCAGGATACCTGCAACTTTTTCCTCTATCTTTATTATATATAGCTATGGCATTATGACGAATTTTAGTGTATCAACCAATCGTGCTGTGGTAATGATGGTGGTTATGCTCTTATCAGGTGTTATAGGTAAAACCTATGATATGCTTTCTTCTTTATCCCTAAGTGCCCTTATTATTCTTCTGCAAAATCCCCTTCAGATACAAAGTGCAGGATTTTTATTATCCTTTGGAGCTGTTCTTGGTATTGGCCTTATCTTTGTGGAACTTAAGAAGCTCTTTCCCTCTAAAAATTCTTTTATTAGCAGCTTCTTTCTCAGCATCAGTGCTCAGATAACAACTACGCCCATTGTTCTTTACTTCTATTATCAATACCCCCTCTATGGCATTATTACGAATCTAATCATTCTTCCATTTGTAACCCTATTGACCTTAACTTCGATTATTGCTGGAATTCTAGGGGTCATTTATCTTCCCTTAGGAATATTTCTTATAGGAGGAGCTTCGTATATTTTAAAATTCTATGAAGGGATTTGTAAGATTGGTAAGGAGATGCCCTATCATCTCCTTACAGTAGGAAGACCGGATATGTTAAGGTTGTCTATCTATATTATCTTTCTAATCCTTTTTGTATGGGGTGTTAAAAGATATAAGCATAAATCCTTCCTTATTTGTCTTGGACTAGCAATGGTAATAGTGTTTCTACCTAGGAGTAATCCTGGCCTTGAAGTCACATTTCTTGATGTTGGGCAGGGGGATGGAATTTACATGGAAAGTGATACAGGGACTACCTATCTTATTGATGGAGGGAGTAGTGATGTAGGGAAGGTAGGTGAAAACAGACTTATTCCCTTTCTCTTGTCTAAGGGAAAGGACTGTATTGATTATGCAGTGATAACCCATTCTGACAGTGACCATATCAGCGGTATAAGGGAAATCATAGAGGGAGATAAAATTACTGTGAAGAACCTTATTCTGCCGAAGATAGCTCATAAAGATGAGGCATATGAGGCACTAGAGGCCTTAGCGATGGAAGAGGGGGTACAACTGCAATATATGGAGGCGGGGGATGCTCTCATAGATGGAGACCTATATATGTATTGTCTTCATCCAGCGTCTGCTTATAGGCCAACTTCTATTAATGCCTATTCCACAGTATTAAGTATTACTTATGGAGAATTTGATATGCTTCTTACGGGGGATTTGGAGAAAGATGGTGAAACCCTAGTAACGGAGCTATTACAAAATCCCCTGGACTGGACAGGTTATGATGATTTGTATCATAGGAAACTTGTAAATGTAGATTACGATATACTAAAGGTGGCACATCATGGATCGAAGAACTCCACCTCGAAGGAGTTTCTGGACCTTCTTCGCCCAGAGTATGCATTCATCTCCTGCAGTAAAGATAATTGGTATGGACATCCACACCCGGAAGTGCTGAAAAGGTTGGAGGAAGCAGGTGCCGGGACATACATTACCTATGAAAGTGGCGCAATTACCCTTAGAACCCAAGGGAGGAAGCTGAAGCTGATGCAATATTTGGTTGATGGTGAATAAGGGTACAAGAACCATTCTGACGGATGGGAAGAGGTATTTTAAGGATTGATTACCTTCGCTGGGTTGAAGTGTCTACCTGTGGGTAGTATAAAAATACTACCATAAATCCAAATGGTAGAATATCATTTTTTGGTGTCAGCATGTATACTTTAACTACCAGAACTAAAAAAATATGAAAGGATGTATGAAAAATGAGAAGAATGAAAGTGGGAACAGTAATGTTGATTGAAATAGTCAGCCTAGTGCTGGCGGTATTGTTGATGACAGGATTGATGGGTAAGACAGGAGTTCTTATCTACATGTTCGATGTGGTTACATTACTTATTCTATTGGTACTGGCGCTGCCGGCACTTTTTGCCAATGGACTTGCAGGGGATTTTGTTCGTTTGTTTTTTAAAAGTAAAAACAGAAAAGAATGCTTAGGTGATTTGAAAAAATCACTTTTAGCGGTACAGCTACTACAGAAACAGTTTATTTATGGAGCGCTGATGACAATTGCATTAGAGATTGTAGTAGTCCTGCAATATAGCTTAGAGCCTGAGATACTTGGAGATAATCTGTCTGTGGTTGCGGTTACAGCATTTTATTTAGGAATATTTGAACTTCTTTTGATGCCTATAAAGGTAGCAGTTGAAAAGCGCATAACGGAGCACATGGAGAGGGATGCATGAAGCGAAGAATAGCCGGAATTTGCAGTATTCTATTGTATATTGCAGTGTTGGTAGCTTTGCTTTACCTTCAGAAGAACCGTATGGAAGAGTCGATTACGGGGATTGCGGCAAATCTGTTGACCTTGACTTTGGTTCTGCCTACAATTTGGTTGTTCCTATTTTGGTTAAAAAGAGAAGCAATGGACCGAGGTTTAGATACTCAGAAGTCTGGGGCAAATGCTACAATATGTCCAATGGATTTCGATTTGATAAGGAAGCAATTTCATACATATATGACACAGGGAGCATTAAGTGAACGTGAAATAGAGGTGGCATGGTTGATTTATCGGGGTTATACTAATTTGCAGATAGCTGAGGAACTGTATATATCAGAAACAACAGTGAAAAAGCATGCCACACATATCTATGAAAAGCTCAAAATTACGGGTCGAAAAGAACTAAAGGAAATCAATCTATTGGTATAATTATCGGTATGGTCATCCTCATGGGGAGTTATTGGAACGTTTGCATAGAAATGGAGCAGAAGTAAAGATAACGACAGAAAGTGGTGCGGGGGGGTATAAATGAACAAAAAGAAGATATTAAGAATAGTATTATGCTTGTCTTTTATACCATATTTGTTTTTAATCGTATATTCACTATATCACGCAATTTACGGATATGACTTGAATACTTGGATTTTGCCACAATATATACGTACAATATATGGATGGGATGCTTTTTCGGAAGTATTTATTTGGACTGCACTCGTTTTGTGTGTTGTTCCAATTTTACCGATTTGCCTCTTGTATCAAATCATATATTTTATTAGATACTTGCTAAACTTTATCAGGAGAAAGAGTATAAATAATTGAAGTTAGTAGGTAACCGCTGACAGTTCCTATTGTGGTAGGAGAGGTAGTATTTTTTCAAATTTGTGCATGGATTATAGTGAAAATTGCAAAATATATTTTCATAGGGTTAAAAAAACCAAAATAATTGATTGGAGATGACCTATATGACTGACAGCAGGCGGGGCTTTGTTCCAGCAGATGAGAAGGAGTTTAATAAGGAAAGTATTAATCTACTTCGTAAGGCTCAGAAGGATATACTCTATCTATTAGAACAGGGATACCCCATAAAAAGCGCTTCCGTCTTTGTCGGTAACCACTATATGCTGTCTGAACGTCAGAGACTGGCAGTAGTCAGAGCAACTACAGAGCACAGCATTCTGGAACTTAGGCATAAGAAGCTGCTTTCAAAAGAAAATCTGGGCAGTAGGGTACTAATTGATGGTCTGAATATCATCATCACCTTAGAAGTAGCATTATCGGAAGGAACGCTAATAAGGTGTATGGATGAATGTATCAGGGATCTGGCAGGACTAAGAGGCACTTACCGCATCATTGATAAGACAGATATTGCAATCAGATGGATTGGAGATAAACTAAAGGAGCTAGGAATAGAAGAAGTGGTATTCTATTTGGATGCACCCGTATCCAATACCGGCAGGTTGAAGCTAAGGCTTCAGGAACTATTGTCCACATATCCTTATAAGGTTACCGTGGAGCTTGTGAATAATGCAGATGTGATCTTGGAGAAGTCTTGTCATGTCATAACGGGAGATGCTATTATTTTAAATAAATGTAAGAGCTGGTACAATCTTAATGCGGAAATAATTTCTGAACGACTACCAGAGATTAGCTATGTAGATTTAGGTAGTTAACTATGTAGATTTAGGTAGTTATTGTCAATAAACAACATCTATGATATAATCTCCAGTATTTCCATAATAAATAAACTTACTATTATGATAAGAGATTAGGCTGCTGGTAATATAGTAATATATAAGATTTAGTTATTAATTAAGATATATACTAAACTAGATGATACCTAATAATATATAGTAATGGAATAGGAGGGCTTATATGAGATATTATGTAGTGGATGTATTTACAAGGGAGCACTATCAGGGTAATCCTGCAGGAATTTGTGTACTGGAACATTGGCTAGAGGATGAAATTATGCAGAAAATTGCCTTTGAAAATAATCTTGCTGAGACAGCCTTTTTAGTTAAAAATAATGAATATTATGACCTGAGATGGTTTACTCCTACAGTGGAGATTGACTTGTGCGGGCATGCTACCCTGGGAAGTGCCTATGTACTTATGAATTATATTGATACAACATTAAACAGGGTGGAGTTTCATACCTTAAGCGGTGTACTTACAGTTACTAGGGAAGGAGATTTATATACCTTGGATTTTCCTTCAAGAAAGCCCATACCCTATGAAAAACCAAAGTTGCTGGAGAAGGCACTAGGGACAGAGGTGTTGGAGACATATATAGCCAGAGATTTATTGGCAGTGGTTTCTGATGCCCATACCCTTGCTAATTTAAAACCAGATTTTGAGCTTATGAAGGAAATTAAGGAAGTCTTTGGATTTATTATAACGGCTCCTGGTGATGATTGTGATTTTGTTTCCCGTTTCTTTGCACCCAATGGAGGGATTTTAGAAGATCCGGTCACTGGTTCCTCTCACACGACACTTATTCCTTTCTGGAGGGAGCGGCTTTCTAAGGAGTGTATGACTGCAAAACAGCTATCACATAGAGGCGGGATCTTATATTGTAAAGATGCGGGGGAACGGGTTGAGATAAGCGGCGAAGCAGTCACACATCTAATAGGTGAAATCATATTATAAAGAGAAAATAAATACATATAAGGAGATAGGATAGAAGGCACTGGCTTTCGTAATCCTATCTTTTTCTTTACAAAAAGTATATTTCGCCTATAATAATAGATGTGATTTATGTGTTATAACAAGGTAATAAAAAAGTTGATGATTGTATAAAAAGCAGTATTTCTGGGCCTTACCTTAATAGATAATCCAATCCCTGTGAAATACAATTCAATATAAGAAATCAAAATTAGGAATATGTAAGGATATAAGAGGAGGATAAGCTATGTATTTAGATCAATTATTAGAACAGCTGGAATTTACCTGTTTACAGGGAGAGGTTCATATCCCCATTACGGAGCTCGTATTTGATTCAAGAAAAGTGAGTAAGGATTCTGTATTTGTCTGTATTGCTGGGGCAGTTACCGATGGACATAATTATATAAATGAAGTAATAGATAAAGGTGCAGCAGTAATTATTGTTGAAAAGGAAGTAGATTTGCCTAAGGGAGTAACAGTGATTAAGCTTTCAGATACCAGAAAGGCTTTGGCTTTCATGTCTGCAGCCTATTTTGGTCATCCAGCAAGTAAATTAATAACCGTAGGTGTGACGGGAACAAAGGGTAAGACTACAACCACCTATATGATCAGATCTATATTAGAAAATACAGGGAAAAAGGTCGGCCTAATTGGAACCATAGAGACCATCATTGGAGATAAGGTGATACCAGCAGATAATACAACACCTGAGTCCTATATTATTCAGCAGACCTTTTCTGAGATGGTGAAAGAGGGCTGTGAATATGTAGTAATGGAGGTGTCTTCTCAAGGTCTAATGCTTAATCGTGTGGCTGGCTTTACCTTTGACTATGGTATATTTACCAACCTTGCACCAGATCATATTGGAGGTGCAGAGCATAAGGATTTTGAGGATTACCTTCGATGCAAAAGTAAACTCTTTAAGCAATGTAAAGTCGGTCTTATTAATATAGATGATGAACATGCTACTGAGGTCTTAGAGGGGCATACCTGCAAGGTAGAGACCTTTGGCTTTAGTGAAAAAGCTCATATTAGAGCAACCAATGTTCAACTAGTAGAACGTCCTGGTTATCTTGGTATCTCTTATGGTGTAGAAGGCCTAATGAACTTTGATGTAGAGATGAATGTACCTGGAAGATTTAATGTATATAATTCTCTGTGTGCCATTGCCCTTTGCAGACATTTTGGGGTAAGTACACAAGAGATTACTAAGGCGCTTCATAAAGTCAGTGTAAGAGGTCGTGTGGAATTAGTACCTGTGTCTAATAACTATACGGTAATGATAGATTATGCCCATAATGCCATGAGCCTAAGTAGCTTACTCACCACCTTAAAAGAATATAATCCAAAGCGTCTCGTTTGTCTCTTTGGTTGTGGTGGTAATAGATCAAAGGATAGAAGATTTGAGATGGGTGAAGTCTCTTCCAATTTAGCAGATTTAACCGTGGTAACCAGTGACAATCCTCGCTTTGAAGAACCGGCAGATATCATAAAAGATATCATTGTCGGTGTAAAAAAAGGGCCTGGCACATACGTTGAGATCGAAGATCGTAAGGAAGCAATTCGTTATTGTATCAATTATGCCCAAGAAGGGGATGTCATCGTAATTGCCGGCAAAGGCCATGAAGATTACCAAGAAATCAAGGGTGTAAAACACCATATGGACGATAGAGAGCTTATCGCAGACATTCTAGCAGGTAAATAGAAGGGTTGAGACTCCCAAAAGACGGGTCTACGTCAATGATTGACTGATATCTCAAAAAATCCCTTTCAGATGGAAAGGAGATTAATCCCTTTATAAGGTATAAGCAGCAATAAAAATAGCAATAAAAATGGCAATAAAAAGGTAATAAAAATAGCAATAAAAAGGTGATAAAAATAGCAATAAAAAGGTAATAAAAATAGCAATAAAACAGTAATAAAACAGTAATAAAACAGTAATAAAACAGTAATTAAACAGTAATAAAAACAGTAATAAAAACAGTAATAAAAATAGTAATAAAAACAGAATAGAAATAGAAATAAATGCACTAATTAAATTAGTAATAGTGGTTGATAGTGATAAATATGGTAAGGATATTATAAGTCAATATTCATATATCTATTAATAAGCTTAAATTTGACTTATAATATCCTTACCATGGTTTGGGTGTTATAAGTCTATGAAAACAATAAAACAGAATAGGATTATATATATTCAGTTTGGCGTGACCGGCTGACGACGGCTGTATATATTCGATTTGAGACTCAGGTGGAAACGACGCCTGCTTATGCGGCGTTTTCACTATGTTATGAGGCTCAAAGGAGAATATGCCGAGGAAGAAGAGGCAGCCGAACTGAAAATATATAATCCTATTCCGATAAAAGACTTAAACAGACTTATAACACTCAAACCTAAAGTAATATATTAGCAATACAAAGGAGGCCCCATGTCTTATCAAAGCTACGCAGACATCATCATTGATATTTCCCATGAAAATCTAGACAAGACATACCAGTATGCCATCCCGAAGGAGCTTGCCGATCAGGCTGTTATTGGGGCTTTAGTTGTTGTACCCTTTGGAAAGGGGAATAGAAGAATTAATGGCTACATCGTTGATTTATCCTGGGATCCAAAGATTGATAAAGACCTAATTAAACCCATAACAGAAGTAGTCAAAGATGCGCCTCTTATTGATAGTCACCTGATTTATCTGGCTTATTGGATGAAGGAAACCTTTGGTGGTACCATAAATGATTCATTGAAAACTGTGATACCTGTAAAAAAAGCGGTGAAGATAAAGGAGCAAAGAAGTATTAGCCTTGTAGTAGAACCAGAACAGGCCCATCAACTTTATTTTGAGTATCAGAGGAAGAATAACAAAGCAAAGCTCCGCCTAATGGAAGCCCTAATCAAGGAAAAGGTCCTAGATTATGAGGTGGCAGTGAAAGATTTAAATATATCCAGAGCGACTCTTTTGGGAATGGAAAAACAGGGTGTTATGAAAATTGTTTCAGAGCAGCTCTATAGAAATCCTATAAAGAACCAATGTAAGAATTATCATAAAGTAACCCTTAATCCTCAGCAACAGTATATCGTGGATGATTTTACCAATGAATACAATCAGGGAATTTTGGGTACTTATTTGATCCATGGGATTACCGGAAGCGGAAAGACCGAAGTTTATATGGAAATCATTGCAGCAGTGGTTGCTCAGGGTAAGGAGGTAATTCTTCTTATACCGGAGATAGCCCTTACCTATCAGACAGTGCAGCGTTTTTATAAGCGCTTTGGAGATCGGATTTCTATTATGAATTCTAAGATGTCCCAGGGAGAACGTTATGATCAAAGTTTACGAGCTAGAAATGGTGAGATAGATATAATAATAGGACCCAGATCCGCATTATTTACTCCCTTTCAAAACCTTGGATTGATTATTATAGATGAGGAACACGAGGGTAGTTATAAAAGTGAAACTTCTCCAAAATACCATGCAGTTTTAGCAGCTGAGAAGAGAGCCATGCTTACGAAGGCTTCTGTAGTACTTGGTTCAGCAACCCCCTCTTTGGAATCCTATAGCAGAGCTAAGCAGGGAGAGATTAAGCTTTACACCTTAACCAAGAGAGCAAAAGAGGCACAGCCTCCGAAGGTTTGGATAGCAGATTTACGTGAAGAATTAAAAAATAAAAATAAATCCATCTTTAGTATAAAACTTAAAGAATTGATACAAGATCGATTAAATAAAAAGGAACAAATCATACTCTTCCTAAATCGCAGGGGCTATGCGGGCTTTGTATCCTGTAGAAGTTGTGGCTTTGTGATTAAATGCCCCCACTGTGACATTTCTATGACCTCCCATAACAATGGGAAGATGATTTGTCATTATTGTGGTTATGAAGAAGGACAACCAAGTATCTGCCCAACCTGTGGTTCCAAATATATTGCAGCCTTTGGAACAGGAACTCAGAAGGTAGAAGAACTTGTTAAAAGAGAATTCTCCGGTGCCAGAGTCCTTCGAATGGATACGGACACAACAAAGAATAAGGGGGGTCACGAGGAGATATTGGCTGCCTTCTCCCAGCATAAGGCAGATATTCTTGTGGGAACCCAGATGATTGTAAAGGGTCATGATTTTCCTAAGGTAACCCTTGTAGGTATTATTGCAGCAGATTTATCTTTGCATACAGGAGATTTTAGAGCTAGCGAGAGAACCTTTCAATTGCTGTGCCAGGCAGCGGGTAGAGCAGGGAGAGATGCTATTTTTGGTGAAGTTGTAATCCAGACCTACCATCCAGAGCATTACAGTGTCCTGACAGCAGCAGAAGGAGATTATGAAGCCTTTTATAAACAGGAGATACTTTACCGTAGCTTGATGCAGTATCCTCCGGTGTCCCATCTTTTGTTGATTTTAGTAACCTCTAAGATGGAGGAGTTGGCAGACAAAGCCAGCCTACATTTAGGGGAAGCTGTGAAACTATATTTAGAGCAGCAGGAAATATCTGCTGATATCATCGGACCGGCTCCAGCTGCTATTTCAAAAGCAAATGATATTTATCGAAGGGTCATATATATTAAAAACAATGATTATACTATATTAATAGGTTTAAAGAATTATCTTGAGGGATATTTTAAATTCTCAGAGCATTTTGCTGGTTGCAATCTGCAATTTGATTTTGATCCCATGAGCAGTTATTGATTTTCCAGTATTGTTACAGTTTTCAATTTACTTACATGGCCAAACTGTAACAAGAAATTTATGTACTTTTTGTGTTATTGTTGATAAATAGAAGGTATCTATGATAATATTAAATAATTCATTTATTGTAGAAGATTAATAAGACAATTATGGAATTTCTTTAAGACAGTAATTTCATAAAGATAGAGAGGAATGATGAAATGGCAATTAGAAATATAAGAGAAATTGGTGATTCGGTTCTGGGTAAAGTCAGTAAGGAGATACATGAGGTTGATAAGAAACTTCTTATATTAATTGAAGATATGCTGGATACCCTTTATGAAGCAAACGGAGTAGGACTTGCAGCACCACAGGTTGGAATATTAAAAAGACTTGTAGTTATTGATGTATCTGAAGAGGGCGATGAACCTTTGATATTAATAAATCCAGTAATTATTGAGAAGGATGGAGAGCAAACAGGAGAGGAAGCATGCCTTAGTGTGCCAGGTAAAGTAGGTACTGTTACTAGACCAAACTATGTTAAGGTGAAAGCTTTCGATAGGAATATGCAAGAGTTTACTGTAGAAGGTACAGGCTTGTTGGCCAGAGCTTTTTGCCATGAAATAGATCATTTGGATGGTGTATTATATGTAGAAAAAAGTACAGGAGAACTTCGTAGTGCCTTTGCAGAGGATGAGGAAATATAATTTGGATGAGGATGTTGACAAGACAAAATCAGAAGTCACATGGAGGTAAGAATGCGATTATTATTTATGGGTACGCCTGATTTTGCGGCTACCATTTTAGAGAAATTAATTCAATCCAAGCATGAGATCATTGGCGTAGTAACCCAGCCGGACAAGCAAAAGGGAAGGGGACGAGAAATTAGTTTTTCTCCCGTAAAGGAACTGGCATTAAAACATGGGCTTACAGTATATCAGCCAGTGAAGGCTAAAGAGGAGGACTTTCTAAGTATAGTAAAGGATTTATCTCCGGAGGTTATCGTAGTAGCTGCCTTTGGTCAGATATTGCCAAAGATATTGTTGGATATTCCCAAGAAGGGATGTATTAATGTTCATGCCTCTCTCCTTCCAAAATACCGAGGAGCAGCTCCTATACAATACTCAATTATTGATGGTGAGGAAGAAACAGGTATTACTATCATGCATATGGATGTAGGGATAGATACAGGAGATATGATATTACAGGTGAAATTACCAATAGCTAAGGAAGAAACCGGTGGTAGTCTCTTTGATAAGATGGCCCTTCTTGGTGGTGATGCTATTATAGAAGCTTTACAAAAGATAGAGGATAATATAGCCTTAAGAATACCACAGGATAATGATAAGGCAACTTATGTGAAGATGATTAGTAAGGAAATGGGTAAGATTGATTTTGCCCAACCCGCTGAAAAAATCGAAAGATTAGTCAGAGGATTAAATCCATGGCCCAGTGCTTATACCTGGCTTGAGGGAAAGACATTAAAACTTTGGAAGACAGATGTGGAAGAAGACAAGGCAGATTATGCAAACTGTCTACCAGGAGAAGTGGTTGAAGTTCGTAGAGATTCTTTGGCTGTAAAGACAGGAAAAGGAATTCTAGTCATAAGAGAATTACAGTTAGAGGGAAAAAAACGTATGGCAGCAGAGGCCTTTTTACGAGGTTATCCCATTTTAGTGGGTACGAAACTGGGGTCCTTATCTTAGCCAAATTAATTTACATTTGCAGTCATATATCTTAGATTGAAAACTATTGTACCCGTGACCCAAATTTTTGCAGAAAGGAATGGTGATCTTATGGGATATGGTTTATATTCACGTATTGATCCAACTTATATTTTAGTGTTGATTGGTGTTGTGATTTCCTTGGCAGCTTCTGCTAAAGTAAAAACCACCTTTAACAAGTATTCTCGGGTAAGAAGTGTGTCCGGTTATACCGGTGCACAGGCAGCCCAGCGTTTGCTACAAGAGGCAGGAATATATGATGTTCGAATTGAAAGAGTACAAGGTAGTTTGAGTGATCATTATGATCCTAGAAATAAGGTGTTGCGCTTGTCTGATTCTGTATATGGAGATTCTTCCATTGCTGCCATTGGTGTGGCAGCCCATGAATGCGGACATGCTATTCAGCATCAGCAATCCTATATACCTTTACGACTTCGGGGATTTTTGGTCCCCCTTGTAAATATTAGTTCCAAGATTTCTTTCCCTATGATTATACTGGGTATAATTATGAGCTATAACGAATTTCTGATTTATCTGGGTATCCTTTTGTTTTCAGCAGCCGTTTTATTTCAAATTATTACCCTTCCCGTAGAATTCAATGCTTCCAGAAAGGCTATTGCAAGACTAGGGGAAGCAGGAATTTTGTACAGTGATGAACTAAAAGGCTCTAAGAAAGTCCTGGATGCGGCAGCACTTACCTATGTAGCGGCAGCAGCGGCAACTATTTTACAATTATTAAGACTTATTATTTTGTTTGGTGGAGGAAGAAGGCGTGACTGATAAGGTAAATACCCGTGAAATTGTCTTGAATATGCTGATTGAAGTTATTGAGGGGGATAAATACAGTCATACAGTTCTTAATCACACCCTTAAGAAGTATCAGCAGCTTGAGAAATCAGACAGAGCATTTATTTCAAGGCTTTTTACAGGAACAGTAAAGGTTTATCTAAGGCTAGACTATATGATTAATCAGTTTTCCACTCTTCCCGTTAAAAAAATGAAACCGCTGATTCGCAATTTACTACGCATGAGTGTGTATCAGCTTATGTATATGGACAAAGTTCCTGAATCTGCTGTCTGCAATGAAGCAGTGAAGCTGGCTAAGAAACGAGGCTTCGTAAAGCTTTCAGGCTTTGTAAATGGTATTCTTCGTAATATATCACGAAATAGATCTGGTATTACATTTCCTAATAAGGATAAAGAAGCAATTAAATATCTTGAAGTGACTTATTCTGTACCAGGCTGGATCGTAACAAAGCTTCTTTCTCAATATGACTTTATAGTTGTTGAGAATATATTAGAAGCTTCTCTAAAGGAGAAGGAGACTACCATTCGCTGTAATACAAAGAAACTGTCTCCCCAGGAGTTAAAAGATATATTAACAGCGGAAGGGGTAACTGCCTTAGAAAGTGATTATTTACCCTATGCATTTATTATTAAGGACTATGATTATCTGGATAAATTAGATAGCTTTAAGAAGGGCTATTATGCCATTCAGGATGTGAGTTCCATGCTGGTATGCCAGGTGGCAGGTGTTAAGGAAAATGATTTTATTATAGATGTATGTGCAGCTCCAGGAGGCAAAGCTCTGCATGCTGCAGAAAAGGCAAAAAGTGTATCCGCCAGAGATATCACCGAACATAAGACGAAATTAATTGAGGAGAATATTCATCGGATGGGATTTACCAATGTTAAAACCAAAGTATGGGATGCAAAAGTTGCGGATGTATTATATTACAAAAGTGCAGATATAGTAATCGCAGATCTTCCCTGTAGTGGAATGGGGGTAATTGGTAAAAAGTCCGATATTAAATATAAGCTGACACAAAATCAACAAAAAGAATTAATAGAATTACAACGTCAAATATTAACAACTGTTCAAAATTATGTTAAAGAGGGCGGTATTCTTCTATTTAGCACCTGCACCATAGATAAAGAAGAAAATCAGGACAATTATGAATGGTTTTTAGAAAATTTTGATTTTGAGCCAGAGAGCCTTGACCTTCATCTACCACTAGAACTTAGAGGCGAAACAACGAAAAAGGGTTATCTTCAGCTCTTACAAGGAGTACATCAAACCGATGGTTTCTTCTTGTCCAGATTTCGAAGAAAATAGAGTTGGATTTTATTCCATAGCAAATCCCATTATGAGAAAGTGAAGACAAAAATTATATATGGAGAATTTAGACATAAAGTCCTTATATTTGGAGGAAATAATAGAAGAACTTAAAATGCAAAATTTACCTGCCTTTCGTGCTAAACAAATCTATGAATGGCTGCATGTAAAATTAGTAACAAGCTATGATGAAATGACTAATTTGCCAAAGGACTTAAGAGAAAAACTCAAGGAAAAATACCCCATTATCACCCTTTCAGAAGTAGATGCACGGCATTCACAAACAGATGGAACCACTAAATATTTATTTCGTCTAATGGATGACAGGGTAATTGAAAGTGTATTGATGAAATATCATCATGGTAACAGTGTGTGTATCTCCTCCCAGGTTGGATGCCTCATGGGTTGCAAGTTCTGTGCTTCTACCATTGGTGGTAAGGAACGAGATCTCCTTCCCTCGGAGATGTTAGACCAAATTTACCGAATTCAGGAATTATCAGGAGAGAGAGTTTCTAATATCGTAGTTATGGGAACAGGAGAACCTCTAGATAATTATGTGAATTTAATAAGATTTATAAAGCTTTTAACAGCTTCCTCGGGGCTTAATGTAAGTGCAAGAAATATCACTGTTTCAACTTGTGGAATTCCTGATAAAATACGTGCTTTTGCAGAAGAGGGTCTACCAGTGACACTGGCCTTATCCTTACATGCACCGAATAATACTATACGAAAACAGTTGATGCCCGTAGCAGCCAAATATGATTTGAAGGAAGTTATGGATGCCTTCCTATATTATTATGAAAATACTGGGAGACGACTTACCTTTGAGTATAGTTTGATTGATGGTGTCAATGATGAAGAAGAGCACGCAAAGGAGCTTGTAAAGCTTGTTAAGGGCATTAACTGTCATATTAATTTGATACCTGTTAACCCTATTAAAGAAAGAAATTATAGGAAATCTGAGAGCAGAAAAATACAAAATTTTAAATTTATACTTGAAAAAAATAGAATAAATGTTACTATAAGAAGAGAAATGGGCACAGATATAGATGCTGCCTGTGGACAACTAAGAAAGAGCTATATTGATAAAATTAGTCTTTAAAGGTTGTGGAAGTGGGGAGGTGCAGTCTTGAAAGCATTTTCTATAACGGATATTGGAGAACGGCGGAAAATTAATCAGGATTATGTCTATTGTAGTGAAACGGCTATAGGCCAGCTACCCAATTTATTTGTTGTAGCAGATGGTATGGGTGGACATAATGCAGGTGATTTTGCTTCAAGATTCTGCGTGGAGTTTTTTACGCAAAAAATTAAAGAAAGTGATATAATTTCACCAATAAGTACCATTGGAGAAATACTGAAAGAAACAAATGATGCTCTGCGAAGCAAAGCAGAGGAACAAGTTGATTTAGAGGGTATGGGAACCACCTTTGTTGTGGCGACCATATTTGATAAAGAGATGTATGTTGCTAATGTAGGCGATAGCAGGCTATATATCATTGGTAAAGAGATGAAACAGATTACAGAAGATCACAGTCTAGTGGAAGCTATGGTAAAAACGGGGGAACTAGACCGAAGTGAGGCTAGAATACATCCGAATAAAAACATTATTACAAGGGCAGTAGGAGCTAATATTACCCTTGAAGCTGATTTTTTTGAAGTAAACTTAGAAGCCGGTGATACTGTACTTATGTGCTCGGATGGTCTGACAAATATGTTAGAGGATGAGAAGATTGAACAGATTATTAGAGATAATGATGATCTGGAGATAGCCGCACAAACCCTGGTAAAGCAAGCTAATTTAAATGGCGGCAAAGACAACATAGCAATAATTATTATTAAAGTATGAAAAAGAGGTGAATGCAATGTTAAAACCTGGTATGATCATCAGTGATCGCTATGAAGTGGTGGATAATGTCGGTTCTGGCGGTATGGCTGATGTTTACAAGGCTAAGGACCTAAGACTAAATCGATTTGTAGCCATTAAGGTTTTAAAACCTGAATATTCCAGTGACAAAAGTTTTGTAAATAAATTCAGAGGAGAAGCTCAGTCAGCTGCAGGATTATCTCATCCTAACATTGTTAATGTTTATGATGTTGGTGATGACGATGGTTTGCATTTTATAGTAATGGAACTGGTCGAAGGAATTACCCTCAAAAGATTTATAGAAAGAAAGGGTAAACTAGAGATTAAGGAAGCAGTGGGCATTGGTATTCAGATTGCTCAGGGAATGGAAGCAGCACATGACAATAACATAATCCATAGAGATATTAAACCCCAGAATATTATTATTTCAAGAGATGGTAAAGTGAAGGTAACGGATTTTGGTATTGCTAAGGCAACCAATTCCAATACCATAACTTCTAATGCCATGGGGTCTGTACATTATTTATCACCGGAACAGGCAAGAGGTGGATATAGTGATGAGAAGAGTGATATATATTCCCTGGGTGTAACCTTGTATGAGATGCTTTCCGGTAAGGTTCCCTTTGCTGGGGACAATACGGTATCAGTTGCCCTTCTTCACATTCAGGGTGAGGCTATGCCTCTTCGTGAATTAGATCCTGAGATTCCTGTGAGCATTGATAAAATAGTTCAAAAATGTATGCAAAAAAGACCGGAGAGAAGATATCATACCTCCTCTGAGTTAATTGCAGATTTAAAGAGAGCCATTTCTAATCCTGACGGTGATTTTGTACAAATTCCTGCCTTTGTTGCAACGGATTCACCTACCATTAATATTTCAGATGATTTAAGTAAGATTAAAAGTGGAGCCTATATTGAAGAAGATTCACGCCCCACAAAGAATATTCATCCAACCAAAGCAATTGAGGAAGAGGATGAGGATTTAGAAACAGTAGATTCTAAGATTGATAAAGTCTTTATGATAGCATCTATTGTAACTGCAGTTGTATTAGTAGTGGTAATTTTTATCGTGGTAGGATATTTCCTTACTTCAGGTAAAGATAATAAAACTCCAGCTGATCCAACACCGGGAGTGACTATTAGCCTGGCACCCACAGAGCCAGCAGAAGCTACTCCAACACTGGGACTTTCTGCAGAGACCTATGAAGTTCCTAAGGTTCTTGGACTAACAGTAGAGGATGCGAAGGCGAGAATTTTGGCCGATGATCCCGATGCATTTATTGATGCAGGTAAAGAAGATTATTCAGATGAATATGAAAAGGGACAGATTATGAAGCAATATCCCAGCGATGGTCAATCTGTTAAAAAAGGATCAACGATTATTCTTACCATCAGCCAGGGACAGCAACCTATAGAGGTTCCTAATGTTGACGGTCAAACAGAAGCCAATGCGCAGGCAAAGATTGTGGAGAAGGGATTAATTTGGGATCCTGTTTATGCCTTCAGCGATGTGTATGCGAAGGGTGAAGTTATCTCTACCAGTCCTGTGAGAGGAACAATTGTAAAGGCAGGAGATAAGGTTACTGTAACCATTAGTAATGGTCCTGAAAATAAACAGGTTGATGTTCCTAGCATCATAGATAAGACCAAAACTGAGGCAGAAACAGCTCTTGCAGCAGTGGGATTATCTCTTGGTGAAATTGGTTACGAGTATTCCAGCAATTATGCAGTAGATCGTATAACCTATCAAAGTACTACGGCTGGTGTTAAGGTTGATAAAGGTACTAAAATTAACATCACAATAAGTAAGGGTCCGGAGCCTACTGGTTATTATGGGTATTTAGAAATTGATGATATAAATCCCTTTGATTTTATTGATGTGGAAGAGGATGACAGTGTAAATGTTAAGTTTGTACTTGAGCAAGACGGAGTAAAGAGAGATATTTATTCTGGCGCAATGTCTGCTTCGGAATTTCCATTTTATTATGGTGGTGATGAATTGTACTCCGATAGTCCGTCTGAGGGTACAGTTACCATGTATGTCAATGGTAAGAAATTCATCTTACCAGGTGACACAGAGGCCTATACCTGGACAGTTTATTTTGAACCTGAGGAGAATTAAGCTTGAGAGGAAAGATTATCAAAGGTATTGCAGGGTTTTACTATATTCATTCACCGGAGACTGATATTATCTATGAATGTAAGGCGAAGGGAATCTTTCGCAACCAGAAGATTAAGCCTCTGGTGGGTGATGATGTAAAAATCCATACAGATGATCAGCCGGAAGGCAAAGGCACAATTATAGATATTTTACCTAGAAAGAATGAATTAATCAGGCCCGCTGTCGCAAATGTTGATCAGGCAATGGTCATCTTTGCGGCAGCCGAGCCCTGTCCAAATTTAAATTTGCTGGATCGCTTTTTGATTATGATGGAGAGGCAGAAGGTGGAAACAATCCTATGCTTTAATAAAATGGATATTGTAGATGATAATGAAATTGCATTATTAGAGAATATCTATAAGCGATGCGGCCATAAAGTAGTATTCGCCAGTATGCTTCAAAAGGAAGGCATTTCTCTTCTTTATGAATTAATTAAGGGTAAGACTACGGTCCTTGCCGGCCCCTCAGGGGTTGGTAAGTCAACTTTTATTAATCTGCTCCAGCCTAAAGTCAAGATGGAGACAGGTGATATTAGCGAGAAGATTAAACGAGGCAAGCATACAACCAGACATTCAGAGTTGATTTTTGTAGAAAACAACACCTACATTATGGATACCCCTGGCTTTAGTACCCTTTATATCAACGAGATTGAAAAGGAAGAATTGAAAGATTACTTTATTGAGTTTCATGAGTATGAGCAGGAATGCCGCTTTAATGGCTGTAATCATTTGAATGAGCCAGGTTGCGCAGTAAAGGAAGCATTAAAAAATAATAAAATAAGCAAAGTAAGATATGAAAATTATATAACTCTTTATGAGGAATTAAAGAACCAAAAAAGATATTAGTTTAAACCATCAATACAACTTGAAAGGTTTGGGTTTCATTATGATAAAACTTGCTCCATCCATACTTGCGGCAGATTTCAATATACTTGGGGAGCAAATCGCTCTGATTGAACAGTCCAAAGCAGATTATCTCCATATTGATGTTATGGACGGAAATTATGTTCCAAGTATTAGTTTTGGGATGCCATTAATTGCTTCGATACGAAAAAATTCGAAGCTTATTTTTGATGTTCATCTAATGATTGATGAACCAATAAGGTATTTGGAAGAATTTAAGAATGCTGGTGCGGATATTATAACCGTTCATGCAGAAGCATGTACCCATTTGCATAGAACAGTTACCAGAATTAAAGAATTAGGATTAAAAGCAGGAGTTTCCTTAAATCCGGCAACACCACTGAGTGTATTGGAATATATACTGAGTGATATTGATATGATATTAGTTATGACAGTTAATCCTGGATTTGGAGGACAAGCCTTTATACCCGGATCACTGGATAAAATCTGTAACTTAAAAGAAATGATTGCAAAATCAGGTGCTTTGGTTGATATTGAAGTGGATGGAGGTATTTCCACAGATAATGTACAGGATGTATTAAATGCCGGAGCGAATGTTATAGTAGCTGGAACCTCAGTGTTTAGAGGAAGTATTACAGATAATATTAGGGAGTTCAAAAAGAAATTCAATGATTTTAGCAGCCTCAAATAAGTTAGATGCTCTACAGGATAATTTGAGACTTGCTCTTGGGTGATTAACTATGACAAATGTGAATGGTATGGAAAAGAAGATGTTAATAATTTCAGGCGGAAGGGTCGATGAGTCCTTCTTATCTGATTTTTTACGGAAAGAAAATTTTTCCATGATAATAGCTGCTGATTATGGCTTGACTATAGCAGACAGATTAAATATTAAGCCTGATTGGATTGTAGGAGATTTCGATTCCGTTCCTGAGGAGGTTATTACAAAATACAGCGCAAGTACTATACCCATTTATACTTATCCCACAGAGAAGGATAAAACTGATACAGAGATTGCAATTGAACTTGCATTAGAGCATAAAGCCACTGATATTTATATTGTTGGAGGGACAGGAAGTAGAATAGATCATACATTGGCCAATATCCATTTACTAATGCTTCCTATGGAGCTACAAATCAATGCATTCCTTGTGGATCCAAACAATAAAATATATTTAAAAAATGAGAGCTTTACCATTATCAAAGAGAAACAATTTGGCGAAAATGTTTCCTTACTGCCCTTTGGTGAGCAAGTGAAAGGCTTAACTTTAAAGGGATTCAAATATCCCCTCAAGGATATAACTTATGGCATAGGTAGCAGCTTGGGAATTAGTAACGAGATTAAGGAAGAAGTAGGAATAATTGAGATTTTAGAAGGCATTTTAATTGTGATAGAATCAAGAGATTAGCTTATGTAAGTCCGTTAGAAGTATATATAAGGAAGGAAGACACGAATGAAATTAGGTATTGTAGGCTTACCCAATGTTGGTAAGAGCACTCTTTTTAACTCATTAACCAAAGCAGGAGCAGAATCAGCAAATTACCCCTTTTGTACCATTGATCCCAATGTGGGAATTGTACCTGTACCCGATGAGAGACTAAAGGTTTTAGGAGATTTATATAATACAGAAAAGGTAATTGCTGCAACCATAGAATTTGTTGATATAGCAGGCCTTGTTAAGGGAGCTTCTAAAGGAGAAGGACTAGGTAATCAATTTTTATCTAATATTAGAGAAGTTGATGCTATTGTTCATGTTGTGCGTTGTTTTGAAGATGGAAATGTCATCCATGTAGATGGCTCTGTTAATCCTCTAAGAGATATCGAAACAATTAATCTTGAATTAATTTTTTCGGATATTGAGATTTTGGAAAGAAGAATTTCCAAAGTAGCAAAAGGTGCGAAGAATGATAAGACACAGACAAAAGAGCTTGCTATGTTAGAGCGCCTTAAAGCATATCTGGAAGAAGGAAATAGGGCAAAAACCTTTACGGCCGAGGATGAGGAGGAACAGGAATTGTTAGATAGTTATAATCTACTAACTGCGAAGCCTGTTATCTATGCAGCGAATGTGAAAGAGGATAATTTGGCTGAGGATGGAGATAATAATGACTATGTAAAATCCCTTCGAGCATACGCAAAAGAGGAGAATTCAGAAGCTTTTGTTGTTTGTGCACAGATTGAGCAAGAAATAGCAGAACTAGAGGATGAAGAGAAGAAAATGTTCCTAGAGGAACTAGGTCTCAAGGAATCAGGTCTGGAGAAATTAATAAAAGCTAGTTACAGGTTACTGGGACTCATTAGCTATCTTACTGCAGGTCCCAAGGAAACAAGAGCATGGACGATCAAAGAAGGTACTAAGGCTCCTCAGGCTGCCGGTAAGATACACTCTGATTTTGAACGAGGATTTATTCGTGCAGAAATTGTAAGTTATGAGAATTTGATTGAATGTGGAAGTTATAATGCTGCTAAGGAAAAAGGATTGGTTCGTTCTGAAGGAAAAGAATATGTAGTTTTAGATGGAGATGTAGTTCTATTCCGATTTAATGTATAAGGATATATAAGAGAAAGCGGTGAAAGGTTTGCTTGATAGTATAAACACCAATATTAATTTCCCCAATTTAGGAATTGAGCTTAATAATATAGCTTCTGGTTTCGATATATTTGGCTTTCGTATTGCATTCTATGGAGTGGTTATTGGTATAGGTATGCTACTTGGCTGGCTGATTACTGAATGGATGGCTAGAAGGACTAATCAGAATGCAGAGATTTATTTGGATTTTGCATTGGTGGTGATTGCTGTATCTGTAGTATGCGCCAGGCTTTACTATGTGGTTTTTGCCTGGGAGGAGTTTGCAGATAATCCCTTGTCAATTCTTAATATCAGAAATGGCGGATTGGCCATTTATGGTGGTATTATAGGAGCGGTCGTAACGGCTGTAATATATACGAGAATTAAGAAATATTCCTTTTGGCTTTTAGTTGATACTGGCTGTATCGGGCTAATCACAGGGCAGATAATTGGCCGCTTTGGTAATTTTTTTAACAGGGAAGCTTTTGGAACTTATACCAAGGGATTATTTGCCATGCAGCTTGACCGTAGAGTGGTTTCCCAGGTGTTTAGAGAAACAGTGTCAGTTGCTTCACTACAGGAAATGTATGCAGGTAAGCCCAGGGCATTGAAACATGTGCTGGATATTCGAAATAATATCTCTGTAGTAGATGGTTTGGAGTATATACAGGTACATCCAATATTCTTATACGAATCCTTGTGGAATTTGAGCTTATTAATTATACTGATTCTATATACCAAGCATAAGAAATTTGATGGAGAGATAATGTTGCTCTATTTGATTGGCTATGGTTTGGGCAGAGTATGGATGGAAGGTCTACGTACTGATCAGTTATTCCTTTGGGGAACGCCCATTGCTGTATCCCAGCTATTATCCATACTAATTGTAGCAGTTTCGGTTCTATTACTGGTGGTAAAAAGAAACAGAGTATTAAGGAAAATTAAGAAGTAATATAGAGGTTACTATTTGAGGCATGGGACTAATATCCTATGCCTTCTGTTTTGTCTATATATTGACATAATTTGTTCGATTTTAAATAAATATACTAGATATAGAGATATATTAACGATAAAGCTCGGAAATCCCAATAAAATAAGGGTTTCTGGGTTCTTTTTTTTATTTTCAGACTTGATTAATTCCCTAAATTAATATAAAATGAACCTATAAGTGGAGTGAAGTGGTGTAAAGTGGAGTAAAAAACCATGAAAGTGGTGGAAGAACACCATGAAGAACTGCCATTAGAATAAATAAGATAAAAACATATTGTACAAGTTGTAAAGAAGGTGCTGCCATATGTTCATGGGTGAATTCGAGCATTCCATAGATGCAAAAGGAAGAATCATCATACCTGCTAAATTCAGAGAAGATTTAGGTGAAGAGTTTGTTATAACCTTAGGTCTTGATGGTTGTTTATTTGCGTACCCAAAAAACGAATGGGAAGCCTTCGCTGCTGAGGTAAGAAAACTTCCTGGCACAAAAGAAGCAAGGCAGCTTCAACGTTGGTTTTTTGGTAAAGCAGCTGCATGCGAAGTGGATAAGCAGGGAAGAATCTTAATACCAGCTGTCCTTCGGGAAAGCGTTGGATTAGAAAAGGATATTGTTTTTGTTGGTGTTTTAAACAAAATTGAAATCTGGAGTAAAAAGAACTGGGATAGCAATAATAATTTTGATGATGTAGATGCTATCGCAGAACATATGAGCCAGTTTGGTATCAGTTTCTAAATTGTCTAAGGCAGAATGGAGGAAGAAATGGCATTTGAACACAAGTCAGTATTGTTGGAAGAAACAATAGATAATTTGAATATTAAGCCAGAAGGAATTTATGTTGACGGAACGCTTGGTGGAGCTGGACATTCCATAAGAATTGCAAAAGAATTAACCAGTGGAAGATTAATTGGTATCGATCAGGATGAGGCGGCAATTAAAGCAGCAGGAGAACGACTGGCGGAATATGAAGATAAAGTTACCATTGTCAGAAGTAATTACAGTAATATCAAGGAAATCATAAAGGACTTATCTGTTGGACAAGTTGATGGGATTCTTCTTGATCTTGGAGTTTCCTCTTATCAGCTTGACACACCAGAAAGAGGATTTTCCTATAGGGTGGATGCACCCCTTGATATGCGTATGGACACAAGAAATTCATTAACAGCAAAAGATATTGTCAATAACTACAGTGAGATGGAACTTTTTCGTATGATACGTGATTACGGAGAAGATAATTTTGCTAAGAATATAGCAAAGCATATTGTAAGAATGCGTGAAGAGAAACCTATCGAAACTACCTTTGAATTAAACGAAGCAATCAAAGCAGCAATACCAATGAAGCTTCGAATAGCTACAGGACATCCGTCCAAGAGAACCTTCCAAGCAATCCGAATTGAACTAAATAAGGAGCTGGATGTGTTAAAGAATACTTTAAAGGATATGATCGACTTGTTAGCTCCAAAGGGGAGATTATGTATTATAACCTTTCATTCTTTAGAAGATAGAATTGTAAAATCCTTTTTTAAGGTGAATGAAAATCCTTGTACTTGCCCTCCGAATTTTCCTGTTTGTGCATGTGGCAAGGTACCTAGGGGAAGGGTGATATCTAGAAAGCCCATACTTCCTTCCCAAGAGGAGTTAGAAGATAACACAAGATCAAAAAGCGCCAAATTGAGAGTCTTTGAAAAGGCTAATAAATAAAATATTTCTTATAATACTAATAAAAATACAAAAAATAACTAATACTATTCATATTAGTATTTATGGTTAGTGATAGGGTAAAAACTTTAAAGAGGTGATTCTTGCATGGAGCCTAAAAGAAAACACAGGCAATACGACAATAGCAGGACAAGCTATGTAGAGGGTAGTGCGGTACGCAAATTAAATAATATGCCTGATACAAGGAGAGAGGAACAATATTATGATTTCCCTTCACCCCGTAGACAGGAACATAGACGTGTAAAGACCTTATCAGGAATAAATTTTACTTCCTTGTTGGTCTTATCAGCAGCGATTATTGCAACCTTATATGTATGTATGGATTATTTAAAGATTAATTCTGAAGTTACACAGATGAATAGACAAGTTATAGAGAATCAGCAGGAACTGACTAAATTAATGAAGGATAATGATGCTGCTTTAGAAACAGTGAATGAGGCTGTTGATCTTGATCAGATATATCACTATGCAGTGGAAGAGTTAGGAATGGTATACCCGAATAAAAATACAGTAATAAAATATCATAGCAATGATGATGATTATGTTATAAAATATCAAGAGATACCCGATTAAATATCCTTTTGAAGTACATGAGGTAAATATATGAAAAAGACAATGGACAAATCAACTAAAAAGTTTAATTCACGAATGCAAGCAAGTTTATTGCTTGTATTTTGTATTGTTACTCTTGCGCTCATTGGATTGATAGGGAAACTTGTTTATATCGTAGAGGTAGATGGAGACCGATATACCAAGCGAGTATTGTCAAGGCAAACTTATGTAAGCTCAGTCTTACCCTTTCAAAGAGGAGATATAATGGATGTCAATGGTACTTTACTTGCCCATAGCGAGTTACACTATCGACTAATTCTAGATTCAAAGCTTTTGCTAGAAAATGAAAAAAAAATCAAGCCTACCATGGAGTTACTAAAAAAGAGCTTTGATATCGATGCTGAGGAAATACAGAAGATATTAGATGAGAAGCCGGATAGTCAATATACAATAGTAAAGAAGAATTTAAAATATGATATAGTACAAGAATTTTTAGCAATTGCAGAAAAAAACAAGGAGATACTTGGTATCTGGTTTGAAGAGGAGTATGTAAGAACATACCCATACAAAACCTTAGCCAGTGACATACTGGGATTTACTTCAGCAGATAACATAGGTTTTTTTGGTATCGAGGAATATTATAATGATGAGTTAAATGGAACCAACGGTCGAGAATACCGTTATTTTAATTCGGAACTTGATATTAAGCGTAATGTTAAGAAGGCAGTTAATGGTAATTCAATTGTCACCACGATTAATTTGGAGGTACAAAGAATTATACAGGAGAAGATCAATAAATTTAATACAGAAATTGGCAGCAAGGACATTGGAATTCTTGTTATGGATCCCAATGATGGCAGCATTATTGCTATGGCCTCTACCTTAGAATATGACTTAAATTCACCTAGAGATTTAAAGATTTTTTTTACTGATGCAGAAATTGATGCCATGACAGATGAAGAGAAGACCAATACCTTGAATTCCATCTGGAAAAATGATATTATCAGCAGTGGCTTTGAACCTGGTTCCACCTTTAAGCCAGTTACCGTGGGAGCAGCCTTAGAGGAAAATGTAATTAATGAAAATTCTACTTTTATATGTGATGGCTATGAGATAAAAGGTAATAGGCCAATTAAATGTGCCGGCATACATAATGAAATAAATGTAAAAGATTCTATTGCTAAATCCTGCAATGATGCTATGATGCATATTGCGGATTTGTTGGGAAAAAACACTTTTTACAAGTATGAAAAGCTCTTTAGCTTTGGGGAAAAAACAGGAATTGATTTACCAGGAGAAGCAAAAGGACAAATTCTTGGGCTAAGTGACCTGGGAGAAACGGGGCTAGCGACTAGTAGCTTTGGCCAGTCAACCAGTTCTACCATGCTACAAATAGCAGCAGCTTTTTCCTCTGTTGTAAATGGTGGTTATTATTATCAACCCCATGTGATGAAACAGATTGTAAATGATAATGGAGCAACCATTAAGAAATTTGATAAGGTCCTAGTACGCCAGACTGTTTCTGAAAAGACCTCTAAACTGTTGCAGGAGGCCTTATATCAGACAGTAGAAACAGGTACTGCGAAAGGAGCTCAGGTAGAAGGCTATACGGTAGGTGGAAAAACAGGTACAGCACAGAAGCTTCCAAGAGAGGATAAAAAATATATCGTGTCTTTTATTGGCTGTTCTCCAGCAATTAATCCACAAGCTGTTATCTATGTGAAAATAGATGAACCCAATGTTGAGAAAGTAAGCAGTTCCTATGCGACAAACTTAGCAGGAGAGATATTAAATGAAATATTACCGATTCTTGGGGTTTATCCTGAAGGTGAGATAGATTATCTACTACCTACAACAACACCAACTCCTTCTTCTGATACTAATACCAATGAGGGTAATGCAGAGAATAATGCACAAAACGCTGCTGATACTGAGAATAGCCCTGAGGGTAATAATTCTGAAGAAAGGGATGATACAGAGGCTGATCCTAGCACAGAAGATACTCCTGATGATAATACAGGTGAAAACTCTAATGAGAATAGTGGAGATAATAATAACTCCTCGGAAGATGAAACGGGGAATAGTAGTGATGAGGGAGGTTTAGAGGACAACCCGGAGGGTATAGAGTGGGAGGATGAATTAACACCAATAGAATAACATAGGATTACTGCTGGAATTATCCATGAATAAAGCCGTAGCTATTGTAATAAAATAAAACGATAAGATATGCAAGGTTATGGTTGGATGACTAGAAATAGAACATATAATAAAAGAAATGTATTCATCGTGGTAGTAATCGTATTAGTCACGGTCTTTGCTTTGACTTTAAGGTTGGGCTATTTAATGCTATTTAAAGCCGAAGAATATGCAGCAAGAGCACAGGCTCTTCATGAAAGAGAACGTACGATTAAAGCGGAAAGAGGCAGTATCTATGATAGGAATGGTATAGAGATAGCTACCAATAAACCTGTCTGTACTATATCAGTTATCCATGCTCAAATAACAGATCCCCAAAGAGTTATTACAGTGCTCTCGGATATGTTAGGACTTAGTGAAGAGAAAGTTAGAAAAAGAGTTGAAAAGGTCTCCTCTATCGAGAGAATTAAATCAAATGTAGATAAGGAACTAGCGGATAAGATCCGGGAATATGATCTGGATGGTGTCATGGTAGATGAAGATTATAAGCGCTATTACCCATATGGTTTCCTTGCTTCCAAAGTAATTGGTTTTACCGGAAGTGATAATCAGGGAATTATTGGTTTGGAAGTACAATATGATAAATACTTAAAAGGGATTGATGGAAAGATTCTTACCCTGACTACAGCTTACGGTGTGGAAATTCCCAATGCAGCTGAGGATAGGATAGAACCTATGGCCGGTAATAATTTGGCCCTAAGTTTAGATGTAAATATTCAGAAATATGCTGAGCAAGGGGCAAAAAAAGTACTGGAATCAAAGAGTGCCAATAATGTAAAGCTTATTGTTATGAACCCGCAAAATGGTGAGTTGTATGCTATGGTTAATGTACCGGAATTTGATTTAAATAATCCCTATAACTTGATTGAAGAAATAGCTGCTCAGTATTCGGATCAAAGTTTGAGTGCAGATAAAATGAATGAACTACTGAATGGGATGTGGAGAAATGCCTGCCTCAGTGATACATATGAACCGGGCTCAACCTTTAAGATTGTTACGGCTACAGCAGCATTAGAAGAAAAGGTTGTTAAATTAAATGATAGTTTCTATTGTCCAGGTTATAAGAAGGTAGAAGATAGACTTATTCGATGTCATAAAGCTGGTGGACATGGGGGACAGAACTTCGTTGAAGGTATTAAAAATTCCTGCAACCCTGTATTTATGGAATTGGGTGCCAGGGTTGGCGTAGATAAGATGTATAGCTATTTTAGAAATTTGGGTCTGTTTAATAAAACGGGAGTTGATCTTCCGGGGGAAGCCAATTCTATAATGCATAAAAAGGAGAAGATTAAAGCTGTTGAATTGGCTACAATATCCTTTGGCCAATCCTTCCAGATTACACCATTACAGCTACTGGTTGCAACTAGTGCAGTTATTAACGGTGGAACCTTAGTGACTCCCCATTTTGGCCTTAATATTCAATCAGCCGATGGTACCCGGGTTACTGCTCTAGACTATCCAACTACAGAGAATGTAATCTCTAAGGAGACTTCAGAGACTATGAAGGAATTACTTGAAGCAGTAGTATCGGATGGAACAGGTAAGAGGGCCTATCTTCCTGGTTTTAGAATAGGAGGAAAAACAGCTACCTCAGAAAAACTACCCAGAAGTAGCAATAAATATATATCTTCCTTTATAGGTTTTGCGCCTGCTGACAACCCTCAGGTAATAGCAATTGTTCTTATTGATGAGCCTGTGGGAATCTATTATGGAGGAACTGTAGCAGCCCCAGTAATTGCAGAATTATTTGATAATATTCTCCCTTATCTTGGAATTGAAGCAAAATATACAGAGAAAGAATTGCAGGATAATAATATCGGTTCCTTTACAGTACCTGATTTTATAGGTAAAACTAAGAAAGAAGTTAAGGAACTGCTTAAAATATATGATTTTGGGGAATTATACCCAGTTGGTGAGGGTGATATTGTTAAGGAGCAGTTTCCCCTTCCTGGTGAAACTGTTGATAATGATAGCGCCTTGGTACTATATTATGAGTGAGAGATAGGATAGATCGATTCATATAGATAACAAAAATGGAATATATTGAATGAATTACTTAGGCGAATCTCATATTGTTTTTTCAAATACTATAAAGTATAATTACCAAGTACAGCGAACTGACAATTCTATTATATTAAGGTTAGGCTAGTGTGAATTATTAAAAAGCATAATTCACACCTAGAAGTTTGTGCCTGCGTAATCCTCGGCACAAACTAACTCAAAGGGAAGGCATGTACTGTTAGTATGAATGATATAGAACTAAAGATTAATACTAAAGATTAATACTAAAGATTAATACATAAGAATTAAGCCGAGAACGTGTTAAAGCACGTAGATGGAGGAAGTTATGAATTTTTCGGATTTTCGAGTGATTTTACCTGTTATCATATCCTTTGGGGTTTGTGCCATACTGTGTCCCCTTTTAATACCTTATTTAAAAAGATTGAAATTTGGCCAATATATCCGTGAGGAAGGACCTGAATCTCATCAAAAGAAGTCCGGAACACCCACCATGGGCGGTATCGTTATTATACTTAGTATTGCAATTACTTCTTTGATTTATATTAAGGATTATAAGGGGATTATCCCTGTTCTCTTTGCCACAATAGGTTTTGGTATCATTGGTTTCATGGATGATTATATCAAGGTTGTTATGAAGCGTAATATGGGATTGAAAGCCTGGCAAAAGCTTTTAGGACAGATACTTGTAACAGCAATCCTTGGTTACTATCTGGTGAATTTTACCGATGTGGGTACTACAATGCTTATTCCTTTTTCGGGAGGAAAATATCTGGATGTTTCCTATTTGTTCGTTCCCTTCTTTTTTGTATTTGTACTAGGAACTGTAAATGGTTCAAATTTTACTGACGGACTGGATGGTTTGGAATCAAGTGTAACGGTACTCATTGCTACCTTCTTTACTGTTGTGGCAATTGGCATGAATAGCGATATATCCCCCATTACCGGAGCAGTAGCAGGTAGTTTACTTGCCTTTTTGATCTTTAATGTATATCCTGCAAAGGTCTTTATGGGTGATACAGGTTCTTTAGCTTTGGGAGGTTTTGTGGCAGCTACTGCTTATATGTTGCAGATGCCGCTGTTTATCCTTATTGTTGCCCTTGTTTACCTTGTTGAAGTTCTCTCCGTAATGCTGCAAGTAAGTTATTTTAAACTTACAGGAGGAAAAAGAATTTTTAAAATGGCTCCAATCCATCATCATTTCGAATTAATGGGCTGGTCAGAGACCAGAGTTGTAGCAGTATTCTCCATAGTGACCACAATCCTGTGCCTCATAGCACTCATGGGAATTACTTAATAATTAATTCCTTGGTTCTTAACAAGCAATAATCTTAAATCATAAGACGGAGGAATTGTATATGCATCTAGTGGAGAAAAAGGTTTTGGTATACGGAGCTGCAAAAAGCGGAATTTCAGCCGTGAGATTACTACAAAGACTGGGAGCTTTTGTGATACTATTCGACCGTAATACAAAACTGACACAAGAGGAATTTAAAGATAATATTGACATAGATAATAATTTTTTACTAGTAACCGGTACCTTAGAAGATTCATTGTTAGATACTATTGAGCTATTAGTAATCAGCCCAGGCGTTCCTTACGACGCTCCTGATATCTTAAAAGTAAAAGACAAGAATATACCCATATGGGGAGAAATTGAATTAGCCTTTCACTATACCCAGGGTAAGGTTATAGCAATTACAGGCACTAATGGTAAGACAACTACTACAACCTTGGTTGGAGAGATTGTTAAATCATTTTTTGAGGATGTCCATGTGGTGGGTAATATCGGTGAATGTTATAGTAGTCATGCTCTGGAAACGAAAGAAGAATCTGTGACTGTTATTGAGGTAAGCAGCTTTCAGCTTGAGACTATTCATGAATTCAAACCGGATATCAGCGTGATTTTAAATATTACCCCGGATCATTTGGACCGTCACTATACAATGGAAAATTATATCAGAATGAAAGAAAGAGTTGCCATAAATCAGACCATGTCAGAACTTTGCATTCTTAATTATGAAGATACCAAACTACAAACCATGGCAGAGCGTTTAAATACAAAAGTTATGTTCTTTAGCAGCGCAAGAAAATTAGAAGAAGGCTTATATTTAGAAGAAGATAATATATACTATGCCAATAGAATGAAGACAGAGCTCCTTTGCAATGTTAATGACTTGAAGATTTTAGGAAAGCATAATTATGAGAATGTTATGGCTGCTATTGGTGTAGGAATAGAAATGGGTATTCCTCTGGAGCATATCAAAAGGGCAATTATTAATTTTAAGGCTGTTGAACATAGAATTGAATATGTAGATACCATTCATGGGGTTACATATTACAATGATTCAAAGGGAACCAATCCGGATGCCTCCATAAAGGCAGTAGAGGCTATGAGAAATCCAACTATAATGATATGTGGTGGCTATGATAAAAATCTACCCTTTGATGATTTTATTGCTTCTTTTGGAGGGAAGGTAAAATACTTAATACTTCTTGGACAGACAAGAGAACAAATAGCAAAGGCCGCAAGGCAGCAAGGGTTTACCAATATTATTATGGTAGATAGCTTAGAAGAGGCAGTTGCTGTAAGTGGAAAAATGGCTGTTGCAGGGGATGCGGTACTATTATCTCCAGCCTGTGCTAGTTGGGATATGTTTGATAACTTTGAACAGCGTGGACGATTATTTAAGGAATATGTCAAAGCAATGTGTTAGGAGGTAACGGTGAGCAGAACAGTAGCAGAAACCAATAAAAGAAAAATGCATAGTTATTATGATTACAGCCTATTGTTTCTCATACTTTTTTTGGTATGCTTTGGTCTGGTTATGATTTATAGTACAAGTGCCTATAATGCCCAGAGATTAAATGGCGATCCCATGTATTATGTGGTCAAGCAGGGAATGTTTGCAGGAGTTGGCATTGTTATCATGCTAATCGTATCTAAAATCGATTATCACATTTTTATAACCAACCTTCCTATAATTAAGCTGAAACCAGTGACAATTTTGTATTTTTTATGTCTAGCTCTGCAAATCTACGTTTTAGTATTTGGAAGTGATACCAAAGGAGCTAAGCGTTGGATAGATATGGGTTCATTGGGTAGATTCCAGCCCTCAGAATTGACAAAAATATTGGTAATATTGTTTACTGCTTACATAGTTAGTCTTGCACCGAAGACACTAAATAAATTTAGAGGTTTTCTTCGTATATGTTTATTTATTGCACCACTGTTGGGATTGATTGTTGTAGAGAATTTGTCCACGGCAATCATTATAACCGTAATGTTTATTTCCATTTGTTTTGTTGCCAGCAAGAAAAAATCCTATTATATCATTTGTGGGATGTTACTGGTTGGTATGGTATTAGTATTTATTTTCTTCTTTAATACCTATCGTTCTTCTCGTATTGATGCATGGTTAAATGTTGAAACTGCAGAGAATGGTTATCAGATATTGCAGGGTTTATATGCAATTGCAAGTGGTGGGATCTTTGGTAAAGGTCTTGGAGAAAGCATGCAGAAGCTGGGTTTCATTCCCGAATCCCATAATGATATGATTTTCTCTGTTATTTGTGAGGAGTTAGGGCTCTTTGGTGCAATCGCCTTAATCCTATTATTTATTTTATTAATTTGGCGTATTTTTATCATTGCTATAAACTCAGTGGATTTATATGGTGGACTTATAGCTACTGGCGTACTTGCCCATATTGCGGTTCAGGTTCTAATCAATATTGCGGTAGTAACCAATACAATTCCATCTACAGGTAATACACTTCCCTTCATAAGTTACGGAGGAAGCTCCGTTATGGTTATACTTTTTGAAATGGGAATTGTACTCAGCGTCTCAAACCAGATTAAAGGGGAGAGGTAGAGAGATTCACGCGGACAAAGGGAATTTCATATAGTATTAGTATATTTCCTGAATTGTCTGAGGTGTGCTATGTCAAGTATCGAGGTCATAGGCGGAAAGCAGTTAAAAGGCGAGTTAAAAATACAAGGTTCAAAGAATGCAGCATTGCCAGTAATTGCTGCAACTATTTTGAATAAAGGGGTTTCAAAACTAAAGAATTGTCCTAAAATACTTGATGTGTATCATATGGTTACAATACTTGAGGAACTGGGTTGTAAAACTTCTTGGGACCAGAATACACTAATCGTGGACAGCACCAAAGCAAATATTACCCATGTATCAGAAGATTCTGTCCGTAAGATGCGTAGCTCAATTCTTTTTCTCGGAGCAATACTTGGCAGGTTTCAAGAAGTAACAATAGCATATCCTGGTGGTTGTTCAATAGGAAAAAGACCAATAGATTTTCATTTGAATGCCATTAAGAAAATGAATGTTACACAGGAATTTATGGGAGAGGATAATAGTATCATCCATTGTTATACGGATAAAATAATTGGTAATGATATTTTTCTTGAATTTCCTAGTGTGGGTGCTACACAGAATGCAATACTTACTGCAGTTCTATCAGAAGGAGTTACAAGAATTTTCAATACGGCAAGAGAACCTGAAGTTATTGAGGTATGTAATTATTTGATAGAAGCAGGCGCAAGGATTTGTGGTAAAGGTTCATCTTTTATTGAGATCGAAGGAGTAAAAAAGCTACATGATGTAGAATTTACCCTATCATCAGATCGAATCGTTGCAGGAACATATATGGTGGCCGTTGCAGCAGCAAAGGGAGATGTGACCTTATTAAATGCTCCCTGCAAGCATTTGGACTCTACGATCAGAACACTTAGAAGACTTGGTTGTGATATAGTGGTAGGAGACAATGTTATTAAAATATGTAGTAACAAAAGGCCTCTGGCAATTGACGTATTGAAAACACAGCCATACCCTGGCTTCCCCACTGATATGCAATCCCAGCTTTTAGCCGCCTTATGCATAGCAGATGGGAAAAGTACAATTATTGAGGAAATATTTGAATCCCGATATCAAATAGTGAATGAACTTAAAAAAATGGGAGCAGATATCAGCCTTGATAAGGATGCTATTATTGCCAATGTAACAGGAGTAGAGCGGATGCATGGAGCAGTACTTAAAGCCAATGATTTAAGAGGAGGAGCTGCTCTGGTTATAGCCGGTCTTGCTGCTGAGGGAACCACAGTTGTTCATGAGGCTGCTTATATTGAAAGGGGTTATGAGGATATTTGCAGAGATTTATCCGCCATAGGCGCTAAAATCAGATATTGCAGTGAGAATATCGTAGGATGGGAACGGGTTGCCTGCGGCAATGTGGAGGTTATTCGATGAATAGGCAAAAGAATTATAATAGTGTACGAAAGAGAATATGCAAAAAGGTATTAGCTGTACTGTTCTTTCTTGGAGTTCCTGTTCTAGTTTTTTTATTTTCCTTCAATATTAAAAAGGCGGATGTTGTAGGTACAGATCGATATACAGACAGTGAAATCAGAGAGTATATCATACAGTCAAGGCTGGATTATAATTCCATCTACCTATATCTCAAATATCAATTTTTTGTAACGCCAGAGATACCCTTCGTTGAAAAAATTGATGTTGAGATGGTTGATAGACATAGGGTAAAAATTACCGTATACGAGAAAATTATAGCCGGATGTGTTGAGTTTATGGGTGAATATCTCTATTTTGATAAGGATGGCATTATTGTTGAAAGCTCACCTAAAAAAATCGAGAAAATTCCTATTATAAACGGATTAGAGTATGATGAAATAATTTTACACCAAAAGCTTAATGTACATAATGATAAGGATGGATTATTTGATACAATCATTAATATTACTAAGTTAAATAATAAATATGATCTGGGTATTGATGAGGTATATTTTAGTAAGAATTATGAGGTTACTATAAGATGCAATAATATAAAAATTTTCCTTGGTAAGAAGGAGCATTATGATGAACCCTTATCTGATTTAAAGAACATATTGGAAAAGGCAAAAGGTACGGATGTATATGAACTTGATATGCGAAATTACAAAAAAGGTACAGGATATGTTCCAGGTAAGACGAAAAAAAACGAAGATTAGATAAAATAGGCTTAAATAATTCATTTTTTTATAAATTGTACTTGATTATTTGGGAATTTAAAGATATTATATAAAGTGGGATATAGAATACCACAAATTGTATCCAATCATGATTTTATCCCATGATAATGTGGTTTTGGTAGAAAAATGGAAAAGGTTTATTTGTTTATTTAAAGTACATAAACGGAACAATAAAATAAGGTTATTTGGATTATCATGAATGAAGAATAGGATAAAGGAGGAATAGACCTTGCTTGAAATAAGAACAAATGAGGCGGATACCACAGCAAAAATACTTGTAATCGGAGTAGGTGGAGCAGGTAATAATGCCGTTAATAGAATGATAGAAGAGAATATAAAAGGTGTTGAGTTTGTTTGTGTTAATACGGACAAGCAGCATTTGAAAAATTGTAAAGCACCTCTATGTATACAGATTGGAGAAAAACTAACCAAAGGACTTGGAGCAGGCGCACAACCTGAAATTGGACAGAAGGCGGCAGAAGAAAGCAGAGAGCAATTAACTGAGATAATTCATGGTTCTGACATGGTCTTTGTAACCTGTGGTATGGGTGGAGGAACTGGAACTGGTGCAGCTCCTGTGGTAGCGCAGATAGCGAAAGAGATGGGTATCTTGACAGTAGGTATCGTAACAAAGCCTTTCAAGTTTGAAGCGAAGACTCGAATGACGAATGCCATTAGTGGTATTGATCGTCTTAAAGAGAGTGTTGATACCTTAATAGTAATTCCTAATGATAAACTATTAGAAATTGTTGACCGTAGAACAACTATGCCCGATGCTCTTAGAAAAGCAGATGAGGTATTACAGCAGGGTGTTCAGGGTATTACAGACTTGATTAATGTACCTGGACTCATTAACCTTGACTTTGCGGACGTTCAGACAGTCATGAAGGACAAGGGTGTAGCTCACATCGGTATAGGTGTTGGATCAGGAGATGATAAGTGTGTTGATGCAGTTAAGCAGGCAATTACAAGCCCCTTACTTGAGACAACGATTCAAGGTGCATCCCATGTTATTATTAATATCTCCGGTGATATCAGCTTGATTGAAGCAAATGAAGCTGCAACTTTAGTTCAGGAATTAGCAGGTGATTCAGCAAATATTATCTTCGGAGCTATGTTTGATGATGTTAATCCGGATACAGCTTCAATTACAGTAATTGCTACAGGTTTAGATAACAGGTCAAAAGATATGGTTAAAACTCCTGATTTTTTAAGACATCAATCCACCTCAGGAGGGACAAGACCTACCTTTAAGCCAGAGCTGAACTTAAACAGACCATCCTATAATTCAGGAAGTTCCTATAGTAGCCAAAGCCAGGCATCCAGTCATATGCCAATGAATAATTATCAGACTGATTTGGTTAGACGTCCTGTAAGTCAGCCGGCGAAAGCTCCGGCAAATACCAATACAGATCCCGGTGGAATTAAAATACCTGAGTTCCTCCAAAAGAATCGACATAACAAATAACAAATCATATACTACATAGGCAAGGATATTTCACTAGTCATAAAAGATAAAATTATGTTTTAAATACTTAATTGACTTATTTAAGAGAAAAAGCATAATACATACGAGTTTTAGGCTGTTAGATTATTTTGAATAAAATAATCTAGCAGCTTTTTTTGTTTTCAGAGAGGGGAAATACTCACAAACTGTAAAAATAAGTAAATGAAAAGAAAGAATTTGAGTACAGAAAATGACATATATTGGAAGCGAAACAAGTTATAATCTTTATGAGCCTTGGCAGTTAAAAAGCAGCACAAAAGTAGTGAGAACTGACCCATTGTTGGAGGTGAAAATTGTATCTTGAGATATATCCAGACATTATTTTTATCCTAAATTTTATTATTGATTTTATCCTGCTTTTTCTTTTGAAGAAGATTAATAAGAAAGCCAGCAATGTAAAGAGAATGATTGGTGCATCGACAGTTGGAGCTTTTTTTTCTGTAATGGCAAGCATTTTTTTATGGATGAATCCCCTTATTCGATTTGTAATTCTGTATATAGTTGCAGCAGGAATTATGCTGACAATCGCATTTGGCAGAATGAAGAAAATGGATTTGGTAAAACAGGTAATAGCCTTATATCTTATTACTTATTTTGCTGGAGGTTTCATAAATTCTATCTATTACCATACGGATTTTAGAGAAAAGATTCTCGGACCAAGTAATTCATTGATTCCAGATCATATATCGGGAGGATTTGTGATAGTCGTGGCCTTATGCCTTGTTCCCATCATGTATCTTATCCTTTGGTTCTTTCGATGGTATCAAAGTGAAGGTAGAGAAACCTATGATGTTGAGCTTGTATATAATGATAAAAGCGTACATACTAAGGCATTAATGGACACAGGAAATTGTCTCTATGATCCTATTTTTAAAAAGCCTGTTATGGTTGTTGAGAATACTCTGCTTAAGGAACTTTTGACAGAAGAGGTTTTTACAGAACTAGAGAAGGCTAAGGAGTATATGGAGGGTTGTGAATCTGATTGGGAGCTAGATTTTAATAAGAAGCATATTCTTAGACTAAGGTTTATTCCTTATCGCTCCATAGGAAAATCAAGAGGAATGATGACAGGGCTTTTACTGGATAAGGTTCTAATACATACGGGGAAGGAAACAATATGTAACGAGAAGGTGACCGCAGCTATTTGTGATAACCACCTATCTACCAAGGAAGACTATCACGTATTATTACATAAGGAGCTAATTTAATGTTTGAAGGTCAATTTATGGTCCTTTGGACTTAAGAAAAATGGGAGGTTTATCTATGCTATTGAAACTATCTATTCAAAACAAATTTCAGTTTCGGATGATTCCGGATTTAAAAACGATTATATTTGGTCATAAGGGGGAAATACATTATATTGGAGGAGCAGAGGTGCTTCCTCCGCCTCTGGATTCGGTGAGAGAATTAGAAGTCATTGGTATGCTTGGGACAGATCGGGATGCTGAAATGAAATCGGTCCTTGTAGAACATAATCTTAGGCTGGTGGTATACATAGCTAAGAAATTTGATAATACAGGGGTTGGTGTTGAGGATTTGATTTCCATCGGAACAATCGGGCTCATTAAGGCAATCAACACTTTTAATCCGGATAAGAATATAAAATTAGCTACCTACGCCTCCCGGTGTATTGAAAATGAAATATTAATGTATTTAAGACGCAATAATAAAACGAAGCTTGAGGTATCCATTGATGAGCCCTTGAATGTGGATTGGGATGGTAACGAGCTATTGCTATCGGATATACTTGGCACAGACGAGGATGTAATCTATCGTAATATAGAGGAGGAGGTAAATCGTAAGCTGCTGCGTAAAGCCCTATCAAAGCTTTCGGAAAGAGAAAGAGTGATAGTGGATTTGAGATTTGGTTTAAATACCGATGATGGTACAGAACGGACTCAGAAGGAAGTGGCTGATTTACTTGGAATATCACAATCTTATATATCCAGACTGGAAAAAAAGATTATTAAGAGACTAAAAAAAGAGATGGTTCGATTTGAATAACAAATAGAATATATGGAAATTATTTCTTTCTTTAATACGGTATAAACATGAGCCAAAAAGTGAATCATTTTATTTAGAAAATGATATGATTCGGAGGTTTCGTTATGGCTCTTTATAAGGTTGAGATTTGTGGTGTGAATACATCTAAACTGCCATTGTTAAAAAACAGTGAAAAGGAAGAATTGTTTCAAAGAATATTATCAGGTGACAAGGAGGCAAGGGAGCTATACATCAAGGGTAATTTGCGTCTTGTACTCTCAATCATCCAAAGATTTTCGGGCAGTAATGAGAATGTGGATGATTTATTTCAAATAGGTTGCATTGGACTGATTAAAGCAATTGATAATTTTGATATTAGTCAGAATGTGAAATTCTCTACCTATGCTGTACCTATGATAATTGGAGAGATTCGCAGATATTTAAGAGACAATAACGCAATACGTGTCAGTCGTTCCTTAAGAGATACAGCCTATAAAGCGATATATGCGAAAGAGGCTTTAATTAAAAAGAATGAGAAGGAACCAACAATCTGTGAGATAGCAGCAGAAATTGGTATTAGTAAGGAAGATATTGTATATGCACTGGATGCAATCCAATGTCCTGTATCCCTATATGACCCAGTCTATGTGGAGGGTGGTGATGCTCTTTATATTATGGATCAGGTAAGTGATAAGAAGAATAAGGAAGAAAATTGGATTGAAGAGATATCCTTAAAAGAAGCTATGGATAAATTATCTGCCAGGGAGCACAATATCATTAAGCTAAGGTTCTTTGAGGGCAAGACACAAATGGAGGTTGCGAAAGAGATTAATATTTCTCAGGCACAAGTAAGCAGACTGGAAAAGTCAGCTTTAAAAAACATGCGAAATTATTTGGTATAAAAAGGCATGGAAGTCATTTCATCCTAGGATGGATTGATTCATATAGAGAATGTTGGGGCTTAACATCTAGCGGTTTAGCCCTACATTTTTTTAACAATGGGAACCAGACAGTAACTTCCTTCTTGATTGATATAGTGAAGAAACTGTAGTGCTAATTAGTAATAAATTGCATAAACATTAATTGAATCGGATAGTAGGGGTTTGAATAGGATGAAACTAAGATGTATTCTGCTGATATTACTTTTTACTATATCTGCTGCAGGGTGTATACGTAATAGGGATCAGGAAAACATAAAAAGTGCAGCAAATACTGTTGACGAAGATAAAGCCATTACAAGTGTAAAATATAATAAGGATGGTATTGAAGGGGAATATCCCAAGCTGATAGCTGGAGGGACACAGGAGGAACTAGATAGCTGGAATCGGTTAATTTATGATGATTTTGATAAGATACTCCAGATTTATTCCTTTAATCCCTTTCCTGAACTACCCAATAATAAGATACCAACGATTCTAAAAATCAAATATGAGGTGAAGCTAAATAGCAAAAACTTTATCAGTATTATGTATACTGCTTCGTATAACAGTCCCTATTCTGCACATCCGACACAACTAGTCTATACGACGAATATTGATAAAGGGAATAATAAACGTTTGCAGCTGTCCGACATCATAGAAATCAATGAGGATTTTATAAAGAATTTTAGAACCTGGGAAAGGGTCAATGTAGAAGGCAATACGGAAGAAATTAATAAAGCAATACAGGATTATATGGCCGATTTGTATATGGAGGATCTGTTACTAGGCTTTAAAAGTGCTGATATAATTGGCTACGGCAATCTATGGGGCATCTACAGTTATCTTACTCCTGATAGTTTGGGTATTAGCGTAGGAGTTCCGAATTATATTGGTGATCATGTGGAGTTTGAAAGAAAGTACACACAGATCGAGGAGTTTCTTAAGTTGAAAATAAAATAATGAAACGGGGGTCTATATATGAGTATAACCCCCGTTTATTTAACTTCCAAGAATTTTTTTCAGTTCTTCCATAAAGGTGTTTACATCTTTGAATTCACGGTAGACAGAAGCAAAGCGTACATATGCCACCGCATCAATAATTTTTAACTTATCCATAATAATTTCCCCTATAATATGACTGGGGATTTCTTTGTCCTCACGATTAAAGATTAAGGTTTCCACTTCATCAACCAGAGCGGTGATCTGATCAATGGATATGGGTCTCTTGTGACAGGAGCGGAATACACCGGCTTCTATTTTAGAACGTTCATAGGGTTCACGGTTATTATCTTTCTTAATTACTACCAGAGGGATAGTTTCCACCTTCTCGTAGGTAGTAAATCTTCGCTGACATTCATCGCATTGACGCCTTCTGCGTATAGAATTATTATCATCAGCAGGTCTGGAATCAATTACTCTTGTATTAAATTTATTGCAAAAAGGGCATTTCATAGAAGAACCTCCTAGCCAAATGAGCCATTCATTATCCTATCTAAAAAAATCAGATTATTTGTGTGGTACATCTAGATTATATTGAAAGATTCCATATCGGTCAAGGAATATTATTGCAATTTAATAGATTTTATGAGATTTTATGTATACTATATACATTTTAATAAGCATTTTTCAATGTCTACGTCGACAAGAATAATATCCACTCCTATTTGTTTAATATGTGAACGACCGATAACATATTCATGATCACGTCCAAGTATCCCCCAAACCTTGCATGGACCAGGTATTATGATATGAGTAACTTGGCCTGTGCAAATGTCAAATTCCACATCACAAACATAGCCAAGCCGTGCACAATCTCTACAATTAATGACCTCTTTTTCCCTTAACTCACATATGCGCATACAAACCCTCCATTCTATCTTGATTAGTGACTAGCTTTCTATTAATCTTCCTACCTGCTGCCAAAGCAATCAAGTATCTTGGTTCATTATATGCACATTTATAAAATTTGTCGCTTATATTAATTTGTTTGAAATGACTATTGTTAGATTTCACCAAATTTGTTATACTAGCTCTAAGCAAATGATTCCTTCATTGTAGGAGAGACAATGAGAGGAGCAATTATGTTTAGTAAAGCCTATAGTGCGGCCATCCATGGTATCGATGGCTTAATTCTGTCCGTAGAGGCGGATGTCAGCGATGGCCTGCCCATTTTTGATATGGTGGGATATTTGGGGTCAGAGGTTAAGGAAGCGAGAGAAAGGGTAAGGATTGCCCTTAAAAATTCTGGATATCTTCTTCCTGCCAAGCGGATTACCGTTAATTTGTCTCCAGCGGATATCCGTAAAGAAGGAACAGCCTTTGACTTATCTGTTGCAATTGCAATTCTAGCGGCCTTTGGCCATCTTCCCGAGGAAAATCTTAAGGATTTTCTTATCATCGGGGAACTCAGCTTAAATGGTAATGTGAATAAGGTAAATGGAGTACTGCCCATTGTCTATTCGGCAAAACAGCAGGGCTTTACAAAGTGCATAGTTCCAAAGGAAAATGCTATGGAGGGAGCTGTTGTAAAGGGCATTTTGACCTTTGGGGTATCAAGCTTAGCAGATGCAGTAGAGTTACTTAACAGCAAAGGAAATATAGAACCACTTAAGATTGATAGTAGGGAATTATTCCAGAATTGTAGGGAAGATAACCTGGATTTTTCAGAAGTTGCAGGTCAGAAGGCGGCAAAGAGAGCCATAGAGATAGGGGTTTCTGGTATGCATAATATCCTGATGATAGGTCCTCCTGGTTCGGGTAAAACCATGCTAGCCAAACGTATACCCACCATCATGCCAGAGCTGACTTTTGAGGAAAGTATGGAAATTTCTAAAATCTACAGTATAGCAGGATTGCTTGATAGACAAGCACTCATAACAAAAAGACCTTTCCGCAGTCCCCATCATACCATAACGACCACAGCTTTGGTTGGAGGAGGAAGCTATCCAAAGCCGGGGGAAATCAGCCTGGCTCATCTTGGGCTTTTGTTTTTGGATGAGCTGCCGGAATTTCAAAAAAATACAATAGAAGTCTTAAGACAACCCTTAGAGGATAAGAATATTACCATTGCCAGATTGAATGCTACCTATAAATATCCCGCCGGATTTATGCTGGTGGCAGCTATGAATCCCTGTAGCTGTGGCTATTATCCAGATAGGAACAAATGTAACTGTTCTGTTAATATGGTAAAACGATATCTAGGGCGCATATCCCAACCTTTATTAGATCGTTTTGATATCTCTATTGAAGCTCTTCAGATGAATTATAAGGAATTACAGCTTCAGGACAAACAGGAAAGCTCAAAGGATATCTTAAACCGGGTTAATATTGCACGCCAAATACAGTTGGATCGATATAAAGATCAGGATATCTATTTCAACGCTCAGTTAACACCTCGTACCATAAAGAAATATTGCAAGCTGGCGGATAAAGAACAGGCTCTATTAGAGGAGGCTTTTATCAAAATGAACTTAAGTGCCAGAGCATATCATAGAATTTTAAAAGTAGCAAGGACCATTGCGGATCTGGATCAGAGTGAGGTAATCTCCACAAAGCACATTAGTGAGGCAATTTGCTATCGATGTATCGACCAAAAATACTGGGGTGAGTAGAGAAAGATTTCACAAGATATTTTGTAATATTTTATATATAATAAGGCGTTTGGAATAGTCACAATTTATAATATAGAGGGAGTATAATAATGTTGATAGAAGAATATGAATATTGGCTGGTCAATCTAAATCAGATTGGAATTAAAAAAATAGATTTATTACTACAGACCTTTCATACGGCAGGGCAGATTTATTATGCAACAAAAGCTGAATTGCAAAGCTTTAAAGATACCATTGGCTCGGGAACTAAATTTAGTGATGCAGATATAGAGACTATATTAAATAGTAGAAATCCTGAGAAAATCCATAAGGATTATACTAAGCTAGAGAGAAACGGCATATATTTTGTTTCGAGGAGGAATCAAGCTTATCCTAAGAAACTCATTAATATCTATGATCCACCCCAAGGCCTATATGTTAAGGGCAGACTACCTAAGGAGCAGGAGAAGGTTCTGGCTATCATTGGTGCAAGAGAATGTTCTGCTTATGGTAGAGAAATGGCAAAATATTTTGCTGCTGAGATGGCAAAGGAGGGTATATCAATTATCAGTGGCTTGGCAAGAGGAATAGATTCCTATGCCCATGAGGGAGCTTTAGTATCTGGAGGAAGAACTTATGCTGTCTTGGGCTGTGGTATTGATACCTGTTATCCCAAAGAAAATTTGAATCTATATTTAGAGCTTCAAAAAGAAGGAGCAGTTATATCCGAATATGCTCCAGGAATAAAGCCTCTTGCTGGAAATTTTCCCATGCGTAATCGAATTATTAGTGGTATGAGTGATGGAATATTTGTAATAGAAGCAAGGGAAAAGAGTGGATCATTGATTACTGTGGATATGGGACTGGAGCAGGGAAAGAATATTTATGTTCTTCCTGGAAGAATAATAGATCGATTAAGTTGTGGTTGTAATAATTTATTAAAAATGGGGGCAAAATTAGTTACATCTCCTAAGGATATTCTGGAGGATTTGATACCAAATTATATACAAAACAAGAAGGAAATGAAAAAAAATAATATATTTCTTGAAACGAATGGAAAAATAGTGTATGCTTGTTTAAGCTTGGAGCCTATTCATATAGAGGAGATTGCCCTTAAAACGGGACTGAGTTTTGATTTAATTATGGAGCAACTGCTCCTTTTTGAGTTGCAAGGCTTAGCAAGACAAACAATGAAGAATTATTATATTGTGCAGAATTGAATAACTATTAATAATCCACTGTGTTATCCAGTTTGAGAATTATATGCACATAGAAATGAGGGAAACATCAGTATGCCAAGATATCTTGTAATAGTCGAATCTCCGGCAAAGGCAAAAACCATTAAGAAATTTTTGGGTACCAATTATGAAGTTCTTGCTTCCAATGGACATGTAAGAGATTTGCCAAAAAGCCAGATGGGTATAGATAAAGATAACAATTATGAACCGAAATATATAACAATCAGAGGAAAAGGAGATTTACTTGCCAAGCTTAGAAAAGAAGCAAAAAAAGCTGACAAAGTGTATCTTGCAACAGACCCTGACCGTGAGGGTGAAGCGATTTCCTGGCATCTTGCCAGTGCATTAAAATTAGAAGATAAAGAAACCAGTAGAATTACTTTTAATGAAATAACTAAAAATGCAGTCAAGGCCTCAATTAAACAGGCACGAAATATAGATATGGATTTAGTGAATGCACAGCAGGCGAGAAGAGTACTTGATCGTATGGTGGGTTATAAAATAAGTCCTGTATTGTGGTCAAAGATAAAAAGAGGACTGAGTGCAGGTAGGGTACAGTCCGTTGCACTTCGTATTATATGTGACAGAGAAGATGAAATTAATGCCTTCGTGCCGGAGGAATATTGGAATCTGGAAGCAGAATTCAATTTAAAGGGCAAGAAAAAACCTCTGGTGGCAAAGTTGAACACTTCAAAGAATGAAATCCGCTCTGAGGCTGAGATGAATGCTGTATTAGAGAAATTAAAGGATGCTCCTTTTATTGTCAATGAAATAAAAAAGAGCGAAAGGCTTCGTAAGGCACCCTTACCCTTTACCACTAGCACCTTGCAGCAGGAATCGGCAAAGACATTGAATTATTCAACCCAAAAGACCATGCAGCTTGCACAACAACTTTATGAAGGTGTAGATGTGAAAGGACATGGAACCGTAGGTTTAATTACTTATCTGCGTACGGATTCAATTCGTATTAGCGATGAGGCGGATCATACAGTTAAGGATTATATTAAAAATAATTATGGTGAGGACTTTGTAGCCCTGGAGGAAAATCAAGGACGTACTGGTAAGAAGATTCAAGATGCCCATGAAGCAATACGCCCTACAGCTGTGGAACTCAAGCCAGAGCTGATTAAGGATTCCTTAAACAGAGATCAATTCCGTCTATATCAATTAATATGGAAGAGATTCGTTGCCAGCAGAATGCAATCGGCAAAATATGAAACAAAAACCTTAAAAATAGATGCCAAGGATTTACGTTTTTCCGCCTCTACCTCAAAGCTGGTTTTTGAAGGCTTTATGAGTGTGTATAGACCTGAGGAGGAAGAGGAAGAGAAGCGAGGAGATTTTGAGTCTTTGAAAGCAGAGGATAAGCTGGAACTTCTTCAGCTTAATAAAAGTCAGCACTTTACTCAGCCACCTGCTCATTACACGGAAGCTTCACTGGTTAAGACCCTTGAAGAATTGGGAATAGGAAGACCCAGTACTTATTCGCCTACCATAACAACAATTATCGCAAGACGTTATATAGCTAAGGAAAATAAGAACCTTTATGTAACGGAACTGGGAGAGGCAGTAAACAATATAATGAAATGTGCATTTACCAGTATAGTAGATGTGAACTTTACTGCAAACTTAGAATCTTTACTGGATGCTGTAGAAGATGGAACTATTAATTGGAAGACAGTAATTAGCAATTTCTATCCTGATTTGGAGGAAGCTGTTGTAAATGCAGAGGCTAAACTGGATAAAATTCAGATAGAAGATGAGGTTTCAGAGGAAATCTGTGATCTTTGCGGAAGAAATATGGTGATTAAGTATGGACCCCATGGAAAATTCCTTGCTTGTCCTGGATTTCCTGATTGCAAGAATACAAAACCCTATCTGGAGAAAATTGGTGTAGATTGCCCGGTTTGTGGTGGTGATATTGTCGTTCGTAAAACCAAAAAGGGCAGAAGGTATTATGGCTGTTCTAATAATCCGGAATGTGAGTTTATGAAGTGGCAGAAGCCTTCTGATATAAAATGTGAGAGATGCCAGGGAGTTCTTGTAGAAAAAGGAAATAAACTGGTATGTGAAAATGATAAGTGTGGTCATGTTATGAGTAATGCGAAATAATCCAAATGTTAATACAGGTTGGTGATTTTTAAAAAAATAATGCATAATTATATAGAATAAATATTAATTATCTCATAATATGTTTATAATTACTGAAAAGACTATTGTTTTTGAGAAAGACATATGATAAAATTGAGAAGGTAATACAATTAGAATAATATACTAATTGCATTACCTTCTCTTGTGGATGCATATAGCAGATATACAAAATTTGGGGAAGTTTTGAGGGAACATAGTAAGCTGGGAGGAATCATTTAATGAGTGTACAGTTGTTGGATAAGACAAGAAAAATTAATAACCTATTGCATAATAACAATACGCATAAGGTCGTGTTTAATGACATCTGTGTTGTTCTGAGTGAAATACTTGCATCAAATGTTTTGGTAATAAGCCGTAAAGGAAAAGTACTGGGTGTTAATAATCGCAGTGATATCAAAGAAATAAAAGAGCTTATTAAAGATGCAGTCGGCAGATATATAGATAGCTTACTAAATGAAAGACTCTTAAATATCTTATCTACAAAAGAGAATGTTAATTTACGCACCTTAGGATTTGAATTTGACAATGTAGATACTTACCAGGCAATTATTACTCCAATAGATATTGCTGGTGAGAGATTAGGCACCTTGTTTTTGTATAAGAATGGACCTCAATATAATCTGGATGATATAATTTTAAGTGAATACGGTACAACTGTTGTAGGACTTGAGATGATGAGATCCGTTAATGAAGAGAATGCGGAAGAGAACAGAAAGGTACAGATTGTTAAATCAGCTATTGGGACATTATCCTTTTCGGAACTGGAAGCGATATCACATATATTTGATGAGCTAAAAGGAAATGAGGGAATTTTGGTGGCAAGTAAAATAGCTGATCGTGTAGGAATTACCAGATCTGTTATTGTTAATGCCTTGCGAAAGTTTGAAAGTGCTGGTGTTATAGAATCTCGTTCCTCAGGTATGAAAGGAACTTATATTAGAGTACTAAATGATGTGGTTTTTGATGAATTAAAAAAGATTAATAATAATTAAGGATATGGGATTAATTGTATAAAGGGATTTGTGAGCAAGTGTTCTCATGAATCCTTATTTTTTTGCAAAAACGGTATAAAAATTACATATATTTACAATATAAGTAGGCGAGATATCACAAGGTTTAGTATTATTCTACTATTTTTGCAAATATATCTTGTGTTTTTCACAATCTTAATTATAATTAAATATATATGAAAGGAGTGTAGGGATGATTGGCTCAAACGCATTTAATTATATTAACGTATTGAATAAGGCTGCAAGTGCAAGTTACACAAGGCATGAGATTATTTCCAACAATATAGCAAATGTTGATACTCCGCAATACAAAAGAAAAGATGTACAATTTGAATCATATCTGCTTAGGGAACTGTCAGGAGATGCATCACTTGACAGGGCTGTATCAAGGGCGGATTTGAGTTCGTTGGATTCTACTATTTATACAGATAATGCATCTTTAAGCTATCGCCTGGACGGAAACAACGTGGATATTGATACGGAGGAAGCTTATTTGGCAGACAATCAAATTCGATATTATGCATTGCTAGACTCCATGACCCAGGAATTTAACAGAATACAAATGGTACTGGCAAAATAAGAAGATCAGGATGGATGGACTAAGTGACAAGGACGTTAATAAGGACAGGTATTAGCTCTGTCATAAATTATTACATATAGATTATTGATAAAGAATCGGAGGATTATAATGTCAACGATTAATTCTATGAATGTAAGTGCAAGTGGTATGACTGCACAGAGATTAAGAATGGATATTATCTCACAGAATATTGCCAATGTAAGTACTACACGTGATGAATACGGTAATGTCTACAAGAGAAAGGCCGTAGTATTCGCAGAGAAGGATGTTTCTTCCTTTGGTGATTATCTAATGAGAACAACGGGTACAGTTGGCAATGGAGTTAAAGTAACTAGTATTATTGAGGATAACGAAGCCGAGATGCGGAAAATATACGATCCTTCACATCCAGATGCAGATGAGGATGGATATGTAACTTATCCTAATGTTAATATTGTACAGGAGATGACAGATCTTATTGATGCATCACGCTCATTTGAGGCTAATGTTACTGCTTTTAATGCAGGAAAGAATATGGCTCTCAAGGGCTTAGAAATTGGTAAATAATTTGGGGTACAAGGCAGATAATTAAGCTTTGTAATAATATTAATGCAACTCGGAGGTAATTTATGAATATAACTTCTGTCGGTAATCTTAATGATCTAAGTAGATATGGTACAGGTTCGGTTGCTGTAGCGGCTGATAACAGGAATGCTTCTTTTGACAGTTTGTTTCAAGCTGCTGTTGGTTTAGTAAAGGAGACAAATCAATATACTGAAGCAGCCAAAGAAGCAGAAATTGCTTATGCCCTAGGACTAACCAACAGTACCACTGATCTGTTAGTTGCTCAGCAAAAAGCAAATATGTCTATGCAATATACTGTGGCAATTAGAAATGGTGTGCTAGAGGCATATAGAGAGATTATGAACCTTCAGTTCTAATTCATAACAAGGGATTGAATAATTAATCATCTTGAGATTTAGAAAATAAAAAACAGGAGTAAGGGGTAATGGCAGAAAGGCTCAAGAATATACCAAAGCAGCTTTTGGAAATATGGAATAGATATACCAAAAAGCAGAAAACACTTGTTGTAAGTGTAGTCTGCGTTGTAGTTATAGCATTTACATTACTTATATTTCTTATCAATAAGGTGGATTACACGCAGTTAAAGGTCGCTGAGACGGCTAGTGAAGCCAGTAATATTATAGACCTTATTAAAGAGGAAGGGTATAAGTATAGATTTGATAAGGATACATTAACAATATATATTGACAACAAAAGCTCAGCAGATGCAGTTTTGCTTCTGGCGAAAAATGATATTACTACCGACGATATGTCCCTTGATGATCTTCTTGGCAATAGCCTTGGTACAACCAATGCTGACCGTATCTTAAAAGTAAATTTGTATTATCAGAACAAAATACGTAATAAGTTAGTACAAATGGAAGGTATTGAAAATGCAGAAGTCTATTATATACCAAGGGAAACGAGCAATAATATTTTCACCGATGAAAGGGAAGATGTTAGTGCTAGTGTCTTGCTTACGGTTAATGATGATTTTAAACCAGAGACTGCAGAAACCATTGCCCATGTGGTTGCATCTATAATCGGCAATGAAGATTCAAAGAAAATAAAAGTTGCGGATCAGAGCGGTAACCTTTTATACGGAGGCGGAGATGACCTCTATACTGGTACAGCCAGCAATAATGAGGATTACAAGGAAAGATTGCGCAACAACTTTAAAAACAATCTATATATGCTTTTGATTAAGAGTGATTTTAATGATGTAGAGATTGCTACTGAATTGAAATTCAATATGGATAAAGTAAACGAGATGTACACTGAGTATACAGCTCCGGAGGGTATGGAACAGGGGCTATACAGTTACAGTAAGAATTATAAAGCTGAGAACTCAAATTCTGCAGACGGTGGGGTTCCTGGAACCTCCGCCAATGATGGGACTACATATAATATTTTGGATCCTAATTCATCATCATCCTCTACAGAAAGTTCTGAGTATGAATATCTACCCAATGAAAGAATAGTCAATACGGAATACGAAGTTGGCGCAATATTGCCAGATCAATCCTCCTTGGGAATTGTACTTACAAGAGTAGAGACATTAAAAGAAGAAGAGTTGGAAAGAAACGGGACCTTAGAGGGAACTACTTATGTTGATTATGTGGCTCAAAATAGCGATTTGAAGCCCATTGCTACAGAACCTTCATTGCTTACCCTGGTATCAAAATCCACAGGTGTGCCTGAAGAAAATATTGCAATCAGTGCCTTTGAGCAGTGGGTATTTGTTCCGAAGACGGAGATTACAAGAAGCTGGACTGATTATCTGCAGTACGCATTAGTAGTTCTTATTGTTCTATTATTATTATTTGTTGTGTTTATGAGTCTTAGACCCGTTGAAGTTACCGAATTGGAACCAGAGCTTTCTGTTGAACAGTTATTGGCAACAACAAAAGAAAATCAGACCATTGAGGATATTGATTTTAATGAAGTATCCGAGGTTCGAAAGATGATAGAGAAGTTTGTTGATGAAAAACCCGAAGCGGTTGCTCAGTTGCTGCGTAATTGGCTGAACGAAGATTGGAACTAGTTTAAAATCGGATATAGGTAAGACATTTTCAACTTGATAACTAGGGAGGTTAACATGTCAAAATCAGGTAACAGCGATATTAGTGGGATTCAGAAAGCGGCTGTCCTTTTAATTACCTTGGGACCAGAGCGTTCTGCAAGTATATTTAAGCATCTCAAGGAAGAGGAAATAGAAACTATGACTCTGGAGATTGCAAATACAAGAAGTATCTCTCCTGCGACTAAGGATCAGGTCATGGATGAATTCTATGAGATTTGTCTTGCACAGCAATATATTGCTGAAGGTGGTATATCATATGCTAAGGAGCTTCTTGAGAAGGCTCTTGGTGCAGATAAAGCAAGAGAAGTTATTGGCAAACTTACCGCTTCCCTTCAGGTTCGACCTTTTGAATTTGTCAGAAAGACGGATGCATCTCAGTTGTTAAACTTCATACAGGACGAGCATCCACAGACCATTGCTTTGATTTTATCCTATTTATCATCTGGGCAGGCTTCTACAATCATATCTGCTTTAGCTCCGGATAAACAAGCGGATGTGGCAAAACGTGTTGCTCAGATGGATCGTACATCACCGGATGTTATTAAGGAAGTGGAGAAGATTTTAGAGAGAAAGCTGGCATCATTGGTAAATCAGGATTACACAATTGTTGGTGGTGTAGACTCTATCGTAGAGATTTTAAATACAGTAGATCGTGGTACAGAAAAACACATTATGGAAACTCTGGAAATCGAAGAGCCAGAGCTTGCAGATGAAATCAGAAGAAAAATGTTTGTATTTGAAGATATTCTTAGTCTGGATGATAAATCTATTCAAAGAGTACTTCGTGAAGTGGATAATAATGAACTTGCCGTTGCCCTTAAGGGATCCAATGAACAGGTACAGACGGTTATCTTTAATAATCTATCCAAACGCTTATCAGCAATGATTAAAGAAGATATGGAATACATGGGTCCTGTTCGTTTGAAGGATGTTGAAGAGGCACAGCAGAGGATTGTTAATATCATAAGAAAACTTGAGGATTCCTCTGAAATTATTATTTCAAGAGGTGGAGGTGACGAGATCGTTGTCTAATGTAATAAAATCCTATTCTGTACGTTATGATGTGGCAATGAAAACTATTGATACTCATCTAAGAGAAGATAAGCAGGTAGAGCAAAGGCGTATCTTTTCACCCGCTCCCGTCAACAGGGAAGAACCTCAGGAGGGATTTGTTGAAGGACTAAGTGCTTTAGTGGTTGAAGAATTTCCTTCTGAGGAGGATACTTCTAATAAGGCGGACACATTAATTGAACTTACCCAAAACAAAGCGAATTCAATTATTGAGGCTGCTAAGAATGAAGCTGAGAGTATTAAAAGGGAGGCTTTTGAAACAGCCCAAAAAGCGGGTTATGAGAATGGCATGAACCAAGCCAGAGAAGAGATATTGAGGTTAGAAACTGAGTATAAAGAGAAGGCCCGTTTGTTGCAGGAAGAATATGACCAAATGATACTATCCTTTGAACCACAGATGGCTCAGATCATAGCGGATATGGTAGAGAAAATGACCGGAATTTTGGCACAGGATAAGGAGGAGATAATTCTTCATCTTATCCAGAAAGCAATAACAAATGTGGATAGGAGCAAGGAATACACAATAAGAGTATCAGAGGAAGATTATGATTTTGTTTCAATGCAAAGTCATATCCTGGTAAATGCTCTTGAAATAGATGCTCCCCTATATATTACAAAAGATACAAGTTTAAGTAAAAATCAATGTCTAATCGAAACAGATTTGCATGTTATAAATTGCAGCTTGGATGTTCAATTAAATAATTTAGTTACTGATTTAAAACTAATTGGAAGTATTTAGTAAGTTTTAAATTATGTCGATATTAATAGAAGGAAAGTAACGATGGTTTCAATCGATTTTGATAAATATAAGCAGTTACTTAATAAATCTTATGAGGTGGAGATAGGCAAGGTTGTTAAGATGGTAGGCCTTACTATAGAAGCATCGGGTCCAGGTGCAAACTTAAATGATGTCTGTTACATAACTGGAGAGGATAAGACCCAGAGGAAGATTGCTGAAGTTATTGGTTTTCGTGAAAACAGAATTTTACTTATGCCTTATGATGATATGACGGGTGTTGGTATTGGAAGCTATGTAGAAAATTCTGGTGAAACCTTTAGGGTTCCAGTAGGAGAGGAACTCCTTGGCAAAACCTTGGATGGCTTAGGGAATCCAATGGATGATACAGAACTAAACATCAATGTTTTTTATCCCTCAGAAGCACCGCCGCCAGATCCACTAAGAAGAAAGATAATAGATGAAGTACTACCCCTTGGTGTTAAGGCAGTGGATGCAATGCTTACTATTGGAAAAGGGCAAAGAATTGGTATTTTTGCAGGAAGTGGTGTGGGTAAGAGTACCCTGCTGGGAATGTTTGCGCGTAACACCAAGGCAGATATTAATGTAATTGCCTTAATAGGTGAGCGTGGTAGAGAAGTTAAGGAATTCATTGAACGAGATCTTGGTGAAGAAGGATTAAAACGTTCTGTTCTTGTAGTGGCAACTTCAGATAAGCCTGCTTTAATGAGAAAGAAAGCTGCAAAGACAGCTACGGCAATTGCAGAATATTTTAGGGATCAGGGAAATGATGTGCTGCTGATGATGGACTCACTAACCCGATTTTCTATGGCTCAGAGAGAGATTGGATTAGCCTCTGGTGAACCACCTGTATCTAGAGGGTATCCGCCAAGTGTATATTCGGAGATGCCTAAGTTGTTGGAACGTGCGGGTAATTCAGAACATGGTTCTATCACAGGTCTATATACCGTTCTTGTTGATGGTGATGATTTTAATGAACCAATTACTGATACAGCCAGAAGTATTCTCGATGGACATGTAATGTTATCGAGAAAATTGGGACATAAAAACCATTACCCAGCAATTGATATTTTACAAAGTATTTCTCGTTGCATGAGTTCAATTGTTACAAAAGAACATAAAGCCGTTGCTGGTAAATTAAAGAATGTTCTCGCAACTTATAACGATGCGGAAGATCTTATAAATATCGGCGCATATAAAAGCGGTTCAAACCCAGACATTGACTATGCCATATCAAAAATAAAGGAAGTTAATGAGTTTCTACAGCAGGATGTTAATGATAAGATTAAGTTTGAAGATGAGATAGCAATGCTAATGGAGATTTTTAAAGAATAATGAAAAAATTTCGATACAAGATGGAAAGCGTGCTTCAAATTAAGTTTAAGCTTGAAGATCAATCAAAGATAGCTTATGGCAATGCACGAATGAAATTAACGCAAGAAGAAGAAAAGCTGGAATATATGATTAATCAAAAGAGTGCATATGAGGATGAGCTTCGATTTTTAAGATCTGATAAGCTGGATTTATTAAAGATCAAGCAATGTGAACATGCAATTGATGTGATGAAAATGAATATAAAACAGCAGACAACTGTAGTAAGAAATGCTGCTCATCGGTTAGAGGTTGCAAGAATAAGGTTACATAATGCAATGGTAGAAAGAAAGACACAGGAGAAGCTTAAGGAAAGAGCTTTTGAAGAATATTTATTGGAATTTGATTCTGAGGAACGTAAGGAAATTGATGAGTTGAACAGTTTTAACTACAGCAATCCTACGCTTCGTGGGGAGGATACATAATGGCTAAGAACAATAAATCGGGTGGTAAAGATAGAAAAGAGAAAAAAGAAGGAAATAAGGTCCTGACAATTCTGATAGTACTCCTGATTGTGATCATATGGCTTGCTTTTTTCGGTTTTCTAATTAAATTAGATGTGGGTGGCTTTGGCTCAGGAGTATTAAACCCAATTCTAAAGGATGTGCCCCTTGTAAATCGTATTCTTCCAGAAAGTTCGGATGTGCAAAAAATCGGAGATGGTAAGTATGAGTATAAATCCATATCCGAAGCAGTTGCTCAGATTAAGGAGCTAGAACAGACGATTGAAGATATGAATAAGGAGGATACCGATAGTAGTACGACCATAGCAGATCTTCAAGCTGAAATTGACCGATTAAAGATTTTTGAAGAGAACCAGAAGGAATTTGAGAAACGAGTTGCAGAGTTTGATAAAAATGTTGTCTTTGCTGATGCGGCACCTGACATTGAGGAGTATAAAGCCTATTATGAGGAGATTGACCCGACCAATGCGGCTATGATATATCAGCAGGTAGTAGAACAATTGCAGTATTCTGAGGCCATCAAGGAGAAAGCTAATATTTATAAAAGCATGGATCCAAAAGCCGCAGCTAGAGTTTTTGAGACCATGACTGCGGATATTGAAAGTGTGGCGAAAATTCTTCTTAGTATGAAGCCCAAGGAAAGTGGAGCCATCATAGAAGAGATGGATTCCGTTGTAGCAGCTAAGATAACTAAGAAGATGCTGGACTTAGATAAAGAAAAGCTTTCAGACTAGAGGAATAAGATAAGATTATAAAAAGCGATATTCGCTTTTTGTAATAAATAGAATGGGCTAGGACAAAGGCCTAAAAGAAAGGAGGAGAACCCAATGATGACACCAAGTGTAAAGGTTCAGACCGGGAATATAATAGGGAATGTCGGTGGCACAGCTTCAAGAGGTAAGCAATCCGCTACAGATTTTGATTTATTAATCAATAACAACCGTAATACATCTTTTGATATTGGTAATACAGAATCAAATGCTGTGATAAAACCATCGGTACAAGCCACTGATGATGCAAGCGTTTCAAAGAAGGACAATCCAGCAGTTAATTCACAAAAGGAAACAGCACAGACCAGTGTTGAAAAAACAAGTACTTCTCAGGGAACAGAGGAAAAAGCCACCCCAGTCAGAGAGACAGATAAAGTATCCAAAGAGCCCTTAAAGGTTGATAAACAAAATAGTGATGCAGATGTACCGGAGGAGATAGTGGCTCAGGTAACAGCCCTGCTTATGTCAATTCAAGAAGCTCTTATGAAGACATTAAATCTTACACCGGAAGAATTTAATCAACTCATGGAAAATCAAGGTTTAAGCTTGACTGATTTACTTCAATCGGAGAATTTACAGCAATTTGTTCTTGCATATAATGGAGAAAATGACATCTTGGCAGCATTAACCGACGAGAATCTCTGTGACATGATGAAACAACTGCTACAAACAGTGGAAGAGATTAAGGAAGAGTCTAATATGGGATTGACAGCTGAGCAGATGAAAGACCTGTTGGATCAGGCTAAACTGCAAAACCAGACAGCAAGGGGTGTAGACAATTTGGCGGTTAAGTCCGATGTACTTTCCAAGCAAGCTGAGAATACCAATGAAGCTATTGCCAAGGAGGATGCCAATGTAACAACCTCTAGAGTGATTTCCCAAGATAGTAGTTTGACAGAGGAAGCTGTAGTATCATCAGTAGAGGAAACGGATAGCAATGATCAGGCAGATACCAAAGGCGATTTAAAGAGTGATATAGGTGCTGACAGATTTCAGACATTTGTAGATAACCTAGCAAAATCCACACAAAGCTCACAAGTAAATTTCAATGGTGACATGGCGAGAATGACACAAATCAGAGAAATTGCATCTCAAATAATTGAGCGGGTTAAAGTATCCATTACACCTCAGAATACGTCCATGGAACTTCAACTTAATCCGGAAAATCTCGGGAGGGTAAACCTTACTGTTGCGTCCAGAGAAGGGGTAATGACAGCACATTTTGTTGTTCAGAATGAGATTAGTAAGGAAGCGATTGAGAGTCAAATTCAGACCTTAAGAGATAATCTAAATCAACAGGGTATTAAGGTAGATGCTATTGAAGTATCTATAGCTGCCAATGCTTTTGAGCAAAATAGCAATCAAGAGGGTAATAATCAGGCAGAAGCCCAAAAAGGTAGCGCTGGTAGAAAAATTACCTTAGATGAAGCCTTAGGGATGACTGAACTAGAAGAGGATGTTGTGAATACAGAAGTTATCACTGGTACGACAGGTAGTTTAGTTGATTATACCGCTTAGGAAGGATTGTAATATTGAGAAAGGAGGATAAATATGAGTGATTTAGTACAACCGATTAAGGAAGGTAAAGTACAGGAAACTGCAGCATCAACAAATTCAAAGAAAACTGAAAGTTCTGGAAACACCTTGGGTAAGGATGCTTTTCTTCAGCTGTTAGTTACGCAAATGAAATATCAAGATCCCCTTAACCCCAGCTCTAATACGGAATATGTAGCGCAGCTTGCAACTTATTCACAATTAGAGGAATTGCAGAATTTAAGTGCTGCTACAGCTAACTCTCAAGCCTTTAGCTTGGTGGGTAAGAATGTGATTATTAAAACAGTTAATTCTGTTGGCAATCCCACATACATTGAGGGAAGAGCTGACTTTGTGAACATGTCTGGTGGTAAATCTATGTTATCAGTAAATGGAAGTTTATATTCCATAGATTTATTGGATAGCGTGATTGATGATACATATCACTTAGAACAGGGTCTTCCCAAAGTAAACCAAAAAACTGAATTAAAGTATGATGCAAATAATCCTAAGAATCAAAGCATTGAGATAAGTCTAGGTACTGGTAAAACAGTGGCAAATAATGTTGCAGTAGCGATTAATGAAAAAGTACTTGATTCAAAATTAGTTAATGTTAAGGACAACAAAGTAATCATAGATAAAGCTGCCTTTGCAGGACTAAAAAATGGTTCTTATAAAATGACATTGGCATTCAATGATGCTCTTTATACAACAGTGGAGGATATGGTTACCCTACAGATACAAAATTCTAAAGTAACAGACCTAGATAACACTAATACAGTTGTAAGTACTGAGACAGGCAGCGATCCAGTGACACAAGCTTAATACACTGTAAGAATGGAGGTTTTTATGAATATTCCTATAAACCAATTCCCCTCCATAGAGCAGATGACCCAACAGCTGAATGCCAATAAGAGTAGTACTTCAGGAGTAAATAAACAGCTTTTGGCCACTCCTTTTAGTGAAGTTTTAAAAAGCAAGCAGTCTGTTGATGCAGCAAGCGAATTAAAATTCTCCAAGCATGCGAATGAAAGATTGGCTAGCCGTAATATTGACCTAACGGATGAACAGTTAGAACGGTTGGAAATCGGTACAAAGAAAGCGGGAGAGAAGGGAATTAACGAATCTTTGGTAATGGTAGACAATCTTGCCTTTATCGTAAATGTTAAAAATAATACGGTAATAACTGCAGTAAATGATGGAGAAGATAAGGTGTTTACCAATATCGATGGAGCAGTAATCATATAAAAAGCCGGACCTTATGGAGGCTTTCGTATCCATGAATGACAGATTGGATACAAAATGATTAAGCAAAAAAATGGAGGTCAAATAGTTATGATGAGATCATTGTTTTCTGGTGTTTCTGGATTAAAAGTGCACCAGACGAAAATGGACGTAATTGGTAATAACATTTCTAATGTTAATACAATTGGATTTAAATCTAGTTCCGTAAATTTCTCTGATATCTTTTATCAGACAACGCAAGCAGCTTCTGGTCCGAATGCTGCAACAGGAATGGCGGGACGTAATGCAATGCAAATTGGTCTTGGTTCCAATTTGGCATCAATTACAGCATCGATAACAAAAAGTGGTGCGGCTCAAAGAACAGATAATCCTTTTGATGTTATGATAGAAGGTGAGGCTTTCTTTATAGTTAATAGTGGTGGAACAAATTACTTCACCAAAGCGGGATCCTTTAATGTTGATGCAAATGGAACTCTCTGTACGGCATCCGGTGCTACTGTAATGGGTTGGGGTATAGACTCTAATGATCCTACGAAGACCGTAGCAGATGTAGTGAAACCATTAGAAATCATGACACCTGAGAATTTGTATGCAAATCCTGAAGCTACAACCAATGCACACATAACGGGAAATATTGATAGCAAAGATACACAGATAGCTAGTGGCACAGGCAAAATTGTTAATGTTTCATTTTATGATAAGAGGGGCCATAGCTACAGTGCAGATTTAAAAGTGGTTCAGACTGAAGAAGCTACCAATCAATATAAGGTTGTAATCACTGATATCAAGGATGAAGTAGGCCAGTCCATCTTTGTTAAGAAAAATATAGATCCGGAGACAGCTGCAGTAACCTATTCTGAGACGTCGATTAACAGCTTTACCTTTGGTGGGGTATCCTATTCCGTAGGTGATATTTCAGAGACAGATGGTACCTTCAGCCTGGATGCTACGGACGGTCCCTTACTAACCTTTAATGGTGCTACTGGTAAATTTGTAAGTGTGGGCGATGATGCAACTTCGGAAGAGGGCAATAAGAGTATTACACTTCAAATTGGTGCTTCTGCCGGTGATGGAGAAAGTCCTTTCGCAGATCTTGATATAGACTTTTCGTCCATAACCATGTATTCCACTAGCGGATCTTCCGCTTTAGAAGCTAATAAAGGAAGTCTGGAAAATCTTGGTGCTGGTAAGAAGGTTGGTAATATGACCGGTGTAGCGATTGATACTTCCGGTAAAATCTATGGAAAATATGATAATGGTGATAGTAAATTACTGGGTCAGATTGCAGTGGCAAGCTTTTCGAATCCGGCAGGTCTAGAAGCAGTTGGAGACAGTATGTTTGCAGCGACACAAAACTCAGGAGATTTTGATGGAATAGGACAAGATCCTACGCAGGGAGGCGGAAGTTTATCTACAGGTGTATTGGAGATGTCAAATGTAGATTTATCCCAGCAGTTTACGGATATGATAACTACACAGAGAGGCTTCCAGGCAAACTCAAGAATAATTACAACATCTGATACCTTGTTAGAAGAACTTATTAATTTGAAGAGATAACACAAGGCTGATGTATGAATAGGAATGCCATATGTCAGTAATGATGGGTGGCAGAATTACTGCCACCCGTTTATAAATTAGAGTATTACTTTGTTTAGAGGGAGTAATGTTAACCGCAGGAAAGAGTAGAGGATAGGAGGTAATTATGATTGAAGTTACCAGGCTAAATGATAAAAAATTATTCATTAATGCGGAATTAATTGAAAAGGTTGAGGAGTCACCTGATACTATTATTACATTGACATCCGGAAATAAATTGATTGTAAAAGAAAGTGGACAGGAAATAAAGAATCTTGTAATATTATACAAAAAGGAAATATTTAGTCGAGATTTGTAATATATGCATCCCATGATTGTTTATGTTAAGGATGCAACTTCCTAATAACATAAGATATGTTTCAAAATATAATAAAGATAGAAGGTGACTTTTTTGGATTTAGCATCAATTATCGGAATGGTGTTATGTGGTATTATTGTTATTGTTGGTATGATGTGGGGAATAGGACCATCAGCATTAGGGAATTTCTATGATGTAGCTTCTATTATGATTACCTTTGGTGGTTCCATATTTTGCGTATTGATTATGTCCCAGAGCTTCGGAGGGTTCTTCAATAGCATTAAGAGTTTTTCCTTAATATTAAAACGCTTGCCCTCCAATGAAGAAGAAACGATTAAAACGATTATTGACTTATCCAACATAGCTAGAAAGGAAGGTTTATTGTCACTGGAAGAAGCAGCCAATGGAATTGATGATGAATTCCTAAAGAAGGGTCTATTATTAATCGTTGACGGTACAGACCCTGAATTGGTGCGTAGTATTCTGGAGACAGAACTTAATTGTATTGAAGGAAGACATTCTGATACAATAAGTTTTTGGGATTCAATGGCAGCCATGGGTCCTGCCTGGGGTATGATTGGTACCCTGATTGGTCTTATTAACATGTTGAACGACATGGAGGATGTTAGTACTATTGGACCAAATATGTCAGTAGCATTGATTACTACCTTTTATGGTTCTATGCTTGCAAACTGGATATGTATTCCTATTTCATCTAAACTTAAGGCTAATAATTCAAAGGAAATTCTAATAAAAGAAGTTATGGTGGAAGGCTTATTATCAATTCAAGCGGGAGAGAACCCAAGAGTTATCGAAGAAAAACTAAAGTCCTTCCTGTCACCGGCTCGTAGAGATGCAATGAGAGAAGAAGGCGGTGAATTAGTTGGCTAGAAAGAGACGAGAAGAAGCACCATCAGGAGGAAATGCACCGTGGTTGAATACCTTTGCGGATTTAATGAATTTGCTTCTTTGTTTTTTCGTTATGCTTTTTGCCTATTCCGATGTAAATCAAGAAAAATTTGAAAAAATATCAATTTCTTTTTCAAATTCCTTTGGTTTATTTGATGGAGGAGGAGCTTCTATGGGTGAAGGTGAATTGATATCCTCAGGAATGACACAGCTTAGTGAGTTGGATCAATACTTCACTAATGTTGGTAGATCCAGCAGTAGGGCAGGAATCAATACCGATGGACAAGCAGATACATCAGACCTAATTAATGCGCAGAATGGTAATCCCGGTACTCAAGATTCACCAAATCCAGAAGAAGTAACTGGATCAGCTTCCACGGATATGACTGTTGGTAATGAAGAGATTGGTCTGGATGCAGCTCTTGAGAAGATTAATGCAGAGATGGCTAAAGCCAATGAGGACATGTATGATCAGATATCTGATTTGACGGGCCAGTATAATTTGAAAAATGACATAGAGTTAAGTATTGATCCGGATAACAAATATGTTCAGCTTACTCTTAAAGGCTCTGTATTATATGACTCTGGTGAAGCGGATATAAGGAAAACAGCATTACCGGTTTTGGATAAGATAGGAAATATCCTTAATAAATTTAAAGGTTATAGATTTGAGATCACAGGTCACACAGATAATGTACCTATGACCAGTAATAAATTCAAGGACAATAACTGGCTCTCATCTGCAAGAGCATTAAATGCGGCAGAATATTTAATTCGTGAATGTGGAATTGATCCATCTGCACTGAAGTATTCCGGTCGTGGTGAGTATGAACCAATTAGCAGCAATGCTACTTCTGAGGGTAGAGCAAATAACAGAAGGATAGAAATTAAAATTTATAACGAATATAGCACTAATTAAGTTAAGATATAAAACTCAAAAACTAAGGGAGGTCTTCTGTAAATGAAGAAGAATATATTAACCATTATTATTATGGCTATAGTCTTAATTAATACCGCATTACTTGCTGTTTTAATTTTTGCAATCGTACCAGCTGCTAAGAGAACAAATCAATTAATAGATAAAGTAGCATCAGTTGTAGATTTGGAGTTGGAGTCAAAATCTGAGCTGGGTGATGTAACTGTTAAAGATATTGTAAGCCATAATATAGATGAAAAGCTTACAGTAAATTTGGCCAGTACAGACGATGAGGCTCATTATGCACAGATGCAAGTATCTCTGTCAATGAACAGTAAGAATGAAGATTATAAAGATTTATCCGAGAAAATGTTAGAAAATGAAAATGCAATTAAAGAAATAATAACGGACATCTTTGCTAAATACACAATAGAACAAGTTAAAGAGAACAAAGATAAGATTAGAGAAGAAGCTAAAAAACAAATTCAAGATTATTTTAGTTCCGATTTTATAATTAGTATATCCTTTGGAAATATGTTATTCCAGTAGAAAAATGATGATATTATTCTCATAATGTGGTATTATGTAACTAGTAAATAGGAGGTAATGACAATGGGCGATGTCTTATCCCAAAATGAGATAGATAATCTGCTAGCAGCGCTATCAAGTGGTGAACTTGATGCGGATGAGTACATACAAACGTCGGAAAAGCAGATTAAGAACTATGACTTTGCCAGACCATCCAAGTTTTCTAAAGAGCACCTTAGAACAATGAATATTATTTTCGAACATTATGCAAGATTACTAGCAACCAATCTTCCTGCATATCTTCGTAAGAATGTTCAGGTCGAAGTAATAAATTCCGAGGCAGTGCAATTTTCTGAATTTACTAACGCCCTATCTAATCCTGTTTTATTGGGAATTATTGATTTCTCTCCATTGGAAGGGAATATCATAATTGAACTGGCAGATAATTTAGGTTATGCCATTGTCGATAGAATGTTGGGAGGCGGAGGATATCCGTTAGAAAAAGTCAGGGATTTCTCAGAAATTGAATTATCAATTATAGAGCGTATATTTAATGTTTGTACGAACCTGCTCAGAGAACCCTGGGCTAATGTAATACAGGTTTCGCCAAGATTATTAAGAATTGAGACAAACTCTCAATTTGCACAAATAATCTCACCAAGTGAGATGATCTCACTGATAACATTAAATATTAAAGTAGGTAATATTGAAGGAATGATGAATATATGTCTTCCTTATGTTAGTCTGGAGAAAGTAATAGATAAACTGAATACAAAATACTGGTATTCAACAATGCAAATGAATGATGATAAATCCTATCAGGATATTATAGAAATTGCAATATCTAAAGCAAGGATACCCATTCGAGCAGTATTAGGCAAAAGTACTATATCTGTAAATGATTTTGCCAATATTCAGAAGGGTGACATCATTAAATTAAATTCTAAAGTAGAAGATGAATTAGCCGTTTACGTAGGCAATCTACATAAATTTACTGCACTGCCAGGTGCATCCTCAGGCTCTTATGCGGTTAAAATTTCATCAATTATTAGAGGAGAGGAGTAACAGGCTATGGACGGAATGTTTTCTCAAGAAGAAATTAATGCTTTATTAAACGGTATGAATACAGATGATTCAGTAAGTGATACTCCAACAGAACAATTAACTGCTGCTGAGAAAGATGCTATAGGCGAAATATCAAATATAAGTATGGGGACTGCCGCAACGACATTATTTTCTTTAGTAAACCAAAGAGTTAATATTACAACACCAGTGGTTGAATACGCAACTTGGAAAGATATTGTTAGCAGTTATGATAGACCCTGTGTATTTATCCAGATATATTATGCAGATGGTCTAGATGGCAATAATATATTAATCCTGAAAGAGAAGGATGTTAAAGTTATTACAGATCTGATGATGGGAGGAGATGGTACTAATATATCTGGTGACTTATCTGAATTACACCTAAGTGCAATCAGTGAAGCAATGAACCAGATGATGGGATCAGCAGCGACATCAATATCCTCAATGCTTGAAAAGAGAGTGAATATCACCCCTCCTACAGCAACAGTGGTAGATTTGTATGAGCATATCAATGGGGAGAATATAGCAGATTTCCTTAAAGAAAGCTTTGTGCGGGTCTCCTTCCATATGGAGATAGGGGATTTAGTAGACAGTGTTCTTATGCAGCTTTACCCCTATGATTTTGCAAGAGATTTATATAAGGAGTTTATTCAGGCAACAACAATGGAGCCTGAAATACCCACCAGACAGCCTCTTGAACCCAGTGCAACGAAGCCAACACCGCCGACTGTTGAGAGTAATCCAACAATGGCACAGCAACAACAGGTACCACCTCAGGGATTTAATCCATACCCCTATCCTTATCCAAATCCAGGAATGCAAGGGGCAGTACCTTATATGATGCCTCCTATGCAGGATGTTAATGTAGCACCGGTTCAATTTGCACCATTTAATCCAGTGCAGAGCCAAATGATACAACCTGAGAATATAGGCATATTAATGGATGTACCATTAGAGGTTACGGTAGAATTAGGAAGAACTAGTAAATCAATAAAAGAAATACTTGATTTTACTCCAGGAACAATTATAGAATTAAATCGTCTGGCAGGTGAACCGATTGATGTATTAGTGAACGGTAAATTTGTTGCAAAGGGCGAAGTTGTAGTTATGGAAGAAGCTTTCGGCATCCGAGTTACAGAGATAGTAAATTAATTCTGGATTACTATGTGATTTACACTAAATACAAAAAGGATAGGAGAATATAACATGGCAAAAAGTATTTTAATTTGTGATGATGCAGCATTTATGAGAATGATGATTAAGGATATCTTAACCAAGAACGGATACATCATCGCAGGAGAGGCAGAGAATGGCTTAAAGGCAATAGATAAGTATATAGAGACGAAGCCGGATCTAGTTATGATGGATATTACAATGCCTGAACTCGATGGTATCCAGGCACTTAAGAAGATAAAAGCTTCTGATCCCAGTGCAAATATTATTATGTGTTCCGCTATGGGACAGCAGGCAATGGTTATAGAATCTATTCAATCAGGAGCAAAAGATTTTATAGTTAAGCCTTTTCAAGCTGATAGAGTTTTGGAAGCAGTAAAGAAAGCGGTGGGTTAATTCATTATGATGGGAAAAACGATGGTAATTTTAGCTAGTATTAATAATGGTGTTACACCTACACCATCGTCTGCACCTAGTGAAGTACCAAATCAGATCGTTGGATCAAATAGTGTATTGGAATTAATTGGTCTAGTTTTTATATTGATTTTAATACTAGTGGCTGCATATTTTACTTCAAAATATGCTGGAAAGCTATCACTAGGCCAATTAAAGAACAGTAATTTTAGAGTTATTGATACATACCGCATCAGTCCCAATAAATTTCTTCAGATTATCAAAGTTAGTAATAAATTTATTGTCATTTCCGTTGGTAAGGATACAGTAAATTTTATAACCGAGCTGGAGGAATCGGAGGTTTATGTCAGGGATATGCAAATGAAAGAGAATATGAATTTTAAACAAATTCTTGATAAGTTAAAGAACAAGACAGAATAGATATAAGACATTATATATAATGCTGTCACGACATAATGTTGTCACGACATAATGCTGTCACGACATAATGTTGTCACGACATAATACTGTCACAGCAAGAATATTGTCACTTACTAAATTGAGTAAAGGTTGGTAACCATGAATACAAATGTTAAGAAGTGCCTAAGAAAAAAGCCTATTTTAATAGTTATAATGTTAACCCTATGCCTATTAACCTTCTTTAATAGCAATGAGGCTTTCGCATCTAATACGCAGGGTACTTCAGCTGAGGGAACCAATTATACTACCGATAGAGGAAGAGATACAGACAGTAATTCCAATGAAGAGTCAGGTCAGGACGATAATTTGACAGGTACTTTGGGTCCACTTCAGTTTTCCTTAAATTCGGATGATAACAATAATGGTTTAGCAACTACTCTTCAGATGCTTCTCCTTTTAACGGTTATCAGTTTGGCACCTTCAATTTTAATCATGGTTACCTCCTTTACCAGAATTATTATTGTAATGCATTTTACAAGATCCGCATTAGGAACCCAATCAACACCGCCGAATCAAGTGCTAATAGGTCTGACCTTGTTTTTAACTTTATTCATTATGTCTCCAGTTTTCAGTCAGATTAATACCAATGCCATAAAACCTCTGGCTGCAGGTGAGATAACCCAAGAGGAAGCCTATGAAGCAGGTATTGTTCCTCTTCGTTCCTTTATGCTGAAGCAGATGAAAACAGACGGCAAGGAACTAAGATTATTTATGGATATTGCTAATATATCAACAGTAGAAAGCACAGATGATATTCCAGTTACGGTTATTATTCCTGCTTTTATTGTTTCTGAATTAAAGAAGGCATTTATCATCGGGTTTATAATATACATACCGTTTATAATCATTGATATGGTGGTTGCTTCAACCTTAATGTCCATGGGTATGATGATGTTACCTCCAACTATGATTTCCATGCCCTTTAAGATATTATTATTTATCTTGGCAGATGGTTGGAATTTGATTATTGGTGGAATAGTTAAGACGTTTTATTAACGGGAGATGAATAGCAATGAATGAGAATATTGTAATAGATATCGCAAAGCAGGCAATATATTTGGTAATTAAGACTTCTGCTCCTATGCTGCTTGCCTCCCTGGTTATAGGTCTGATTGTCAGTATCCTTCAGACAGTTACCTCAATACAGGAACAAACCCTCACATTTGTTCCGAAATTAATTGCGGTATTTCTAATAATAATGCTGTTTGGCGGGTGGATATTAACCTCCTTGAAGGAATATATGGTAGAGTTATATTCCAATTTTAGTTATTATATTGGTAACATATGACACTCTCACTAGAGAATTTTGAAGTTTTTTTATTAATACTTGTGAGGATTTCCGGTTTTATGGTTACGGCCCCCTTTTTTTCCCTAAGGAATGTGCCAATCAAGGTTAAAGCAGGATTAGCTATTTTTATGGCTATTATCTTGCTCTATACGACGGATTATACCCAACCAGCCTATGAAGGAATTATAGGATATTCAATGATTGTGGTAACTGAAGCCCTTGCTGGAGCCATTATGGGTTTCTTTGCAAATATAGCTTATTATATAATTAGTTTTGCAGGGCAGCTTCTTGATATGCAGATCGGATTTTCCATGGCAAATCAACTAGATCCCGTTACTAATAGTGAAACTACTATTACAACAAATTTATACAGTTATTTAGTAATCATTATAATGATGATTACTAATTTACATTTATATTTTATAACAGCGATTATTGATTCTTTTAATATCATTAATATTGGTGAAGTTTATATAAATCCCAACCTTTCCCAATTGATGCTGCAATTTATTAGTGAGTATTTTGTTATAGGTTTTCGTATTGTATTACCTATATTTGCAGCTATTTTAGTGGTTGATGTAGTTCTGGGAATATTAGCAAAAGCTGCCCCTCAGATGAATATGTTTGTGATTGGAATGCAGGTCAGGATATTAGTTGGATTAGTGGTATTATTATTAATTATCGGATTAATCCCTTCCGTTGCTGATATGATTTTTAGTAAAATGATTACCATGCTGAAATCATCAATTGCGCTTTTGCATTAGGAATAAATGAGGAATTTGAAAATGATCAAGGAAGAACAAATTAGGTATTTAAGTTATCGGCTTCCTTATAACCTTCAATTTTTTGCAAATGAAGGTGCGGATAAAACAGAAGAGCCTACCGCCAAAAAGCTTACCAATGCGAGAGAAGAAGGACAAGTTGCCCTTAGTAAGGAGTTAACTTCTGCAGTGGGGGTGACTTCATTATTTATAGTTTTAAAATTATTTGTAGGTTTTATGGGAAGGCAATTTATTGAGTCCTTTAATAAGTATTATTCCAATATTGACAAAGTGGTAAATGACGGTTTTAGCATATTTATGGCAGAGAGTCTTTTATCAGATGCTTTTTTATCAATTATGTTTATTTGTTTACCTGTTTTTATATTTGGGTTGTTGGTTACATTAGTAATAATAATATTTCAGGTAAAATGGAAAGTTTCGGGCAAGCTTATACAGCCTAAATTCAGCAAATTGAATCCAGTAAACGGATTTAAAAGAATTATATCTAAGGAAAAATTATTTGATTTAGTTATTGAGATATTGAAAATAATAGTAATAAGCTATGTAGCTTATACTACAATAAAAGACGAATGGAATTCATTGTTTGCCTTATATGATATGAAATTAGAACAGGCAATACTATTGATTGGTAATATAGTAATAAATCTTGGTTTGAAAATCAGTCTTGTATTCTTGATTGTTGGATTAGGAGACTTTATATATCAAAAATTGAAATTTAAAAAAGATATGAGAATGACCAAGCAAGAAGTAAAAGATGAATATAAGAACAGTGAAGGTGATCCTCTCGTTAAAAGTAAAATCAAGTCTAAGATGAGGGAAGTATCCATGAGAAGGATGATGCAATCTCTTCCACAAGCTGATGTCGTTATTACCAACCCGACCCATCTGGCCGCAGCTATTCAATATGATAAGACGACAGCGGCTGCACCGGTGCTCCTTGCAAAAGGTGCAGATCACCTGGCTGAGAAGATTAAAGATATTGCAAAGGAAAATAAGATAGAGATTATAGAAAACAAACCCCTTGCCAGAATGCTTTATTATAATGTGGAGGTTGGGGACGAAGTACCACCAGAATTATATCAGATGACAGCAGAGGTATTAGCCTATGTCTATGGTCTAAAAAATAAAATTGATTAATGAATGTTGGAGGCAAAGCCTCCAGAAAACTTGGAGGCAAAGCCTCCATAAAACTTAGGAGGCAAAGCCTCCATAAAAACTTGGAGGCTTGAATTAGATGAAGAAAAATGATTTGATTGTAGGTTTATTTTTATTATCATCAATCGTATTTTTAATAATTCCTATGCCTACACTTCTTCTAGATATGATGCTCGCATTAAATATTTCTATTGCTTTGGTAGTTTTATTTAATTCAATCTTTATCAGAGAAGTTCTTAGTATGTCCACCTTCCCAACAATACTATTATTTACCACAATGTTTCGTGCATCCTTGAATGTATCCAGCGTTAGACTTATTTTAACAGAGGGTGAAGCAGGAAGTGTTATTCAAGCCTTTGGTGAATTTGTTGGTGGTAATAATCTAGTTATTGGTGTTATCATCTTCATCATACTGATTATGGTTCAGTTTTTGGTAATCAATAAAGGTTCTGAACGTGTTGCTGAAGTTACAGCGAGATTTACCTTGGATGCTATGCCAGGTAAACAGATGGCAATTGATGCTGACTTAAATACGGGGGCTATTACGGATGCGCAGGCAAAACAGCGTCGAGACAGAGTTCAAGAAGAATCAGCTTTCTTTGGTTCCATGGACGGTGCTGCAAAGTACGTAAAGGGAGACGCTACAGCAGGATTATTGATCTCTATTGTTAACATTGTTGGTGGAACGGCAATGGGTGTTATCTATATGGGTAAACCTCTGACGGAGGCATTGGAGCAATACGCCATTGTTACCATTGGTAATGGTCTTGTAGGCCAGATACCATCTCTGATGATTTCCTTAGCTACTGGTATTTTGGTAACAAAGGCAACGAAGGATGCGGACTTTGGGGATGTGCTCATATCACAGCTCTTTTCTATACCAAAGGTACTATACCTGGTGGGGAGTAGTATCATTGCCCTAGGTCTCTTTATGCCAGTAAATAAACTTATATTCTTTGCTTATGGCGCTCTCTTTATAACAGTTGGTGTAGTTATTTCTAACAGGCTTGGAGTAGCAGCCATTGAAGAAGAGGTATCGGAAGAGGATATATCTGCCAATGAGATTCGCAAACCAGAGAATGTAATTTCTTTACTCCAAGTAGATCCTATTGAATTAGAGTTTGGCTATGGTATCATTCCTCTAGCAGATACAAATCAGGGTGGTGATTTACTTGACCGTGTTGTATTAATTCGTAGACAGGTAGCAATCGAACTTGGTTGTGTTGTTCCTATGATAAGGTTAAGAGATAATATTCAATTAAATCCTAATCAGTACATAATTAAGATCAAAGGGGTCCAGGTTAGCGAAGGAGAAATTCTATTTGATCATTATATGGCAATGAATCCTGGCTATGTAGAAGAAGAAATAACAGGTATACCAACCTTTGAACCCTCCTTCCATCTCCCTGCAATATGGATAACAGAAGGACAGCGAGAAAGAGCAGAGACATTAGGTTATACAGTAGTTGATCCACCTTCTATTATTGCAACTCATTTGACAGAGATTATCAGAAGTCATATCTATGAGCTGCTTACTAGACAGGATGTACAAAATCTTATTAATAATTTGCAGGAATCACATCAAACACTTATATCAGAACTAGTACCAAAGCTTCTAAGTGTGGGTGAGGTTCAGAAGGTACTGCAGAATTTACTACGAGAGGGAATATCTATTCGAGATTTAGTTACTATTCTTGAGACGCTGGCAGACTATGCATCTACCAACAGAGACTCTGATGTTTTAACAGAGTATGTGAGACAGAATCTCAAACGAGCTATTTCAAGTAAGTTTTTCCCTGCTAGCGAGATGACCAGTGTAGTTACCCTGGATCCTAAAGTTGAACAAAATATCATGAGTGCAGTAAAGCAGTCTGAACAAGGCTCTTACCTTGCACTAGATCCAAGTATGACGAAGGAAATTATTGATTCTGTACAAACAGAAATACAGAAATTAGAGGAACTAGGAAAGAACCCGATTATTATTACTTCTCCAATAGTAAGAATGTATTTTAAGCGTTTGACACAGGATTATTTTAAAGATTTAGTAGTAGTATCATATAACGAAATAGATTCAGATGTAGAATTACAGTCAGTAGGGATGGTGACAATGTAGTGATTATCAAAAAATTTCAAGGGAATACCGAAACGGAAGCGATTATTCTTGCTAAGGAAGAACTTGGCAAGGATGCTATTGTCATGAATATTAAGACAATAGCACCAAAAGGAATTTATAAATTATTCAGAAAGCCCGTAGTGGAGATAACTGCAGCTGTTGATGAGAACGTAACTTATAAAAATGATAGAGTGAAGATAGTTGCGCCATTACCTACGCAAAAGAAGACCTATCATCCTGATATTATTTATGACGATGAACCAGAGGATAAGCCTATTGATGGAGGTGCAGCAGCTAAGTCGGTAGAACCCTCAGCCATTGAGATAAAGTTAAATAATCTTCAGAGTATGTTAGAAAAGCAAATGAATGATAAAGAAAGAGAACGACTTGAAAAACTTGAGATAAAGGCAACAGAGACAAATAAAAATCTTGCCTGCATTCAATTGATCTATAATCAATTGGTTTCCAATGAAGTCGATGAAAAATATGCAAACCAGATAATTTCTGAAATTGAAGGCAATATAAAGAATGACGTATCAATGGATAATATACTGGCGAGTATTTATCAAAAACTCATCCTAAAGCTTGGACAGCCAAAAGAAATTGAATTTAGTGGTAATACCCCCAAATTTATATTTTTTATTGGACCAACTGGTGTTGGTAAAACAACTACCATTGCAAAGATAGCTTCAAAATTTAAGGTGAATGAGAAGGCAAAGGTGGCTTTTTTAACAGCAGATACATACCGAATTGCAGCGGTTGAACAACTTAGAACCTATGCAAATATACTTGGCGTACCCTTAAAGGTAATTTATTCTGAGGATGAGATGAAGCAGGCTAAAGAAGATTTCAAAGATTATGACATGGTTTTTGTTGACACTGCTGGACGTTCCCATAGGAATAAGGATCAAAGAGATGATATTGAGGCTTTGATTAATACAATACCTGAAGCCGAGAGAGAAACCTATCTGGTTTTAAGCGCTACAACCAAATATAAGGATATGATTAAAATTACTGAGGCTTACTCAGAAATCTTAAATTACAATTTAATATTTACGAAGCTTGATGAGACCAGTTCCATAGGTAATCTTTTTAATATACGAATGTTGACACAAGCACCATTGTCTTATACAACTATAGGGCAAAACGTACCGGATGATATCACTCGTGTAGATGCCCAAAATATAGCGAAGCAACTTCTAAGGGGGCAATAACATGGATCAGGCTGAGAAATTAAGAAGAGTGGTTAAAGAACAAACTCCTCCTCGAAGAGTTGCCAGAGTAATCACGGTAACAAGTGGAAAAGGCGGAGTGGGAAAATCAAGTATTTCCGTAAACTTAGCCATTGCTTTAAGTAGATTAGGGAATAGAGTAACTATATTAGACGCCGATTTTGGTTTAGCGAATGTTGAGGTTATGCTAGGGATAAGACCAATGTATAATTTGGCAGATCTAATATTTCATGGTAAGAGTTTAAATGATATCATATCCCAAGGTCCGGAGAATATAGGATTTATATCGGGTGGATCTGGTATACAAGAATTAACTAATCTAACTAAGGATCAAATAGTTTTTTTAATTCAAAAATTAGTAGAACTGGATGAAAAGACAGATATAATCATTGTTGATACAGGAGCAGGGATCGGAGATGCTGTACTTGAGTTTGTCGCAGCTAGCTCTGAGGTATTATTAGTCGTAACACCGGAACCAACCTCGATAACAGATGCATATGCTTTGTTAAAGGCACTTAATCGTAAGACGGATATTTCTTTACAGGATACTGTAATAAAAATGGTAGCCAATCGAATAGATTCCTATAAGGATGGAAAAGAACTATACGATAAACTAAATCTGGTTGTTAATAAATTCTTAAGCCTTAAATTGGAATATCTGGGCGGCTTGCCCCAGGATACTTTGGTGTCAAAGGCAGTAATTAAACAGAAACCAGCTACAGTAGAATATCCGAATTCTCTTTTTTCTGAAACAATTACTTCTTTTGCCAATATATTATGTGAAAAGGAAATGAAACAAATTCAAAGCAAAAAAGGTATTGCGCAGTTGTTTACTAATCTTCTGCGATCAAGAATTAAGAAATAAGTTATGCCTATACTGTAATTGACCTAGGGGGGACGATATGCTTTCTGACGTTTTAACAATAGGAGATAAAATAGATATAAGACGCTTGGATAGGAATGGACAACCTGCAAGTAATGCTAAAACATATGTTAGTCAGTTTATTGATATGATAGAATTTGATACCATTGATATTGCTACACCAATTATGAACAGTGCCTTGATTGTATTAAATAACAGTGAGAACTATAGTCTATGTTTTTATACTACGAAAGGCTTATATCAATGTAGTTGCACTGTTCTAAATAGTAGAAAAGAGAATAATACAGTATTAACTACAGTGCGTATCACATCAAATCTTGAAAAGGTACAAAGAAGGCAGTATTACCGTTTGGATTGCATTATTGAAATTGACTACCGTGTTATAACGGATGAAGAAGTATTAATTGAGAAAAAGCTTAAAGATGATATAAGTAAAAGCAAGAATGAAGAAGTACTAATTGAGAAAAAGCTTAAAGATGATATAAATAAAAGCAAGAATGAAGAAGTACTAATTGAGAAAAAGCTTAAAGATAATATAAATAAAGGCATGAATGAGGATAACACTGAGGATAGAAAAAAGTTAGCACAATTAGAAGCAGCTTGGTTACCTGCATCCATAATTGATATCAGTGGAGGCGGTGCAAGATTTAATGCAAATGAAAAGCTAATTGAAGGAGATAGAATTCAGATAAGACTTAATCTGTCAACGGGAAGGACGCTTAATTCTATGGTTTTGGGGGCAGATGTTATTAGCGTTAATAGAATAATGAATCGATACGGAGTATTCGAAACAAGAGTTGAATTTAGCGATATAAATAAAAGAGATCGGGAAAATTTAATCAAATATATTTTTGAGCAGGAACGGCGGCGAAGAAAATATAACCCAAATTTATAATATGCTAATTACAGATTAAGGGCATGCTCTGTGTTGTTAAGGCAGTTCATCGATAAACTTAAGGTATAAGATTTAGGTAAATGTTTATTCTACTTGCATAGAACAGAGAAATATCCTCCTTTTAAGAAAAAAGAAAGGAAAACTCGGAAAATGATAAAAAAAGTTTTGATAATAGATGACTCTGCACTTATGAGAAGGGT
>JAEZTQ010000088.1 GCA_023443625.1 Bacillota bacterium | reverse complement strand
TAATACAATCCTGTACTTTCCTCATAGGCATGTCCAGTATAAGCGAAGATATTTCTGCTGATGCTTACAGCTTCTGGATTCTTTACATTACCGAACTCATCATATCTTATCTCTGCCTGTACAGTCGCAGCACTACTAAGTATCTCTTCTACGTTATCCTTCTCATCAATTCTATAATAGCTGATACTATCATTTGTTTCAACACTTACTAATCCATTACCATGGGTGTAATTTGACACTTCTGCTGTTAGAGCATCTTTTGCTACAATAATATCCTGATAAGGTGTCTCGGTGTCCGATACATATTCCTTTTTACTTACTAGTTGATATCCTTTGGTAACCGTAGCCTGGGTTCTATTGTTAGCTCCATCATAGGTATATTCCGTAACTGTATTTTCTTCTATACTTTGCACTTTGGAGAGCATGTTGCAAGAATCAAAGGTATAGATTACTGTTGTTATTCCATTCACTGTTTCTTCCGATAGATTACCTCTCACATCGTAGGTGTACTTCTTTATGTTTGATCCTTGCTTCTGCGTTATCAGTTCATTTAAGCTATTATATGTATAGCTTATCTTATCCTTTCCACTCTCTTCTTTTGATGTCCTATTATTGAATTCATCATAGGTATAGGTTCTAGTTCCATCAGTATCTGAAACCTTAATTAACTGATTTAAGGAATCATAGGTATAAGTTGTTGTTTGAGTAGACCCTGCTTTCACCTTGATTTCCTTGGTACGATTACTATTAGCATCATACTCATAGGTATAGGTTGCCTTGATGGAACTTCCTGACTTTTCTACTCTACCTGTCAATTGTCCATTACCATCATAGGTGTAACTTGATTCTCCACCATTTGGAAGCTTCTTTGCTTTTAACTGACTGTTATTATCATAGGTGTAGGTGGTTACTCCCTTATTGGTATCCGTTACTTGAATGAGATTACCGGCTTTATCATAATCGTATTGAATCTGGTTGCCATCTGGATAGGTCATGGTACTCTTTTGTCCCGTCTTTGTCCAGGTATATGTAACAGTCTGTTTCTTAGGATCTGTTACCTTAATGGTCTGCCCCAGAGCGTCATAAGAATACTCCGTGGTTCCATTCCAGTCCGTCATTAATGTCAAGCGGTTATTCTTATCATAAATATAACTTATAGAACGATTATCCCCATAGGTTTTCTTTGAGACATTGCCAGCCTTATCATATTCGTATTTGGTAGCACTACCGTCTTTTGCAGTTTCTTTTACCAGCTGCCCCATATTATTATATTCATAGGAAATGGTTTTCCCTACCGGGTCAGTGAGTAGAATACGATTTCCATTTTTATTATATTGGTAACTTGTGGTTTGACTATCAGAAGCTCCAATGCGGGTGTTTTTTATCCGATTACCCAGTTTGTCATAGGTATATTCGGATATGTGCCCCAGCGCATCTTTCACCTTCGTCAGGTTTCCTAAACTGTCATAGTCATAGGTGGTGACATTTCCTTTGGAATCTTTTTCTGTTAACCGATTACCCCTTCTATCATAGGTATAAGCAATCTTATTACCCAGGGCATCCTTTTTCTCCACTAACCTATTCAGATTATCATAGGTAAAGGAAGTGCTATAACCAAGTGTATCCGTTACCCTCACTTGGTTTCCATTTTTATCATACTCATAGGATAAGCTATTACCTAGAGGATTTATCTCCTTTGTCAGTTGCCCCATCTTGTCATACTCATACTTTGTTGCATTACCCAAGGCATCCGTAACCTGCTTCAAGTTATTTAGAGCATCATATTGAAAGGTTGTGGTGTTACCTAAAGCATCGGTCACTTCTGTTTTATTACCAACGCCATCATATTTATAAATTGTTGTCTTTCCCAATGCATCTGTTATCTTAGTTAAACGATCTAATTTATCGTAGGTATAGGTAACGGTATTCCCTAGTTCATCCCGCTCCTCTGTCAGATTATCATTCTCATCATATGTCCAGGAAAGAATTCCTCCAATGGGATTAATCTGCTTTGTCTGTCTTCCCCCGGCATCGTATTCATAAGTGGTTTTATTTCCTTCGGCATCGGTATAGGATGTTAGAAGCCCAACCTTACTATATTCCTGCTTTACTACATTTCCCATAGCATCGGTGATCTGTAATAAATTGCCTAATTCATCGTACTTATAGGCAGTAACTCCACCCAGAGCATCAATCACCTTTGTATTTCGACCAAAATTATCGTATTCATAGGTTGTTTTTGCACCTTCACCATCTGTATAGGAAACCAGTCGGTTCAGTTGATCATAGGCATATTTATTTACGTTTCCTAAGGAATCGATTTCTTTGGTTACATTACCATTCACATCTAAGGTATAGGAGGTTTTCCCTCCTTCCCCGTCAGTGACTGCGGTGGTACGTCCAAACAAATCATATTCATAGGTGGTAACGCTACCATTGGCCTTTGTTGTCTTGGTTAACTTACCCATACTATCATACTGATATTTCACCACACCGGATAAAGCATCCGTTACCTGGATTAAAAGCCCTGTGGTGGTGCTGTATTGATACTGGGTCACTTTTTTATTTTCATTAATTTCTTTGGTTGTCTGCCCATCCTTGTTATATTCAAATTCTAAGGTATAGCCTAGTGCGTCGGTAACCTTTGCAATATTACCGTCTGCCATATAGTCATAGATTTCCGTATTGCCCTTACCATCCCTATACTGGGTAATTCGATTTAGAGAATCATATTGAAATGATATAGTATTGCCATTTGCATCTGTACTTGTTATTAAATTACCTTTACTATCGTAGGTTGCGCTTTGACTACTACCATCTTCCAATTCAATCATGGTAAGACACCCCAAGGAATTATAAGTTAAATTTGTCTTATTCCCCAAAGCATCGGTAACAGTTGTAAGATTTCCTTTACTGTCATAGTCATAGGTGGTTTCATTCCCCTTGGCATCAGTAATACTGGTTGTCTGATTAAATTTATTATAAGTATACTCTGTTTTATTCCCTAAGGAATCCACATTAGTGGTAATATTACCATTATCATCATAGGAATAGTAGGAGGCATTTCCGGATTTGTCCGTATTGGAACCGTAAGAGCCTTGAGTATCCACAGGATAAACTTCCTCCCTATCCGGGTTGGGATCTATCACCATGGCATAGGTTAAGGGTAGACTTCCATAAGCCCATTTATCATTGACAAAAACTGCAATATTGCTCCATTCTTCATAGGTGCTAGCCTCTGGATTTAATGAATAATCGTTATTCTGTACATAATTTGTCCAAGCTTCTCTGTGAATTCTAACATGAAGTTCTAGGTACTCTCCGGGCTGCAACTTTATATCATTTCTAGTAAATCCAATATTAGCAGCACAATTAGTCGCTAAATTATCCTCACCCACCTCAGTAAAATCACAAGTTATATCCCCTTTGCCAATACCGGTCTGAAACTTACTTCCAACTCCAACCCAGTCCACCTCAAATATTTGTTTTTCCGGCCCGTCAGTGGTATAGAAGTACACAATATTGAGATCAGATAGCTTGAATGCCTCTGTTCCTGTATTGTAAATACGAAATCTTGGCGATAGAGCACTACTTCTACTTTCCTTATTGGTGTTATACATCTCTACTCTAACGGGGGTATAAGTAGTATCGGCATAATCAATGTATTCTTCCTCTGTCTTTACTACCACGTCACCGGGTATAATACCTTCGCCCCATACTTTTTCACCTTTTACGAATACATCCACCTTATCCCAGTCTGCAAAGCTTTCCGCTGCACGAAGGGAGTAGTCATTGGTAATGTCATAATTAGTCCAGTCATTTTTGGCAATGCGGATGTGAATATCTACCTGTCCACCGATATCTATATAACCGGCACCGGATAGGAAGCTGACTTCCAGATAAGTATCTGCTTTGTCAGTGGGTTCTGCCATTGTGTGGAAGGTTCCTTTTATATTTTGCTGTCCCACACTGGACCAATCGCACCAGAAGTTCTGCGTTTTCTTATCATCTGTTGTATAGTAATACCGAATTGTGACATCACTTAACTTCACCATGTTTTTGCCTGTATTCACAAGGCGCATCATGGGATGGATGGTATTGGTTGTGGCTCCACTGTTTCCCGTATTATACATCTGTAACTTTAATTGATAATTTACCCCAGTAACCTGAGTATCATTTTTACTGCTATCCTCACTAGAAGTGCTGCTACTTGTTTCTTCAGGTTTCCCATTATCTTTCTCATCTGGATCATCTTCACCTGTAGTTACATATCCCTCACGTAAGGAACCTTTTCCCCATATTAAATTACCTTGAAAGAACATGTCTACCTTATCAAAACTAGTGAAACCATTTGATAAGTTCTGGGAATAATCATTACCCGGGGTAAAGACACTCCAATCGTTTTTTGCAATTCTGATATGGGTTTCTACTGTCTCACCAGGTTTTACTGTCCCAGATGTGAAGCCAACCTCCAGATAATAATCTGCCGTACTGGTTGGACTTTCTAATTTAACAAATTTACCGGTAACATTACCCATACCAGCACTGGACCAGTCACACCAAAAATTCTGCGGTTTCTCCCCGTCTACCGTATAATAATACCGAAGGGTAATATCGGATAAACTAACGGAGGTACTGCCGTTATTGATGATCCTAAATTTCGGATACAAAGTATTATTGGTTGCGGAACCGATTGCAGTATTCATATTATGAGTTTCCAGCTCCAGGTCAGGATTTCCTGTCCGATCAGACAATAATACTACTGTATTCTCATTAATAGATCTTGCAGTTTCTTTGCTAACCTTGGTTTCCATGGAAAGATTAGAAGTTTTCTCTGCCTTACTATCAGAACTTAAATTTGTTGCTGCAACTACTGCTGTATTGGTACTTTCTGTACTTTCTGTCTTTTCAGTAGTTTCTGTCTTTTCGCTGCCATCCTTATAGTAATACTTGACAGTACCATCTGAATATTCCTCGGATTCAATACGATAATCCTGGGTATAGCGGAAGGTAATCTTATTACCATTGGGTTCCGTACAGATAATTGTTCTTCCTGCATCATTATAGCTATATTTATATGTACTCCCGAATATCGACTTGGAAGTTGCCCTATCAGATGTATCATATTTGACCGCAAGCTCTGTGACTCCTTCGGGACTTACCACCTTGTCTAAACGACTTAAGGAGTCATACGAGTAGGTTCTCACATATCCATTGACATTCGATAGCTTAGTTAATTGACCATTCTCGTAGGTATAGCCTACCCTTCTGTTTCCACTATCTGTAATTGTTTGTATTGTTCCATCCGTATTGTAGGTAATGTTAAAATATCCACTGATATTTTCAACTTTGGTTAACATCCCCTTGGTATAAGTCAGCGTTGTAGTATTACCATTTAAATCCTTTATGTTTAGCAGACTTCCATCTACCCCAAAGTTATAGTACTGGGTACCATTCACTGTAAGGGTATAAGTTTTATCAGCATTCACCTTTAAATCTCTTACTAACCCTTCCGATGTAACATATTTTCCAGTACTGTCCTTCGTATAATATTCCATATGCCCATCATCAAATTGAATGGCAATGGTCTTTCCATTATTCTGTAAGCAGTAATTATAAGAATGAGACCAATTCATACCAAATTCGTTAAAACTATGACTTAATGAATTGTATACCCGAGTAAAGGTTAACGGGATAAAACCATCTATGGAAATATCTTCATTTGTATAAAAGCTATTTCCCATAGATAAGCTTACGGGATTGGTGGAAGCAGTCCTTTGTATCTGATCAATGACTCCCAGATGCTGCTTTGTTGTATCTGAATTTAATTTGATTTCCTGTTGAACTTTTTTTGAAGGATTTAAGATTAGAACATTGGATTTCACCAATTCTCCTTCATTCTTATACTGTCCGGATAAATTATTATTCAATAGGATAACATCATCCTTGGTATAATCTCCGTAATAAGCCGAAGCCAAATAAACCATACGATCAGAGAAACGAAATACATGTCGAATAGCAGACAGAGTTTTAGTAGTATTCTTAGTGTTTTTACTAATGGTTGCTTTTATATCATAAAGACTATAAGCAGACATGGGCAAGGTGGCATACCAGAGATTGTCCACTATGGTAGCATCAATACTCTTGCTATCTTCTCCATCCTTTGTAATAGCAAGTGTTACTTTACTAACTCCCTGCTTACTTCCTCCCATACCATAGACCTTGAAGGTATTTCCATTCTGGAGAGGAGCTATACTGATCTCTTGACTGTTATCATTAAGCACCGTAATACTGGTAATTGATTTATATTTCTTATAAATAGCTTCTTGCGGTTCTACAACAACAGAATAGGTACCAGCTTCCACAATCTTGCCATTTTGATCCTTACCATCCCAGGTAAGTTTATGTATTTTATAATTTCCTTCGTATTTCTTATCCTTGGCGAGATAATCAATTACTTTTGTGCCATTCATTATCATTACATTGGCTACATGAGTATTTTCAAAGTTCCAGGTGATATCTGCCGTTTCCCCATCTGATGGAACAAAGACTGAAGGATTCGCCTTAATAAATTTTTTGATAGTTACTGCTGCATTCGCCTGAATGGGCATATTTGTTAAGATTAACGTTATACATAAAATCAGGCTTAAACTTCTCTTAAGGAAGTATGTAATTCTTTTTCTGCTTATTGGTAAAGCCATTTTCATTCCCCCTATTCATTTCCACAATTTTCACAGGACTTTTACAGATATTGACCAAATCTCCTCGCTTCATTTCTCAATCAGTATTATGTAATCAACTATAAAAACACCTGCAACAAAGATAAAGTAGAACGATCATCTCTTATACTCATTAACCCCTAGATAATTGTATTAATACTTACCCTTATTATATAAATATCGTAATTATATGTAATATTTTGTAGTTTTTTCTGTGGTAAAATAGACCTAATTTTACATAAGATATCCGAATTATCATTTCTATTTATGTCCGAACTATAATTTCACACTCTATATAATAATCAGTACATATATGCATATAATATAATTACTTTTCCATCTCCTTTATCTATTATCTGTAAAATGCTTAAAATACTACATTAGAAAGACTCATTCAATGTATATATGGTGTTAAGACAGCATAAAGATATCCTATATGATGTGTTAAGATTATGTTAATAAGAGTGTATAAAGTCTAATTAATTTATAAAATTGTTGAATATTTGTTGAATTTATAGTATAATTCTCAATAATAACGTACAAGTTGTCGATAAATTTTCTCGTTTCAATGAAAAGTGTAGTAATTATACTTTATTAATTTTATTCTGAAAGTCATTGAGGTTTGACTCAAGTTCTATTGTGTAATATACTTATATACTCGTATTTTCCAACCAAATTTCTTGGAAGCTTTCATTGGATGGTTTTTCTTGTATGTTCATCAAAATAAGATAGGAGATCGTGATGAATAATCTAAACCTAAAGAGTAAACTCTCTATTTTTGCCACCACGTTGAAGGAAGTGTTTATCTCTTCACTACCTCTTGCAATAGTAATTATTATTGTTTGTGGTTTTATTGCTCCCCTGGACAATATGTCTGATTATGTTAAATTGTTTGTTGGTTACATCAGTGTTGTTTTTGGCCAAACTTTGTTTTTGGATGGATTAAATATTAGTATCTTACCCATAGGAAAACTTGTGGGAGGCTCATTAATAAAACTTAAAAAAGCCTCCTATATTATCTTCTTTGGTTTTGTATTTGGCCTTCTTGCCACTGTTGCTGAGCCTGCTTTGACAGTTTTAGCAAAACAAACGAATATGATTATGCCGATTATTAATAATGGTGTCTTTATATGGGTTATGGGTATTGGCATTGGTGTAATGGTAGGCTTCTCCCTTTATCGATTAATGAAGGATTTAAATATCAAAATAGTTTTTGCCGTCTTTTATATCATAACATTTATTTTAATCTTCCTTGTTCCTAATGAATTTGTTGCCTTGGCATTTGATGGTAGCGGAGCTACAACAGGGGACATTTCTGTTCCCTTCATCTTAGCCCTAGGCATGGGTGTTTCCGTCACCATGTCTAAACATAAGGGTAATGATGATTCCTTTGGTATCATTGGTTTAGCTTCCATAGGACCTATTATTGCCTTGGCAATTTATGGGCTTGTTCTCAATGCACAATATAATGGAGTATTACCTCCAGAGCAACTTTATGCACCAGGTACTGCCGTTTCCATTAGTGAAATTATTACCGGTAATCTATCTGGAGTGGCATTTGCCTTAATACCCGTTATACTTGTATTTATACCCTTTCAATACTTCTTACTTAAGTTACCAAAAAAGGAGTTCATTTCAATTCTAGCAGGAACAGTCATTGTTTTTATTGGTTTGTATATTTTCCTGGTTGGTATTGATTATGGTTTTGCTTTTGCTGGAAAATATATTGGTGAGGTCTTTTTAGATCCTGCCCGACCCCATTGGTTTAAATGGTTACTCCTATTGGTGGGCTGTGTCCTCGGTGCTGCTATTACATTATCGGAACCAGCTGTTACTGTACTGGGAGAACAGCTTGAAGAAATCACGAATGGTCATATCAAAAAATTAACCATTCGTATGACTCTGGCCATTGGTATAGGTATTGCTTCTCTGCTATGCATGGTAAAGATTTTAACAGGAATAAATATTTTGTACTTTTTAGTTCCCCTGTACGCAATTGCACTAATAATGATGATAAAAACACCAAAATTATTCGTAGGCTTGGCCTTTGACTCAGGTGGTGTATCAGGAGGGGCCTTAACTTCAGCATTTTTAACACCCCTGACCCTTGGCGCTGCTCAAGTAGTTACACAGACTGAAGGTTTGGGTGGCCAGTCCATGTTAGTTGAAGGTTTTGGAATTATTGCATTTATTTCTGTTACCCCATTGATTGCTGTGCAATTATTAGGTATAGTGTATGATATAGGAATGAAGAAAGTTGATAAATCTCTGGAAGTTGCTGAAAATGAGGATTTTGCAGAATTAGCTTTATTAGTTGATCGTGTTGAGGAGTACCATAAGCATCATAGTGATGATGAACTATATAGTGAAGATATATCACTAAATGACAACATAGAGAACGAAAGCCTAGAGCAGAATATGATGAAGGAGGATAATAATAACCTTGACTGATTTTGATTTTGGTGTAGATTATTTAACCATAATAGCAGATAGAAAACATAAAGAAGTATTATCAAAATTACTATTTGAATTTGGATGTCGTCTTATTAATGTAGTATATGCTAAGGGTTCGGTCCAAAGCGGGTATTTTAAAGATATGCTGGGACTCGTACCTGAAGAGAAGAAGATTTTAATCACATGTATAGTGAAAGGTGATTTAACCAAACAAATATTTGATCAATTAATCGAAAAATATAATTTTAATAAACCAAATACAGGTATCGCTTTTTCTATTCCTGTAGACAAGTTATCAGTATAACTTTAGGAGGAAGAAATGAATAATAATATGAAAGCATTGTATATAGTTGTCAATGTAGGATTTGCTGAGCAAGTTGTTGAATTAATCCGTGCAAAAGGTTCCGTTGGCGCCACTATTATTAATTCTCGCGGTATTAGTTCCATGCATAAAGAAATAATGGGGATTAGTACTGATAGTGAAAAAGAAATGATATTAACTCTTACTGACACTGAAACCGCTGAAGCCATTATGGAGGCCGTAAAACAAAATATAGGCTTTAAGACGGAAGCTCATGGCATAGCCTTTACTCTGCCCGTTGCAAAAACCGTTGGCCTAAGCCAAAATTTTGCTAAAGCTCCCGATAATGGCAGAATTGGCTAGATACTGCATTAACTTTCACTCTCATGGATAGGATTAAGTTTTATTATTTGTAATAGATTTTAGATAATAAAAGATTAAAACATAAGACTGTTGTAACAACCTACTCAAAGTAGGGATATTACAGCAGTCTTTACTTTCTTTATTAAATGAAAATATCAACCTATGGTGTGGTTATCTTTGGCCATGACAGTTATTTTTGGCATACAGGTAGTTATAAAGAATTCCATGTCTAATCTCATCCGTTATAATTTCGGTCATCATGTTGATATGGACACGGTCTTGCATAGCATAGAGGATCTTACGATAGTTTTGTACGGCGTTCTGCTCTCCCTTTAGAGCACGGGACAGTCCGGTGCAATAGTTGGCAGGTGCCATGAACTGCTCACTCTGTAGCAGTTGGGGTGACATACCAGTTAATTCCGAATAAAGTCGATTAAATAATGCAAAGTGACCAATCTCATTGTCACGAATGCCTGAGATTATCTCTATGTCTTCCTCTGAGGGGGCTCTCTCGATAAGCCAACTATAGAACATCCTATCTTCGGTTTCACCTGAAAGCCCCTTCTGGATCAGGTAAAGAGCTCCCTGAAGATTTTCTGGATAGGTGAATATATCGACAGTTTGCATCTGCTCTTCTTCCATAGGTGAGGCCATACTCTGCATATATGGGGCTTCTTCCTCGTATAAATAGGGGTCGTAACCGCTGTATTCATTGTAATACATCCTGTTATCTCCTGAAAAATTACTTGTAATATTATATGAAACATTCAGGAGATATGTGCCCTAATATCGTTCACTATTTCTCTTGGTCCTGCCCTGCCCTATTATTACTAATCAAATGTTACTTTGTGGAACTTAATTATCTGTTCATCATTCTTTTTATATCCCAAAGCTAAAGTATCTTCATTTACCCAATTCATAAATAACACTGATTCATAACCATAAAAATCTTTTTCATCAAATATGGGATAAACCAATTCCTTCTCTATATTTAGAATATGGGGACTGCGAGTCGTCTGCTGATAAGTAAAGCATACATAGTTTTTATCTTCACTTACACAAATATTATCCATATCATCAAAATACTTAGTAGTAAACCTTTTAATCACAGTATTGTCCTTATCAATAACCAGCCATATGGAATAGCTATCCTCAGCAGTTTTACCAGCAATATAATAGTGACATAGTGTGGTATCCTCCGTTAATGCTATTACTGTCTCTTTTCTACTTGATTTTCTTTCATCATCACTTAGCTTATCTGTATAAGTAATCTCAACTGCCTCCCCTGATTGAAGATCAGCCTCAAAATTATAATGCTTCGTTGCATCACTGGACATACTTTGTATGATTGCCCTATCATGCAATATATTGACCACTTTAGTAAAATTCAAGTCTTTGGTGGTAGTCAAATGTATCATTTGTCCATATTCTTCTTGAGAAGTTGGTGAAATAACAAGTACATCTCCTTTATTTTCATTTATCTCCACCTTTTCAGTCTCAATATATGTTTTACCATCTGCTTCATACCAGTAGTAAGTATTCTTCTCTTTTGTTAGTATTTTCTCTCCTTCAGAGTAAACGCCTTGAACTAATTTTAAAATACCTACCTCACTTGCTTTTATTTCTCCTTGGGCTACTATGGTGCTATCAATGGGATTTTCTGTATTTTGTGCAATTTTCTGTGTGATTTCTGATGATTTGGGTGTGGTTTGTGGTGTAATCTGTGGTGTGACTTTGTGAATAGCCTCTGGCGCTTGTTCCTTTGCACAAGAGGAGCAAAAGATAAATAGTAGTATTATCCCTGATGCCCAAACTTTTTTCATGTATATCCTCCTTAAAATCATTGACATCTTCTTTTATTATAGAAGGTGGTAATTTTGCTTTACTTATTATTTTTAAACACTCCATGGGAAGACATAAATGTCTTCCCATACAGTAATTTATTATAAATATATCTTTTATAACGCCACTGGCCGAAATCTTACAGATATTGATCAGATTATTCTATCACCTTACCAGATACTGCATTAATATAAATATAGTGACCATATGTATCAAGTAATTCCCAAGATAGAACAAGTTTATTATTCTCCGAATCCATTACATAAACTAACTCAGATTTATCAATCGAAGGTGTCCCAAGATACTCAGTTGTAACAAGCTCTTTGGATCTGCCTAACCCAACTTGTAATGCTGTACTTTCATCGATTATGGAGTCTAGACCAATTTTATTAGCAATTGTTAAGGAAGTTAATTTGTCAGAGGATAAGCCTTCAATAGTAGAATAATCCAGGGATGATGTACCATTAGGAGAAGTAGTTTTTATAATTTGTTCTCCTTTTCCAGGTAAGGTAGATACCCTTATTCCATTTATGTAACGAGCATATATTGTTGCATTCTCAATTACTTCCTTATTCCCATCTTCGCCTTCCGCAATCATTTCCAGCTCCATATAGGGGGTAAATCCATCAAGATTAACCTTAGACCTATTTTCTATTGCAGTAAATTGGTCCTGGATATCATTACTATACTGCAAATTGTCTTCAAGAATTTTACCTTCTTTTAGTGTATTGTTAAGAACTATCTCTGTTAATAGATTTTCATTACTTTGTACGCCTTGTGTCTCCACAGTCACAACTTTACTACTATTATAATATACATACTTTATAGTTGGTAAAGTCACACTGGTGCTTAAATTAGAGGAATTCTTTGTGGAGGTCAAGGTGTCATCAATATTACTACTATTCACTAGGGCCGTCGAATTATAATATCCACTTTTTGAATTCGCTTGCATCCAAGCATATACAACACGGCGTCTTCCCGTGGTATCAAAGGAAAGTCTAACAAATTCTTTGGCAATATCATTATCCGTAATATCTGGAGCTAATGCTCCAGCACCATATCCAATGATTCCTTTCATGGGTCGCTGGGAGCGGGTTCTTAGAATCCCTTTATATACATCTCGCTGACTAGAATCTGTCATTTGATTACAGGATGCTAGTATTATCCAATCCGTAGTATTATTGGTTTGTAATGTACCAATATAATCTTGATACCTTCTAGTGGAGCTTGAATAATTCACAAAGCCATTTTGTATGTTTGAATCCGTACGATCTTTATTATGATGTGTTAAAGCTGTTGTATAGTAACTAAATCTTCCATCACTTAGTCCATGCCCAGACCAATACACGATAGTTGCATTGGCATTAGACAAATGATCACATGTTCCAACACGACAATATCTGCTATAGCGGCATGTAATGGTAGGTGTCCAACCGTTTTCTTGCATTTTCGTAGCAAAATAATATGCGTCATCTTCGTTAGTATCAAGTGCAGCATGCATAGAAGCAAAGGTTGTATCAGAGGCTGCTAAAACAGAATTCAATCCCAATGGTATTAGAATGATACATACTAATAATATTACTAAAATTGTTCTTATTTTCTTCATAGAAAACTCCTTTCATGGTTGGTTATAACATCCTATGCTTATTTATCTTCCTATCAATGTGCTAGTTTAGGTGCCTTAGCGATACCTTCTTTATATTCTATTCTTTTCATATCTTATTTATAATTTTAAAAAATGCTTTACTATCATGGTTTATCTTTATGTCATACCTATAAACCTATCCATAGTAATGATTACTTCTTTGGGCGCTTTGGCTGATGAAGAAGCCCTACACATGTTGGAGGCCACTTTGCATTTGACACATTCGCCTCAAATTCAGCCATCTTTACAACGGTTTTTAAAACTCTTTCTTTAAATATCTTCATACATTTTTACCTCCTGTTTTATAATTTTTGCTAAGACTAATAAAACTGCGCACATTAACATTCCCAAAAATGGTAAAACAATATACAATTGGTTTAGCTTGAATATCCTCCCCCCTGTCAGAAACACTATCTCTAACACTAATATAACTTTTGTTTTATCTTTACAATTATTAAACTCCTCCATATTCATATTGATATTTGGATGATTCATCGGTGAAAACATAAGAATTACAGCAACTGTTATAATAAGTCCTAGTAATAAAAACACTTCATTGTCTAACATAATAGGAGCCAGTATTAGAGTACAGACCATATACATCAAGATTGATCCGGTTAAACAACCGATGAAGGTACTAGCATGAAATCCACCTGTATATCCTCTTAATAACACAAAGAAAAGAATAAATAATATACTTGGGATTAACAATTTAAGGTACAAGGCACAAACCAAAAGGGTAGAATATATAATAAACTTCTCTATCATAATTTCAATTCCATATATGTACATTGCCTCAGAATTTGCCTCTCCCACCTGATTCTTTATAAGATATTTTGTAATTTTCTCAGCTAAGATATGTGTCATGGCCTGTCCCTCTTTCAATTTTCTTACATATCCATAGAATACCATTTTATTCCAAATATTCAATAGTCATAACACAAATCGACTATGAGAAAGCAAAAAAAGTCATGAAAAAGGAACCTCATAGTGAGACAATTAAAGTCTTCCTATGAGGTTCCACTATACTTAATCAATATAGATTAATATGGTATGAGTACAGATAGATAAAACCAGCCTTTTTTGCATTGAATAGCATAAGTTCCATTGTACTTTTCAACAACAGAGCAAATATTTAACAAACCAATACCATGCTCCTTTTTATTAGCTTTGGTAGTGACTACTCGATTATCTATAATATGTACAGGTTCTGCAAGGGGATTTTGTGCAGAAATCAGTAATTGATCTCTTTCAGTTGTTATCTTAAGCTTTATGATTTTTTCCGTCCTTAATTTATTACATGCCTCAATTGCATTATCTAAAATATTGGATAATAAGACAACCAAATCCTCTTCATTCATAGTTAAGTCTGATAAATCATTTAAAATCATTATTAAGGTAATTTCCTTCAGTTGAGCATATCTATACTTCTGGTTAATAATAGCATCTACTACTGCATGATTTGTATGTACAATATCCATATCCTTTATTAGACTTCCAGTAAGATTTGTTATATACTCAATCGTTTCTTTTAATTTACCACTGGCTAACATGCCTTGCATACATAACAGTTGATTTTTATAGTCGTGAATTTTCATACGCTGCCTTTCATAGGTATCATGCATATTACTATAGAAATTCATCTGGTTTTTAGTTCTTTCCTCCATTAAACGGCTATCTTGAACTGCGGCTTCCCTATTTACAATTTCATGAATTAAGTAGAACATTAAAAAATTCAATGCGACAAGCCCAAAGGCAATTAAAAGAAAGATATCCCATATTGTCTCATCCATCATCTCATAACCCGATAACATTTTCGCCAGAGATATTATGGTGAAAATTGGGAAGCCAAAAAAACAAACCCATTCTTTACTTGAAATCATGTTTAATTTATCTTCTGTTTTCCAAATTAACCTAATAATAATCACTACTGTCAATAGTATAATTTTACATAATAATGCAATTATTGTTCCTATTACAGGGTTATGTAATAGAGCATCATCAGCTTCATTTAGAAGGAGTTTTATAAGTATCATAAGCAGATAGTCAATTCCAATTAGCATTCCATAATAACTAGCAGAAAGAGCCATACTCTGCAAAATAGTAGCCTTATAATATAACTTTACAAAAATAACCATAATAAGTATGATTAGTATACTTTTCATAAGAAAAGCAGGTATACCTATCGCTACAAGATAAAAGCAAGTTGAAATAAACAAGAACCTCAGCTTTATATGTTTTCTGCTCTGGACAAAAATATTAAAAAATAATATACAGCAGATTGCTTCAAATACAATAATTATCATACTTTGTATCATTTTTTCAATCACAGTTCCCCCTTCCATAGTATGTATGCTTCTTTTACTTTTTGATACTTTAGCTTAGGAATTGGTAATTCATCATTCGATACCAATATTGCCTTATAATTATTAATTCGATTAATATACTTCATATTTACTAGATAACTTTTGTGAATTCGTAAAAATCCATACCCTTTTATCATTTTTTCAATATTATCTAGTTTTTCATACATCTCATATTCTTTTAGTACCGTTTCATATATTTTAAAAAAAATTTTATGCTTATGACTCTCAAGATATAAGATTTTATCAACAAAAATTTGTCTCTTCCCATCTAAAAAAGTAAACACTGTTTTATTTATTTGGAGCTCCATCTTTTTCATAATTGCATTCATACATTCTATAATGGATACATGAAGATTTTCTTTCATAATATATCTTATTGCATCTACCTTATATCCCTCAATTGCATAATTGATATAACTTGTAACAAATACAATATAAACATCTTTTTTATAAGTTCTTAACCTATAAGCAAGTTCAATTCCACTAAGTCCATCCATGTTTATATCTAAAAAGATAATCTGATATTTTTCAAAATTAGCATGCTGTTTACAAAATTCTTCTCCTGAGGAAAAGGTATCGATTCCATATGCTATCTGCCGTTTATCTAAAAAAGTTCCTAAGTAGAGTTTTATTTGCTCTCTATAATATTTTTCATCATCACAAACTGCTAATAATAACAAAAAATCACCTTCCTCATTGTAATCTAGGATTTATTCATATGTTAATAAATGGAATATCTCTATGCATTACATTTTAATTTAGGTTGACCTTATTGTAAAGTTATATTTGTAATTATTAGTAAATCTTGTCCAAGATATGTTAATAGGATAACACCTTGAGTGTTGCATCTAGCTTCGGGATAATAATTAAAATTAGTGGGTAAAAACTGTATCCAAAATAAAATGGCAGGTTACAAAGCCTCCAATAAATCGTGCTTTTTACCTACCATTTTATCTAATTTATTATAAGTTCCTAAAAATGCAGTCCACAGGTACCATTAGAATTAATCATTTACATGGATATCACCACTTACTGAGCTTATGGTTAATTCACTTCCTTGATTGCCAAAGTTATAAGTTCCTGTTTTTAAATTTCTCTGACGCATATTATTATAATTAATATACAAGTCACCGGAGGTGGTTCTGGAATTAATGAAATATCCGTTTCCATTGTTTTTCAAAATAACATTAATATCACCACTGGTACTGCTAGATTCTAAGACTATATCTCCATTGCTTTTCACTTTCACATCGCCACTCCTTGAGCTTGCATGACAACGTTTCATAGTTACATCAAGACCTATATCACCACTGGTACTACCAACTCTAAGGCCATCTCCTATGATATTGATTAGCTTAATATCACCGCTTACACTGCTCACATCAGCATTGTTCATAGAGAATTCGTTAATATCAATATCTCCACTGGTACTTCTGATTTTACATTCACTAGCTTTTATATTCACAAGTTCCAAATCCCCACTAAGGGAGCTACTATCAATTATTTCGGCTGTCATATTCTTTGTCTTTACATCACCACTGGTGCTTTTAAGTGATAGAAATTTTGCATTAATATTATTTGCATCAATATCACCACTCATGGTTACTGCCTTTAACTGAATACTGTTAACCTCTTGGAGGCTAATATCTCCACTGGCGCTTTTTATTTTCAGGTCCGTCGTATATAATCCATTCATTTGTACATCACCACTGGCTGTAGTTACTATGATGCGATCTGTCATCACATTATCTACCCTAATATCACCGTTAGCAGTATTAATATTGACATAATTTAAATTCTCTGGCAATTCCACATTGATATGAATGGAATTTATATTAAATAAAAATACCGCCTTTCCAACCTTGCGTATTCCTGCATATACTGTATTGCCTTCCTTGTAGCTATAGAATTCATATATTTGTTTCTGTCTGTCATTCCCATTATTCACATAATTAATATTGATTTTATCATTAGGTGACTTTTGTACTGTAACATCTGCACATATTCCCTCAATAACTAGGTTAAGTTCTCCCTTAGCTTTCTTTACATCTTCCGCTTCACTTTCTTTCCCTTCTGTTTCTTGATTTATAAAATTCTCTTCGTTAATAAATGTTTCAGCTTGACGATCATCTTCTGGATCTAATGCTTCATCATAATTAGTTCTCTCTGTCTCTGTTGTATCGGTAAAATTAGTTTTATCTTCTGTATCTCTAGTTTCAGCTTGGTTTCTGGAGCTTTCTGATGCGCTGGTAGAACTAGCTCTATCTTCTGCTTCTGATGATTCCTTGGCAGTATTTATATCTGTGTCTCCTTGTGCATAATCTGAGGTATTGGTCTCAGGCTCTGTATCATAACTCACATTTTTTTTACTCAGATCCTCCTCATCAGAACCATAGCTCTTAGATACGTTCTCCTTATATCCTTCTGCATTCCTCTTATTAAAATCGAAAGGGCCTGCACCATGATTCTTAAGATTATCTGCAAAGTTATTAATGGATGAGGTAGCCTGCCCCAATGTGTTCTTTATTGTATGACCAATTTCAACCACATCAATTTTGCTAATTGCCTCTCCAGCGGTATCCAGGGCACTATTGATTACATTACCAATCTTTTCACTATCAATATTAGGAATGTTAAAATGCCATTCTCTTGATTTTTTACCTGAATCCGTCTGATTGTCATTTTCATTCTTAGCATCTTTGTTATCCGTATTATATACTTCTTTAATTTCCTTAACTAAATCTTCGATGGCACCCAGATCTTCACAAATCTGCTCTTCGCTTTTACCATTTTCTATACCAACTTGAAAATGTTCTTCATAATCAGATACAATTTCATTCAAAACACTTTCATCCGTATCTTTTAACGATTCCTTCAATGCATTTAAGTATTCAACCTTATTCATAGCTATCCTCCTATTCTATAATATCTTCTACGATCTTTACAAAATCCAGCCATTCTTTTTTTAAGCTCGCCTGGTATGCTCTTCCTTTTTCAGTTAAATGATGATATTTTCTAGCAGGGCCCTCGCCAGACTCCACTAGATAAGTTTCTACATAAGCATCATCCTTTAATCTTTTTAAAATCAGATATAAGGTTCCTGTTGATATTATCATTTGCTTTGATATAGCTTCTGTTAATTCATATCCATAACGATCTGCCTCTACTAATTTAGAAAGTGTACATAATTCTAATACTCCTTTTTTAAATTGTGCATTCATATGCCAACTCCTTTCCCTTTGATTAATCATGATATTATTATGCATAATATTATAGTCATATAAATTTACCTTTTGTCTTGTTTTCGTTAACTCTGTAGTATATAATATCACTAACTATTATATATTGCAATATAGTATTTATAATATAATTGTATTTTAATCTTTTATTTTATTTTTTTAATGATTTTCTAATCTTGCTTTTTATATGAATTATTTTGTATCAGCTGGACTTGCTTTAATACTAAGCATTTACATACATTGAACCGGAGTGTAGGTTGTCTTTGACGCCAAAGAACCGTTTCATGTAGGCATTTTCAAATTTATCCATATTTTAATTTGTAATGTTTATTATAATAAGTTATAATAGGTCTAGTTATATTTATGTCACAGTTTGGCTCAGCAGAATTGAAAACTGATTGCTCAAGTTTACTTGCATACAAGTAGTTTTTCATATCCTGTTATATGGCCTTTATGCCAAAGCAAGATGCAGCATAAGAGAAACCTGGCTTATAGCCAAACAGTAACATCTCTATAATGATATAGCGGAGGTTTAACATGAGTAAAAGGATAGGCGACGATATAAGAGACATTGTACAAAATGCAGTCAATACAATGGATTTTCATCAATTGAATAGAGATATTGGCAATACGGTAAATGGTGCCTTAGATGAAGTACGCAATGCACTGGGTATAACCAACAATCAAAACTTTAAAAACCCTAAAGATAGCTACTGGCATGGACAAGCTTATAAGGATAATAATGCTTCCTCCAATAACAACAGTTACCGTAAGCAATATAACCATAACAATCAAAACAACAGAAGTTATACTTATGGATATCAATATCACCAACCACAGTCCCCTTTCGCTGTACAAAGTCAAAAAGGGATGAATTATCCTGTTAAAAAACAAAATAGCTTAATACCTAATGTCCCTGTAGGCAAGGTATCTGGAATACTATTAACTGTCTTCGGTACTATTGGGGTTGGTGTCTTAGGGATTGCAGTCATCGTACTCTGTCTGGTTGGTTATTTAATCGGTAATCTGAATTTGCTTGGGGCTATCGCTCTTGCAATTGTACCAGTTTTATTCGGCTGCATATATATGTCCTCCAAAGGTTCACAAATCAGAAAGAGATTAAAAAGATTTCGCAGATATTTAGCAGCCTTTCAAAATCGCAGTTACTGCTCCATTAAGGAATTATCCACTCAAATGGGTGTTAGTAATAAGTTTATAATAAAGGATTTACGCAAAATGATCTCCATCGGTATGTTTCCCGAAGGGCATATAGATGAGCAGGAAACCTGCTTAATTTTAAATCGGGAAAGCTATGGTCATTATATGGAATTACAAAAGAATATGCGTATGCAAAAATTTGAAAAGGACAAGACATTAAATTCTTCAGGAACCACCTCCACACCATCTGAAGAAGCTGCCATGAGCAAGGAACTAAGAGATGCCATCGAAAGCGGTCGATCCTGCATTTCACAAATTAAAGAAGCAAATGATGTAATTCATGGGGAAGAGATATCCAAAAAATTATTACGTTTGGAAGTAATTATCGGTAAAATATTTAATTATGTAGAACTCCACCCTATACAGCTTCCTGAAATTCAAAAATTTATGGATTATTATCTTCCAACCACTTTAAAATTAGTAAATACTTATAAGGAATTTGATAAACAGACGGTTCAGGGCGATAATATTACATCGGCAAAAAACGAGATTGAGAATACACTTGATACCATCAATCTTGCCTTTGAAAAATTATTTGACAGTCTATTTATGAATGCGGCAATGGATGTCTCTACTGATATCTCAGTCCTAGAGACTTTGCTGGCACAAGAAGGATTAACAAAGAAGGATTTTATACCAAATGAAACTATAGGAGGACTAACCAATGAATGAAGTTCCTACATTAACCTTTGATCCTTTTGGTGAGGAGGCAATCCAACAAGCAATTATTACTAAGGAAACACCAAAACCAGAGGCTATTGTATTTGACGAAAGCAATCTAACTTTGGATGAACAAAAGATGGTTAATACTTTTGCCGAGGCTATTGATCTTACTAAATCTAATCTCATACTTCAATATGGTGCGGGTGCACAAAAAAAGATTGCAGATTTTTCAGAATCCACCTTAAACAATATAAAAACCAAGGATCTAGGTGAGATTGGCGAGATGCTCTCCGGTGTCGTATTAGAATTAAAGAACTTTGATTCTGATACGGAAGAAAAGGGGTTCTTGGGATTTTTCAAAAAAACCTCAAATAAACTCAGCATGATGAAAGCAAAATATGATAAAGCTGAAGTAAATGTCAATAAAATATGTCAAGTACTTGAAACCCATCAGATACAATTATTAAAAGATATTGCCATGCTGGACAAGATGTATGAGTTGAATAAAACCTATTTCAAAGAGCTTTCCATGTATATCTTGGCAGGTAAAAAGAAATTAACAAAAGTCCAGTCAGAGGAACTGCCAAAATTAATTGAGAAATCCACCATCAGCAATCTTCCTGAAGACGCTCAGGCAGTCAATGACCTGGTTGCCACCTGTAACCGATTTGAGAAGAAAATTTATGACTTGGAATTAACAAGAATGATCTCAATTCAGATGGCACCCCAGATTCGATTAGTACAGGAAAATGACTCGATGATGGTAGAAAAGATACAGTCAACCATTGTTAATACCATACCTTTGTGGAAAAGTCAGATGGTTCTTGCTGTTGGTGTTGCACACTCTGTACAGGCTGCCAAGGCTCAAAGAGAAGTTACTGATATGACCAATGAACTGTTAAAGAAGAATGCAGAGACTCTTAAGATGGCAACCATTGAGACTGCTAAGGAATCAGAACGAGGTATTGTTGATATTGAAACCTTACGCATTACCAACGAATCCTTAATCTCAACCCTTGATGAAGTACTTCGTATCCAGACAGAAGGCCGTCAAAAGAGAAAGGAAGCTGAAATTGAATTAAATCGCATTGAGAACGATTTAAAAACGAAGCTTCTTGATATGTCAAACCCTAGATAACCCATATATAAGAGAGTGCTGTTGCAAAATATAACAAACAACGAAGAACGCATATTAGTTTCACTAATGGAAACTAATATGCGTTCTTTATAGATTTATCTTTCCTTCCCATTCATCAAATTTCAGAACTCTGGCTAAACATCAATTGCTGCGAACTATATCAACTGTCCCTTTTGCTGCTGGACAACACTCTTGCTTCCAGTTGTTAGCAATGCTATAGTAAACTACCTAATTTATAAAGGCTTAAAGTGGACTCATCCTATCTCTTTTTGAACTAGGGTATATATACTCCATAAATACACACCCATTTGAGGATTTTCATTTATATCCAATAGCCATAGTTCTTCATCCATGCGGAGTAATCTGTACTTTCTGGATAGCTCTACATATTGGCAATTCTTATAGTTACTAATATACAAAGCGTATGCTCCAGGAATAAACAGTGCCTTCCATTCTTCCTCTGTATAAGGGAAGGGTTGCCAGTTCCACTCTATTGACTGAGCCGAAAACATTTCCACATTATCGCTTTTATTAATAATGGTAAACCCATCCTTCTCAATGATATATTTATAACCTGAATCTCCATCGAAGGGATAAAAAGAACTAAGAGGGTTCATATACAGACAGGTGGAGGAAACGTAAGTTCCTTCAATATAGGTATCATCAGCATAGGTATCCCCACTTTCCTTCGTTGCCAACACCCTATCCTTTCTTGAAAAAATATTGCTGACATAGGATATAAACTCCTGATCTCTAATCACATATCTCTTCTTACCCCACAGGATATCCAGCTTCTCACCCTTATCCTCATACATATTGATTTCGATTTTTGTGCCATCTTCCAGCTCTCCATGGATATAATAAAGACGCGTAAACCCGGCATATTCCTCACTTTTCTTTGTATTAGAAATTGAATTTAACCTAGAGACAAGTTCCTCCATTTGCACTTCACTTAGCTCTAATACTAAGGGCTTTGAAGATGTTCTCAGGTCTATGGTAGTTGCAATTTCCATTTTTTTATCTTTAAAATCAAATAATTTTTTACTTCTAGGATTTGCAGCGCAAGCTACCACAACAATAATACTGAAAGCAATGGCAATTACAGTGATCCACATTTTTGGTTTTTTCCATTTAAGGGTGTTTTTAATTCTCCTCTTCACACCTGTTTCACCAAAGGCCAGCGGGTTTGGTGCTGGCAAGCGCCTGTTAGAGGCAAAGGATAATAAGGAGAGACTATAAGCCTTTCGAATATTTTCTTCCCCTGTAAGTACTGCCTCATCACAGCTCATTTCCATGTCCCGACTCATGAGGATAAATGCAACCCAGCAAAGGGGATTGAACCAATGAAGGGTAAGGAGCAGGAAAGCCATAGGTTTTACCATATGGTCAAAGCGTTTGATATGATATCTCTCGTGGGTTAATACATAACCCATGGTATTTTTATCAAGGCCAAAGGGGATATAGATTTTAGGCTGAATGAATCCTAATACAAAAGGAGAAGATATTCTATCTGATTCATATACATTTCCCTCTAGCAAAATTGCTTTCTCCATGCTGCGATATATCTTAACATAGGTAAAAATACTGTAACATAACAATATCACTATGCCAACGCACCAAAGGACTGTACTGACACCAAGCCATACTTGCATAGGATTAATACTTGCTACTGGTGTTCCCGCTGGCAGGGAATCTGTAATTATGGTGTTAGCGGTGGGAATCCCTAGGGTTACCTGTGGACGGGCCATAATTCCTATATTATCAGGCACATATTGGAGCATCTTTCCTTCGCTTCCTCCCATTTTTTGTGCCGTGGTCATATCAAACAGCTTAAGACCAAAGATACTAAATACAGACTGAAAGGATACTGGACACCAAAGACGAAATCCTACTACGGTCCAGAGTAGATAGGTGCATTTCTTTGGTGCTTTTATCAGTAGCAGCCGTATTAAGACAACGGCTATAATCACATAACTTGCTGTAACACTCATATTGAGTATGTTCAAAAATGCAGCTTCCATCCTATCCCTCCTTGTGGGCATCTATGAGACGTTTTAGCTCCGCCGCTTCCTGCTCCGATAAAGTCTTACCTCCGAGAAAGGATACTAGAAACCCAGGTAAGGACCCTTCAAAGGTGCGCTCTACAAATCGTTCACTCTCATATGCCCTAACCTTTTCTCTAGGTATCAGAGAGGAAACAATGGTATCTACATTCTGGGTGAAACCCTTGTCACAAAGCTTTTTCAGTGTGGTATAGGTTGTTGATTTCTTCCACCCTAGTTTATCTGCGCAAAGTTCCACCAGCTTTCCAGATGATACTGGCTCATGATCCCATATAACACACATGAAGCGATAATCGCTTTCGCACAATTTTAATTCTTTCATTATAAACCTCCCATCATGGTTGGTAATTACCAACCATATAATTAGTCTATAACTACCAACCAAATATGTCAAGGGGGATTACTTACATAAATATCCTCTTATGAAAGCTATCTATAATTAGTCAATTGCAAGACTTTATAAATATGTAATTGTATAAAGTAGATAGATATAAAAATGCACCTCCAAAATTAGATTTTTCTAATGTTTAGGGTGCACTTCATAAAATGAACGTGTTTTCTTCTTAAGATACCTTTGTGCTATAAATATATCAAATTAATATTAGGTTTAAATATCAATATGTTTATTTAAAAATCTCTATAATATTTTTGAACACGTCCAACAATTCCACCTTCCAACATCACCTTAATACCCCTTGGGTGGTTTGAAGAATTGGTAAGTAATTTTATAACCACACCTTCTGTTAATTTACCAGTTCTCTGATCTTGCTTCTGCACGACCATTACCTTAGCACCTATTTTAATGTTGCTTCTTACCGTTGTATCCATTCTTTTTCTCCAATGTCTTAAACTATTGTAATTACTCTAATAAATTCATCTTCTTAGTTATACCACAATGCGCTTTCCAATACAAATTCAAACATTACAACTGAAGATGGTTTCTGCAAATTATTGATAAGTCGTATTCATCACTTGTTACATAGAATGAATGTACCAATTCACAAAAAGACTTAACTAATTCCAAAATACAATAATAGGATTACCCCAAGTACAATCCGGTACCAGCCGAATACCTTAAAGTCGTGCTTTTTGATATAGCTCATTAAAAATTTGATTACAAGCACAGATACTATAAATGCGACCACCATACCAAGCACTAGAGTTAAGACCTCTGCGCCTGTAAAGGCAAAACCAAATTTTATTATCTTTAAGGCACTTAGTCCAAACATTACCGGTACGGCCAGAAAAAATGTAAATTCTGCGGCAGCAACTCTGGATACACCAATTAACAGAGCACCAATAATTGTTGCCCCTGAACGTGAGGTACCGGGTATGATTGATAATACTTGAAAGAATCCAATCATTAGTGCTGCTTTGTAGGTTATATCTGATAGTTTACTGATGTTAGCATTTCGCTTCTTCATTCGATTTTCAATCAAAATAAAAGCAATTCCGTAAAAAATCAAAGCCGCTGCGATAACAATTGGAGTATGCAGATGTGCTTCGATATAGTCATCAAAAAGAATGGTTACCATAGCACCGGGAATACAAGCTACCACTACCTTAAACCAGAGTGAAAAAATATCTTTTTTGACAATGGGCTGGGTTTTGTCTTTGAACTGGAAGGGAAACATCTTGTTCCAAAACATTAATACAACGGCTAAAATAGCTCCCAGTTGAATAACTACAAAAAACATCTCCGTAAAGGCTTCACTCCTATCAAGCGGTAAAAACTCATCGACCAATAACATATGCCCTGTACTGCTAATAGGCAACCATTCTGTGATTCCCTCCACTATACCAAGAATAATAACTTTAATGAATTCTATTATATTAAATTCCATTATCTTTCATCCTCCTTTTAAATAAAAAAACATATCAACTGCTAGATTCCCTAATCAATAATATTTACGAAACTCACTGGGAGCTACTCCTACCATATTACGAAATTGCTTAGAAAAAGCATAGGCATCGGAAAAACCCAGCTCTATTGCAATTTCTTTTATACTTTTATTCTTTTCCATTAAGCAGGTTTTTGCATAATCCATGCGCTTTTGCAATACATAATTGCCTGGAGATACACCAACCTGGTTTTTAAATAGTTTTCTAAATTTCTCATAGCCTATTCCCAATTCCTTGGCAACCTCAAGAACTGATTCATGATAGGCTGTTGGTTTGGATAAGAGCAAACAGGCTTTTTTAATTAACTCACGGTCCTTGCTACTTGTACCCTTCTCTTTATGTAATCTATGAAGGATAAGAATAATTTTTAAGGCTTCCGGAAGTAAAATATCAATTTCCGAAGGGTGGGTTTTTTTCATGGAATTAAGCAATGTATTACACTCATCGTAGATAGCTCGATTAATTCCTGGATAAAGTACATTTTGCTCTTTATCTAATAAATTCATTGAGATGAGAGCCTCATACATACTGGCGCTAATACAGATAAAAAATTCTAACCAACTTCCATCCGAGTCTATAATAAGCGATTGCTGCTTATCTGGAATTCTTTGAATAAGACATCCCGGCTTGATTTCAGTCTCTTTCCCTTCTTCATCTATTTGTTTTGCTTTGCCACTTAGAACCAATACAATGGCATAATGCCTAAATATAGTATTGTTCTCCCAACAATCCTTGCCTATTTTATTTAAAAATCCACATCCAACAACATTAGAGTAGTCTGTGCCAAAATTATGATAAATTCTATCATTTCTAAAAGCCTCCTGTGGTATTATAAACGGCATATTACACCCCCAATATATTGCTACCAAATTCAACAATTTTATGGTTTCTGAAAAAATTTTGCATAAACACTAATTCTCCACTTTTAAATGTTCATATAATTATGTAAAAATAGTTTCAGATCAATTTACCATATTTATTCTCCATATTTATTCTCCATATTTATTCTCCATGTTTATTCTCCATGTTTATTCTCCATGTTTAATATCATAATACTTTATTTCACTTATTACAATGTTAAATCTCAACTGCTTTTTCTACCTCATACTCTTTTTAACATAGAATAAAGAATGTACCCTTAGCACATTCTCCCCGCCCGAGGGGATTTACGAAGCAATAATTACATTACTGCGAGGTGCGCGTCTATTTTTTTATGATATAGGAAGCAATTTCCTATATCATAAAAAAAGAGCCCTAAGGCCCTTTTCTTACATTACTTTATACTTATATTCTTAGGCTCCAATCTCGTAATGCTGAGCTGATTTCCTAATTACATCCTCTAAAGTAAAAGTTAAATTCATACTGTCTGTTGGCATAGAGTGTAAACTCTGGATGGGTTAAAGCTCCCCAGCTATCATCTCCGCCTACACCCATTTGTTTATAATTAATTCTAACTGCTGTGCTATTACTTAGGGGTAGCTTATATGGGTGATCATATTCTTCTAACTGGAATGGTGTATAGGGTAAAATATTTGCTTCCATAAGGGGATCGCCGGTAAACATCATTCCTGCTCCCTTATTATTTACTATTTTCACCCACCTTACCTCTGTCTTATTACCACATTCCTGAGGCCTTAGATAAGGAACCATCTGTTCTCCTACCTTGCCAGAATAGATGCCTAGCTTTGCACCTACAGCCCTATCCCAGTAATTCTCATGAGGACCTTTACCATACCAGGTAATATCCTCAAAGGAGCTATCAAGGACAAACATCACGCCAATCTCTGGTATCTCCGGAAGATTTGCACCAGGACAAAGTACTTCAGATACCCTAACTGTTCCGTCCCCTGTAACTGTATATCGTAAGGTACAAAGAGTATTCCCTGCTTTCTCTAAGAGATATACCACCTTAATCTCAGCTTGATTGTCCGTGTAACTGGTTTGAAAGGATACTAACTTTCTATCCCTGGATACTTCTCTCCAAACTCCACATCTTTCTGGCAGTTTATTACCCAAATCATTATCGATAGGCGCTCTCCAGAAATTAGGGACCGGAGCTTCCTTCATCATTGCAGTACCCTTATATACATAAGATCCCAGCATACCATTTGTCTCATTAATATCAAGGCTAAAATCATCCCCCACTATATTTATAATGTCATCCTTCTTTAGAACCTTTATTTTCTGTTCAGGCCTTGCTGTAAGGTCAGAGAATATTGTTAAGGTAGGCAAAGCAAATTGTTCAAAGGCGATTTCATGACCGGAGGCTGCCCAAGGATTCTCTTTCTTAGTTACTATACTTAGGGTAAGTACATATTCTCCTTGGCTAAAGGCTTCCATATCAATCTCATATAATTTCACTTCTTTACTATCTAATGGTCCTAAATCAATTTCTAAATCACCTGCCATCTCAGTATCCCTGCCATTTTTAGCAATTTTCCAAGTGAGGTTATATTCCTTCAGATTAGTAAATAAGAACTGATTTGAGATCTTCACAAGTCCCTGTTTCCAATCTAATAATTCAAACTTTATGTTTTGATAACATTTCTTTACTTCATAAATCTTAGGACTCACAGTCCTGTCTGCAAAGATTATTCCATTACCACAGAAATTACCATCATGTACGGGTTCCTTAAAGTCTCCACCATAGGCGAGGTATTCTATACCCTCTGGTGATTTAGTACGAATTGCTTGATCCACCCAATCCCATATAAAACCACCTTGCAGTACTGGGTATTTCTCGAACAAATCCCAATACTTAGAGAGGTTACCACAGGAATTACCCATGGCATGGCTATATTCACATAATATGAATGGCTTTGTGGGGTTTTGCTTTGCATATTCTTCCACCTTATCAACCTTGGTGTACATCTGACTCTCTATATCCGATGCTCTGTCCCATTCTCTCGCATGGAATACGCCCTCATAATGAACAATTCTAGTTGGATCAAGTTCTTTAAGAAAATCATGCATTTTAATAAAATTATCTCCACCCCAAGCTTCATTTCCTAGGGACCATATAAGAATGGAAGGATGATTTTTATCTCTTTGATACATGGAATTACAACGATCTAGAACAGCTCCTGTCCATTCTGGCTTACTTCCTGGTACAGTAATCTCCGTTTCTATTGCACTATTATAAGACCAGGATCCGTGGGTTTCCAAATTAGTCTCATCAATGACGTAGATACCATACTCATCGCATAATTCATACCACTCTTCTTGATTAGGATAGTGAGAAGTACGTACAGCATTTATATTATGAGCCTTCATTAATTTAATATCTGTTAACATCTCTTCATAGCCAATGGCTCTGCCTTTATCATGGGAGAATTCATGTCGGTTAACACCCTTAAATACAATTCTCTTGCCGTTGATATGCATTAATCCATCTTTAATTTCGAATTTTCTGAAACCGATTTTACAGCTCTGTGTCTCAATTAGTTCACCCTTATAATCCTTTAAAGTAAGAGCCAGGGTATATAGGTTGGGATGTTCTGCACTCCATTTTAATGGATTCTCTACAAAAACCTTTCCTTCTAAATATATGCTTTCTGTGTCATCTAAGGTCCCTTTCATACTGATTACTTCAGAAAGGTAAGACTTACCCTCTCCATCATAAAGACTAGCTAGGACTTCAACGGATCCAGTATATGCTTTGTCATAATTTTTAACCTGCGCTTTAATAAGTAGATCTGCATCTTCATAAAGGTGATCCAGCTCTGTAACTGCTGTAAAATCATAGATATGTACCTGAGGTGTGGAATAAAGATACACTTCTCTAAAGATACCACTCATTCTCCAGAAATCCTGATCCTCCAACCAGCTGGCATCACACCAACGATATACTTCAACTGCCAATTTATTTTCACCTGTTTTTAAATATGGTGTTAAATCAAACTCGGCTGGTGTAAAGGTATCTTCACTGTAACCTACCATTTCTCCATTCACCCATAAGTAAAAAGCAGATTCTACTCCCTGAAAACTGATATAAACTGGATTCTTATTCCAATCATCGGGTACTTCAAATGTCCTAATATAGGATCCAACAGGATTATATACAGTGGGGGCAAAAGGTGGTTTGATATCCTCTGTCTTGATCCAAGGATAATTTACATTGGTGTATTGGGGATAGTCATATCCTTGTAACTGCCAATGCCCAGGAACCTTGATTTCATTCCATCCACTATAATCATAATCTTCTTCATAGAAGTTAATTTCTCTTTCCTCTGGTGTATTGGCATAGCTGAACTTCCAGTCACCATTTAAAGACAATTTATAGGTGGATTTATCTCTGTCCCCAATAATAGCCTCCTCCACTGTATTATAAGGCATTAAGGTATTGTGGGCCTCCATCCTATTTAACTGATATATCTCTGGATTGTTATTCCATTCTGGATACCCATTTACAGGTGGTTCATATACAAATTTTTGCATCTCTTTGGCACCTCACATGTTTTATATTTACTTATGCAAGTTATTGCTTACAAATAATTCATTTCATAATTAATTGCTTGCCATAACTGCATTAAGTATTTATATAAATTGTAACAAATCTCTGGAGGTTAGTTAATTGCTAATTTGGTATTATTGATATCCAAAATGGTATATGTACCCTAGGACTATTCCATTCCTTCAAGAATCTTATGAAGAAGTTTGTATAAGACCATTAGCTCTTCCTGGTCCAAGGGGATACATGCCCCCATATTCTGCGGTATACTTACTGCTTTTTCTTTTAGCTTCTCTCCTGCTTCTGTGATTGTAACAATTAACGTTCTTTCATCCTCTTTGGATCTTTCTCTTGTTATGAGTCCTTTTAACTCCAGCTTCTTGAGTACCGGTGTCAGAGTTCCAGAATCTAAGAAGAGATACTCTCCCAAATCTTTTACATTCAGTTCTTTTTTCTCCCAGAGAACCATCATGGTGATATACTGGGTGTAAGTCAAATCAATATCATCCAGATAGAGTTTATATCTTCTTACGATTTCCTTGGAGCAGGCATACAGAGGAAAGCATAATTGATTCTCTAATTTTAAAACATCATATTCATCCGCCATAAAAATATCCTCAAATTCTATTTATTGCTATTTAGTTTAACACTATATTTCTATCATTTCAATACAAAGAAGTATTCCTATGTCGGCCAGCTATGTCGGTCAAAGAAGTATTCCTATGTCGGCCATATACCCTATTCTTTAATATGACTATTCTATACCTGAATCTTAATTTATAATAACTCCCTTACTTTATCCTCTACATAGGACATATCTTCTGTTGGTTCAAACCTATTAACTACATTGCCCTCACGATCTACCAAGAATTTGGTAAAATTCCATTTAATATCACTATTAGAGGCATAATTGGGGTCTATCTTTATTAACATCTGATCCATTCGCATTGCTCTTTCATTGCTTAAATCAAATCCTTTGAACCCTTGTTGTTCTTTCAAATAAGTATATAGGGGCAATGCATGATCCCCGTTCACCTCAGTTTTGGAAAACATAGGGAAACGAATGCCAAATCTTGAATCACAGAAAGCTGCAATCTCTTCTAGGGTACCAGGTGCTTGGTTACCAAACTGATTACAGGGAAAATCAAGAATTTCAAAGCCCTGGGTTTGGTACTTTTCATATAAATCCTGCAAGTCATCGTATTGGGGTGTAAAGCCACATTCTGTTGCTGAATTAACTATTAAAAGAACTTTTCCTTTGTATTCTTCTAAGGTCTTTACTTCACCTTTCAAATCTTCCACTTGAAAATCGAATATACTCATAAATTCCCTCCATTCTCATCCTATAAGATTGTTCTAACTCTTTCATCTATTCTATCCGGTGTGACATTGGACCCAAATCTCTCTACTACATTTCCTTCTTTGTCTACCAAGAATTTAGTGAAGTTCCACTTAATACTATTCCCCAACCTTCCCCCTTGCCTTGTTTTTAAATACTGGTAAAGAGGTACTGTCTCTGGCCCATCCACTTTTATCTTTGCAAAAAGTTTAAAGGTTGTATCATATTTTAATTGACAAAAGTTTTTGATCTCCCCTTCTGTGCCTGGTGCTTGTTTGCCAAATTGATTACAGGGGAAATCAAGAACTTCAAAACCCTGCTCTTTATATTTTCTATATAATCTTTCAAGCCCTTCATACTGAGGTGTAAATCCGCATCCTGTTGCAGTATTTACGATAAGTATGGTTTTCCCTCTATAGACTTCCATACTAACAGTACATGCCTTCCCTTTGAGTTAGTTTGTGCCGAGGATTACGCAGGCACAAACTTCTAAGTGTGAAAATTGCTTTTTATTTTCACACTAACATCTTTTCCTTCTGCATCTTTTACCAAGTAATCGTATATACTCATTTTAAATCCCCTTTTTAATATCCTTCTGTGTCTCTTTAAACATTCAATAACTGTAGCACTTCATTCTTCGTCTTTACACCAACGGATTTATTCACCACTTCTCCATTTTTGATTACAAGCAGTGTTGGAACAGTTCTAATCTTGTATTGATTAATTAAATCCGGTTCCTGATCAGCATCTATTTTACCTACCTTAAATCCTTCGGCTTCTGCTGCAATTTCTTCAATGATTGGTAAAAGGGTTCTACAGGGTCCACACCAAGTTGCCCAAAAATCAACTAACACTGGTACCTCTGATTTAAGTACCTCTTTTTCAAAATTATCCGTAGTTATTTGTAATGCTCCCATTCTTTTATCCTCCTTATTGTTTATCTTTTCATTGTTTTAGCATTTACATTGTTTAAATTTTCATTGATTAAATTTTCATTGTTCAAATTTTCAGTATTTAAATTCATTGATTAATTTTTAATTGTTTTACTTGTTTTGCTTTAAATTTAACCTTGAGTTAATTTTAATTGCTATTAATTTAATTGTGCACAATCTTTATGATTAGATTGTATACAATCTTTTTGAGTTTGTCAAGTGCTTTTTCTATGGATTTGTAAATGTTTTTAGTAGATTGGGAGCACACTCTTTAAAGTATCTCTTTATATTACAATAACTTAAGATACTCTCCATATCCTTCCTGCTCCATCTTTTCCTTGGGAATAAACTTTAAGGATGCACTATTAATACAATATCGTAATCCACCTCTATCCTTAGGACCATCATCAAATACATGGCCTAGATGAGAATCACCAACCTTACTTCTTACTTCTGTTCGTAGCATTCCATGGCTTTGATCCCTAATATTTGTAATAATCTTGGGGTCAATTGGCTTGGAAAAGCTGGGCCATCCACAGCCAGACTCAAATTTATCATTTGAAAGGAAAAGTGGTTCCCCTGTGGTAATATCAACATAGATTCCTTCTTCGAATTTATCATAATACTCATTTCTAAAGGGAGGCTCTGTTGCACTGTTCTGTGTTACTGCAAATTGCTCCTTTGTCAGGATTTCTTTTAGTTCTTCCAATGGTCTTTTCTTAAACTTCATACCCAAATCCACAGCTCTTTTCGCCTTTTCAAATTTATCTGCTCCAATATGGCAGTATCCATTTGGATTCTTGTCTAAATATTTCTGATGATATTCTTCTGCTTTATTGTAGTTAATAAGGGGCTTTACTTCAATTGCTATTTTTTCATTATATTTTTTTTGAAGTTCAAAAATGGAAGCTAGAATTACTGTCTCATCACTATCCTCGGTATAATAAATTCCTGTTCTGTATTGGGAACCAATATCACCGCCCTGACGATTTATGCTTACTGGATTTATAACATCATAGTACAAGTCTAATAAATAGGTAAGGCTTATCTTGTTATCATCATATTCTACCTTTACTGCTTCTGCATGTCCCGTATTACTGTTACATAATTCCTCGTATGTGGGATTTTTCGTACTCCCATTGGCATAACCAACCTCTGTGTACAGGACACCTGTTATGTTATCCAAATACTTTTCTGTTCCCCAGAAGCAGCCGCCTGCCAGGTAAATTTCTTTTTTCATAGAAGCTAATCTCCTTTCTTGAAATGTTGCATTTTAGAAGTATGTTACTTAATAAATTAGCTTTCCACTTTCCTAGCCTAATTATAAACTAATGTTTTTTATAATTCTTCTTTTTAGAATATTCCATCATATTTTTTCCCTTATTTGAAAATTTCATATAACTTTTCTTCTCTTTTAAGGTACCATCCCCACGCATTTCATACTTTTTATTGGGATCAATGTCTGCTTTATTCAAAACATTTTGTTGATTGCTTCCTCGTGATACTCCCTTCTTTGAAGCTGTGGTTGATTTGCTTAAACTGCTAGAAGATTGGCCATCCTTTGATGGTTCAGCTTGGGTTTTCTTTTTCCTTGGTTGAGTGGTTTTTGGTGCTGGGAAATTATTGACTAAAGGAAATGGATGATCCTTCACTTCTTTTAGTCTTTTCCGGATCAATTTCTCAATATCCGCAAGCTGTTCTTTCTCATCAAAATCACAGAAGGAAATTGCTACTCCGCCAAGACCAGCACGACCCGTTCGTCCAATACGATGTACATAAGTTTCTGGAACCTCTGGCAAATCATAATTAATCACATGGGTTAATTCATCGATATCTATTCCCCTTGCGGCGATATCTGTGGCAATCAAGATACGTAACTTTTTTTCTTTAAAATTACTCAAGGCACTTTGGCGCGCACCTTGTGATTTGTCTCCATGGATTGCTTGTGCAATGATATGACTCTTGGCTAATTGACGCACAATACGATCTGCTCCATGTTTGGTACGGGAAAAGACCAGGGCTGATTCTATAGTTTTATCTTTTAATAAGTATGCCAATAAATCCTTCTTATTATTTTTATCCACATAATATAAATACTGTTCTATGGTTTCAACTGTTGAAGACACAGGCGTTATTTCTATCTTGGCAGGGTTCTTTAGCATTTCACTAGACAGTTTTGCAATGTCCTGTGGCATGGTTGCTGAGAATAGTAAGGTCTGCTTTTTCGCTGGTAGTTTAGAGATAATCTTCTTGATATCATTTATAAATCCCATGTCCAACATGCGGTCTGCTTCATCCAATATAAATATTTTAATATATCTTAAATCAATCTTTTTTTGATTGATTAAATCATTCAATCTACCCGGTGTTGCCACAAGAATGTCCACACCTTCTTGTAATTTCTCTTCCTGGGGTTTCTGGGATACCCCGCCGAAGATGACACAGGAGCTCAATTTGGTATATTTACCATAGGTACAAAAACTTTCATAAATTTGAAGGGCTAATTCTCTGGTTGGTGTTACAATGAGGGCACGAATTTTCCTTTCCTCTTGGTTAGGAGCCTTATCTTCGCTGAGCAGTTGCAAGGTTGGTATTGCAAAAGCAGCTGTTTTCCCAGTACCGGTCTGCGCACATCCAAGCAAATCTCTACCATCTAGGATACAGGGAATTGCCTTTTCCTGTATGGGTGTAGGGACTGTATAATTTTCTTTCTCTAAAGCCTTTAAGATGGCCGGTATCACGTTTAGTTCTTTAAATTGCATATTTGCTCCTTGCTTGTTCCATTATTAATTTCATTTACTTATTACAATTATTATTTCAGAATTTCAATTATACTTACTATTATTTATTATTCTTTTAAATTGATTCTTAAATTGCTACTATTGATTGCTATTATTGCTTCCGATACTTAATTGCCAATCCCTTTAGGAAATTTCTGGCATACCGATCTCCACATTCCTTATAATTACGTTGTCCTTCTCTTCGTAACACAGCACTTAATTCACTGTTTGACAGCTTAAGTCCCGCCAAGTTAAAGATAGTGAGCATGTCCTCCCCTGTAAGGGATAATGCTATTTTCACTTTCTTCAGAAAGACATTATTCACTGTTTTATTATCCTTAATCATAAATACTTGCTTTGCAGGCTCCTCTGAGTTTGATTCTTGTTTTCCTCTTTTAAATATGATAAAACCGTTTAAAAAAGACTCCAACATATAATTATTACATTTCTTCATGTCATCATGAGCGATGAATTCATCCTCATCCCCATCCATAGTACTGTAATTCTTGGGCTTTAACAACATTCTTTGTAGTTCTTCCTTGGTTACCGTTATTCCACCTAGCCCAAATATCTCCATCATATCTGTATCTTTGATATCCAAGGCATATCTTAATCTTATTAATATGTCATTATTATTCATAATAGCCATTCCTTTCTCAATACTTGCAAACTTTGGGCCGCAGGCAATTCATTATACCACTTTATTAGATTTTCTCCACTGCCTTCCTTACCTTCAAGAGCTTACCACCGATCATCGTATTTTGCATGGCCTTCAGAACCAAAGGACCTTTTCCATTTAAGATTTCTACATAGGTTAGGCTATCCTGTATGGTGATTATTCCGATGTCTTCTGCATTAACACCTTCTAAATTGGATATCACCCAAACAAAATTAGTCGCTCTAAGCTTCTTTTTCTTGCCGCCACTAAACCTTAATTTCATAATGTCCTTACTTAATTCGTCACTTTTCATTTTTTTGATCTGGGGAGCTGCTTTTAATTGCTCCTCAAAGGAGGATTTATGAAGTAGAAGCTCTTCTTTCCTAGGTCTGATATTCTCTGAAATTGCATAGCCAATCAACTCTTCAATGGAATGCAAATATCTGCTTTGGGTGGGAGCCACAAATGAAATTGCTTTTCCTTTTTGACCTGCACGTCCTGTTCTTCCTGTTCTATGGACGTAAGTTTCTGCTTCTAATGGAATGTCATAGTTAATTACTAGGGAAATGCTCTCTACATCAATCCCCCTTGCTGCTAAATCCGTGGCAACCAAGTAACGGAACTCTCCTCTTTTAAACCGTTTCATTGCAGATAACCGTAAGTCCTGTTCCATGCCGCCATGAAGTTTATCACAGGGATATCCCAAATCCTCCAGACGATCACACACCATATCCACTCTGTCCTTGGTACTACAAAAGATAATACAACTTTGGGGATTTTCCATAATCGTAACCTCTCTAAGTAGATCAAATTTATCTTCTTCATAAATCATGTAAAGAGAATGGGCAATATCAGCTGTTACAATACTGGTCTGGCTAATATCAATATTCATGGGATTTCTCATATAATTTGAGGATATTCCCAGTACCTCTTCAGGTATGGTAGCAGAAAACAACAGCGTTGTTCTCTCCTTGGGTAACTTATCAATAATTGCTTCCACCTGCTCTATAAAACCCATATCCATCATTCGGTCTGCTTCATCAATGACCAAGTAACTAATCTCATTCACAGGTAGGGTACCTTTCTTTATATGATCCATAACCCTACCTGGTGTACCAACAACTACATGAGTCTTCTGTTTCAACTCTACTTTTTCATTGGAAAATGGATGTCCACCATAGACTGCTGTGGCTTTGACCCGTTTGAATCTACCTATATTAATAAAATCCTCTTTCACTTGAACCGCCAACTCCCTGGTGGGCGTCAAAATCAGGACTTGGGGTTTATTATCCAGCCAATCAATTAATTCACACAGGGGAATAGCATATGCGGCAGTCTTGCCGCTGCCAGTCTGTGCCTTCACCATCAAATCTTTTTTTTGTAAAACATATGGGATTACTTTACTTTGCACTTTGGTGGGACTAGTATATCCTAGTCCCTGCAAGGCCTTTAAAATATCCTCATTTATTATAAACTCACTAAAAATACTTTGATCCATAATCCTAACCTCTCATTTTTAACTTAACACCACCATAATTACAATAAAGATTAGTCAACTAATCCATTCTACTCTAGGAAAGGATTTGTTGCAATAAAATCCAACCGTTTCTTACTTAAGTTTTTTATTAAATTTGCTTTTATAGGATGTATTTGATATCATAGGTTTTGCAACAATAAGAAAATAGATACTTAAAGGTGGAAGCATAGATGAATTCTAAAATTAATACAAGATCAATTTTAGCTTACGAATTAATCAATAATAATTTCCTAGGGTCATGCCATGAATAATCAAGAGAATATCCAAGAGATAAAACATGTACGACGTCCCAGATATAAAGGTACTCATCCGAAAGCTTTTAAAGATAAATATAAAGAACACCAACCAGAGCGATATAAAGACGATATAGAAAAGATAATACAAAAGGGTAATACCCCTGCTGGTATGCATCGTTCCATTTGCGTGAACGAAATATTAGAAATCTTACAAATAGCACCTGGTGAGAAGGGATTGGATGCAACCTTAGGGTATGGTGGTCATACTTTGGAGATGCTCAAATGTCTTAATGGAAAAGGGCATTTATATGCTACGGATGTAGACCCTATTGAATTACCCCGCACAAGGGAGCGTTTGGCGAACTTAGGTTATGGACCCGAATTATTAACCATCGTACAAACGAACTTTTCCAATATAGATCAAATCACATCCAAATCAGGGCCACTTGATTTTATTTTGGCTGATTTGGGTGTCTCCTCTATGCAAATCGACAACCCGGAAAGGGGCTTTTCCTATAAGACAGAGGGACCATTAGACTTACGTCTTAATCCTTCCAAAGGCATCTCTGCAGCAGATCGTCTTAAAAGTATTTCAGAAGATGAATTATATGGGATGTTATTAGAAAATGCGGACGAGCCTCATGCAGCTCAAATTGCTCGTGCCATCACCACTGCAATTAAAAGAGGAAAAGAAATAGCAACAACAACAAGACTTCAAGAAATCATCCAAGATGCTCTGAATTTCATTCCTGAAAAAGACAGGAAAGAGGAAGTCAAGAAATCTTGTCAACGTAGCTTTCAAGCATTACGAATTGATGTTAATCAGGAATTTGAAGTTTTATATGAATTTTTGGATAAGCTTCCTTCTTCCCTTGCTGGGGGTGGCCGTGTTGCAATCCTATCCTTTCATTCGGGAGAAGATCGTCTTGTTAAAAAATCCTTTCAACGCTATTATCAACAAGGCATCTACCGTGAGATAGCCACTGATATTATTCGACCCTCTCAAGAGGAATGTAATAGCAATAGCCGTGCTCGTTCTGCTAAATTGCGTTGGGCTATAAAGGCATAATTAAATTCACACGAATTATTAAGGGACTGTTTCAAAATATAATGAAACAGTCCCTGATTTAAATATCTAGGTAATGGGAAAGAATTCTCTAACAAGTTGTTTATCCCCTGCTTTTATGATATTGCCATCCTCCATCCATAGAACTTGGTCACAGAGGGCAGCTGCACAACGAAAATCATGAGTTACAGTAATCATGGTATTTTGCTCTATCCTATGAATTTCATTTATCACATCAACCATACATTTTAAACCCTCGTAATCCTGTCCTACCGTTGGCTCATCTAATAACAATAACTTTGGTTTTTGTGCGAGAATGGCTGCAATGGTAACTCTACGCTTTTGCCCCTCAGATAAGGAATGGGGATGTCGATCTAATAAATCCGTAAGTCCAAACTTCTGTGCTATATCTAGTGCATAAGATGAATCCTCTGCACCAAAGAGAATTTCTTCTTTCACCGAAGGCATAAATAATTGGTAGTTTGGATTTTGATACACAAGGCCAACTTCTTGAAACCATCTCTTATTCGCCCTCTTTAAAGATGGGTTAAGATACTGTTCTATCCTGCCACCATCTGCTTTTAAAAGACGGGCAAGAATATTCATTAGGGTTGATTTGCCACATCCATTTTCACCCAATAGTAGAATACGCTCCCCTTCTTTGATCTCTGCTGTTACACCTGCAAGAATGCTCCGTTTTCCAAACTTTTTTGATACCCCTTCCATTCTTATGGATAAAGTATCTTTCCCTACGTAATCTTCTTTCCTATCTTTTATTACACTAATCTGACTTTCCAGATACTCTTTTTTATCCTCTATCTTAACTGCTTTCTTATCCTTCAGCTGCCATACATCATCCACAAAGGGCAGGACCACATCAAGGCGATGCTCCACTACTAGAATTGCCTTTCCTTTCCTCGCTAAATCCTGTAATAGATTTAATAATTCCAATGCACCTTTTTGGTCTAGATTAGCCAAGGGCTCATCAAATATGAGAATATTTGGTTCCATGGCCAGGGTGGATGCAGTGATTAAACGTTGTTTTTGACCGCCGGATAATTTCCTAGTCTTCCAACTCCTATCAATCCTCATAAGATCACAGCCAATGGAAACACGCTTTTCTATTTCTTCCGGTTCTATCCCAAAATTTTCACATCCAAAAGCGATTTCATCTTCCACCACTTGATGAATAATTTGAGATTCTGCATTCTGTAATACACTTCCTACTTTTCTAGAAATCTGACTCATGGTTTTACCCACCATATTTTCGCCATCAATTAGTACTTCTCCTAGAAAAGTTCCCGCCATCATTCGCGGAATTATTCCATTGATTAAGGACAATAAAGTGGATTTTCCAGAACCGGATAAGCCGGAAAGCAGAGTCACTCTCCCATAGACTACTGTAAAATTAAAAGCTTCTAGGATTGATGTCCTTCCTTCCTCATAAGTAAAGGATTGACATCTAACTTCTATGGCATTCTTCATAAGCTTACCTCCATTAGGGAAAAGGCCAGACCTAGCCCAAAGAGAAGTATGAATATAATAGCAAATATCATATCTCTCCTAAGAAATTTCACTGGGTGATAGACTGTAAACTGATTATCCTCTGACACAAACCCTCTTGTTTCCACAGATAGGGCCAAGGTATCGGAGATATTCACCACTCTTACAATGAGGGGGATTAAAAATGCTCTATACAATATCTTCGGATTCCAAAGAGAGATAACACCTCTCGTCCGCATAGCATTTCTAACCTGTCTAATCTCTGAAGCTAACACGGGCACAAAACTGACTGTAATCAACATTCCTAAGGTTAATAACCGGGGGAAATGTAAATTCGTAAGATTTCGCACTAATTTTACAGGAGGAAGGGCCATACCTGGAATGGCTGCAATCACTATTCCTGCAAGCCTTATGACCATCTCCATAACAAACTCAAGGTTTCCTCCACTGGTCAAATAGAAAATAGCTGAAAACAAACCCAAGTATACCAGAAGAAAGGGTAATATCTTGATACAAGTACTCCCGTAGCCAAAAAGGCATAATAGCACGTAGACACAGAATAAGAAAATACCACCCCAAATACTACGAGCCATAGCCAGCCCGCCAATAAATATAAAAAGAGTAATCCCAATGCTGAGTAAGGGATATAAGGTTTTCTTCACCTGAAAAAAGTCAATCATTTCTTCATAACTCCTGCCTTTTTTAATTCCTTGGAAATCTTTATTCCCAGAAAAGCGCCCAGTGCACTTACAACTATGGCTCCCACAACACATACCAAGGAGACAATCATAAACCCTGAACCAAAGAATTTTTCTACATAATGTTTAGAGATAAGGAAATAGTATATCAAATTAAAGGGCAATGTCAGTGGAAGAAACAACCAGGACGCAATAAAAACCGGTTTGTTACTTTCATAGCCTTTAAAAACAAAAATCACCAATAGTTCAAGTATCAGCCCAGCAAGCAAACTAGAGATAAACATAACCGGGGCCATAAACAATTCTACCAATCCCGTTAATAAGGCAAATATCATCATAGTCCCCGGTTTTCTCACCTTCATCAGTGCAATTGCCAAGAATAGTGAAAATTGAAAACCTGTTACCAACTGTGCCAGACCAAAAATATATATATTCGCAACAAAGGCCATAACTGCTGCCGTGCAGGTTGCTACAGCTGAGATAATTGCTAAGAAAACCACATCCTTAACCAGTAGCTTCTGCAATACTTTATTATTCATGTAATATCCTCCCTGCTACGTAGTTAGTATAGACTAACTTATTCTCACAGATATTTCATTTTTTGTCAAGATTTTAGTAGGAGAATTACGTGTGCGCAGGATTGCGAAGAGGGATGTGGTGAACCCACATCCCTCTCGCAATCCTAATAGATATAAAACTAGCACTTTTAGCGCTTACACAATAGCTTGATTGGCTTAATTTGCAGCTACAGCTGCTACTCTTGCATCATTTTGATCTTTTGCATTTTGCATATCTACAGCCAATACCTTATCATACCCAAGACCAATTACTGTATCCTGCATCTCTTTTAATAAGCTATTAAATTCATCCTCATTAGCCGCAAATACCATCTTCCACGAATTTTCAACAATCTTCGCCTTGCATTGTCCCCTAAGAGTAGTAATTTGAGAATCTTCTGTAGGAGCAATATAGGACGAACCAGGAGCTACCATCAGCTTGTCATTTTTCTGAAGATACTCAATTGTAGTCTTTGCTTCCATCTTAGTTTGCCAATCAATATCAAGAGTGGTGGCATTTTTATCAATAACAGAATCCCATAAAGTATAATTATAAGGGAAGCCTGTCTCCGGATTGATATCACTGGTTATAACAGTCGTAAAGTTGAGTGCAGAAACACCATCTTTCCAGATACCACCGCCCCATTCCTCAGGAACAGTAGTATTTCCCCCACCATAGAAGGCTTCATATCCAAAATCTGTTAACACTGGTGCTCCATCCTTCATATCCCAAGTCAGGCCTTTGGGTCCGCTGGTTGCCATACCCTGAGCCGAAGTGCTAATAATTCCCTCTGGAGAGTATAACCAATCGATAAAATCAGCTAATCTTTCTTTATCCTTCGCCTTGCTTCCTATAGCAACCATTACTCTTGTACCATTGGGTGTACAACCGATAGATAAATCTTTCATGTCCTGGAAGGATGAAATCATAAAGCCTTTTCCTGCCGCTTTATTCTCAGGAGTATTATAAGCGTTCTGACCTAACCAAGGCCATGGTGAATATAAGATTTGTCCATCCTGATATTTAGCATATAATGTGTCATAGTTCTGTGTTGTTGATTCGGGATCTAAAATGCCCATCTGGTTTGCATCATAGTATAATTTTAAAACTCTTACATACATTGAATTACTATCTATAATGCTTTGATAGTCAGAACCATCTGCTCTTGACAATACAAATCCCACTTCATCATATCCATAAAAGCAGGTTGGCTGCTTTGCCAGGCACATCATATTACCATCCCAGTCCTTAAACAAGGAAATGCCATAAGTCTTCTTACCCGAATCACTTGTAGGAACGGCTTCGCACATGGACTGTAATACAGGAAGTAAATCCTCTAATGTCTTCATCTCAGGATAGTCTACAGCTTTGTAAGCATCCCAACGTATGTACGGTCCAAAAGTAGGATCCAGTCCTTCTGAAGGTGTGGATGCCGACTGCTCCGATACAGCTGATGGAATACCATAAACCTTCCCGCCTTCAACCAGAGAATTCATAGAATCTATAGCTGTTTGATATTTTTTCAGATTTTCTTTGTCTGCAATCAAATCCGTCATTTCTGTTAACAGTCCAGCTGTTACCATATCCTGAAATTTACCACCATCAGCCCCATAAATGATTAAATCTCCCAGATTTCCGGCTGCGGACCGTGTCTGGTATAAGGTGTCTCCACCACCTGCTACATTAGGAGCAATCAAGTTAAGCTCCATGTTGAACTTATCCTTTACAATTTTTGCAAACCATCCTGATTGAATTCCCTGATAGTTAGCCAAACCGTCAAATACATCAACGGTAATGAATTCCGGATATTTTTCTGCACCTGTCATTTCACCGCTACCAGAAGCAGATGGAGCCCCCTCCGACGTAATGTCTGCTGCACCCTTGCCTCCTGTGTCTTTGGTCGTATTATCTGTCTTTTTACTACAGCCAGAGAACATTGATGCAACTAATACAATACATAAGACTATACTAAATACTTTTACCCTCATTACTTTTCCTCCTGTTTTTTTCATATACTTAGCAAAATAAATATTAATTTATTTTGTTTTGCCCTTATGGATCCCATATTTAACCTTTAACAGATCCGATCATAATGCCTTTAACAAAATATCTCTGGAATATGGGATAAACGCATAAAATTGGAATACATACAATTACTGTAACCGTCATACGAACCGAGGTAGGGGTTTGCAGGGTCGCTAAAGCCATAGCATTATATCCGGTACCAAGACTATTATTAATTAAAGCCTTCAGAGAGTTAGCCTGGTTAATATAGGTATATAGTAAATATTGCAGTGAATATAATTTCTGGTCTGTGACATAAATTAAGGTGTCATAAAATGAATTCCACTGTCCTACTGCTGAAAAAATTGCAATAGTGGCTAGTATTGGCTTACTGGTTGGCAGAATTATCTTTCTAAAAATCGTAATAATTCCTGCACCATCAATTTCAGCAGCTTCCTGTAAAGAAGCAGGCATTGATTCTACGTAGGTTTTAACCAAGATAATATTAAAGGGCTGTACGATAGCAGGTATTATGTAAACCCAAAAGCTGTCCGTAAGATTCAAATTCTTCATAGTTAAATACATAGGAATTAATCCCGCATTAAAGTACATAGTAATCACAATAAAACGATACCAGAGACGTCTTCTCCACAATCTCTGCTGGGTAAACATAAATCCTAAAAATGCAGAAGCAACCACAGTACATATAGTACCAATAATAGTTCGAAAGATGGAAACCCATGCCGCCCTGCCAAGTCCTCTTATCTTAATTACACTAATGTAATTTTCAAAATGTATTTCCCTAGGTATAAAGTTAATTCCGCCATTCGCACTTAAATCATTGGCACTAATTGTATTAATAATTAAATAGTAAAACGGATAGATACAAATCAGTGTAAATGCGATAAAAAATATATAATTAAAGATATTAAAAACAATATCCGATGCCATTAGGTTTCTTTTCTTTTTCATCTGTCCCTTCAAACTCCCTTCTTAAATAATTGATTCACCACGCACTTTTTTAGATAATTTGTTAACAGCAAACAATAGAGTTACACTTACTACACTCTTAAGCATACCGATTGCAGTTGCTAAAGATGGGCTTGAACCGGTCATGCCAACATTGTATACATATAAGTCAAGCACCTGAATATGTTTTCTGTTAAATGCGTTCTGGAATACATAATACTGATCCAGACCATTATTTAAAAAGTTGGCAACGGACAACATCAATATTACAAAAAAGGTTGGCATCAAAGCAGGAAATGTAATATGCCGCATTAATTTAAATCGGTTTGCACCATCCACCCTAGCTGCTTCATACAGCTCCTGATCTACACCGGCAATTGCCGCCAAATACATAATTGAACCCCATCCTAGTGTTTTCCAAATATTCCACAATATCATCGTTAACCAAGTATGGGAATCACCGTCTAAAAATTTAATTGGTGTTTCAATTAGGCCCACCTTCAGCAGCAGAGTATTAAACATACCTGTACCGGAAAATAGGCTGTAGGCTACAGAAAAGACCATAACCCAGCTAATAAAATTCGGAACTGTTGTAAATGTCTGAATAAATTTCACCAGCCATTTGCATTTGATTTCGCTCAAGAAAATTGCAAAAAACACGGGCAAGATTGAAGTAGCCAAAGATAAGCTACTGATAGAAAAGGTATTTACCATAACCTCCATAACCTGCTTAATCTGCGTTGAATTTGCCCAAAGCATTTTAAACCATTGTAAACCTACAAAATCACATTGGGACAATTTCAGTGGAGGTCTATAGTCATAAAAAGCATATATCCAACCCTGTAAGGGATAATAAGAAAATGCAAAGGATAGAAGTAAAAACGGTAATATGTACAAAAACATTACTTTTCCTTGTATATTTTTCCGTCTTCTCTTTTTTTGAATATTCCTGGTGCTGCTTCCTAGTGATTCCTTCATTGTTATCCTCCTGGTGAATTAACTTAATAATATACAACTACATTAAAAATCATACTTTAAGGGTAAATTTTTATAACAGACCCAACCCTCAAAAAAATTGTTTTAGTAATTATTTGATTGTGTTAATTATTTAGTTTCATGTCGTATATTAACTATATATCACATTTAAGCCCTACTCAAGAGTAACAAATTGATATAAAGTGTGTTTTTTTGATGTGTAATAAATTGATATTAAGGGTATTATTTTGATGTAATAACTCTATATAATAAAGAAAGGGTGTGTTTCAACAAAATGTCTGTTGAAACACACCCTTTTTGTATAAATGTCTTTTTTGGTTGAATCAGATTGCGATGTTCTTGGATTAGGAATCACACACTGGTAAGTTTTAACATACGCACCCCATGCATATTAACATTTACTCCAATTCTTCCGGTAAATACTCCAAGTTCCTCGTGTGCCCACAAATCTCTGGCTTTATATGTCCCACATAATCCCAAATTCATGAAAGATATTTCTGGTTGGGTAGGAGAAAATGATGTATTAAAGAAAGCAATATACCTACTGCCATCATTGTCATTACTAGTCCATATAATGGTATCTTCTGTACGCATAATTTGCTTAGCTCCATAAGAATGTTTCAAGAGTCTTAGAATTTCCGGATTCGTTAAGATTGATAAGGTCCACTCATCATTATCTCTAAGCTCTGCTCCCACCATTAGCGGTGAACGAAAGATACACCATAAGGTCATCATAACAAGCTGCTCGTCCTTGGTGAAGTTCGTAAATCTTGATTGTTTATTGTGGTCTGGCGTATTAATACCGATATGCCCCAGAGGAAGCATATCACAATCTGGCCAACTTCCCTCTTTTACATAGGGACTCCATAGGTTACAACGCTCAAACATATGATAAAGCTGCATCCAATTATCCCAAAAGTCCCCAGTAATTCTCCACATATTCCCATGCTTGCTAAGATGATTGGCTTCCTCCAAAACTGCCGGCCCCGGTGATAAACTGAGGACCATATCTCGGCCGCAGCTATCAATAGCTTTTCTTATCATTTCAATTTCACACTTTGCTGAATATGGATTCAAGGGATTATACTCTGTGTTACAGATGTCATCTACTTTAACAAAATCCACACCCCATTGGGCATATAATTCAAACAGTGAATTATAATATTCCTGGGCACCTTCTGAAGCAGGATTGATACCGTACATATCCGTATTCCAAGAGCAGAGGGAAAAACTATGGGCAATGTCCCTTGCAGTTGCACTGCTCCCTTTAATTGGCCCAGCTGCATGAACTGCCTGTCTGGGTATACCACGCATAATATGAATTCCAAATTTCAAACCAAGGTTATGTACATAATCACAGATTGGCTTAAAACCTTTTCCACCTGCAGAGGATGGAAAACGATTGACTGCCGGAATCAATCGAGAATATTCATCCATCTCCAATGGATAAAAATGATTATATTCTGTAGATTTTGCTTTTGGCTCATACCATTGTATATCACATACAATATATTCCCATCCAAATTCTTTCATATACTTGGCCATGTAATCCGCATTACCTTTTAATTGTTCTTCAGTCACAGAGGCACCGTAGCAATCCCAACTGTTCCATCCCATAGGTGGTGTTTTTGCACATTCGTTCTTCTTCATAAACCAATTATCCTCCCAGTATCAATGCTAATAAGCTGAAAATATCAGAACACCACTTTGTATAAACTGTAAATCCCTAATAATATTTTGATTATACAAACACAAATATCTGTGGTAATATATATTAGTATATGTTGACATTTATCTAGTATTCAAGAATATAAATTTGATAAAAGAGGTGTTTTTTTGATGCCCTATGGATTTAAGACTTTCTATTTTGCATCTTTTGATGAATTTCCCGATCCACCTTTTGAGCTGAAGGATATGGGAATAGAACATAGAAATACTCCAGACTACTTTTTTGATAATAATGATAGAAACATGCAGGGCTATCTATTTCAATATACCCTGAAAGGCTATGGAATCTTTGAATCAAACCATCAGGTTTATAGAATTGAACCTGGTCAAGCTTTTTTTGTTAAAATCCCTGATGATGAAAAGTATTATTGCCCTGATCCTGTGAATAAAGATGGCTGGCAGCTTCTTTATATCCATTTTGAAGGAACCGCAGTGAAACCTTATTTTGATAAAATTCTTCAAAAAACAGGCAAAATTATTAAACTTGATCTGAACGGTGGTGTAATACAATACCTGCTTAAATTACATGAAGATTTACAAAATGGAATGAAGCTTCCGCCCTTTGCCGGAAGCGAAATCGTATTTCACTTCTTATCTCTTTTATGCAGAACTGTAGCCTACAATCAAGATGAGTATTCTTTAAAGACAAGACTTGCTATAGAGTATATGGAGAAGGACTTTGCAAACCTTGATGGTATTAATACCCTAGCCGACAGATTAGGTATTTCATTGAGTCATTTTACAAGAGAATTCACAAAAGAAACCGGTATTAACCCTATTAAGTATTTAACAAATATAAGGATGCAGAATGCCATGCAATTACTGTCAAATACTGATTTATCCATAAATGATATTGCTTTGAAATGCGGCTTTTCTTGCGGTAATTATTTTAGTAAGATATTCAAGAAAAGCAGGCACCTCTCACCCAATGAGTTTCGGAAGGAAAACTCCTAAAATGGATACGGATATTATTTAAGCTTTTCTATTATTTTATTCCCCAGATCAAATAAGAGGGAGAGTTTATCAGCATTTGTAATGAAGCCAGTGAAAGCATTTTTTATATTTCTCATAATGTCAGATAGTTTTATCCTATCCCTTTTACTGCTAGTTACTTCTTCTTTAAATTCCCTCTTATAATCCTTTAATTTATCAACATCCGGATTTGATAGAGTTAGTTCAATGAGCAATCTATCAAATTCCTTATCAAATTCAATAAGCAATTCATTTATATCCGATGAAACCATCACATTGCTTTGATTTAAAGTATTACCACCACCATCAATATTGTTAAAGGTACTATTATTAAAGGATACTTCACCATTGAAGTTAACATTCATAATTTTTTCTCTCCTTTTTTCTATTTCATCAAAATAGTTATAATAATATTCAAGCCTCTCAATATGGTCTTCCCAATTTTCATAATATATGTCCTTTTCTGTCTGTAATGCCAAGTCCATAATATGCTTTCCTTGCATTCCATAATGTGTTGTCCTTTTTAATAATTGCAATAAATATTTAAATTTAATACATAAAATATCACTATATTTATCATCTTCCCTCGGATTTCTATTATCGAGAAATTGAAAGAGGCACATTAATCCTTCTCTATAATTATGAAGCTTTAACAAGCAAATTCTCAGGCGCCTCAGAACATCCTTTGTTTCTCCTGTATCCTTCTTCTTGCCAGCTATCCAAACATGTACTAAATAAAGATAATTATTCATTGTAGTTTTATATACATCTAGACAATTGTCTAAATTGATGATCTTATTACTGAAATCCTGCATTATACCATCGCTACATTTATATTGACAAAATATTGATGGATTCCCGAAAGAAAGATTAATAGCATCTTTTTTTAACATCCTATAGTCATTAATGTTATTAGATATGTAAGAGGTTGCATACATATAGAGAGACTCGATATATTTTTGTATGGAATTCAAGGAACAAATGGTCTTTTCCTTACCACTTTCCTTTTTATTCAAATTTGGTATGATAAATATATTATCCGTTACTATTTTCTTTATTATGTCCATTAAATCTTTTTGATCTATATGATTGGATATTCTAATACCTATATCAAAATGCAAAAAGAAGTCTTCAGCAAACAATCTTGCAAAAACCAACCTGGAAGACAGGTCTATATTATTAAGCTTAATCATCCTTCTTGCATCAAAATAACAACACTCTGACTGCGGCAACCCATCAGCGTGCTGTCTAAAATGTTTTGAGCCAAAATGCCTGAAATATACTTTCTTCCCAGTACGATTCATAAATTTATGGGGAAAAAAACACTGTCTAGCATCTGCTTTTTGTATTACTCGTAAATCAACAAAAGGAATTTGTATTATTATAAACATAATATACCTCTTATAATACTCCCGGTTTCTACCAACCGGGAGTTGAGCTGGAATTTCTCTCTAATTAAAGAGTGCAGAAACCCCTCTGCTACCTCGGCATGAAAGCCGAGGATGGGATTCGAACCCATAAATTCCGCTACCACTACAATCGCTCAGCAAGCAATCCGTAATAGTTATTCATTACACAAATAATACCATATAATTCCACGATTGTCAATATATTACATATTGACAATTACCCCACATTACAGATTACTAATATTTCTTCTCCCATATGCAAAAGCAGCAAAGGAACCGTTCCTTTGCTGCTTTTATTATATAAGTGCGCCAAGCGTAGTGAGTGTGATTAGCATCCTCGATTGTTGAAATCAGAGCACAGATGGGCTTCATTTCTAGTCATTTGCGAAGAGAGATTGTTGGCGTATTTATTGATGTAGAATTCTTTATTCTCAGCAACCATGCGAAGAATACTTAAGAATTTGTCTACTTCTCTATAGCTGTTATAAAAACCAAAGCTAACCCTTACCATACCGGGAAATTCCACCCTATCATCCTCAAAATATTGTTTCATATCTTCCTCGCTAAGACCCAGCAACCTTTCACAATATGGATGTGTACAGAAAAATCCGTTTCTGACGGAGATTCCTCCTTCATCAGAAAGGATGGAGGGTATAAGATGATGAGGCACCCCCTGAAGATTAAAAGGTATAACGCTTATTGTATCTTCTCTGGAGGGATCGCTGTAAAATTTGATATCAGGTATTTTTGCCATAGAACTTATTGTATAATCATATAAAGCTTTTTCTCGTTTATAGATATTATCCATGCCCACTGCACTAAGGGTTTTTATCGCTGCTGTCAAAGCAACCACACCCATGGCATTGGGTGTCCCCGCTTCGTCCTTACCCGCAGGTTCATCCCACTCTATATGCTTGTGTGTCACAATATTTATGGCACCTCCTCCTTGAATAAGTGGATTGCCCTCTATGAAATCATTTTTAGGCCCAATAAGGACACCAGTACCGAAGGGGGCATACATCTTATGGGCGGAAAAAACGAGATAATCAATATGTTCCTCCATGTCAAAAGGCTTCATATCAACAGAAGTATGGGGAACTAGCTGCGCACCATCCACCAGAATCTTTGCACCGTATTTATGAGCAAGAACTGCTATTTTGTGTATTGGGTTCATATATCCGGTTACATTGGAAGCACCTGTAACACTCACTAATTTTACGCTGCCTCGGTATCTTATAAGCTTATCCTCCAGATCCTCAATGGACAATCTGCCAGACCTATCAAGGTCTACATAATCAACCTTGAACTTGTTTCTCCAGGGCAGGTCATTGGCAGCATGTTCCATCCATGTTGAAAGAACCACTTTCTGCTGGCCTTTTTGCTGACTTAAGACGAATGAAAGCACATTAATAGATTCCGTCGTATTTTTGGTAAATATAACGATATCTCTTTCTTTATCGCATTTAACAAAGCTTTGGACAACAGCTCTTCCTTGTTCATATATATCCGATGATACCTTTGATTTATAACCTCCTCCTCTGTGTACGGAGGAATACCATGGTGCAAAATGGTTTATCTCCTTAAGCACGGAATATAATACTGGAGTAGTTGCAGCATTGTCAAAATAGATGGAATCTACATACTTGCCATTTGACAAGGGAACTTTTTGATCAGCACCTATAATTAGCTTTTGCAGGTCATTGTTTGAGGGCTCACCTCTCATATTTTATCCCCCTTTGTAAGATACAATATAATGTATGCATTCTACAAAGGAAGGTTCACCTTCTATTTATACTAAGGTGTAACATATAATTTTAAATACAAATAAACAGACCTTAGCATCCTCTATAAACATCATGTATGAATCGTTCGTAATTCTCTCTTTGGGTACGTATATTATTATAGAGCTTACTATTTAATGTAACCATTGAATTGATGAATTTTCCATCCATCTCCTCTATAAGATAATACATGTTATTTTCATAGAGATAGTTGAGTTTCATTCCTATTTCATATAAGCTTTCCCTATGAACTCCATTGGAAAAGCCTCTTAATTCTACTCCTTCCTTATTACCACTGAAGAATAGTGATTTTACCAACCATCCCTTATCTGCATGTCCGTCCTTCGTAGATTCCGTAAGTACACAATTTATATATTTTGTAAATTCCGTAAATTCACCTGTATGTATCTTAATTCCAACGATGGGATACCACATTCCCTGAGCTTTACCACTGTTGGTGCCAGAGGATCTATAGAAGGCCAGAATTACTCTTTCCATCCCATAATAATAACGAATTACTACATCAATTAGTCCAATCATTCGAAAGGGCTCTGTTGTAAATATGTTTGCTCGAAAACTATCCGGATAAAGTCTTATTATCTCCCCTAAACATTTCATTAATATCACTCTTCCCAATAAGCATTAATTGATCCAAAACACAGTAAGGTATATAAATAGATACCATGTGATTTAATATCTTGCAATATTAAATCACATGGTTTCTCTATAAATTACTATTCTTAATTATATTCAACTGTTGCCTGATTTCATGATTATTTTCAAAAGTTTCTTCAATACCCATAAGTCTTTTTAAGAAAACTTTTTCTTCAGGATTCAAATCAAGCTCTTTAAACCATGGTTTATCAATTCTACTTACTTTTTGATAGGTTGTGTAATATAGGTGAATTAAAAAATCACCTATACACCAGTAATCTAACTCCTTAGTGTAGTAATCATTATCCATTATTCTTGCAAGACCAAAATCAATCAGTGAAAGCTCTTTATTGTTTTTTCTTATGATATTGGGCAGCCTAATATCTCCATGAACGATATTGTATCTATGCAATATCTCCACCAAATCAAGCAGTTGACCGCAAATCTCGTAAATCTCTTCACGGTTGAATTGATATCCTTCCTTACGTACGATATCCTCAAATACTACCCCTTCTATATACTCAAGTATATAGCCTTCTCTGCCCTTATCTTTAAATCTTGAAATAAATTTAGGGAAATAAGGATGGTGCAACTTCTTTAAAGTTAATTCTTCGTAAAAAAGTTTATTTTCACTTTTTTTTATCATTTCTTTCTTCAGTTGTTTAACAACAAATCTGTTTTTATCCTCATCAACAGCTAGATATACTATTCCATATCGTCCCTCGCCCAATAATTCTTGAATGGTATAAATACCTATTTTATCCCCCTCTTGGTAATATTTATCCATATTACCAATCTTATTTTTCAGATGAAGACCCATAAGCAGCACATAATTAAAACGATCTTCTAAAATGCCTACTATTTGATCTACTGCGAGATCTACTTCTAGATCTACTCCGTGATCTACTGCCGAACCTACTGTTAGACCTGCTCCTTGATCTGTCATCCGATCTGCTACGATCGCTCCTTGAATGGCCTCCTGATGTATAGAAGCTATGCCCTCTAAAAGATTCATCTCTGTTAAAACTCATACAAACACCTCTTTTATGAATATATTTGCATTAATATAAAATAATATTATGCAATACTAATATATTCATTTATTTACATTTTGTGACATATTGCGACATTTTATTCAGTCACATTTCCATTTACCATCGATAATAGAACATGAAGCGCCTGTGTCATCCATTTGAAGTGTTTGTAATTTATTTAATGGAATTCCTTCTTCTTTTGAGACTCTTGCCAACAGTTTTTCGATTTCCTCTTGTGACCTGGCACCAGTAAGAGCATACTTTTGATTAATGACTAGGGTTGGTGCACTATTAACACCATAGGCTTGTACAAGCTGTAAGTCCGCTAATACGGCTTTTTCTGTTTCATCCTTCTCAAACTGTACTTTCCAATCCCCATAAGGGATGCTCGTTGCCTTCACTGCTTCTTCTAATACGGCGACATCTTCAATATTCTTATTTTCAACAAATAATTTGTTTTGTATGCTGTCGAACACATCCCAATACATACTATCTCCTCCGATAAGACCAGCTGCTTTTGCAGCTTTCAATCCTGGCTTTGATATGGGAAAGTTGAAATCTGTTTGGCGCATTCCTTCAATATTGAAACGATGTTCATCATCATTTTTATTTGCATGAGCCCAATGACCTAAGACTTCTGGTTTAACAGCTTCTCGAGAACCAAAGCTACGTATAAAATCTTCAACCTCCCATCCTAAAGCAAATGAGCGATGAATGATCTCAATATTATTATAATTCTTCGCTATCCGACGCATTCTTGCGGACATCGGGAAACAAAAACTGCAAATAACATCATGAAAAAATTCTATTTTAATCATTGGAATATCCTCCTTTTTTATAAATAATACCAAATTGATGAATGAAAGTAGTATTTAGCATTGGTATTAGTATTTGCTTACCAATGAATTTTATAATATAAAACATATAACAGCAATCGTTGATTAAAAATGTTGTTTATACAATTCTGCATATGTCTCCCATCTTATTTATTTAAAAAATCAAGAGCAAATTGTACATGCAATGCAGTGCCATATTTCATATAGTCTTCATCTATCTTAAATTTCTCATGATGGGGAGGAAAGGTACATCCTTTCGTCTCATTTCTATATCCTATAAATGCATAAACTCCTTTTGCCTTTTGAAAATAGTAAGGCATATCCTCTGATGCCATTTGCTTTGTCATGGGTAAATTATGTCCTTCTCCAAAGACTTTGGTCGCAGACTTATCAGCCAGAGCTGCTAAATCTTCATCATTGTAAAGACTAGGAGTACTTTCTTCTATTTTTATATCAACTTTAATTTCATAGGCATCTGCAATGGCCTTTGCATGTCTTTTAATTGCTTCATGAACGGTTTCCCTAACCTTTGTATCAAAATATCTCATTGAAATTTCAATGTCCGTATATTTAGAAATTATATTTGCCTTGGTACCTCCAATAAATTTTCCTACAGAGAGTACGACTGGTTCCTGTGGATCAACATTCTTAGTTATAATTCCCTGAATGTCTGTAACAAAAATACATGCAGGATGAATTGTGTCCTTTGCAAGTTGTGGAGCTGAACCATGTCCTGATACTCCTTCAAATTTAACATAAATTGTATCACAACCTGATAACCTATATCCTGGAACGATATTTACATTTCCTACTTCCAGTGCTGGTAATCCATGCATACCAAAACAAGCTTCAACTCCATCCATTCCACCTGCTTCTATTATTTTTTTGGCACCAGAAAATGTTTCTTCCCCTTCCTGAAAGAAAAATCTAACTTCACCATTAATTTCATCCTTCCTTTCAGATAAGATTTTTGCTGCACCAAGAAGCATAGCAGTATGCGCATCGTGTCCACATCCATGCATCACCCCTGGATTTTTAGATGCAAAATTCACTCCTGATTCTTCTTGTATTGGGAGCGCATCTATATCTCCTCTTAAAGCTACAGTTTTTCCATCTTTTCCACCCTTTAATGTAGCCACTAAAGAGGTGTTTCCGACTTTCTTATAGGGTATTTGTAATATATCTAATTCCTTCATAATCTTTTCTTGGGTTTGAAATTCTTGTCCGCTAAGCTCTGGATTTTCGTGTAATTCTCTTCGAAAGTTTACAATATATTCTTCAATCGATTTAGCCTTATCTAATATGTCTGACATTAAAAAATTCCCTTCTATTTTTTATAGTTATGATTGCCTTCCATTTATGAAGCCACCTATAGTTTTTACTTGAGGGCATTCTTCTACTCACTTATCTATGAAAATATAAAGGGTTTATTTATATTTCTCATAACATTTTTATTGTCTCTTATTTTCAATCCATTGAACTGCAGAATCCACTATGTCTCTTTGACTCATGCAGGTGATTACGGCATCGCCAATGATTACTTTATTAACACTTGCCCTTGCTTCAAAAGCTTCTCTAATTTGCTCAAAATCCTCTCCGTCTACAACAAGTGTTTCATAAGTGACTGCCGCATCTGTTCATACTGATAATTCACATCCAATAAGATTGAACTCCCAATTGGATGCAAGGCTGTACATGATTGAAATAGCTCCTATGAAATGATACTATTAGATAAAAACCATAGTAGTTATAGAAAATATAATTTGAACTCTACGGAGCGTTTGTTGAAAGTAAATCCAATAGCGGGTACATTAAATACGGAGGTAACAAGTATGGATTGTTATAAAGTAGGAAAGTTAATCCTGAATTTAAGGAAAGAAAAAGGAATGACTCAAAAGGAATTAGCTGATGTAATGAACATAAGTGATAGAACAATTTCTAAATGGGAACGTGGTATTGGCTGTCCTGATGTTTCTCTTTTACATGAGCTTTCAAATATTTTGGGAGTTAATATTGAAAAAATCTTAATAGGCGATTTAGAGCCTAATGATGTCGATGGAGGAAATATGAAAAAGATAAAGTTTTATGTATGTCCAACTTGCGGAAACCCTTTATACTGTACAGGTAAATCGGAAGTTTCATATTGTGGTAGAAAACTTAGTCCTTTAGAAGCACAGAGTGAGGAAATCCCTCATGAGATATGTGTTAATGAGGTGGAGAACGATTTCTATTTCACGATACAGCACGAAATGACTAAACAACATTACATTTCATTTGTAGCTTATGTTTCATGTGATAGAGTACTTTTTATAAAACTTTACCCTGAACAAGCTGCAGAAGTACGTTTTGCTAAAATGTATGGCGGAGAAATATACTTTTATTGCAATAAACATGGTCTTTACAAGAAAGGGAAATAAAAAAACGTTGTACAACGATAGGGTAAGTTGTATGCCAACACAAATATAGGAGCCTACGGCGGTTTTGAAAAACAATCAAGACCGTCATTTTTCTTTTTCAGTCCGGTACCGGAGTGTCGGAGGAATAAAGGGATGATCAGTATTGTCGCAATTCAATCGAATCAAAATTATCTCTCACTCCTTATTGTTAATGCATTTTCTACGGCTTTCATGATTACCTTACTGGAGTTTGTAGCTCCGGATACTGTATCAACATTTACCGACTGTTCTTTTACGATATTATCAAGAATCTTTTCCGCTGATTTTCCTTTGCCGTTCTTGTGTTGTATGAGATTGATCTCTGCGATTACTCTATTCTTCACGGTAACTTCAACCTTCGCATAGATAAAATCCACATTACAGTCTCCTACGTAAGTGCCATCCGGGATCGTGGAAAGATCAATTTCATGGATCTCGAGAATTGCTACCTTATGCTTATAATCATTGACACTTTTGAAATACATTAATAAAGCAATAATACCGGCAATTGAAATAACACTAATTACATAAAATAGTATTTTCTTCTTCATAGAATATAACCTGCCTTATTTATTTATTTTATTTATCTTTCGCTAAGATGGATTTTAAGAGTGTCTCAAAACTGTACTGTAGAAAATTCTCCTTTGTGATTCCAAAGAATTTGGATAGATACTTTTCCTTCTCCACAGCCATCCTAATCACGCTGGAGATACCTGCCCACAAAAGAAACACGGTTTCAATGATATGGATATCACTGCGGATGATACCAGATTTAATCCCCTTCTCAAGCATAGAACCAATCACCTTATTAATTTCTTCTCCGGCATTATATATTTCCCTGTACACCTTTGGTGTCTCTTCCAAATCTATATCAACATTGATTTCCCTCAGAAGACATTCATAATAAAATGGATAATCTCTGTGCAAATTGACTAGTGAATAACAAAGATCAAAATATTGCTGGTATATATCCGTACTTTGTGCAATCGCTTCGGTAATTGTGTTAAGATACATCTTCATACTGATCAAAGTAATAGAACTGATGATTTCTTCTTTGTTCTTAAAATAAACATAGATAGTTGCCTTGCTGTATTCTGCTTCCTTCGCAATGTTATCCATCGTTGTACTTTCAATTCCTTTCTCGAGAAATAATTTCTCGGCTGCCCGGATGATATTCGTTCTATGAAACTGAGCAAGGGCTTCTTTTTTTGTTTCTTTCATGTATCTCTTTATCCCTCCTTAAACTAACGTTATACAAATTATACTGACAGTTTAATTTAATTATATGAAGGATGGCAGGGGATGTCAATAGAAAATTAATAAATTTGTTTAATGGTTAGAGATTTATGAATCAATGACGGAGTAAGACGGTAGATGAAGCTGCCTGCATAGGGTGTAAACTTTGCGAAAAGGTCTGTCCCTCCCATGCGGTAGCGGTGGTTCCCCAGTATAAGAAAGCCCTTATCAACACTGCTCTCTGTCATCAATGTACCAACTGCCAGCAGGTCTGCCCAAAAGAAGCAATATGCTATTCTCCTGTCCCACAGCGCAAAAAGTCAGCAGTATAAACTGCTGACTTTTTGCGCTGTGGGTTATTCTTCGAGGCTGACTGCTTCCAGCTCCGACTTGTTTTTTATAATGACTTTACGGTGCCCTTTTAATAGGATAAGCCCTTCTTCCTGTAATGCGGCCAGCTTGCGGCTTAGAGTTTCCTGCGTCATCCCGAGCTGAGAAGCCAGATCCCCCTTGGTCATGGGCAGTAGAAACTCCTCTTTGCCTTTTGACAGCTCCAGCATAGCTCCTGCAACCCTCTTGGTTACCGAGCTTAGGCTTATGTCCTCGATGCGGTTTTCCGCTTTTTCCAGTCTGCGGGAGAGCTCATCCATCACCTTAAAGGCAATGGAAGGGTATTTTGCCATCAACCCCTTGAGCCGTTGCCCTTGCAGAACGCACATGGTTGTCGCCTCCAAGGCCTGAGCATTGTCGGTGAGGGGAAGGGAAGAAAAGAGGGACAACTCTCCAATAAATTCCCCAGGCTCAACCAGACGGAGAACCTGTTCCTTACCATTTGCATTTAAGCGAAAAAGCTTTGCTCGACCGGTATAGAGGACAAAGAGGGTTCCGCCTTCATCACCTGCTCTATATATCGTTTCGCCTTTTTCGAAGCTGCGGGAGGATGCAATCTCTACAATCTCCATTTTTTCTTCCTGGCTAAGGCTTGCGAAAATTGGCACATGCTCCATACAGCTTGCATGGCTTTCATGTTGATGACAGCATTGCATTTGCATTTCCTCCTAACTTTCATCCATTGTTAATCTATCTTATATCCCTAATCCAACGATTAATATCTATTATACAGCAAAATGATTTGATTAGTAAAGCTCAATTGGCCTATTCGATGCAGCCAGGTAGCTTTTTTCTTACTCTGAAGGCAATAATTTTTTCATTTTTGATTTAGGTCAAAAAATTATTCTGTGAACCATGATACAATAAGCTCAGACAAAGCAAACTAATTAAAAAGGAGTTGGAGATAATATGGCTAACAAACAAATATTTAATGTAGCAAAGGCGAAGCATTTTCAGACACTGAGGCAGTATGTGCCCATTGTGGCAAGAGTTCATGGAAATAATCATCCCGAGTTCCATGAAGTCCATAAGGTGTTTGACACGCTAAGTAAGAAAACAAAGGAATCAGGCTCAGAAGTCCCTGCCTTAAAGGAGGAATTTCAAAAGCTGCGTGAATTAACAAACAACTACACGGTTCCAGCCGATGTATGCGAAAGCTACGAAGCAGTTTACAACATGCTGGCTGAACTGGATAAAGCATACCAAGCTTAAGCACAAAATGAATTAGGAAAAAAGGAAGGTGATAAGATGCAGAGGTTTATACTTAGCCGAAAAAACCACATAACAATCGTGAGCGCCATTTTAATTGCCATAGGTTTTACCAGTGAGCTGGGTTTCAAAAATGAAGTTGTGGCTGTTTGGGCTCTGGTAATCGCCTCCATTTTGGGCGTAGCGCCTATTGCGATGCAAGCGTATCAGGCATTAAAAGTCAAAGTCGTCAGTATTGATGTTTTAGTTACCATCGCAGTAGCCGGTGCATTTTTCATTCGAAACTTCGAGGAATCCGCAATTGTTACATTTCTGTTCCTGTTCGGTGCTTTTTTAGAGCAGCGCACACTGAATAAAACCCGCTCTGCCATTAAAGAGCTTACAGAAATGGCGCCTGAAAGTGCTCTAAAGCAAATGGAAAATGGTGAATTTGAAGAAGTTGAAGTAGATGAAGTGGATGTAGGCGACATTTTACTGGTTAAAACCGGTGCAAAGATACCGGTTGACGGTACTGTTTTGTCTGGTGAAGGCAGCATCAACGAAGGAAGTATTACAGGAGAGTCACTTCCCGTCTCAAAGGAAAAGGGCTCCAATGTATTCGCAGGCACGATCCTGGATAATGGAACCATTCAAATCACCGCTGATCGTGTTGGTGAAGACACGACATTCGGTAAAATCATTGAGCTGGTAGAAGAAGCCCAGGACTCAAAATCAGAGGCTGAGCGTTTCATAGACCGCTTTTCAAAATACTATACTCCTGCCGTTCTTCTCCTAGCCATACTCGTTTGGTTATTCTCACAAAATCTTGAACTGGCCATTACCATTCTAGTCCTTGGATGCCCCGGTGCTTTGGTGATTGGTGTCCCCGTATCTAACGTAGCTGGAATTGGAAACGGCGCACGCCACGGCGTCCTGCTTAAAGGCAGTGAGGTAATCGGGGATTTTAGCAGGCTGGATACCATGGTGTTCGATAAAACAGGCACGTTGACTGCGGGAAATCCATCTGTTGCGGAAAAAAAATATTATGGCGTGAATATCCCGGAGGCCCTTGGATATCTTGCAAGCATCGAGCGGGAATCCGATCACCCGCTAGCCAAAGCAGTTTTAGAGGAAATCGGCGAAACCACATTCTCACCAGTTGAAAATACGGAGGTTATAAAGGGCGGTGGAATTGCAGCTAATGTCAATGGACACAGAATAGCGGTTGGCAATGTCACCTTAATGGAAAGAGAAAATGTTGATCTGAGCGAAGAGGCGAAAGCCGACATAGCCCTTTTCGAAAAAAATGGAAACTCCCTTGTACTAACTTCTGTTGACGGGGAACTGAAGATTTTAATGGGGGTTCGTGACCAGATACGGCCCGGTGTGAAAGAAGATTTGTTAAGGCTGAAAAAATTAGGAGTCAAAAACCTTCTTATGCTGTCAGGTGACAATCAGGGAACGGTTGATGCAGTAAGCCGGGAACTAGGCCTCACCGAAGCCCATGGAAACATGCTGCCAGAAGATAAATCTACTTTTATCAAAAAGTTGATTGAGGAAGAGGGTCAAATCGTCGCTTTCGTCGGCGATGGCGTGAATGACAGCCCCTCTCTGGCTTTAGCGCATATCGGTATCGCCATGGGTAGCGGTACAGACGTAGCAATTGAGACTTCCGATGTTGTTCTAATGAATTCAGATTTTAGCCGCTTGCCCCATGCCCTTGGGCTAACAAAAGCTACAGCTAGAAATATGAAACAAAATATTATGATTGCCGTAGGAGTTGTACTGTTCTTGCTCGCCAGCGTATTCTTCAGCGAATGGATGAATATGTCCATAGGTATGCTGGTACACGAAGCCAGTATCCTTGTCGTAATCCTAAACGGCATGAGGCTGCTGAGGTACAAATTAAGGTAAGAATATATCATCCAAATAATCACATTTAGAAAGGAAGAGTAAAAATGAAACAAGCAACCATACAACTAGAAACATTAACCTGTCCATCCTGTGTCCAAAAGATTGAAAAAACGGTAAAATCTTTGAGCAGTATAGAAAAAGAAAGTGTAAAGGTACTTTTTAATTCCAGCAAGGTAAAGTTTGATTTTGATACTGAAAAGCTATCGGTGGAGGATGTGGAGAAGGCCATCACCGCCCTGGGATATGAAGTTAAAAAATCTCAAGTAAAAGCGAAGTAAAAGCTAGGAAGCGATCCCCTTGGTTAGGCCTAAAACCTATCTCGGGGATCCTTTCTTTCATTTACGATATAAGGACAACTGGTACTAGCTATACCGCGAGCTTGCTACTGCAATTTTTATCACTTATTTTCATCCATTTTTTTATTTTGAATATATTCATCTAATATTTTTGCTCCATACTCAACAAGCTCTGCACATGGACGTTTTTTATAATAACCTTCATTTCTCTCTTCTGGTATGTGACTTTCTTTATCTACAGACAAGCCTAAAAGCTCTCTGCAAATGATAGATTTATTTTCATCCTCAAATTTCATCGCAATTGACTGAATCAGCTTATAATGTTCAACTTTGGCTGTTCTATCTAATGGGTCAGAATATCCATCTAACATTCCCGCTACAATAAACATTCCAGTAACTGCTCCACATACCTCTCGTAACCTTCCCATTCCACCACCAAAAGAGGATGAAATCTTCAGTGCAGTTTCAGAGTCTAGACCTGTTTCATCACAAAAGGCTAACACTACTGATTGAGAACAATTATATCCTTTTTCGAATAAGTCTTTCGCTAATGTTGAATGCTCACTCATTTTTTATTTTCCTCAAATCTTTCCTCTAGTATTTTTGATGTTCTATCAAGCCAATTACCATCGAAATGCTCTATCATACCCTTGTCACATGCAGCTGAAATGTTCGGGTCAATAGGTAATTTAGCAAGAACCTTTAAATTATGTTTATCAGCAATTTCTTCAATGTGGCTTTCGCCAAATATTTGATAGTCCTTGCCATTATCAGGACATTTAAAATAAGACATGTTTTCCACCAGACCGATAATAGGGATATTCATCATCTCTGCCATCTTAACAGCCTTTGAAACAATCATAGATACAAGCTCCTGGGGAGATGTAACAACGATAATCCCATCAACAGCAATGGATTGAAATACCGTAAGGGGAACATCGCCGGTGCCCGGTGGCATATCGATGAACATAAAATCCACATCGCTCCAGATAACATCAGTCCAAAACTGCTTTACTGTACCAGCAATAATTGGCCCTCTCCAAACAACTGGATCAGTATCATTTTCTAAAAGCAAATTAACAGACATAATATCAATGTTGGTCTTAGTTTTAACAGGGAACAACCCGAATTCACTACCTTTAGCTTTTTCTCTGATACCAAAGACTTTAGGAATAGAAGGCCCCGTAATATCCGCATCAAGAATGGCAGTATGATAACCCCTTCTGTTCATTGTAACTGCAAGCATTGAGGTAACAAGTGACTTGCCGACTCCTCCTTTGCCGCTAACAATACCAATGACCTTTTTAATGCTGCTCATCTTGTGCAGTTTTTCGGAGAAATCCATTTTTTGTTCTTTTCTTTCTGTGTAGTCCTCCGAACAACTGCTACAGCTTTGATTGCAATTTTCACTCATAATCTTTGCTCCTTTTAGATTGTAATTTCACTGCCTGCTGTAGATAATCAATAATATCACCCATAACAGATTTCAGTCTTTTGTAGGCTTCTATGCCTGTACAATGACAGGTATAATACTTTACTTTTGTACCATTCGGTATTTACCATCGACTACGCCTATGCCTATGACAGCCGTGACCACAACCATTCCCCAATCCATCACAAAGCCGGTATTCACCGCCCTCAATCGACAGTACCTTTCCCTTAACTAATGATTCAGCAAGCTTTTTTCTGGCCTCGATATAAATGCCTTGTACGGTACTTCGAGCCACATTCATCTTCGTGGCACACTCTTCTTGTGTAAAGCCCTCTAAATCGATAAGCCTTATGGTTTCGTACTCGTCAACGGTCATGTTTACATGGTTTTCTGCATCTGTAGTTGAATCAAGAGGCCCGAATCTATTGCTTTCAGGCAAGCAGCAAACTTTTCTCCACTTAATCGGTCTTGCCATGATTTATCACCCTCCATTCTAATCCTAAACTCTTCTAGTCATTGATCCAGCACCTATTGGGCCCGTTCCAGCTCTTCTAGGCATGATATTCACTTCCATATAGTTTATGGCATATGCTATCTATTCTTATCATACCCCGTTTATGGCATATGTCAATAACTAATTTCGTTTTGATTAAAAAAACCGTTAACCAAGAAAATTTATCTCCTGATTAACGGCATTCCCTCTCTGACTCCCAGTTATGTCGTTGCACTCTTCAGAAATTCTCACGATTGCATGACAGTAAGATTATTGTACGTTTAAATAAAACTATATTTAATTTGTAATTTTTACTGAATTTCCCCTGTGCTAATTCCTTGAAGAACATCTACATGTTTATAATTTTTTACTACCTCAATAAGACTCTTCATTTCATCGGTTATAACTTTATTTTTATGGTATACAACACTAAAAAATCTATCCCAGTCACAGTCTTTATTCTGAATAACATGTATTTTCCCACTTTTAATTTCCTCTTCTACTTGCCGTATAGAGATAACTGCTAAGCATTGATTATCTATAACAGCTTTTTTAATTGTATCTGAGCTGTTTGCCTCAGAAGCTATCCTGATTGGTAATCCCTTTTCTGACATATATCTTTCAAAAAGTTCTCTTGTTCCGCTGCCCTGTTCTCTCATGGCAAAGTTTTCATGCTGAAGTTCTTCAAGCTTAATAATTTTTTTCTTAGCAAAAACATGGGTGGTACTGCAAATAAGAACCAAGAAATCATTTACTTCAGGGATTGAAATCAAATCGGGACTTTTAACCTTTCCCTCTACGATACCCATATCTAGTTCCGATTTTAGCAACTTTTCTTCTACATCCATTGTATTATTAACATAGGAATATATTTCAATATTAGGATTCCTATCCCTAAAGGATTTGATAACTTCACTAAGAATACAATTACCAACTGTATTCGTAGCACCAATTCTTATTTTCTCTACGTAAGTACCTTGTAACATCATTTCTTCCATATCATCAAACTTCTTTACCACATTTCTTGCATAGGACAGAAGCCTCTTTCCCTTTGCGGTTATATATAATTTCTTAGAAAGCCGTTCAAATAAGAGCCCACCATAATGTTCTTCAAGCTCTCTGATTGCTTGGCTTACTGTAGGTTGCGAAATAAAAAGTCTTGCTGCAGCAGTACTCATTTTACCACTATCAACAACTTCAATAAATATTTTTAAATGTCTTATAGTCATATTTTTCCCCTATTGTAAGTTAATCTTAAAGAATTATTAATAGGTTTTACCTATTACTCTAATTAGATATTATCATTTTATTATTGATTCAACAAGTGATATATTATTATTATTGGTTGACATAATCTAAACAGAGAGGTGTGAATATATGAAAGTTCTTATTATTGGCGGTGTGGCAGCTGGTACTAAGGTTGCAGCAAAGCTAAAACGCGAAAATCGAAGCTGTGAGGTTACCATTTTAACAAAAAGTAAAGATATATCCTATGCGGGTTGTGGTCTTCCCTACTATGTTGGCAAGGTAATTCCAGATCGCAGTCAATTAATTGTTAATACTCCTGAGGGTTTTTCAGAATTAACCGGAGTTGTAGTATTAACTGAAGTAGAGGTGACAAAAGTTAATCCCACTGAAAAAAACGTAGATGCACTAAATTTAAAGACACAGGAAACTCTTAAATTTGAATACGACAAGCTAGTTATTGCATCAGGTGCAGAAGCCATCAGGCCACTAATTGATGGTATAAACTTAAAAAATGTATTCTTTCTAAGAACACCAGATGATGCTGACACCTTACGTAATGCCATAGAAGCAGGCGAAATAAAGCGTGCAGTTGTAGTTGGAGGCGGTTACATAGGACTAGAGATTGCTGAAAATTTATCTTCTCAGGGGGTTAAGATTACTGTTATTGATATGGCAAAGCATATACTTCCTGGTTTTGATGAGGAGTTTACTGAGTATGTAGAAAACTATCTAGGGAATCAAGGTATCATAACCTTTACTGAGACAAAGCTTGAAGCTATTCTTGGTGAGGGCAAGGTTGAGAAAATTCAAACAAATAAGCGAACCTTCAAAGCAGATGCCCTTATACTTTCAGTAGGAATCCGAGCCAACACAGCTTTTCTAGCGGGCTCAGGGATTGAACTTTTGCCAAATAAAACGATTAAAGTAAATGAGTTTTTACAAACAAATATTGAAGATGTCTATGCCGTTGGAGACTGTACTAGTGTAAGGAATCGGCTTACGAAAGAACCAGTTTGGTCTCCTATGGGTTCTACTGCTAATATTGCTGGTCGTATTGCCGCAAAGAATATTACCGGCGCTAAGCTAGCTTATCCAGGAGTTCTGGGAACTGCAGTTGCTAAGCTTCCTGAATTAAATGTAGGAAGAACCGGTTTAACGGAAGGAGCTGCTAGAGAAGCTGGCATTCATACTGTAAGTGTCGTAACTGTTGTAGACGACAAGGCTCACTACTATCCTGAGGCATCACCCTTTATTATTAAGATGGTAGCTAACAGAGAAACCAAACAATTATTAGGCCTGCAGGTACTTGGCAAAGGTGCTGTAGATAAAATAGTCGATGTTGCAGTTACAGCAATTACTATGGGAGCAACTCTTTATGAAATTGAAAATATGGATTTAGCTTATGCTCCACCATTTTCAACAGCAATTCATCCCATCTCACATACTGTAAATATTTTAATTAATAAAATTGACGGTGTCTTTGAAACGGTAACACCTGCTGCCTATGCTGCAAAAGAAGCTGAAGGCTATAAAATAATTGATGCCTCTATTAATCCCAGCATAGATGGAGTTCCTTATGTAGACCTTACCAAGGTTAATGGAGTGCTTTCTGAAATTGCCAAGGATGAAAAACTTCTTTTAGTATGTGCAAAAGGCAAAAGAGCTTACATGCTACAAAATCGTTTAAAGTATTTCGGATACTCTAATACACGGGTTCTTGAAGGTGGTACCACCTTTAATGAAATAACAATATAAAAAATAATGATTGAATGGAGGATTTTTATTATGGCATGTTTAACTGTTAGCCCTGCTGACGAAAAAAGAGTAAAAGCTTTAGGATTTCTAAGTAACAGAGGAACTGATAACTTCTCAGGAAGAATCATTACAACAAACGGTAAAATAACCGCAGCTCAAAACAAATGTTTATCAGAGGCAGCTGTGCTTTATGGAAATGGTAATGTAACTTTAACTACTAGATTAACAATTGAAGTCCAGGGCATTCCTTATGATAAAATTGAAGACTTTAGAACCTATATTGCTAAGGAGGGTCTTGTTACTGGCGGTACCGGTTCAAAGGTACGTCCAGTTGTCTCATGTAAGGGTACGACCTGTCAGTATGGTTTAATCGATACCTTTGAATTATCAGAAGAAATTCATGAGAGATTCTACAATGGTTATTCTGATGTTAAGCTTCCTCACAAATTCAAAATTGCAGTTGGAGGATGTCCTAATAACTGCGTAAAACCAGATCTAAATGATTTGGGTATCATAGGGCAAATGATACCTAATTATGATGAGGATTCCTGTAATGGATGCAAAAAATGTTCCATAGAAAATACTTGTCCAATGAATGCAGCTAAAGTTGTAGATGGTATTCTTGAAATAAATAAAGAAATATGCAATAACTGCGGACGCTGCGATGGTAAGTGCCACTTCGATGCTATTGAAGACAGCAAGATCGGCTATAAGATATATATCGGTGGAAGATGGGGTAAACTTGTTGCTCATGGAAAGGCTCTTAGCAATATTTTTACTAACAAAGACGAGGCCATGGATGTAATAGAAAAGGCTATTCTTTTGTATAGAGAACAAGGCAAAACCGGTGAACGATTTGCCCAAACGATTGAAAGACTTGGCTTAGACAATGTAGAAGCTCAATTATTATCAGATAGTCTTCTTACTAAAAAGAAAGAAATTCTTGAAGCAAAACTTCATCTTCTAGGCGGTGCTACCTGCTAATTTAGGTGAGACTATAGATCTTGTCAGTTTGTTTTACAAATAAATGTGTATATAGATATTTATTCGTAAAACAAACTATGGAAGATACTTTTTCAGTTAGTTACAAGCAAGGTTTCTATGTGGCTTTACATCTTGTATCCTTCCAGAAGAAAATCTCCCTACAAAGTTTTTTTGGATCGAGGTAGCTTTTATAACCAGCTCTTAACTTTGTAGGGAGATTATTCTTATATCATTCTATGTTTACATATCTATAATTCAATTCTATTTTAGATAAAACACATACTGCTTATCACCTTTATCTTCAACTAACACCTGTGCAGAATTAATTTTGAAAATTCTATCGATTGCTTTACTTTCAAACACTGCTTGTGGCGTTTCATATATTACTACTTCTCCATTTTCCATCAAACAAATTTTATCTGAATGGGAAAGTGCATTACCTAAATCATGAAGCACCATAATTATCGTTTTCCCCATCTGTTTTAACTTTTTTAATATTTCTAGAATTTCAAGTTGATGATTAATATCCAAATAGGTAGTTGGTTCATCTAAAAATATGATATCTGTATCCTGGGCTAAAACCATTGCAATATAAACCTTTTGACGCTGACCGCCGGAAAGCTCCTGAATATTCTTATCTATACAATTATTTAGACCCATATTCTCTATAGCCTCTCTCACAGTTTCCTTGTCTTGTTGCTGTGGAGTACGTGAAAATCCCAAATATGGATACCTACCGTGCATGACCAAATTATAAACCGTTATATTGGGGACCACTCTAAGCTGAGGTAAAAAGGAAACCTTCTTTGCAAGCTCCTTGTTTGATATGGTTGAAATATCTTTGCGGTTTATAGTAACATTTCCACGAAAAGGTATTAATAAGTTTGACGCTGTTCTTAACAGGGTAGTCTTTCCACAACCATTTTTACCTACTATGCTTGTAATACTACCTTCTTCAAAACCTATATTTATATTTTTTATAATTTCGACTTTATTATATCCTGCAGTAACATTATTTAACTTAATCATAAAGCAGACCTCTTTTGCCTTTTATCAATAGATAGATAAAGAATGGACCTCCCAAGAACGACATGATAATGCCAACGGGTATTTCGTAGGGTGCAAAGATAACTCTTGCCAGTAAATCACATAACAAAGTGAAAATACCTCCCAATAATGCTGCTACTGGGAGTAAAACTCTATTATCAAATCCCACCAAAAGCCTTGCGACATGAGGAACAATTAGTCCAACAAATCCTAATAAGCCAGCAAAGCTTATAGCACTTCCTGCTAGTATTGCTGCAAGAATTAAATAGATAAAGCGTAACCTAGCTACATTCAAACCTAAGGATTTGGCACTTTCATCTCCTAGTGCCAGGATATTCATATCATAGCCTAGAATAAACGCTATAACAATAGCAGTAATAATAAAACCTCCTGCAAAGCTTACCTTATCCATGGTAATACCGTTAAAGCCCCCTATTAAAAATGCTGTGCGCCCGATGACTGTATCAGGTTTTAGAGTCAGTACCGTATCCGTCATTGCTCCTATAAAGCTTGACACTGCAACTCCTGAGAGTATGATTGCCATCCTAGAGGCTCCAGTCTTTTTTGCTATAAAATAAACCAACAGCACGGCTAGAATCCCACCCATAAATGCTGCGATGGTTGTAAGGTATAAATAATTTGGAAAAAAAGCTGCAATTAAGACCGTGAATAATCCTGCTCCAGAATTAACACCAATAATGCTTGGACTTGCAAGAGAATTATTAAGTACGGATTGTAGTATAAGGCCTGAAACCGATAAAGCACAACCTGCAAGAACTGCAGCAAAGGTTCTTGGAATCCTTACAAAGCTTATAATTCTATAGAATTTCGAAGTACTATCTCCTTGCTTTAATGCAGAAAGAATTGCTGATAAGGGTATTTTTGTTGAGCCAATGCTTATACTTATTATAACTCCAATCATCAGCAAAATTGTAAGAAAAACTATAACAGTAACCTTGTAGCTTTTTCTATTTTTATTTATGTTAAGCATATTTCTAAGAAGGTTCATCTTATTTAAATTCATCTGGGTAGAGAATTTTTGCAATATATTCATAGCTTTCACCCCATCTTGCATTAGGTTTATAGTGGAATAATTCCTTAGGAAGCACAATATATCTATCATTTTTTACTGCTGACAAATCACTCCACGCTGGATTTTTCTGTATTCCATCCTTTAAAGATTTTAAAGCTTCTTCGCTATCTCCCATGGTCACAACAAAGATATAGTCCGGATCTTCCTCAATAATTTCTTCCATGCTTAGATCTTCTAAAAGAGATTTATGCTTTGATGCTATATTTACAGAACCCAAATCATTAAGAATTCTGCAGGCCATGTTGTCATCATTTTTTGCCTTTACACCACTTGAAAAAGCACGCATAAATAAAATTTCGGGATTATTTTTCTCATCAATTTTAGCTAATATATCCTCAATTTGCTTTTTCACAGCTAAACCATTTTTTTCATATAATTCTTTATTGCTTGTTATATCTGTACAAACCTTAAGCATATTCAGATAATCTTCAAAATGTTCTACCTTAAAAAAAGCAAAAGGTATATTGGATGTTCTAAGGGTTTCTGAAATCTTCACATGACTTTCAATATCAGGAGATAGTAATACAAAATCCGGCGAAAGGGCTATTATTTCTTCTACATTTGGTTCTTTTATTGTGCCAACAATGTTTGTTCCACTTGGCAAATCCATTGTTCTCTCACTTATTACATCGTCTGTTACACCTATAAGATCTCCTCCTGCTAGAATCCATGTTTCAGCGTAGGAACCAACAAGTGAAACTACTCTTTGAGGCTTGTCTTTCAAATTAATCGTATTATTTAATGAATCAATAAAGCTATAATAATTGGTAATCGTAGCATCTTCTTTTGTCTGCGCTTTGCATCCTATAAGAAGCAGTGAAAACAAGCTAATGATAAGCACTATGTAAGATACTCTTACAATTGATTTAAAATTATTAACTCTCAAATTATTATTAATTTTTTTACTATTAAATACATTCTTCATTTTAATCACACCTTTAAATAGTTTATTTCTTATATCATATTACATTAGCTATTCATTGTAAAATATAATTACATAATTAGTATGATAGGCATTACCTATCATCTTTCACCTTCCCTCGTCTTTGACCTTGACAATAAGTCCTAGCATAAAAAGAAGGTTTCCAGCAATCGGTGTTTACCGAAAGTCTGAAAACCGACGGTTAATTTTCTGAAATCTAACCCGAAAGAAATCCATCCCTGAATTGGTAGTTCAATATGTGATTACTTAATGATACAAAAAAGATGGCGGTTTGAAATCTGACTACGTGTAATTCAATATGCAGTTATTTAATGATACAGCTAAGGAATAACCTGCATGACATTTTTATGCGCTACCTTCAGACTTTCCAGCGGGAACAGTCAATATAATTGAGATAATAGCTACCAGTACCATAGCAAGATTGAAGAGCAAAGCAATGGCAGCGGCATAACGGATTGAAATATTGTCGACCCGTCCCCAGAAAATCCCTTCGCTAAAATGAACACTTCTGTTACTAAGCCCCGTAAATAACGATGCTGAAATAGCTACACCGAAAGCAGCACCTAGGGATGATGCCATCTTATAAATTCCTGAAGCTGATCCGGCTTTTTCAGCCGGAATCGTCGATAAGGCAGCATCTGTGGATGGCGTTGCATAAAAACCTAAGCCAATCCCGAAGAGAGTAAAACCTATGGTAGCGATTATCATGTATTGCCTGGCTAACACAAAGGTAAATGCAGTCATCACAATTCCAATGCCTGTAATAAGGCAACCCAAAATCATAGGTTTACGTGCCCCCCACTTTTGCAGCAGCTTCTCACCTACTCTTATGGTCAGTAGAATAGCAATCAAATACCCTATTGTTAACAAACCTGCCTGGAAAGACGTTAGCCCTGCCCCTAACTGAACTAGTGTCAAAGCAACTATTAATGTACCAGCAGCTCCATTAAGCAAAAAATTAGAAATGGTGGCTCCTGTATAAGTTTTATTCCTAAATAAATTAAAGTCAATAAAGCTATTTTTTTTGCTTCTTTCAATCATAAAAAAATCAAAGAGCATTATTATAGCCAAGGCAGCAAGACCCAAGGTAACAAAACTAGACCAGCCAATTCTGGCACCTTGTCCTATTACGATATTTATTGCTACCATCCCAATCAAAAAAGTAATAAATCCTGAAAAGTCAAAGCTCTGGATTTTCTCACTGGGAGTATTTTTACTTTCCGGCGTTACTTTGATTAGGAAATAGCTGGCTATTGCTATAATAATGGAAAACCAAAAAATCCAGCGCCACCCAATGGTGGATGCGACAATTCCACCAAAAAGCGAGCAAAGACCAGACCCTCCCCAAGAACCAATAGACCAGTAACTAAAAGCTCTCTGCCGAGAGGCCCCTTGATAGTACGACTTTATCAAGGCTAAGGTGTTAGGCATAATGCAAGCCGCCGATATGCCCTGGATAATTCGCCCTGTTATTAAATAACTTGCGGTCCCTTTCGGCGATGCAGCAATCAGCAGTGAGCCGACTATACTCAGAAAAAGCCCTATATTTGTGATTTTAACACGACCAAATCTATCACCCAAACCTCCAATTACAACTATGAAAATACCTGAAAATAAAGCTGTTATACTAACCGCAATATTACTGGTATTCACATCAATGCCCAAATCCGTACGAATAGTTGGTGCAATATTCAAAGTTGTTTGAGCAAAAAGCCAGTAAGTAATGACACCCATCACTATACCTAAAAGCAATCTGTCATTGCCTTCATACTGTTGCATTGTATCTTTATCATTTTTCATGTAATACCACCTTTTTGTTTATAAAAAGTATACCTATATCAGTGAAGTATTATACTAGCATCCAGATACTATTTAGGGGATATAATTTGATATGAAATCTATTTTACTCTTTTATCTCTTTAAATAATTCATATGCTTTTGCTCGGGCCTCATTAAGTACCTCTTCGCCCAAGGGAGTAATGGAATAATACTTCCTTATCTTCCCCTCAACATTTCTTTCTCCAACTTTTAAAACACCGTTTTTTTCTAAATTGTGAAGTATGGGATATAATGTGCCTGCACTTATTTCATACCCATGCTTACCAAGCTCTTCTATCATCCATGAGCCATAAAAAGGTTCCTTTTTAGCATGATGTAATATATGAATATGAATAAATCCTAAAAATAGCTTTCTCATAATTTGCTCTTGCATTTAAATTCCTCCTGTGATACTCTTTACTTGTAATATCGCATTTCGATATCATGCAGCGATATCGTATTGTGATATTATATAATTTTATCAGTTGAATATACTACAGTCAAGGAAGGAATTTCTTTATAAGTTCTTAACTATTATGTCAGAGAAGGTGTTTGATTTTCTTCACCTTAAAATTTGATGTGAGAAAGGATAATTTATTTATTGAAAATTATATTTATTGATTGGAGTGAGCATCATGCAGTTATTAGAATTTCAAAACACATCTTTTAATGATAATAATAAAACTATTCTAAAAGATATAACAATATCCATTGATCAAGGAGATTATATCTCCCTTGTCGGACCATCTGGAAGTGGCAAGAGCACCTTTCTTAAACTTTGTTGTCACCTGATAAGTCCAACAGAAGGAATAATACTTTATAAAAACAAATCCATTATGGAACATAATCCCATGGAACTAAGAAAAAGTATTGCATATTGCTTTCAAACCCCATACCTTTTTGGTGAAACTGTTATGGACAATATTTCTTTTCCATACCACCTGAGAAATATAAAGGTGGATTTGAAAAGAGTTGAAGAACTTTTTGTCCTATTTAACCTTGATAAAGAATACTTGAACAAAGATGTAAGAAATCTGTCTGGAGGGGAAAAACAAAGGATTGCACTAATCAGAACATTAGTTTTTAACCCTGACATACTACTATTAGATGAAGTGACATCTGCACTGGATGTTGATAATACCATGATTGTGGAAAATGTCATGAAATTATTAAACCAAGATGGCACAACTATCATCTGGATAACTCATAATCCCGAACAAAGTAAAAGAAATGCACACAAGCTACTAACCCTTGAAGCAGGTGAAATCAAATCATTGGAGGTGTTAAGATGAACAGCGGCAATAATTTAATGAATACTTCTTCCCTTTTAATTTCTTCATCCCTGGTACTAGTATCATTACTATTTTCATATTTTCAAAAATTGAAGCTAGAAAAGGAAATTGTTATTAGTGTAATAAGAGCTGTAGTGCAATTAGTTATTGTAGGATATTTACTCAACTCCATATTCGGCCTAAAAAGTCCAATTTTCACAACATTGCTGCTTTTGTTTATGACCTTTAACGCAGCATATAACGCTGCAAAAAGAGGTAAAGGTATTAAGAAGGGATTGTCTATATCCTTTATATCAATAGCCGCAGGAACTATAGCAACACTAGCTATTCTTGTAGTTTCCGGTGCAATCAAATATGAACCATATCAAATTATCCCTGTCAGCGGTATGATCATCAGCAATGCAATGGTGGCTTTGGGTCTTTGTTACAGGCAATTAAGTTCGGATTTTAATAATAAAAGAGAAGAAGTTGAAACAAAACTTTCCCTTGGTGCAGATATACTACCCTCTTCTATTGAGATAATCAGGAATTCTATAAAGACTGGCATGCTTCCAACAATTGATTCTGCAAAGACATTGGGTATTGTATCACTGCCTGGTATGATGACCGGTCTTATTCTTGCAGGCACTTCACCAGTGGAAGCAGTCAAATATCAGATAATGGTAACCTTTATGCTACTTTCAACAACGTCAATAGCTTCTTTTATAGCATGCTATTTATCCTATAAGGGCTTCTTCAATGAAAGAAAACAGTTGGTATAATAATAATAATTAGAGGTGTTTAGTATAAAACCAAAGGTATAATGCCCATATACTGGATTTCCTCCATAGTATATGGGCATTATTTTATTGATCATTTCAAATCAACCTATTCACTTCTTTTTTGAAGAAGCTTCATACTAGTAGTGAGTTTAAAGATATTTATAAATTTATTTCTTTCATCATGATGAACATTTTTCAAGCAAAAAAGCCTCAAGCTCTCTTAGAATTCTATATACTGACCTGCATAGAAACCTTCACGAATAGCGTTTCCTACCTTACCTACATTCTGGCAGTCTCCAATTATACGGGTTTTTGTATGATATTTCGAATCTATTTTTTTAGCCAGAGAATTATTCTCCTTCACTCCAAATGCTGAGACGACTGTGTCACCCTCGATCAACACATCCTTACCGTCTTTTGTTGCAGCCTTAACACCATCAGAGGTTATTTCAAGAACATTATGACCAGTGTAAATTTCTACACCATACTGTTTCAGCATCGGAATAAGAGCCGCTTTATTAATAAAGTGATCATTTATTGCAACCTCATCCTGCAGCTCTATAATGGCTGCCTTCTTCCCTTCCATTGCGGTCTCTAGTGCGCTGTCGCATGCGGAAAGTCCCCCACCACAGTATATTATTTTGTTACCCTTTAGCTTATCTTTATTTATATGAGCACTTATAATGTCAATCGCATTTTCTATTCCTTTTATTTTTGGTGTCAAGGGTAACGCCCCAGTTGCAATTATAATTGCATCTGCTTTTTCAAGCTCGGGCGAATCTAAAGTTACCTCAGTGTTAAGATGGAGTTCCACATTGTGTATTTTCATTTGGTGTATATACCATTCCACTAATTCACGTAGCTGAGACTTGAAATCAGGAGTTGCAGCACTCTTTAGCTGACCTCCGAGAGCGCTATCCTTCTCAAACAGTATTACTTCATGTCCAGCGATTGCCGCACTACGTGCCGCCTCCATTCCTCCGGGACCACCACCAACTACAACTACCTTTTTTCCATTTTGCACTTTATTATTATTTATTCGGTTTTCAAATCCCGCTATCGGATTTACAGAGCAACTTATCTTTGTAAGTCGAGTAATTATTCTTCCTATACAGTCCTCATTGCATCGTATGCACGGACGCAGCTCCTCTCTTTTTCCCTGAAGTAGCTTTTCGGCAATATATGGCTCGGCAATAAGAGGACGTCCGAACATTACAAAATCTGCGGTTCCTGATTCTATAAGGTTTACGGCAGTTTCTGGAGTATGATTACCCGCATTAAGTAACGGGATATTTACTGCTTTTCTTACGGGTGCGCATACATCCACCATACATGCGTCTCCAAGGTATGCTGGCGGGAAGATGTATTCAATATTCTCATAGCTTCCGCTATCGATATCAAGCGCATCCACGCCGGCATCTTCGAGTATTTTGAGTAAAGGAAGCGTTTCCTCAATAGTACGTCCTCCTTCAAAATGGTGCTTACAGGCAATTCTGAAAAGAATTGGAAAATCAGGTCCAACAGCATCTCTGATTGCCTGAACAATTTCAACGGCAAATTTCATTCGATTTTCTGGAGAACCGCCGTATTCATCAGTCCTCTTATTCCAAACAGCCGACATGAACTGATCAACCAAATACCCAGCGTGAGCATGAACTTCAATAGCATCAAAGCCTGCATTTTTTAACAGCTTTGCCGAAAAAGCAAACTGTTTCATAATTTCCCGTATTTCCTCAACAGTTAGAGCGTGGCATAATAAATCTGGGTTAAACATTGAAGGAATTTCGGATGCTGATACTGGAATATCCTCCAACATGCTGCTAAATGCGTTCTTTCCTGTTCCACAGCTTAGCTGCGCACTAATTTTTGTGCCATATTTCTGTACTGCTTCACAAAGATTGGTAAGCTGGGGTATAACATAGGTTTTATCAAGATAACCTTCAAGAGAACCTTGCGCAAGCTCTTTGGTAAGAAACTGGCAGCCAATAATAATTAATCCAGTGCCTCCACGCGCTCGTTCTTCGAAATAATGAATTTCATCATCATCAATTCTACCGTCTGGATGGGCAGCATTAAGCCCCATTGGAGCCATTACTATCCTGTTTTTTACTTCCATTTTTCCGATTTTAAAAGGAGTAAACAAATTCATGTAATCCACATTTTTACCTCCAAAATTTTAGTTTACATGAATAGTATTTCTATTTTTCCTATAAATAACCTAAATAATTACAAGACCTAAGTTCAAGGTAATAGGATTATTGAATTCCTACAGGTTTATGGTCCTAAGAGCCTTCTGACTAAGTGCACTTTAAAAAATCAAGATTGGATATCATTAGGATTTTTAGATTTTTGCTCCATTTTTAGCATAATTACCTTATCATCTTCTAAAAGCAAAGTATCTCCGGTTGGAACAATGACATCGTTGCCTTCACGCTGTACCATTACGACTAGGCGGTCATGATGTAAATCCAGGTCTTTTATGTATTTATTTACCCATTGATGACCTCTCGGAATGGTGAATTCAATAAGATCTTGCCCGCTTTCATCAAAGTGTACTTCACCACCTAAGACAATTAGATCATTTTCTTCAATAGTTACATGTCCTCTGGGAACAATCGTTTCACCATTTCGTTCAATCTTAGCCACGATAAAGTCAAATGTGAGGTTTAAATCTTTTACCTGGCTACCGATTATATTACTATTTTCGTGAATTCTAGTTTCTAAGAAACCAATTTCAGCTTTGTTTTGGTAGTAGTTGAAAGTCTTTAAAACCGTATCACTTGGATCCAGTATACCCCACTTTTTCGCTGCAGGCGGCATTAAAGAACCCTGAACCAATGAAGAAAATACACAGATACCAAATACTATATGGTAAATATCTACGGAGAAACCTGTGTTTCCATTTACAGCCATAATCGCAAAGGCAATAGCAGCAGCACCACGAATTCCCGCAAGGGAAATGATTTTGAGTTGATTACCTTTGAGGCGAAACGGTAACATGAGGCCATAAACGGCTACCGGACGCGCGATGATGGTCATAAATGCAAAGATAGCGAATGCTATTGGCAATGTATGAACTAATTTTGATAAGTCGGATAACAGGCCCAAGATAAAAAACAGACCAATCTGTATAATTTGGGTAAAGCCATCAAAGAAAAATACAATATCTCGCTTACCTCGGAATTCCATATTGCCAAGATAAATACCCAGAATATAGAGTGCCAGGTAACCATTGCCGCCGATATAATCTGTTGCTGAATATGTAATAAGCATGGCAGAAACCATAAAGACAGCATAAAGCCCGTCCGCTTCAATGGGAAGCTTTTTAATTAACTTTCCAATAACATAAGCAAAGATAAAACCCATAGCAATTCCAAGGGCTACCTGGGATAAAATCATAATCGGAGCAGACACATCCGAGCCTATAATTAAAGATAAGAATACCATAGTCATTGTATAAGCAGTAGGATCGTTGGATCCGCTTTCAAGCTCAAGTAATGGTGCTGTGTTGTATTTTAAGTTCAGGTTTTTTGAACGCAATATATTTGAAACACTGGCATAATCGGTCGAACCAACAATAGAACCAATAAGCATGCCTTCCAACAATTTGAAACCCAAAACATAATGCAAAAACAAACCAGTGATTAAGGCGGTGACCACAACCCCAAATGAACTAAGTACAATCGCCTCTTTCGCAACTGGCTTTGCCATATTCCAATTAGTACCAAACCCGCCATAAAACATGATGACCATGAGTGCAACGGTAGAAAAGTTATAAGAAAATTCGAAATCCTCAAATTCAATACCTATGGCACCAAAAGCCATTCCAAGCACAATAAATAATAATAGCGCAGGTATTCCATGCTTATTGGAAAAATGGATGGCAAAAAGTGCAAGAATAAAGATAATACCTATAATTAAATACTGCATGAAAAGTTTTCCTTTCTATCAAATAAAATTAATTAGCATACTAATTCCTTTCATTTCGCTAATCCTCAAATGCCTTAGCAAGCTTAGTTAAGTATTGTGTAGCAGCCTCCTGAACTAGCATATCATCGGCAATTGTATCTTCTTGTAACTTATGATAATCAATAATCACATATCTAGGTGCATTATTCTTTAATATAACTGCTGCACCCTTTTCATCGACCATACGAGCAACTTTAGAAAAGTTTTGATTAGCTTCTGTAATAGAGATTAAATTGTTAAGATCAATTTTCATTATATCACCATCCCTTCTGTTATACTATTAGTATATTACCCTTATAGGATAAATTCAACCTATTTCATAATAATAAATGTAAACACATTTATCTTGTCCGGCGTTTCATCCACCGGTTTATGGTGACAATCTTGTGTATTTTCTAAGGGAAAATTTGTAATGGAGTTGTAAAGCCCACCGTAACTTTTTATTTTTCACTGTTATTGACTTCTAAACATACCATGAACCGGTACGCTCCACATAAGAGAAAAAATAATTTATAATCCAGCTGAGTATAATCTATAATATATTGCAAACAATTAGTATGAACGACAAAAATAAATTTAAGGGAGTAACTTTATGTTTATTGTTTTAATTAGAGCCATAGTTTTGTATTTTATTGTGGTATTTATTATGCGAATAATGGGAAAAAGACAAATTGGTCAACTTCAACCTTTTGAACTTGTAATTGCTCTGATGGTTTCGGAACTTGCTGCAATGCCTATGCAAAACACTAGTATACCAATGTCCCATGGAATAATTCCCATAATAACACTATTGGTTTTACAAGTCTTGATTTCCACGTTACAGCTTAAAAGCGAAGCTGCCAGGATAGTTTTCTGTGGTAAACCCAGTATATTAATAGAAAAAGGGAAAATTAATATTAAAGAACTTAGAGATAGTAGACTTAATCTTAACGATTTGTTGGAAGAATTAAGATTAAAAGACTATTATAATCTTGAAGATATAGAGTATGCTATCTTGGAAACAGGTGGTCAAATATCTATAATACCAAAAAGTGAATTGGAACCAGCTACCAGAAAGGACTTAAATGTAAAATCCACTCAAGATATCTTACCTGTTACATTAATCCTTGATGGCAAAATAAATAGTAAAAATTTAAAGCATATAAATAAAGATAAGTCTTGGCTTAATAGTCAACTGAACAAAAAAAATATATCTGCCGATGAAGTTTTTCTGGCTCTATTAGATTCAAAGGGTAAACTTGTCTATCAGCTTAAGAAAGAGGGTATATAATATTCATGAAAAATATTGTTATATCTTTAATAATATCAGTAATTATGATAATCGCCATGTCTCTTTCCATTAAGTATCTAAATAAAGTATCTCAGGACTTAGGAGGGCTTAACGATGAAATAGAACAATATATTGCTGATGATAATTGGGATGAAGCATATAAAGCATCCATAGATTTTACTGAAAAGTGGACAAATTATTCAAAAAAAATAAAACTATATTTAAATCATCAGGAAATAGATAATATCGAAATGGAGTTAAAGAAGCTACCACAATATATAAAAGAAATGACTAAAGATGAATCACTTGCAAGCGTTCATGTTTTAAAGTTTTTAGTCGATCATATTTCAGAATTAGAAAAAATCAAAATCCAAAATATTTTTTAACATCAAACGCCTTATATTTCCATCTTTATCAATCGGTATTTCTTAAAACAATGTCTGTCAGATTATTGACAAAATTGTCATAATTGAGTTGTTGAAGTTTTGCTTCTTCTTTTGAATTTGCTATATCTGGAAACAAGTGGCAGTATCTAGAATTGCCAAGCTTGTAATTAAATACGTTGAAGGTATATACCACACCAGCTTTGGAAGTCAACGTTATATCCTCCTTCCAGTCTGCCTAAGCTTCTACTCCGGGTAATGTTACAAATCTAGGATGCCCCTTTCGGAGTCTTCTTGGGTTTAAGTCCTTTGGCTTTTATATATTTATTAAAGTTAGAGTAACCTCCGATATCAAAGCCTTGGTCAAGGAGATATTCATAAACAGCCTTAACTGTAGTACCTCGAATTTGAAGCTTAGTGCGGATTAAATCGTAGTATTGATCTCCTTTTTGTCCCTAAAAACATAATATCTGTTATCCCTTCAACTCTCATAAGCTCATTCTTTTTCACTATAACTTCATTCAGGCATGCCCTTAAACTTTTTTTCATACACTCTTCAGATACTACTACTTTATATAACTTACCAATGCACAATTTGAAATACCAATAGTCCCACTCTTTTTCATTATTTATTATAGTTATATCCGGTTCATGCAACAAAACTTTTTCTGCATCGACTTCCCGTATTCTTCGTATTTCTTTATTTCTATTGTAATCTGCAATCCATAATCCTTTCCCAGCTATACAATCCTGAAACAACCCTAACTTTCTCACATATAAATAATAATATTTACTATTATTGTTTATTAAACCATCAGTAATTTGCCCATTATTAGACAAAGCCTCCCTTAACCAATTCTCGTCTTTTTCATCTATTCTATAAAACTGCTCCTCAAAATCTATCCTATATAAATCGCATAACTGTCTTGCTGTTTCTTCTCCTGTAACAGCATTTTCCTTTTCCATTCGTTCTAGGCTCCTTGTTGTATATCCGATTTTTCCAGCCACATCCTCTTTAGAAAACTTATATATTTGTCGTAATCCTTTTAAATCTGCTTTCGATTGATATCTAATTTTTCTTTTCATATTATATTTAGCCTCCTAATATTTATTATTAATTTAGCACTAAATCATTATGAATTAAGATTAGCACAGCTTTCTACGTTTCTCAACGACAAGATGTTTGTCTTATAAATTCGCTGTATACCCCATATTTACTTACTTTTTCTAAAATATTAAAGTGAACTTTGTGCCAGAAACTCGTATAAAAATATTTAGACCAAAATTTTTGTTCTAATCCAATTACTAGATGCAACATTCTTAACACACTATAAAAAATTTATTGTAGCAAAAAGCTGATAGGTTTTCTCATTTCTAATAAACCAATCGTCTTTCAATAAAACCGTTATATTTTCGTCTTATTCTTCCCAAGTAAGATCACTTTTTTCAACCAAAATTATATTTTCTTCAATTTGGATTTTATGAAATTCTGCCAAGCATTCAATATACTATTGTAAGGAACTGTTTTAGCAATACAACATTTTTTACAGTTTCCATCAGTTTCTCTACTCGCCCCTCTGTAATGTAATTACACCATGTTTAAATACCGAATAATACTTAAGCAATTTAAAAATATCTGCTCTAATATAAGGGTCGTTATAATCTAGATCAAAAAGTTCTTTTATCTTTTCCATTCGATTAATACATGTATTACGATGGATAAATAAATGTGCAGCTACTTAATATATATTTATCACTTACTGTAATCGTAAAAAACACCGAAAAAAATCAAAATAGTTGTACGCATAACTTCCAGCGAAACAGTCATCCTAATGTATAGTTTGTACATTGGTTTAGAAAAATATCATATATATAATAAACAAGAAAAACTCATAATTATTAATAATTTTATCATAATAATCCGCATAATTAGTGAACAGCGGAAAAGGAGGAAAAATGAATAACGAAAAAAAATTTCCCTGGTTGTATTTAATCATCATGTCAAGCGTTACATTTTTAGGTATTTTGTCTGAATTAGTACCATCAGGAATACTGCCACAAATGAGCGAAGGATTAAATGTATCTTATTCTTCTATTGGTTTATTAGTTACTGTTTATGCCATTGCATCCGCAGTTGGTACGATTCCACTTATCACTTTAACAATGGAAATGAATAGAAAAAAACTATTAATTATATTACTACTTGTTTTTGGTATTTCAAATATGATAATAGGGTTCTCATCATCTTATTATATAATTGCTATTGCCAGACTTGCTGGTGGAATCTCTGCGGGTATTTTATGGCCAATGGTTTCCGCTTATGCAATGCGCCTAGTGCCTTCTAATCTGCATGGAAGGGCGATTGCAGTAACAATGTCTGGATCTACTCTTGGACTTGGTATAGGTTTACCAATTATGACAACAATCGGTACAGAATTTGGATGGAGATTTACATTTGGAACTCTGGCAGTCGTTATTTTTATTGTTGCAATCTTAAGTAAGATGTTTTTACCATCTGTTGAAGGTGAAAAACGAACGACTACAAATTCACCATTATATATTATTCGTAATAAATCAGTTATAATTTGTTTAGTAGTAACTTTCTTAACTATTATGGCACATTATGGATTATATACTTATATTTCACCATTAGCAGAATACTTTGAAATATATGGTGGAATTAAAATAGTTTCTATTCTATTTGGAATAGGTACCATAGTATCTGTAGTTCTAGCTGGAAAACTTGTTGATAAACATCTTGGTGGTCTTGTAGCTTCTATGTTAATATTAGCTCTTGGAACAATGTTTATGTTTGTGGGCTTTAAGGGAACAATGTTCATCTCACATGTTGCATTCTTTTTATGGGGTATTTCTTTCGGAGCACTTGTTACCATATTCCAAACTGCAGTAACAAAACAAGTTGAAACAGGAAAAGACGTGGCGACCTCTTTACAATCTAGTACCTTTAATTTTGGCATAGTTTTTGGAAGTTCATTAGGTGGGCTTATTTTGGCTAATACTTCAGTATTCTATATTATATACGCAATGATTGCATTATTAATTGTTCCAATTTTATTAAGTTTATTTGCCAGAGAAACTTTTTATAAATAAAAAACGTTTAAATTTAAAAAGAGACGAATACTATCGATCATAAGTTGACCAAAGACTTCGCCTCTTTGAGTTCCTATAAAATAAAAGCACCAGAGTTTTATATCCTAGTGCATTTAGCATTTGTATATTTAGTAATTGCTTGTGGGTGTAAATTGTTAATCTGAACTTCATGTAATGCTTATACTATTCGCCTGTTCTTTTGTTGTATATCGCAACGGTTACAATTGAAACAAGAACAATCATAGCATTTGCGGCAATGGGTCCCCCCAAGTCTGATTTTGTTTTACCATCCGAGCAATTTATAAGCAATAAAACCTTCAAAACATGCTTATCATTGTTTATTAATATATATATCTGCAGATAGATTTACTCACTTTCTTGACTTACAATTCCATAATGATGTAAATTATTGGGAATTAGTTATTACATCATTACATCACTCTTGTTTGTAATAAAATACCGCCTATCTTCATAAAGCTTGAAAATAAGCGGTCGTTATGACTTCTAAATATTCTGTTGAATGATAAAAAATTGTTAAAATTTATGAACGATAGATTCTATCAAAACAATCTTTTTCCATCTAAAATATTAATACCAAGCTCTTTCGCTATACCGGTTTGCTTAAATGGATTTATTTTTTCCACTACACCGTCACGCTTAAAAAATGAGCCTGTATTTTTAAACCAAAATGTTACATTTGCTTTTATGCATTGTTCACGGATATTAAGCACCCAGTCATAATCACATTCACGAGCGTCTCGCCCCGTTTCGCCGCCAACTGTAACATGGTCTACTCCATGTAGATAGGGTGTTAAATCTATCCCTTCTAAAAGTGGGGCACAGGCTATAAAACGCCGCTTTATCGGATAAGATAAGAATAATGGAAGTCTATAATCTGCTAATTTTTGATTTTCGATAGTACATCCAATATTCACATTGTCATATCCTGCGCCCCAATCTGATGGAAGTGATACAAGGAAACGGTCAATTCGCTTTGTCAAAATCAAAAAATCTATGTCCCTTCTTTCCTTGATGAAAGACCAAACTTCTTTACGCCATTCATCCGCTTCGGGAAGAAAAAAGTCCGTTGCAAAACAGGTGGCAAGAATTTTGTTTCCTTTAATGTTGTATTCGCCCTTTGCAGTTTTCCTTATAGGCCAATCAAATTTATCATTTTTTTGTATTGTATTTTGACCGTAGCCTTTCGCATGTGGCCCGTAAAAATAACAATTTGTGCAGCCATCACTTATTTTGTAACAACCTGTCCACGGCTCCCAGTTCATAGGCATCCTCCCTTATTTGTCGGGTTTATTGGCGTAAACAAGGCTCAACACCCATTTCGTTATAATTCTTTATATGTTCAGAGCAAAATAGCGGCTTTGACTTACCAAACCGTCATGTGTCATTTATCAAAGTACGACGCATACTGCTTCACGACGTCCAGGGGAAACATAGTGCGCTTGGCAACTTCCTCAGCCGACATGCCCTGACTAAAAAAGCGTTTGATAACGGTATTCATATCCTCTGCAATCTCCACAATATGCTTGTCCGGATCATATACCCGAATGTCACGCTGCCCCCACGGGTATTCCTTTATTTCATGTACCCATTGCAAGTCGGATATGCTTTTCATTTCGGCATACACTTTGTCTAAATCCTCTACTTCAAAATAAACTTGAAAGTTGTGTGACTGTTTTTTCACACTATCGACTGCTAATCCAACGAGTTCAGCATATCCTTGTTGCAGAGAAAAGCCCTCAAAGGTTACATGTACGCCAATATCCATTATGGCGTTTTGATGAAGCACCTTTTCATAAAAATGCTTAGAAGCGGATATATCCTTAACCGCTAAAAGACAACCTTGATATTTCATTTTTCATTCCTCCTTTGAGGAAATTATATCGTATATCTCCATTCCGTCATAGTAAAAATCCGACATGATTTTCAAATATTTTTGAGGGGTAATACCACTAATCGCTTTGAAATCTTTATCAAGATGAGCTTGGTCGAAATATCCGGCTTGTTGTGACAATGCGGCAAAAAAGCAAGGCGATGTCCCCATGTGCTTTAACACATAGTTAAAGCGGGTTAAACGTGAATAGTTTTTAATATTCATTCCGATTTGTGTAAGAAACAAGCGGTTTAGCTGTCGCTCGCTATAACCGGATTGTCGGGCAACTTCTTTCACTTGTACTTGTCCATGACTATCAGAAATCACTGTGGACGCTAATAACAAAGCATCCGAAACAACGTGATTTTCCATACGCTTATGTAAAATTTTATCGCAAGTATTTACCAATTCTATTACGGTTTTAGACATTACAAAGGCTTGGTGCAAGGAATTGAAAAGCTCCTTGTCGATGTCTGCAAGCAAAAGGCGCTTGTCCGCAAACTCCGCTTGGCTCTGGCGTGTGATTTGATACAAACCATAGGGTGAAAGTTGAATAAGCAATAGGACATGGTAACTATTAGGTTCCATCCCTAACAAAAAAGGGGTTAGAGATGCTCCCCATAGTTCAGCAATTACAGCGGTTCCATCGAAGGCAAGCGACAATGTTCCACAAGCATTAGGCATAAGTGTATAGTGAGCCATGAAGGTATCCCACGCTGGAAATATGATGTTGTAATATAGAATATATTTTCTCAGCCCCACATGTGAGGGAAACATATTGAATTGCTTGTCATTTTTAATAATCAAATTGTTTTCCCCCCTTGCTTCTCAAAATTTCAATGTAAATTTCATAGGTGATTTTTTTTATTATATCATATATTTCTTTTTTACTTTACTGTTTTTCATTTTGGTTATCTTAAACTTTCTTTTCTTCCTGGATTTGAGCCAGTGGCCCATACAACAATTATCTTATTATGTAATAAGGAATAATTTTTCATATCTTGGTATTATATCCCATATTACCGTATGCTCAATCTTCGCTTAATATAAGGTTGCGAATCCTAAAACCCACATAATCTTTACCTTTCTTTTTTAATCAACCAATATTTTATCCAATACATCTTCCCACTCAAAATCCTTTACAATGTTTTTTATTGATGAAAACTGCAGCTATACCATGCACTTTTGCCCACATAGATATAATTCCATATTTTATCCTTTCATTTTCAAAGCTCATTTTTGAATAGACGCAATATGCTTTATTACAAAAAAGTTGAAACGGCATAAAATTTTCAGCATCTTCACTCAAGGTTAAATTAATTATTTCCATGACCACGTGGCTCTAGTTAAGGAATGCTTCAACTATTGAACAGTCTCTGCAGGTAAGATTGGAGTGCTATAAGAAATAGGTGTTAATGATCCTGTTACGAACTTAAAAAATCCGGTAGCAATAAGTGCTATCATAGAGAAAATAAAAATGTAAGTTGGCAAACCAAAAATCTTGGATGCCTCTCTTGCTCCTCTTAGATTAATTAATGTTATAAATGCGACACATAATAATGATATTGCAACTTTATAATTCCCCCAAGAAGGAAATGCAGAAACAAGGGCCGCTGTAGATGATGATATACTTACTGCAACAGTTAAAATATAATCAATGATGATGGTGTAAACGAAAAAGCAGTTTTGACTTTCCAGTGAACTGCATTTTCGTTTACACCATTTCTGATTTGACCTAATTGAACAAAGTAAAACCAAACCTTCCATAGGATAAGATAAATATCCCCCCCTACTCAACATCCACCGATAGAAATTCAGGGTCTTCACATGGAAAATCTTCTGGAAAAGCATCACACACCAGATTTCTTGATACGATCCCAAATAAAAACTCTGTCATAGACATTGGATATTCATAATACTGCGATGACCTGCTTTCATAGATTATAGTTGTCCACATTTTTTCATCTTCATTTGTCTTCCAATAAAGCTCATCACCATTGTCTGTATACCCCCACGGAAGGATTCCTCCGACTTCCGGAAATACGCAATGTTTAAAATCCTCAGGGAATTGCTGTTTCGATTCCAGATAAGCCTCTCGAATCACTTCTGAACGTACAAGAAAATTAACATTTTCATCCTGATCAAATGGAGTTAGAACCCAAATAAAATTATCAATCCCGCCGGTGCCATAAGTGCTAATATAATATTTATAATCCTGGGGTAAGGATACTCCTAGCGCAGTCTCCAATTCAGACCATCCTATAATGTTACCAGTCTTTGTTGGATTCGCTGGAGGCTTTAATACATTTATTAATCTATCTAGAGACATATTTTACTCTCCTAACTTTTTTAATAGAAATACAATAAAAGTATACAGCAATTTCCTTGTCTATCTTTCCTCACAGCATATATAGAGATACTGTCCAAACTCCGGGAAGCAAATGCTCATAAGCTTCCACTATTCAGTAAACAATGGTGGTGCCCCATCCCATGCTAATTCTGGCATTTCGGGGAGTTCATTGAGATAGATAAAGATTGACTGATTATCTCCCCACCTTCCGGAATTCGGCTTTCTGGTGAGTGCCGTGATATGATAGAAGCCATCTTTGACTTCTATTACTTGTTCCTGCGGACATTCTGTGGTAAATTCCATAAGCCAATACAAATCAATAACATGGATTTTTCCGCCCTTAACTTGAAGTCCAAGTCGTATAGATACAGGATATTCCTTGTTTATGATTTCATCGGGATATCCACTTCTAAAGCGCAGTTCAAATTGTCCGGGTGTCCCAGTGCAGAAAGCAGTTATATCACCTTTTCGTATGTGCTCTCCAATATCAGCAGGATGATTAAACTCTTGCATCAAAAAATTATTTCCGACTGCAATATCTGTTACCATACCCGGAGAGTAAAGTGCAACTCCCAAACCATCTATGTCAATGCTTATATCTCTGTTTATGTTATTCATTATTTTTTTCCTTTCCCATATCGAATTCATCACTTAGTAATTTACACACTTTATCTGTACCATAATTTGTCTTGATATCTTTTACTATATCCTCAAGAGGCTTGATACTGCTTTCCCTCTTTACAGTGACAGTACACTTATAATCCTTTTTATTTACAGAGGCTGTAATGGTTGCCTTTCCTATAGCGACATTATGCATTCCCTACGTGCACGCTTGATGAAACGAAATTGATGCCTCATGGATTAAAAAGTAAAAAAGCAATCGTTTTCATTATAATAAATTAAGTTTATAATATAATCCTTCACAGTAGGATTGGGTAATTGATGCTGTGTGTTTACAATAATATCGTTAATAACCTGACCAGATAAAAGCCATTGTAAATCAAGCTCCTCTGCAAAGCTTGGATAAATTTCATCCTCCGTATCATCATCTACATCCAGAGGATCATCTAAGTACACGATTGTATTTTTATCAAATTCTACCATATCCTCTTTGACATATAGGTCATATTCCTCGAGCAAATCAGTATCCAATTTAAATAGCTGTTCCAGACTTATGGACGTTCTGACACATTTCTCAGTTTCCATTTTGCTTTCCTCCAAATCAAGATATTCTTTTTCTTCTTTTTCTTCTTTTTCTTCTTTTTCTTCTATTCCTCTTTTTCCTCTTTTTTCTCTCTCATCTTCGCCAGAAATGCAAGGGACTTATTAAGCTCTCTTTTAACATCCCCCCTCGCTTTACCATTCATAATAGGCTCAAGCATGGAATAGGCATAGGAAGGTGGTAATCCTTTTGAAAATTCTGCAATCGTTTCCTTCACAATAGGATCCAGCTTCATTTCTAATAATTTTTTACCTGTTACAGCTAATTTGCTATAATAATCACAGGATAAATGCTCCAGCAAATTATAACTTTCCATAGCCTTACTTACAGCTTCGACTCCTTGAATAACAGCATCTGTATAATCATCCTTATTCAATGCTTGAATCCAGCCTTCTTCTCTACGAGCGAAGGCTTCCAAAGCATCGATCAAAAAGTGAAGATCCTCAAGTACCATAGTGAAATGGGAGTAATACATAAACATAATTCGGTATCTTACAAGAGTATTTACACAAGGATCAAAAAACGCCGTCCTAACAGCACTTGAGCCACCCTCAAGACGTATGATCAAAGCTTGAAGAAAAGCTTTCTCACTCCCATCGGCATTTAACTCCTCCACAGTTAAGCAGCTCTCTTTTTGTTTTAAAATCGAAATAACTTCCTTGTCCTCAATACCAAATATACTGTATATCGCTTCGTGTCTTGATCTCCGCTTTTCATAATAAAGCGCTTCCTTCAGTCTGGGAAGGTATTTGACTGCTTTCGCTGCCCCCATCCCCGCAATGATGTGTACCGGTAACTCATCCTTTTGCAAAAATGCAGTATCCAGTTGTTCGTCAGTCACTTTTTGCCGGCAGTTATTTTCATTAAAAACATAATAGTCCATACATTTGCCCCTTACTTTACTATTTCATCACACCCTATTTCTCCTTATCAAGGTATTCGTCCAAAACCTTCTTATCGTGCTTATTTTCAGTAATCCTGCCAAGATACTTATATCTCCAAATAATGCTTCTTTCCATATTGTCTTCCATTTCTTCACGAATTCACTTGGTGATATCATTTCATTTACTCCATATAATGTTGGTAAGTCATAAATTTTTTAAAAATATCCATCCAATCCACTTTATAGTATTCCATGAATCAATACATTATAAAGAATAAAATGACGAAAAAAGTTAAATGATAGTTATATTACCATACTATGGAATAAATAACCATACTCTATTTTTAAAATTGAAAAATCTTAAAATTTTTTAAATATGTTCTTCCAGATAGATCTTTTTCCATGGAGTACAACAGCTAATAAAGCTATTGTGCTCCATTTATGCTGACAATTAAATAACCCCTTTGGGTTATCCGGAGATTTAAGGTTTTTAGCTCGTTTAGTGTACATTAATTAATGCCATTGACTTTACTATTGAAAGATGATATATTTTATTAAAAATATTTTCAATGAAATTATTTTTAATAAAATTGGAGGAGCATGAGTTGACAAAAAGAAATGAACAAAAAGAGCAGCGAAGACAAGATATTTTGAAAGCAGGTCTGCATCTTTTCATTCGCAAAGGTTATGAAGCAACAAAAATAAACGATATTGCAGAAAAGGCAGGAATGAGCCTTGGTCTGCTATACCACTATTTTAAATCAGTTGAACTTTTACATGAGGAATTAATTAACATTGCACTATCAGGGCGTACTGGACAATACTTTCCACAATATGATACACCTATTGATTTCTTTGTTAAATCAACAAATCATATTTTTGATATGGTTAAATCGGAACATTATTATGCAGAATTATTTATTCTAATAAGTCAAGCACAGCGTAATCAAAACTTACCCAGTCATATAAAAGAAGCACTAAAACAAAATGATGTTATTACAAAATCAGTTATTACTATTGAAGAAGGTCAACATCAAGGAAGCATTCGTAGGGGAAATCCTATGGCTTTAACAATGGCATTTTGGCTTTCTATACAAGCCTATGTAGAAATGATTGCCCTTAATCCTGAAATGCCTTATCCGGAAACGGATTGGTTTATTGACATATTAAGAGCAAGTAATGACCGTTCGGTAGTGTAAAGTAACGTATGAAAACCCGTAGCCTAAAAAATAGGCTCATTCAGAACCTTGAAAATTGCTAGATATAGTTTTTTGGCATGCTACCGCCGCCCTTGACAGCATGGCAAAACAATGCTC
>JAEZTQ010000010.1 GCA_023443625.1 Bacillota bacterium | reverse complement strand
CTTCTACCGTCGCTCCTGCCGTCGCTGTCTTAACCAGAAGTACCAGATTCGTGTAGCCTTCTACTGCAATCTCTATGCGGTAATTATCCGCTTGGCTCAGGTATTCTGCAGGTATTGTAAAGCTAGTCTTATCCGCGTTCAAGCACTTATCCAAGCCGATGCGTGCATTCAAAGACATCGAATTTATCATAACTATTGCTTTCTCATCCTCGATTGCTTTCAGGAACGCTTCCTTCCATTCCCCTTCCTTCAGCTTTATAGAGAAGTCCTTCCCCTTTATCAATCGGCCTCCGGCGCTTACCGCATCTGCCGGAACCTCCTTGCAACCGCTATCCGCTGCCAAAACTTCCATCGTTGCATTCCTCAGATAAAAGTTACCCTCACCCACATTTCTGCCGGACAGTAGATATTTCAGAAGAATCGGATTGCCTCCATTCGTCATATTTGAAGTAAAGGTGAACTCATAATCCTTCCATTCCTTCGTGGTATCGATGGTTTCATGGAGTGCCTCTGCCCAAGTGTTATCCTCTTGCACCGACATTTCATAGGTATCTCCCAGATCGGACTTAGCCTGGAACTTAAGCTTATAGTCAATTCCCTTAGTAATCGATACCGGGTGTAACAGCATCCTCTGGTAATTAATATCAGCCGTTGTCGCTTGAATGGTTAGTTGCCCATCTTGATTGGTGAACTTATGATCTCCATCGCTTTGATCATGCCCTTTCCATTCCGCAGAGGGCCATATGACCGGTTTCATATCTACACCGGTATAGTCGATGATTACATTATTCTTGGTCGTACGAGTCAGGCGGATATTGTCCACGGTAACCGTACTGCCCTTTTCCAAGGTTAGAAGAAACTTTCCTTCCTTATCTGTCACTCCCTTGGGAATCGCGAAGTTTACTTCATATTTCTTAATGCCCTCTGCTGCTTTATAGGCGAAGCTTTCCTTCATGTAAGTCTTGCTTTCATCCTTGCTGACGAAGGCCACCTGGAAACTTGTATCCTTTTCACTGCTAAGCTCCATCTCAAAACGATATTGGTCGGACTGCAAAAGCTCCATTCCTGTCTGGTACAATCTGGGATTTTCTCCCGTAGCGGTAATAACCGCTTTGTGATTATATGCTGCAGATACCACACGTGCTGTCGCATCCTGCAGATACCAGTAACCTAATCGGCCTGTTCCCTGATCGAAACTTCCATTGTAAATCTGATTGCCGTCGGCAAGAGGTATCTTGGGAATATCCGTGGGATCCTTCACCTCCACCTCCACCTGCTTAACCGTTACATTACCGATCCATACAGTTCCCGTATTCAGCCCAAGATTGAATTCCAGACGTGCTGTAGGATCAGAGTCCTTATCCATAGTAAATCGATGGGTAAAGTGCTGCATCTGGGTGGTCAATGCCGCATCATAATTCGTTCCATATGCAGACCATCCATTATCCGCATCTCCCGCCGGTTTTACTATAATATTCCTTGCCACAGACGCCTTGGCATCAAAGCTGATCTCATAAGTATAACCTCTCGCTGCCGGGAAATGTTTGATTAGCTGTATGGCATAATTCTGACTTCCACCCTTGGTAATATCTATCTTTGCCATATTACTGCCGTTTACTGCCTCTACGCCACAGGTCGCCTCTCCCCCAAAGTCACTTCCTACAAAGAACTGCCAATCTGTATCTTCAGGATTCACCTCAGTCACTGTCTTAAGGGTGGACATTTGCTTATCACCAAGGTAATCTCCGTCCTCACCCCTGGGCTGATAAGCCGCACTTTTGAAGGCTTCTGTGTCCTTATCCATATCAGGCTGTTCTAATCCGTCCTCTTGATAGCCTGCTTCCTTCTGGTAAACTCTTACATAGTCAACTTCCATGCTGGACGGAAAGCTGGCCTTACTAAGATCTGCCGCCTGATCATAGGTTCCTCCCACCGCCAGATTGAAAACAACGTAAAAAGGAACATCAAAAGGCGCTCCATAAGTATAGTTTTCGGCATTTCCTTCCCCTTTGCTCCAGAAGTTGGAAGTAGTATAGTATGGCACATCGTCTACAAGCCATGTAAGTTTTCCCGGTTCCCAATCCAGACTGTAGAGATGGTAACCGCTAATATCCGTTTCTGTCGTATCAAAAGAATAACTCTTACCCGAGAAAATATTATTCGGCCACTGCGATCCATAATGTATGGCTCCGCCGACTTCTCCCGGCACACGTCCTCTTGCCTCCATAATATCAATTTCTCCCGAGGCAGCCCACGTACCATAAATTGAAGTATCCTCAGGAAGCATCCAGAAGGCCGGCCATAATCCTTCACCCACAGGCAGCTTCATTCTCGCCTCTACCCTTCCGTACTTGGTCGCGAAAAGAGTCTCACCTTCATCTGTTTTGGTGCGAATACGAGTGGAGGTATAGGACATCCCCTCCTTATTCTCTTTCTTCGCAGTGATTTTCAACTTACCATCCGCCAATTCATGATTGGAATCTGTATAATACTGCTTCTCCTGATTTCCCCAGTTATCCGGACCGCCGTTAGGATCTTTCGTTCCGATCTGGAAGGACCACTTGGACATATCCAACTGCGTACCATCGAATTCATCGTTCCAAATCAACTTATATCCCTCATCGGCACGGTTCAATTTATCTACGGTATAATCCTTCGCTACAAAGGGCGCAAACTCATAAACCTTCCGCTCTGTATCTGTCACCGCACTGCTTATATCTGTATTCCGGAAATAGTAGGCAATGGCTTGTCCGCCCTTCAGGCTAAGCCCTTCCACAACCGCTTCCCAATTATCATTTGTTAATTTCCCCATATCCAGGGTATTAGGCGCTCCCTTGTCCGGATCACTTGCCGCCGCCTCTGCTGCCGCTTTATTGTCGAATATTCCATAGAATACTTTGGCAGATTCACGATCCGCGGAAACATCCTGCTGGAAACAGATCTGAGTGCCTTCCCGGTTCACTGCTATTTCTACCGCCGGAGCAGGTGCCAGCTTCTCAGTCAGTGTAATATCTGCAATTTCCATAGTACCGGCAAGATTTGCTTCTGCTTCTCCCATCGCTCCCATAGCAAAATACAATGTTTTATCCGCAAACTCCCCTGCGGCCACTTCCTTGTTATAATGGTAGGATTCATTCGCCTTTAACTCGATGGTCTCCATAATGAATCCCTCACCATCCAACTTCACTACTACTTTCTTATCGACAGAAGAGATAATATCGAACTCTACTTTATAAGTAACCTTGTTTTTAACCGGCAGTTCCATAACCATATATTGCAGTCCCCATTCGCCATTATAGCCATAGTTAGCCGCCTGAATCGTCACCTTCTGCCCTTCCTCGGTATGGGACGCGTTTGCCCCTGCCCAATCATTTCCTACATACAGTTCTGTCTTAGCCGTCTCAAGATTTATCCCTTTCCCTGATGACAGAAGCCCCGCAAAGGTTTCGATGGATGCATCCCCATTCTCCATCGTTTCCTTTTTATCTGTCAGCCCGTCTTCCTCCAAGGGAATATCTATCTCTTCATCCTTTTCGAGCTCTTCATTCAGAGAATCATCCTCTTCTCCCGGCTGTCCATCCACGGCTCCGTTCTCTCCCGGTGATGCATCCGGTACTTCACCTTCTTCCGGCAATACGCCCGGAACTTCACTCTCCTTTGGTTGTGTCTCCGGTATGTCAGTATTTTCTGACAGTTCACTCGATGTGTTGCCGCCTTCCGGCTGTGCATCTACGGGTGTAGTTTCATTCACATCACTCTTTCCCGCTTCCCCATTGCTGCTCTCCGATACAGTCCCCCCTTCGGCATCTGCCGCTTCCTGTACTACAGCAGCGGTACTTGCCGGTTCACTGCCATGTACCGCTGCCATCGGCTGCATAGTCAGTACCGCTGCCAACAGGGCTGCAAATACACGTCTGCTACATCTGTTTGCCATCCTTCTCATTGCGATTCCTCCTTATAATATTTCATAAGGGCGATTTCTGTACCCAAATAAAAAAAGAAAACACCCCTCCTTTTTGCATCATAGCAAAAAAGAGAGGCCAAAAAAGTATCCGTTTTTATTATAAGGTGTGCTTTTTATACTTTTACTACTTATCTCTTTCCTCTATCTCCAGCCTTCGTCAAATTACATGTTTATTCGAGAAATTATTAAATTATATAATATTTTAACAATATTATACTGCGCCGAGCGAAGCGAGTGTGCAAAAAAATAATACCGTGGCCGTAAATACAAGTAGCCATAAAGACAACTTGTGAACCGAGGGTCAGGGTAAACTGAATACGGAAAAAAGAATGATATAAAAGACGAACAGACAGCAGGTAAAACTGCCTGTTCGTCTTAACTATTATGCCACATTTTAGAATTCTTCTGTATTATTCAAAGATGTCTCATAGTCTATTGCCGCACTTTCCGCAAAAACGTGCGGCTGGAACGACGGGAGCGCCGCATTTGGAGCAGAATCTTATCTGCGGGGCAGCTTGGTATGTGAGCGGCAAATCCTCATTCGGTGCATTATTGGACAGAAACAGCCAGTCGATGTCCTCGCCGTCCTCACATAAGCCGATGGCACCGGCGGGGGAAACCACATAAAAGCTGTCCTCGTCGATGGGGTCTTCACTGTCGCTTGTCTCAGCAAGCACCAGCAAGCCTTTTACATCGTATCTATCATTGGAAGTGGCAAAGCTCCAGCTTGTGCAGCGTGTTGCCGA
>JAEZTQ010000075.1 GCA_023443625.1 Bacillota bacterium | reverse complement strand
GAGGGCACGCTGTGGGTGGCGAAGGCCGTGAACTCCGCCGCCGACGACTCCGACATGATGTTCCTCGCGGTGCTCGGGCTGAGCATCTTCTTCTTCGTCGGCATCACGATCGCGGTGGTCTACTTCGTGTGGAAGTACCGCCGCCGTCCCGGCCACAAGGCGGAGCCGAGCGCGGGTCACAACGACGTCCTCGAGATCACGTGGACCGTGATCCCGACGATCATCACCGTGTTCCTGTTCTACTTCGGCTGGCGCTCGTACGTCGACCTCGTCACGCCGCCGCAGAAGGCCGTCGAGGTCCAGGTCCAGGCCTGGCGCTGGGCCTGGGGCTTCACGCACTCCAACGGCGTCGAGGACTCGGATCTCCACGTGCCGGTCAACACCCCGGTGCGCCTGGTGATGACGTCGCGCGACGTCCTGCACGCGTTCTACGTGCCGGCGTTCCGCACCAAGCAGGACATCGTGCCGCGGCGGTACACGTACGCGTGGTTCAACGCGACCAAGCCCGGCACGTACCGGCTCGCGTGCGCCGAGTACTGCGGCACGGACCACTCGCAGATGGGGCGCACGCAGGATGGCCGCCGCGCGGTCGTCGTCGTGCACGAGCCCGGCGGCTACGAGAAGTACCTCGCGGACAAGGCGGCGGCTTCGTCGAACATGGAGCCCGACAAGCTCGGCGCGATGCTGTTCGAGAAGAAGGGCTGCGTGGCTTGCCACTCGACCGACGGCTCGACGCGCGTCGGTCCGACGCTCAAGGGCATCTTCGGCAAGCCCGCGCAGATGGCGGACGGCTCGACGGTCACCGTCGACGAGAACTACCTGCGCGAGTCGCTGCTGTATCCGCAGGCGAAGTCACGTCCCGGTTTCCCGCCGTCGATGCCCTCGTTCGACGGGCAGCTCAAAGAGAAAGAGATCGAAGGCCTGATCGCCTTCATCAAGGCGCTCGAGTAGGTGTCCCATGGCGACCACGAACAAGACCGATAAGTGGCAAGACGGGCCGGTCAACGAGCCCGACTTCCTGAATGTCACCAAGGGGCTGAAGAGCTGGCTCATCACGCTCGATCACAAGCGGATCGGGATGATGTACCTGTACGGCATCCTGGTCGCGTTGCTCGTCGGCGGCGCGTTCGCGCTGCTGGTGCGCATCGAGCTCTGGGGCCTCGGCAAGACGATCGTCGAGCAGGACACCTTCAACAAGTTCTTCACGCTGCACGGCGCGGTGATGGTGTTCCTCGTCATCATCCCCGGGATCCCCGCGGCGCTCGGCAACATCATGATGCCGATCCAGCTCGGCGCGCCCGACGTCGCGTTCCCGAAGATGAACCTGGCGTCGTTCTATCTCTGGATCATCGGCGCGATGTTCCTGGTGGTCGCGATCCCGTTCGGCGGCCTCGACACCGGGTGGACGCTGTACACCCCGTACAGCCTCGACTCGAAGACCCCGGTGCTGATGGCCGTCATCGGCGTGTTCATCCTCGGGTTCTCGTCGATCTTCACCGGCCTGAACTTCATCGTCACGATCCACAAGTTCCGGCCGCAGGGCATGGGCTGGTTCCAGATGCCGCTCAACGTGTGGGCGATGTACGCGACGGCGATCATGCAGGTCCTCGCGACGCCCGTCCTCGGCATCACGGTGGCGCTGCTCGGCGCCGAGCGCTTCTTCGGGATCGGCATCTTCGACCCGACGCTCGGTGTCGACCCGGTGCTGTTCCAGCACTTCTTCTGGTTCTACTCGCACCCGGCCGTCTACATCATGATCATCCCGGCGATGGGCGTGATCAGCGAGATCATGTCGACGTTCTCGCGCAAGCCGCTGTTCGGTTACCGCTTCGTCGCGTACTCGAGCGTGTCGCTGGCGCTGCTGTCGTTCCTCGTGTGGGGGCACCACATGTTCGTGTCGGGCCAGAGCCGGCTCGCGAACATGGTGTTCTCCGCGCTGACGTTCACGGTCGGCATCCCCTCGGCGATCAAGGTCTTCAACTGGGTGGCCACCCTCTACAAGGGTGACATCCGGCTCAAGACGCCGATGCTGTACGCGCTGTCGTTCCTGCTGCTGTTCACGATCGGCGGCCTGACCGGGCTCTTCCTCGGGATCCTGTCGGTCAACATCAACCTGCACGACACGTACTTCGTCGTCGCCCACTTCCACTACGTGATGATGGGCTCGACGCTCGTCGCGTTCCTCGGCGCGCTCCACTACTGGTGGCCGAAGTTCACGGGGCGCATGTACCCGGAGGGCCTCGCGAAGCTGTGCGCGCTCGGCGTGTTCTTCGGGTTCAACCTGACGTTCTTGCCGCAGTTCATCATGGGCTCGCGCGGCATGCCCCGCCGGTACTGGGACTACGACCCGCACTTCCAGATCTATCACCAGCTGTCGACGGTCGGCGCGTTCGTCCTCGGCATCTCGCTGTTCGTGATCGTCGTGTACCTCGTGATGTCGCGTACGACCGGTGCGCGCGCTGCGCGCAACCCGTGGGGTGGCAGCTCGCTCGAGTGGCAGGCGCCGACGCCTCCGCCGCTCTACAACTTCGAGAAGCCGCCGACGATCACCGAGGTCTACGACTACAGCGGTCTCGTGCAGGTGGAGGAG
>JAEZTQ010000111.1 GCA_023443625.1 Bacillota bacterium | reverse complement strand
TGATGCGTTGGAATAGAGAACAGAGGCTTTGTATATTCCCGGATACCCTCGATGTTGAAGTCCTCCAGATTCTGTGATGCGATAATTACTGCCGAGTCCTTTTTACGAACACGCTTAGAGAAGTTACGGACATATTCCACTGCAGTCAGGTTAGTTAAAAAGAGATAAAACTCATCGATACTGGCTACGGTATTTCCGTGTGTCAAAAGTTCGTTGCTCATAAAGGACAGAATATTAAACAGCAAAGCATTTTTCAAACTCTTGGATGCCTGTAATAATCCCTTTACTCCAAAAGTTATAAAACTGCTGTCGGTGATGTTGGTATGCCCATCAAAGAATTTTGACTCCGCACCCTTGCAGATGGAATGCAAGCCCAGCAAAATATTCTGCAGTAGCTCTACCGTATAAAGCTGGCGGTGACTCTCGTCATAGGACTTGTACTCTTCTTCAATTAAAGCGTAAAGATCAGAAAGAATAGGATAGTCCGTTGCTTTTAATCGGTCAAAGTTGCTGGTATCGGTAATCCCAAACTTGCTATAGAGCTTCTGCAACATAATCTCAATGGTGTCTATTTCTCTGTCACTGAAGTCCTTATAAGTTCTAAAAAAGTCCTTTAGAAATGATATATGCTGACTAAGCTTGCTGCTGATGCGGAATGTCTGTGGCGCATCGGGATCATTGGGGCTGCCATTTTCATCCCAAGTTTTCGGCTCTAACACATTGATGATGTACTCGCCGGACATCAAATCAATAAAATAACCGCCAAGGTTATTGGTGAGATCCTCGTACTCCATTTCGGGATCTAATGCACACACATTCATACCGGATTCTCTCAAATTGCAAAGGATGAGCTTTAATAGATAACTCTTGCCCTGACCGCTGTTTCCGAGAATGAGGATATTAGCATTTGTTTTGTCATCTGCTCTCTTATTGAAATCGACAAGCACATTACTGCCAAACTTATCTCTGCCAACATAGAAACCGTTGCCATCCGTCTTGCCCGAATAATTAAATGGATAGAGATTTGCGACACTGGAAGCCAGCAGCACCCGCTCGAATTGGTCACGAAACACATTGTATCCGCTGGGCATTACGCACTGAAATCCCTGCTGCTGGCGAAGCATCAGCCTGTCCACGTTAAGCTTGCTACGAATTAATTCTGTCAGCACCTCCGTCTGCAACAGCTTGAGCTGGTCGAGATCATAAGCTGATAACTCCAGATAAACAGCAGCATGCAGAAGCGGTTCACGGTTTCTGTGCATCTGGGCTACGATGGTTGCCACATCCTGCAGGTTACTTTCAGCCATAACGGTCTGCTGTAAGTCGTTTGTATTGGACTGATTCATGCGGTTCTTATTTGCCGCATTGCTGATGATTTTCTTTTCTTCCACCGGAGTCACATGACGGGTGTAAATGCGTAAGGTAATGCCATCTTTTTCTCCAAGGTGACGGAGGATTGCCTGCTCTTCGGTAGCAGTCGGGTATTCTCGGAGTGCCCAAACACAGCGGTAAGTGTTACCGCAGATGAAATGGTCAGTATTAAATTTCACTACCGATGGGGCGATCATATCGAGGAACTCTTGAATACGTACATTGTCCGGCTCCACTCCCATTGTTTCTTTTCTGTTTTTAATCATTCAAAATCACCCATCTTTCTCCGTCAAAATCTTCAAACCTTTCTGTTGTCACGTTCTGCTCAAAGTAAACAGCCAGCAGTCTTTTGATATCCTCATTCTCAGCTCGCTTTACAGTAAAGCCCTGTTCTTTAAGAGATTTTTCAATACGAGAAAGATAAGGAAACACCTCTTTTTCTTTCTCATTCTTAAGGCGGATTAAGATGAGAAATTCTCTTGCCGTAGCCATCTGCACCTGTATCTGATCGAGGAATACTAAGTCTTTTTCAAGAAGCTTCCGCACCACTGGATTCTGCTCCTGCTCCATACGTTCACGAAGGAACCGCTTGTTATCCTCAAAGTTTTCTCTGGAGTTGAGGCACAGCATTTCAATTTCAGCAATCCCTTTCAATACCGTCATAAGGGCATAAATTCTTGCACTGATACTAGCTTCGGAAAGCACAGAGATATTGCTTGGCTTGATAATGAAATACACCAGCTCACCCTGCCCATAGGTTTGCAGGCTATAATCTGTGATTGTCTTTGTGCCAATGAGCTGTCTTGTGGATGCTTTCCGCTTATCCATCTGTTTCGTAGATGAATTGCAGCTATTTTTTTCTTTTCTGCTCATTCGGTGTACCTCCATTCATAAATTTGCTGTTTCCCAATAAAAAAGGCACAGGCATAACGGATAAAATCCAGAATACTTGTGTCCTCAAAGCGTATCGTTAAAAAGGCATAGACCGCAGTTGCCACAATGGGCGGTACAAATCCGAGCTGAGTAAGTGCTAGTACAGAGAGCAAAGCCCCTACACCAATTACTCCAATATCCCGAAGCTGCCACAACCACAACGTTGCTTTTGCTCTTAAGTTGTCAGGATAAATATACATTTACAGCCTCCTTTACATTTTCATTCCCATATCAGAAACCGGAGCAAGTTCAGGCTCCATTTCTTTTGGGTAGTAATGCACATTCAAAGTACGTAGGTTTTTCATTAAGCGATTTGGCATACTTAGATGCCTGTTCTCTACTTTCAAACTCCATCGGCTTGCCTTCATGCTTGCACTAGCTCTCGGCAGCACCGCATACCGAATTAGCACTGCGCACCGCCCAAACCCCATATTTTTTACTCATGACATTTCCTCCTTGTATTTGTTCTTCTGTCACATTTCGAATCGGAATGCCCATTCTTTTAGCTTCTTGAATTTCTGACTCCATGCCGCTGGATATGTGGTTGCCACACACCCACAGTTCATTGCATACGGAAAGCACCTGATGCCCCATCGCCAGTCCGGTAGCTCGTTCCTCCGGATTGCTATCATCCAAAAACTGAGGATACAAAAGATGCACAACCATCGGAGTGCATCCTTGTTCCATAGCGTAACGGCAGGCAGCCTTGGCAAATTCCACATTCTTTTCTACATCTCCGGCATAAGGTGATGCGATATATATGAGCCTATTCTCCATCATTTCGCCACCGCCTGCACCACCGTTCTGGTCATATTTATTGCAGTCTGTGCCGCATATACCGTTCCCATAAGGTTTGCTTTGGTTGAGGTATCAAGCCCGAACTGTCCTGCAATACGAGGAATTTCACCGGCTGCAAGCATCAGCCCTAATCCAAGCAGGGCATGGTCTTTTACTACCATGAGCCCTGCGATGAGAACAGTTGCCTGCAAAAATGCAGTTAGGCACAGCCCAATGACTTGCTTGCACCAAGATACAAAACCATCAATATACCCACGGGGAACACTGAACATATATAAACTACCGACTGCAATCTGAATAAGCAGTATGCCGCCGCGCTTAAGATTTGCAAAGAACACTTTAATGACGGCATAACCCATCAGGATCAGAATAAATATCATCATGATCGGGCTAGTAATTGCATTTAAACCTCCGAACACATTTGATGTCATCGCCTGCTCTAAGCCTCCGGCGTCTTTAAGAGAAGTAATAATACTGCTGGCAACGGTGCTAAAATCCGTACCAAGTCCGGTAATTCCTGCAGTAAAGCTGCCCTGTAAAGATACCGACAGCTTATAAAGCTCTACCGGGACAGTGGTAAACAGACCAACTGCCATAAAACCTTTAATGGCATTGAGTGCGGTATCCTTGATGCTTCCTCGTCCGGATTGGTATTCAATGCCGCACTCGAAGCAGGCAACCACAAGCCCTACGCCATACAAAGCCCATGCAAGATACGAGAAGAACAGCACAATGGATTGCACCCATGTCATCTCGAACAGTTCGGCTCCCATATTTCCCATCTGCATAAAAAAATCGCCGAGAAATCCAACGATTTGACCGTAGATCCAATCTACAATCTGACCGAGGACTGTGTCGGCGACAAAATCCCATATAAACATTTTTCTTCAGCCTCCTTTCTGCTAAGTTAGAAAAATCTACTTTTTCAAGTTGTTCACGAACATAATCCGAGAATTACATCCCCAGCACCTGCCAGATATATAAGGGGGCTGTTAAGGTAAACACAAGACAAGCAAATAAAATTGCCGGAGCCGCCCATTCAAATTGACCGTGCTTGCGATAATCAAAATAAGCTGTGCCTAGTTTGGCAAAGAAAAACACCGCAAGTATAAGGTCAATTGCAGGAAACACAACCTTATTAACTACTGTTTTAATCTGCTGGGATGCAGTAGTCCATGTCCCTTCAATCGCTCCGGCAACATCGCCTGTTCCTGCTGCAAAAGCGGTTGTGCTAAACACCATTGTCAGTAACAGCGCGATGCAAAGAAGCATAGTAATTCGTTTCATTTTCATTGATTTTCCACCTTTCATTAATAGA
>JAEZTQ010000110.1 GCA_023443625.1 Bacillota bacterium | reverse complement strand
AAAGAAGAAGTCTACCTATGTGATGTGGATAACTAGCCTGTAAAAACGCAAATCAGTAAAAAGATATCCACAATTGCTGATTTGGCTGAGATTAGGCAAATCCAAAGAAGTTTACCTTTCAGTACTGATTAATATTAGTGTTTATTGCTTTTTTTATAAATATAGTATAAAATAATAACATATAAATATTTACAAAGAAATACAAAGGAGGAAGGATAATGAAGGGTACTGTAGTTTCGTCATGGATTGAATCCTGTAGAGAATTATTTGGACATGATATTGTTACTCAAGCATTAAAGGCATATAATTTGCCCTATGATGTTATATTTACACCTCTTCAAGACGTGGAAGATAAAATAGCTTTGGGAATTGTAGATACTGTTGGTCAATTGACAGGTAAGGATCATCAGGAAATATGGAGAATTATGGGTGAACAAAATATTCAAACCTTCAGTAAAGCCTACCCAGGATTTTTCCGTCAGGCATCCGCTTATCAATTTCTAAAGTCTATGAATGATGTACATATTATTGTTATGAAACGATTTAAGGGAGCTGTTCCTCCGATTTTAGATGTTTCACCCCTTTCCTCCCATGAAATATTATTTGTCTATCGATCCAAGAGAGGTATGCAAGATTATCTCTTTGGCTTAATCAATGGAGTTGCAGCTTGCTTCAAGGAGAATATAAAGATAGAGGTACTAGAGCAATTACAAGGGGAAGTTAAACTGAAACTTACCTTTGATAATGAAATACAATTTGTAAAGAAATACCGTATTAACCGTATTATGTCCCTTGGTTTTATTAAAAACATAACATTAAAATCCGCGATTTTTAATACTCTGGCAGTTACCCTTGTATCATTTTTCCTTCTACCGGATAAAATCAGTTTACTACCGGTGGGCATTACTACCCTGCTAGCATCCCTTTTATCTTCCTACTTGTTAAATAGACCTCAGAAGGTGCTTAAGCAGGAGCTGAAAAAGCTTAGTGAGAATGATTTTGTAGAGTACCTGTCCGTTAAGTCAGGTGATGAATATGAAAGCATCTTTAACCGGATTAATGATGTGAAGAGAAGCGTACAAAAGGATTTCATAGGCTTTAATGCCATTGTTGATGAGATGTATACCTTCAACCATTCAGTTACCGGAATTGCTCATACCATGCAGGATACCTCCAATGATATCACCGGCGTGTTAGATGAGGTAGCGGTTGCTGCAACCACACAGGCAGAGGATACAGAAAATGCAGTAACAATACTAAATGACAGTATTATGGAGATTAAGCGTATCTCTGATCAAAGTCAGACCAATCAAAACGACATAGCAGAAGCAATGCTTAATCTTGAGAATAATTTCCGCAATGTAAATAGTACCACAATGGAAATAAATAATGTTCTTAATAAATTCAATATGATAAGAAATAATAGTAACGAACTGCAAAAGAATGCAGCAGGTATTACTGAAATTGTTTCTATTGTATCAGCTATCGCACAGCAGATAAATCTTTTGGCACTAAATGCTTCTATAGAAGCTGCTAGAGCCGGAGATGCAGGAAAAGGCTTTGCAGTAGTAGCGGAAGAAGTAAGACGACTATCCGAAGAGACCAATAAGGCAGTTGCAGAAATTAACGAAAACTTAACAGAATTTGTAAGTAGCATAGGTGGTGTAGTAAGTGATATTGATACCCAGTACAGCGTACTGGAGAATGAGAGTAACTCCCTTACTCAGGCAGTAGAGAGCTCCAGTATGTCCAATAATAATTTGAAGGTAGTATCTGATTTAATGATACAGACCTCAAAGGAACTTAAGGTAGAAGCAGATAATATTACCGCCTTGTTTGACAATATGCATAGTCTGGCAGCAATTGCAGAGGAGAATTCTGCAGCGACTGAAGAGGCAAGCTCTAATGTGGCTATTTATATGGATCAGATTAATGAGCTTACCCATCAAATACATGTATTTGACTTAATGATTCAAAACTTCCAGGAGGATTTAAGTAAATATAAAATTTAATATAATTCTCTCTAGTTAGAGAGTAGGCAATAGGAAAGAGTTTGCTGCATTTTGCGGCAAACTCTTTATTGACATTAAAGATAGTAAATGCTAACATAACGCTATGGCAATTCTCATAGATTTGCTTAATTACATAGAGGAAATAGACATGAATTTAGGACTAAGTCGGGCATAAGTCCCCAGCAAAACAACAAAAGGAGGTTAGTTGCATATTATAAATTGAGATTGCTTTTTCAGGTAACTATTCTAGATCAACCCAAGATCTGTCTAACAGAAATGTTTAAATTAGCGCCATGCACCTCTATTGGGTTTTTATTACTGTAGGGTATTTAGAGGTTAACGAGGTAGAGAGTTAGCGAATTATTCGGCGGATGCTCTCTCGTGCACTTGGGCATGTTATGTGTCGAAAAAAACTACGGGTAACTGTAGAACAACAGCGTCACAACCAAGTAAATGAATTAGGCATAGAGAAGAACTTCGATCTTAAGCGAGGCTTTCTTTTGCTGAGAATTCATGGGAAAACTACATTGACAATTGAATAACAAGGCCCTTTTGCGGCCAAATGGAGGAAGTATGTGCGGAATTATTGGTTATACAGGAAGCCTAGAGGCTAAAAATATATTATTAGATGGTCTTGCAGCCTTAGAATACAGAGGATATGATAGCGCAGGGATTTCTCTTTTTGAGGAAACTGGTATTCGTACCCTTAAGACAGCAGGAAAGGTATTAGACCTCATAGATAAGGAAGCAGAGGTTGGAGGCTTTCACGGTACTTGTGGTATAGGTCATACCAGATGGGCAACCCATGGTGGGGTTACAGATTGCAATGCCCATCCTCATACCTGTGGTAAGGTTACCTTAATTCATAATGGAATCATTGAAAACTATAATGAGCTTGGAATGGAGCTTAGAGCTGCGGGCAGGATTCCTGTATCACAGACAGATTCAGAAATTGTGGCTATGCTTCTTGAGAGTCTATATGGAGGAGATGCAATTGCTGCAATCAAGAAGGTTGCAGCTAAAATTGAAGGAGCCTATGCTTTTTGTATCTTATTTGAAGATGAGCCAGAGGTAATCTATTGCCTAAGAAATGCCAGCCCACTGGTGGCTTGTTATGTTAAGGAAGGTGCCATTGTTGCTTCAGATATGGTGGCTTTAATTGGATATTCTAAGGATTATTTTGTTCTTCCAGAGCACCATATTGCCAGACTTACCAAAGAAGAAATTACAGTGACTAATTTTAAGGATGAGATCATAGCACCGAAGATGCTTCATGTAAACTGGGACATTACAGCAGCCCAGAAGAATGGTTATTCTCATTATATGTTAAAAGAAATCTATGAGCAGCCTGGGTCCATTCATGCAACCATTACCCCAAGAATTAAAAAAGAGGGTATTGTAGATTTTACTACGGATCAAATACCGGATTCCTTATTTGAAAAAGTAAATCGTGTAATTATCACTGCTTGCGGAACTGCTATGCATGCAGGTATGGTGGGTAGAGTATTAATAGAAAAGCTCCTTCGTATTCCTGTGGTAGTAGAGATCGCATCAGAATTTAGATATCAGGATCCAATTATTGATAGTAATACCCTTGTAGTTACCATCTCCCAATCAGGGGAGACAGCGGATACCCTGGCAGCCCTTCGCTTGGCGAAGGAAGAGGGAGCTACTACCCTCTCCATCGTTAATGTTAAGGGTTCTACCATCGCAAGAGAAAGTGACTATGTACTTTATACCCAAGCAGGACCAGAGATTGCCGTTGCAAGTACAAAGGCTTATACAGCCCAGTTATCCTGTCTCTATCTGCTGACATATAAATTTGCCCTGGTACGTAAAACCATTACCGAGGAGAAGTGTGCTAAGTATTTACAAGAATTAAAAGAAGTTATACCATCCATTGAAAATACCTTAAGCTTAAAAGAAACTATAGATGAAATATGTAAGACGATTGCCTTAAAGGAAGATCTATTCTTCATTGGTAGGGGACTTGATTATCCCCTATGTTGGGAAGGCTCTATAAAGTTAAAAGAAATCAGCTACATCCATTCAGAGGCTTATGCAGCAGGAGAATTAAAGCATGGAACACTTTCTCTTATAACAGAGGGAGTACCCGTTGTAGCAATAGCAACCCAAGGAAAGGTATTCTCCAAGATGGTATCCAATATACGAGAGGTGAAAGCAAGAGGAGCCTTTGTTATCCTAATCACCAATGGGGAAGCCCAGGTGGAGGTATCCGCTTATGATTATCAGATTAAATTGCCTAAGGTGGCTGATGGCTTAACACCTTTTACAACAGCAATTGTATTACAGCTTTTAGCATATTATACCTGTGTGCATAGAGGATATAATGTGGATCAACCAAGGAATCTTGCGAAGGCAGTAACGGTAGAATAAATAAAGAAATAAACAAGTTGAAAGTTGTAAAGAAATAGTAAAGTTGTGAACTAGATAATAAAGATATGAACTGAATAATAAAGTTATGAACTGAGCCACCTTTTTATGTAACCTATGATAGGTGGCTCTTTATAATTAACTTACGTCAAAAATTCTTATTTTCCTTACTTTATAATTACTTATTGGTTTTATTTATTCCAGAAGTTACGGTCTCCTTAATAATATCTACCAATTTTGGAAACTCCCTAAAATTACACACGATAAACTGTGTAAAATATTGGTTTAAATAGTATTTTTCACCATTTACCAACCCAAGACATAGACGCGATGGCAATTCAGAAACATAAAAATCATGATTCTTATCTTTAATATTCTTTTCTAAAGTGATAAAACTATCATCTTCAATTATATTAGCTAATTCTTCAAATTGTTTCCTACAATGATTTTCAAAATCCGGTCCAAAATCCGAATAATAAAGCAAATAAGGAACTTTAGTTCCAATATTCTCTACTGATGAAAACTCTTCAACTGCTTGCATTGAAAAATCTGCATCAGAAATATATAATTCTGCAGTAGTTAATAATATTGGACAATATATAAATGGTAGGTTTTCATCAGGATGATTATATATATTTTGAAGAATATTATCCAGAATTAGCCTTGGTAAAGCATATCTGAGTTGAGATATACCATGCTTGATTTCCTTGTCATAAACCTGATCCCCATTTATCTCAATACATTTATAACTTGCATATAAATCTTCATCAAAAATAATTGATGATTGTTTATTTAATGAATACAATGAAAATTTATCGATAAAATTTATTGTTTTTCCTAAAATAACTGGTGACATATCTTCTTCATTAGGATCAGGAAGAAACAGCCATTTTGCTTGCTTCGTTCTATGTTTACACTCGACTAGAATATGTAAGCTTGATGTTACTTCATTCTCATCATCAAAGGGAGTAAAACCTAAAGCGTGAATATCTACTGAGAAATCAGTATCTTTTCCAGAGTCATTCCTTCGGTTATATGTATATTCTGAAGAAACGGATAACCCTTTTGATACTAACATTCTTGCGGTTTCATATTCTAATGGAAAGCTAGATGATAATAAATTACTTTTCCACTTACTATCTGACATTTTCTCACCTCATGTTTATATGTTAGCTAAAAACTATTGGGTACTAATTTTCACTTACACCATATTACCTCTGCAAAAAAATACTCACCAATAACAATCCTAACACATAATCCGTCCTTTTCATTATATGCTAAATATCTATACTGATTTTTCTGAACAATCTTCCAGGTCTCAATAGGTTTATCTCTATTAAAAGTAATATTTATAAACGCTCTTGAACCGATCTCAGGGAATATGTTTATGAATACTGGTGTATTAAAATTGATTAATTCTGTCTGACTTAACTGTGGTAAAAATTTATAGTTTATAAATGTCGGCTGCTCCAAAAAAATATCGCTTAAAGTGTATGCAGCATGGCCTTTAGCTAATTTATATACAATACTATTAACCTTCACATTATCATACTCAATATAATCTAATTCACCATTTTCCGTATAAAATGTAGACGCTTTCAACATTTGTCCAAAATGAGGCCTACTATGTAATGCTTTTTCTATTTTGGGCCTTTTAACTTTATCTAACTTTTCAAATTTTAATTGTACATAGTCAATTAGGCACGCTAAATATTGTTCATTTGAAGAAAATGAATTATTACAGCTAATACAAGAAGGAAGTATTGCTAATTGGCTAGGATAAGGTTCATCAAGAAATATTTTTGATGGTAAATGCTCTCGGCTATCAGCTTTTCCCATGCAATAAACACAATGAAAATCATCACATTTATCATATTTTAAGAAATGAAATAATCTTTCATCACCATAATATTCATTGAGGTCATTATCAATAAAATAATCTTTTATTATAAACATCTCCTTAAAATTAATCATTTATATAATAGGATGTAAAAAATGATTTAATCATTAATGGTTAATTTTATTAATACTATTTTTCATACAAAGATGATGTTTCAACTGAATGATGTGGTTTTTTCTGGTTACACTTATCACAAAGTAGTTGTAGGTTTGTTATATCATTTAATCCACCTAAGGCAAGGGGGATGATATGGTCATAATTTATCTTGTTTTGAGAAGACAGCATGCCAGATAAATCTTTATTACATAAAACGCATCTGCCCCGATCTCTATAATAGATTGCCCTCTTAACCCACTCAGGTATTGGAACTCTTTTGAGCACTCCATCTTTTAAAAAATATTGTCTATTTTCATCCTCATAAATATCAGTAAGTTTTAATCCGGAAATTGCCGAAGCCATCATATCATTAAATCTCATAAGTAATTCTCTGTTTATAAACATGATATAAAAAACTTCGTTACTAATCCTATCTATCAATTTTTCTAATTGACCTGTCATAAGTAACTCTAAATAATAATCGATATTTTTTGCATCCTGATTCTCTTTAATCCACTTATTGTACGTTGTATATTTTATATTGTAATATTTAAAAGCGTCATTTAGTTGAAGCATAGTTTTTTAGAAAATTCATCTTCGAATAATTCTTTCACCACGAAACAAATGAATTGGTGGAAAGCTGAAGTTTTATTAAACGGAGCAGCAAAGAATTCAGTATTTTCATCACCATAAAACTCATGTAACTTATTCAAATACTCAAACCGATATGACAATACATTCTCTATAATGTTAGCATAATAATAAGTATTATAGTATCTCATTTCAAATTTAGGATTGTCCAAAGTATGCCCCCTCCAAGTTAATTTAAAAGTATTTGCTAAATAAAGAATAATAATCCAATAATGTTTTGTTACAATATATTATCACTTTTTACGACAAACATAAATCCCTATTTTTACTCATTTTTGAAAGTGTTATATGACTATTTTAAGTCGTTGGTAAAGTTTACAAATTGAATTGAAAAAAGTGGAAACGTTTGTTATAATGTAAAAAAATAAGCACTAACGATCTGGTTTGCCGACTCTTCGTTAATGCCCATAGTGGTTGCCCACATTTTCTATTTATGCATACTCTACCATAGATTTATTTGTTATGCAAGTTTTTAGTAAAACAAATGGTTTTAGTTCCTTTTTATTTAATGATTTGAGTATGCTTTGGGCTTCTACTTTTATTAAGTGGAAGCTTTTTTAATTGTAAAAATATCACAGAATACATTGAGAAAGGACATTTATGAAATCTAATGTAAGAAGTTTCATCAAGAATAAAGTGATAGATATTTTGACGATAATTTGAAGGTATAGGTCGTTAATTATTGTCACCGTTTATTTCAACTTCCAGAAATTCAGCTTTGCAGTAAACATGGGGTACTTCTGGAAAACAGTACGGTTTTAACCCATAATAAACACGATTTATTTGCGGCAAATAAAACTAACTGCAGGGAGAACACTTCGATTATAAGAAAAGAGCTCACGAATAGAGAAATTAAGCAGTTTTATGATTTTGCTAAAGAGGTTATTTGGCTTCTTGAAAATTACCAAAGGGTTCACGCTATAAAGGACATAAGAGACAGATATTTAAATCTGTTGATGGAAAGAGACTTAGCAACACAGGCTGGAAGAGTTGATCAAAAGGAATTTAACAATCAAAACTCCCGATGAAGATATAGTAGACAACATATCTATAGGTTTTGGTTTTAATAAAAATCCTCATATGGAAAAGGTAAGATTAAAGAATTCAGAAAGTTAATTCAGGTAATTATGATATTAATGCTATAACAAGAAATTTTGAACATTATGCTACAAATTATGAAGTTGCAACTACACAGGATTGGATTTACGGAGGAAAGATAAAGCCACTTGAATTTGATAGTTTAGAATTAATGGAGGAAGGCGCTACAAAGGGTTTAGAGGACTTTCTAAAAGTTATAAACTATTTGGCTGAGAATCATAAAGGATTGGAAATATCCTTGAATATAATATTAATTCCCGAAGGAAAAGCCTTCTCATGCTATCCGGATGGATTACGAAGAAATTGTGCTGTAGTAAAATTAGTAAGAAAGGGAACTTCCATGCTATATCATTGAAGTAGGCAGAGTAGATGGATGGTCTATATCTACTCTACTTATCTATCAGTTAGTGGCAAATAACCCGAGAATGGATATTGATAAATTAAATCAGGGCCTGCTCAAAGACCTAGTTGATAATAGCGGGCATTGGGAGAAAAGAGCTCTCGAAAAAGAGGTTTGTTATAAATTTGAATTTGATATGGTAAGGCATATTGGCGGATAAAAGATATTACTTTGGGTTGAAAGAATTCTATTAAAAATTTAATATATGTTTTATGAATTATACCATTAGCTGTCTTCTTCTTATGAAAATCTTTAATTGAAAAAATGTAATAATTGTATTTCTATTATTTGGAAAAACTATTCCTGGTAATTATAAACATAATTTGCTATAATTGTAATGAACATTTATAATGAGAAGAAGAAAAGGAGACAGGTCGATGAACAAACCAGTAGTATTGGATATCTTCTGCGGAGCGGGGGGGATGTCTGAAGGATTCATACAGGCGGGATTTGATGTTGCATTTGCTACGGATTTAAATGAAGCAGCGAAATTAACATATACAAACAGACATAAAAAATTGGGACATAATGTTAAATTTGCATGTATGGATATTAAACTGTTTGCTAAAAAAGAATTTCTCAAGGACTTTCTGGGGGAAAGAACCATCGATGTTGTGTGCGGCGGACCACCCTGCCAGGGTTTCAGTTTGGCAGGAAAAAGAGACAAAAGTGATCCCAGAAATATGCTTTTTAAAAGTTATATTGAGGTCATTAAAAACGTTAAACCAAAGTATTTCTTAATGGAGAATGTTGAAGGCCTTCTTTCGATGGAATTAGATGAGTTTAAAGGTATTAGTGGAGAAATTTATACAAATAAGACCATTCCAGAGATACTCATTAATGAATTTTTACATATAGGTTATAGTGTAAATTATCGTGTATTATCAGCAAACGATTATGGGGTTCCTCAGACAAGAAGAAGAGTATTTTTTATTGGACATATGGTGGAAAAAGCATCAGATGGAACATATATAAATTTGGTATCTCCGGTAAATTTTCCTCAGAGAAACATAGCAAGAGATGTTACGATTAAAGAAGCAATTGATGACTTGTCATTTCTTGAATCAGGGCATAAATCAAAAAAATATAAGAAAAAATCTAATTCTCAATATCAGTTGCAGAGCAGAGAAGGAAGAACGCCTGATATTAATGGAAAAGGTATTAGACCTAAAGAATTATATAATCATGAGGCATCAAAGCATAATGATCTTGTTATTAAAAGGTTTTCTTTGTTGCATGAAGGTGAGGACTTAGAAACAATAAAACAGAGGCTTAGTTCTGACGAATGGGATAAAATAAAAACAAAAAAATTAAGATGTGAAAGGGTAATAGGGGGGATGCCATCTCCCACTATTTTGACATTACCAGATGATTTAGTTCATTATAGTAAAAACCGCATAATGACTGTCAGAGAATTTGCCAGAATTCAATCTTTTGATGATAGTTTTGAATTTTTGGGTAAAAGAACCACAGGTGGTAAGCTAAGGAAGACTGATTTACCTCAATATACTCAAGTGGGTAATGCTGTCCCACCTTTAATGGCAAAAGCTGTTGCGCAAGAAATATTTGTAGCGCTACAAAAAACGGGGAAATAATTGTACTATAGATGAAAAGGGGGAGGAATCTATGCCAGAAGATCTTTTGAAATTTAGAATAAGCTCAGCGCTTAAAAACCTTATTGGTAAGGATTTAATTACTAATCAGTACATAGCTATTTTTGAACTTGTTAAGAATTCTTTTGATGCAAAGGCAAAAAAAGTAACAATAAAATTTGAAAATATTTATGATTCAAACTTATCTAAAATTATTATAAGTGATGATGGCAAAGGAATGAACAACATAGATCTGGTTCAAAAATGGCTTTTTGTGGCATATTCTGCTAAAAGTGAAGGAACTGAGGATATAGAGGATCCCATAAACAATGCAACTGACAATGTTGATACACAAGAAGACTATAGGAATAAAATATCTAAGCGAGTTTATGCAGGAGCTAAAGGGGTCGGTAGATTTTCATGTGATCGATTAGGTGAGAAATTAATATTAATTACGAAAAAAGATGAATTGGATAGTAAAACCGAAGTTTTGGAAGTTGATTGGAAAGATTTTGAGAAAGATGCGAAAGATGAATTTATAAATGTATCAGTTAGGCATAAGGTGATAAATAATAATCAATACAAAATGGATCATGGTACGATATTAGAAATAACAGAATTGAGAGATATATGGGATAGAGAAAAATTATTTAAGTTAAAGCACTCGCTTGAAAAATTGATCAATCCTATAGATCATGGCGATGATTTTAAAATAGAAATAATTGTTGATGAAGAAAAAACAAAAGATTCACTTTTGAAGTTGGATCGAGATAAAGTCAACGGCTATATTAAAAATACTATTTTTGAGACACTTGATATTAAGACAACACAGATTGTAAGTGAAATATCTTCAGAAGGGAAAACCATTACTACTACACTAAAAGATAGGGGATCTTTAATATATAAGATTACTGAAAAGAACCCGTATAACTCCATATCAGATATTAAGATACATTTATTTCAGCTGAATCAAGCATCAAAGTATAATTTTAGTTTGGTTATGGGAGTTCCGCCTGTTCAATATGGATCTATATTCGTATACAAAAATGGATTTAGAGTATATCCTTATGGTGAGGTAGATACAGATATTTTTGATTTAAATACGAGAAAGAATCAGGGTTATAATAGATTTTTGGGAACAAGAGATCTTATTGGTAGAATAGAAATCATTGGAAACGAAAACAATTTAAAGGAAACTACAAGTAGAGATGGTGGCTTTATAAAAAACACCAGTTATTATGAATTATCAACATTTTTCTATGATAAAGCAATCAAAAGGCTAGAAAAATATATTGGGTTAATTAAGTGGGGAGAACCGAATCCTGAGGATGGGAATAAAGTTGTTGAAGCAAAGGATATAAAAGAAGAGATTCTTGCCATTATTAAGGGTTTAACAAGGGCTTCGGACTTAATTATAGTTGATTATGATAATAATTTTCTTGATATTATGAATGAAAAGCAAGAAAAAAGTACATTAGCGATTCTAAAAAACTTATCTAGAAGTGCTGTCAAGATTAATGACCCTGCATTAATAAAGGACATCGAACAAACAAAAAAGCAATTTAATCAACTTTTAACTGCTAAAAAGGAGCTTGAAGTTGAAAATGATAAAAACAGTATAGAATTAAAAATTGTAAAGGACGATTTGGAATCAACTGTAAAGCAAAATATATTTTTAAAAACAATAACCACAAGTGACATAAAAGATATTTTGGCATTGCAGCATCATATTGATCGTTCTTCGGAAAAGATAAATATTCATATAGATAGCCTTATAGAACTAGTTAATAAAGATGCATCAAAAGATCAACTGATTAATCATATAAAGAAAATAAGTTACGAGAATCAAAAAATAGCAAGTGTTGCTAAATTTATTACAAAAGCAAATTTTAATATGGCTGCCGAGATAATTGAGGATGATATAGTTCAGTTTGTAAACCAGTATATAGAAAATGTATACAAAGAATATGATCACCTAAAAATTAATAAGCAATTATTGAATATCGAAATTAAGCCTTTCAATGAAGCGTTTGTGATGCGTTTTAGACCTTTGGAGATCATATTTGTACTGGATAATCTGTTAAGTAATAGTTTTAAAGCTCAATCCAAAAATGTAATTCTTACGTGGGTTAAGAATAATGACAATACTATTAGTTTTAATATTGCTGACGATGGGATAGGTATTAATGATGATGCATTAAATAAAATATATGAATTTGGGTTTACTACAACAGATGGCTCTGGGATAGGCCTTTATCATGTAAGAGATATAATAGTTAATAAAATGAAAGGTAAAATCACTGTAAATAACAAATTGGATAAAGGTGTAGAATTTACAATAGAGGTGAATAGATGAAACTTAAATATAATATTCTTTGGTTTGAAGATGATCCAGATATCGTTAACGATGAAATTGGGAAGTCTATCCGACAATACCTGCAAGAATTGGGGTTTATACCTATGATTAATCATTTTGTTAACGGTGAGAAATTAGATGAGTTACCTGTGAATGAATATGATTTAGTAATTTCGGATTTGAATCTAGGGGTGAATGAAACTGGTGACAAATTAATAAAAAAGATAAGAGATAATAGCATTTTTACAGAGGTTTTATTGTATTCCGCCACTCCTAAGCATATTCGTGATATTATTACGAATAACGGGCAGATGATTGAAAGAATTTCTTTTTCAGTGGGTATAAGAGAATTACCTCTAAAAATAAAAAATGTAATAAACTTAACCATTAAAAAAGTTCAAGATGTTAATAACATGAGAGGTTTAGTAATTGCTGAATCAATAGACCTAGAGGCTAAACTAGAAGAAATTGTTGATAATTATTTTGAAATTTCTTTAAGCAGTGGATTAACAGATATTAGAAACGAAGCGTTTAATAACATATGTGATAAAAAAATTAATAGTAGCCAACGTAATCTGGATTTAGCTAAAAATATTAAGGAACAAAGTGTACATACACTAATAAAAGATGATGTTCTGACAGTATACGATTTATATAGTGCTTTACAAGGGATACTAAAAGCTCATTTAGCGGAAATAAATAAAAATATCAATAAAACTATTAGTAGTGAACTAAAAGTAATTTTACTTGAAGAAAAAATAAAAATTGAAGACATAAAAAATAAATTAAAGAAATTTGATTCTGAAATTATAACTGTTAGAAATACACTTGCACATGTACAGGAAAAAGTAGGACCTAAAGGCGAGCTAATGTTAGAAAGCATAAATAAAAATGGAACTACTTTATGCCTAAATGAAGAGTGCTACGTAACATTAAGAAAAAATTTAAATTATCACAATGAAAATCTAATAAAGATTCAAAAGTATTTTGAAGCAATTAGTGCATCTGGCTTGGCTGCCGTCACAAATGAAGTGGGTAGTTCATAACTTTTTTATTTGTTTTTTGCTATATGAATTTTAAAATGGATGAGAACAATTATGGAGTTCATATCTATTTTGTGAATTATAATTTATCATGGACTTATTTAAGTGATTATATTAAGTTGGTAGTTCACAACTTTATTATTACTGTACAAAAGTGTGAGTTCTCAAGTAGTTTGAGAAATGTTCTCAGAAAGTTTGAGAAAAAAGTTTTCAGGGAGTTTGCTATTTTCATTTTTCGTTTTACGTATCACTCAATGTAAATTATCATTTGGTGCTTTGAATAAACAGTTCTATCAGAGAGATAAAACAAAAGTTGTCAAATATTGAAGACATGCTTAAGGATAAGGATGAAAGTGTTAGTGATAAAACATAATTAACCTTAAAAATAACTTCTTCTGCACCTGGGTATGTACCCAATCATAAACTTTTTGCATATCCTTAATATAATCTGCGCCAATTTCAAAAAACGCAACATTATCTAGCCGCAATGCTCCTTCTGTTTAAATGTTACCTTATGTTGAAGACATTGGATACTTAATATATAAGTGCCTTGAATTCATCATTATCTTTTTCGTAATATGTAATACGCAAATTATCATTATCCCATTCGAAGGACCTAATTACATAGCTTTCAGGAAGGTCTAGAGATATCTTTTCCATTTTTCTTCATTTAATTGCTCCCTTGACTTTTAAATTAGCATTTATTAAACCTTAATAGTTTCTTCTTTTGCACCTGGATATCTACCCAGTCATAGACTTTTTGAATATCCTTCGTATAATCTGTAGCAATTTCGAAAAACATTACGTTATTTAGTTTACAGCGTTCCTTTTGGAGCTTGTTTGTTTTGAGAAAATAAATGTTATTCTGCATATAATCAATATCTTTATATTCTGTTTCACTACGGTGATCAATAATCCCTGATTGTAAATTCTCTAGGATATATTGTTCGTTAAATCCCAGAAAGAAGGCTATGATATGCTCTTGATATTCTGGATTAAAGCTGCAGATATTATCGGTAGGGATATAACAACCCTCTATAATAAGATTTTGGTCATTCTCAATATTAGTCATAATGATGCCTTTGATTATGGGCCATAGTTTATCCGTAAGGGAATCATCAGAATCACTGGCGGTAAAGTCACAATACTTACTTCCCCGAATTAAACCCATCTTTAGATGATCGATGGATAAATAGTTCATATGATATCTTTCTAATAGTCTTTGTGCCATTGTGGTCTTTCCGCAACAGCTAGCACCTCCTATAAGAATAATCATAATATCTCCTAGCCTCCTTATTACGTATGATTACATAATAAAACATAGTAGTATATTAACTGAAATACCCTGTACAATAGTTTTATTATATTACATAAATTTCTAATTTGAAAGACCAAAGAATTTTACATATATTTGATTAATAGAAGGTCTTATCCGTAGGGAAGCTTAAAACCAATAAGTACCATGCGTAAACGATGCATAAACAATGCATAAACGGTTTTTCATGCCTTGTTGAATTAGAGAGTAAGCTGGTGTATAATGGTTACCATATATTTTGATGAGATTAATTCTGAACATGAAAAGGAACAATAAGAGGAAGAATATGATTTTTGAAACACATGCACACTATGATGATGAAGCATTTGATATAGACAGGGAGAAACTTTTAAGTAGTCTAGAAAGTAACGGGGTAGAGTACGTTGTGAACATTGGCTCAACTATAGAATCCGTAGATAAGGTGTTGGCTCTTGCTGATGCATACCCTTTTGTCTATGGAACAGTAGGAATACACCCCAGTGATACAGGGGAGCTTACCAAAGAGAGCTATGAATGGCTTAAGGAGAAGGCGAGACACCCCAAGAATGTTGCCATTGGTGAAATTGGGCTGGATTATTACTGGGATACGCCAGACAGAGAGATACAAAAGCATTGGTTTGTCCGTCAGATGGAGCTTGCTAGGGAATTAAAGCTACCTATGGTTATCCATTCCAGAGATGCAGCCAATGATACTTATGGAATGATGAAGGAGGCCAAGGCAGATACCATTGGCGCTATCATTCATTGCTTTGGTTATGGGGTAGAGCAGGCCAGACAATATTTAAATATGGGCTTTTACCTTGGAATTGGCGGTGTGGTAACCTTTACTAATGGGAAGAAGCTAAAAGAAGTTGTAGAATTTGCCCCCTTAGAGCAGTTGGTTTTGGAGACGGATAGTCCCTATCTAGCTCCTGTTCCCAATAGAGGAAAGCGTAATACTTCTTTGAATTTAACCTATGTAGTGAAAGAAATCGCCCGTATTAAAAATATAGATTACGATACTGTGGTTAGGGTAACGAATGAGAATGCAAAGAAATTCTACGGGATATCATGATTAATTGTTGATAAATCTTAAGAAATGTTGATAAAACATTGAAATTAATAATAGAGAGAGGATAAACATGGCTGAGTTGGGAAATCCCAAAAATACAATTGAAGTGTTAAATAAGTATAAGTTCGTATTTCAAAAGAAATTTGGACAGAATTTTTTGATAGATACTCATGTTTTAAATAAAATAATACATGCAGCAGATATCACAAAAGATGATTTTGTTCTAGAGATTGGACCGGGTATCGGTACCTTAACCCAGTATCTTTGTGAAAATGCCAGAGAAGTTGTGGCGGTAGAGATAGATAAGATGTTAATTCCCATACTAGAGGATACCTTATCTGCTTATGATAATGTTACAGTAATTAATCAGGATATTCTTAAGCTGGATTTGAATACCCTGGTAAAGGAAAGAAATAATAATAGGCCAATTAAAGTGGTGGCTAACCTTCCCTACTACATTACAACCCCTATTATCATGGATTTATTTGAGCGTCATCTCCCTTTAATTAATGTGACGGTAATGGTTCAGAAGGAAGTTGCAGATCGTATGCAGGCTACCCCCGGAGGAAAGGATTATGGTGCCCTATCCCTGGCAGTCCAGTATTATGCTAAGCCCTATATTGCTGCCAATGTTCCACCAAATTGTTTTATGCCCCGTCCTAATGTAGGCTCTGCAGTAATTAACTTAACCCTGCATAAAGAAGCGCCGATTCCTGTTAAGGATGAAAAACTATTATTTAAGTTGATTAGGGCTTCCTTTAATCAGAGACGTAAAACCCTGGTTAATGGACTGAATAATTCACCTGAGCTCTCTTTTACGAAAGAAGAGATACAAAAAGCCTTAGAAAGTATTGGTCTTATAGATAATATTAGAGGAGAAGCTTTAACACTCCAGCAGTTTGCGCTATTATCCAATACTCTTACTAGATAAGAATTAAATGTTTATCAATGAGAGATATACCAAAAGCCTCTGTCTTAGTTATTTAGCAGAGGCTTTTTATTGTAGAGTTAAAGAATTATGTAAATCATTTATCATAAGTCAGACCTTACATGTAATAATGGTGGCTCGTCCTGAATATATTTAACAGAAAACAAATGAACACAGATTAACATTGGAAGGTGAGGGATTGATATTTTGGCTGATTATAAAAGAATGATTTCCTATATGTATCAATATGAAAATGGAATTAAGAAAAAAAATGTTGGATTTGTAAGAGTTGAGGCAAAGGGTGGACAATGTAAATTAACGCTCCATATACAACTTCTTGGACAATTAGACAGCATCTTTCCCACTTATTTAATCCAGAGAGGTGCAGAAGGCATTGAACTAATCTACCTGGGAGATACCATATTAAAAAATCAAATTATGGATAGTAAGCTCATTGCCAATGAAAACAATATCATGGGATCAGGCTTTGATCTGGAACAGATGGGTGGATTATTGCTCTTTCTTAATGACAATGTTTTTGTAGCAACAGATTGGGATAGTAAACCCATAGTAGCAGAAGAGGTCATGGAAGCCTTGAGGCCAAAGAAGAATTCATCCTCTTCTAATACTCAGGGGAATAATCCCTATATATTTCGAGCAACTAGTATGGTGCAGGATGTACCGGAAAGAACCCTTGAAGAGGAATTAAATACTCCAAGATATAAACTGCCCGGTGGATTTAAAATGATAGAAAGATTACAGTACCAGGGCGCAATTCCAAGTAATGAGGCTTATGGTACAGTACATGATTTAGAGTTAAGGATTAAGGATGGGAATGATAAAGTAGAAGCAAATAGTATAACAGTTGAGAGAGATGAGATTGGTTATACAGGAAACAATTATAATAATAGAGAGAATAATACAGTTGTTGAGAGTGATGATTTATACAATGTAAAAGTTGAGAGTGATGACTTATACAATGTAAAAGTTGAGAGTGATGCTATAGGAGTTATGGATGAAGGAGCAAACATAAGGAGTAATTTAAGAGAGGAAAGTCTTGAAACAATAAATAATAGTGAGGCAGAGCATCCCATGGCCAATAAATTTTTTGAGCATTATCCGAGGATTTATCCTTTTGAGGATAAAGAAATAATCCTCTGTGTTAAAATAGAGCCTAGGGATATTGGAGCTTTTTCAAAAGATCTATGGCCCTATAGTAATAACAGCTTTCTAATGCATGGCTATTATTGTTACCATCATTTAATTTTTGCTAAGATGAAGACTGTGACAGGATACCAATACATACTAGGTATCCCTGGAATTTACCATAATAAAGAGCAGTTAATGGCAAGAATGTTTGGCTTTGATAAGTTTAAGTCAATTCGAAAAAGAGAATTACGACAAGGAGATTTTGGATATTGGTATATTCCCATTGCTTTATAATCCTTGTTATTCCTATAGTTTATCATAAAATATATTAGAAATAAGGATTGATAAGAGAATAACGCCTATGGTCTGTCCATACACCTTCAATCCGGGCATAGTCATGGGATATTCCTTCATATTGAAAGGAAAGACGCTCAATCAGACGCAGGGAGGGTAGGTTGTTTTCCATAATAAAGGCTTCAATCCGGTGAATAGGATATTCCTTAAAAATGATCTCAATGCATTTACTAAGACTCTCATATGCATAACCCAGATGAAGATATCTATGACTAAATTTATATCCCAGACTACAGCTCCTGTAGGGTTCCCGGAGTATATTCTGAAAGCAGATACTGCCGATGATTTCATCCGGCTTCTCCTTAGTAAAAACCCAGAAGCGAGAAAGCCTTCCCTCTGACATTAGATTACTTTCGATGGTAAGTGAGGCTCTCTGATAGGGTAAGGTATAGAAATTATCCTCTCTTTGGGGTTCCCAGGGTTCAAAGTTGGACTTATTATCCTCATAGAAGGACAAAACCTTAGGGGCATAATTTTTATTTATGGTCTGAATAATTGTACGCTGAGTTTCATAAGTTATTAGCATGGAATTGTCCTCTTATTATTAATCGATACCCCGGAGAGAAACATATTCTATATAGGGGGTTAGAAGCTTAACATAATTACTTAATGTTTCCTTTGAATGACCATTTAATCCTGGAGATAATATGTCGCCAGAATCAAGGTAGGACTGTAGGTAATAAGCTTTAGCACCTTTAATCCAGTTGCCTATAGAGAGAATATCCTCTATGGTATGATATTCTTTTATGATAGTGGTACGAAATTCATATGCTATTTGTGAGGTCATAATAAAAGCTATACTTTCTTCGATTTCCTCCAAAGGAAAATGGGGAGTTCCGCAGGTTTTGGCATATTTCTCTTTGGAATTTTTAATATCCATGGCAATATAATCAATGAGGCCTTCCTTAACCAAACTTTTTATTATTGAGGGATTAGTGCCATTGGTATCTAATTTGACCAAATAGCCTAAGTCCTTGATTTCTTTAATAAAGTTTAGCAAGTCATGGTATAGGGTGGGTTCTCCACCACTGATACAGACACCCTCTAAGACATTTCTTCTCTTATAAAGAGTATCAAGAACCTCTTCTTTTGGTATTGTTGGTTGAGAAGAGGGATTTATTACAAGGGAGGAATTTTGACAAAAGGGACAGCGCATATTACAGCCTCCCAGGAATATGATTGCAGCCAGATGTCCTGGGTAATCCAGCAGTGTAAGCTTTTTAAAGCCATGTATCTGCATATTGTCACCTCTACTTTGTTATGATAAAATCACTATAACAGATTATATAATACTAGTCTAGATGAAAAGGAACCTTTAGAAGCTATGGTAAATGTAAAATATATGAAAGAAGCATTAAAGCAAGCAAGGAAGGCGAGCCGTATTGGAGAAGTTCCTATTGGTTGTGTCATCGTTTATCAGGATAAAATCATTGGGAGAGGCTATAACAAACGAAATACAAATAAAACGACCTTAGCTCATGCGGAACTTATGGCTATTGAGAAAGCAAGTAAGGCCATGGGGGATTGGAGACTTGAGGATTGTACAATGTATGTTACCTTAGAGCCTTGTCAGATGTGTTCCGGTGCGATTGTACAGGCAAGAATTAAAAAGGTGGTAGTAGGAACAATGAATCCCAAAGCTGGTTGTGCAGGTTCTATCTTGAATCTCTTACAGATGGAAGAATTTAACCATCAGGTTGAGATAGAAACAGGAGTTTTAGAGGAGGAATGTACGGAGGTCCTTCAGGCTTTTTTCAAAGATTTGAGAATTCGTAATAAATTGGAAAAGCGAAATACTTGACATTGGCTGTTAAAAATTATATACTTGGCATACAGCTTTTTAATGCTTTCTTATGAAAGCCTATGTAATTTAATTAATTAGTCATAAAGTTTCCGTGCAGCCGGGGAGATAGCGGTGCCCTGTACCTGCAATCCGCTACAGCAGGGGTGATGTTCTGCCTAGGGTGACTTACTGTGAGGCTGCCCCTTATAAGTGATGTTGACGTCTGGGTCTTACGCAACAGGAATTTACGAACCGTGTCAGGTCAGGAATGAAGCAGCACTAAGTGAAAGCTCTTGTGTGCCGTGAGGCTGCCTGGACCGAGTTAACTGTAAGGGTAACGCTTATGGTAAGCATTCAAAGCAGAGCGCACGGAATTTAATATATATTCAATTGTGAAATGCCAAAGGCATTTCTTTTTTTGTTCTAAAATCCATGGTTTTAGCTTAATTTTGTATTTATATAAGAATTTTGTACTATATTCATAAAAAATGTCACTTTCTTCTTTCTGAAATAGCAGTTTTACTATATAATGAAGCTATATCAAGGGATGGGACGGTGTAAATATGAAGTGGAAGATGAATCCAAATGCAGTGAATCAATTCTTAAAGGATACCGTGATTTATGCTGAAGGAGAGCCGGTGTTCAGTATAGCAATGATAGTAAAAGGTAGGGTCTTAATACATAATGATGGCGCAAAGATTATTATGGGGTCTGGAGCCTTTTTAGGTATAAATGATTTGTATTCAGGCAGATATCAAAGTACTTATACAGCTTATGACGAAGCATTAATCTATGTATTTCCAATTAGTCGCATCGAAGAGATGGAAAACATATTATCAGTAAAGAAAGATTATCATGGTTTCATGGTAGCATCTTATTATAAGATTATTAATGATTTACACCTTATATACCAAGGTCTTTTAAAGCATGGTTCTGAGATTTATCAGTTCCTTACTGAGACCTATCATAACTATGTAGAATCTGGGGTTCAAAGAGGATTAAAAATTATTAAATCGGATCGAATCGAGACTCTGGAGCCACTAGATTATGATATTGAGATGATAAGTGATCGAATTCGCTATTATTCAGAGTGCAGAAGCCTTCCGGTGGAGGTAATTAAGTCCTTTTATTCCCACGGTAATTTAGTTACTCTCTATCAGCTTGAGGATCAGATTAGTGTGGTGAATCAACTGATAACAGTATTAAAGGAAATGTCAGAAAGCTATGTCACCATGGTCGAATGTCTTGTAGATGATTCGGATCTATCCCTTTTTAATCTAATTACTTCAATTTCAGGACAAACAGATAATATATCTGGTATGGAGCTACTGGATATTCTGGATAATATCGTTGAGAAAGTTAATAAGGCTGAGTTATTTGCAGAGAAAATGATTGGTAGAAAGCTAAAGATGGAAAGAAAAAGGATGGAAGAAGGATATCATAGGCTTCTTTCCGGTGCAGCCAATAGAGAAAAAACTTCTGAAACAGATCTTAAGTACTCAAAGGAAGCTGCTCAAGAGGCTCTGCTGGAGATGAAGGATTCCTTTGATAAGATAATAGAATACGCAGCAATAGACGTGAAAAATGCCGCAGAGATGAAGGCAGCTCTAACAGAATTCCTTCAGATGAAGGATAAATTTTCTTCAGAAGATACAGCAAGAAAATTAAGAAGAAAATTGGCAGATTATCATTATGATATTTACACAAAGGTCTTCAAAAAAGCTTATATAGAGAAGAATGTGCCTAGAATTATTGATCTCTTCTTAAAGTATGGTTTTGTAGATGACAGACTCCTTACAAATGAGCAAATGCTATCTCTATACTTCCTGGAAGAAGAACATGAGGAAGATCATGCTTGCAATGTATTTGATATAAAAACCTGGTTAACTATGATTTATGAGGGCAAAAGAGAGCCTTCAAAGAATGAGTTTGACATGGAATATCCGGAGATGCTGGCAGATTTAAAAAGACAGGGCAGAATAAAGGAAAAAGAAGTTAGTATATGGATGGCCGATTCAGAGAAGAAATTAGAATATGAGATCCAGAATATGTTCCGTTATAATAACAGAACAACAAGCGGTCAAATTGCCAGTTTTGTACCGTTTTTACATAAAGATCAGTGGTCTAATAATATCGAAAGAATGTTTGTTACTTCAGCCAAGGTAAATGAGACAATTGCAAAAATCATGAAGGTAGATTTTTCCGTATTTGATCGAGAAGTTCTCTATGTGAACAAGGAAAAGAATATTGTTAAAGAGTATATTATAAAAAGAGTTTATCCTGATATTGTACTCATGCCCAATATAGGAACCAATGGTGTAATGTGGCAAGAGATTTCTGGTAAAAGGAGGGATAGTGCAGGGCGTATTTTTCTTCCGATTTTCACGGATGTGGAATTGAAAGCCCTATTAGTTCGTCAGTTTGGCCGATTCCGTTGGGAATTATGTCGAACAATAGAAGGTACAGCTTGGAATGATATAAAACAAAAGTCCTTAACCTCTGAATATTCGGATTATCTCCAATTCTACCGTAAGAATAAGGAGCTTTCTGAGGAGAGAAGGGAAAGAATTAAGCAGCAGATTCAAAAAGGACGTAATAATACAAGAGAGGTATTTGTCTTAGACTACGAGCAATGGATTAATTATGAAGCGATTGGTGCTATAAAGCTTAATAAACCCGTTAGGGAGATTATGGCAACCTACTGTCCCTTTGCCAGAGAGCTTAGAGAGCAGTTAAAGCTTCAGCCTTTATTTGAAGAAGCAATGGCCAAATATAATAGGGACAAGCTAAAGAAAGTCCGTGAACTTGAAGGTAGGCAGCGCTTTTTGTTAAGAGATAAGATTGAATTAACCCCTGAGTTGATTGACACCCTGAATTATTTCCGTGATTTATAATAAACTTCCATAGCTTTTTACTTGTCTTAATGGATTACTAATGATAGTATATTAGTAGAAACTTTGAAGCAAAGAGAGAATAAATCGTAAGGTGTTAAATAACGATACATAATAGGAAACACACATAATACAGAAAGTATAGGACAATAGATACTATTCCAGCGGGTAAGTAATGAAGGAATAGTATCTATTATATATATTGATGTATATAAAAAGCGTTACTTATTGAGGGATATACCGACAGTAGTTATGTAATATACAGAGGAGGTTAATTCATGGGTAACTATGAAATAATTGTAAAAACAGAGGAAATTAGAAAAAAAGTAGAAGAGGGCGACTTTCTGTCAGCACAGAATATTCTGGACACTATAGACCTTAAGAAAGTGAAAGTTATTTCAGATTTGAACCTTATGGCAGAGGTTTTTACAGAGAATGAACGATATGATGAAGCGACAGAGCTTTATCTTAGAATATATAGTAGATCAAAAACACGTAGAACAACATATAATCTTGTTAACATATCTATAAAGCATCAGGATGTAGAAGCAGCAGAGGAATATTTAGCAAAATATGAGAGATTTGCAGCAGAGGATTTTGATAGCTATGTTTTTCGCTATAAGATAGCTAAATTAAAAGGTGCATCCTATGAACAATTAATACCTATCTTAGAATCCCTTAAGAAAATTGAATATATGGAGCCCTGGGCATATGAATTGGCTAAATTATATTATAAGGCAGATAAAGAGCAAGAATGTATTAGGGAATGCTCTGATATTATTCTTTGGTTTGGAGAAGGGGTTTTTGTAGAAAAAGCAAAAATCCTTCGCTCATATTTTCTGGGAGAGGCAGATAAAGATAAGATTATTAATCAGCTAAAGTATGGCGATAGCAAAACAAAGGATAGTACGCCCTCAAATCAGGAAGATAAGGAAGAGGAAGAACAAGAGGAGACACCTATTCGGGATTTGGAAGAGGAGATCTGCGTTGGTACAGATTTTACCCTTGAGAAAGAAGCGGAAGAGTTTGAAGATGGTTTAAAGAAGAATATTCAAAGTATTATGTCTAATGAGGATATGCCTATAGAAGAAGATAATAAAGAACCCAATATAGAGGAAGAAACAGCAGAAGACCTAATAGACATAATTGCAGAGGAATATCAGGTAGATTTGAAGGAGATATTTGGTGAATTTCTAGAGAATCAATTAGTAAAGAAGCAGTTAATAGAGTGTATTTCCAATATAGTACAAGAGGATTCCATATACATACTAATTGCAGGGAAAAAAGGATCAGGAAAGACTGCTCTTGCCAAAAGCCTGGCCTTATTTATGAGCAAGACTTCTAAAATTAAGTCCTCAAAGTTGGCCAAAATAACTGCTGAGAGATTAAACAAGGTAGATTTAGAGGCAAAAAACGATGCCTTAAGAAGCTGTTGTCTGCTAGTTGATAACGCAAATGAACTGAATACTGCGACGATAGAAAGACTAATAGCTTTATCTAGAGATTTACATGGAGATTTTGCTGTCATTTTAGAGGTAAATGAAATAAATATTAATGATTTTCTCCTAGAAAAAACAGAACTAAATAAATTCTTTAAAAATCAGATACATCTACCTTAGTAAATGTATCTGATATAAAAGTAAGCTATGTATTATACCTTAAATTGAATGGTGATTTCATTTGGCAGAGACTTTCCTTTTTTGGACTTAACATTGGTGGTGACGTGGAGTAGATAGGATTCGTTTTTTTCATAAGGAGACAGAGGTTCGATCTCAATACAATTGTCGATGGTGTTGTAACGGATATTTGTCAGCAGAGGTACTTGATTTAATGAAGTAACATACAAATTACTGTTATTTACTGTTGAAGGCTTAAGGGGAGCGGTAAATTTTATTCTCCAAACAAAGTTTCCTGTTCTGAATTTTAAATCCTGCTTAACCCGTTTTTTATCACTGCCCGATATAGATTCTATTTTAATATAATTGGAAGCCAATGCTGTATCCTCCCAGTGCTTATTTATTGGTATAAATTTGCCTGACAATTACAAATTTCAATTGTCATTTTTACTTATTATATCACATTATGGATATATTTCAAACAATGAATTAGGTATTAATACAAAATCATCTAATATAAGCACGACTTCCCAAGATGTATAATGAATATAATAGCTTAAGATATATAGAATACTATTATAGTAGCAAAATAAAACTCAAAAAGGAAAAAACAATTTACAAACAGATTCTTTGTGGTATAATCTAAAGAGGTTAAAAAATTTTAACAAATTATATTGAATTTTATGTACAAAATTAACAAACTTAAGTTCGATTAATAAATAGAGGTGTGCAATGGAGCAATATATAATTAAAGGTGGGAGACCCCTTGTTGGTGAAGTTTCAATAAGTGGCTATAAGAATGCGGCACTGGGAATTATCGCAGCGGCGACGATGACAGATGAAACTGTTAAAATAGAAAATATTCCGGATGTAAAAGATATTGATGTATTACTGCAGGCTATTGAGGCAATTGGCGCTAAAGTGGAGCGTATTAACAGAAATACAGTAAAGATTAATGCGGGTAAAATTAATTCCGTAGAGGTAGAATTTGATTATGTTAGAAAAATTCGTGCTTCCTATTATTTAGTAGGAGCACTACTTGGAAAATATAAAAAGGTTGCAGTGGCTCTACCAGGTGGTTGTAATATAGGTAGCAGACCCTTCGACCAACATATTAAGGGCTTTGAAGCTTTGGGTGCATCTGTAAAGATTGAACATGGTTCTATTTGTGCCAGGGCAGAGGAACTAGCAGGAGCCCACATTTATTTTGACGTATCAAGTGTTGGTGCAACTATAAATGTCATGCTGGCAGCTTGTTTGACTGAGGGTATGACCATTCTTGAAAATTCTGCAAAAGAGCCTCATGTAGTTGATGTAGCTAACTTCTTAAATAGCATGGGTGCCAATATCAAAGGTGCTGGTACGGATATAATTCGTATTAAGGGAGTAGCTAAGCTTCATGGTTGTGAGTATTCTATTATACCTGACCAGATAGAAGCTGGAACTTTTATGTTTGCAGCGGCAGCTTCAAAAGGTGATATTTTAATTAAGAACGTTATTCCCAAGCATTTGGAGGCTTTTACTGCTAAGTTACTTGAAATTGGAGCCCAGGTGGAAGAATTTGATGATTCAATTAGAGTAAGAGCAAGTGGAAAACTGGGAAATTCTCATGTAAAGACCTTGGTATATCCTGGATTTTTAACGGATATGCAACCCCAGATGACAACCTTATTGGCGATCTCTAAGGGAACCAGTATTGTTACAGAAAGTATATTTGAAAATCGTTTTAAATATGTGGATGAGCTATCCCGTATGGGTGCATCCATAAAGGTAGAGAGTAACACTGCTATCATTGATGGAGTAGATAAACTTACTGGAGCAACAGTATCTGCACCGGATTTACGGGGCGGAGCAGCCCTTGTCATTGCTGGCTTAATGGCTGAAGGTTATACCATCGTTGAGAATGTGGAATATATCGAACGTGGTTACGAGAGATTAGAATATAAAATGCAGCAGCTTGGTGCAGCAATAATAAAAGTAGATTCAGAAGATGTAAAAGCAATTAAGAAATTTAAGTTAAAGGTAAGTTAAATTAAGCAAATTAATATAAAAAGGGCTGGAGCAAATATTATTGCTCCGGCCCTTTGGCGGTGATATTAGTTACTATACTAAAGAAGTAATTTGGAGCTCCTTATTCTTAGAAAGATCAATGTAATCATCTCCGGATTTGATCACAGGCCTGGATAAGTCCATTTTATTAATAAATATAATCTCCCCTTGTTCTCCATTATTGAGCTTTACAGTATTATGTATATAGGTTTGTGTGATTCCCTCAAGGAAGGTTATAATATATTTGGGGTCGTATTTTGAATAACCTTCATTCTCAAAAATAGTGATAACTTCAAAGGGGCATAAGGGACCACGGTAGACTCTGGCACAGGTCATTGCATCATATACATCAGCGATAGCAACGAGTTTAGCAAAGGGATCAATCTGATCACTGTAGAAACCATAGGGATATCCGCTGCCATCACATCTTTCATGATGCATAAGGGCTACATGTTTAATCCGTGCATCTATAGGTTTACTTCTTAAAAGGTTATATCCTCTCAGAGTATGGGTTTTTATTGTAGAATATTCATCCTCTGTCAGTTGGGCAGGTTTTGTAATTATTTTAGCAGGTATCATTAACTTACCCATATCGTGCAACAAGCCGCTTAAAGTTAGAACTTCTAAATCCTCTTGATTAAAATTAAGCCATTTGCCCATGATATTACAGATTAAAGCAACATTGAGGCTGTGAACATAGGTTGTATCATCATATTCCCGGATACTATGAAGCATATTAAATAACCCTATATTAGTATCACATTGACGGAGGATACTCATTGTATCACTAAGGAGTTTTTCCGTTTCAATATCCTTTTGTTCTGTAACGAAGGTATCCAGGGTACTTTTGAAACTGTTGACGGTATTTTTATATGCTAAGTGAAAACGCTGAAAGCCTTCACTTTCCTTGATTTTTTCATAAAAGGAATTGGTATCAATAAAGAAGGAAGGAGTGTCGCTAATTGTTTCGGAATAAACAGAAAGCTCTATTACAGAATAAAACTCTAATCTAGTTATGCTCTTATCCGTTAACGTCGTTCCCTTAACAATAACCAAATGATTGTCCTTCGTGTAGATATCTTCGGCAACAATCATACCAGGAACCGCTTGATAAATTAAAATATTAATAATATTCATACGACATTATTACCGTAATTTATTTACGGTGCTCCTTTCAAATATTGTTACTGTATAAATAAAGATAATATATGTTACTGTATAAAGATAATATATATATTTACAGTATAGGCATAATATGGTATGTAGTCAATCTTATATAACAGTAAATTAATACTATTTACAATGTTAAAATGATTAAAAAAAATGATGTATTTAGTTATCTTAAGTCGAATAATGAAATAAATAACAGAATGATGACAAATAAGAAATATGATTCCTCTAGATTATATATAAAGATTAACAAACCCTTTATAGAAGTAAAAAAAATAACTTGACGAACATATATTTTCGTTATATCCTAGAAGTACGAAGTTGACAATTAAATACTTTTATTTTTCTCTTATTCAGAGTGACGGAGAGTAAGGCTCTATGAAGTCACGGCAACCCCTATTAAGGAAGGTGCCAACCTGAGCGAGTAATCGAACAATAAGAGGATTTGATTTTTTCGTCTATCAAGTCCCTTATGAGGACTTGTTTTTTTGTTGTTTAATAGTTGTGAAGATTTTAAAGGAGGTAGTTTATGCAAAAGAGATTATTTACATCTGAATCAGTTACAGAAGGGCATCCAGATAAGATTTGCGATCAGATTTCTGACGCAGTTTTAGATGCATTATTGGAGCAGGATCCCATGAGCAGAGTAGCTTGTGAAACAGCGATAACAACAGGTTTAGTACTAGTTATGGGTGAGATTACAACCCAAGGGTATGTAGATATTCAGAAAATAGTTAGAGATACCATTAGAGAGATTGGATATGATAAATCTGAATATGGCTTTGATGCTAATACCTGCGGTGTAATTGTTGCTCTGAATGAACAATCCAAAGATATTGCACTGGGAGTAGATACAGCTCTTGAAGTGAAGGAAAAGCTAGCAGAAGATGAAGAGTTATCAAAAATTGGTGCAGGCGATCAAGGTATGATGTTTGGTTATGCTACCAATGAGACCGAAGAGTTTATGCCCTACCCCATATCTTTAGCTCATAAGCTAACAATACAGCTTACCAAGGTTAGAAAAGAGGGAGTTCTTAATTACCTGCGCCCCGATGGAAAATCTCAGGTATCTGTTGAATATGATGAGGTTGGAAATCCCCTTCATCTTAATGCGGTTGTACTTTCCACACAGCACGCAGAAGAGGTTACCATTGAACAGTTACGTAAGGATGTAAAGAAATATGTACTTGACCCTGTTCTTCCAAAAGAGCTCATAGATGAGAAAACTAAGTTCTATATTAATCCTACCGGTCGCTTTGTAATCGGTGGACCCAATGGAGACAGTGGTTTAACAGGAAGAAAGATTATTGTAGATACCTATGGAGGTTATGCTAGACACGGCGGTGGTGCATTTTCTGGTAAGGATAGCACCAAGGTTGATCGTTCAGCCTCCTATGCTGCTCGCTATGTAGCTAAGAATCTTGTGGCAGCAGGTATGGCAGATCGTCTTGAAATTCAATTATCCTATGCCATTGGGGTGGCCGAGCCCACATCAATTATGGTGGACACCTTTGATACAGGTAAATTATCCAATGAAGAATTGGTAACAATAATTCGTAAGCATTTTGATCTTCGACCAGCAGGAATAATTAAAATGTTAGGTTTAAGAAAACCCATTTATAAGCAGACAGCAGCTTATGGTCATTTTGGTAGATTAGATCTTGCCTTACCTTGGGAAGAGCTAGATAAGGTAGAAGAGCTGAAAGGTTATTTGAACAAATAGAATATTATTAAGATAATATCAATAAATACCAACAAGATAACAGAACCCCTATCCCTGGGAGTATTCCTAGATAGAGTAAATATTTATGTCTTATATATTTTACTCTATAGGACTATCACCTGGATAGGGGTAATTAAAAAGAATATTAGCATAAAAACCTAATGAATTGTATTTTTCTTTCTTGTTATATATAAATAAACAATCCCTAATATGGATAAGAGGGAGAAGAACGCTCTAGATAAGGGTAAAAAGGATATGCCAGAAACTAATATACTAGTAGGGCCGTCTGCACCTCCGATAATACCTATAGAAGCCGCATCTGGAATTTTACTATTGGTAAAATGACTAAATAACACAGAAAATAAGAAAGTAAAGGCAAAGGTAATTGTTGTTATTGTGATGCATATAATTGTTAAAATTTTAATCAATGTTCTTTTACTCATTAATTTTGAATCTCCTTCATCATTTCTATTTTAATATTAATTTATTATATGATAATTATAGGTAAATTTAATATAATCATATCTTCTAGGTGCTATACATTGTTCTCTGATATCCAAAACCCAGGAATAATCAAGTAATCTTACATTGCTGCCGGATTCGCCTCCAACAATCACACATTCAATGGAGCTATCCAGATATTTCGATATATCAATGCTCTCCAGTAAGGGGTGAATGGTAATCAAAATACTCCATTCTTCTTATAAATCATAATATAGTCCATGCCTGCCCTTTGAGTTAGTTATGCAGGCACGAACCTACTGTTGTCAAAATAAAATTCTTTATCCTGAGTAATACTGGGAAATACTTCTTGTATAATATTAACAGATTATTGAAGTAAAGTATATTATAAAAAGTTTTATTTTTAGTAATATATTATGTGAACAGTATAGTATATGAAAGACCATTCTGCGTTAATAGTATAGGTAAGGGATTAAATTCATGAAAACTTTAGAAAAATCACACTTATTTTTTATGCATATAGGCCCTGTTCATGATATACTGAAAGCATAGTAGCTTTAATTTAAAAATGTTAGTAATAAGTTGGTTTTGTTGGAGGTGAGGGTTTTTTGAGACTCAAGGATAAGCTGTTTGCAGCTTTTTTTATCATGATATTAATGCCAGTTATGCTCATTAGTTTAACATTTGGTACCATAGTAAGGTTACAGACCAATGAAATCCAAAAAAGCTATGATGTTGATACTAATATTAATCAGATTATCACCAATCCTATTCAGATACTTAACCGACTTACCAGAGGCACTTATAATGAGATAAAACTTACAGCACTAAAATATCCTGAAAGGCTGGAAAATGAGGAGTACATTCATCGATTAAATGATGCACTTAGGGACAAGTATTCCTTTATTGCTGTTCGTAAGAACAATGAATTTATTTATACAGGGAATAGTGAAAAATTAATGATAATTGAAGATAGGCTTCAGAAATTTGGTGTTTACAGTACTGATGTAGATGGTGGGACCTATATTGAAAGTGAAAATCCCTTTTTAGTAAAGGCACAGGATTTTTATTTTTCCGATGGTGGAGAAGGGACAATCTTTGTTATTACAGACCTTGATACTATATTTCCTCAGATTAAATCTGCCGTTATGCAGGTTGTTATATCATTTCTAGGAATCATTATGTTTACAGCTATGATATTAATTTTCTGGATTTATAGAAGTATTCTTCGTCCTTTAAATATGTTGAGGGTGGGTATGAATCAGATTAAGGAGGGTGATTTGGATTATTCTGTTGAATCTGATACGGAGGATGAGATTGGACAGCTCTGTGATGATTTTGAGGAGATGCGAATTAGACTGAAGGAGCTTATAGACAGCAGACTTCAGTACGAGGAAGACATTAAAGAGTTAATCAGTAATATTTCTCATGATTTGAAAACACCTTTAACAGCCATCAAGGGATATTCAGAAGGCTTACTGGACGGTGTGGCAGATACACCTCTTAAGCAAGAGAAATATTTAAAAACAATTTTTACAAAAGCAAATGATATGTCAATCCTTGTAGATGAGTTGGCATTTTATGCGAAAATAGATTGTAATACCATGCCCTATAGTTTTAAGGAAATTAACTTATGGGAATATTTTGATGACTGCATCGGAGATCTGAGTCTAGATTTAGAGGTTAAGAATTTTGAAATTCAATATATGAATCAGATTGATCCCTCAACCATAGTAGTAGCTGATGCAGAGCAACTTAAGAGGGTCATTAATAATATCATTGGAAATGCGGTAAAATATATGAATAAAAGCAAAGGGATTATTCAAATACGTATTCATGATATCGGTGCCTTTGTCCAGGTTGAGATTGAAGATAATGGTAGTGGTATGTCAAAAGGGGATATTCCATATGTATTTGATCGTTTTTACCGTGGTGATGCGTCTCGCAATTCCAAAAGGGGAGGAAGCGGTTTAGGGCTAGCAATTTCCAAGAAGATAATAGAGGATCACTCATGCAAGATATGGGCAGAAAGTGAACCTAATGTAGGCACTACAATAATTTTTACCATAAAGAAAAGTATGAAAAACACAGAAGGAAACAAATCAATTTCACAGTAGGAGGGAGTTATAGAATGAGCAGATTACTAATAATCGAAGATGAAGTCGCAATTGCGGAACTGGAAAAGGATTATTTGGAGATAAGCGGGTATGAGGTTGAGGTGGAAAACACTGGAGATATGGGACTAAAAAGGGCTTTAAATGAAGAATTTGATTTGATCATCCTAGACTTAATGCTTCCTAATGTGGATGGCTTTGAGATTTGTAAAAGAGTTCGTGAGGTTAAGAATATACCTCTAATTATGGTATCGGCTAAAAAGGATGATATAGATAAAATCCGTGGATTGGGACTAGGCGCTGATGACTATATGACAAAACCCTTTAGCCCTAGTGAATTGGTTGCCAGAGTAAAAGCCCATCTTGCTAGGTATGAACGACTCATAGGTTCAGGGGTTAAGGAAAATGAAATAATAGAAATACGTGGACTTAAAATAGATAAAACCGCCAGAAGAGTATTTTTAAATGGTGATGAGAGAATATTTACAACTAAGGAATTTGATCTTCTTACTTTTCTTGCAGAGAATCCCAATCATGTATATACCAAGGATGAGCTCTTTCGTGAAATATGGGATATGGAATCGGTGGGAGATATTGCAACGGTTACGGTCCATATCAAGAAAATAAGAGAGAAGATAGAATATGACACATCAAAGCCCCAGTATATTGAGACAATCTGGGGTGTAGGTTATCGCTTTAAGGTATGATATACCAAACTGGTTAACAATATACTTGTTAGCCAAGGACATAACAATTCTAAAGGACTGAATCTGGCTATTAATCTAATTCAGTCCTTTTGCTCTTGTCATTTTTTTGATGATATGCAATCCTAATGCACCTGATAAAATTCCCATAAGAATAAACATACCCCATAGTATATTCCAGTAAATACTGGCTGTATCAAACATCATTAATAAAAGGCTATTCCAAATATTTAATTTGATTGCAATGGCAAATAAATCAAATAAAAGATACCCTCCGCCGAAAATATAAACCAAACGCCACAAGTAATTTTTACCGATGTTTCTTACGAATACAACAATTCCAGCTACACACAAAGCTGATAGAATTCCCATAAGGACAAAATACAATACGCCGCGATTATTCATTATCCCTAGCCAAAATTTAGCGTAGCCACTTCTGTCTACTAGTCCCCAAATTCTATGTAGGTGGAAAATGCCAAAGAACAAAAATATCACGGGTTCAAAAAAATAGATTTTTGATTTTTCTTTCATTTGGTTTCTCCTATGAAAGTGTTATAAGATTTATTTTGGTAGCTATATCTATGGAAAAGCTGTAAAGAGATTATTAAAATATATTATAATGGATCTTATCATAAAGTAGGTCCTCTTCCTTATAAGGTTTTTTGTTTTCTGCAGGATAACCCATGGCTATAATGTTTTCAACACTATATTTTTCGGGTATAGACAGAGCCTCCTTGATATAATCTTCAGCTGTTTTATTTATATTATGGGAGCGCTCTCTTACTTGTATCCAGCAGGAACCCAGACCCAGGTCGTGAGCGGATAGTTGAATAATAATAGAAGCCAAGGAGGCATCCTCTATCCACACGTCACAGGCCTCAGTATCAGCAATTACAACGATGCCCAAGGCAGCTTCTGCTAGAAACTGTGAACCATACTCTCTGCACTTGGACAGCTTTTTTAATAATTCTTTATCAGTTACAGTAATGAACTCCCAGGGTCTCCTTGATCTTGATGACGGAGACAGTAGTGCACTTTTAAGAATAACATCAAGCTTCTCCTTTTCCACTTCCTTGTCTGTGAATTTTCTAATGCTTCTTCTGGATTTTAATTGATTGTATAACATGCACTTATCCCCTTTCTATTATGTGACCTCTTAATAACATGAGTACCAGGCTGTATAGGTTACTTATCAATTGTTAGTTCAAATTATATCATTTATCAATTTTATAGTATACTATTATTTACATAAAATAAACTCATTGGTGGAAATGGGAATGAGCTAGAGTATGGGATTTTCCAATAGTTAAACGGGAAATGCTTTTTAAAAAGGGCATCTCATCACTGGGATTTTGTCAGTAACCGTCTCTAGAATGATACGGCAACACGGCAAAAATATTCAATTGTTCATATATTGACAAATAATTAACGAGGTGCTAATATTATCCTAGCCAATTCAAAAGGGTATCCTGAGGAAAAGGTATAGGAGTATATATTAGAGTAATCGTTCTAAAGGCAGAGGCTTTACCTGCAAGAAGGCGATAGAATACAAAGATACCATAATCCCTATGCTAGTGTGGCAAGGGGTTTTTGTTTTCTATATAATTAAAGAGAAGGGGGAATGAATTGTGGAAACAAGAGTAGCATTAATCGGCATAATTGTAGAGGACTTGGAAGCGGTAGAAAGACTGAATGGATTGTTGCATGATTTTGGCCAATATATAATTGGGAGAATGGGTCTGCCCTACAAGGAGAAGAATATTAATATAATCAGCGTAGTTGTAAGTGCAGAGGCAGATGTTATCAGCACACTAGCAGGAAAGTTGGGTATGATTAAAGGTGTCAATGTAAAGACAATCTACTCAAAGAAATAGAAAAACGACTAGATGCAGACCATTTTTTAAGTGAAATTGTTAAGCATATAAATTATATTATCAACAGGAGGAATGGGAATGAAGAAATTAACAGTAATACTACTTATGATTATCACTATGTTGATGTTGACTGCCTGCGCAAAAGAAAATACGAATAAGTCTGCACAATCATCCATTGGTGCTGAGGCGCCTCAAGCAACTACAGTGCCAGATGGGACTCAGGCACCGGAAGAAACTAAGGTTTCAGAGACGAGTGCAGTGAAAATTGATATTAAAATCGCAGCATTAAAAGGGCCTACCGCTATTGGTATGGTTAAGGTTATGGAGGATGCCAAGGCGGGTAATACAGAGAATAACTATCACTTCTCCATAGAAGGAGCAGCAGATGCAATTACTGCTGGTATGATTAAAGGAGAATATGATATAGCAGCAGTTCCCAGCAATATGGCTTCCGTACTATATAATAAGACAGAGGGAGCAATTAAACTGGCAGGTATCAATACTTTAGGTGTCCTTTATATCGTAGAGACAGGAGATACCATTAAATCTTTAGCTGATTTGAAGGGTAAAACCATCTATGCAACAGGTTTGGGAACAACACCTCAATATACATTAAATTATGTATTAAAGGCCAATGGTATTGATCCAGAGAAGGATGTCACCATTGATTATAAGACAGAAGCTACGGAGGTTGCGTCTGTTCTTGAGACAACCACAGATGCAATTGCAATGTTACCACAACCCTATGTTACAACGGTAATGATGAAAAATGATAAGTTACGCATTGCTCTAAACCTGGCAGAGGAATGGGATAAAGTAAGCACAGATGGCAGTACTGTTGTAACCGGTGTTGTAATTGTAAAGAAAGAATTTTTAGAGAATAATAAAGAGGCTTTTGATGCATTTATGGAGGAGTATGTAGCTTCCGTAGCTTATGTTAATGAAAATGTCGACGCTGCTGCAGAATTGGTAGGAAAATTTGATATCTTCCAGGCAGGACCCATGAAGAAAGCAATTCCTTATTGCAATATAACAATGATCCAAGGTGAAGTGATGAAGGAGAAAGTAAGTGGATATCTTACAGCTCTTTATAACCAAGAGCCAAAAGCTATCGGAGGCAAACTCCCTGATGATAATTTTTATTATCTTCCATAACAGAATCAATGTAAATTAGAAAGGAGCCATAAAGCATGAGCAAATCTAAGACAAGTAAAGTGTCTATCAAATCTTATACGATTAAAATATTGGCGGTGTGCTTCTGGCTCCTGGTATGGGAAGTGTTAAGCAGGTTATTTGGTTATAAGGTGTTATTACCATCTCCAACATCTGTGCTAGCTACTTTGGCTAAGTTATTATGGAGCTTGGATTTTTGGCAGACTATAGCCTTTTCCTCCCTACGTATTATCCTTGGCTTTTTATTCGCTCTTATCCTTGGGATGCTGCTGGCCTTATGTGCCTATAACAGTAGCATAATTAGGGAGCTCATTGCCCCAATTATGAAAACTATTCAAGCAATGCCAGTAGCTTCCTTTATCATATTGGCATTGATATGGATAAAAGCAGAGAATTTGTCTGTACTGTCCTCTTTTCTAATGCTTATGCCTTTGATTTATTCTAATGTCTATCAGGGCCTAAGGGCAGCCGATAGGAAGCTCTTGCAGATGGCGAAGGTATTTCAACTTAGCAACTATAAAAAAATAATTGCCATCTACATACCCTCCGTCTTACCCTATTTTATTTCTGCCATAGCTGTTGGAGTAGGGTTATGCTGGAAGGCAGGAATTGCAGCTGAGGTTATAGGTTATCCTAGGGGCTCCATTGGTAAACGCCTATATGAAGCAAAATTATATCTGATGACAGAGGAATTGTTTGCCTGGACTATAGTGATCATCCTTGTCAGTATCCTATTTGAATACGGTGTAATGAGATTGCTTCGTCTTCTGGGCAGGAAGGAGCCTTCCCTGCCGTCATCATAAAGGATATAAGGGAGGAAGATAATGCTTTTGACCAGTCTGATATGGTAATTATAGGGTTCCTGGAATTCATAAAGAGGTAATATAGGAAGAGGAGGCCTTTATGGATATTGTATTAAAACATATCACAAAGAAGTTTGATGAGAAAATCTTATTTGAGGATTTAAATGTTGTCTTCTTGGAAGGCAAGACGAATTGCCTCATGGGGGCCTCAGGTATAGGTAAAACTACAATTTTAAATATGATTATGGGGTTGGTAGGACCTGATTCTGGTGAAATACAGGGAACCCAGGGAAAGGGTATATCCGCTGTTTTTCAGGAGGATCGTCTAATCGAACATTGGAGTGCTATAAAAAATATAGGGCTGGTATGTGAGAAGGGAATATCAAGAGCGACAATAGAACAGGAACTAATATGTCTTGGTATTAATGAAAGCTTAGACAAGCCAGTGAGGGACTTTAGTGGTGGCATGCGGCGTAGAGTTGCAATTATAAGAGCAATACTTGCCAATAGTGATTTGATTATTTTAGATGAACCCTTTCGGGGATTGGATGAAAGTCTAAAAATTCAAGTAATTGAATATATGAAAGAAAAAACTAAGGGGAAGACTCTTATTATAGTAACTCATGAGAAAGAAGATGTAGATCGGCTGAATGCTAATTTAGTGACAATTTTATAGTTTTACAATAATAATTAAGTGCACTTTCACTTGATTTATACAGCTGGATAGGAAGATATAACATTGTATTTTCCTACTGTATCCGCTATAATACTATATTAATAATTAAGCAAGTAAGAAAAGAGAGAGGTAAGTTCATGCATATAACGATTACAGGCAACTTGGGAAGTGGAAAATCTACCATATGTAAGCTGCTAAATGAAAAATATCAATTTGAAGTATATTCCACCGGCAAGGTTCAAAGAGAATTAGCAAGACAGATGAACATGACCACCTTAGAATTGAACCAGCTCATGTGCAGTGATAAAAAATATGATAAAATGATTGATGATGAGACTGCTAGGATTTCAAGGGAAAACACTGAAAAGGATATAATTTTTGATTCCCGTCTAGCATGGCATTTTGTGGATAAATCATTTAAAGTCTTTGTGTCCGTAAGTCTTGAAGTGGCAGCAGAGCGAGTAATGAATGATAAAAGGGGAGCAGAAGAAAAGTATTCCTCTATTGAAGAAGCCAAAAACCTTCTTGCTGAGCGTGCAGCCACAGAAAGGGTTCGTTATAAAGATATTTATAATTTGAATTACATGGACTTTTCCAATTACAATTTAATTATAGATAGTACCTACTGTACTCCAGATAAAATTGCAGAAATTATTATTAAAGAAGCAAAAGACTTTTATAAAAATAGTGAGGAAGAAACCCATAAAATGTTAGTATCTCCCGAAAGACTCATAAAAGAAGAGGATATTAATGAGGAAGATAGGACAAGACTCCAGTCTTTAATCCAAGAGTATAGGAAGGTAACCTATGCCATTCATCCGGTAATAATCGTAAAGAAGAAGGATGATGATTATGAAGTGATCGAGGGTATTGATGAAGCAAAGGCGGCATATCTTGCACAGGTTCCTTATGCACCGGTAGAAGTAATAAAAGATTAATAATAAAGTATTAATAGATTAGTATATAGATTAATATAAAAGATTAATTAAAAATACATGTTTTTAATTCCATAGATAATTTAGGTTTAATATGATAATATTAGCTTAATAATTAGAAATTATCCCCGAGGATATTAAAATAACTTTGACAAACAATAAGAGAAAGAGAATTCATATACTTATGAATTCTTTTCTTGTTTTCTTATTCAAAATTATTATGCTAAGGGGGTATTTATATGAAAGACTGGATAGATAAATCATATATGGCGAAATGGTTTCTAACTATTTTTGCGATAACAGCTGGTGTATATCTGGGATTTCGTTATCTGCTTCCATTGGTATTTCCATTCTTTGTTGCCTATTTTCTGGCTTGGATCATACGACCCATTACAGAGCTTCTTTATCGAAAACTTAAAATTCCAAGGGTTATCGGAGGTTCCTTTTCACTGTTATTATTGGTGGGACTTTTTGGCACTGCTTTCTTCATGTTAGTTAATATACTGTTAAAGCAGGCAATAGAGTTAATAAGAAATCTACCAGTATATCTAAATCTTATTGCAGATAAACTAGATCATATCTGTGGTTATTGTGATGGACTATTCGGGCTTGCTGTTGGTACCATTCGAACTATTGTAGATGATAATATAATAAATACCATTAATATGGTAAAGACGGACGTCATGCCTAATATAACAAAACAAACAGTTTCCATTACGGTTAAAATGGTGGTTTTCATTGGTGTAATCTTGATTGTCCTTGTTGCAGCAGTTCTAATGTCCAAGGAAGTACCTAGCTTTCGCGAGAAATATCAGAAGAATTCACTTTATAACGATATTCATAGGGTGACTTCAAAGCTTACAGAAGCAGGACATGCATTTTTACGCTGTCAGTTAATTATTATGTCAATTGTTGCTATCATCTGCGTTGGCGGTTTATACATTATCCATAATGAATATGCTGTGCTACTTGGAATAGGAATTGCACTTATGGATGCACTTCCTATACTTGGAAGTGGTATGGTGTTTATCCCATGGGCAATCATTAAATTGATTAACGGAGATATTATTACAGCAGCCATATTAATTACTATCTATCTTATCTGTCAGATAATACGTGAAATATTGGAACCCAAGCTCATTGGCAACAGAATTGGTATAAAGCCATTATATACATTAATAGCTATGTACATCGGAGTTAAACTTTTTTCCGTTCTTGGTTTTTTCCTTGGTCCCGTGGGTCTTTTAATAATTATCACGGTGTATAAAGTAATCAATGAAAAAGCTATCTATAATGAAAAGAGTAAGAATATTGTATACGATGAGGATTAGTAGGTAGGCCGGCGTACCTTGGGAATATCTCCTTGACAAATAAAATATTCTGGCATAAAATTAGTTACATTATTTGAAATAAATTATTTGTAATTTATTTATCATTAATTATATTAGCGATGAAGAGGAAAAGTAGATAATTCACCCATTTCAGAGAGAGAAGCCTTGGTGGAAGCTTCTTATGAGGAAATTATTGAACCTGCCTTGGAGCTTTGTATGAAAGGAAATGCATTGCCCTGAAATACAACGTAAAACCGGCGTTATCGGTATGAAGAGAGCTGTTATGATTAGCAGCTAATTAGGGTGGAACCGCCGAGTCTTTCGGTCCCTTAGGGGATTAGAAGGGCTTTTTTTGTGAATAAAAGTGCTCACTTAGGTGGATGTAACCCTTTCTAAATTCATAAAAAAGGAGAGATTACAATGGCAAAGGATAAGAAATTAGTTGAAGCAATTACCCCCATGGAGGAGGATTTTGCCCAGTGGTATACTGATGTTGTTAAGAAAGCGGAATTGATCGAATATTCTAGCATAAGAGGCTGTATGATACTACGCCCCTTAGGTTATGCGATTTGGGAGAATATTCAAAAACAAATGGATGCAGATTTTAAGGCAACGGGAGTAGAGAATGTTTATATGCCTATGTTCATACCAGAAAGCCTGTTACAGAAAGAAAAAGACCACGTAGAAGGCTTTGCTCCAGAGGTTGCTTGGGTAACCCATGGAGGCGGGGAAGCGTTACAGGAGAGAATGTGTGTTAGACCAACTTCTGAAACTTTATTCTGCGATTTTTATTCCAAGATTATTCAGTCCCATAGAGACCTTCCCAAGTTATACAATCAATGGTGTTCTGTAGTTCGTTGGGAGAAGACAACCAGACCTTTCCTTCGTTCTATGGAATTCTTATGGCAGGAAGGACATACAGCACATGCAACTGCAGAGGAAGCAGAAGAAAGAACAATACAGATGCTTAATGTATATGCTGACTTCTGTGAGAATGTACTAGCTATTCCCATGATCAAAGGACGTAAGTCAGAGAAAGAAAAATTTGCTGGAGCCAATGCTACCTATACCATTGAAGCTTTAATGCATGATGGTAAAGCATTACAATCGGGAACCAGCCACAACTTTGGTGATGGATTTGCAAAAGCCTTTGACATTCAATATACAGATAAGAATAATACCCTACAATATGTTCATCAGACCTCTTGGGGTGTATCCACTAGAATTATCGGTGCCATCATCATGGTACATGGAGATGATAGTGGTTTAGTACTGCCTCCAAGAATTGCACCTACCCAAATTATGATTATTCCTATTAATCAGAATAAGGAAGGTGTCCTAGATAAAGCATATGAGTTAAAGGAAAAATTAAGTGCCTTCAAAGTAAAGGTGGATGATTCTGATAAGAGCCCTGGATGGAAATTCAGTGAGCAGGAGATGCGTGGAGTTCCTATCCGTGTTGAAATCGGACCTAAGGACATTGAGGCAAATCAAGCAGTGATTGTAAGAAGAGATACCAGAGAGAAAATTGTAGTATCCTTAGATGAGATTGATGCAAAAGCCGGTGAGATCTTAGAAACCATGCAAAAAGATATGCTAGATAGAGCAAGAGCACACCGTGACAGCCATACTTATTCCGCTGTTACCATGGAAGAATTCGAGAAAACCGTAGCAGAGAAACCAGGTTTTGTGAAGGCTATGTGGTGTCAAGAGGAAGCTTGTGAGCTTGAGATTAAAGAGAAGACCGGTGCAACCTCTAGATGTATGCCATTTGACCAAGAGCATATCGCAGATACCTGTGTATGCTGTGGTAAACCAGCGAAAGTAATGACTTACTGGGGTAAAGCATATTAATAAAAAATTAGACTGTTCAAACTATAGAATTTCTGATTGAGGTGATCAGAGATTGTTTATTTTGAACAGTCTTTTTTTATTCGAACAAACTAAGTTTTTCATCACGTAATCATAAGAAATTCTTTTACACTCTAATCTCAATGGAAATTAGGTAATGATGCTTTTAGTATCAATTAGTCGAAAATATTGGTTTTGTGTAGTATAATCTACTCATAGCAATAAAACCCCATTTAATGTATTATTATGGTGTATTATAGGGAAATTATTCATAAATGAGGAGAGATGTGAGTGAAAGATTAAATCTTTCCCTTGCATAGGAAAGAGGTTAAATATGAGTAGACAAAAGATATATAATAAAGTAATAGCCATAGTATTATCCTTTGTACTTACACTGCTATCAATAACCACTGGAAATACTTTAGTGAAGGCAGAAAATCCAGTTGATAAATCAAACTTATATGTAGGGAATGGGTTTACTGTGGAGTATGAGATTATATCACAATGGGAAGGTGCCTATGTAGGCAAAGTTACTATTACCAATACCAGTAAGGAAACCATTGAAGACTGGAAATTAAATTTCGTATCAAAAGATCAAATAACAAATATATGGGATGCTAAAATTATCAAGTACGAGAATAATCTTTATCAGATATCCAATACCGGATATAATCAGGATATTTCTGTGGGAAAAACAGTATCCTTTGGTTTTAATGCCAATTTTACTTCAAAAGTTATAATTCCAACAGAATACACCATGCCGGGACTTTTACAAGATGTTTCAAAAGATATTTATGATGTTCAATATGCCATTAGTAGCAAATGGGACACAGGATATATCATGGAGATTACAGTAAAAAATCTTTCTCAGAAAGTAATAGAGGATTGGGTTCTTAACTTTGACCTTTATAATGAAATAACAAATATTTGGAATGGCAAAATTATATCTCATGGAAATGGAAATTATATTATTCAGAACTGTGGATATAATTCCAACATAAGCGTCGGAGGCAGCGTAAGCTTTGGTTTTCAGGTATCATTAGAGGATAGCAGTAATGAACTTAATCCTGAAAATATCCTATTGCAGCAGATGAGTGATGATTATTCCCATATTTCAGACGGTAATATGGATAAACCTTTTGGAGATTTGGAAGATTTAGAATGGAATATGAAGATGATAAATGTAAATACTGAGTCTGTAGCCAAGGCTATTAATACTGTAAATGGTCAGGTTAAAATTGCATTAATTGATTCCGGTGTTGATTACAGCGATGTGGTTAATGTGGTTGAAAGGAAGAACTTTATCCCCGATGAAGAGGATATGTCAATCTTTTTTGAGGATGGTAGTGGTCATGGAACTTGTGTTGCGGAAATTATTGCAGCGAATCCTGATGCTGTAGATGATGATTACCTAGATGAGGAAGAGGAAGAAGAAGCCGAAGCAAAGGCAGCAGAAGAACTGGAGGCGGCTATTAATAATGATGGCGAAATCAGTTTAATGGATCTTATTGATGCAGGGGGCGAGATAGATATAAGAGGTATTAACCCTAACGTACAATTATATTCAGCTAAGGTTCTAGATGAGAATAACGAAGCACCTGTAAGCAGAATAATTGAGGGAATAAATTGGGCTATTGAGAAGGAAGTCAATATTATTAGTATTAGTTTTGGTACAACTACGAACTCTACTGCCTTACATAATGTAATTAAGAAAGCTTATAATAAAGGGATATTAATGATTGCGGCCGTTGGAAATGGAAGTAGAGTGGAGTACCCTGCGGCCTATGATGAGGTTATTGGAGTTGGTGCTGTAGACAATTATGGTAAAGTAAGTCAAAAGAGTGCAACTGGCAAAGAAGTAGATTTAGTAGCGCCAGGAGAATTGATATTATCCAGAGGAGCCTTCGGGGGTTGTGAAGTATTCTCCGGTACAAGCATGGCGGTACCGCATGTGGTAGGGCTGGCTTCTGTCCTATGGCAGCAGGATTTGAGTCGTCCCAGTGAGTTTATCAAACAGTTGCTGTTTCTTACGGCAAATCATTTTGATGATGAAACAAAATGTGGCTATGGTCTCATTGATTTTGATTATGCCTTAAAAATGTATCAGGAATACAATGAAATATATGATAGTAAACGGACAACAAAAGAAGCCATAGAGCAGGTGCAAAAAGAAGGATTAATACCAGAGAATGATAGTAAAATAGAAGTGTTTGATGATGTAACCTATGTGGACGGAAGCTGGGGTGATGATCATGGGAAATTTGCTGGTCAATTGGGGACCAAATACGGGGAGGTTGTTGATATCCTTAAAAAAGGTGCTTCGCTCCAAGATATAAAATCCTCTGGGCTTTCTGGTATGACAGCACATCCGGAATTCCATGGATACTATACGGCCAATTATATTAGTTCCACCTTTTACTTAATGGAAATTGCTAGAAGAATGAAGGGAAATAAAGAACTTCTTGATAAAAAAGAAGATGGTAAGATATATCCTTATGATGGCATGAAAGAAGCATTTGATGATAATGTCTGCATGAATAATTTGAAGTGGTCCACCATTCTTAAAAAGAAAACCAATACACCTACGAATAGAAGCTTAGTGATCTATGGTATGGCAATTCATACGGCTACGGATCTCTATGCTCACAGTAGCTATAGATATACGGATAAAGCAGTTAAACCGGATGACATAGCGAATACCTTTGTATGGCGGCGTATACTGCATGATGATTTAGACAAGAATGGTGAAAATGATGCAGATGACAGTAGCCTTAAAGATGATAATCGTGATAATTACGCTAAAGCAGTAGCCTATAATCTTTTAAAACGTATTAAGTTTGATAAAGACAAAAGTGGTCAATATGTTTTCTCTGGTTATACTACACCTTCTATTAATGACTTCTGCATTGATAAATATAGGAATATAAATTCGGAACTTGCTTGGGACAAAAAAATGCTAAAAATGAATTTTCTTGATAAATCTGTTGCTATTTATAAGATCTATGATTATGCAGAGGCCTATGTTAAATCATATAATAAGTCTTTGACTACGACACAAAAGAGCAGACTAAAAAGGGTTGATTTAGAACAAATTCAATGCACGACTAATCAGTATCAGGTTATATCAGGTGAGGTTAAAGGATTAAATGCTGAGCAAAAGAAAAATATTGAAATTAAGCTTGAAGATGGTAAGAACACAGTTATTGATACGATAAAAGATTTTAAATATTCATTTGCAATAAAACAAGGTACGGATTTTGTTATACAACCCTATATTAATGGTGAAAAGGTCACGAATTATAAATCCACCATAGATTTTGCAATAAACGAGGACAAACTTATCTGTGATGAAGTAAAGACAGTTAAAGGTGAAATTAAAACCAATTATAAAGCACTTGCTGTCATGTGTTCTTATCAAAAGCAGAATATTAATGTTTCAAAATAGTATTATAATATAATAGGTAACATGAGATAATATTTATATTAAACTATAGAGAATGATTAGAAAGATAAAAATCAAAAGGATTAGCAGGAAAGGGGTGCCCGATGATTAGAAAACTAAAGGTAATCTTACTTACGGTAGTGTTGATTTTCTTTATTGGTACATATTGTGCATCTACCGCCCGAGCAGCGGACAAAGTCAGTGGTGATTTTAAATATAAGGTTACGGGGGATACTGTAACTATTACAAAGTATATTGGTGAAAAACGTGATGTTACAGTACCATCAAAAATCAATGGAAAGACAGTTACAAAGATTGGTTATCGGGCATTTGAGCATCATGAGGATTATTGGATAGAACGAATTAAATTTCCGAAAGGTATTATAGAAATTGATAAATATGCCTTTTTTGGTTCCAATATCAAAAGTATTACCATTCCAGGTAAGGTTAAAAGAATTAGTGCTTATGCCTTTGCGGAATGCCAAGATTTAGAGGAAGTTATATTACCGGAAAAATTACTATATATAGATGCTTATGCTTTTTATTATTGTAGAAATCTTAAAAGAATAGATTTTCCTAGTTCCTTAATTCAAATCGGTGAAAGCGCTTTTGAAGCATGCGAAGATTTAAAAAGCATTATCATACCGAATTCTGTAAGTAAATTAGGCATTAATATATTTAATCGTTGTAAAAAGATAAATCAGGTTTCTTTACCCTCTAACCTAAAATATATTCCAGGTGGATTATTTTTTGGCTGCAGCAGACTAGTGGAAATCACTATACCCGATACAGTTGAGAAGATTGGCAGTGCGGCATTTGCAAGTACAAATTTGTCAAAGATAAATATACCATCTAAAGTAACTGAGATTAATGACAGAGTCTTTGATGGTTGCATTAAGCTGAAAGATATTAAGCTTCCGGACAAAATTACCAGAATTGGTAAAGAGGCATTTCGAGGATGTACTTTGCTTACCAATGTTCAAATTCCCCAAGGAGTAACCCTAATTGGTGCAAGTGCCTTTGAGGGCTGTAGTGGAATTAAGAAAATTACTATTCCAGAGGGTATTACAAAATTTAATGATTATTTATTTAAAGACTGTAAAAATCTTACCCAGATTACAATTTCGCAGAAGCTAACAAACTTAGGAAAAGGTACATTTCAGGGCTGTATTAATTTAAAAGAGGTCGCTATTCCTGATGGAATAAAGACCATTGATGAATATACCTTTGACCAGTGTACAGGCCTTTTAAGTATAACCATACCGGACAGTGTAACTAAGATTGGAAAGATGGCATTTAGTAATTGTTCGAAGCTTAAGGATGTTAAGCTATCCAATAATCTTAAGACATTGGATAAGGGTGCATTTTATAATTGTAGTAGTTTACAACGCATCACATTACCAGATTCTCTGGAGTTACTTAGTGTCTATAAGGTAGAGGATCAGCCTTTTGGTAGATGCACTGCATTGACCAAGATACAGATAGGTGAGAACAACAATGTATATGAAACCCAAAATGGAATTTTGTATAATAAAGGGAAGACCATGTTGATTTACTGTCCGCCAGCATGGGAGGGTGAATACATAATACCGGATACTGTCACCACAATCTTACCGGCAGCTTTTGCATATCAATCAAAATTGGAATCCATTATAATTCCAGATACCGTTACTGATATTTGTTCAGAAGCTTTTATTTGGGCCAAATCTGTAAAAAATATTACCTTGCCAAAGAATATTAAAGAAATCAATTCTAATACCTTTAGCGGTTCGGGTGTTATATCCTTAACCATACCAGAAGGGGTGACTGACTTAAGCTGGAGTGCCTTCGATAGCTGCGAAGCATTAAAGGAATTATATCTACCTAAGAGCCTCAAAGGAGAATATGAAATGTTGCAGCGATATGGAGAGTTCTCGGGGCGCTTCGAAGGATGTACAATGCTTGAGAAAATAGAGGTGGCAGAGGGAAATAAATACTACATCGATATAGAGGGTGTATTATATTATAAAGAATATAATAAAAAGGACAAGATCACATATAAGAAGCTCCTTTATTATCCACCGGGGAAAAAAGATACCACCTATACCCTGCCAGAGAATACCACCATTGAAATACATGCATTTAATAATTGTAAGAACTTAAGAAAAGTCATTATGCCTGAGGGTTTCAAGTATTTTGAGAACTATTTCTATCAATGCGAGAACATTGATGTATATATGCCACGCAGTATTAGTAATTTCATTGATGAAGCTCATATTCCTGACTTCCCCTTTTTTGGGGACTGTAAGAATTGCTATGTGGTAGCCTACAAAGATTCAAAGGTATATAAATACTGTAAAAAGTTTGATATTCCTTGCAAGATAAGAAAGTCTTAAGCAGGTTGACTATGGGCTTTGTGTGAAATAGAAGGGTTAGTTGTTATAGTAGTTTCTGCTATAAAATTATACAGACTGGTAATAATGAGTATAGGCATCCTTGAAATATCAAGGATGCTTTGTTATAATCTGAATAACAATAAAACAAGAATAAATAATGAACCATATATGTTATCCACTGGAGGCAATCAATGAATTTTCAAGTTCCCGAGAAAGTAAATGAAATAATAAATGTGCTTATGAGTCACGGCTTTGAGGCTTATGCCGTAGGTGGTTGTGTTCGGGATATGGTGCTTGGCAGGACGCCACAGGACTGGGATATTACTACCTCTGCTACTCCTGTGGAGGTAAAGAAAATCTTTAAACGAACTGTGGATACTGGAATTGCTCATGGAACGGTTACTGTTTTACTGGATAAGGAGCATTATGAGGTAACAACTTATCGCCTTGATGGAGAGTATGAGGATAACCGACATCCCAAGGAGGTATCCTTTACTTCAAGCTTAGCAGAAGATTTAAAACGCAGAGATTTCACCATAAATGCCATGGCCTATAATGAAACAGAAGGCTTTGTGGATCTTTTCGGTGGCATGGAGGATATTCAAAGAGGTGTTATTCGTTGTGTTGGAAGTGCCCAGGAGCGATTTGACGAGGATGCCCTTAGAATACTTCGAGCAGTTCGTTTTTCAGCTCAGTTGGACTTTATGATTGAAGAAGAGACCATGAGAGCCATAGCTACTAAGGCAGAGAATCTTAACAATATCAGTGCAGAACGTATTCGGGAGGAACTAACCAAACTAATTTTATCAGATCATCCTGATAGGCTGCGGCTCCTATATGAAGTAGGGATAACAAGAGTTATTTTACCTGAATTTGATGCTATGATGGTTACTGAGCAAAAGAATATTCATCATATATATACCGTAGGGGAACATACAATACGTGCTGTTTCAGAAGTTGGTAAAGGTACTGAACTATCTACTTTTTCCATAAGTGATAAGATGGTTTTAAAATGGACCATGTTGTTGCATGATATTGAGAAGCCAGGAACAATAACCCTGGGTAAGGATGGACAAAATCATTTTTATGGTCATCAGGAAAAGGGAGCCATTACAGCTAAAAAGATTCTTAAGAGGTTAAAATTTGATAATGATACGCTAAATGCAGTAATTCATTTGATACGTTGGCATGATTACCGATTTGTCTTAACACCCCCTGGGATGAGAAGAGCAGCTTCCAAAATAGGAAAAGAATATATGGAGCTGTTATTTGAGGTAAATAGAGCAGATACCTCAGCCAAAAATCCCAAGCTTATAAGGGAGAAAGAGGATAAGCTAGACCAGGCTAGAAGAATATATGCGCAGATTTTAGAAAAGGAAGAATGTGTGGCTTTAAAAGATCTAGATATTAATGGAAAGGACCTCATCAAAGAAGGGTTAAAGCCGGGCAGGGCTATGGGAACCATATTAAATGAATTACTTGAAGCAGTAATTGAAGATCCAAAGCTTAATCAAAAAGAAAAATTAATTGAAATATATCATGGGTTAGCAGATAAATATTGTTAAACTCTAATGACAATAGGCAAAATAAGGATATTTAAAATTAAGTCTCAGAAGATTATAAAAGTTATTCTTCTGAGGCTTTTTTATATACATGAATCTGAAAGTCATATCATAATATTAGAAAGACGGGTGTATCATTAGTTAGGAGGGTTAGCTGTGGAGGATAAAAGCCAAGAAGTATTAAAAAATTATCACCTGAAGGTATACAATATATATAGAGCGCGGGGTGCCTTTTTACTTGAGACTGACTGCGGCTTGAAGCTTTATAAATGCTTTGAAGGCTCAAGGAACAGGGCCTTGTTTGAAAACAAGGTGAAAGAGCATCTGTCTCTTTATGGCTATCCTAATACGGATGTCTTTGTAAAGACAATAGATGATGATATCATTGCAGAGGATGGAGCAGGTGGACAGTATGTTATGAAGAACTGGTTCTGGGGCGAGGAATGCAATCTGAGGGAGTTATCCCAAATCGAAGCTGCTGCAGCCAATTTAGCCAGACTGCATTCTGTATTAAAGAATGTAGATTTTACGAAGGAGCAACAAGAGTATAATATTTCGCCTGATCTTGTAGAGACCTTTGATAAGCGTAATAGAGAATTAAAACGTGTTAAAGCCTACATCCGTGATAAGCGGCAAAAGAACGAATTTGAGCTACTTTATTTAAATTATTATGATACATTTTATGAGCAGGGACTTAATGCTTTAGACCTACTCTTAGGGTCTTCCTATGATGTGCTGTTAAAAGAAGCTATTAAAGATCAAAATGTATGTCATGGAAATTATACTTACCACAATATTATTATGTTGAAGAATAAATCCGAAGCCATAGCAAGAACTTATGTACCACCCGGTTGGATTAATAAGCAGCCTCTTAGCGCAGCTGAACTAGGATCAGGAGGGGGTTTGATAGCCACAACTAATTTTGAAAAGAGCTATATCGGATTACAGATAGGGGATCTATATCAATTTATTCGCAAGGTAATGGAGAAAAATGACTGGGATATTCTCTATGGAAGTAATATTATAGAAGCCTATGACAGGGTAAAATCTATTTCTAAGCCAGAATTAAATATCTTATATCTACTACTTTTGTATCCAGAAAAATTTTGGAAGATAACTAATTTCTATTATAATGGTAAAAAGTCCTGGGTATCGGGCAGAAATATACAAAAACTCAATACCATCGGAGAGCAAAATTCCAAAAAGGAAATGTTCCTTCAGAAGCTAATGAGTATCCTATAGATTAATAGGATTGAATTATCATATTTTGTAAGTTATAATACATATAAAAGATGGAAAAGGATTTCATACAAATCTATTTATAGGATACCAATGAGGTAAGATAAAATGAAACTATGGAACAAGGGACTTAAGCATAATTATCGAGTAAATACCAGGCCTATAATCTTTCTATTAATGGGTCTTGGCTTTATCACTGTTATTCTCCTTGCTACTATGTTTGCTACGGCACAAAATACAAGTAGTGGGATAAATACAGGTAAAACAAAACAACAGTCAACAAAAGAGGAGGCTAATCAGGCAGTAGCAACAAATAATCCAATCCTGGCAGTTGTTAAAGGAATTGATACTGGGAAGAATCAGATTACACTTTTTGATGTAGAAAGAGAAGAAGAGATTGTTCTTAGTTATAATGGTGGATCCAATATTACAGATAAATACGGTAAGATAATTTCAATAAGTCAAATAACCCTAGGAAGTATGGTTGATGTTGATTATCAGAAGGATAAGAACAAACTGACCAGTTTGAATATTTCCAAAAGGGCCTGGATATATCCAGGGGTTAATAATATGAGTATTAATCTTTCTGATAAGATTATGAAAATAGCTTCCACAAAATATAAATTTAGTGATGATATCACTATCCTTGATGGTACGGACTTCATTCCCGTAGAAAATCTGGCTGAGCAGGATGAGCTAACGGTATGGGGTTATGAAGAGACTATATGGTCTATAAATGTTACCAAAGGCCATGGTTTGGTAAAGCTTAAAGATTATGAAGACTATATAGGCAATGATATAACCATAGGCTATGAGTCAATGCAGCAGATTACAGAGGACTTAGAGATTACAGTACAAGAGGGAACCTTTAATCTGACTGTGGAGAATGGAAGGTATAGTGCTACGAAAAGCGTGACTATTGAACGCAATGAAGTAACCTATGTTACCTTAAGTGATTTGGGACCGGAAGGGCTTAAGCTTGGGAAAATCACCTTTGAGATATCACCAATGGGAGCAGATTTATACATAGACAGAGTGAACACGAATTATTCTAATCCCATAGAATTAACCTATGGACAGCATGTAGTAATAGCATCCCTAGGAGGATATACTACTTACAATGGCACCATAGATGTAGATTCAAGCAGTAAAACAATTAGAATTGATCTTCCACCAGTGGCTACCAAGAAAGATCCAGTTGCCACAGAAACAGATACGGGTTCAGGCTCAGTAACAGAGGTGGATAATCCGAACAATTCCAATATAGGAGGTTCTAATACCAACCCAACAGATACAAATGGTAATAATGGTGGTGGTACTTCCACAACCCCCAATTCTGGAAATACTGTTGAAATAGGCCATAAAATTTATGTCCAGAATCCAGCAGATGCATCGGTATATTTAAACGGTGACTTTATGGGAATTGCACCTTGTAGCTTTGATAAAGTCATTGGAACTCATGTTCTTACCTTTATCCGTGATGGCTATGAAACCATGAGCTATACTGTAGATATAGAAAATGATGGATTAGATGCATACTTCACCTTCCCGGCACTTACCCAGTCCAAGGAATGATTTAGTATACAAAACTAAAATCATAAATTGTCAAACTATCAAAGTTTACAGATATCCAAAGGGGATTATGATATAATCCTAAGAATAATGTCTATCGATTTTTAGACCTCTCTCTTTTCAAAATTATTATAGTAAGCTATAATAGTTGTAAATTTATGGAAAAGGGAGGGGCTTTTTATGATTCAAAACTTATTTGAAAGGGAGATTGTTATTTATACCTATGGAGCGCTGGGTGGATTAGGACTTTTGATTCGTCTAATGGTTAATCTGGTATATAAACATTTAGTGAAGGAATCGGATAATGTTGGTGAAACTAAGAATAAGACTCTAAAGCATATGAAAATGAAGTTTGAAACCTGCTTCAAATTGAAGATAGGTGTGAATAATGTGGATACATTCGTGGATAAAACTATATTAAGGTATAGATTCTGTGGACTTTTACTATCCACTTGGGACAATCTATGTGGACAAGTTCTCTTTGCTAATCTCTTGGTAGTACCTGTTTTAACGGTGTTTGGTGTTTTCTATAAATGTGGACAAGATAAGATTTTGTTCTCAGGAGCAGTGGGTATTCTCTCCTGTGCGATATTGATACTTGTGGATAAAAGTATGAATTTAGCAAGTAAAAAGAAGATGGTCAGGATTAATCTACTGGATTATCTGGAGAATTTCTGCAAAGTAAGGATGGAGCAAGAGGCTAATTCACCGGAATTAATAGAGCAACAGAGGCGAGAATTCTTACAGGCAGCAGAAGCTAATAAGCAGATTAGTGCTGCATCATCAACTCTCTCGGATAAAGAAGTATCAAAGGATGAGTTGAGTCGGAGAAGAGAAGTAAAACTAAAGAAAGATGAAGAGAAAAGATTACAGGCAGCTAAGAAAGAGGAGGAGCAACGTAAAATTGAAGAAGCCAGAAAGGAAGAAGAAAGACAAAGGTTGGAAGAAAGGAAACTTCAAGCTGCAAGACGTAGGGAAGAAGAGCGACTTAAATTAGAGGAAGAAAAGGAAGCATTGGAGGCTAGACGTGCTGAATTAAAGAGGAAAGCTTTAGAAAAGCAAGAGGCCTTAGAACTTAAAAAGCAGAAAGCAGAAGAAAAGGAAAAGTTGTTACATAGTATTGAGGAAGAACTTAGGGATCCCTCTGAAAAAAAGGATATGGATCTACTCATTGAGGAGTTAGATGAGATTACAAAAGCTAAGGAAAGAGCAGCATTTTTAAAGGAAGAGAAATCAAGACTTGATAAAGAGAAATCAGAGATTGCCAAACAATATAAGAATAATTTATCAAAGCCTAAAAAAGCAAATGGAATGAATAATCAGCAAGAAGAAAAGGTAATTGAGGACGTTTTAAAGGAGTTCTTTGCATAAAAGACAACATTATTAAACAATCCTATATAATTATACTTTAATACATGAATTCTGAAATAGAAAAGCATTGAATAAAAAGTTCGCCTTTGTTAAAATATAATAAAAAAGAAAGGAAGTAAAAAAATGGCGAACAAGGTTTCATTTGATTATTCTGTAGCAAAAAATTTCGTCTCTGATTCAGAGATAGATATGATAAAGTCTCAAGCAGAAGCTGCACAAAAAGTTCTAGTAGAAAAGACAGGTTCTGGCAAGGATTTTCTAGGGTGGATTGACCTTCCCGTGGATTATGATCAGGAGGAGTTTGCCCGTATTCAAAAGGCGGCAGCTAAAATTCAGCAGGATTCTGAGGTGCTGCTTGTTATTGGAATTGGTGGTTCCTATCTAGGAGCCAGAGCTGCTATTGAATTCTTAAGACATAGCTTTTATAATAGTGTATCTAAAGAAGTAAGAAAGACACCAGAGATCTATTTCTGTGGAAATAATATTAGCAGTAATTATATGAATCACCTAAAGGATGTTATAGGTGATAGAGACTTCTCTGTCAATATAATCAGTAAGTCCGGTACTACAACAGAGCCAGCCATTGCTTTCCGCGTATTTAAAAAGCTTCTAAAGGAGAAGTATGGTAATAAGGAAGCGGCGAAGAGAATATATGCTACAACAGATAAGGCAAGAGGTGCTCTCAAAAATCTTGCTAATGAAGAAGGTTATGAAAGCTTCATTGTCCCAGATGATGTAGGTGGACGTTTCTCCGTATTAACAGCAGTAGGTTTACTTCCCATTGCAGTGAGTGGCGCAGATATCGTAAAGCTCATGGAAGGGGCAGCAAGCATGAGAAATTACTGCCTTAACAAGAAATTTGAAGATAATGATGCCTTAAAATATGCGGCGGTACGTAATGTATTACTACGTAAGGGGAAGAATATTGAGATTCTTGTTAACTATGAACCATCACTCCACTTCGTATCTGAATGGTGGAAGCAATTATATGGCGAGAGCGAAGGTAAGGATCAGAAGGGTATCTTTCCTGCTGCGGTAGATTTTACAACAGATCTTCACTCCATGGGTCAATTTATACAGGATGGACAGCGTACACTATTTGAAACTGTAATTAATATAGAAAAATCTACGACTGAGATTATTCTGGAAGAGGAAGAAGTAGATCTGGATGGTTTGAACTATCTGGCAGGCAAGAGTGTTGACTTTATTAATAAGAGTGCAATGCAGGGTACACTCCTTGCTCATACTGATGGAAATGTTCCAAATTTACAGATTTCCATACCTGAACAAAATGAATTCTATCTTGGAGAATTATTCTATTTCTTTGAATTTGCCTGCGGTGTAAGCGGGTATATGCTTGGGGTAAATCCTTTTGATCAACCGGGAGTTGAAAGCTATAAGAAGAATATGTTTGCTCTTCTTGGAAAACCCGGTTTTGAAGTTGAGAGGGAAGAACTATTAAAGAGATTATAATTAATAAAAAATTAGCAGCCGAATTAACTTACATGAAATTATGTTCTAGTAACCAGCAAGGTTTATAGTAACAATAAAGTTTTAGTAGAGTATAATGTAGTAACTATGTTAAAGGGTAGCAGGACAGTTTTATCGGGATAGGATACATATCTTTGATCATTCGCAACCGAATCCCTTATACCTCATGAAAGAGTGTACAGCTTACTGCCTTGATACCCTACTAGAACTATTCGGCTGCTTAACATAGATATGCTTGAGACCACCCCAAGGGGTGGTCTTGTTTTATTCCCTTAATAAAACTCTGTGAGGATGCACATATGCACGATTAATCTTATGGCATTGCGGCTAGATATAAATACATTAGCATGAAGTGGCAGAAGCTTCCGCCGATGCAGAAGAGGTGAAAGATCTCATGAGAGCCGAAATTTTTATGTTTATTGTTGAAAATAGGTAATTTTAATGCATAAATTATACCACCTACCGTATAGATAATTCCTCCGGCTAAAAGCCAATAAAAACCAGCAATAGGAAGGGAATTAATCAATTGAGTGAAGGCAAGAACACAGGTCCAGCCCATAGTAATATATACAGCAGCGGAAAACCATTTGGGGCAGTTAACCCAAAAGCCAGTAACAATTATCCCCAATATAGCTAAGGTCCAAATTAGAATCAATAAACCAATACCCATACGGCCCTGGAGAGCAATTACACAAATGGGAGTATAGGTTCCAGCTATGAGAACATAGATTGCCATATGGTCCAATTTTTTTAGTCGAAGATGAGCCTTCTTAGTCTTACCAAAGGTATGATACACCGTACTGGCGGTATATAATAAGATCATACTTAGAATGAAGATACTCAGGGAAAGGATATGAATGCTGTTTGGGTGCACAGCAGCTTTTATTAAAAGAGGCAAAGCGGCAAAAACAGCCATAAGCATACCAATGAAATGAGTAATAGCACTTCCGGGTTCCTTTACTACTACATTTTTTACTGTCATAAAATCAGCTCCTTTTTATTATATGATATTAGTTTTTGCATTCGTTTGTAAAATATACATCATGTAGATATGATATTATATGATGTAGTTATTGAAACTAGATAAACTATATTTATATACTACACCTCGATGACTTATAATGCAAGCAAAACTTTTAAGGAATAAAAATTAATTTAATTATAATTGAGAGTATGTTATAATTTATATGTATAGGTATACTTAAGAGCTATAAATAGATTTGATGACAGTATTTAGTAATGCCTGTTTTGGATATGACATAGGAGGATTGTATGGATTTAAATGTAGGCGAGATTATTAAATTGAAAAAACAGCATCCTTGTGGAAGCAGTGAGTGGGAAATTCTTAGAGTCGGAATGGACTTTCGATTAAAATGTTTGGGCTGTGGACATCAGATTATGATACCAAGAAAACAGGTAGAAAAAAGTATTAAGCAAGTGCGAAAGCCTTAAAGATATGGAAGAGAAGAATAAAAGATTATGTAAAAGATGCTTTCTTGAGGATTTTGCCCCAGAAGAATATATAGAAAGTATGAAAGTATACCTACAAGGTTTGGATGATAGTATCAAAGTAGAGGATGGGGAATATAGACGAAGACTTTCAAAATGTAAGAATTGTAGTAATTTATTAGAGGGAATTTGCAGAATCTGTGGATGCTTCGTAGAGTACCGGGCAGCAATTAAGGTTAGGAAATGTCCTGATTTAGAGCCCAGATGGTAATTGAAAGGAATAAAGAATGAAATATATTTTAATGGATTTGGATGGTACCCTTACCAACCCTAAAGTAGGAATTACAAAAGCAATACAGTATGCTTTAAAAGCAAAAAATATAATAGAACCAGATTTGGACAACCTGTGTAAATATATAGGTCCTCCTCTGTGGGAATCCTTTAAGGAGTTCCATGGTTTAAATGATCAAGAGACAGAAGAAGCAATAGCCAAATATAGAGAATATTATTCTGTGACAGGTCTGTATGAGAATGAGAAGTATGATGGAATAGAAGAACTTCTTATCAAGTTAGTACAAGCAGAAAAGGTTCTTATTGTTGCAACCTCTAAACCAGAAGTATTTGCTAGAAAGATACTGGAGAAATTTGAGCTTGCAAAATACTTTACAGATATTTGTGGAGCTACCCTTGATAGCTCCCGTTCAACCAAGGAGGCGGTTATTTCCTATGCGCTAGAGAAGAATTGCATAGAGGATTTATCCTCCGTAGTCATGGTAGGAGACCGCTTACATGATATAGAAGGGGCAAGGGCTGTTGGCCTACCTGCTGTAGGTGTTTTATATGGTTTTGGAAACCGGGATGAACTGGTATCGGCTGGTGCTGATAAGATAGCCGATACCGTAGAAGATTTATATGAAATAATCACAAGCTATGCATAGCTGCTGAATATGAAGATTTTATTTGATTACAGTATATACCCCTAATTCTCACCTCTATCGGTTAGCCAAGGGTATAGAGGATAGCATAATTCATATGGATGTTATGGGCAGTGATCCTTGCCCTTTAGAGTTAGATTTAAAACAATATATCTTTTACTAAGGAACACCGATGAAGTGGAGGGAAGTACAATGGAGGCAGTAAGAATCAGGACAGATCAAGCTGTACCAGGCATGATTGTAGCAGTAGATATTTTTACCACCAGTGATCAGTTAATCATTAAAAGGGGAGTTATATTAGATGAAAGAATGATCACGAAGTTACGCTTTTATAATATCTATGGCTTAATTGTTTTTAAGAATTATGGTAAGAGCCAGGAGTTGAAAGAAGAATCCTATGTTGAAATGCTAAGAAGTACCCCTGAGTTCAAAAAATTCAATCGTACTTATGTAGATACTATTTCAAATGTAGAAAATATGTTTGATGGTCTCTCTAAGGGTACTGAGTTTGATATTAATCAGATGTTAATAGAGACAGATCGAATTTTGAAGGAAGGACGCAATGGTGCCCATGTTCTGGAGATGCTTCATGGAATACGTAATTACGATGATATGACCTATGTTCATAGCTTAAATGTTGCTTTAATTTGCAGTATTTTTGCTGGATGGCTAAGGTTCTCAGAAGAAGATACAAGAGTTCTTACTTTGGGAGGATTACTCCATGACATCGGTAAAATGTTAGTGCCAAGAGATATTATTACTAAGGATACAAAATTAACAACAGAGGAGTTTGATATAATTAAAACTCATACCTTAAAGGGGTTTCAGGCGCTTAAGGATCAGGCAATCGATATTAGAGTAAAATATGCAGCACTGATGCATCATGAGAGAACCGATGGATCCGGTTACCCTAATGGATTTGTAGGAGAACAGATTGATGATTTTGCTAAAATAATTGCTATTGCGGATGTATATGATGCAATGACATCAAACCGTCGTTATCGTGATGCCATATGTCCATTTGATGTGGTAGAAAGTTTTGAACAGGATGGTTTTCTAAAATATGATCCCAAATATCTGATGATTTTTATGGAGCGAATTGTTGAATCCTACCTTCATAATATTGTGCGCCTTAACGATGGTCGTGAAGGGGAAGTGGTTATGATTAATAAACTTTCTCTATCCAGGCCGGTGGTAAAGGTGGGAGATGACTTCGTGGATTTATCCAAGAATCATAAGATAATGATTGAAGCCATAATATAAACCCTACCATATATTGGTACCAGTAGTTGAAGAAGGTTTATATGAAATTAATAAAAGGGACTCTGTAATGAGAATATTAATAAATTTTCTCACTGCAGAGTCCTTTGTAATAATACGAAGGCAATTACTCCAATATTCCGGCATAAACAGGTGTAAAATCTTCACTATCAGCACATAAGAAGCCAGAATATTGGCTAATTATTTCATTGAAATACCCCACAACGGTATTAAGATCTTTTTCACAAAGGCTTAGAGCAAAGATTGTCTTAATGTTATGTTTGTTGATAAAGGATGCATCAAAAGGGTCTTGAAAGGCAGTTGCAATAGGCTCAAAATCTACAGAGTATTCATTAGCAAGTTCCAGTTCTAGAATATTCATCTCCTCCCAAAGCTGGGTTGTTATCCCATTAATCTTCTCTAAAACCAAAGCAATATCTTTGGCATTAATAGCTTGAGGTGTCATATATAGAAGATCAAGATATTTCTTAACTTCCTCATGGGAATTCTTATTTTTATTTACCATGGAGTATCCTCTCTTATATCATAATTCTTAAAGGTTTTTGTGTTATTATCCTATCTCTTATCATTATAATATACCGGTAATTAATTCGCAATCCATAGGATGAATTAAGATTGTAGAATGTTTACAGTATTGCCATGCAAAAATTGAAAACTGCTAATATGCAAGCAAACTTGCACAGTCAGTTTTAATTCTTGCATGGCAATACTGCAAGGTCTGATGATATGCTTAATCTGTCTGATGATAAGTTCGATTAACATCCACTTTTTCAAATTCATACATGGTATTAAATATAAACCACATCTGTTCAAAGAAACGCATGATATTCCATATGGACAGACCTTGTAAATTAAAGGTGAGTACTAATCCGGATAGGGCTTCTATAGACCTAGAATCCTTGAACCAGACCATATGAAGTTCCTCTTCTTCATTTAAATAGTAATAATAAGGAGCCTTTGATATGTCATCAAATTCTATTTCAGAGCCAGAAAATGCAGCTAATTCAATAGCTTCATCATGTGTAATTGATCGGGCAACTGTATACCCTGGTATATAGGGGAGCATCCAGTCATATCCAATTACAGGAAATCCGAATAAAATCTTTTCAGAGGGTACGGTGGAGGTAATTATATTAAAAACATTATTTACAATGTTATAGGGAGTAACAGAAGAGGGAGGAGTATAATTATAAGACCAGTCATAGGTAATAAATTGCACGCTATCTACCTGCCTAGCTATAGCAGAATAATCTTCCAACTGATAATTTATTACGGTTTCCTCAATATTGATTATTGGAGTGATTGATACAACAACCCTATAACCTTCAGCTTTTAGACGCTGACTGAAATGAATGACATATTCATTAATCAGAGGTAAATTCTCTGGGGTTAATTGTTGAAGATAAATATCAACACCATAGTAGCCCTTGGTCTTAAGAATGTTAAGGGTACTGTTTATTATTTTTTCCTGAAGGACGGGCTTCTTATAGATATCTTCTGATATTTCCCTGTTTCCAATTCCAACTTCTGATAAAGGGGCGAGAAACATCATTGGAGCAACACCATATTCCTTTGCTGTCTTGATAATATCAGTATCATCATTATCAAGGATATCTCCATCCATGGTAACCCGATAATTCAGAATGGTAAGATAGGTTAAGAATGGAAGGGTTTGAAATAATGTATCTTTGTTGATATAAGGGTAAGCATAGCCGTTGGTAACAATGCTGCGAATAATGTTGGTATCATAGCTGATTACAATTGACTCACCAGGATAGAGAATGTTCCTGTTAGAAAGATAAGGATTATTCCGTAATATTTGCATCAGGGAAACATCATATTTTATAGCAATATCCCCTAGTGTCTCACCTTCTTCTACTTCATGTGTAATTAAAGGATATACAATTACAACAGTTTGACCAACCACTAAATTATTGGGATTGGTTATACCATTTTCAAGAATTAATCTTTCCATAGGAATGTTATATCTACCTGATATATAGCTCAAAGTTTCCCCGGCCTGTACAACATGGATAAGCATAAAATATCCTCAATTTTTATTATTATTAATAATATATGTTTGGAATAAATTAATATAACGTAATATGGAAAGGAAAGCTATAAAGGTAAAATTTTAAGAATACTATGTACAAATTGTCAGATTATATCTTATCTATTGGGATACAATATTACTAGATATTTATCTTAAGATGGAGGAAATAAAAATGAGTAGAAATAAAAGTGGAATGCCACAGAGGGAAAAGGAAGAAATAGCAAAAGAACTTGGTGTATATGATAAAGTGAAAAAGAGTGGATGGGGGGAAGTTTCTTCAAAAGACTGCGGTAATATCGTTAAGATAGGATTGGAGAAATTAGAAAGAGCTAGTAATCACAATAATATTCAATGAGGAGTTTTCATAGCAAGAGCCGGCTTAAATGTATAGATCATTAAACCGGCTCAAATATATAATATAATTTGCAATTATAAGAGGCTTATCTATATATTATCAGGATGTGATATCTTGATTTTTGCTTGTCGTATCTGCTAGACACACTATAGCACTTTCTAGACGATGGTCTTTAATGCTCTTGGTTTTAATAACTAAACCATAGTCCTCAATTTCGGGGGTACTTCCATCTTCTGGTATAGTTCCAAGAATTCCGAAGACAAAACCTCCAAAGGTATCATAATCATCTTCCGGAAGTAATACACCGAGTTGTTTAATAACATCATCCAAAGGAGTGCTTCCCTGAATAAGCCATGTATTAGAATCTATTCGTTCAATTTGAGGGAGCTCTTTAGGAGCTGTAATGTCATCATCAAGATCACCCACTAATTGTTCCAGTAAGTCATTTATAGTGATAATTCCACTCATACCGCCATATTCATCAAGAACCACTGCAAAATGAATTCTTGTCTTTTTCATATTTCTGAATAAAACATCGGCTCTAACTGATTCAGGTACAAAGTTTGCTGGCTGAACTGCATTTTTCATAACAAGCTCTCGGGTCTTCTCTTTTAACCTAAAATAATCCTTAGAATATAAAATACCAATGATGTTATCGGGGCTGTCAGAGCAGATAGGATATACAGAATGTTTGCTTTCTATAATAGTTTGCTCCCACTGTTCATCGGTTTCGTCACTCCATAAAAGGGAAACCTCAGTTCTGTGTGTCATAACTTCACCGGCTATAATATCGTCAAATTCAAATATATTTTGAATCATATCCTTTTCGTCAGGATGTATGGTACCTTTTTCACTTCCCGCATCAATCATCATACGGATTTCTTCTTCCGTATTTTCATTATCTTCTTCCTGTGGATTAATTCTAAGTAATTTTAATAATCCATTAGCGGAAACTGTTAATAACCATACAATAGGAGCAAAGATCTTAGAAACCACATATACCATTTGGGACATTCCCAGAGCAAGTGGTTCTGATTTTTTCATTGCTATACGTTTGGGAACAAGCTCACCTAAAGTAACTGTAAAATAGGTAAGAACAAGTGTGATAATAATTACGGATAAAGTATCAAGTACGGATACTGGTATCTTTATACCAAGATTAACCATGGCATCTGTCAAACGATCCGAAAAATTCTCTGCTGCAAAAGCACTTCCAAGAAGGTTGACAAGAGTAATACCAATCTGGATTGTGGCAAGAAAGCGAGCAGGTTGTGCAGTTAGCTTAGTTAGCCTAATTGCTCGCTTGTCTCCGCTGGCAGATAGTTTTGCAAGCTTGTTATCATTCATTGAGATAACAGCGATTTCGGCACATGCGAATATAGCATTCAATAGTATAAGAAAAATCTGTAATAATATTTGTCCTAATATAGGATCATCCTCAGGCAAAAAAGTTACCCCCTTCTAAATAAATCATTTTATGTTCCCAATTTCATATAAAATTCATATAAAGGCTAATGCATATTACATCTTAAAGAACTTATCATAGGTAAATATCTTTAGTAACAAAATGGCGCTACAAAAAGGACAATACTAAATTGTCCTCGCATAAATATGTTCATATTAGCACTTATAGCTAATAATAATTGCGAATATTGCCCGACTGATTCGTCCAAGGGTATGCACCTGTCCTTCTACTTAAAGATTATAGCAAAAGCAACTATTAACGTCAAGAGCGTATAGATGAAAGGAGACAATATTTGTAAGAAGATATATCAATATGTATATCTATCTTTTTATTAATCCCTTCTCCCCATGTGTTATATTTATAAATCCCTTCTCCCTATATATCATATCTGTCACCAGTCCAAATTCGTAGTCCTCGTCCTCAAGTTGAGTTAGCATGGTGTCTAAATTGTTTGCTACTACCGGAGAAACTCCATGGAGTAAAACAATCGCACCCTTATGGTGTTGATTTTTAAATAATGAAAGGGTAGCCTTCCTGGAAGGTTGCTTGTCTAAATTCCAATCATTTGGTAAGGCAATACTCCAAAAGACTGAAGTGTAACCAAGGTCTTTAGTGATAGCTAGAGATTTTTCGCTATAGCCACCTTCTGGGGGTCTTACTATCTTCAACATCTGATCGCCAGTTACTTCCTCATAAGCTTTTTCTACTCCTTGAAGTTCCTCTTCTAGAGAACTTTTGGATTGTTTATAAAATGGAATATGATTGACTGTGTGATTAGCCACAACATGTCCTTCTGTAACCATCCTTTTTATGGCTTTCGGATTACCGGTAATTGTTCCTTTGCAAACAAAAAAAGTTGCATTTATATGGTGTTTTTTTAGAACGTTTAGAATTTTATCAGTATATCCATTATCGTAGCCAAGATCAAAAGTAAGATAAATGATTTTTTCATCTGTATTGTATACATAATAGCCATCATATTTTGCTAATAATTTTATCGTCCCTTTGGAAACAGAAGGGGTCTTATGATTGACACTTTTAGAGTAACCCCAGCCTTGGGCCTTATTGCTGAGAGAAAGGGCGTATATCTCTTGTGGGAGAAGGGTAAATGTAATTATAAAAGCCATAATGAATGATAATATTGATTTAATATGTTTCACGTTAGCAACCCTTTCTGCCTGCAATTTTATATGTGCATATTTCTTTATTTGGTGATTTTAATATAGTAAATTGTACCATAAACTAGATAGCGAGGCAAATTATACATGTACATTAAAGATAGATGCAGTACTAGTGTATAGATGCAAACTTTAATGTCACACAACCTATGTGATTTAGAAAAAAATCTTTACTGTGATTTGGAAAAAAATCTTTACACTATTGAAATTATGTGATATATATGTTATACATGATATATAACAGATTGCACCTGATTAATAAACCTTGAAAAGAGGAGGAGTAAAGATGAATATAAATAAGTTTACACAGAATTCTATACAGGCTGTCCGAAATTGTGAAACCCTGGCCTATGAATATGGACATCAGGAAATTGATGTGGAGCATCTGCTCCATAGCTTACTGACCATAGAGGATAGTTTGATTAAGAAGCTGCTGGAGAAGATGGATATTAATACAGAGGTGTTTTTGGCCCAGATACAAGGCTTATTGAATAAACGTCCTAAGGTATCCGGTGGACAACTTATTATTAGTAATGATCTAAATAAAATCCTTATCTATGGGGAAAATGAAGCAAAACAGATGGGAGATTCCTATGTATCAGTAGAGCATCTATTTCTTAGTATGCTAAAACAACCAAATAAAGAAGTTAAAAGCTTATTCCATGAATTTCGAATAAACAGAGAGGATTTCTTGAAGGCCCTTGCTTCTGTTAGAGGAAATCAGAAGGTGGTAAACGACAATCCCGAGGCAACTTATGACACGCTTGAGAAATATGGTTATGACCTGGTAGCACGTGCCAAAGAGCAGAAGTTGGATCCAGTGATTGGACGTGACAGCGAGATAAGAAATGTTATCCGTATTCTTTCCAGAAAGACAAAAAATAATCCAGTCCTTATTGGTGAACCAGGTGTTGGTAAGACGGCGGTAGTAGAAGGATTGGCACAACGAATTGTTAGGGGAGATGTACCCCAGTCACTTAAGGATAAGAAGCTCTTTGCTCTGGATATGGGGTCATTGGTTGCGGGAGCCAAATACCGCGGAGAATTTGAAGAAAGGCTTAAGGCCGTATTAGAAGAAGTGGCAAAAAGTGAAGGTCAGATTATACTTTTCATTGATGAGCTTCATACCATTGTAGGTGCCGGTAAAGCGGAAGGGTCAATGGATATGGGCAATATGTTAAAGCCTATGCTGGCTCGAGGTGAGTTACATTGTATTGGTGCTACCACCTTAAATGAATACCGGCAAAATATTGAGAAGGATGCTGCGCTGGAACGTAGGTTCCAACCGGTTCTTGTGGAAGAGCCTACAGTGGAAGATACAATTTCCATCTTGAGAGGTCTGAAAGAACGCTACGAGGTATTCCATGGTGTTAAAATAACCGACGGAGCACTGGTTAGTGCGGCTACTCTATCAAATAGATATATCTCAGACCGCTTTCTTCCCGATAAGGCAATTGACCTGGTGGATGAAGCCTGTGCCTTGATTAAAACAGAGTTGGATTCCATGCCCACAGAGCTTGACGATCTCCAGAGAAAAATCATGCAGATGGAAATTGAAGAAGCAGCCCTGAAGAAGGAAAATGACCGCCTCAGTGCAGATCGTTTAAGTGACCTGCAGAGGGAGCTGGCTGAGCTTCGTGACATCTTTGCTTCCTCAAAAGCCACCTGGGATAAAGAGAAGGCAGCCGTAGAGAAGGTTCACAAACTCAGAGAAGAGCTGGAGAACTTAAATAATGAGATAGAGCTGGCAGAGCGAAGCTATGACCTTAATAAGGCGGCAGAATTAAAATACGGTAGACTACCTGAGCTCCAAAGGCAGTTGAAAGCAGAAGAGGAGCGCATCAAGGAAGAAGAGACAAGGTTGGTTCATGAAAATGTCAGTGAAGAGGAAATTGCTAAGATAGTATCTCGGTGGACAGGAATTCCTATTACCAAATTGACAGAAGGGGAACGTAGTAAGATACTTCATTTGAGCACTGAGCTTCATAAGAGAGTAGTCGGTCAGGAGGAAGGAGTGGAGAAAGTTTCTGATGCCATTCTCCGTTCCAAAGCAGGTATAAAGGACCCCACAAAGCCAATCGGTTCCTTCCTGTTCTTAGGTCCTACCGGTGTAGGTAAGACAGAGCTGGCCAAGGCACTTGCTGAAAACCTATTTGATAATGAGCAGAATATGGTACGGATTGATATGAGTGAATATATGGAGAAGCACTCGGTAGCCAGGTTAATTGGTGCACCCCCTGGGTATATAGGATATGAAGAGGGTGGACAACTCACCGAAGCGGTAAGACGTAGGCCTTATACAGTGATCCTTTTCGACGAGATTGAGAAAGCTCATCCGGATGTATTCAATGTGCTGCTACAGGTGCTGGATGATGGCCGTATTACTGACTCTCAGGGAAGGACAGTTGATTTTAAGAATACAATTATAATTCTTACTTCCAATATTGGTTCAAGATATTTGTTGGAGGGTATTGAAGAAAGGGGAAGAATCAGCAGTGAATGTGAAGAATTGGTAATGAATGACTTGCAAGCTGCCTTCCGTCCAGAATTCTTAAACAGACTAGATGAAATAATATTATTTAAACCTTTGACCAAGGATAATATCAGCGATATCATGGATCTTCTTGTGGTAGATTTAAATAAGCGTCTCGCAGATAGAGAGATAAAGCTTGCCCTAACAGATCAGGCAAAGGCTTATATAGCTGAGAGAGCTTATGATCCGGTATATGGTGCGAGACCATTAAAACGTTTTCTGCAAAAGAATGTGGAGACCTTGAGCGCAAGACTAATCCTTGGTGATGAAGTTCAATCTGAGGATACTATCTTGATAGATGTAGAGAATAACCAACTTGTTGCAATAGTGAAATAGTGTTAGAAAACGAGAAATGTAAATAAAGAATTAATTTGATAAGGGCGCCATAGGTATCCTAGGAGATACCCTATGGCGCTCTTATTATTTGTTATTCCTATTGAACAGAAACGCTCTGCTTTTGATGCATACCTCAGTGTATAACGCAAATGTATTTGCGTATGAAGTATATTGTTTCTCAATCCCCTCGGGAGCGAAATTTTAGCAAGCTGGAACTTTCTTCTTATCTTTGTTGACAAATGATTACATTATATGGTATATTTTATATTAGAACTGAACAGACAGTGCTAAAAAGGAGGGAATGAGATGAATATACCCAATGCAAGAGAGAGAATTCTAAATACTGCAGTTAAGATCTTTGCTGAGAAAAGTTATGAAGGCTCCCGTATCGATGAAATCGCCAAGGAAGCCAATGTCCCGAAATCCTTGATCTATTACCATTTTAAGAGTAAAGATGAAATTCTACAGGTTCTGATTGATAATTTTATTAAGGAATATCTGGACCTTATTAATGATACAACAAAGGAAAGTCATCAGGAGAAAGGCAAAGAGCTTCCCGAGAGAATGAAAAATAGATATTATGATTTTGGGCAAAGAAATGCAGACCTTGTAAGAGTGATCCTGATTGATTCCCTGAAGAAGACAAAGGAGAAACCGGTTTTATTTCTAATTATAGATGCAATGATTGCCAAAGAAGCTGAGGAGAAAGATTTTGATATTCAGGAGAGAAGAATTGCAGAATTTTTCACCAGCTTTATGCCCAATTATGCTTACATATGCTTTGCTGATTCCTGGACCAAGTATTTTGATTTGGAACGGAAGCGATTTGACCAATTATATCTTAAGATATATGAGGAAACCCATGGTGCTTACCATAAGAATCATGGTGAATAAGGGAAGGCACAAAAACTAGACTAGGTGATACTCATTCATAAATCAGGCTGATTTTAAACTATATAGACTTGACACGTAAGAATTGTTTGAAGCTATTATTATTTCATCCTATAAGGAAGGGGCATGGTTATTTTTATGAAGCAAGAGATAATACGAATTGATCTAAAGGGAGTGAACTGTTACCTAGGCAAAAGGGAGGAAGGGTTTATTTTATTTGATACTGGTGGTCATATTACCCTTGATAAGGAATTCACTAACAGAAGAGAAGAGTTAATGAGCTTTCTTGAGAAAGCAGGCTGCAGACCCGGTAATCTCAAAGCAATTGTATTAACCCATGGGGATAATGATCATGTTGCAAATGCAGCTTATTTGAGGGATAAGTACCAGTCAATTATTGCCATGCACCAGGATGATATGACGCTGGTTAATCAAGTGACCCTGAATAAGATAATGGAAAGCTTCCATTATCGGTCAATTATTTATAAAATTGTCTTTAAGTTAATGAGAAAACAGATTACAAAAATAATGGAAAGGGTATTAAAAGATTTCATTGAATTTAAACCAGATATTATTCTTCAGGAGGGTGACAGTCTATCCCCATATGGATTTATGGGTGATGTACTGCATTTGCCTGGCCATACAGCTGGATCCATTGGTGTTTTGTGTGAAGGTGGTGAATTAATTGCAGGAGATATTTTTGCTAATATGAAAAAACCGTGTGTTGCACCCAATGCTATTGATTTTAAGGAGTTAAAAAAGAGTGTTAAGAATCTGAATAAAATGAAAATTACCAAGATCTATCCGGGACATGGTAGTCCCTTCATGGCCTATGAAGTAGGGATTGGAAATAGGTAATTTATATAAATATTGAATTATTTGACCTCTTAAATCATAGAATAAAATAAGTGATTAATCTTTGGAGGTCAGAATGAAGAGGTTTCCTATTATAGTTGGACTTCTTACGATTCTACTTATGGCTATAGGACTTATGGGCTGTAAGACCGAGAATACTGATATTAAAAAAATAAAAGATTTAGATTTTACTGTGGTTGAAGATGCAGATATACCGGGAGAATTAAAAGAAATGATCGATAAGAAGAAGGAGCAGCCTTTTAAAATCTCCTATAAGAATAAGGATAGCATGTATATTGTTGTAGGTTATGGAAAACAAAACACAGGAGGCTATTCTATAACAGTTGATGAATTGTATCTTACAAAAAATGCGGTTTATATTAACACAAATTTAATTGGACCTTCTCAGGACGAAATGGTAGCCCAAGGGGTTACCTACCCCTATGTAGTAGTGAAGCTTGAGCCCCGTGATGAGCAAATTGTTTTTGATTAATAAATATAAAAATATTAAGGAGGTATTACTATTCCTAAGAATTTCGTATTTCTTTGGAGATAGTAATACTTCCTTGCCTTTGTTATAAAGAAAATTTAACTTTATAGTTCAATTTATAGGCCAATTATTACCAAATCAGTACAATATTACTATATTTAGTAAGTGAACATAATGCAAATAACAATATATAGTGCTCATCTAATTATTTGGTGTTATGACAGTAATATATTGTTTTAAAGTGTAATTTTTGTGCAAATTAGTTAAAAATCTTATATATAATAAATAGTGTTTGAGAATATATTCCATAAAAACCAACAAATATTTTTAAGTTTCATGTGCATATTTTTCAGTCTAAATCGCTGATGACCTATGAATTGTCAGAAAATTTGTTGACTATACTTGAAATTAGTGATATACTATTAGGGATGCATGAGATTTGTTACAGCTTTATTTAATGTGTACAGAGCTATTTAGGGAGTTTAGATTCCACAGATAGCGATTGGAAGCATTAGCAAGGAGAAAATAATGATGAAGCAAAATGATGTAAACAAGGTGAGAAATGCTGTTATGCGCCAAACGGGAAAGAGGGTTAAAATCCGAATTAACCGGGGGAGACATAAAGTAGATGTATCAGAGGGAATTATTTCTGAGACTTACCCCAGCATATTTCTTATTAAAATTCAAGATGCTAAAGATATGCCGGTAAAAGTTGTTTCTTACAGCTATACCGATGTTTTAACTAAAGATGTAGAACTTATACTGTGCAGTTAAGAATAGACGAAGCTAAGCTAAGACCCATGTTAATAAAGGGTTTTGGCTTTTTTTATGTTATAAGAAATTCCTGATTTTCTTAAGACAATATTCATAAAGTTCCCTTCCCTTGAATAAGATATGACAGAGGCATCCGTATATGTCCAAATTTAAGGAGGGAATAAAAGGTGGAGTTGATTAAAAAGAATATTCATATGAATAAATTAAAATGTAAGAGTACCCTGCAACTTACATTAGATGATGACTTTAATGTTCCAGATATCAAGCCGGACATTGATCAAATTATTACAGAGCAGGGAGAAGTCAAGATTAGCGACATCAAGGCCATGAATGGAAAGCTATTGGTTAAGGGTGTCCTCGGATTCAATGTCCTCTATTTATCTGCTGGTGATCAAAGGCCTATAAATAATATAACAGGTGAAATACCATTTGATGAAGTAATAAATATGGACATAACCTGTGGAGATGATGATCCAACGGTGAGATGGGATCTAGAAGATTTATCAACAGGATTAATAAATTCCAGAAAATTAAGCGTGAAATCAATAGTGCGCCTGTTGGTGGCAGTAGAAGAACTTTACGATGAAGAAACTGCTGTCATGGTTGAAGGTTCAGAGGATCTACAATATACCAACAAGAAGATTGAGGTAACTGATATTGCAATAAATAAAAAAGATACTTTTCGCATTAAAGATGATATTAGATTACCTTCGAATAAGGGAAATATCTCTACCCTTCTTTTTAAGGACATTGGCTTAAGTAATGTAGAAGTGAGGCTAATGGAGGATAAATTCTCAATTAAAGGTGAATTGCCTATATTTATACTTTTTACCAGCGATAATGAAGAAAATCAAATTGAGTATTTTGAGTCAGAGCTTGAATTCAGTGGCATCATAGAATGTAATGGTTGTACAGAGAACATGGTTGATGACATCACCTTCGGCATTATCAATAAGAGTTTAGAAGTCAAGCCTGATAGTGATGGTGAGGATAGAGTTCTTGACTTGGAGGTTCTATTAGAATTAGGGATAAAAGTATATGGGATGGAAGAACCGGAGGTTTTAAGCGATGTTTACTGTCCTACCAAGGAAATAACGCCTGTTTTCCGTGACGCATCTTATGAAAATCTGGTAATTAAGAACAACAGTAAATATCGTATTGTAGATAGAGTGATGGTTTCACAAAATCAACCTAAAATACTTCAGATATGTCATGCTCAAGGGGATATAAAGATTGATGATATAATAACTACAGATACAGAGCTCCAGGTAGAAGGTGTAATCGAAGTAAATATTTTATACATATCCGAGGATGACAGCCGTCCTTTGAATGCATTGAGAGGAGTTATACCCTTTACCCAAAATATTGAGTTGAAAGGTATGACACCCAGCAGTAATTATGAAATCAAACCTTATATTGACCAACTGAGTGTTATGATGCTAGATGGTGAGGAAATTGAAGTGAAGGCCTCCATTAATTTAAATGCAATTGTATTTGATATGATTACTGAGAGAATAATTACTGATATCGAGGTAATAGATCTGGATATGGAAAAAATCCAGGCTATGCCAGGAATTATCGGTTATGTGGTAAAAAGAGACGATACTCTGTGGAATATTGCAAAGAAATATTATACTACCGTGGATAGCATCATGGATATCAATGAGCTATCTGATGACCATATTAGTGAGGGAGATAAACTAATTATCATGAAAAAGGTAGAAACCATTTTATAGTATGTTTAGAATTTCTAGAGGTTTCGGGAAGACTATATACAAATCAACTAAATACATGGATGATATGATGAGAAATTCTATTCTTGAAGGAACACTTCTTAATTACTGGTTTATGCAAACTATAATTAAGGGGTGCTCCTTTTTTATTTATTTAAAACTTATTATTACTATTATGAAATCCATAGAATAATCCGAAATATATGATACAAATGTACTATATTAGTCAAGGAGGAGAAATCCTCCTAAAAATCAAGGAGGATTGGATATGAGCGTAAACGGAATTACGAATTCAAATCAAATTTATGACAGCAAGAGCAGTGTTAAGGCTAAGTCGGATAAGAGCCAGCAGGCATCTGATTTAAAGGAAAAAGGCATTGATAATACAGCTGCTGTATATGAGAAAACTGAGGAAAAGGTTGTAGCTAATAAATCTTACAAACCGGATATGGCTACCATTAATAAGTTGAAGGCAGATGCAGAAAGACGAACGGAGAGCCTAAGGAACCTTGTTGAAAAATTAATGTTAAAACAGGGACAGACCTTTGATGCTTCTACGGATATCTATGCACTTCTTCGTGAGGGCAAGGTAGAAGTGGACGATGAGACAAGAGCTCAGGCACAGAAGGACATTGCAGAAGATGGCTATTGGGGCATTGAGCAGACCTCAGAGCGTATTGTGTCCTTTGCAAAAGCCCTTGCCGGTGGTGATCCTGCAAAAGCAGAGGAATTAATTAATGCAGTGAAGAAGGGCTTTGACGAGGCGACGAAAGCTTGGGGAGATGAACTTCCGGAGATATGTAAGAAAACTCTGGATACAGCCGTAAGCAAACTTGAGTCTTGGAGAGATGAGATAAACAATAAGAAGTAGGATGACTTAACATCAAAAGTAATCCTTTGGGCGCAAAGTGTCAGCAAAGCTGACACTTTGTTGTTATTCAATAATGCTTTTAACACCTAAGTCTCAATAGGAAATTACGGTTTGCCAAAGTTAAAATATTGCTGGAATGCTTTTTTATGGCCAATAGGGTTTTGTAAGAAAGACCTGCTTGCCATAGTAAGGATTTTTCTTAAAATAATTCAATGCTTTCTGGGCTGTGGAGTAATCTTGATAAACACCAAATACAGTGGGGCCACTTCCACTCATTAAGGATACCAATGCTCCAAGTTCAGTCATCTTATCTTTTATTTCCTTAATAATAGGATATTCCTTTACAGTTACAGACTGAAGAATATTGTCCATATGCTTTGTCAAATCAACCAAGTCTCCTTTGTGTAGGGAGGCTTTCATTTTACCTATATTCGGATGTATTACACCCTCGGATAATTTTAAATTCTCATAGACATATTTCGTTGAAACACTAATGTTAGGCTTCACTAGAAGAATTGAACAGGCGGGCATTGGAGGTAAAGGAGTAAGTACCTCTCCAATACCCTCAGAGAGTGCGGTTCCAAGCTTGATGCAGTAAGGAACGTCTGCTCCTAATTTGACACCAAGATCCATTAGCTCCTTCTGAGAAAGTCCTGCTTGATACAGCTTATTCAATCCTTTTAGGGTAGCTGCTGCATCGGAGCTTCCCCCTGCTAGTCCAGCTGCTACCGGAATTCTTTTATCAAGTCGTATAAATATACCTTCCTTAACAGAAATAGTATCTAAAAACAAGGTAGCGGCCTTATAAACAAGGTTACCTTTATCAACAGGCAGATAGGAAAGGTTTGTCTTAATGGTAATATGAGGTAAATAGGTTTTCTTAATGGTTATGGTATCATACAGATCCAGTGACTGCATAATCATAGATACATCATGATACCCGTCGGGACGTCTTCTTAATACGTCCAATCCCAAATTTATTTTTGCATTTGCCTTAATTTTAATGGAATGCATGACTACCTCCGGCTAGCTAAATATTAACCGTATTCTATCATAAACTCCTTGTCTTTTCAATGAAGAGGATGAAATTGTTTGTTTCCTGCTATTACAGTTTATAACCATATTTTATTTAAAAAATTTTTTTATGGATTCCCATACCTTAAACTTAACTTTTACGGGTCTTTTCTCATATTTAAGGCTCTCATATTCTTCTTCTGTAAGAAGATGTTTTAGTTTCCTATTAGAATTCTCATCAACAACACTGTAAGTCTCATCAACAAAACAAAGAGGAGGAAATACAACGCACCACCAGTTCTTACCCTCTGCAGCCCCTATTTGAACACGAAGAGCCTGGTACATTCCGGGAGGAAAGGTGCAATCACCATATACCTTCATGGGAAAATAACATTCTTCAAGACTTACCATGACAGGATAATCATATCCCGCTTGATGGATTGTGGTATCTGCAAGATCATGAATTAAAGTAATCTGATCTAAAAGAATGCTGCGGGCTTCACTAAGAGAAGAGGCCTTATCAAGAAGGGGAGAGAGGTTCTCCACTAGTGTATTCTTTACCTCCAGCTTTAGAGCCTGATCCTCTTCCTTGTCACTATTTGCTATTACGTGAAAGCGAATAATATCTTCAGCAATATTCTCCTGTAATTTTGCCTTATGTACTGCATTAGCCTTTACTAGCCATGTACTAATACATAAGAGAAATAGTAGCAGGACAAAAAGGTAGCGTTGTAATTGGCTTGTACCTTGTTTTTTTATGAAATATGGAACTATCCTAGCCCTAGTTCTATACCATGTTTTTATTAAATAATTCATAATAACCATGCCTTTCTCAATACATGCAAACTTTGGTCCGCAGGCACAAATTTGCGTATGATGGTTTACCAAAATCTATTGATAACAAAATTCTTACCATATAATTGGAATTTATTCGCAAAGAATATATAAAAGTAGGAACTCTCATGTTATAGGAAGATAAAAGTAGAGGGCTAAATTTAACCGACAGCAAGATTAAGATATGAGCGTCAATTGTATTTTAGGTGATTTATGATATAATGGATTGGAATTAATCTAGATAATAGGGTTAGAATAAAGATATAACACCTTGGAGGTAACAATGACAAAGGATGTACTCATAACTATAACAGGAAGACAGCTGGGTGCAGAAGGGGATAGTGTATCTCTAAATGTTCCAGGCACTTATCATATAAATAATGGCAAACATTATATACTGTATGAAGAAAAAATAGAGGGTAGCAAAGCCCTTTCTAAGAATCTCTTAAAGATATCGTCAGGTATGGTTGTTCTTATGAAAAAAGGTTTGGTAAAATCCCAGATGATATTTAATATTAAGGAAAGCACTCACACAGTTTATCCTACTCTGTATGGAGATATTCCACTGGAGATTAATACGAAATCCATAAGGACAAAGGAGGAGGGTAATTGCATGGAATTAAGCTTAAACTATTCTCTATGGTCGGAAGGATTTCATCTTTCGGATAATCATTTATCTGTAATAATAAAAACAAAAGAATAATAAAACTCCTCCAAATCTATGGTAGGAAAGAGGCGTGCACTTAAGGTTATGCAACCTCTTATATCATATCTGGAGGAGTTATTCATTTATTCTGTTGGAGTAACAAAACCATTATCATCAATCTTTACATTATAGGAGATTTCATTCATAAAATCCAAATAGCTTTTCTTCTCAGCCTCATCAGTAATGAAATACGAGAAGGTATCCTTGGTAGCAGTAGGATTAATCTGCACCTGCACCGTATCATCTTCATTAAGGTATAGTTTAAGCAGACCGGATTTATCTGTATTTCTATTAAACCAATAATTTCCCAAACTATAAGCAATGGGCTTTCCATTATAATATTCAAAGCCCTGCATAACATGGGGGTGGCAGCCTATTACAGCGTCTGCTCCTGCATCAATATATTGCTTTGCCAGAGTTCGCTGATAATCTACGGGATAATGGACTCGTTCTACGCCCCAGTGGAGGTAAATCACCACAAAATCACTGTTTTTCTCAGCTTCTCTAACTGATTCCAGTATTAAGGTAGGGTCATAGGTTCCAACCATTCCAAGACCATCCTTGGAGGCATACCAGTCCATAGCAAAGACTACACGGGAAGCAGCAATATAAGCAATTTTCTTGTCACCTATTTCATAGTAAATGGGTGCTTTTGCCCGGTCTAGATTACGGCCTGCTCCAATATAATCAATCTCAGCATTTTCTAAGGTATCAAAGGTGTCTAGAAGGGCGTCGGGGCCAAAATCAAGCGCATGATTATTGGCAAGGGATACAATATCTACTCCCAGTTCTTTAAGAATGTCCACTCGATCTGGATGCGCCCGAAAGGTATAGGATTTATCCTGTTTCGTACCCCTGGTACTATAAGCAAATTCATTATTAATCATCATGATATCAGCGGCCTTCATAGCCTCAATCAAATCTGAGGAAAGACACTTTGTTATATCTTTACCCACTAAATCATATTTGGCAACGGGACGAGAGTTCTCATCCAAATTTACATCACCGCCAAAGGCTAGTACAATAGGCTCAACAGGTATAGGTGTTGCTGTAACAATTACCTCTGGTATAGGGGCCTTGCTGGGTTCTACCTGGGTAGGGGTAGGAACTTCTGGAGTATTGGTTACTTCAGGGTCCTTTAAATGTGAGGTTTTGTCGGTGTGTTCTTGACCTTCTAGAGGATTTTCTGTGCCAGGCTGTATGTATTTAATTAGGATGGCAATACCTGCACCTAGGGCTAGGAGGCAGAGTAGGATAACTATAATTAATTTGATTTTCTTCATATAACCTCAATTCTACCATAATAATGGTCAAAAAAACCTCTTGCTCTAATTGTTATTTGGTTAGAGTCAAGAGGACATTCTTTGTTATTTTTTAAAAACACCGGTAACTTTCTTAAAGATACCTTTCTTCTCTTTCTTCTGCTCTAGGTTGCCTCTTAATCCTTTGACTTCCATAATATAAATACCACTGAGCACGGCCTTAACTTCCTTTTTGACAGGGATGAGGTCAAATACCTTAGGATCACACATAAGGGACATAACCTTAGGACCAATTTTGGCTTTTACAATGGGAACTTTGGAACCGCGCATCATCTTAGGTGTCTGATCAAGAACTATCTTAGGAAGGTTTGCATCCTTCATTTTCATTTTCTTCTTATCAATGACAAGGATGGAAACTGTCTGGGCAGATGCTTGCATCTGGGCCTGTGAAGTCTCCTGGCGCTTTTGAAGCTTATTTCCGATAAAATATAATGCTATCAAGATACCGATTACAATAACGGCTATAATGATTAAAATTACATACCATTCCACGAGATATGTACCTCCTCAATAGTTTACTAATTAACTCATGTCCCCAACTGGGTATCGTTTATTTTACCATCTTTTAATAAAAAAAGAAATAGGAAAGTTCAAAATACTTTCGACAAACTCTAAATCAGAGATGAATTTTTTGCTAAGGTTTCACGAATGATTCCTTGAACATAGGAACCAAGGAACTTTTGCTGCTCTTTGGTTAGGTCCTTTGTATAGATGGGCTTTCCATACTCAATGATTACACGAGCACTGCGTACCCAGGGTGTATGCTTTTCAAATATTTCATCTGTATTCGTAATGGATACAGGTATTATGGCACATCCGGTCTTTTCTGCAATTTTAAAACTTCCTTCTTTAAAGGGAAGCATCTCAGAGCCCTGACTTCTCGTTCCTTCAGGAGAAATGAAAACAGAATATCCGGCTTTTACCTGTTCTATACCTTTTAATATAGTTTTAAGCCCTTGTTTGATATCCTCTCGGTCTAGGAAGAGACATTGTAAAAATCTCATCCAGGTGCTTAAGAAGGGAACCTTTGCAATTTCCTTCTTAGCCATAAAGCCCGTTAGGGTAGGAACTGAAGTATAAGCAACAGGAATATCAAAATAGCTTCTATGGTTAGAGATATAGAGTACAGCTTCATTCTTTGGAACATTCTCTTGTCCTATAACAGTACGCTTTACACCACATATCCATAAGAGGATTCTAAGTGCACCTACAACGATGGTTTGAGAGCTGGCAACCATGGCCCTATGATTGAATTTCCCAAGGATAAACTCAATAAGGTATAAGGGTATACTGATAATAAAAAATACTATTAAAAAGATTAGTGCTAATATAAGCCGCATATTAATCCCCCTGTTAATTTGATTTTATTACTAATAGAAAAAATTGCTTGTATCCAGAGAGTCGTCTTCTTCTATTCCATCACTTTCCTCTGGAGTATCTGTAATTGAGGGAGAAGGCTTAGGAATGGGTGTAGGTTGGGGTGTAGGTTGTGGTGTGGGCATTGGTGTTGGACTTATGTTATCCTTTGGATCCTCTGGCTTTGGAGTTTTTGTTGGTTTGATATTGTTACCGGTACCTGTTCCTGTTCCATCATCAATCCCCATGGTAGGAGTAAGGCTAGGAGTAAGGCTAGGAGTTAATGGAATGCTGATAGTTGGTTCCACTGTAGGAGTAGGAGTGGGGGGCTGATAGTTAAGAATATTTGCGTATTCTTTCTCAAAGTTAAAATCTGGACTAGGTGTATAATTATAATATTCATCAAGAGTTAATTTATTCGTATATAAATAATTAGCAAGTCCTTTTCCTACATATCGGATATGCCATGGTTCATAAGCATAACCAGTGATTTCGGCTTTATCCTTTGGGTATCTGACAACATAGCCGTATTTATAGGAGTTTTTGGCTAACCATTTTCCTTCGGGAGTATCTGAGAAAGCCTCCACTAATTTATTATTTAAAGCCTCAGTGGATACATCAATAGCAAGTCCAGTCTGATGCTCGCTAGTTCCGGGAACAGCGGAATATAATAAAGTATGTCTCTTTCCTTTATACACTAAATTATTAGTAAATATCTTATACTGTCTACTATAAGAACGATAAGCTGATATAGCAACAAGGTCACAATCATCCTCTTCAGCGTCAGAAAAGAGTTCTTCCAAAGCTTTAGCAGCTTCAGGATGCATTAAGGTACGCTCACTATAATCAAGGAAATCAAATCTGATATTAGGAGTTATTAATTTCTCAGGTTTAAAGTTTTTAGAAACAGAATATTCTTTGTTTACATAGACTGTAATACTAGTAGGGTCTAAGTCCATTTCTGTAGCAGGAACAAAATTTAATACTTCATCATCTATTAAGGAATCAGGAATTTCCTTGTCAATATCATTATTATCCTTCTCTATTTCAGAAGCTATATCCTCATCTTCTAAAGAAGGAGATATATATGTATAATCACTGTCTGGATCATGGGTGGATACATCGATTTCGGAAGCATTACTGTGGTTTTTAGATACAGCGATTACAACCCCACAGACAGAGGTTATGGCAAGTAGGGAGAAGGTTATGATAATCAGTGCCTTCTTGTTCACTCAGGCATCTCCTTTCGTAAGTTGGCAAAAGCAGAGCGCCACCCATAACTACGGACTTAAAGATAAAGACAACTCCGTATAGTAGCGCGCTAATGAATACTATGTAACGTGGTAAGGGAAGGAAGCTACTTACCACTTTAATTATAACACATTTTACAGGGATAAAACCGTAAAAATGTAGAATTTTCTGTGTAAATAATGTAAATTTACTTGTTGTGTTCTGCAAGCTTGTCCAATAAGTCTGTTTTCATATGGTAAAGCTTAGAGGATAGGTCAACGTATACAACATGTGGATTGATAAGTCGTCTTACTTCATCCCAAAGAGAATCCTGTTCCTTTAAACAATATTCTCTAATTTCCATTACAGAAGGAGAGGTATATACGCATTTACCCGAGAGGAATATAGGAACTAACAACTCTCTTAAGGTATAAGTGTTTGGTGCTAATAATGTCTTCTTCCAGGTAGCCACTGGATCAAAGAGTAAGAGGGGTTTGTCCGCAGAATATTCTTCATCTACTAAGGTGATTAAGTCAGCCTTTACTTTACCACTCTCTTTTTCGTAGACACGATAAATTTTCTTATTACCAGGGTTGGTAATCTTCCATTGGTTTTCAGAAAGCTTAATCTTGGGGATACAGTTTCCTTCTCTATAAATGGCAGATAATTTATATACACCACCAAAGGCAGGACAATCCTTGGAGGTGATTAATTTGGTTCCCACACCCCAGGAATCTATTTTAGCACCCTGAGTTTTTAAAGAATCAATCAAATATTCATCCAGGTCACTGGAGGCAGTAATAGAAGCATCTGTAAAACCTGCTCCATCCAGGAGTTTTCTGGATTTTTTGGATAGATAAGCCAGGTCACCACTATCCAGGCGAATACCATATTTTTGTGGCATCTTACCGGCCCCTCGTAATTCTTCAAATACCTTTATGGCATTAGGGACACCAGAACGAAGGGTATCATAGGTATCCACAAGCAAAGTAGTATTCTGGGGATAAAGTTCTGCATATTTTCTAAAAGCAGTTAACTCATCGTCAAAGCTCATAATCCAGCTGTGGGCGTGGGTTCCTAAAGCTGGTAGATCAAATAATTTAGCAGATAGAACATTACTGGTTCCAATACAGCCACCAATTACTGCAGCTCTAGCGCCTAGTGTTCCGGCATCTGGGCCCTGTGCTCTTCGCAGGCCAAATTCCATGACGGATTGTCCACCAGCAGCATATACAACACGGGAAGCCTTTGTGGCAATTAGGCTTTGATGATTTATTATATTTAAAAGTGCTGTTTCAATGAGCTGGGCTTCCATAATGGGAGCAACAACCTTTACCAGAGGTTCCATGGGAAATACCACAGTACCCTCTGGAATAGCATAAATATCACCGGTGAAATGGAAATCCTTTAAATAGTTAAGAAAGCTTTCATTGAAAATATTCTGGGAACGAAGAAAATCTATATCATCATTAGTAAAGCTAAGAGCTTTAATATATTCAATTACCTGTTCTAAACCGGCACATATGGCATAACCGCTTCCAGAAGGATTCTCTCGATAGAAGACATCAAAAATAACAGTCTCATTATTATTATTATTGTAATAACCTTGCATCATAGTTAATTCGTAAAAATCGGTCAATAAAGTTAAATTTTGTTTACCCATAATTTGTCTCCTTATACTGCGGTAGTCAGTATCAATATGGTTACCAAACCGTAGTAGTTCTATCAATAATAATTACAGTTTTATAATAACAAAACATATACTAGATTAACAAATAAGTCAAGTATCTCAATGGGCACTATTCATCAAGATTATGTAAAGATTGTGCCCTACGATAGGCTAAGGACATGGTAATATCTGAAGATATGACAAAGAAAAAACCACATAAAGATGATAGTCTTCATGTGGTAAGATGTGGGGGTAAGCCTTAACTTACAACTTTTATAGTAATTTTTCTTATTAAGAGCCAAACTAGAAATTGATTTTTTACTTCAATTCCCTTCATTGGATGAACCCTCTTTCTATCATAGATTTTATCTCTGTCTCCCCAATATGAAGTCGCTTTGCCTCATTTATTAAATTGACAATATAATTCTCGTAGAATTCTTTTTTACGCTTCATCAAAAGCTGATTAACAGCCCCAGTTGCAACAAACATTCCAAGTCCTCTTTTTTTATATACAATACCGTTATCAACGAGTATATTAATGCCCTTAAGAGCTGTTGCTGGATTAATCTTATAGGTGATAGAGAATTCGGTGATGGAGGGGATTTGACTCTCTTCAACAAAGGCTCCTGCCAGAATGGCATCTTCAATTCCTTCTGCAATCTGCAAGAAGATTGGTTTATCCGAATTAATATTTAGGTGCAATATAAGGCCTCCCTTCTTAACTGGTTAATTAGTTGAGTAATTAACTACTATACTATAGTATGAGGAAGAATATGTCAACAAAATTTTGTCTTATGATAAAGTGTTGTTACAATTTGGCCTCCTCTAAATCTAAGGCATAAGACCAAGAAGAAATAATACTCACCATGAGAATATTTTCTTCCTGGTCTTATAGGTAACATGGAGTCAAACTGTAACAAAAGCATTCATGAAACAATCTCTAGGGCAGGGAAGAAGGGCAGGGAAGAAACTTGTATTTTCGGTATGATTGTTATAGAATTTGAGTATTAAGGCTTTTCATATGCATAAACACTGATATTACCAAGAGAAATTCATTGACTTGAACTGCGAAGTTTTAGTAATAAACAAGTAATTAGATTAAGAGACAGAATTGAATAAAAAAGATAATAGAAAAGATAATAAAAAGATAAAAAAAGATAATAAAAAAATAATAAAAAAGATAATATGATATGAAGTGAAGACAATAGAAAACTTAATAATTACTTAATAATTATAGAAGATAAAATAAAAATTATGATGGGAATAAGAAAATAGCATAAGAAGATACTTAAGGTAGATATAAGTAAAGTGGAAGATGTAGTGATAGCCAGCGAGGATCAAATTAATATAAATGGAGGTAAGCTTAATGAAAAAAATACTTGTGGTCTTTACCGGAGGAACCATTGGAAGTAGGATACATAATACTACCATTGATGTATATGATGAAGCAGGATATTTTCTTTTAAAGAGTTTTCAGGATAAATATAACTATGAGGTGGAATTTGAGGCTATACAGCCCCTGAATATCCTTAGCGAGAATGTGACGCCAGATCACTGGAAAGTACTCTATGATTCCATGAATGAAGTGGATATGAGTAAATATGATGGAGTAATTGTAACCCATGGCTCCGATACCCTGGCCTATTCTTCAGCAATTATTAGCTTTTTATTTCACTATACCCAGATTCCAATTGTGGTGACAGCAAGTAATTACGCTTTGGAACATATAAAAAGTAACGGAATGGTGAATTTTCGCAGCAGCGTAGATTTTGTTATGAATTGTGCCCTACCAGGTGTATTTACCATATATCAGAATGATAAGGGAAATAATATGGTGTACTTGGCTTCCCGTATTATGGAGTCGGATTCCTACAACGATCAATACTTTAGTTATGGAGGAGAGGTATTTGGTGAAGTTAAGGAAGGGAATTTTATCTATAAGACCAATAGGGTTAACCCGGCATTAGAGAGCTTTAATACTTCCAGGGAGAGATTGGTAAAAGAAGATATTTCCTTTGCAAACAGGGTCTTAGCCATCAGGCCCTATCCGGGGTTAAATTATGATTACTTCACCTTAAGCAACAAACCCAAGGCCATTTTGCATAGCTTATATCACTCTAGTACCGGTTGTACCAGTGAGTTTGAGTATTCTCTGCCCAAATTTATTAAGAGGTGTAAAGAGGAGGGTATTGACTTTTATCTGATTTCCTTTAAAAATGTTGATAGTGATTTATATAGAACAAGTAAAGAGCTATTAGAAGCAGGAGCCATACCTTTACAGAATATTTCCTTTGAAGCTGCATATGCTAAGTTAGTGATAGCCTATAACCAGACTACAAGACCTCCCAAGGACTATGTATTGAAAGAATTGTTTTATGAATTTTTACCAAAGCCAGTTTAAGGAAAATCGTTACAGTTTGGCTTGTACAAGGGAAGAAAACTATTGACATTCAGCATTTTATATACTATTATAAACAAAAATTGATAAAAACGTTGACGGAGAGAGTAAGCATTATGCAAAAATTGCAGCGAGCCAGGGACAGTGTAAGCCTGGTATGAGTAGCCGATGACTGAAAATCACTCCCTAGTTGCAAGACCCAAAGGTTCGTTTACTGCCAAGTAGGTTAAGCCGGTATCTACCGTTATATAGATAATGTATAAATGCCAGTTGGCAGAGTACGTGAAACAGGTGGTTAAATGTAAGCTTAGGCTCTCATCCTTTTTCGGATGGGAGCTTTTTTTATTTCATAGGAAATTTCTCGTTACTGTACAGTGTTAAATTATGACCCTATGAAATAAAATAGGAAAGTGCGTCCTATCCTATTTTGCTCAAACAAACACTTTTGGAATAAGAAAAGGAGGAATTAATATGTACGATAAGGTGTCTACGGATTTGAACTTTGTCGAAAGAGAAAAAAAGGTTCTGAAATTATGGCAGGATAATAAAATCTTTGAAGAGAGTATAGAATTACGTAAAGATGGTGAGAACTATACCTTCTATGATGGGCCGCCTACAGCAAATGGTAAGCCCCATATAGGTCATGTCTTAACAAGAGTTATCAAGGATATTATTCCCAGATATAGAACAATGAAGGGTTATAATGTACTTCGTAAAGCTGGTTGGGATACCCATGGTCTTCCTGTGGAGCTTGAGGTAGAGAAGAAGCTTGGTATTAATGGCAAAGAGCAAATTGAGGAATATGGTTTAGAGCCATTTATACAAGAATGTAAAGAAAGTGTATGGAAGTATAAGGGAATGTGGGAAGATTTCTCTGGGACTGTTGGTTTCTGGGCGGACATGGATAACCCTTATGTTACTTATCATAATGATTATATAGAATCGGAATGGTGGTCTTTAAAACAAATCTGGGATAAAGGACTATTATATAAGGGCTTTAAGATTGTTCCTTATTGTCCTAGATGTGGAACCCCTCTATCAAGTCATGAGGTTGCCCAAGGCTACAAGGATGTAAAAGAAAAGTCAGCCATTGCAAAATTCCGTGTAAAAGGTACTGAGAATGAATATATTCTTGCTTGGACTACAACACCTTGGACTCTTCCTTCTAACGTTGCACTTTGTGTGAATCCAGAGGAGACTTACGTTAAAGTAAATGTATCTGTAGATGCCAAAGGCAATGTATTAAAGAAAGATGGTGGCTGCGGTTGCGGTCACGATCATGGTCATGAAGAACCTGTTGCTGTTGGAAGAGAAAGTTATATCTTAGCAGAAGCCCTTCTTAGTGTCATTGAAGGAGATTATGAAATAGTAGAAACCTATAAAGGGAAAGACTTAGAATATAAGGAATATGAGCCCTTATTTGACTATGCAAAGACCGATAAGAAGGCATATTATGTTACTTGTGATACCTATGTTACTCTAAGCGATGGTACCGGTGTAGTTCATATTGCACCTGCTTTTGGTGAGGATGATAACAGAGTTGGTCAAAATTATGATTTACCTTTTGTTCAACTAATAGATGGTAAAGGTGAGTTTAAACCAGAAGCTACCGACATTGCTGGTATGTTCTGCAAGGCAGCAGATGAACCCATTATGAAGATGTTAACGGAGAAAGGCTTGCTCTTTAAGGTGCTGAAATTTGAGCATAGCTATCCTTTCTGCTGGCGTTGTGATACTCCGCTGATTTATTATGCAAGAGAATCCTGGTTTATTAAGATGACTGCTGTTAAGGATCAATTGATTGCCAATAACAACACCATTAACTGGATGCCTGAGAGTATTGGTCAAGGACGCTTTGGTGATTGGTTAAAGAATGTTCAAGACTGGGGCCTATCCCGTGATCGTTATTGGGGAACACCCCTTCCTATTTGGGAATGCGAGGATGGACACCGTCATTGTATCGGCAGCATAGAAGAATTAAAGTCCATGTCAAATAATTGCCCTGATGATATTGAGCTTCATAGACCTTTTATTGATGCAGTTACCATCAAATGTCCTGAATGTGCTAAGGAAATGAAACGTGTATCACCAGTCATAGACTGCTGGTATGATTCCGGTTCCATGCCTTTTGCCCAGTGGCACTATCCTTTTGAAAACAAGGAAATATTTGAAGAAAAATACCCTGCTGATTTCATCAGTGAGGCAGTGGATCAGACAAGAGGTTGGTTCTACTCCCTCCTTGCAATTTCTACTTTGATTTTTGATAAGCCTTCTTTTAAGAATGTAATTGTCCTTGGTCATGTACAGGACGAGAATGGACAGAAGATGTCTAAATCCAAGGGAAATGCAATAGATCCTTTTGATGCACTAGAAAAGCATGGTGCAGATGCAATTCGCTGGTATTTCTATGTTAACTCTGCCTTGTGGTTGCCAAATCGTTTCCATCATGGCGCCGTAACGGAAGGACAGAGAAAGTTCATGGGTACCCTATGGAACACCTATGCTTTCTTTGTACTATATGCCAATATTGATAAATTTGATGCAACAAAATATGAGTTAGAATATGATAAGCTACCTGTTATGGATAAATGGTTATTATCCAAGCTCAATACCTTAGTGAAATCTGTGGATGAGGATTTAAATAATTATCGTATTACAGAGGGAGCTAGAAAGCTGGCAGAATTTGTGGATGATCTATCCAACTGGTATGTAAGAAGAAGTCGTGAGCGTTTCTGGATGAAAGAAATGCCTCAGGATAAGATTAACGCATATATGACACTTTACACTACATTGGTTACGGTATCTAAGTTATCAGCACCTTTCATTCCTTTTATGACAGAGGATATCTATCAGAACTTAGTAGTTAGAATTGATAAGAATGCACCTAAGAGTATTCATCTTAGTGACTATCCAACCTATGATGAAACGATGATTGATCCAGAACTAGAAGCAAATATGAAAGAGGTACTGGAGGTTGTTGTTCTTGGTAGAGCTTGTAGAAATGCGGCTAATATCAAGAACCGCCAGCCCATCGGTCATATGTATGTTAAAGCAGAAGCAGAGTTATCTACCTTCTTCAAGGATATCATTGCAGAAGAGCTGAATGTGAAAGAAGTGGTATTTACTGACGATGTAAGTGATTTTACTTCCTATAGCTTTAAGCCCCAGTTAAAAACCTTAGGACCTAAGTTTGGTAAGCAAATTGGTGCAATCCGTACCATACTTTCTGAACTTGATGGCAATACAGCCATGGAAGAGATTAATGCAACAGGACAGTTAAAGATAACAATAGAGGGTGTAGAAGCAGTTCTAGAGAAGGATGATCTTTTAATAGAAGCAGCGCAAATGGAAGGTTATATATCAGATTCAGATCGTGGTATTACTGTTGTGCTTGATACAAACCTGAATGAGGAATTAATTGAGGAAGGTTATGTAAGAGAAATTATCAGTAAGATACAGACCATGCGTAAAGAAGCGGATTTTGAAGTTATGGATAATATCTGTGTATACCAAAGAGATAACGACAAAATCAAGGGTATTATGGCTCGTAATGCAGAAGAAATTAAATCTGAAGTACTAGCAAAAGAGATTATCTTTGATAGCGTAAAAGGCTATACTAAAAATTGGAATTTAAATGGTGAGGATGTATCTCTTGGTGTCGAAAAACTATAAGAGCCCATACTTTTTAATAGGAGCATTTAGCGCAGTAGTGAAGGTGAATTACATTTTCTTGGTAAAACTCACAAAAGCTACTGCGCTTTTAGCTTATAACAAGGCATTCTTTCTTTACATTCCCATAGCGATATACTATAATATAGTTATAATATCCATAATAATTTATATAGATAGTAATTAAGTGTTGTATAAATTAATTTATGTAATATGGGCTATAGAAAGGATGGGATGATCCTATGAAACTAATCTATGTGATAGTTCGTAATGTAGATAGCAGTTATGTAACCGAGGCACTGAATAAGAGTGGTTACTACGTAACCAAGCTGGCATCTACAGGAGGCTTCTTAAGAGAAGGCAATACAACCCTTATGATTGGTACTGACGAGGGGAAGGTTGATGAGGTTATCAACATAGTGAAGAAGGAATGCGGACCAAGACAGCAAATTATATCTAACCCCATAGGTACTGCGGAATACGCATCTATAAATGTGGCAGTTAATGTTGGAGGTGCAACCATATTTGTAATGGATGTTGACCGATACGAGAAAATATAGAATATAGTAAAATGTATAGGAGACCTTGGATTTTTATTAATCCCAGGTCCTTCCTTTTCTTCTTGGAATTATGCTCTCTTATGGATGAATATAAATAAGAGAATTATATTATACTTTAAAGCTAGATAGGTCATGAAATATTTGTGAAATAATGTTTTTTACTTTTCTTTTATATGAAAATATGGTATAACCAGTTATAGTACTTGAATATAACGGTAAAGCATAAGCTTGCCGTAAGGAGTGGAAAGGATAACATAAATGAAAAAGAAAGTGTTATTAGTTATGGGACTATGCGCTATGCTATTAGTCGGGGGATGTTCAAAGAAAGAAGCAGCCACAGATATTGATGGGGTTCCTGTTAAGGGTGAATATAAGGTAAAAAATCACATCAAGCTGGGGGAATACAAGGGAATTGAAGTCAGTGTTGAAAAAATAGTGATAACAGATGCAGATGTAGAAGCTGAAATCTTATATGAGATAGAAAACTTAAATGCAACAGAAGATGTTACAGATAGAGATGTTGTGCAGGAAGGCGATATTGCAAATATTGATTTTGAAGGCTTAAGAGATGGAGTTGCTTTCGAAGGAGGAACTGGAACCAATTACAATTTGAACATTGGTGCAGGAGGTTTTATTGAAGGCTTTGAAGAAGGACTCATCGGTAAGAAGGTTGGAGAGAAGGTTGCCCTTGATCTTACCTTCCCTGAGAATTACTCCAATTCTCCAGAATTAGCTGGACAACCAGTAGTATTTAATGTAACCATTAATGCTATTAAGAAAGCAGTAAAGCCTGAGTTAACCGAGGAATTTGTAAAGAATCATACAAAATATGCTTCTATAGCAGAGTATAAAAAGACAATGCGTGAGCTTCTTGAGACAGAAAGCCAAGAGATCGTGGAGTATAATAAGCAGGATAATGTATTATCTGCAATCTTAGAGAAAGCAGAGATTAAATCCTTACCTCAGACAGTGGTAGACTTTTATGCTTACCAGGCAGAAAATTATTATGAATTGAATGCTGCAATGAGAGGCATGACCTTAGATGATTTTCTGACGCAAAACCAAACCACCAGAGAGCAATTTGATACTTTTATTAAGACTATGGCAGAGAGACAGACGAAATATGAATTAGTTCAGAAGGCAGTTGCTAACGCTGAAAAACTAACTGTTACCGATGAAGAGTTCCAAACAGCGGTGGATGAGAATATGGCATCGGCTGATGTAGCAACGGAAGAAGAGTTATTTGAGAAGGTATCTAAGGAATTAATCAAAGAAGATATATTGCTAAAGAAGGCATTAAAATTTGTAGTAGACAATGCAGTAATACAGGAAGTAGAAGATACAGCGACACCTACACCTACACCAGCAGAATAATTTAGAAAGAAAGTTTAAGATGCAAAGAGATTTTTTACCAATCACTAAAATAGAGATGGTACAGAGGGGATGGGAGCAATGCGACTTTGTCTATGTATTAGGAGACGCATATGTTGACCATCCTTCCTTTGGTCCGGCCATTATCAGCAGGGTCCTGGAAAGCCATGGTTATAAGATAGGTATCATAGCACAACCAGACTGGAAGGATATAGAGAGTATAGCCATTTTTGGAGAACCAAGGCTTGGTTTTCTGGTCAGTGGAGGTAATATGGACTCCATGGTGAACCATTATACGGTAGCTAAGAAAAGAAGACAGACGGATGCATATACACCGGGAGGTGTTATGGGGAAACGCCCGGATCATGCAAGCTCTGTTTATTGTAATTTAATTCGTAAGAAGTATAAAAATATACCAATTATTATAGGTGGAATCGAAGCCAGTCTCAGAAGGTTTGCCCATTATGATTATTGGAGTGATAAGGTAAAGCGATCTATTTTACTTGATTCTCAGGCGGATATTATTTCCTATGGTATGGGAGAGCATTCCATTGTAGAGATAGCAGAAGCTCTAGATAGCGGGATTGATATTAAGGATATAACCTTTATTAGGGGAACAGCCTTTAAGGTTAGGAGTCTGGATTCTATCTACGACGCTGTTGAACTTCCTTGTTATCAGAGTATATTAGAGAGTAAGAAAGAGTTTGCCAAAAGCTTTTATATCCAATATTGCAATACAGACCCCTATTCTGCAAAGCCCTTAGTAGAGAAATATAAGGACAATGAATATGTTGTACAGAACCCTCCAGCCAAACCCCTTTCACAGCAGGAGATGGATAGAATATATTCCCTACCCTATATGAGGGACTATCATCCTTCCTACGAAGCAGCAGGAGGAATTCCTGCAATAAAAGAGGTTAAATTCAGTCTGACCAGTAATCGAGGCTGCTTTGGAGGCTGCAATTACTGTGCCTTGACTTTCCACCAGGGAAGAATATTGCAGACCAGAAGTCATGAATCCATTGTGGCAGAAGCTAATCATTTGATATGGGATAAGGATTTCAAAGGATATATTCATGACGTTGGTGGTCCCACAGCTAATTTTAGACACGTAGCTTGTGATAAACAGCTTACCAAAGGTGCCTGTGTTAATAAGCAATGTCTATATCCGACACCCTGTAAAAGTCTCAAGATAGATCATAATGATTATCTGAAATTATTACGAAAGCTTCGTAATTTACCCAATGTAAAAAAAGTATTTATACGATCAGGTATTCGATTTGATTATTTAATTAGTGACAAGGATGATACCTTTATAAAGGAGCTCTGTGAGCATCATATTAGTGGTCAGCTAAAGGTTGCACCAGAGCATATTAGTAACAGTGTATTGCAGCTAATGGGTAAGCCAGACAATACAGTTTATGAGAGCTTCAAAGCAAAATATAAGAAGATCAATGAAAAGTTAGGTAAGAATCAATTTATAGTACCCTATCTCATTTCCTCTCATCCTGGATCTACTTTAAGGGAGGCGGTGGAATTGGCGGAGTATCTAAGGGATTTGGGCTATATGCCAGAGCAGGTACAGGATTTCTATCCAACCCCGTCTACAATATCTACTTGTATGTATTATACGGGTCTGGATCCTAGAACGATGAAAGAGGTCTATGTTCCAAAATTACCTCATGAAAAGGCTATGCAGAGGGCACTTATCCAATATCGGAATCCGAAGAATTATGATCTGGTAGTTGAAGCTCTTAAGAGAGCTGACAGAATGGACTTGGTTGGATTTGATAAAAAATGTCTAGTTCGCCCCAGACAGTTTGCCAAAGAAAAATTGTGGGTAACAAAGAGTAATAAGGAAACTCAGGATAGATATAAAAAAGGATATAAAAATCCAAAAGACAAGAATCCAAAAGATAATAATCCAAAAGACAAGAATCCAAAAGACAAAAATTCAAAAGACAAAAATTCAAAAGACAAAAATCAAAAAGATAAATACCAAAGAGATAAATACCAAAGAGACAAAAATCAAAAAGATGAATATCAATTTGATAAGAATCAAAAAAACAAAAATCAAAAACATAATTTTCAAAAAGAAACGAATAATAGTTATAAGAGAGATAAAGATGTTAACAATAGGTCTCGAGAGGGGACAAAAGGAATAAGAGACATCAAAAATAATAATTTCAATAATAGTACCGATAAGAGAAGTTCTCATAAAGCAAAGAAAACCACCCGAGCGAAAGTCCTTGACAAGAAATAAGCATAAATGATATACTACGCAAAGTATCTGTTTCTAATATTTAGGTTTGACCAGCTCTTGGTCCGGGCGGACTAGGAGCTGTTTTTATTCAATAGGAAATTATATCCTTTTGAATAAAAACGCTTCGATTTGGATGGGCACTCACACGATTAGTATTTATCTGCCTAGGGCAGAATGCGCTTGTGGGAGAGTTTCCATAGGGATTTTTAGTCGCTTTAGGCAAACTCTTTGTTCCCCGATGTTTAAACCAACATTATATAAATTAGCATAAAATCTAATCATTTTAACTGTAAAAGTTAGCTTTATAAAGCTTGGTGCAATAAAGAACCAAAGTGGGAAGTTTATAATATAGGCGCGAAGTTTTATAAAACTGCAGTGGGAATTGTTAATAAGTGCAAAGGAAAGCGATGGTGGATTCGCTGAAGGCTATAAGTCCCATGCATGTTTATATAAGGTAGGGCGTTGCAAAAAAACAGGGTGGAAATTTGACATACGAAGGATGAATCGTGAGCATAATTATATGAGATAGGAGATACAAAGAAAGGAAGTTTAAATGACAACAAAATTTGATGAATTACAATTAAACCCCAATATTCTTCGTGCAATTGAGGAAATGGGTTTTGAAGAAATGTCACCTATACAGGCAAAAGCCATACCAATGATATTGGGAGGCAAAGACATAGTAGGGCAGGCACAGACGGGAACAGGAAAAACAGCGGCATTTGGTATTCCCTTAATGCAAAAGATAGACCCCAAGGACAGAAGTCTACAGGCAATGGTTTTATGTCCTACAAGAGAACTGGTAATACAGGTAGCGGATGAGATAAGGAAGCTAGGATTGTTTATGCATGGAATTAAGATACTTCCTGTATATGGTGGTCAGGAGATATCAAAGCAGATTCGATCCTTAAAGTCAGGAGTTCAAATTATCATAGGAACTCCAGGACGTGTTATGGATCATATGAGAAGAAAGACAGTAAAATTTGACAATATTAATATGGTGGTACTTGATGAAGCAGATGAAATGCTTAACATGGGATTTCGTGAGGATATTGAAACCATCCTCAGCCAGGTTCCAGAAGAACGCCAGACTGTACTTTTTTCTGCTACCATGCCTGCACCGATTTTAGAAATCGCAAGAACCTACCAGAAGAAGGCAGAGACAATTCGTGTAGTAAAAAAAGAACTCACAGTTCCCAAAATTGAGCAGTATTATTATGAGGTAAATCAAAGAAATAAAGAAGATGTATTATCAAGGCTTCTTGATATGTATAATCCGAAGCTTTCTTTAGTATTTTGTAATACAAAGAAACAGGTGGATGAATTAACTTCTGCCCTTCAGGGAAGAGGATATTTTGCAGAAGGTCTTCACGGGGACTTAAAACAGCAGCAGAGAGATCGTGTTATGAATAGCTTCCGTAATGGCAGAACCGATATCCTTGTAGCAACAGATGTTGCAGCTAGAGGAATTGATGTTGATGATGTGGAGGCAGTGTTCAATTATGATGTTCCTCAGGATGATGAGTATTATGTTCATCGTATAGGTCGTACTGGACGTGCAGGACGTGAAGGTAGAGCCTTTACACTTGTAGTGGGAAGAGAAGCTTATAAACTGAGAGATATCATGAGATATTGCAAGACAAAAATTAAAGCGCAGCCTATTCCTTCCATCAATGATGTAACTGCAGTAAAAGCAGAAAAGGTTATGGATAAGTTAAAGTCCATTATAGAGAATGATGATCTCACAAAAATGGTGGATTTAATTGAGACTAGAGTTAATGAAGAAGAATTTACCTCCCTCGATATGGCAGCAGCATTACTGAAAATGGTCATGGGTGATGATGGAAATAAAGAGGAGGATAGATCAGCAGAAGACTTTGGAGATACAGGAGCAGAAGCTGGTATGGTAAGATTATTTGTTAACCTAGGAAAAAATCAAAGAGTTAGACCCGGTGATATCCTCGGCGCTATTGCAGGAGAGACGGGAATGCCAGGTAAGTTAATAGGATCTATTGATATGTATGATAAATATACTTTTGTAGAAGTACCAAGGGAATTTGCAGCAGATGTTATACAGGTTATGAAATCGGCTAAAATTAAAGGAAAGAGTATCAATATAGAGCCAGCAAATAGAAAATAAAAGGTTTGAGCTGTTTTGGGGTATGCCCAATACAGCTCTTTTTATTCAACGTAAAAGCCAGAGAAGAACATTCTTTGGTATTATAAACTTGACGAATATATGAAATAGATTTATAATAATAATTATTAATATTATATTTACTTTTAAAATATTTAATATAAGCTGACACTAGTGTTAACTAATATTAATAGTTGATGTTTATCATTGGAGGTTGTTATGGCGGTAAATAAATATAGCAGACAAAGGGAAGCGATTAAGGAATTTCTTTGTAATACGAATGAGCATCCAACTGCAGATACCGTTTATATGAATATACGGGAGACCTTTCCCAATATTAGCCTAGGTACGGTATATCGTAATTTAAATTTACTTGCAGATCAGGGTGAGATAGCAAGAATTAATTGCCAGGATGGCTGTGACCGTTATGATGGAAATTCTAAACTTCATTATCATTTCTTGTGCAGGAGCTGCGGAAAAGTAATTGATATTGAGATGGAATCCATTGAGCATATTAATGTAATTGCGGGAGTTGGTTTCGCTGGTAAGGTGGAAGGGCATGTTACATTTTTTTATGGAAAGTGTCAGGAATGCGGTAATTGATATTGTAAAATCATAAATAAGTAGAGTAGTGCAGGAGCTTCTTTGTATCTGTATTACTCTGCTTTTTTATCCTGATAATTCATAATTATAGGTGATTTCTCTGGTTGTTATTACTGATGATTATATATAAGATAGATAAAAATAATAAAGTTAAAAAACAGAATAAAAATAATAAAGTTAAAAAACATATTGACAAATAGATTAAATACTAATATTATAATAATAGTAATAGTTACTGGTATTTAAGATATATACTTTCTTTAGTTCTTATTATTTGGTTTATATTTATTTGCTTATATCTATAGTGTATATAACGACCCTCGTTATACACGCTTTCCCTTATATATTGTTCCCCGTAATAGAAATACGCCCCGTTCCCCGGGGCGTATTTCATTTCATATTAAAATCCTATGTATTAAATCCTATAAGGATATCTAATCTATCTTAAAAAATTGAACCAGTTCCTTTAATTTAGCGGCAATATCTTTATTGATATTAGCCTGTTCAAGTACCTGATTGGTTTTATGGAAGATAGAAGTTGATTTTTCTGCTATTTCTGATGAACCCTTTGATCCTTCTTGGGCAGCGGTAGTCACTTCGTCAACAGCTCTGCGGATATAACTTATTGATTCATATAGTTGATGGGTTGAATTATTAATATCTGTGACTACCTGCTCAACAGTATTAGCATCTTCATCATACTGTTCCCCTGTTTGTACAAGTATTTCATAATCCTTAATAACTTTCGTATCCATAAAATCTAATAAAATTTTTGAATCAGTGATGATATCCTCTACAGTAAGTGAAATGTCGTTTGATATAGTCTCTATTTGTGAGACTGCTGCTTTAGAATTACGAGCTAGGATTGCAATTTCATTTGCTACAACAGCAAAACCTTTTCCTGCTTCACCAGCTCTTGCTGATTCTATAGAGGCGTTTAATGCTAATAAGTTCGTTTGAGAAGTGATATCAAGGATTGTTTTGGATAAGGATTTGATCTCATCAATAGCTCCGGCTTTATCTATGGATTGTCTTAATTTCTTATTGGTGTTCATATAAATATCGGTTGCTGTCTTTTGAGACTCAAGTGCAACTGTTTTTAAGCTCTCTGCTCTTTCCTTTATCTCACCAGCAATAATTTGTCCGCCTTTGGCTTTTTCGGCTACATAACTAAGTTCTTCTTCGATGGATAAGGTAGCAGCACTCATCTCCTCGGTGGAAGCAGCGGTTTCTTCCATACCTGCGGATAATTCTTCTGTGGTTGCAGATATATTCTCCACATCTCGGTATACATTATCTGCACCTTCAGCTAAAATTACTGAGGAACTGGTGATGGTATCAGTTTCGTCTTTTATGGAAATTACGATTTCTTTTATTTTTGCCTGCATATTATGAAAGGACCTGATAATGTCTCCAATTTCATCCTTGCGAGAAGAGCCTTTCTTTGTAGTTAAAATATTAAAATCACCATTCTCAAGGCGTTCTAAATCTGTCTTAACTGTCTTATAACCCTTAGCCAGCATGGAACCTAAGAAGTAGCAGACAATGGAACCAACAATAGCCATAGCGAGTAAAACTAATCTAACTGAAGTCATGGCACCTGATATTTCTTGTTTGATAACATCTGAATAGATACCCACAAACCACATTCCTATGGGAGAACCATCCTTATCAAGAAGGGGTACATAGTAGGTGTCTGCATTTTTACCTAGGATGGAAGCTGTGCCTTGATAGGCTTCCCCTTTATTAAGGACAGCTTCAATAACAAGATCTGATGCTTGGGTACCGATTTGAGGGTTACCATCTTCATCTTTTACCGTAGTGGAAATGCGTGTTGCTCCTGCACATATAGTAGAAAGAATTCCTGTGTTTTCCTCTATGTCATTAACGATATCATAATTTTCATTGAGAAGAATATCACCTTTATATAATTTATCACCCTCCAGACGCCATTCTCCAGGATAGTAAGAATTAATAAGTGAAAGTCCAAGTGCTGAATAATTTTCTAGTTCTGCTTTTGTTTTGTTAGAGATCAAATCAGTTAACATAGCATTTACTCTGAAATTAGTAAAAAGAATAACTGCGGCTAAAAGAACATCTAAGGCTAGTACAACTTTCCATTTAATCTTCATATGATATAGTCCTTTCCTCTTGAAATAATATAGTTATACATATTAATAAAGATTATCTAAGATATAGTAAAGAATTGTTAAAACATATAGATCACAGCATAGCTCATATAATAATAAACTAGCACCGGTCCGGGCTATCAAGACAGGTGCATAAATCAGGTTGGAAATGTGCAATAGAAATTACATAAACTAACAAATTATGATATAATACAACTTAATTTAACTTCAGTATAGTCCTATTTTATTTGATTGTCAAATAAAAGCTTTGGAGGTAAATACTGCTAACCCTAGAAAAAAGACTGTTGTAAGCTCGTATATTATAGATCATAACGAACTTGCAACAGCCTCTCTTAGTTTATAAAAACGGATTAATTAATCGATCTTTTTACATAACTAGTATGAAGAAGCTCATGAGCCTTGTGGCTACCTGGTTTACCCAGATATTCATCATACAATGCTTTAATTGAAGGATTATCATGTGATTTTCGAAGTGGCATGTTAGCATCCAAATCATAGAGAGCTTTCGCACGTAGAGCTCTGATGTCGCTAAAGTTTCTTACGGAAGCTGGCTGTTGAGGCTGGCCACCACCGTTAACACAACCACCTGGACATCCCATGATTTCGATAAAGTGGTAATTCTTTCTGCCTGCTTTTACATCTTCAAGAAGGTCTCTTGCATTAGCAAGACCCGAAGCTACAGCAACATTAATTTCCATACCTGCTACATTATAGGATGCTTCTTTGATGCCTTTTACACCTCTTACGTCGGTAAAGTCTAAGCTAGTTAACTCTTCACCGGTTAAGGTCTCAACGGCTGTTCTAAGAGCAGCTTCCATAACACCTCCGGTAGCTCCAAAGATAACACCAGCACCAGTGGATCTGCCTAGAGGATCATCGAAGTCTTCATCTGGCAGGGAGAGGAAGTTTAAGCCTACACGGTCTATCATGTTGGCTAATTCTCTTGTGGTGATTGAGATATCAACATCAGGAAGGCCTGCAGCACTTTGATCGTCTCTGCCGATTTCAAATTTCTTAGCAGTACATGGCATTACGCTGACCATAACAATTTTCTTTGGATCAATGCCCATCTTCTCTGCATAGTATGTTTTGGTGATAGCACCAAACATCTGTTGAGGAGATTTACAGCTAGATAAGTTATCTATCATATCTGGATAGTAGTGCTCGCAGTATTTAACCCAACCAGGAGAACAGGAAGTGATTAAAGGTAATACACCACCATTTTTAACTCTATCTAGGAATTCATTGGCTTCTTCCATGATGGTAAGATCTGCGGAGAAGTCTGTATCAAATACCTTATCAAATCCTAAGCGGCGAAGTGCAGCCACCATTTGGCCCTGAACATTAGTTCCGATAGGGAGACCAAAGGCTTCACCCAGCCCAGCACGAACAGCAGGAGCAGTCTGTACAATTACATATTTATCAGGATCTGCAAGCGCTGCAAATACTTCATCTGTGTAATCTTTCTCATATAATGCTCCAGTAGGACAGACTGCGATACATTGACCACAGGATACACAACTGGTTTCTCCTAAGCCCATATCAAAGGCACAGGAGATATTGGTTGCAAAACCACGCTCGTTTGCACCGATTACGCCGATTGCCTGAGTTTTTTCACATACAGCAGAGCAACGTCTGCAAAGAATACATTTATTATTATCCCGAACCATATGAGCAGCAGTTGTATCAAGCTCAAAACAGCCACGCTCTCCATCATAAAGATCTTCATTATCAACCTTAAGATCCGCACAAAGCTTTTGAAGTTCGCAGTTACCGCTGCGCACACAGGATAAACACTTTCTATCATGATCGGATAAAATCAGTTCTAAGGTTTTCTTGCGAGCATTAAGTATCTTTGGTGAATTCGTTGTTATTTCCATGCCTTCAGCGATAGGATATACACAGGAAGCAACAAGGCTTCTAGCGCCCTTAACTTCAACTACGCAGATACGGCAGGCACCGATTTCATTAATCTCCTTTAAGTAGCAAAGGGTAGGAATATCGATATGAGCAAGCTTAGCAGCTTCCAAAATTGTGGAGCCCTTAGGTGCTTCAACTGACATACCGTTTATTTTTATATTAACAGTTTCCATTACTAACCTCCATATTCAAATAGATTGGAAAAGTCCACAGGTTCATATTATTTTTTGATAATAGCCTTGAATTTACATTTCTCTTCACAAGCGCCGCACTTGATACATTTATCCTGATCAATAACATGAATTTCTTTTACTTTACCAATGATTGCGCCGTTTGGACAAACTCTTGCACATAAGGTACAACCCTTACATTTGTCAGCTTCGATAACGTAGGAAAGAAGAGCCTTACATACACCAGAAGGACATTTCTTATCAACAACGTGTGAAATATATTCGTCTCTAAAGAAACGTAAGGTTGAAAGAACGGGATTAGGAGCTGTCTGGCCAAGGCCGCAAAGGGCATTATCTTTAATGTAATAGCATAGTTCCTCTGCCTTTTTAAGATCCTCCATAGTTCCTTTACCTTCTGTAATCTTCTCTAGCATTTCATATAGACGTTTTGTTCCAATACGGCAAGGAGTACATTTTCCACAAGATTCATCCACTGTGAATTCTAGGAAAAACTTAGCAATATCTACCATACAGTTATCTTCGTCCATTACGATAAGACCACCGGAGCCCATCATGGATCCAATGCTTAGGAGGTTATCATAATCAATTGGAATATCAAAATGCTCTGCAGGGATACATCCACCGGAAGGACCACCTGTTTGAGCTGCTTTAAATTTCTTGCCATTAGGGATACCACCACCAATTTCATCAATAACTTCACGAAGAGATGTTCCCATAGGGATTTCTACAAGACCGGTATTGTTAATCTTACCACCAAGAGCAAATACTTTGGTTCCCTTGGACTTCTCAGTTCCCATGGACGCAAACCATTCAGCACCATTTAAAATAATTGGAGGAATATTGGCATAGGTTTCAACGTTATTTAAAATAGTAGGCTTTTCGTAGAGACCTTTTTGTGCAGGGAAAGGAGGACGAGGACGAGGCTCACCACGGTTACCCTCGATAGAGGTCATAAGAGCGGTCTCTTCACCACATACAAAGGCACCAGCACCAAGTCTGATATCAACATCAAAATCAAAGCCGCTATTAAAGATGTTCTTACCAAGTAAGCCATATTCTCTAGCCTGATTAATCGCTATAGTTAAACGATCCACAGCAATAGGGTATTCTGCACGTACATATACATAACCCTGAGAAGCTCCAATTGCGTAACCTGCAATTGCCATTGCTTCAAGTAATACATGAGGGTCACCCTCTAATACGGAACGGTCCATGAAGGCACCTGGATCACCTTCGTCCGCATTACAACAGACATATTTCTGGTCTGCATCATTGCCTTTAGCCAGTTTCCACTTTAAACCGGTTGGGAAACCACCGCCTCCACGGCCTCTAAGACCACTATCTAAGATGGTCTGGATAACCTGGTCAGGAGTATATTCAGTCAATACCTTACCAAGAGCTTCATAGCCATTGGTTCCGATATATTCGTCAATACACTCTGGATTTATAACACCACAGTTACGAAGAGCAATTCTGTGTTGTTTCTTATAGAAATCAGTCTCGTTTAAGGATTTAATTCCGTCGTCTGTAATCATTTCCTTATAGAGGAGGCGAGTTACAATACGACCCTTTAATAAATGCTCGGATACGATTTCCGGAATATCTTCTTCTTTAACCATAGCATAGAAGGTTGCCTCTGGATATATGATTACAATGGGGCCTAAAGCACAAAGACCATGACAACCTGTCTGTACAACGGATACTTCTTCTTTTAAGCCATTTTTCTTAATTTCTGTTTGCAGAGCTTCGATGATTTTTACACTTCCTGAAGAAGTACATCCGGTACCACCGCAAACCAATACGTGTGAACGATACATAATGTGTCCTCCTTCAGATTAACCGAGTACCTCGGCAATTGTATATTTTGAAACGACCTGACCGCGAATTAAGTGTTGGTCAACAACCTCAAGTGCCTTCTCAGGAGTCATTTTAACGTAAGTTACTTTATCCTTGCCGGGTTCGAATACCTCAACGATGGGTTCGTGTTGGCATAATCCAATACATCCGGTTTGTGTTACTGCAACATTAGTAAGCCCTTTGGTTTGAATTGCATCAGAAAGGGCAGTAAGAACAGGTCGTGCTCCACTTGCAATACCGCAAGTTGCCATACCTACTACAACACGGGTCTGATCGCTGGATTCACCGCGAATACCAATTTGACCCTGCATCTTTTCTCTGATTGCTTTAAGCTCTTCTAGAGATTTCATGCTAATCCTCCTTTTTAAAACTAAAAAATAAAGTTACCTTTGGCAAGGAGGATTTATCCTCCTAACCCATAATCAATGCGTCGCCAACGCGGAGTTAAACTCCAATAAAAATGTTATAGCCTTATTTTCTAAATGAATTTTTATACCAGATATCCCCCATCTGTCTCTCTTTGGTTCTCTTCCAAATATTCTTTGATATAAGCAGATATTTCGGGAGAATTGAAGGGGACTTCCTTAAGAATACTTCGAAATTCCCTGGTATCTAGCATAAATTGTCTTCCATCAAACAAGTAGGTATATAGGAAGTCAATTTGCGTATTTAATGTAATAAGCGTATGCATTGTACAATTCATATCACCTAAGGGCATACGGTCTATATGCGATAATTTAAATTCTGCTATTACGGTAGTTCCAATACCTACAGCAGAATCAATATGAAAACTTCCTCCGGTACTTAGTGCAGCCAGTTTGAAAAAAGGTACACCCAACCCAATACTTCGTGTGGTTCTCGATGTAAAAAAAGGGTCTTCAACCTTTTCCAGCTGTTCCTTGGACATACCGCATCCATTATCCGAAATTGATATGGTCAATGTATCTAATTCTCTTTGTATTTTTATTTCAATTTCAATCAGGCTAGCGCCTGCTCTAATTGAATTATTTGCTACGTCTAATACATTAAGAGCTAACTCAGTCATCATACTATTCGTACTTAGTTAAGATGCCTTCTACGTCATCAACGGATAATTTGCCATAAACATCATCGTTAATTGTAAGTACAGGTGCCAAGCCGCAAGCTCCGATACAGCGGCAAGATTCTAATGAAAATTTACCATCGGGCGTACATCCACCATCTTCTACACCCAGCATATCACTAAGCTTATTAAATAAATCTCCTGCACCTTTTACATAGCAAGCAGTTCCTAAGCAAACGGATATATTGAATTTGCCTTTTGGACTAAGTGAAAATTGTGAGTAGAATGTTACGATACCATAGACTTTCTCTAGTGGTAAATTCATTTCTTCGGAAATTATGGTCTGTACTTCAATTGGAAGATAGCCATAAATTTCTTGTGCCTTTTGTAATATGGGCATCAGAGCACCTTTGTCACCTTTATGATCTGCAATGACTTGTAAAAGTGCAGTCTCCTGCTCTTTTGTTCCTGCAAAGGGTACTGTATTATTTTGCGATCCCATTTTTTAACCTCCTTGAATTAAACTGTGTCGCCACAAACATTGACATTATACCATAAGTATGTTAAAAAATCTACAAAAATTATTAACAAC
>JAEZTQ010000054.1 GCA_023443625.1 Bacillota bacterium | reverse complement strand
TATGAAGATATTGAAGTATTTGTAAAGAATAGTTGGGTGAATGGTTTGAGAGAACGAATTAGAGAGGCAGCCGGTTACGGAATAGAAAGTATTGATAATAATAAACTCCTTGGGATTGCCTTATATGAGTTTCACGAAGACGGAACATATCGATTTATGTTGACTGCAGAATATCCTATTGAAGGAGTCGGGGAAGAATTTGAGATTCTAAACATTCCAAAAACAACTTGGGTAGTTTTTTGTACAACTTGCAATGAAGATGAAGAGCTTGATACCATAACAAAAATTTGGAAGCGTCTCCCTGAATGGTTTCAATCTACCGGCTATGAATTAAAAGCTGATATACCTGAATTCGAAAAATGTTATCGTACTAAAAATGGGTATATGGCTGAAGTGTGGGTTCCAATATGTACCAATAAGCTATGAGCAATTTCATAGTTATTGAGAGCAATATTTATTAAATGGTTTTGTTAAGGTATTCAATGGATAAACTTTATATAATTTTTTTAAGAAATGGAAGGTAAATAAACAGATGAGATGCTTACTGAAAAATGCAACGATTGTAGACAGTAGCGGGGAAAGAGTAACTGTTCACATATTAACTGATGATAAGAAAATCCTAAAGATATCTAGAGAAACTCTTGATATTCCTGCAATGGAATATGATTTAAACGGTTATACAGTGATGCCAGGATTTATTAATACTCATGTTCACCTAATGGATTCTTTTGATGAGAACCCGCATAGAAAGGAGGGTTTTCAATCTCTGATACGGGTTGCACCTAACTATTTATTAAACAATTGTTAAGTTCCAATATTCTATCACCAACATCTTCAGGGCAATGAGCATCCGATGCTGTAATGATTTTCACATTATTATTTTTCATTACTTTTAGCATTTCTTCATCCATACCTAGCGTAGCTGTATTAGGACAACGTCGAAATACTCCACTATTTTGTTCTGCATACATATTATTTTTTGAAAGCTCCTTTGCTAAACTATCATAATAATCCGTTAGAGAATATGATGGTTTTTGTCCAAAAAGTTTAATCGAATCGGGATGAGCTATACCGTCATATATGCAACTTTGAGCAAGTGAAATAGAAGTTTCAAAATATCTATGATATATTTCATCGGCATTAATTCCATTCCAATGCTCTGCCTTATGGTCAAAGGCAAAATCATCAACAAAATGAACGCTACCCAACAAGAAATCAAAATCTTTACCTTTAGTTAATTCTACAACTAAATCTTCAAACTCTTTAAAATAGCATATCTCAAGACCAAACTTAATCTTAACAGGAAACTGATTATTTCTGATTTGTTTGATAAGTGACAAATAATTCTCTAGTTTCAAAACACCTGCTTTTCTATGGAACCATGTATCTATATAATCGCTATATGCACAAACAGAATCATACATGGGAACAAATTCTTCAAACCGATAACAATGCTCAAGAAGCCAAATCTCATCTAATTGCTTTTCAACTGCTTTGACAACGAATTGATTTACCCATTCATGCGTATATTCCCCTCGTTCAATATGAATATGACCATCTACCATACTACCACTTCCCTATTTATAATTTATAGATCCAGAACAAGTACTACCAAGAAGAATACGGAATCGAAACAATGAAGCTCCATGCTGCAAGATTAATATTATTGTTATTTATTGTCAATATTGAAAACCATCTAATCTACAGTAGGATTTGAACTTTGTAGCTATAGTAATTAATATCATTGCTTGCCGTCTTTTCTTGATGTTATTTTGAATGTCAATTCTGTCATACTTATCATTAAAATAATAAAGATAGTGAGATACACGGGAAGTATCGCGAAGCTGATTAGATTACCGAGAAGGCCGAATAACGGCGGAATGAAGGTCGAACCGACATAGGCGCTTGCCATTTGAATCCCGATAATCGCTCCGGAATTCTCTGCGCCGAAATTACCCGGCGTGGAATGAATAATGCAGGGATAGATCGGTGCACAGCCGAATCCGATAATGATAAATCCGGCAAGTGAGACAGTTGGATTCCCCGCAGGAATCAGCAAGGAAATAATCCCGCAGGATAAAATGCAAGTACCGAGAATAATCATCTTTCTGTCACCGAGCTTATTCATAATAAAGCCACTGAGAAATCTGCCAACGGTCATCCCGATGTAAAACAGCGAAGCAAACCTGGCCGCCCGATCTGTTGTTATGCCCTTAACCTCAACCATATAGGTACTCGCCCAATACATCGCAGTTGCTTCCGCAGAACAATATGCGAAAAAGCCGATTAAAAGGTAAGGAACGCCCTTGATTTTCAGTGCACCGATTAATCCGATACTTTTTGTATTATCTTCGACATTCTGCCGATTGGCTTTCCAGACTGGGAGAGTGGCAAGGAGAAACACACCGATGCCAAGTTGAATGAAAGCAACAATGCGGTATCCGTTGTTCCAAGTCGAATTTGTTAAAGCATAGCTCATGACAAAGGGACTGACAATCGTTCCCACGCCCCAAAAGCAATGTAGCCAACTCATATGTTTTGATGTATAGTGGAGGGCAACATAGTTATTCAATGCGGCATCAATTGCTCCGGCACCAAGCCCGTAAGGAATTGCGAATATAATGAGCATCCAGAATTGATTTGAAAAGGAAAAACCAAACAAAGCAATCGCCGTAAGAAATACACTGGTTACAGTTACAATACGAGTACCGAGCTTACTTGTCAATCTATCTGACAGAAGACTTGATACAATCGTTCCACCAGATATGACCATAGAAACGATTCCCATATAAGATATCGGAACATTCAATGCATTGTGTATAACAGGCCATCCCGAGCCAAGAAGTGAATCGGGTAATCCAAGGCTGATAAAAGCGATATAAATAAGTGCAAGTAAAAGTGAGTACATGTCTTATTCCTCCAAATTCTATTTTGTCTTTCATCCCCTAATTAACTTGCTAACAATAAAGTTACTCATCCCTTTTATGCAATACCCTATTTTACCATCAACTTTGTAGGTCGTCAAACCACAGATTATTATAGATTGCGTTTAGTTAGCTTAGGATTTTAATGGGTAGAATTACCCTTTGATGATAAACTTAGACTTATTTATCATCATTATAATCATTTCTAAATTATTTTCAACTCCTTATTCCTCTTTTTCTTT
>JAEZTQ010000053.1 GCA_023443625.1 Bacillota bacterium | reverse complement strand
AAAAGAAAAAGAGGAATAAGGAGTTGAAAATAATTTAGAAATGATTATAATGATGATAAATAAGTCTAAGTTTATCATCAAAGGGTAATTCTACCCATTAAAATCCTAAGCTAACTAAACGCAATCTGGCCCCTACAAATAATTGATTTTATTTTGAAGGCTGTGATATAATGAGGCAGAAATATAAAATAATACTATTTCAGATAAATGCGAGGTGACTAGATGAAGAGGCGTGTCTTAATATCAAATCAGGATGGGGAGATGTTTCATTTTTGTGAAAAGGTATTGCAAGGAAAGTATAGTACTTCATCTCTTTCTAAGGAAATGAAGTTGACAGAATATCTAGAAGGAAATACCATAGATCTTTGTATACTGACAATTTCTAAAGCACTTTCATGTAGTCTTAAGTTTTATGATATAATTAGAAATTTTACTCAAGCTTCAGTGATACCAATCATTTTTGTCACTGACCAGAAGGATTTAGAGCTGGAGAACGAAGCTCTTTCTCTTGGGGCAGAAGACTATATAACTTTACCCATATCACCACAGCTCTTACTTCACCGTGTGACTAATACTTTGGAGCTTCATGACCTTCGTAAGGAAAGGCCCTATGTAGAGACCTATCAGGATGCCATCTCAACTAGCTTTGCAGAATTAGTGGAATGCAGAGATGTTGATACGGGAGGCCATTTAAAAAATACCACCAGATATTTTGAAATCCTGTTGCAGGAAGCCATGCAATCGGATTTATATAAGGACATAATTCTAGAGGAGGATGCCAGAGATCTAATTCGATCTGCAAACCTTCATGATATCGGTAAACTTGGTATAACGGATGATATACTTCATAAGGAATCCTCCCTTGATTACCATGAATTTGAACATATGAAGACCCATACAACCTTAGGCAAACAGACTTTTGAGAAGATCATTAAGGAGACCGGTGGTACAAGGTGGCTTTACCTTGCTAAAGATATGGCCTATTGTCATCATGAACGATGGGATGGGAAAGGATATCCCAATGGGTTAAAGGGAGAGGAAATACCCCTATATGCCAGAATGCTTACTCTGGCGGATGTTTATGATGCACTGACATCTGAAAGATCTTATAAGGAAGCATATTCTCATGAGAAAACAACACAGATTATTCTAGAAGGAAAGGGAGGTTACTTTGACCCGTCCTTAGTAGATTTATATATGAAAGCAAATATACGTTTCAAAGAGCAGCTTTTAAAGAAAACAGAAGCCCTTTGACCAATAGAAAGGAAGTAGCCTATGTCATATACGGCTTTTTATAGGAAATTCCGTCCTGATAACTTCATGGATGTTAAGGGGCAGGAGCACATTGTAGCAACATTAAAAAATCAAATAAAAGCAAACAGAATTGGACATGCATACCTTTTCTGTGGAACTAGAGGTACGGGAAAGACTACGGTAGCAAAGTTGATGGCTAAGGTAGTTAACTGTGAGAGTCCGGTGGAGGGCAGTCCCTGTAATGAATGCAAGATGTGTAAAGGGATTGCAGCAGGAACCTCCATGAATGTAATAGAGATTGATGCTGCCTCTAACAATGGTGTGGATAATGTACGTGAAATTGTGGAAGAAGTACGTTATTCTCCCACAGAAGGTAGATATAAAGTCTATATTATCGATGAGGTTCACATGCTTTCTGCTGGAGCCTTTAATGCCCTTTTAAAAACCATAGAAGAACCGCCATCCTATGTTATATTTATTCTGGCAACAACAGAGGTTCATAAGATTCCCATAACCATTCTGTCCAGGTGTCAAAGATATGATTTTAGAAGAATATCCATTGATATTATAACAGATAGGTTAACGGAGCTAATGGAGGAGGAGAATATCGAGGCAGAGGAAAAAGCCTTACGATATGTAGCTCGAATGGCAGACGGTTCCCTGCGTGATGCCTTAAGTCTTTTAGATCAATGCATTTCCTTTTATCTTGGGAAGAAGCTAACCTATGACAATGTTCTAGATGTATTAGGAGCAGTGGACACCCAGGTGTTTGCAAAGCTCTTAAGCTGTATCAGACAGCAGGATGTGGCGGCATGCATAAGACTTCTGGAAGATATAGAAAGCTCAGGTCGGGAGCTTGGTCAATTTATCATGGATTTGATTTGGTATCTACGGAATCTTCTCCTGATTAAGACCACGGAGGAGATATCAGATATTATAATAGAAGTATCAACGGAAAATCTTGAAATACTGAAAGCGGAAGCAGCTACTATGGAGGAGCAGGCCCTCATCCGTTATATTCGAATTTTATCAGACCTATCCAATCAGATACGCTATGCAACAAGAAAAAGAGTAATGATTGAGATAACCTTAATTAAGCTTTGTAAGCCGGAAATGGAACAAAATCTCGATTCCATTACCTCCAGGCTTAAAATTCTTGAAGATAAACTGGAGCATGGGGTTACAATAGCAGCTAAGGAAGCTCCAGTTACCAATACTAAGATAGATGAAAAGCCCGCAGCAAGAAAACCTGTTATCCTTCCAGAGGCATTACCTGATGATATTAAGGAAGCGGCAAAGAACTGGAAGAACATCATCGCCCAGGTAGCAAAAAAATCTCCTGCCCTAGGATCGGTGCTTCAAGAAGCAACACCCAGTATTGATGGTAATCAGGGATTACTTATCGTTGTCAAGAATTCACTTGATAAGGATATGATTGATCGGGATACTCATATACAGTTAATAAAGGACACCATTGCCCAGTTAATTCAGAAGCAAGTCCAGGTAAATGTCAGATATTTAGATAAAAATATGGAACCAAAGGAAGAGGTTTTAGACCTATCAAAATTAATAAATATGCCCATAGAATATGAATAATATTAGGGGTTCAAAGCATTTACAATAAATCATATAAATGTTACAATATCCAAATGTAAGAATTCTTCTATAATAAGAGAGAATGCAATATCATATAGTGATAATAAGAACATTAGGATACAATCTATAAATAAGATAAGATAGTGATAGGTAGGAATGTAGTAGAATTTCGTAAAGAAACTGTATTTTGAATAGATAGGTTTATAGTTTGTAGTAGGCAGCTAAGATAAATACTTTAAGATGTTCTTTTATATGCTATTTTTTTGGGAGTTAGAAAGGGCTTATAGGTATCCCTGTAAAATACCTAAATATATATCAAATAAGGAGAATTATTTAAGATGGCTAAAAGAGGTGGATTTCCGGGTGGTGGTATTCCGGGAAATATGGGAAATTTAATGAAACAGGCTCAAAAGATGCAAAAGCAAATGGAGGATAGAACCAAGGAGCTTGAAGAAAAGGAATGGGAAGCAAGCGCTGGTGGTGGTGCTGTTACAGTAAAAGTATCCGGTAAAAAGGAGATTGTTTCCGTTAAACTTTCAAAAGAAGTAGTAGATCCCGATGACATAGAGATGTTAGAAGATTTAATTGTGGCAGCAGCTAACGAAGCTTTGCGTAAGATGGAAGAGGAATCCTCTGCTGTGATGAGTCAGGTAACTGGTGGACTCAGTGGCCTTGGAGGCTTTCCTTTCTAAGGAAAGTATGAAACTAAAAAGCAATTTTCACACTTAGAAGTTTGTGCCTGCGTAATCCTCGGCACAAACTAACTCAAAGGGAAGGCATGTACTGTTAGTATGAATTACATCCTTTCATTAGAAATGAATTTAACATAATTCTAATAAGAATTTCTAAGAAGCAGAGAAACCCTAAGATTAGACAAAATCCAATCTTAGGGTTCTCTTAGTATATAGATTGTACATCTCCAGTACAAAGGGTTCTTATTCCCAAATGTCAAATTATATTGCCTCAAGACCAGATAAAATGCTTGAAAATAGGTACTTTATAAGTTAAGATAAAACAAGATAAAAGTGAGGTAAAGGAATGGATTATTACAGCAGACAGATCAGTAAGTTAATAGAGGAATTGTCAAGACTTCCCGGAATAGGGGCAAAGACAGCACAGAGACTGGCATTCCATATAATAAATATGCCCATAGAGCAGGTGTCTGCTCTGTCAGAATCTATCGTGGAGGCAAAGAAAAATATCAAGTATTGTGAGGAGTGCTTAACTCTTACAGATAAAGAGCTTTGCCCTATCTGTTCCTCTCCAAGTAGAAATAAACAACAAATTATGGTGGTGGAGAACCCCAGAGATTTGGCGGCTTATGAAAAGACCGGTAAATTTGATGGAGTCTACCACGTTCTTCATGGAGCAATCTCCCCTATGCTTGGCATTGGACCCGCTGATATTAAACTCAAGGAGCTTATGCTGCGCCTTCAGGGGGATGTAGACGAAGTGATTATTGCAACTAATTCCAGTCTTGAGGGTGAGGCTACCGCTATGTACCTTAGTAAACTAATCAAGCCTGCAGGGATTAAGGTGAGCAGGATAGCCAGCGGAATCCCAGTGGGAGGAGACCTGGAATATATAGATGAGGTTACACTACTAAGAGCCTTTGAAGGAAGAGTGGAGCTGTAAGGATGATGGAAATAGTATCGCCAGGTAAACCTCAATATCCAAAAGGTAACCGAGATTATTCTTGTCGACAGTAGAAAATAAAATAGAAAATCATGGGAAAGCATCTAAAAATTCAGACCTAGATAAGGCATTAAACCGCCCTGTCTCAGGTCTGTTTTTTTGCCTTTTCAATCACAGACCACGCAATGCTTCTAAAAATTCAACACAGAAAAATCCATAAAAAATAAAAGTAGAATCCCAGAAAACATCCATGTTCTCAAGCTTCTCAGGTCTTTTCCCAATTGTAGTTTTGTCTATTGAGGATACTGATGCTGAATCATTGATAATGCAAGATGTATTTTGGATACCATAAGATTTCAGAGGATGAAGCCAAAAACAAATTAATACTGGAACAGGTTTGATAGTAGTATCATTACGCTAGCCTGTCATGTTAAGGATCTCTTATTTTCATGACAGGTTTTTTAAAAATGTCTGCAATTAATAGTAGAACTCATTAAGAATGTGGTGTAAAATGGAAATAATTATCAAGATATTAAAGTATTGAACCTTTAGTAAAATATGGATTTCAAAAAGGTAAAAGCTCTAGATGCATGTATTGGGGTGTTTGAGTATTTTGAAATTTGTAAAAAAACAATTAAAGAAGCCCACCATATAATAAAACTAACGGAAAATTCGTACTTAATATTTCAAACACCGAAAGTCCAACTGGCCGAGTGATGATGAGCATTGAAGAATATATGCGACAGCCTAATAAATTTGATATACTGCATCTGGAATTTGAGGATATGACTAAGAATTATTTTGAAATAGAAGAAACAAATAGAACTATTGCTAAAGTTGGAGCTATGGGAGTTATGTATAACTTGAGATGCAAAAAATGATTATTCATAAAAAGTATAATACGATTATTAACTTGACATGCTTTCTTGAACGTAAACTAAATGAAAAGTAGAATTTGGAGAAAATGATGAAAATGCATATTCATAATATAGATAAGTTGCAACCTTGGGAAGCACTTCTTAAAAAAATTTCACTCACGCAATTGGGTAACATAAAAGGAAAAAGGATTTTAGATTTTGGTAGTGGTACTGGATTTACTGCAAATTATTTTGCACAGGATAATGAGGTAGTTGCTATTGAACCATCAGAAGAGACAGTAAAAGATAGATACTGCGATTATGAGTACCAACAGATTGTTGGGAGTATTGACATACTAAAGAAACTAGAAAATGAAACTTTTGATATTGTTCTTTGTCATAATGTTTTGGAATACGCTGATGGTCGAGAAGAAATTGTAAATGAATTTTACCGGCTATTGAAACCAGAAGGGATGCTTTCGATTATTAAGCATAATAGGCAAGGACGAGTTATGCAAATGGTGGTTCTGCTAAATAATTTTGAAAAAGCTCATATGCTATTAGATGGTAAGGATGGGACAGCATCTAATTATGGGACAATTCATTATTATGAAGATTCTGATTTGACAGATTGGTGTGAGAAATTTAAAGTATGTGAAACATTTGGAATTAGAACGTTTTGGGATTTACAACAAAACCAAGACATTCATAAAGATGTAGGTTGGCAAGAGAAAATGGTAGAGATTGAATTAAGAGTTGCTCAGATTATGGAATTTCGAAATATAGCATTTTTTCATCATTTAATTTTAAAGAAATAGTAGCCTTGTAAATAATCTGCAAAAATCTTAATGGCAAATAGTAAAATAGAGCAATGAGTATCCGACTGTATTGAGACATTTTCATTTGAAATGAATATCGAATGAGGAGAGAAAAGATGAAGGTAATACATATATATGGGGCTTCGGGGGCTGGAACAACAACTCTCGGGAAAGCAATATCTTTAAAATATGGATATACTCATATGGATACAGATGACTATTTTTGGCAGCCAACGAATCCACCATTTATTGCAAAGAGAGAATTGAGTGAGAGAATTGCTTTAATGAAAAAGGATTTGGATGTAAACGAAAAAGTAGTGATATCAGGTTCTTTGTGTGGTTGGGGAGATGTTTTCATCCCATTTTTCAACTTGGCTATCAGAATAGTTACACCAATGGAAATTCGCATCAATAGATTAGAAGCAAGAGAATATGGGCGATTTGGCAATAGAATACGTGAGCATGGCGATATGTATGAAGAGCATTTATCATTTATCAAATGGGCAAAAGAATATGATGATGGGGATGAAAATATGAGGAGTAAAGCAATGCATGATAATTGGTCTAAGCTACTTCGATGTGAGCAGGTAATGCTTGATGGTGTTAAACCAGTTGAAATTAACTTGAAATTACTTAAGCATTCTATGGATTTGTTGAAATAGTGTCATATGTATACTGGGATTAATACAAATAAAGTGTTATGTGGGATTAGATTAAGATAAGATGTTTTACGGAAGTATTTTGATTGGATAGTGGTACCGGAAATACTGCCGGTTCGAAAAGAAGCAGAAAAGATCAGTGAACTATTCAACAAGTATATATATCAATATATGACAAAACTCCAGATTTATCAGATGATGAGCTTAAAAAGACAAAGAAATTCAGCTTAATTCAAGTGATGGAAGTTATTGCATGGTTGGATGAACATAGGGAGGTGGAATCCTTTCTTATATGGACGATTTAGATTTATATAATGACATAACAAAATATAAGATTAGCACGGATTCTACAGTCGGATTAACAGAGGAGGAAGTAGAGCTGGCGATTCGAATATTATCGGTGGGAGCATAGTTGCTGGTATGGACTCAAGTGATTCATATAAATCAGAGTAGAAAGAGGAGTATGATTATGAAATTAAAGATTATTGGTTCTGGAGGCTGTGTCAGTATACCTAAACCATTATGCCAGTGTAATGTTTGTACTGAAGCAAGGAAAAAAGGCTTTCCATACGCAAGGTGTGGTTGTAGTTTATATGTTGAGGATGCTGGTATATTGATTGATACGCCAGAAGATGTTTCCTATGCATTGAATAATGCAGATATCAAGAATGTAGAGTATATTCTATACAGTCACATAGACCCAGACCATACCATGGGTATGCGGGTAATCGAACAATTGAGGTTAGACTGGTTGGCCAAATCCGTTGGATTAGCATGTAAGAATTCAATAACAGTAGCTTCGTTACCATCAATTATTAAAGATTTAAAATCACAGGGGACAAAATATGGCTCCGCACTGGATTATTATGAAAGTATGAATTTAATTAATATTCAGGCATATACGAGTCTGGACTGTAGTTCCATCCATATAGAATTAATACAGGTTGACGAAACGGGAAGTATAACTGTTTTCGTTTTTATTGAGGGTTCTCATAAGGTGATTTATGCCCCATGTGATGTAAAACCGTTTCCTGAAAATGATGTTTTCATGGATGCAGATTGTCTGATTATTGGTAACACAATTGTTGGAGATATATTGAAGGACGGTTTCGTGCTTGAGAAAGATAATCCGCTACGAGATGAGTTATTTGTATTGGATGAAATTGTAGAACTGAAAAACAAATATCATATTAAGAGAGTGATTGTTACTCATTTAGAAGAGGATTGGGGAAAATCCTATGATGATTATATGAATCTACATAATCAATTAGACGGAATTGAATTTGCATATGATGGTTTGGAAATCAATTATTAGTGTATTTCGTTGAAATGCTACAAAAAGGGAAAAGACTGGAGGCATTAAGATTTAATAGACAATAATCATTTCTTAAAACCATCGCAGAAAAGGGATAGGAATATATTCAAGAATATAAATAAGTTGTGCTTAAAACAACATTAGTTGTATAATATTGCCATGGGTTTACAATCCAATTAAGTAACTTAAGACACACGGTAATGTTATAGTTATTATAGAAAATCTGATGTGCAGATTATATTGATGGGGAGAAATTCTTATGCAAAAAGCTTTTTCTGAAATTAAACTTTTTCAAGTAAAGCCAGAGAAACTGGAACAGTTTGAAACCATTGCAGATATCATATGGAAAGAACAAATGAAACAACAAGGATGTATAACAATCAAATATATGAAACGTTTCTATACTATTGATGGTGTCGAACTCGGCGAAGCTCCAAGAGAATTAACTAAGATTGTCAAATGCGTTAAATATTACTCTTTTTGGGAGTTTGATAACAAAGAGAATTATGGCAAAGCAACAAAATGGTTCTTTGAAACCTATTTGAAGGATGTTCAAAAATTATTGATTGCTCCATTTGACATTAATTGTGGTAATTCACTATAAAAATAAGGAAACAGAAAATAATTTAGTGAGGAATAAAGCATAAACGGAGACTGAGTAATGATGAAATTATGGAATGGCAACTTGAAATAAATTGTGTTTCGGATTAGAAAAGAGGTTATGTATGGAGAAAAATCATTTTGTGGCAGTCGGAGGATTTGTAACAAATAATGATAAAGAGGTGCTGCTTGTAAAAAGTCCATGGAGGGGGTGGGAGTTTCCAGGAGGCATGGTTGAATCGGGCGAAAGTTTACAGGAAGCATTAGTTCGTGAAATTATAGAGGAAAGTGGCATTAAAGTTACCATAAATGGAATAATCGGAATATATAAAAATATTGAAAATGATATTGTCAATATAGACTTTAAATGTACTTTTGAATCAGGTGAACTTTCAACAAGTGATGAAAGTGTAGAAGTAGGATGGTTTTCTGTAGATGATGCTAAGAAGATGATAGCCCATCCTTTATACATATCAAGATTTTCTAACATGATTGCTAATAATTCAAAAGTATACTGTAATTCTTTTCGGAAGAATCCGTTTTCATATACAGATATAACTGAATTATCTGTTGGTAAATAAACAATTATTAGGGGACTGAATAGAAGCATTAATATGGAAAATCAACTATGAATAAGGATATACTCATTTGGATACCGATAACTATTTTTGACGACCAACGACTATTGTCCGTGTCATGAACGAGGATATATAATACATGCTTTGGGGCCCTACAAAGATTAACAAGAAGGAATATAGGTTAATATATGGAAGCAAGAATAAATGATATGAATAAGAGTGAATTGATTTTAAACTTAAATAAGCTGCATACAACCAAATTAGGGATAGAACGAATTAAAAGAAATCTTTCATTGGAAGAGATCGATGTGGTTCAAGCGTGCAGAGATATGATACAAGATACAAATTCTTCTATAACAAAGAGAGGGAAGAATTGGTATGTTAATATAAATAGTTGTGAAATAACGATAAATGCCCATAGCTTAACAATTATTACAGCCCATAAGCTGCGAAAACCAATATCAGGTGAATAATGAGGAAGAGAGATTAGGTGTACCTAATGTAAGAGATTGAATTAAGTACATTCAATCAGCAAACATGACATTATTTAACAGAAGACAGAAGCTTATTGAATAACAAAAAGGGAGAATCTTAATGAAAGCTACGGTATTGGTAGATAATATTTCGAAGGAAAATATAGCTGGTGAATGGGGATTATGTATATATATAGAGTATAACAATGAGCATATATTGCTTGACACAGGTGCTTCAGGACTGTTTTTAAGAAATGCAGAAAAACTTGGTTTAAACATTCAAGATATTGATTATGCTGTTTTGTCTCATGCACATTATGACCATGCAGATGGTATGAAGAATTTTTTTGAGACAAATGATAAGGCAAAGTTTTATCTACGGGACGGTTGTGACGAAAACTGTTATATGAAAAAATGGTTTATCCGTAAGTATATTGGCATTCCAAAGAATATTCTGGATGAATATAGGGAGCGCATTGTTTATTGTAAGGGTGATTATACTTTGTTCCCTGAGGTAATGCTTATCCCACATAAAACAGAAGAACTATCCGAAATAGGTAAGAAGAACATGATGTACATACGTAATGAAAAAGGTTGGAAACCGGATGATTTTTCTCACGAGCAAAGTCTTGTTTTTGATACATCCTCAGGTCTTGTTATTTTTAACAGCTGTTCACATGGTGGAGCGGATAATATTATTAATGAAGTTGCTGCGACCTATCCTGATAAGAAAATCAAAGCTTTAGTGGGTGGTTTTCATATTTTCAATAAATCAAAAGCGGAAGTTAAAGAGCTTGCAAAAAGAATTAAAATGACAGGAATAGAGGTTGTTTATACTGGGCATTGCACTGGAAAACGGTCATTTGATATCTTACAGGAAGAGTTAGGAGAGATGGTTCAACAATTATCCACAGGTTTGGTTATAGAGTTATGATGAATACCTCAGCCAAGAAATTGTTGGCAAGTAAATAAGTTTTTCGGAGATTATGAGAATAAATTGAAGAACTATAAATCCAATAATAGTGGATAAGGCAGACAAGTCAAAGTTTGCTGGAAAGGATACATAATTTTGAAAGCTATAATCTTAGATATGTATGGTGTAATAGTAAAACAAACGGGAGATGACTTTGTACCATATATTCAACGGACATTTCCTAATCTAAAGCCAGAAGAAATATACACTCCCTGGTTCAAAGCTGATGTGGGAGAATTAACCTCCTTAGAGGTGTGGGAAAGTCTTGGCTTTAAAGGCGATTTAGTGAAAATTGAAAAAGAGTATTTAGATACGATAGAAATAAATGATGGTTTACTTGATTTTGCATCCTCTATAAGCAAACACTACAAGATGGCTATTATATCAAATGATTCCAGCCGATGGAGTAAATATCTTCGAGAGAAGTTTGATATAAATAAATACTTTGATGTGATTAGCATTAGTGGTGATTTGAAAATTCAAAAGCCAGATGAGGGTATCTTCCAGCTTACAATAGAACAATTGGGTTGTAAGCCAGAAGATTGTTTATATGTAGATGACAGAGAGGGTAATCTGGAAGCGGCAAGGAAAGTTGGCATGAATACAGTTTTGTTCAATAGTAGAAATATTCAATTTGAAGGCAATACTGTTACCGATTTTATCCAACTAGCTAATATGTTGTCATAAATCGTTATTCCTCTTGTATAAAGTATTAACTCGAATTTATCTGGAATTTTGAATAAATTAACTTTCATTTTGAATGATGATACATATAGTTTGTATAGAAAAATAATGAGAGGAATGGAACTATGAAAGATATTCCCACATATGACACATTTGCTAAGATTGAGCCAATTACAAAAGGCATTTCAGGAGATCAAAAATATTATATTGAAACAGTCGATGGGAAACATCTATTACTCCGTATTGCAGATTCTTCTGAGTATTCACAGAAAAAGACTGAGTTTGAGGCTATGAAAGAAATGGTTGCACGTAATGTGCCCATGCCTTCCCCTATTGATTTTGGTATTTGTGAAAATGGGAAATCTGTGTACACGCTGCTGAGTTGGATTGAGGGAGTTGAAGTGGAATCTATCTTATCTACGCTATCGCCGAAAGAACAATATCATATGGGTTTAGAATCAGGTGAAATTCTTAGAAAGATACATACAGTTCAGGCAAGAGATGTTGTTCCTGACTGGTCTGAGCGATACTACTCTGTTATAAATCCTCGCATAGAAGCATTTCACTCCGAAGGTGTTCCTTTTCCCGGAGATACCATTATTTTGGATTATCTTGAAAGGAATAGAGAATTATTAGACAACCGTCCACAGTGCCGTCATCACGGAGATTACCATATGGGCAATATGATATTAACAGCATCTGGACATTTATCGATTATTGATTGGCATACTGTTGATTTTGATAATTATGGAGACCCATGGTATGAGTTCAATCGTATCGGTATTGAGTGCGGGGAGTTTGCTTCAGGGCAGATTAATGGTTATTTCAACAATGAAGTACCAGAAAAGTTTTGGAAACTATTAATGTATTACCTTTCAGCAAGCGCCATAACTTCCATAGTGTGGGCAAAATATTTTGCTCCGGATGAACTACCTTCTATTATAAAAATGAATACAGACATACTTCATTGGTTTGATGAAATGAAAAATCCTCTTCCAACATGGTATTTTAAGGATTTTACTGAGTAAGATTATTTTTGGACCAGAAATCAGAATTTAAATTAGCGTTCTGTTATGAGACTACAACTAAAGTTAGCAGACAAATACGAACTTAAAAATGTGATATTTAAAGAGCGTAAAATGATAATTGCATAGATGCATAGAAGATAACGGTGAAAAGGATTACTAAGTTCTATTGAGGTGAATAATTTATGCGTACAGAAGCAGAGATGATGGATTTAATTATGAGCAAGGCAATTAAGGATGATAGAATTCGTGCTGTTGCCATGGATGGTTCAAAAGCTAATAGAAATGCTGTTCATGACCAATATAGTGACTTTGATATTGTCTATTTTGTCAGAGATGTACGTGAATTTACAAAAGATAAGAGTTGGGTTAAGTGTTTTGGAGATATATTGATTGTTCAATATCCAATGGATTGGTATTCGCACCCGTATGACTATAGCAGTAAAAATACATTTGCATATCTAATTCAATTTGCAGACGGTAATCGAATTGACCTGTCGATTGTAGATATATGCAATATAGATAAGGAAAAAGATAGGGATGAGCCAAGAATCATTCTGTTGAACAAAGACAACTATAAAGAGCTGATACCAATTGAGAGTGAAAACGCATTTTATATAAAGCCACCAGCAGAGATGGAGTTCTATAACATTAGCAATGAATTTCGATGGCTGTCTATTTACATATCGAAGGGATTATGTAGAGAAGAATTCTATTATGCCAAATACAGTTTTGATGTTCTTATTATGGAAATGTTCATAAAAATGCTAAATTGGAAAATTGGTATACGCTATGATTTTAAGGTAACAAGTGGAGGGCATAGCTAGTACTTAAAAAGGTATCTTACAGAAGAAGAAATGAAACGAGTACAAGGTATTTTTCCAAATGGAGATTATGAAGATATATGGGATAAGCTTTTTCTTATGTATGATTATTTCGAAGAACTGGAATCGGAGGTTGCGAAACATTTTAATTATATCTGTGACAAAGAAGAGACAAAAAGGGTAAGGGAATTTTTGTCGCAGAGGAAATTGAATATGAAAGAGTTTTATGCATCATCTAATTATAAAAATGCGGAGGGAAAAAATGAATAATGAGTTTTGGACAGCATTAGATAATTTAGTAAAGCAATCTGAAATAGTAATAGACAGGCCAAAAGGGACTGCTCATCCGAGATGCCCGGATTTAATTTATAAAGTGGATTATGGCTTCCTAAAAAATACTACCTCTATGGATGGAGCAGGAATCGATGTATGGGTTGGAATGGATAAAAGAAAGAGAATTGATGCAATCATATGTACCGTTGATTTGATGAAACGAGATTCAGAAATTAAGATTTTGATTGGATGTACAGAAGAAGAAAAGGAAATAGTTTATAAAACCCATAATGAATCAGAGCATATGAAAGGTATTTTAATAAGACGGGAAAAGAAATGAATAATAGATACGGATATCCATGCCCTCCACAGTGTTTGGATAGAAGATTTTAATCGATTTACAGAGCAACAATGGAGTGATTTCGATTATAAGCTTTCGGATGGTGAATGTTTACATGAAGTCCAAGTTCGTAATGTTGATGCACTAATGCAGATTTTGAAAGAATACCGGAATAAAAATATTGTAATTGGTAGTCATGGAACAGCTTTAAGCACCATTATAAATTATTTTAAGCCAACATTTGGTCTTGATGATTTTCAGAAGATACAAAACGTAATGCCTTGGATTGTAAAATTTACATTTCAGGGAGATGAATTGGTACATATTGAAGAAACTGATGTATTAGACAGAGCTAAAATCTTGTAAAGACATGTTTGATAGAAGGGAATGAAATAAATGCTTTTATATTCAATAAAATCTGGAAGAGAAGCAATGCAAATTGATGATATTAAAAAGCTGCTAGAACAGACTTACTGGGCAGACAAACGTGATATTGGAATAATAAAGAAATCTATTGATAATTCATTGTGCTACGGTGCATTTCTGAAAGACGACGGTAAGCAAATAGGATTTTCACGAGTAATTACAGATTATGCAACAACCTATTATATCTGTGATGTGATTGTAGATGAACAGTATCGAGGCTTGGGAATAGGAAAAGCAATGTTGGATGCTATACATGATAATAAAGAATTATCTTCATTACGAGGAATTCTGCTTACTCGCGATGCACACGACTTTTATCGGAAATATGGATTTGTAGAAGGCGGAAATCTCTATATGGGGAGAGCTAGAGAAGAGGTTTCAAAGTCATCCTGTTTAGATGGTTGATTTTCTGGAGGAACAGGCTAAGGATATATTAAGCCAATAAAGAAAGGCATGTCAGGAGATAAAAAATATTATATTGAAACAGTGAATGGGGGGAATTAAATGTGTTTTGTATGCGATAGAATTTCGATGATAAATAACGGGACAAATAAGTATTTTGTTAAGGAATTAGAAACAGGTTATGTAGTTATCGGAGATAATCAATTGTTTAAAGGATATACGTTATTCCTATGCAAAATTCATAAAACAGAACTGAGTATGCTTGATAGAGAATTTAAGGTAAAGTTTCTGGAAGAAATGTCAGTTGTTGCTGAAGCAGTACAAAATGCAACTGGTGCTGAAAAGATGAATTACGAATTGTTAGGTAACGGTGATGCACATATGCACTGGCACCTTTTCCCGAGAAGAAAGAATGATTTAGATGAGTATGGTATGAATGGAAAAGGACCGGTATGGTGGTATCCTAAAGAAAAGATGTTTGATGAGGCTACTAGACCAACAGATGAAGAACTTAATGAATTGAAGGATAAGATTTTAAAAGAATTAAATAAATTGTTATAAGCCAAGCGCTAAGCAATACGGATACTTGGATGGAAGATTGGTTATGAAACATCCTATCGCGTCAGTATTGGCAAGTCAGGTAAGTATATGAAACACTATCTGGAGAAAGAAAAATGGGATACCTTTATTTGTACATACTCATCAGGAGACGTTAGCGATATCTGGAAATCGGTTTTTATCATGTGTGATATGTTTGATTCGATAGCAAAAGAAGTGGCATATAATATGAAATTTGAATACAAGGAGATAGAAGCGAGGAATAGCTTGCAATATCTAAAAGATGTAAAGATATTGCCAAAGAACGCAAAAAAAATGTATTAGCCCACACACCAGAAAATACATGCTCCATATATGACAACGAAATACAAGGGAATGCGAAGGAATAAATAATGGTAAAGGAATTATCAGAAATGACCTTAGAGGAACTGTGGGAGTTGTTTCCCATTATACTGAAGGAATATAATCCTGAATATCCAAACTGGTACGAAATAGAGAGAGAAAAACTAGTAGAGCAATTTGATGACGGGACCATTGTAAGGATCAGTCATATAGGAAGCACTGCAGTACCTGGTATCGTTTCAAAGCCAACTATAGATATTCTAATGGAAATATCTTATACAAGTGATATTGACCAATTATCAGATAAATTACAATCAATGCAATGGGGTTTGATGTGCTATTCAGATAAACCGACTTTCAAACAAACCTATAATAAAGGTTATACGAAATATGGATTTGAAGAGAAAGTATATCATCTCCACGTAGGATATGGTGATGATTGGAGTGAGTTATATTTTAGAGATTATTTGATTGAGCATCCAGAGGCTGCAAGGGAATATGTTGAACTTAAGATACAGTTAAAGGACAGGTTTGAACATAATAGAGATGCTTATACGGATGCAAAAGAAGAATTTGTTGGTAAGTACTCTGAAATAGCAAAATTACAGTATGGAGAACGATATAAGTTAAAGAACTTATAAGCTGCTAGAAAGAAATAATAAAAAATTCAGACCTAGATAGGGCAATGAACAAAAAAGCCGTTCACTTCACCGCCCCGTCTCAGGTCTTTTTGCTCCTAGCCATTTAGATCAAAGAAATAGATAAATAAAATTTTAATTTTAGCGAAGGAATTTTATTTATTCTACGACTACCTTTTTGAAACAGTAAAACAACTGCTAAGAAAGGATGGTGAATAAAAATGAATCAATTTGTGCTTAAGACACAAAACCTTTCAAAATCTTTTGGCAAAATTGAAAATTAGCATTATGAATATAATTATGGTGAATAGGGAGGCAAATTCTTATGAAAAAATTAATTATGCTATTAGCTATTACTGTGATGGCAGCCGTTGTTCTGGCTGGTTGTGGTGATAAGGATGATACCATTCAAAGTTGCATTATCTCGAATACGAGTTATTCTTCACAGAAGGATTTGGATTTGGCTTCACAACCTGATAACTTGACTGCCAATGAGAAAGTATATGCAAGCATTCACTTTATAGAATCCCCCAAAGGTATGGAATATACCGTAAAGTGGTATCTTAATGGAACTGAAATCAAGACAGAGACAAAAAAGACAGTTAATGATATGAAGGATGTTGTTGTATATGAGCTGGATGCAAAACAAGCCTTGGCAGGTACGTTAAAGGTGGAAGTAATATATAAGGATACTGTATTGCTTACTAAGGAGCTAAAAATCCAATGAGGTAGATTTTATGAGTATTTTCAATGAAGATAGGGAGCAAAAATTTATATCTCTGTATCGCACTTATATTGATGAAATATATCAATATGTCTACTTGCGAACAGGTTTAAATCAAGCTCTTGCAGAGGACATATCACAGGAAATCTTTATAGCTGTTTATAAAGGCTTATCGGGTTTTAAGGGTTTATGCTCCGAGAGAACTTGGGTGTACAAGATTGCCAAAAATAAGCTCAATGACTTTTATAGAAGGCAATATAGCAAAAAAATAGAGCTAATCGAAATTGACAGTGAACTTGCAGAACAACTTTATGACCCGTCTCAGAATATTCAAGATGCTATGATCAAAACATTTGAACGAGAAAAAGTACGTATTTGCTTAAATGGATTGTTAGAGCAATATAAACTAGTACTCATTCTCAAATATATAGATGAGAAAAGTGTAAAGGATATAGCTTACATTGTGGGAAAATCACCGAAAGCGGTTGAGAGCATACTGCAAAGAGCGAAAATAGCATTCATAAAAAGTTATTCGCAATATGAGGAAAAGGAGGAATTATAATGCCTAAATTGGATAATCAGTTGGAAAGGGCTTTTTTGACATTGAAAAAGACGAAATTGCCTACCCAACAACAAAAAGACATAATGCTAGAACAAATCTTGAAAGAATGTAATAGGGAAAATACCTCTGGGCTCGTAAGAATTAAAAATTTAGTAATTACCTACCCATGGAGATTTGCTTTTACAGTATCGGTAATTCAAACAGCTGTTTTTACTATAATATTTGGAACAAAATATACCAATCTATTTCTTACTTACTTCGGAGGATAATATATGAGATTATTTATGGAAGCACTAAATCATCCGGCGGTTGCTTTTAAGAAAGAAAATAAAATTGTTTCATGGTGTATTGTTATAATTACAATATTGATAAACACAGTTTTTGAGCCTATACTAAAGCATTTTTATGGTGTTGGTTCTTCAACCTTTGATTGGCTTAGGATGTTAAAAATTACTGGCTATGGTATTTTGTCCTATATTACCATCTGCATTATTTTTTGGGCAGTATGTAAATGTTTTGGGAGTAAGGTTACTCTGATGAACCATATAAATGCCTGGGGAATTTCATATTTCCCTAATGTTATTTGTTCTTTGGCCGTAGGGATAACAGAAGTGTTTTTCTTTGTGTTTTGGAATAGCAGTATATGGGGTATGTTGGCAAGTAGCGTTTTTGTGGGAATACTTCTTTGGAAAGCACTTCTTTATTTTGTATATTTGAGGGAATTTGCACAATTAAAAGGATGGCGATTTTTTGGAGCATTTATCATAATGAATTGTGGGATTTTAGCTTTAGCTGCATTGAATGGATATGTTGGCTTAAAAACTCCTATCTTGTAATATGAGGATAATGGGATAAATAAACCCAAGTGTCCTAATAACAAAAAAAGTGTGGCATATTAACTGCCACACTTTTTAACGCAAATATAGTCAATTATTAGATGACGGCACCGTCATCTACACGGATAACATGTCCTGATACATAAAAGAGTAAGGAACCATACCGATGAATTCTGTAACTACATATCTCATTATACACATTGTTAATTATTTGTCAATAGGATCATATGAAATTGATTGCGTTTAGTTAGCTTAGGATTTTAATGGGTAGAATTACCCTTTGATGATAAACTTAGACTTATTTATCATCATTATAATCATTTCGAAATTATTTTCAACTCCTTATTCCTCTTTTTCTTTTA
>JAEZTQ010000051.1 GCA_023443625.1 Bacillota bacterium | reverse complement strand
AAAAGAAAAAGAGGAATAAGGAGTTGAAAATAATTTAGAAATGATTATAATGATGATAAATAAGTCTAAGTTTATCATCAAAGGGTAATTCTACCCATTAAAATCCTAAGCTAACTAAACGCAATCTTTACAAGTACATTCGTTGCACAAATGGAAATTAAATGATAAAATTATTAATAATATTGCTTACTTAGAGAATATAGACCATTATAAGGGGGGAATTTATGTACACTGTACTTATAGCGGATGATGAAGTAATAATTAGGCGAGGTCTTAAGAAAATAATTAATTGGGAGCAGCTGGGTTATACTATTATAGCTGAAGCATCAGATGGGGAAGAAGCACTCTCAAGCATAGTAAAATATAACCCGGATATTGTATTAATGGACATTAGGATGCCCCTCATGGATGGGCTTGATGTTATACAAAGTGCTCGTGCATGTAATTACAGAGGTAAGATAATTATTTTGAGTGGTTTTTCTGATTTTGCATATGCCCAGAAAGCAATTCGTTATGACGTAAAATATTATTTGAATAAACCAATTAATGAAAATGAACTTGAAGTAGCTTTAAAAGCACTTACAAAAAAATTGCAGGATGAAACATTAGTAAACACCACAGTGAATTTATATAAAGAGAAGGCAAAAATATACATTCTAAAGGATTTAATTAATGGAACTGCAGATATGTCAAATATAAATCTGGTGGATTTATATTTGACTGCGAATGCCTTTCAAGTAATTATATATGAAAAATATAGCTATAATATATCCGATATATCCTATAATTTCTCGGAGATTTTAAAGGTGACCAATCAGAATAGCAATACCTATGAAAATTTGACTATTAATGATAATGAAGTCATCATATTAAAAGGTGAATTTGCAATAAATCAATTTAATCGTTTTTTAGAGAAATTTGATGATGAGCTTAAGCCACAGAAGGGGTCTCCTTTAGATACATTATTTATTGCTTATGGAAGAATTGTTTCAAATCCAATTGAGCTAAGAACCTCCTATCTGGATGCAGTTTATGTTTTACAGAGACGTTTTTTCTGTTCTCAAAATCAGCATACGATAGGATATTCAACTTTGTCATTAGAAAATACCAAGATGTATCAGATAAACAACGATATGATGATTCGTTATTTTGGAGATTTGATAAATTATATTCAATCCTTCAATAGAAATTTATGGGTAGAGACATTACATGATTTAGAAAAGAAATTAAATATGTGTGAGGATACTATTGCAGATATAAAGCTGTTTTTGACAGACTTGTTTTTACAGATAAAGGATAAAATAAATAATCTTTATGGTTTGGGGAGAATACCTTTTCCAACCAATGGACAGATAATTAATTTTATTGAAACGAGATATTATCTATATGAAATTATTACATTTTTTACAGAAGAATTTGAAATAATAATGAATTCTATCGGAGGGACATCAAATGATAGCATTGTAGAAAGTGTTATCTATTACATACAACACAATTATATGGAGAATATAAAATTAGAAAATATAGCATATTTATTTGGTTATAACAGCTGCTATTTAGGGAAGATATTTCATGATAAGACGGGAGAAAGCTTTAATAATTTTGTTGATTATACTAGAATTAAGCATTCAATTAAATTGTTAAGACAGAATACTATGAAGGTGTATGAAATCGCTGAAAAAGTGGGTTATCGAAATGTGGAGTATTTTTACATGAAGTTTAAAAAACATACAAAACTGACGCCTACCGAATATAGAAAAAAGCATTTCATAGCTGATAGAAGTGAACTATAAAACCATAGCAGACTCTTTGTTCTATATTGTGCTGATATCCAAATTCGCACTGCTCTGGCAGAATGGAGATTATATGAGGAAAAGAAATAGTACCCGAGAGAAGTTTAGGATTAGAATAAAGACTCAAATGTATATCATATATATCCCATTTTTAATAATACCTGTTGCTTTTATTGGTATTTTCTTAACCTTTTATTTTGCTAATGCTCTATATCAACAAACTGTATCACAGTTAGAATCTGATAATTTGAGAGTTAAATCCATCATGCTAGATTGTGCGTTAAACATATATAATATGTCAGAGGATCTTATAAACGATAAGGCTTTAATCTCAATGTTAACCCAAGATATGTCTGGTATATCGGAGGCAACAAGTATAATTAATTCATATAGCCGTTTTGATACATATATGGAAAATAATACATCCTTAGCGGCGATTAAAGTTTATACAACGAATTCATCACTTCCAGAGAGCTTTTATATTAAGCAGGCTACACCAACAATTCAAGAAGAATTGTTCTCTAAAGTTACGTTGCCCTCCAGTAGTGCATGGATTAATAGCTTCTCAGAAAATAGTGAAAAAAGCTTACTGCAATTGACCTTTATTCGTTCATTCCCTATCGTGAATTCTAATAGTACTGCTATACTTGTTGTAACCATTAGTACCAATTACTTGAAAAATAGAATTCAAAACAATGATCTTTTTACTGCCATTTCTTTAAATAAGGATGAAATCTTCTTTTGTACTACCAGGTCCATGCAGGGGGAATTTCAATCCGTTCCTATAAATTATGATACGAAATACTATTCCTACAAGGGACTATTTGGTTTTCATGAGAATAAGGTATTGGGATACATTTCATCCTTACCCATATATCAGTCTAACGGCTTATATTACATTACTACAATTGATATGGAAGCATTTAATAGTATAATTAAAATAATTATCATGTGCATAATCATTACCTTATGCTCCATCATTATCCCTTTGATGGGTATTTTGTTTTACACAAAAAGGTTTAGCTTACGTGTAATTGCTCTTCGAAAGGCTATGAGCAGTGCAAGTATGGGAGATTATGATATCGTAGACACTCTACGAGGAGATGATGAACTTACAGATACCTTTATTGATCTTAAATTTATGATACAAGAAATTATGAAGAAAGAAGCACAATTCTATGAGGCATTAATTAGGCAAAAGGAGATGACTAATCAACAACAGAAGATGGAGTTTAAGATATTGGCAAGCCAGATTAATCCTCATTTTCTCTATAATACATTAGAGACTATTCGCATGCTGGCTATTGAAAATGATGACTATACTGTGTCTACTGCAATTCAACTATTAGGAAAAGCAATGCATTATGTCTTAGAAAATACGGAGACCTTTTCTACCACTTTAGATAAAGAGTTGGATTATATTGATGTGTACTTACAAATTCAAAAGCTGAGATTTAATGATAGAATTAATTATTCCATTACGATTCAGGAGAACTTATCAACCAAGGATTATCAGATACTTCCCCTCCTATTACAGCCTATCGTTGAAAATGTAGTACTTCATGGATTACATAATACGAAGAAAAATGGATTTATAAAGATAAACATTTTCACAGATAATGAAGCCTTATTATTCATTGAGATAGAAGATAATGGAAAAGGAATGGATTCTAATGAGTTAGTTAACTTGACTTCGAGGATAAAAGAAAAAACCGACGATGAGAGGATGAGCATAGGACTAAATAATATCACCCAGAGAATTAAATTATTTTATGGAGAGAAATACTATGTGAAAATTAACAGCAACATTGGGGAGGGGACGCAGGTAAATCTGGTGTTACCCTTAATGTTAAAATAGGTTAGGAGCATATAGTTTGGGGATTACTTACTAAGTGAAACACATCATGTAATGTGGGATGGTTACAGTAAGTACAGGAATTTATAAATAAATGGAATGGATAAGCCACATATAGCATATAATGTTAATTAGCTATATAAATATTGAGGACCAAAAGGCAACCAAACCGCATTTTTTAATTTATAATTGATATGTTTTATAATTATGGTATAATACTATTAAATAATCTGATTTTGGATATACCGGATCGCGATAGGAACTTAGGAGGTAATTTTTGTGAATAAAGGACCGGAAGTAAGAAACACATATAAAATCCATGAAAATGGAAAAGTAGGAGAAGTGCAGATTGCTGATGAGGTTGTTGCAGCCATTGCTGGTCTGGCGGCTACAGAAGTAAAAGGTGTATCAGCTACCACAGGTAATGTAACGAATGAAATTGCAGGCAAACTGGGAAAGAAGAATTTATCCAAAGGCGTTAAGGTTTTGGTAAGTCCAGATTTTGTATCTGTAGATATGGCATTAACCTTAGATTATGGATATGGTATTCCTGAAACAGCAAAATTAGTGCAAGAAAAAGTGAAGATGGCTATAGAGAATATGACCGGATTACAGGTTAGAGAGGTTAACATCAGAATAGCCGGTGTTAATATTGTAAAGCAGTAAAACATTCCCTAACAACCCTTGGATGTATACCTAAGGGTTGTTTATTCGTGTGTAGGAGGAACCAACACAGTGACAAGAAGAGAAATTAGAGAACACATTTTCCTTATGCTGTTTCGAAAGGATTTTCATGAGGCAAGTGAGTTACAGGAGCAAATGGAATTATATTACAAGTCTTTAGAGAAGCCATCCTTGGAGGATTACGCTTATCTAAGCACACGGTTTAATTCCCTAATAGAACATTTGGAGGAAATAGACCAAATTCTATCAGAGGTTGCTAGCGGTTGGAAGCTTAACCGTATGGGTAAGGTGGATTTGACTATTCTTCGATTAGCAGTATTCGAGATGCGCTTTGATGAGGATATTCCTGTTAAGGTTGCAATTAATGAAGCCGTAGAAATGGCAAAAACCTTTGGCGGAGATGAATCCCCAGGCTTCATCAACGGAGTACTTGCTAAACTTGCTTAACCAGGAGGTATAGATGGGACAAGCTTATTCCGTTACAGAAATTAATCAATATATTAAAAATATGTTTATCAAGGATGGGATTTTAAGCCGAATTTATATTAAAGGTGAAGTCTCTAATTGTAAATACCATACCTCTGGGCACATTTATTTTACATTAAAGGATGCTCAGGGGCAATTAGCATGTGTAATGTTTGCCGGACAGAGAAGAGGTCTGACTTTCCGGCTGGAGGAAGGCCAGAGCGTGATTGCACTGGGTAGTGTAAATGTATATGAGAGGGATGGTAAATATCAACTCTATGCCAGTGAAATAGTATTAGACGGTCAAGGCATTCTTTATGAGAAATTTGAAAGGCTTAAGAAAAGCCTGGAAGAAGAGGGCTATTTTGACAAGACCCATAAGAAGCCTATACCGGCATTTCCCAAGAAAGTTGGAATTGTTACTGCTTCTACTGGAGCAGCCATTCAGGATATCAGGAATATAGCAAGAAGAAGAAATCCCTATGTCCAGTTGATATTGTACCCTGCCTTGGTACAAGGTGCAGGTTCAGCAGAGAGTGTAGCAAGGGGTATCAAAGTCCTTGATCAAATGGAACTAGATACGATTATTATTGGCAGGGGCGGCGGCTCCATCGAGGATTTATGGGCATTTAATGAAGAAATTGTAGCAAGAGCAATCTATAGATGTAATACTCCAATTATTTCTGCTGTAGGACATGAAACAGATGTAACAATCGCTGATTTTGTATCAGATTTGCGTGCTCCTACACCATCAGCGGCAGCAGAGCTTGCTATCAATGATTATATAGCCTTTCAGAGTACAATTAGAGATTACCAAAGAAAACTTACCCGGGAAATGCAGCAAAAGCTTAAGTTAAATGAAAACCGCATGAAGGAATATAAGCTTCGATTGTTATATGCCAGCCCGGCATACCAAATTAAGCAGAAGAGGCAATTTCTTGTGGATTTTGAACAGAAGCTTCTCCTGGGGATAAATCAAAAGATTAAAGAAAAAAGACATCTATTGGAATTGTATATTGCCCGTATGGAAGGGTTGTCTCCCCTGACAAAGCTAAGCAAGGGTTATGCCTTGATTGTTGGTGAAGACAATATACCAGTGCAAAGTATTAATAAGGTAGCAAAGAATGAACTATTAACAGTATCATTACTCGATGGTGACATAAAAACAAGAGTTGAGGACATACAGGAAAAGAAAAGAGGTAATTCCTAAGATATTTGTAAGAAAGACTCTTACATAAGGATATATTTAAGAAAGATTTTTCTGTAAGATATATTAACGGTTCATAGGTTATAATAAGGAGATACCAATATGGCTAAGAAAGAAATGAAATTGGAAGAAGCATTTGATAAATTAGACCAGATTCTTGAGTCACTTGAAAAGACGGAGGTAAGTCTGGAAGATTCCTTCCTTCTATATCAGGAGGGAATGAAACTTCTTAAAACATGTAATGATTCCATTGATAAAGTTGAAAAGGAATTGATATTACTCAATGAAAATGGTGAAACCAATGAATTTTAATGAAGAATTACAACATAGGGTTATAGAAATAGAAGAGTTACTAAAAGAACATTTGCCTCCTGCAGAAGGCTGTCAGAGGATTGTTATGGAGGCAATGAATTATAGCTTAATGGCAGGAGGAAAAAGGCTCAGACCCATTCTTATGTTAGAGACCTTTCATTTCTTCAAAGGACAGGATTTATCCTTGCTTAAGCCTTTCCTTGCTGCTATTGAAATGATTCATACCTATTCCTTAGTACATGATGATTTGCCTGCAATGGACAATGACGAATATCGTCGAGGCAGAAAGACTACCCATGTAGTTTATGGAGAAGCCATGGCTATCCTTGCTGGTGATGGATTGCTTAATTATGCTTTTGAGACTTCAGGGAAGGCATTTGATATAATTAGCCGTATGGATGAAAAAGAGAAGATTTCTGCCTATGAGAAAACCACCAAGGCATTACAGATATTATCTGCCAAGGCGGGCATCTACGGCATGATTGGCGGACAAATCATCGATATGGAGGAATGTGAAGATAAGGCAAGCAAGGAGCGTATTGATTTGACTTATCAGCTTAAGACAGGAGCCCTTATTGAGGCTTCCATGATGATTGGAGCAGTAATAGCTGGAGCTTTGCCTGAAGAAATATCTAAAATAGAAAAAATTGCTGGAGCAATTGGTCTAGCCTTCCAGATTAAGGATGATATTCTAGATATCACCAGCACTCCAGAAGTCTTAGGTAAGCCAGTGCATAGTGATGAGAAAAATGATAAGGCAACCTATATTTCAATTATGAATATAGAAAGTGCAAGTAAGGAAGTTGCCCTTATCTCTAATAAAGCTATAGAAGAATATAAGACACTTCCCTATAGGAATGAATTCTTAGAGTCATTGATAATCAAATTAATTAGCAGAGAATCATAAAAGTTTATATATAGTTTGTAGTTGTTTAAGATTAGTTAGAGGTTATAATTACTGCGCTAATCTTTAAGAGAGGGGTTGGATTAATTGCCTAAGCTATTGGATAGTATTAATGATGCAAATGATATAAAGAAAATAAAAGCAGAAGACTATGAGAAGCTTGCAGATGAAATCCGTAATTTTTTGATTTTAAATGTTAGTAAAACAGGTGGACATCTTGCCTCTAATCTTGGAGTTGTGGAACTGACTATGGCACTTCATTTATTTCTTGGTTTTCCCCAGGACAAATTGGTTTGGGACGTGGGGCATCAGGCTTATACCCATAAACTCTTAACTGGTAGAAAAGAGTTGTTTTCTACCCTTAGACAGATGGATGGTCTAAGTGGATTTCCCAAAAGAGATGAGAGTAACTGTGATTCCTTTGATACAGGACATAGCTCTACAGCAATTTCGGCTGCTCTTGGACTTGTTAAAGCAAGAGATTTAAAAGGGGAAAAGAACAAAATAGTGGCAGTTCTTGGAGATGGAGCATTAACTGGTGGTATGGCCTTTGAAGCACTTAACAATGCGGGTAGACTAAAGACCAATATGATAATCGTTTTAAACGATAATAACATGTCTATCTCGGAGAATGTAGGTGGAATGGCTAATTATCTTGCCAAGCTAAGAACCAGCTCAAGGTATACAGGTTTCAAAGAAAACATGGAAAATACATTGAATCTTATGCCGGGGGTAGGTAAAGCCATTGTCGGAAGGTTAAAACGCTCCAAGGATGCAATCAAGTATTTCATGTTACCCAGCATGTTTTTTGAAGATATGGGTTTGACTTATATCGGCCCAATTGATGGACATAATATAAATCAGATGATGGAAGCCTTTGATGCAGCCAAGAGGGCAAAGAAAGCGGTGGTTATCCATGTTCTTACAAGTAAGGGAAAAGGATATCCCTTTGCAGAGAAGTATCCCAGTAGATACCATGGTGTGGATCCATTTGATGTGACAAGTGGTGAACCAATTAATGCAAATAAAGCTCTATCTTATACCAAAGTCTTTTCAAATTATTTGGTAAAATTGGCTGCTTCCAATGAGAAAATAGTAGCCATAACGGCAGCAATGCCTAATGGAACAGGACTTAATAGATTTAAAAAGCAATTTCCAAATCGTTTTTTTGATGTAGGAATTGCAGAAGAACATGCAGTGACCTTTGCTGCAGGTTTGGCAATGGGAGGATATAAGCCTGTAGTGGCTATCTATTCTACCTTTTTACAAAGAGCCTATGACCAAATTGTTCATGATGTATGTATTAATAATCTCCCTGTGATTTTTGCCATTGATCGGGCAGGTATCACTGGCAGCGATGGAAAGACTCATCAGGGGATTTTGGATTTATCCTTCCTGTCCCATATCCCTAATTTGATTGTAATGGCTCCTAAGAACAGCTTTGAGTTAGAGGCAATGCTTACCTTTGCAGTGGCTGGTAATAGACCTGTTGCAATTCGATTCCCTAAGGGTGATGCCTATCTTGGATTAAATGAATACCAGGCTCCTATTGAAGAGGGTAAAGCAGAGGTGATTAAGGAAGGCTCTGAAATAGCCATATTAGCAGTAGGCAGCATGGTTAAAACGGGACAAGAGATTGTGGAAGCCTTGGAAGGAGAAGGGAAGAAAGTAAGTCTTATTAATGTAAGATTTATTTCACCCTTTGATATGGATATATTGGAAAGACTTTCTGACAACCACTCCATATTTGTTACCATAGAAGAAAATGTTAGAAATGGTGGATATGGGCAGAAGGTGGCTGATTACCTCTTTGAGGCAAAGAAGTCCAACATGAAATTAATTAATATTTCTCTACCGGATGTCTTTATTGAGCATGGCGGTGTTGGTGAACTGCAGAAAAAATACGGACTGGATAAGGAGAGCATCCTAAATAGAATCAAAGCTGAAGTTTAGGTGGCGAAGATATAGATTTCAAAGTTTAGGTGGCAAAGATATAGACTTCTAAGTTTCCACGGGTGACTATCCTAGGTATCTTTGATTAGAGGAGCTCGTCAAGTAATACTTTACAAAAATACCCCAGGTCTTGCTTGGCTTCGGGTCGGCTCCTATCACCCTCCGTGGTGAAGGAGCCTAAATTCGCCCTCCTTGGCGAATTTACCCTAGTCTTTCTTTTGTATTTTTGTAGTATTACTAGTCTCGCTCCTATATCAAATCTACCTAGGATAGCTCCCCTCGGAAACTATTTTACTTCTTGATGCTTTATATTCTGTATTTATTTGCAGTTTTACTTGTAACTAGTATTATCTTGTGAAGTAGCTTGAAGCATGAAACAGCTTGAAGCATGAAGCAGCTTGAAGAATGAAACAGCTTGAAGCATGAAATAACATGTAGCTTGAAAAACTTATAGCTTGTTAATTACTAATTTGAGTTGATAATGCTTATAACACATTATTTATATAAGATGCTTAAGGTCACGAAAGCAGATTGAGTTGTTTATAACTTGGTTGGTTATCATCACCTGAGTCTGTTTTTTTATTTAGTATTTTAGTACAAAGTAGGGTCTATTTATTTATGATATATGTAGGGAAGGAAGTTTACATTGAAAGAAAGATTAGATGTTCTATTGGTTAATAGGAATTTGGCTGAGTCCAGGGAGAAGGCTAAGGCAATTATTATGTCCGGTAATGTATTTGTGGAGGGACAAAGAGAAGATAAGGCAGGAAGTTCTTTTTCTGTGGATGTTGCTATTGAGGTAAAGGAAAATCCCTTAAAATATGTTAGTCGTGGTGGATTAAAGCTTGAGAAGGCAATGGCCAGATATAAAATTAACCTCACTGATAAAATATGTATGGATGTAGGTTCCTCCACGGGAGGATTTACTGATTGTATGCTGCAAAATGGTGCCCATAAGGTATATGCAGTGGATGTGGGAACCAATCAATTGGCCTGGAAGCTTCGTCAGGATGAGCGTGTGGTTTCCATGGAAAAGACCAATATCAGATATTTAACTTCCGATCAGATTAATGATAGGATTGCTTTTGCGTCCATAGATGTTTCTTTTATTTCCCTGACAAAGGTATTGTTACCGGTTCGGGAACTTCTTGATAAAGAAGGTGAGATTATTTGTCTCATTAAGCCGCAATTTGAAGCTGGCAGGGAGAAGGTTGGTAAAAAAGGAGTTGTTAGGGATAAGAAGGTTCATGAGGACGTCATTGAACTTGTGTGTAATTATGCTGCAAGTATTGGTTTTGACTGCCTGGATCTAGAATTTTCCCCTATTAAAGGACCGGAGGGTAATATTGAATATTTATTATATCTGATAAAGAAAATAACAAGCAATGATTTATTAGAATATCCCAGTGGTATCACAATACCAATTGAGAAAATAACCAAAATAGTAGAAGAAGCACACACAACTCTTACGGAAGAATAGGAGATAAATCGATGCGTATATTTATTCCAATATTATGTGAAATTATGCCAAAATAAAGGGATAACAGCTTGTAATTTGTGTAATTCTATGATAAACTTTGTAATATTAACCATATGTAGTTGAGGAGTAGTAATCAGCATGGATCGTTTTTTGATAATTACAAATAAAGAAAAGGATATTGATTTCCTTGTGACTAAAAAGATTGCTGCTTATATTGAAAAAGCGGGAAAGACAGTTTATTTATCAAGCGTATCTAAAGTGCAAGAGGATTCTAATTGGAATAATATTATAAATAATATAGATTGTGCTATTGTTCTTGGTGGAGATGGTACGCTTATAAAGGCTGCCAATGATTTAATGACTCAGGAGGTACCTATCTTAGGTGTTAACTTAGGCACTCTGGGATTTTTAGCAGAGATTGAAAAGCATAATGTGGAAAGTGCTTTAGATCTTCTTTTTGCAGATGATTACCGAATAGAGAGTAGAATTATGATTGAAGGGGACATCAAAAATTATAATCTTAGTCAGGACCATGGTTGTAAAGATTTCGCATTAAATGATGTTGTAATAACCAGAAAAGGGTTTTCTAGAATAATAAGTTTGGGCATATATGTAAACAATGAACTAGTAGATAATTTTCATGGAGATGGAGTCATTATATCAACGCCTACGGGATCAACAGCCTATAATCTATCAGCAGGGGGTCCCATCGTTATTCCCAAAGCAGATGTTATGGTAATAACACCCATATGTCCTCATTCCTTGAGCCCAAGAAGTATTGTAGTATCGGCTGAGGATACCATAAAAGTGGTTGTGGGTAAGAGTAAGAAGACACAGGAAGCAGAAGCGATTATTTCCTTTGACGGAAATACAGGAATCGATTTACAAACAGATGATGCGGTATTAATTAAAAAAGCTAAGTATAATACAAAATTAGTAAAACTTAACCGCACTGGAATATATGAAATTCTGCGGTCTAAGTTAAGTCATAACACAGATTGATTGAAAGGTACGGGTAATCATAATGAAAATCAGCAGGCAAAGTAAAATAATCGAGTTAATTAACAAATACGATATTGAGACCCAGGAAGAATTAGCAGAAAGATTGATGCAGGACGGTTACAACGTAACTCAGGCTACAGTATCTAGAGATATCAGAGAGTTAAAGCTTACCAAGATTGCAGTAGATGGTGGTAAGCAAAAATATATTGTTCTCCAAAAGACAGAGACTGGTATGAGTGAAAAGTACACCCGTGTCTTAAAAGATGGCTTTTTATCCATGGATATGGCACAAAATATAATGGTTGTAAAAACGGTTCCAGGAATGGCTATGGCAGTTGCAGCAGCCCTGGATGCCCTTCAAATTAGCAGTATTGTAGGTTGTATTGCAGGTGATGATACTGTTATGTGTGCAATCCGTACTTCAGAAGAAACAATAGCAGTTATGGAGAAACTGAGTAAGCTAATCAATGCTGATTAGAAGGCATTTTTCCGTACTATAGGAATGGGTGTCCTACAATGTTAAAATCACCGAATGCCACCTTGCGGGAAGGAAGTTATTACTTCCTAATCCCCTCAGGTTTACATAGAATGGATGATTTGATATGAGTGACAGGCACTCTATAGGGATTTTAGTTACAAAAATTGACTTGCTGAACCTATCAATAGATGTTAGAATATTTAAGGTTATTGAAAAGAAACAGAGTTTCAAAGAGTGATAAGGAGAATTATAATGTCAGGACATTCGAAATTTGCGAACATAAAACATAAAAAAGAAAAAAATGATGCAACAAAGGGTAAGATTTTTACAAAGCTTGGGCGTGAAATTGCAGTTGCAGTAAAGGAAGGCGGCGCTGACCCTAATGCAAACAGCCGTCTGAAGGATATTATTGCTAAGGCAAAGTCAAATAATATGCCTAACGATACCATTGATAGAAGTATCAAAAAGGCAGCAGGAGATGCAAATGCTGTTAATTATGAGGCTGTAACCTATGAGGGCTATGGACCTAATGGAATAGCAATTATCGTGGAAGCACTTACTGATAATAAGAATAGAACAGCTGCAAATGTGCGTAATGCTTTTACTAAAGGCAACGGTAATGTAGGGACCCAGGGCTGTGTATCCTTTATGTTTGATAGAAAAGGCCAGATTATCATTGATAAAGAAGAATGTGATTTATCGGGCGACGATTTGATGATGGTTGTACTTGATGCAGGAGCAGAGGATTTTGCAGAAGAGGAAGACAGTTTTGAGATTCTAACAGATCCCGATGATTTTAGCACTGTTAGAGAAAATCTTGAGAAAGCTAAGATTCCTATGGCACAGGCTGATGTCTCCATGATTCCTCAAACTTGGGTGGAACTTAAGGATGACAATGATATTAAGATGATGAACAAAATTCTTGACCTACTGGACGAAGATGATGATGTACAGGAAGTGTGGCATAATTGGGACGAGTAGGCGGGAAGGCTGAAAGAGACTTAAATACTGGGTTTATGCAATTTGGTAAGAGAAAAAAGTTCACCAGATATGATATACTGGATAGTTTTTAATAGAAAATGAAGGGTACTTCTAATCCTGCATTTATCACAACTGACACAAGTGATGAATGCAGGATTTGTCTATGTTAAATCAAGATGTTTTGAAAGAATTTCTATTTGATTGCCAAATGCGTAAGCTAAGTGAAAGAACTATTAAGGGTTACAAGAACAATAATCTTAAAATACTGCACTTTATCTCTAGTGAATATGGCATCAACGAACTTGAGAAAACTATTTTTCCTGATACTCCTCTATCCATAAAAGAGCTTAATATTTGAGCTACTATCTTTAATTCTTATTTTATCATACAGTTTTTAACAGTTCAAATATTTTAACTTTTGAACCAATCCTTATTTGATTTCCTAATAATATTTATATAGGCATTTATATAAAAACCTATTCCTATCAAAAGAAATAACAATACATAAAAATTATTTGTAATATATACATGATCTGGTTGAGAGTTATATTCATTTAATCCTTTATTAGCGACTAAATATATATCCACAGCCCATTTAAAATAGCTCAATGTTTTTTCAATTACATAAAGAAATCCACTTAATATTATAAAAACACTTCCAAGTATAATTTTTTTTATAGTATCATCTCCTAACTTTTATTTCTAGAATAAAAATTTAAATAATTCTAAGAAAAATTATACATATTATGGTTCGATTTGTAAATACAAATATAGTGAGTTGATAAATTATTACATATAAAATGAAGAAATTAATTCAAAGCTTCAACAAATTATTTGCATTTTTATTGGCAATATGTCTTTTAGTTATCGCTGTTTCAGGCAAGGTAACATTCGCAACAGAAAACACTGCTGTTATACCTAATTTAGTAAAAGCAACAGATTTATCACGGGAAGTACTTACACCAAAAGAATCTGTCGAGAGATTTATTGAAATTAATCCTGAATATACGCAAGAAGTCATGAGCATTTTAAAGGAAAAAGGAGCTCTAATTCCAGATAATACAATAAAAGAAGATTTGGGAAAGTCAGCAGCAAATCCATCCACATTAAATGCAAAAAGTATCATCTAATGAATTTTTTATATACTGGATGTCAATATACATTGGCTGGTGCCATGAATACAAGGCAACAGTTACAATATCAACAACAACAACCATTGGATTTGTAGCCTGTCAATTATAATGCCAGTATCGTTTGTGATAGTGAAGTCCAACATTTTCTGTTGGTCATTTGCAACACTATCTACCTCATATTCTTGTAATCTATTATTATACTCTTCATCGGGAATACAATATAATATCTACCTCTATTCCTTTAAGCGTATTATGTGAATCATTATTATTCATTAAACCTGATAATTAGCTTGTCAGTAGCTTCAGATACCGTATAAGTAATATTATTAATTTTCTCTTTTTCAGTAAGTAGTTTAGAAAAAACGGTTACTTTACAAGTATATTTTTTCTTTTTGACTGTTGCTTTAATAGTAGCAGATACTTCTGATATAGCTTTAACTTTTCCTTTATTGGATACGGTTGCTTTATCACCCCAGATAACTATACCATTTCGACCTAAGATTTTACGCCCTCAAAAAGATAGCCCTACGATTACCTATTTATGCGAAGAATAAAGATTATTTGATTAACTCAACCTCTAAAGTATACCCTAAAAATTCACCAACATCTGTTATAGTACCTATAACTGTTACTTCTTGTTCATTACTAAATTCCATAACGGTGTCAAGATGTTCCTCTTTGATATTACATAAAACTGTATCAAATGAAAAGTCATTTGTTAAACTACCCAAAGAGAAATAATCCCCTGAACTATCAATAGTTGAAAGCTTACCTTTTAACTCAACATACTGTCCTTTGTAAGTTTTAGAAGCTTTTAAGGCATTGCCATTAAGCTCATCAAATAGGCCATCTGTTGTAACAACAATAGGTGCTACTGTAGGTTCTGGAGCTTTTGTCACTGAAGTGTTTTCTGATTGTGTTGTTGTTCCTCGTATTATATAGTAGTAGTATTTATAGTCCCTCTCCAAGGACTGTATGCTATACTTTTGGAGACACTGTGGATTGGTTCATTGCTCCTACCACTTGATGGTTTCAGAAAGGCTCCAACCACA
>JAEZTQ010000080.1 GCA_023443625.1 Bacillota bacterium | reverse complement strand
GACTCATGAGGGTATTTATATTTCCCTCATAACTGTCCTCACTAATAAATCTACCTATACTAGGATTATAATATCTTGCCTTGGCATAATACAATCCTGTACTTTCCTCATAGGCATGTCCAGTATAGAAACTTTTTTAGTCGTTCTTAAATTCATACTAGAATAAGTACTTTGCAGTTCTTTTTTTTCATTTTGAATGTTTTGAATTTTTTCAACGCTTTCTAAACATACCTTTTCTAAATTATAAGAATTTTCTCTAATTAAAAGTCGTTCCATCATCCTTACGATTTATATAACAGAAAAAGGCCACAACAGCCGAAACTGTGTGACCTTAAAAAATATTATAATATTGCATAATAATTTTATTGAAATTTATTTGTCAATAATGTACTTTTCCCACCCCTTTTTACTAACTTCATCATATGTAGGTTCAGTGATTCTTCCATACTTATTTCTCGTTCCCATTGTTTCATTAAGAACTTCTCTTGGTTCGGACCACTCAATCTCACATTCATTACAACAAAGAAAGAGTTCATTTGTATATATTTCCTTTACTATCTCTACCAAACCTTGTTTGCAAAAAGGGCAAACTGTAACTTTATAATTATATTCATTATTCATAGCATACCTCCATATCACTCAATTCCATATGTTCCATTAGAAGGGAAAGCTGTAATTATTTTATTTGTACCCTTTTCAACAACGATTGTTACATAATTCAATTTAGCTCCTGAACCATTTGCTCCACCTTCGTAACCAGCATTTTTATACGATATATTATATATTTCTCCTCCCATACCATCATCTATAGGTGAAGCATTTCCTTTATTTACCCAAGCTTTATTCGTCGTTGCAATAGGGTCATTACTAAAGACAGTATGAGTATCTCTTCCAAGATTATCAACACCATGCTTATTTACATGGTCAACTCTTGTCTCACCTTTTTTACTTACTACACTACCCCAATCTAATTTACTACTCTTACTCGCTCCCTTAGCATTAACATTACCAACTTATTTTTAAGCTAGTGTATACTCTTCCTTTAAAAAACACTTTGGTTGCTGGTTTTTTTGCGTTCCAAATCTTTCTTAAAGTATATCACATTGCTTTTTCTTTGGGTAGTTCAGGCATACGATATTCTGTATGGTTTTTCAACATACCGTAAGTAATGTTCACTAATCTTCTCATAATACAAATCAACGCCGTGGTTTCGTCTTACCCTCTAACAATTTCCTCTGATAGTACTCATAGAATACTGCATTTCTAGGTATTCCACTTCCTCTTGAAGTTTGCACCATTTGTACTGCTATAAAATAAAAGATACCGTGAAGAGTTCTATTACCCTGCTTTGATTTCTGTTCCTTGCCTTTGCCTGCGGATGAAAACCTTACAGGCGCAATACCCGCAAATGAAGCAAGCTTATCTGTGTTGGAAAATCTATTAATATCACCAATCTCAGCAAGTAGCTTTGCAGCCATTACTGTAGCTTTTTCAATAGCTTCCGTCTGCCTTGGTCTACCCACTGTTCCTGCTTCCTTTGCTTCATTATAGCCTTGTCATCTCTTTCTTTCCAGAAAAGTCTTATGTTTACCAACAAAGCCTTTCATAGCCGTATGATACTCTTTGCCACTTAAGAATGGCTCCAAAATACTAATCATTGTCACTTGTCGTTCTTGAAATGCTTTTAAGATAGCCAAAAGTTCTTTTGCGTCGTCTGTTAAGTCTACAACCGAACGGAGGATTATGTAATCTTCCTCTCCTATGACTTCAAGTGGTTTACCCAATTGCTCTCTACTTCCTTCGTCAGTAAAGATATCTTCTTCGCTGATACCCAAATCCTGTATAAGGCTTATTACCCCGGTATTATCAACCAGGTTAATTGAATCGTTATCTTCTTTTAAATACGCATAATACATACTGCCTGCCCCTCTCCCAAATTCATAAAGATTTTGGTTCCCTAAAATATAGTTCTTATAATAGATTTGTGAATGCTGTCCCATAATTATCTCCTGATTTTATTTAATTCTTTATTTATACAAAATGTTCGTTTTTTCTATTTCTGTTCCCCTTATTTTTTCTATTACTCATTTCTATATTCTTTTTCTATTATCTTCTCTTTGTTCATTTTTTCGAGTAATATTAGCGTCTGCTTTATTATTCTTAAGCCTCCTCCTAATATACTTATCTTATGTCCCTTAAAATGTGTCCATTTTTCATAAATATGTTCTTGGAATTTGATAACTGTAGAATTCTATAATTTTAGTAAACTATGAAAAAAAGAAACAGGCCGTTAACAAAATAACGGCCTGTTTCTTCTATATTATTACATATTATTTAAATCAATTAAGTTTATTATGTTATAGTTATCATTAAGTTCTTTATTTACTTGCTCTTCAATTGATTGAATTATTTTAGTAAATTGTTGCTTTGTTTGATAATCTTGAAAACCTTTATACCCGAATTCTATACCATTATCAATATATAAACTATCAAATTCTTCTTGTAAAATTTCAAGTGCTTCTTCCAAATTTCTGTTTTGCTTAATTTCTTCTGGCATATCATTATCAAGCAAGCTTCCTTGCTCGTCATATATCCAAATTGGAAAACATTTGTACTCAAGTCTTAATTTAACCGTTTTCATTCTATACACCTCACTATTTAATTGATACAGGATTTGCACCTACAATAAATCCATTACTTCCTGTAGTTATTGCGACTCTTTGGGTTACTCCATTATATACAACTTCATATATCGGTCTTCCTGTACCTCTTCCTTGATACCCAACAATTTTGCCATTTTCTAAAGCATCCATAACAAAATCAGATATCTGGTTATTAGTAATACCTTTTGCTGCAAATTCATCAGCATGGTTCATTATGTGTTCGAGCCCTGCATTGGCATTTCCATTTTCTAGCCATACCAGTTTACCATCTGATGTTTTTGTTAATGCAATAACATCATCAGCATTGTATTTTACACCACTACTTGCTAGTTAATCAAGTAAACCACTCTTACCCGCTCCCTTTATTTTACCTGCCAGCGTTTTAACACCTTGAACAACTGCATATAAAGTCATGCCTATGCTGACAAGCTCCTCATAAGCTCCAGCCAGATGACTACCGAAGGAACTAATTACTTCATTGCTATATGTTTTTTTATCCGAAATGATATGCCAATTACTTATAACATATTTTATATCTCCAATGGCAGCATTAATACCCATATCTGCAAGATCTTTCAGAGTAATTTCACCAGAAATAACTTCTTCAAACAACTCTTTCATTGCTTTAAAGTTTTTCCAGCCGCTTACAGGGTCCGTAGGGAACATTCTACCTTTTGTTATTTCCCAGCCAGTTTTGATAAAAACACCTATTAGATTATCCCATTGATTCCATTTAACCTTATGGCCGCTTGGATCAGTATAAAGCACAGGATTATTGTGGCAGTAGATATAAAGGTTTAGACTCATGAGGGTATTTATATTTCCCTCATAACTGTCCTCACTAATAAATCTACCTATACTAGGATTATAATATCTTGCCTTGGCATAATACAATCCTGT
>JAEZTQ010000070.1 GCA_023443625.1 Bacillota bacterium | reverse complement strand
TAAAAGAAAAAGAGGAATAAGGAGTTGAAAATAATTTCGAAATGATTATAATGATGATAAATAAGTCTAAGTTTATCATCAAAGGGTAATTCTACCCATTAAAATCCTAAGCTAACTAAACGCAATCTCTTTATATCTTTTATATTGACAGAATCATAATTATGCTCTAAAATATGTTAGGTATCTAACAATTCGGGAGGTGATTTGGTGCAAGAAAGAGGAGAAAGACATATTGGTAAGATGTTGAAGATCTTATCAAATTTAATTCGTAGAAAGGTAGAGAATGAGTTAAATCAAAGAGGAATGGAAGTAACAAGTTCACAAGCGAGAATCATTGGCTTTGTTTATCGCCAAACTCAAATTCGTAGTGTATACCAAAGGGATATTGAGGTGGAGTTTGATATACGAAGATCTACCGTTACAAGCACCCTTCAACTTCTTGAAAAGAACGGATATATTTTGCGGGTTAGTGTTGATGAGGATGCCAGGTTGAAGAAAATTCTGCTCACTGAAAAAGGGATGGAAATCCATGCAATTCTAAGAGAGAGTATTTTTGAAGTAGAGGGAGCACTTAACAACATTTATACTAATGAAGAATTAGATAAATTGTTTTATTTATTAGATAAGCTACATGTAGCACTAGAAGAGTAATAGGTTACAAATGTCTTGATTTTGTCTTATTTTATGGATATTGATTATATGAAGCATTCGTAGAATTTCTTTGAAATAATCCCTGATACATTGAAATAATAAAAAGCAAAGTAAAGTAATTCTTTGTCTTGGCTTAAACTCGTGAAGGTTGTGAGAGTATATAGATGCTTTTATTGAAAAATGAAAAGAAAAAACAACGAGGCCCTAAGAAACCATGGGTCTGCTAAAGTTGGTTTATATTATAAATTAAATAGGAGAGTGATACAATGTTAAAAAAATTACTGGCGAATGTAGGAGAATATAAAAAAGATTCTATTCTTACTCCTATTTACGTGATTCTTGAAGTAATTATGGAAGTTATAATACCATTATTAATGGCGAAAATCGTAGATGTTGGTTTGGCCAATGGTGATATTAATTATGTAGTGAAAGTCGGAATAATCATGCTAATATCGTCTTTTTTAGCACTATATTTCGGTATGATATCAGGAAAGACAGCTGCTAAGGCCAGTACAGGATTTTCAAAGAATTTAAGAAGGGCAATGTATGATAAAATACAGACTTATTCTTTTTCTAATATTGATAAATTCTCCACCTCAGGCTTAGTGACCAGGCTAACGACGGATGTCACCAATGTTCAAAATGCCTATCAGATGTGTATCAGAATTTTGGTAAGGGCACCAATCATGTTGATATCAGCATTAGTAATGTCTTTTTATATAAATTCAGAGTTGGCAGTTATTTTCCTCGGAGCCATAATATTTTTAAGCGCTATTTTATATTTTATCATGACAAGAGCTCATGTATATTTTAGGCGGACCTTTAAAAAATATGATGATTTGAATGCAAGCGTTCAAGAAAACCTTACCGGTATTCGTGTTGTGAAAGCCTATGTAAGAGAAGAACATGAAACCGACAAGTTTCATAAGGCATCATCATCTCTGTATAGTGGCTTTCTTAGTGCAGAAAAATTATTGCTTCTAAATACACCTGCCATGCAATTTACCATGTATGCCTGTAACTTATTGCTTTCCTGGCTGGGTGCACACCTAATTCTGAAAGGTAAGATGGCAACAGGGGAACTCATGAGTATGTTTACCTATACGGGTAATATCTTAATCAGCTTGATGATTGTATCCATGGTATTTGTTATGGTCGTTATGTCAAAAGCCTCCATGGAGAGAATTTATGAAGTGCTTGATGAAGAAAGTAATCTAAGGAATGGAGCTAGCCCAATTTATGAAGTGCCCCATGGCTCTATTGAATTCAAAAATGTAGATTTTAGTTATAGTAATGATGAAAATAAACTGGTACTTGAGAATATTAATTTAAGAATAAATGCGGGAGAAACCATAGGTATTATCGGTGGGACTGGTAGTGCCAAGAGCAGTTTGGTTCAGTTGATTCCCAGACTTTATGATACAACAAAAGGTTCTGTAGAAGTGGGAGGTATCAATGTTAAGAATTATGACATGGATACCTTGCGTAATGAAGTTTCCATGGTATTACAAAAGAATGTATTGTTCTCAGGGACCATCAAAGAGAATCTTCGATGGGGTAATAAGTATGCAACGGATGAGGAAATTAGAAAAGCCTGCGAACATGCACAAGCACATGAATTTATCGAGAATTTTCCGGATAAATACGATACCTATATTGAGCAGGGAGGTACCAATGTATCCGGTGGACAAAAGCAGAGACTTTGTATTGCAAGAGCCTTGTTAAAGCAACCTAAGATTCTTATTTTTGATGATTCTACCAGCGCTGTAGATACAAAGACCGATGCTAAAATCAGAAAAACTCTGCAGGAAGAAATACCTGGAACAACAAAGATTATTATAGCACAAAGAATTTCCTCGATTGAAAATGCAGATAAGATCATTGTAATTAATGATGGTAAAATTGAGGGCTTTGGTACCCATGAGGAACTTCTTGACAGCAATACTATCTACCGAGAAGTATATTTATCACAGACGAAAGGAGCGGGTCAAGAGGATGAATAGTGAAAAGAAGCAAAGAAGTGACATGAGCAAAATGCCCAAGAAAAAATTAAATAAAGACAGTATGAAAATACTAAAACGTCTTTTACTATATATCATTAAAGAGAATAAACTAAAGAGTATTGGTGTCCTTATTTTTATTGTTATTAGCTCCCTTGCCAATGTGGCCGGAACCATTTTTATAAAGAATGTGATCGATGATTATATCCTTCCTTATCTTAATCTAGAGGTAGTAGATTACAGACCATTACTGGATGCCATCTTTGTTATGGCTTTGGTCTATGCTATGGGTGTGTTCTCCACCTTTTTGTTTAATCGTATAATGGTCTACATTACCCAAGGAACCTTGAAAAGTATTCGAGATGATATGTTCGCTCACATGGAGAAATTGCCCATCAAATTCTTTGATACCAATTCTCATGGGGAAATCATGAGCCTTTATACCAATGATGTGGATACCCTAAGGCAAATGATTTCTCAAAGTATTCCCCAGTTATTGTCCTCAGTAATTACCATTGTAACGGTACTTATTTCAATGATTGTACTAAGTATCCCTCTGACACTGATCGCACTTATGATGGTAGTTGCCATGTTTATTATTGCTAAAAAGATCGGTAGTATGAGTGCCATAAACTTTAGAAAACAGCAAAAATCCATTGGTACATTAAACGGATATATTGAAGAAATGATAGAAGGTCAGAAAGTAGTCAAGGTTTTCTGCTATGAAGAGGAAGCAAAAGAGAAATTTGGCAAGTTAAATGAGGAATTATTTGAAAGTGCCAATAATGCCAATAAATATGCCAATATAATGATGCCTATCATGGGCAATATCGGGTATATAAATTATGTTCTCACAGCAATGGTAGGTGCGGTGTTAGCAATCTATGGTATTAACGCATTTACCATCGGTGGGCTGGCAGCTTTTTTGCAATTAACAAGAATGTTTAATCAGCCGGTGGCACAGATTTCCCAGCAATTTAATTCCATTGTTATGGCACTCGCTGGTGCAGAGCGAGTATTTAGATTACTGGATGCTGTACCTGAATTGGACGAAGGTTATGTGACTTTAGTCAATGCCAAGGATGATGGCAAGGGTAACTTAATTGAAGTTGAGGAAAGAACTGGTATATGGGCATGGAAACATCCTCACTCCGATGGAACCTTAACCTACACCAGACTTCTGGGTGATGTGGTATTTGATAAGGTTGATTTTGGCTACACCGACGAGAAAATAGTACTTCATGATATTGAACTTTATGCAAGACCTGGTGAAAAGGTGGCTTTTGTTGGAGCAACGGGTGCCGGTAAGACAACCATTACCAATTTAATTAACCGCTTCTACGACATTCAGGATGGTAAGATACGATATGATGGTATCAATATCAATAAGATCAAGAAAGACGACTTAAGAAGAAGTTTAGGAATTGTTCTTCAGGATACCCATCTATTTACCGGTACAGTAGCTGATAATATCCGCTATGGTAAATTGAATGCCACAGATGAGGAAGTTTATGCAGCAGCAAAACTAGCCAATGCAGACCAGTTTATCAAGCATTTACCTTTAGGGTATGATACCATGCTGACGGGAGATGGTGCCAACTTATCCCAGGGACAACGACAGTTACTATCCATTGCTAGGGCTGCTATTGCCGATCCTCCCGTATTAATCCTTGATGAGGCTACCTCTAGCATTGACACCAGAACAGAGGCTTTGGTGCAAGAGGGTATGGATAAGCTCATGGAGGGAAGAACTGTATTTGTAATCGCCCATCGCCTATCCACCATTAAGAATTCTGATGTTATTATGGTATTGGAACAGGGGAGAATTATTGAGCGAGGTAACCATGAGACTTTGATTAAGGAAAAAGGCAGATACTATCAGCTTTACACTGGTGGACTCGAATTAGAATAATCATTCTTGACTATATAATAGCGTGTGATTATTATCCAACAAAAGACACGTTCTCACTCGGTAAACGGTCTCTTTATGGATTAATAATCACACGCTATTCTTTTATAAAAGAGTAGTACAAGATATGTAAATGTAGATTTTTTAAAGTAAATATTTTATAATGTTGGATAAACCAACCAAACGTAATTAGAGGCGTTGAAGACTTTAAGTTAATTGAGATTTAACGTAAAGGGGGATGCACTATGTTAAAAGTTAATTTTTATAATAGCATTGAAGATAGTCTATTAAAATTTGCAGTAATTGTTTCTAAGAGCCAGGGGAAATGGGTGTTATGTAAACATAGAGAAAGAAATACATATGAATGTCCCGGTGGACATAGAGAAGAAGGAGAAGACATTTTAACAACTGCGAAAAGAGAGCTTTATGAGGAGACTGGTGCGACTGATTATGTTATGAAACAGATATGTATATATTCTGTTTGTGATAAGGACGGAGAAATAAGTAATCATGCGGAGACCTTCGGTATGCTCTATTATGCTGATATTAAAGAATTTGAGAAATTACCAGGGTTTGAAATGGAAAAGATCGAACTTTTTGATAAGCTACCGGATAACTGGACCTATCCTGAGATACAACCTAAGTTAATAGAAAAAGTAAATAGTATAATTAATTAGAACTTAAGTTATAATTTTTGAATGTTAAATAAGCGTGGAATGATTAGTAAGGAAAACGGAGGGTGAGGCAATGAAATTAAGTGATGGGGTAAAAATAAGTAATTATTGTATGGATAAACCTTGTACATATGAATCACGACCCTTTGGTGAATATCCAATCTGTTATCGTGTTGCAGGTAAGATTTTTGCCCAATTGTCACCACAGGAGAATTGGTTTAAGATTACCCTTAAGACCAATCCCAACCTGGCTGATTTTTATAGACAGGTATATCCGGGTATTGTAGTAAGAGGATATCATTGTCCGCCGGTGCAGCAGCCCTATTGGAATACCATTGATTTAGACAAGTTTGATCTAGATGCCCTGTTTCCTATGATTGATGAGGCCTATGATGAAGTTGTTAAAGGATTGACTAAGAAGGAACAGAGGAAGTTACCCAGATTGGCAGACTTAAAATTCTGTAAAACCAATGGTACAAACGAAGAGTTTGAAAAACTGTGTAAAAAGTTAGATGAAACGCTAGATGAAACTGCGGGTACTAAAGTAGACCGGGAGAACTATAAGAAATACAATCTTTTAAATAGCATACACGACGTGATTTTAGTATATATGGATGGACAAGCGATCGGCTGTGCTGCTTATAAATTTTATGATGATAAAACGGTGGAACTAAAAAGGATTTATCTTGACAACAACTATCGAGGTATGGGTATTGCGAAAGAACTGTTGCGCCGCTTGGAAGCAGATGCAAGAATTGCAGGATTTTCATATGCAATTTTGGAGACGGGTAAGCTGCTAACAGAGGCCTATGGTTTATATAAGAAGATGGGATATAAGGTCATTCCAAACTATGGACAATATGTAGATATGCCGGAATCTATTTGTATGATGAAAAAGCTGTAGATATTATAAAGTTTCGCAATTAACTAAATAAGATTAGGGTGCTAAATTCTATAATTACAACAAGACTTGATTATATTCAATGATACTCATGATATATATGAAAAGGTTTTTGACAACTTAATCCTATATAATTATATTTGAGGAGACAAGGAAAAGAATGGACAATTTAATAATAAGGAAAGCGATACCAGATGATGCTGAGAATATACTTGCATTTTTAAATCAAGTGGGAGGAGAAACGGATAATCTCCTATTTGGATTAAATGAATTTATAATGCCTATTAAACAGGAACAAGAATATATTGAAAGTATCAATAACTCTAACAATAGTATTATGCTCATTGGGATTATTGATAATGAGATTGCTTCCGTTGCTTCTATACAAGGCTTTAGTAGAAAGCGAATTGCACATAGGGGCAATATAGCTGTATCAGTAAAAAAGGTGTTTTGGCATCAAGGGATTGGCAAAAAGATGATGATGGAACTGATCAAATTTGCAAAAGAAGCTTCAATTACAGTTGTAGAATTAGAAGTTAAGAGTGATAATCATGGTGCTATTGCATTATATGAAGGCTTAGGCTTTGAAAGGATTGGTACATATAATAAATTCTTTTATATCGATGGTAGGTATTATGATGCCTATCTAATGAATTTATATCTGTAATAATGGTTTGTAGAATGACTAAAAACCACTTAATTATGATAGCACATTATGATAAAGTTTGTTCCTAGCGTAAACCAACTTACGTAATCCTAGCGTAAACTTATTGATTGTGCCGCCCTTGGCGGTGGAATGGGTATAAATATGAAAAAGAGAAAATCCAAACGGCGTTGGTCCTTTACAATTTGAGGAGGATAACCCTATTTTTCTTATTCCTGTTGCTGATGTAGAAAAGTATGAAACATTCTTAAATTATTTCAAGGACTACATATCTAATATTGAGGATAAGCTAGATAATAGTGAGAATTTCAATAATTACTATATACTTTATTCTTTTAATAATGCTGAGATTGGTTCTATATGGGAAAAAGATATACGAGCACATTGATTTACTTTTTCTATATTATAAGGAGAATTACTATTACAAAATCTTATAAGTATAAAGGAGATAGAAGCTATGACAATACATACCTCTAGACTTATATTAGTACCTCTAGATCCTAAGTATCTTGTTTCCACCCATGCCTATGCCAATGATATAGAGAACACCAAATACATGGTACATCTGCCTAATGCAGATATTGAGGAGACCAGAAGCTTTTTAGAGGAAGTGTATGAGGAGTGGCAAAAAGAAAATCCAGTATTTTATGAATTTGCGATTCTTTTAGGACAGGAGCATATTGGTGCTGTGAGTATTTATCTTAACCAGGAGAATAACGAGGGAGAACTGGGATGGATTATTAATAAAAAGTACTGGGGAAGGGGATATGCTACAGAAGGAGCATCAGCAATTGTTAAATTCGCACATGAAGAATTGGATATTCGAAGATTCATTGCTCACTGTGATAGTGAAAATATAAGTTCATACAAGGTGATGGAGAAACTAGGCTTATCTCTTGCAGGTAGGATGGGAGGACGCAAGAATAGAGGCTCTGAGGAAGAAAGAGAAGACCTGATGTACTTACTGCAATTTTAAGTTGGAATTAACAGAGACATATCATTAGGTATGTCATTGAATGTTCACCGAAATCAGCATTTGTTTCTCAAGATGATTATGACGAATTGAAAGATCAAATTGAAGAACTGGAATCAGAAAATAGATTGTGATAATATCAAATTTATAAAGGCCATAGTTAAAGAATACACAGATTTTGATGGTAAGGTGTGGGAAAATCCCCATTATAAGACTTGGGTATCCATCTATGAGGATAAGAAGTTAAAACAGTAATTAGCTGATTAAGAAGTCATAATAATACGAATATGTAAGTTTAATAACAAAATAAGTGCAGTTATTCCATATAAGGATTAGCTGTACTTATTTTTATGTTTTTCCTATAAGATTTACCACGAAATTTATCAAATAATGCAGAATTGTGTAAATATCCTCTTTCTATATCACCAAAATAAGTATATAATGGTACTTATTACCACAAATGAAAGAAGGAAAGATGAATGGAAAGGTTAAAAAGAATTGGCATTAGCGTTTCAATTATTTTTATTGGTATATTTCTCATGCAGTTAATCCCCATGAATGAGGTAATTGCAAGTGCAGCCGCTAAGGTATCGATTAGTCACGAAAAAGCTTACCTTCTGCCTGGGGAGACCTTGCAATTAAAGCTTACAGGAACTACGAAGAAGGTAACCTGGAGTTCTGGATCAAAAGATATTGCCACCGTCAGTAAGAACGGACTGGTAACAGCTAAGGAAGCCGGACGAATTTATATTAATGCGAAAGTCGATAATAAGACCTATAAATGTTACTTAGTTGTGATTGACATCTCTGGTATTAGTATATATTATGACACATCGCTTATGACTACCAATGGTTCACCCATTAGGGTATATGCCACCAGCTTTGACTATTATGATGAACTGAATGATATTGAAATTAAGTATAAAATCCTTGGAGGACATCAAGGAGAAGTTGAAAAAACTAATAATTATACCTGTAATGTTAAGTCCTATGAGACAGGAACCTTTGAAGTTGAGGCTTCTTTACATGGTAAAGTAATAGAAATTGTGGAGCTAGAATCCGTATTGTTTACAGCGCTTGATACCTATCAACTATCTCTGGAAGCAGGTGAGGTGGGTTCTGTCTATGTGGATCCCTACTATTATTATCCGAAGCTAGAGGATATCAAGGTTACATCTAGTGACAGTAGTGTGGCTGTAGCAAAGGCTGAGAACTTTGCTAATTATGACTCCTATTTAGGTTCCTTTTGTATTAAAGGATTAAAGGCGGGTACAACAACCATTGCTATCGAGATAGCCGGTATTACTAAGACGGTAACAGTCAATGTGACAGGAGAAGTACAACAACCCTTATATGACCCGGTACAAGCTGTTAAACTAGGCAAATTTGATGGTTATACAGGAAATGAATTAGCAACCTTACTCTATGTTTATGATTTTATCCATGATTATAATTTGGATTCCCCAAAAATGAAGGATAAAGAAAAAATAGATTATGTCCAGACGCTATTTTATTACTTATATCAGACGAAGAGCTACCGATATTATTGGACATCTTATGGGGATATATCACGAGTTTTATTACTACGCAAAGGAATTGATATGAGCACCTCCTGTGCCAAAACCATCAGCTTTCTGATGGATTGTCTGGACATTCCCAGCTACTATTGTACGGGAACTCTTAATGGACAAAGCTGGGCCTGGAATCAGGTGGAAGTGGACGGAACGTGGATTTATCTCGACGCTGCAGGCTATATGAAATATGAACGTCCTGATTTTACCAGAAAAAAGCTCTGGGAGGGTTATACCCAGCAAAGTAAAGTGAAATATTCAGAGCAAAAGGATACAGGCGAGGATTATTATTCGTTGATAGGTTAACGGATTGGAGGAGATTATTATGATTAAAAGAAAATTAAAAAGCATAGTGCTTATGCTATTGGCTGGAATAATGATGTTCCCATCCGTTGGGGAGGCTTCGGCTAATACCAAAGATAAGACAATGCTATATAAATACGGGGAATATCTATATACCTATTTTGTCTTGACAAATTTAAATGAGGATATGTACTTTTCCTTTTTGGATGTAAGCGGGGATGGGCAGAAGGAAATGATCGTCTCCAAAGCTCTCGAATGTGGAGTATATGATTATGATACAAAGGAAAGCAAGGTATATCGTGTGGATTTGGGAAATGAATATTCCTCCAACCTGTATTACTATGAGGAAAAGAAAAGATATTTTTTCATAGAATCCATGGGACCCTTTCTCTCATATTATACGATCAAAGTAAAAAATCACGTAGCTACCAGAACTAATGAATTGCGTTCTACCATCATCGATGATTATAACGATGAGTATACCTTTAAAGGAAAGGTAATAACCCCTAAAAAGTATAATGAATATTATGATAAGTATTATGGGGGCATCCTCAATTCCTATGTACAGGATCATAAGCTGACGGCTGCCAATATTAAGAAATACTGTGGTTATGTTGATGGTGAAAATAGTGCTTTAGGTAAAGTGAATAGTATGGCAATTGAAGCAGAATATGTGGCAGACACATATTCCTATACAGAAACTTTTGTATGGGATGCTGTAGAGGATGCAGACGGATATGAATTGTATAGAAAGCAACTGGATATTCGATTGGATCCCATAAGCAATTATTTCCCTGCCTGGAATAGCGTGGACTGGATATTACAGGCTGACACCGATACACCCTGGTATAGAATGACAAATTATCGCCCCGGGGATAAATTAGACTGGTATGTAGCAAGGGCATATAAGATAGTGAAAGGAAAGAAAGTGTATGGGCCTTATGGAATAATCTTTTCAAGGGACCAGCAGGATGCAGGAAGGGCATAATACAAACTATAAAAGGGCTGTTGTACAATTAATTCTACCAAGGGAACTTGGTGTAAAATTGTGCAGCAGCCCTTTTACAGTTAAGAAGGCTAATCAAGACTGCTCATTATAAACTTTTTTATCCTCATTTATTCCCATTAAATGCACGTTTTATATAATTTGGTCAAAAAAAGAACGAATTTCATAATAAATGATTGAATTGTAAAATTGTATGGCGAATAGGTTAGGGGCTATAATTAAGGTACATTAATACAAGGAGGACTTATGAAAATGAAAAAACTTATTAGTTTGTTTCTTGCAGTACTTATGATGACATCCCTATTAGCAGGATGTAGTAGTAAATCAGATCCACAAAATTCTGGAACAGATGATTCCGGAAAAACTGATACAACAAAGGAGGAGGTAGTTACAGTTACATACTGGGGTTGGGATTCTAACTGGTATCAGCCTTTATTTGATGCCTACACAGCAGTAAATCCAAATGTAAAATTTGAGCCTACAGATGTTGCTTATAGTGACTTATTCCCTAAGGTACAACAAGCAGTAGCTTCCGGTTCAGAGTTACCTACTTTGATACCTATGAACTCAACTTTAGTGGAGAGCTTTAAACAGCTTGAAATCTTAGAAGACTTAACTAAAGACCCATATAATGCAAACACTGAAGACTGGGTTGACTATGTAGTAAAGAGAAACACAACAGCTGACGGCGGTATGATTGGTCTTGGACAGAATGTTACACCATCTGGTATCGCTTATAAGCGTGACCTTGCATTAAAATATTTTGGAACAGATGATCCTGCTGAGTTAAAAGCTATGTTCTCTTCTTATGATGCTTTTGCAGAAAAGGGAGCAGAAGTAAATGAGAAGTCCGGTGGTAAAGATTACTTATTCCACTCTGGTGGTGCAGTTGCAGAATGGCTCTACTTTGCAGATCAAACAGAAGTAGAAGAGAATGGCACCATTAATTTCTCTGACAAAATGGGATTTGTAATGGAAACCCTTACAAAGTTTAGAGATGCTAATGCAGTTGATACCTTCCAAAACGGTACTCCTCAGGCAAATGCTACTTATGCAGATGACAGCCATATCTTCTATCCTTGTCCTGACTGGGCTATCACCTATTATATTAAGGGTAATGATCCTGAAGGTGCAGGTAACTGGGGTATTTTCGAACCAGGAACTGGAGCATATAGTGCTGGTGGTACATCTGTAGGTATTACAAAAGATGCAACAGATGCTCAGAAGAAAGCTGCTTATGACTTCTTAGCTTGGGCCCTTGCAACAAAAGAAGGTGCAAGCGTTAACTACAGCAAAGCTGGTTATATTACACCATACAAAGAATTTGCTTATGATGATACCTTCACAAAGAACGAAGATCCATTCTTTGCCGGACAGGATACTGGTAAGCTATTCTACAGCGAAATTCTTCCTAATGTAAGTATCCCTAATACCTCAGTATGGGATCAGACCATCGTAGATATCAGAGACTTACTTGCAAATGCAATTATGAATGATAGCGAGATGACAGCAGAAGATGCTGTTTCAGAAGGTCTGAAAGAGTGTGAAAACAGAATCACAGATGATAGTCTGGTAATCAAATAAATTTTTGAAGATAAGGATGAAGGAACAGACGAGAGATAAGTTAGTCAGTCCCTTCATCCTTTATAAATAGGAGAGTTGAAAAATGAATAATAGTAGTTCCATAAAAAAATATACAGTTTATTGGCCAATTTTCTTTATTGCACCTTTCGTACTGTTTTTCCTTTTGTTTAATTTGTTTCCAATCTTATATTCTTTTTACTTAAGTCTGATGGACTGGAAAGGTATTGGAGACAAGACTTTTGTTGGATTAAATAACTATGTGAGGATCTTTACAAAAGATACGGTATACTGGAAATCTTTATGGAACACATTAAAGATCGGTTTAATCGGTTTTCCCGTTGCTATTGTTATAGGTCTCCTTCTGGCAGCATTTCTTTGCCGTCTTAAAAAGTTCCGTAATTTGTTTCAAACATTAAATTTTTTGCCCTACATCACTACTCCAGTTGCCATTGGTTTAATCTTTATCTTTATTTTCGATAGAAACACAGGAGTTATCAATGCTATCATTGAAGCTTTTGGAGGCACAGCGATTAACTGGACAGGGGATGGTAGATTTGCACCTTTAGTTATATCCTTTATGATTGTATGGAAATGTACCGGTTATTATATGGCCATGTATCTTGCCGGAATTACCTCTATTTCAGAAGATATCTATGAAGCAGCCAGAGTGGATGGAGCGAATGTTGTAAAGACCTTTACAAAGATTACAGTGCCTCTACTTAAGCCCATAACCACTTTCTTAATTATTACAAGTGCTATTTATGCCTTACAGCTATTTGATGAACCAAATTTATTATTTAACCAAACAACAACAAGTATTATCGGTGGTCCAGATAGATCTGCCTTAACAGTAGTATGGAATTTCTATGATACTGCCTTTGGAGCCAATGCAAGAATGGGTTATGGTTCTGCTATGGCTAGTGTACTATTTATTATTATTTGTGTAGTATCACTGATTGGACTTAGATTAATGAACAGAAAGGAAGATTAATATGCCAATTGATTCAAGTAAGGGAAAGATTAAACTCTCAGGCATTCTTGCCATCATACTTCTGATTTCTGTTTCTTTTATAGCTTTGTTTCCCTTTTATATGATGTTTACCATGTCATCCTTTAAGAGTGAACAGATTTTTCAACAATTGCCAATTGTATTTTCTAATTACCTGATAGAGAATTTAAAAACAGTATTTAAATCAAACTTTTTACAGTCCTATTCGAATAGTATGATCGTATCCATAGTCTCTATGGCTATCAGTACCTTAATCAGTGCCATGGTAGGATATGGAATGAATGTCTATCATTTTAAAGGGAAGAATGTATTATATAAGTTTATAATGATGACAATGATGGTACCAAGCCAGATTGGTGTCATTGGATATATGATTGAGATGCGAAATTTTGGAATTAACAATACCCTGTTACCACTTATTTTTGTATGGTTTGCCAGCGGTTTTGGAGCGTATTGGATGATTTCTTTTATAAAAGGAGCTCTTCCACTGGAAATTGTGGAAAGTGCAAGAATTGACGGAGCCAATGAAATACGTATTTTTAGAGGCATTGTAATGCCATGTATTAAACCAGGTTTATTAACCCTATGCCTTTTGACTTTCCTTTGGTCCTGGAACTCCTATATGATACCCTTAGTATTCATTAATAAGAAGGAATTATATACTATACCTATCTTTATTAAGAGTTTAGCCAGTGCCTATAGAACAGACTATGGTGCACAGTTATGTGGACTTGCTTTAGCAACAGTACCACTATTAATCTTATTTATTATTGGATCTAAGAATTTTATAAGTGGACTCACATCAGGTGCAGTTAAGGGTTAGAAAATAGGCCGGCAATCTTTTGACAGCTCGCATTGCTAGATTGATAAAGTGTGTTATAATACCCACTGGAGGTGCCATTTATGCACAGTAATGCAAAGATTTTTATTGTAGATGATGAACCGATGGCCATTAATTATTTTAAAATGCTATGTGAACAGGCTTCTCCTACCTACGAAGTGGTGGGGGAGGCCTATAATGGCGTAGAGGCATTGCCCAGGATTTTAGAAATGAGACCTGATATTGCCTTTATCGATATTAGTATGCCGCTGATGAATGGGTTGGAATTAGGGAAAAAAATAATTAAACAAAATCCAGATCAAAAAATTATATTCCTAACTTCTTATAGAGATTTTAATTATGTAAAAACAGGGATGGATATGGGGGTATCCTCCTATATGCTAAAGAATGAGCTTACATCAGAAAATCTCTCACAGGAAATAGAGAAGATTATGTTAATCATTAAGAACGATAAGGATAAGGCCAGGACTTATCTAGAATATAACATTCGTAATTTTTTGGCAGCGGATATGGATATCCAAGAAGATTATGTCTATCAACAGAAAAAATCACAAAAGTATGCGCTCCTTTATATATTTCAAAACATACCTATAAGTTTACGTTACACTGAGCTGGGGCTAGAGAAAATTGATTGCAGAGATCTTGAACAGCAGGATTTCGGAGCAGGATTATGTTGCAGGAATGCAGTAAATACGGGGGATGGGAAATGGTGCTTGATTTTCTTTATTGATTCAGGAGAAAAAGATACCAGGATGATATTAAGCGAAGCCTCCCAAAAGACAGTGGGTATCTTTAAGGACAAAGGTGTGGATTGTCGGTGTATTATTTCAGAAGTTACCCCTAGTTTTTTGGAATTATCTCATATATATAAGAAGGTGGATCAACTTCGTCTGTATTTCTACGCACACCCAGGGGAAACCATATTATTTGCTAAGGAATTAGAAGATAAATCGGACAACCCCATGATCTTGGACCAATTAATATATGAAGTGAGATTATATTTAAAAGAGGAAAATAAGGAAAAGCTTTATGAAAGTGTGGATAAGGCTCTTCAAAAAGCCCAAAAACACCTGAATGTCTATGACTATATTAACCTTTATAGAGAACTTTATTCTATCATTAAGCAATGGGTAGGAGAGAAGGGACTAGACCCAACACTTTTGGAGCTGCAAGAGACCTATGATGATGTGGATGAGGCCTTAACCTATATGCTGGATTGGATAGAAGAGATATTTAAAGCCTATCATCATAAGCAAGATATCGGGTATTCTAAGAAAGTCTCATTAGCAATTGATTTTATATATAGAAATTATGATAAAAATATTTCCCTTCTAGACATTGCAGAGTCAGTTAATCTATCAGAAGGGCATTTGAGAAAGTGCTTTAAAAGCGAAACAGGGGAAACTGTCTTGGATTTCTTAACTGCCTACCGAATTGAGCGTGCTAAGAAGATGATGGAGGAAGGAAAGGACAAAATTAACGAGATTAGTGCTAAGGCAGGCTTTGCTTCTAATCAGTATTTTAGTTATGTATTTAAGAAAATAGAAGGAATTACTCCTGGGGAGTATATGAAGAAGAATAAGTATGAAAAATTGGATTAAACCCAAGGCGTTTCGGGCTTTCATTAAAAAGGAAAAAGAGAAAAAGATACAGGTTCGGCTCATTAGAACGGTTATGCTCCTTGTCATAATTTCCTTTATTGTCGTCGCAGCAGGATCCTCTATCTTTTTCTATAATAATTATGAGGCACAGATTATTCGTGGAGAAGAAGAGAAGCTTAAGCTTACGGCACAGCAGATAAGGTACATACAAAATAGTGTAGAAAATATGGCTAGGCAGATTTCTGTGGACTCCCGTATTCAGGATTACCTGGAAGAGGATGAGAATTTATCCTTATTTCAGGTGTTGGTACAGGAGGATAATATCAGGTCAATTTTAAAGACCTATGCAACCATGTCTCCCTATCTAGTAAGTATCAGTATATATAATGGTGAAGAGCATTTTACAACGAATTTAACATATGGCGAGGTAAATCTAGAGGAAGAAATGTGGTACAAGGATTATAAGACCCATAGTGCAAAAAGTGGGTATACCCTTCAGCATATGAATATCATTGAAAATGGATTAAAATCTAAGGAGGTCATCAGCTATATTTTATCGGTGCGAAAGGTAGGTCGGGGCAGGCAAGTTCTAGGCGATATCATTATGGACTTAGATTACTCTTATATGATAAAGAAGTTTAACATCGATAAATCCATGGTCGCAGGTTTTTCTATTTTTGATGAATGGGGCAATACTGTATACACAGAAGGAGATATGGCTCTGTCCTATCAAGAGATTCCCAAGAAGGGGAGAAGACACACCTTGGACAATGACAATGTCATTCTAGTCAATGATACCATGGAATCCGGCTGGATTTTGGTAACCGAGATTTCAAAGCGTGCCATTTTTAAGAAGATTTCCTTTGTTATCTACTACTCCGTCTTTGTATGTATCTTTGTAGGAGTAATATTAAATTTAGTAATGCGAAAGAGAATTCGTAGTATAACCAACCCGATTAAGCATCTACATGATGCAGCAACAGAGATAGGTAAGGGGAATTTTAATGTTCATCTTCAAATAACCACTGGGGATGAATTGGAGGAATTGGGAAATACCCTGAATAAAATGACGCAAGATCTGAAGATTTTAATGGATGAGACTGTAGAATATGAAAGAATTACAAAAGAAATGGAAATTAATCGCTTGATGCTTCAAATCAACCCCCATTTCATATATAATACATTAAACTCCATTGTTTATATGGCACAAATGGATCGTAATCCCAGGATTGTTCAATTTGCCAATGCCTTTATTGGATTGCTCCAAAGTACTTTAACAGTAAATCATAATAGTTTTTTTGTAAGTCTGGGGCAAGAGCTGCAGAACGTAAAGAACTATTTGATTTTACAGGAGTACCGCTACCCGGATAAATTCACCTATGAGATTATCTGTGCAGAGGAATTGTTAGATTCGGCAGTTCCCAATGTATTTATCCAACCCATAGTGGAGAATGCCATCTTTCATGGATTGTCACCTAAGCTGGGAAAGGGGCATTTGAAGATTTTGGTAGAGAGGGAAGGTACAGACTTAATTGTAGGTATTGAGGATAATGGGGTAGGAATGACCAAAGAGAATATGAGGCGGCTGATGGAGGATAGGGTATCTATCACCGGACAGATGAGAACCATAGGCTTAGGGAATGTGCGACAAAGGATAAAACATATTTTCGGTGAAAAATATGGCATGGAGATTTGGAGCCAAGAAGGACAAGGGACAAAAGTCACCCTACGTATCGCTTATCAAAAATATGAATTATCAGGAGGAGAAGAGAATGAGTAATGTATATTTAGCAAGGGACAAGAGATATGAGAATATGAGCTATCGTCGTATAGGACATAGTGGGTTAAAACTTCCCATAGTTTCCCTGGGGTTTTGGCATAATTTTGGAAGTAAGGATATCTATGATAATATGGTAGCTATGTGTCATAAGGCATTTGATTTGGGTGTTACCCATTTTGATCTAGCTAATAATTATGGCCCAAATTACGGAAGTGCTGAGGAGAATTTGGGACGTATCCTGGTAGGAAGTATGAAACCTTACCGAGATGAGCTGGTAATTAGTACAAAGGCTGGCTATGATATGTGGCCCGGCCCTTATGGTAACGGAGGAAGCAAAAAATATCTCACAGCAAGTCTTGATCAAAGTTTAAAAAGACTTCAATTAGATTATGTGGATATCTTTTATCATCATAGAATGGACCCTGAGACTCCAGTTGAAGAAACCATGGAAGCCCTTGCTCAGGCCGTGAGAAGTGGGAAAGCTCTTTATGCAGGTATTTCTAACTATGATAAGGAGAATAGCAAGAAAGCTATAGAAATAATGGCAGATTTGAAGTGTCCCCTTATTATAAATCAACGAAGATATTCTATCTTTGATAGAGGAATTGAAGAAGATGGAGTTAAGAACTATGCAGCAAAGGCGGGCATGGGTATTATTGCCTTTAGTCCTCTTGCCCAGGGGTTATTAACGGATAAATATTTAAAAGGAATTCCTTCTGACAGCCGAATTGCAAGAGATGACCGCTTCTTAAAGGAAAGCTCACTTACCGGGGAACGCTTGGAGCAAATAGGAAAGCTTAACGAGATCGCAGGACAAAGAGGACAGACTCTGGCTGAGATGGCTCTCTCCTGGGTATTAAAGGATTCAGATGTGTGCAGCGTTCTTATTGGCGCATCAAAACCGGAACAGATAGAAGAGAATGTAAAAATTGTAAATCATACAAGCTTTACAAAGGAAGAATTAGAACTGATTGATTCCATTAGTATGATAAACTAGTTATTAATAATCATGATGAGATGAAATTAGTCACTAAGATTAATACGAAAGGTATCATAGTAACCTTGGTGACCTTTGAAGCAAGATCAATGCCACTATAAGAAAAGGTGAGGTTATGAACTTAAGACAATTTGACGAGATATCTAGGTTACTTCAAATTGAAATTGATGAACACCATATTCCTGGCGGAATTGTAACAGTCTACCATATGGGCAAGGAGATTTTTCAAACTTGCAGAGGATTAGCAGATATTGAAAAAGGGATTGATATGGGGGAGAATACTATTTTTAGAATGTATTCCATGTCAAAGCCCGTTACAGCAGTGGCAGCCATGATATTTATGGAAAGAGGATTGTTAAGGCTGGAGGATAAGGTGAGTAAGTATCTTCCTGAATTTACCCAAATGAAGGTATTAGAGAAGGGTAAAATTGTATCAGCTGACAGAGCGATCACAATTAAGGATTTACTTCATATGACCTCTGGAATTGTATATCCCGACCCTGACCCGGCAGGAATGAAGATGACATCGATTTTTGATGAAATTCATTTCGCTATGAATGAAAAAAGAGCCTATACCACAAGGGAGGTAATGAAGGCCATTGCCTCCTGTCCTTTAGCTTTTCATCCAGGAGAGGGATGGCGTTATGGTCTCTCTGCTGATGTCTTGGCAGCAGTATTAGAGGTGATAGCTGATTGTAAAATTAGCGAACTCTATAAGAAGGAGATTTTTGAGCCGTTAGATATGCAGGATACAGGCTTTTATGTCCCCATAGAGAAACAAGAAGGTTTTGCCCAGCTATATAAAAGTCATTATAATGAGGAAAAAAGTATCTATACCCTTGAGATAGATACGAACAGACACTTAGGCCTATCTTATTGCCTTAAGCCGCCAGGGTTTGAGTCCGGTGGAGCAGGAATTTGCTCTACCCTAAGGGATTATTCCCGGTTTGCCCGGATGTTGGCAGGCGGGGGCAGCTATACTGGAGTAAAAATTCTTGAGAGAAGTACCGTAGAACACTTTACTCACAATGAATTAAATATGAAACAAAAGGCTATGGTTAATTTTCCTCAGCTAGAGGGGTATGGTTATGGTTACCTGATGCGTACCAGAGAGGCAAAGAGTGACCATAAAGATAGGGGAGTAGAAGGAGAGTTTGGCTGGGATGGCTGGACAGGTCCTTATTTTACAGTTGATTTGAAGGATAACTTGACTTTCCTTTACCTGACACAGATTAGTGGTTACAGCAATTGGTCCTTCATTAGAGAACTAAGAAATGCCATATATGGGGCAATGGACTAGGATAACTTTGAATTATTGTAGATATGAGGAGGTAAAAGATGAAAAAATCATTAAATATGAATCACATTACCATGGGAGTTTGTTATTACCCTGAGCATTGGGGACCTAAGTATTGGGAAGCTGATTTAACTAGAATGAAGGAGTTAGGGATTGAGGTAATAAGAATAGCTGAATTTGCTTGGAATTTCCTTGAGCCAGAGGAAGGTAGATATACCCTTGACTATTTTGAACCAGTTCTTAAACTGGCAGAGAAGCATGGTATTGGTGTTATCTTCTGTACGCCTACAGCTACACCCCCGGCCTGGTTATCTGAGAAATACCCAGAGATTTTAAATGCAAACCAAGAAGGGGTATTATTCCGTCACGGAATGCGTCAGCATCATAATATGACCTCAGAGATATATCTTAAGTATTGTCAGAATATTGTAGAAAGGCTTGCAAAGCATTATAGCTCCTTCCCTGCAATTATTGGTTGGCAAATAGATAACGAAGTGAATTGCTCCATTAACCGATATTATTCTAAGAGTGATCACATAGCCTTCAGAAGATATTTAAAAGAAAAATATAAAACCTTAGAAAATCTTAATGAACATATTGGTGCTGATTTCTGGAACCAGACTTATAGTGACTGGGAACAGGTTCATCTTTCCAGACCGACACCTAGTGATAGTCCAAATCCTCATCTAATGCTGGAGGAAAATCATTTTATTGCACATACTGCCAATCGCTATATAAGAATGCAGGCAGAAATTCTTAAAAAGTATAGATTAAAAGAGCAGTTTGTTACTACAAATGGTATCTTTGGCCATGTAGATTATCATGAATTGGTAGAAGATGAAAGCTTAGATTTTATAACCTATGACAGCTATCCAAACTTTGCTTTCTCTAAGGATGCAAACCCTAAGAAGCCAGGAGCCTTAAACGATAGAAATACCTCCTTCAATTTGGCTAGAACCAGAAGTATTTCTCCTATCTTTGGCATTATGGAGCAGCAGGCCGGTGGTGGCGGTTGGAATACCAAGATGATGCAGCCTGCACCAAAACCGGGACAAATAAGACTCTGGACCATGCAATCTGTAGCTCATGGTGCGGACTTTGTTAGCTATTTTCGTTGGCGTACCTCTAATGTAGGGACAGAGATTTATTGGATTGGTATTAATGATTACTCTAACCAGCCAAACAGAAGAATAGAAGAAATAAAAGGCATCGCTGGGGACTTTAAGAAGATACGTGAAGTGGCCGGCGCAAGATGTATCTGTAAGGCTGCTATCTTAAAAGATTACGATAATGAATTTGATGCGGAGAATGATATATTCTTAAAGCCTCTTGTTGATATGAGTACCGACGGATGGTTTAGAGCATTCCAGCATAGACATATTCCTTTTGATTTTTATTGTATGAAGGATGACAGTAAGCTAGAGGAACTTAAAAATTATGAATTGCTTGTATATCCTCATCCTGCAATTTTGACACAAGAGCGGCTAGAACTTTTGACTGCATATGTAGAAGCGGGTGGAACTCTTATTTTTGGTGCTCGGACTGGTTTAAAGGATAAAACAGGTCGTTGTGTTACCAGCATGCTCCCAGGTTTGGCAGCACCTCTTTGTGGAGGTTATGTGGAAGACTATACATGTTTGGGGCCTAATGATGAGGAGGAAACCTTTACTTGGGGAGACCGTCAAGCATCCATTAAGTTCTTTAATGATGTCTTAGTTGCAGATCAGGCTGTGGTAGAAGGAACCTATGACCAGAACTACTATGGGGGTGCACCAGCGCTTCTTCGTAAGGACTATGGTAAAGGAAAGGTGTATTATTTTGGTGGAGGTTTTGGTGAGGATAGTGCAGAACTGTTCCTTGATAAGATAGGCCTAACCTCTGTCATAGAGGATCTGATGGACTTACCAAAGGAGATAGAAGTAACCCTTCGTAGGAAGGATGATCAGGATTATATTTTCTTGCTTAATTATATGCCTTATGCCATGGATGTTAATTTTAAAAAAGAATGTTATGATCTATTGACCAATAAGAAGCAAAAGGGTATTCTTTCATTAGAAGCTTATGGAGTTATGGTGCTAAAAATATAACATTTAATTTTTAACGACGATAAGAACAGCACTTAGGAGGAGCAAGAAGACTATGGTAAGAAAAGGTTTTAAGATGAAATTGTATGAAGGTTGCGCAGAAGAATATGAGAAGCGTCACAATGCATTATGGCCAGAGATGGTGGATATGATTCACGAATTTGGTGGCAAGAACTACAGTATTTTTCTAGATAAAGAGACCAACATTCTCTTTGGTTATCTTGAGGTAGAGGATGAAGCTCGTTGGAGCGAGAGTGCAAATACTCAGATTTGTAGAAAGTGGTGGGACTATATGGCAGATATTATGGACACTAATCCAGACAATAGTCCAGTCAGCACAGATTTATCACCAGTATTTCACTTAGATTAAAACATAAAGCATAGACAAAATAAAGATTAAAACTAAGGCATAGACAAAATAAAAAGAGTCTATTGCAAAATATAGCAAAACAATAAAGTATGCATATGGGTTTCCAACAATCACTGGGGGCCTGTGTGTCGGAATAGTATTAGTATATGATAAGAGATATGATCCAAGGGTACAGCTAGCCTGGGTCATATCTCTATTTTTGTAAAGCAATCTTTTAATAAACCACCGGCTAAATAACAAAGGAGCAATTTATATAATAAAAAAAGCAATTTATGAAATTGATGGTAATAATTATCTGAACTACAATCTTATTGAGTATAAGCAAAAAAGCATATTCTAAAGGATATTAATCCCTAAGAAATAAATAATTCAAGAGAGGAAAGATATTATGAGCTATAAATTTAAAGGATACAAAAAAACTGAACTTATGCGCAATCATTTAAATTTGGGTGGTGCTAATCCCTATGGCGAGCGTATCGATGTTACAAATTTATATATTGAAAAAGGGGAAGAACCTTGGATTGGTGTCATGGGTGAATTTCACTTTTCACGTTATGATAGCAAGGATTGGTATAAAGAATTATGTAAAATGAAGGCAGGCGGTATAAACGTTGTAGCAACCTATTTATTTTGGAATTATCACGAAGAATTTGAAGGAAAATTTGATTTTACCGGGAATCTTGATATTCGAAAATTCGTTGAAGATAGCAAGGAGGCAGGACTTGACTTGGTCTTAAGAATAGGACCATGGGCGCATGGAGAGTGTAGAAATGGTGGTTTCCCAGATTGGTTAATGAACAAGCCCTATGAGCTTCGTGATAATAATGAGGAATATATGTCAAAGGCACGGATATGGTATGAAAAGATATTTGAACAGGTTCAAGGATTGTTCTATAAGGATGGCGGTAATATTATTTTTGTGCAGTTAGAAAATGAATTGACGGATAAAGCAGAACATCTATTAGCACTCAAAAAACTAGCCTTGGATGTTGGCTATGATGCGCCAATTTTTACTGTTACTGGCTGGAATAGAACTTCTGGTGCAAAAATTCCTGTAGATGATGTATTACCTGTGTTTGCAGCTTATCCGGAGGCACCTTGGGCCGATACCATAGATGTTCTTCCTCTTTCACCTCATTATGTATTTGATACCATGAGAAATGATACTGCTGTTGGGTTGGATTTAATCGCTATAACCGATGAAGACGGTTGGAGATTGCCTTATGAGAAATACCCCTTTGCAACCTGCGAGCTTGGTGCTGGTATACAGGTGACACATCACCGCAGACCGATTATAAATGGAATGGATGCCTATGCATTATCTTTGGTTAAACTTGGATGTGGTAATAATTTAGTGGGATACTATATGTATCACGGTGGTACGCATAAAATCGGACAATTATCAACATTAAATGAAACAAAGGCATCTGGATATCCTAATGATTATCCGATTTTATCATATGATTTCCAAGCACCTCTTTCAGAATATGGAGAGGTCCGCGAGCAGTACCGTTTGCTTAACTTGTTACATATGTTTGTTAAAGACTTTGGTAATATTTTAGCGCCAATGGAAACTGTTCCGTCTGAGGCTGAGGTAAAGAGAACAGATTTGTCCTCATTGCGTTATGCAATGCGTACAGATGGAAAGGGTGGTTTTGTATTTGTTAACCATTATCAGCGTCTTGCGAGGTTGAAGGATTTAACAGGGGTTGTTATTGATACGGGAAGTGTGGTTTTTCCCATGATAGATATTCGTGGTGATATTAGTTTTATTATGCCATTTCATCTTGCAATGGAGAATAACAATATTCTTGAATATGCAACAGCACAGCTTTTATGTAAGGAGAATGACACCTATTTCTTTGTTGCCATTGAAGGTATCGAGGCGGAATATAAATTTATGGATGGAAGTGTTTTTAATCCTAAAGCAGGAATTGATTCAGTATTTGAGATAAACGGAATTAAGTTTGTTACACTCACTTGGAATCAAGGGAGATTCTTTAGAAAGCTAGATAGTGGGTTATACATAGGAGAAGATTGTGATCTTTATGAAATAGAGGGTGAGATTGCTTCAGCAGGAGATAATAGTTTTGCTTATTACAAATGGAATGGTGCAAATTTCGAACAGATTTCTTTTGTAAAAGAGTTTGAACCAGCAGTAGTAACGTTCACAGATATGGAAAAAGTACCAATTATACCAACCCATTCTGAGGAACTTCATATTGGTGGGGAGCGTCAGATCAAATGGATGCAAGTAGAAGTCTCCTCCGGGCAAGGAATGATTGAGATTCCATTTCCATGTGATGCGGCTCAGATTTATGCAGATGGTGTTTTAATTGCAGATCAGTATTATTATGGGGAAGCTTGGCGTGTTCCTGCAAAGCTACTCTATAGAAAAATCTGCTATCTGGCACTCTCTGAGATGAAAAATGATTTTTATAGAGAATTTTAAAGTCATAGGGTATTAAAAAAGAATAAGAAATTGTTTCTTTGTATAGAGCAAAGATGAAAGAAACAACTTCTAATTTATTTTATTGGCTTTCTAGTGACCTATATTGAGCCGGAGGTAGCCCCAGGTGTTTCTTAAAGGCGCTAGAGAATACACTTTCGCATGAAAATCCGGTATCAATACATATAGATTTGATGGGTAGTTTTGTATTTTTAAGAAGGTATTTTGCGGAGGCAATGCGGGTATTTATAATATATTCATGAGGGGTAAAGCCGGTCTCCCTTTTAAAGGTGCGGATGAAATGGTATTGGCTTAGGCCCACTTGCTTTGCCAGTTTACCAACAGATATATCTTCTGCAAAATGCTCATTAATATAAGTGATAGCTTCTTCTGCGATATAGGTATAATTATATGTATTGGTCTTTGTAGGGGTATAAAGTAAAAAGGCGGTTAGGATATCCGTCAGATATTTATTCATAAGGGGTTCCCGTACTAGGCTCCCGCTATGAAAAATATCAAGAATAGCGGAGAGCTTGTATTGAGGTGGATTAGAATCTGCCATGGAGAAAACATTTCCCAAATGAGAGATAATATTATTGTAATAGGCCCTAGCAGTTTTTCCATCAAAATGGCACCACAAGCATTCCCAACCAGAGGGGGAAGAATAGGCGTGTAGCTTACGACAATCCAGCAAAACAAAAGTACCCCTTCCTACCTGGCGGGTTTTACCTCCATATTCCAAGGTCATCTCTCCTTTTACTATATACATCAAGAGAAAGTTGTCAAAGGATTCCCTTCTTAAAGAGTATCCAGCTTTATATATAAACCACCCGCATTGTAGCGGATATAAAAACATATCCAGGGCGTTTTTACTAGGCGCATATATATAATAGTAAGATTCACTGGACACTAATTCTTCACATGACTTCAAAATATTCACCTCAATAAGTATCAATTGTTATTAATATAATATGTTAAGTAATGAAAATTTTCAATAAAAAAATATAGATTTGGATTTAGGTACAATTTGTGCCTGCGGCCCAAAGTTTGCAGGCTACGGAAAGGCAAGGTTATTGTTATGAATTATGATATAAGCCAGAAGGACAAAGAGATATTAAGAGAAGTAGCAAAGAGACAATTAGAACTTGCTAAGCAGGAACGTAACGAGATTAAGAAAAAAGAATGGACAGCCCATAACGAACTTATGGGAGAAAGACCTATGATACATCTGGAGGCATGGACATTTAAAGAGGAAATTATCTTACCCAGGCTAAAATGTAGCGGGACCTTTGCCAAAGAAGTTGAAACTATGATGTACAGTATGTTGTCAAACCAAGAACTCTTTGATGATGACAGAGTGACACCGGATCATTATGAGATGGAGTATATTACGGAGTTTGAACTCTTTGGGGTGAAAGAACAGGTAGAACATACCTTCGATGGAACGGGGAAGGAGAGCTTAGGACATCATTTTGTTTCTCTGCTTAATGATTTAGAAGAGGATTATCCCAAATTAGGGATAACCCATTTTGCAGTAAAAAAGGAAGCAACTATGAAGAAGAAGGCAGCTATTGAGGAAGCTATTGGGGACATTCTTCCGGTTAAATTACAAACCAGCGGCCTCTATTCTGTACCTACCCAGATGTTAGTACATATTATGAGCATGGAGAATATGATGTATAATATGTATGATTATCCTGAATTATTTAAAGATATGATGGGACGCATTGCAGATGATACTATTGCATTTTATAGATATTTGGAGAAACAGAATGTACTTTTACCAACAGTTGGAAATGAAAGCTTGGGACAGGGTAGCTGGTGCTACAACAATACCTTGCCTAAGGTAAAAGAAAATGGAGGTTTTGTATCGAAAGACCTCTGGGGCTTTATGGACTCCCAGGAAACCATCGGTATATCTCCCCAGATGTTTGAGGAATTTATTTTCCCCACCTATAAGAGAATTTCTGAAAATTTTGGACTCCTGTCTTATGGATGCTGTGAGCCTGTGGATCCTATTTGGGAAAACTGCATTAGCAAATTAGGTAATCTTAGAAAAATATCCATCTCTCCTTGGTGTAAGGAGGAATATATGGGAGAGTGCTTACAAGGAAGTCGTGTTATCTATCACCGAAAGCCCAGTCCTAATTTCCTGGGGGTAGGTACAAATCTGGAGGAAGAGGCAGTAAGAGCACACATTCGGAAAACCTTACAGGCGGCAAAGGGATGTAAGCTAGAGATTACGCAAAGAGATGTATATACCATTAACAATAATGTCAGTAAAGCAAAGAGATATATTGATATTATCAAAGAAGAGATAGAGAAGCACTGGCGATAATCCTAAGTAAACTACTGCCTAGAGCAATGAAATAGATAAATATGGCGCTTCTATAGTCTCATGAAATGAAAGGGATATGACTAAGGGATATACATTCATGCTATCACTTTAGTCATATCCTTTATTAACATAAGAGGGTTCCCAGAACGTGATCCTTGATGCTTATCATAGCAACATGGCAGGTACCTTTTTCTTCTAATCTTAACTTTGTTTATCCCTATTACTAATTCTATATTTGTATATTATGCTGTGATATTTTACTAGCGAGGGACTTCTACGCTTGATTTGCTGGTAATCCCATAACGATCCACGGCAAATACAAACACATTCATATTTGATTTTAGGGTTGGTAGCGCAATGGTAAAATTGCCTGTCTCCTCCAAGACAATATCAGTCTCGACGATGGTATAACTAGGGTTATAGTATTCAGAGTCCTTATATAGTTGACTTTGTCCTCTTCCCACATAGATACTTTTCCAGATGAGGGCATAGACAAAGGTATGGGTATCGGTTGTGCCTGTAACCCTATTATTACCTTGGTATATAGGGTTTAGGGTAACAGCATTGGGACCGGTTTTTCGCACGGCTGCTTTGATTGTAGCACTTTTCTTTCCAGACCCTTCTACATAAGCACTAATTTCTAAGAAGGCCTTAGGTGCTTTTACATTTAAAGTGAAGTTGCCCTTGTCTGATACAGTTGTAGTGTACTTATCCTCCCCAATTGTTACATGGAGTGTGGTATTTGGAACAGCTGTTCCTGTAAGTTGGGTATTGCGGTTGGTTAATCTATTAAGCACGGGACTTTCTAGAGTATCCTGATTATAAAGATCCACAGTGATATAAGATAAACCACGATTTCCCTTCTTATCTATGGCTAGTATGGTATAAGTACCATTATTAGTTACCGAGAAGGTATTCTTATTCACTAGAGTTGCTTTCTTCCACTTACTATCCGTAGTATTCTTAATTTGTCCACTTAAGTAGCGTACCTCTTTGATACTATTCTTAGAAGTAGCAGAGATAAGGATGGGGACAGCTTTGTTGTTCTTTTCTAATCGGCCTTGCGCTGCAATGACATTAACTTTCTGCGTATTGGTGGGAATAACGCCCTCTAAAAAAGTATAAGAGGTTGTGGTGGTAGCAGCTCCTTTGTTCCAGTTGAATTTGGAAGCTGTCTTTATATTTTTCGTTGGGATACCTAAGAGGAAGGAATAATTTTCACTTCCCTTTAAGGACCAGTTGTAGTCAGCAGTAATGTTTATATCTCCAAAGGCACTAAGATTTTTAACATAGTCTAAAGTTAATGCTTTACCCGTCTTGTTATCAGTTACTTCTTTTATTGAGTCATAGATATCATCCGGTAAGAAGGATAGGGCAGGTATTCCAGAATCCGCAACCAGGATAAATTTCTGTGTATCGGATATGGCTGTACCATTATAAGTTAAATTGGTAATTCGCTTATTCTTGGTGCTAATTACTTTACCACTTGCATGGTATCTTGCTTTCTTTGTTAAGTCAATTTCGTATGAAATTCCATCAAATATGTATTGAGAACTCCAGTTATAAACATAATTTTCTTGTAATAAGGTATTGGTATTTTTATTTTTGCTGGTGTAACTGCTCAGCATATTCTTAAATGGAGTACCTTCGGTGGCATAGTTACTGGCATTGTATTCTAACCATTCTCTTAAGGCCTTACCGCTGATCTCATAGAGGTTAACATAACCAGCAGGTCTTGCAGATGAGGATTCAGCTAAAACTTGGGCTATTTTAGCTTCGGAGAAGGAATTTTCTATTAAAACATGAGGGTAGGTATTATCAAGTAGATTCTTGGTAGCTGCAATCACTGGTGTGTTTTCGTATTTTGGGAGATAAGTGGATACATAGGATAAACCATAGGCTATTTTTGCATTATTATATAGCTGATACAAGTTACTGTCCTGAACTACCGTATCGTAGTTGTGATAAGTTGTACCTGACGCAATCTTATAGGTGCTCTTATCTGCACTCGCTTTCATTGTAGTTAAGTAGCTTTTAAAGGAAGCAGTAATTACAGGATCCTCTTTGACAGCTGCAGTCACATAGCTTAGGCTTGACTTACCACTATCCAGTTGTATTTTACCATCTGCATCCATACTAAGGTTTAAATCTATGATTCCCAGTGCTCTTCCATGGCTTGCAGCTGCAACCACTGGTTTGCCATTGATGGTACCGTTCTTAAGATTAACATTTTTATAAGAAGCAGCTGGGTGGTTCTCATCTGGAAAAGCTTCATGGGTATGGCTGGTAACAATAGCATCTATAGAGTCTACCAAGGTGAGGGCATAACCTATATTTTCACTGGATTTATTTAAGGTTTGTGAACCAACCCCACCATGCAATAGGACAAGGATTAAATCTACCTCACCAGAGGCCTTCAAGCGATTGGCTTCTGCTATAATGCTATCATAATTATTCGTAGCATCTATAGTATTGACATAGTCGCCCCTGCGTGAAGGAATACTGTTGGTTGTTGAACCGATGATACCGACATTAACAGAAATTGTAGTATTATTAATTGTAGCTAGTTGTTTTGTTACTATCGCGGAGGGAGCATAAACGTTTTCACCATGGTCATGCCAAATAGTATTTGACAAAACAACCTTATCGGATAAGTTAGCAAGATTAAGCTGTTGGCTTAAATACTCCCAGGGATAGTCAAATTCGTGATTTCCCAAGGTAATATAATCATAATTCATATAAGACATGGCCTTCATGACAGGCTGGAGCAAATCTTGATGATTATCATAAAAATAGTTGGAAGTGTAATCATATAAAAAATCGCCAACATCTACTAATAAGGAATTATTTTCTCCCACTTTCTTTTTCTTTTGTTTGATTAATGTAGAGAGTTTACTCAAGCCTCTGGTGGCAATAGGAGAATTGGTTTCATAGTTGTAGGCGGTAACCTGACCATGTAAATCAGCAGTAGCTAGAATACGTAATACTGCAGAAACATCATTTTCAGCGCTTGCTCTATCTGAGCTTGTCAGTGCAATATACGAAAATGTAAGAAGAACGAATAGTGTGATAAATAGTCTCTTTTTAAGCATAATTTCTCCTTGTCTTTTGCAATTACTAATCTGGAAAGGGTCACTAATTCATTACCCTCCTCAGGCAGTTGTCCATGCACATTGTTGCATATTTATAATAATTATACTCTATTCAAACTATTTATCAAAGGGGATTATTTGTTGAAAAATAAAACAAAACAGTCTGAGATTTTTTTTGTTTTATAATATAATTTAAAATTCTGTTACGTTTATACATATTTACCTTAAATTCTCTAATAATGCCTGTTATATGACAATAAAAAGTACATTGTTTTAAAATTTTCTGCTTGCTATATTTATTTATGGGAGATTGTGTATTCTATTATATCAGGGGGTGCCATATGAGAATTACTACAAAAGATATGAATGAAGGTCAAAGAACTACAGATGATAAACAGGAAGGTTTATTAACAGATAATCTGCATAGTGAGACAGCTGCTCAAAGTACAGCGATAGAAGATACAAAAGAAAAGATTATTGACAACAAAGCAGAGCAAGACTCATCCACTAATGTAGTAACTACCGCTGATAAAACTAAGCAAAAGAAAGAAAAGCAAAATAAAGAAAGTGTTATAAAGAATATAAAGAATAAGGATAAAAAGACAAAATTAAATAAGATTGATAAAGTCAAAAAGGTTAATAAAAAGACTTCCAGTAATTTTCTGGCAAGAATTAAAGACATGATTACCTATGTAGGAGAGAAAACTTTACCTACCAGGAGACAAATACGTTTTAAGCTAGTAATAGCATTTATAGTTCCTGTTGTGTTCATAATTGCCTTAGGTTTATACTGCTATCTTAGCACAAGCAGTAAGATTTCTTCAAGTTATGAAAGGTCGGCTCAGGTCAGTATTGATAACGGAGCCTTGTATGTCAACCTTCTGATGAATGATATTGAGAAAAAAGCATCTCAGTTGTCAGGGGAATATGATTTTACTTATTACTTTACCTCTTATGACAGTCTAGAATCCGTGAATATCTTGGAGCTGAGCAAGGAAATAAGAGAAATAATGATTACCTTAAAAGGCAGTTCCGTAGGTATTTATAATATATATACCTTGGGCTCATTTGGCAAACCAATTACAACCATAACCGCAACTTTATCGGATGATATATATGATAAATTTAAAGCATCTGAGGAAGTAAAGTGGATGGATTTATCTAGAAAAAAAGGAGGAATCAATTCCACATGGATAGGTCTTCATCCAACCATAGATACAGACACCAAGTCTAGTCCGGATTTTTATGCTGCTTCCTTTGTACGAACCTTTACAAGAGGAGAAGGCTATATTGTATGCGATCTATTGCTGGATCAGGTTAATAATATTCTTAACAAAGTATTGGTTAGTGATGGCAGCATGGCATCATTTATTACCATAGACGGCAGGGAGACCCTGGTAACAGGAAGTAAAAAGGATGCAGCCAGATTAAAAGAAGCAGGAAATGTATTTGTTGGACAGGATTTTTATCAGAAAGCTGTTGAGGGAGACAAAACAAGTGGTATGAAATATGTTGATTTTAATGGAAAGTCACACTTGTTTTCTTTTTCTAAAATAGGAGAATCTGGTGCAGTTATTTGTACCTTAATACCAAAGAGTGATATATTAGGACAGATGAATAAGGTTCGTAATGTAACCACAGTACTTGTGGCTTTAGCAAGCTTAATTGCAATCTTTATTGGTTTGATTCTAGCTACTGATATAGCAAAGGCTATAAATAAATTTTCATCTATCTTTAATCATGTGGCAGCAGGTGATTTTACCGTTAGAGTAAATACAAATCGTCAGGATGAATTCGGTGTACTTGCCAGAGATATGGATGATATGATATCTAAAATCAGAGATTTGGTTGCTGATATGGCCAATTTTGGACATAATGTATCCCATGGGGCAATCAATGTTTCCGGAGCATCTGAGGTGATTTTAAACTCCATTAATGAAGTATCTACTACAGTTAATGTTATGGGACAAGGTGTTAGCGAACAAGCACAAGATACGGAGAAGAGCTTTATTCAGATGACAGATTTTGCAGGACAGATTGGGGTAGCTTTTGAAGAAACACAAAGAGTAGGCCAGGTTGCAAATAAGACACAACTGACAATAAACGGAGGAAAAGATATTGTTGGTGAATTAATGCAGCAGGTAACCTCAACCTCTGAGGTAACGAATGTAATTATCAAAGATATTGAGGAATTGCAGCTACAGTCTAAGCATATTGGTTCAGTCGTTGAGACAATCAATGAGATTGCGTCAACAACAAACTTACTTTCATTAAATGCTTCCATAGAAGCAGCCAGAGCTGGGGACGCCGGAAGAGGCTTTGCCGTGGTTGCAGATCAGATTAGAAATCTGGCTGAACAGTCAGTAGATTCAGTAAAAAGAATTGAAGTTATAATTAAAAACATCCAGGCAAAGACACTAGTAACAGCATCTTCTGCAAAGCGTGCTGAAGAAATGCTGGGACATCAAACAGAAGCGCTGAATAATACAGTTAAGGTATTCCAGGATGTAGATAATCATATGCTTGAACTACTAGAGAAGATTAACAGCATAACCTCCAACATGGAAACTATTACTGTATCAAAGGATGATGTCCTAGATTCTATTAAGAATATTGCAGCAGTTACCGAAGAGACCTTGGCTTCTTCAGAAGTAGTAAGTATGAATGTTTACAATCAAATAACTTCTGTAGAGACACTAAACCTCCAAGCTGAAGAAATGAGGGAAAAAGCGAAAGATCTGGAAGAAGCCATTGCTAAATTTACAATTTAGATGGGATTATTAATTATAGCTGGAGTAAGTCTATTAATTATTGACTAACTCCAGCTATTTTTTAGAAGATAGAAACACCATTGTATTATAATCTCTAAAAATGATATAATTAAAATCAATGTATAGCAATTTGGGAATGCTTTGCTATATAAACTAATTTTATTAAAGAATAGGAGTAAAATAACATGGGCAATATTTGGCATGACATCAGTCCCAGTAGAATACAGCCGCAAGATTTCGTAGCAGTGGTTGAGATTTCAAAGGGAAGTAAGAAAAAGTATGAGCTGGATAAGGAAACGGGGTATATCATGCTGGACCGCATTCTGTATACCTCAACCCACTATCCCGCCAACTATGGTTTTATTCCAAGAACTTATGGAGATGATAAGGACCCACTGGATGTGTTGGTTCTGTGTTCTGAACCCATAGAACCCCTTACCCTGGTTAGATGTTACCCTATTGGGGTAATGAAAATGATAGATAATGGCATGGGAGACGAGAAAATCATAGCGATACCATTCAATGATCCCACCTATAATAAATATGCCAATATCAATGAGCTTCCAGCACATATTTTCAATGAAATGAGACACTTTTTCAGTGTTTATAAGGAACTGGAAAATAAACAGACGGATGTGAATGAATTTGGCGGACCACAGGAAGCATCAGATATCATTGAATACTGTATTAATAATTATCATAATAAATTTCCAGATAAAGCTTGAAAGGCAGGTGACAGAAAGTGATTAATAAATATTCACATTCTGTCTTGCAAAACAAATCAGTTACAGCTACAATTAGGATAATTATAGACGTGCTGAGGGGGAACACTCTATGGGAGAGATAGTAATAGAGAAGATGAATTTTAAAGATTACATCATAGTGTTAGTGAATCTGCTTCTGTTGATTGCTGCTATTGCCGTAATATTATATGGGTTTGAAGAACACAAAGCAAGATTCTGGTTGCCAGGATTATTTTTAGTTACAGTATTTTTCTTTTCATTCCTTGTGGCAGTAGTTAATGCAAGGCAGATAAAGAAATTGATTACGATAACGAGAGAGGGATTCATAGATAATTCTTATACGACCGGCAGAGGCTTTATATCCTTTGATGAAATCAAAGACTTTGTTATTATTACTGTGAATTACAAGGAATGTATAGCAGTCATTCCAAAGAATTTAGATTGTTTTCTCATGAAGCTTAATGTAGTGAAACGAAGTGTAGCAAAAAGAAATATTAATTCCAATCTACCGCCCATAATTATTCCTGTCAATTTGGCTAAGGATATGGACCCAGAGGATATTCTCTCCTTGCTAAAGAAAAGACTGGCGGACTATAGTAGTTTAAGTGACTAATTATAATTCTTCTATGATAAAATCATAAATGAACTAGAATTTTGTAAAATATGACTAATTTAATAGCTTTAGAAAAAAATTGGTTGTATTATTAACATACCTATGATATCATTACTTATTGTGATATGTTATACTTATAAATTCCTTGCTCTTTAAATGTGTTTTGATTCTTCGTCAATCAGATAGCATTAGAAAAGGGCCAGAGACCAGAAGGAGGTGCAAAACAACTATGAATCAATATGAATTAGCCTTAGTTGTAAATGCAAAAATCGAGGATGAAACCAGATTAGCTACATTAGAGTCAGCAAAGAGTCTTGTTACAAGATTCGGAGGCACAGTTACTAATGTTGATGACTGGGGTAAGAAGAGATTAGCTTATGAAATTCAGAAAATGAAAGAAGGCTACTACTATTTCATCCAATTCGAATCTGATTCTACAGTTCCCAACGAAATCGAGCAGAGAATTCGTATTATGGAGAATGTAATCAGATATTTATGCATCAGAAAAGATGCTTAATGGCTGACAAGGAGATTGTTTAAAAATCGTCTTGTTGTATACTACCCTAGGGCGAAAACGAAAGGGAGGTATTAACTTATGAATAAAGCTATATTAATTGGACGTCTAACAAGAGATCCGGAAGTAAGATATTCACAAGGAGAGAATTCAACAGCAGTTGCTAGATTTACTTTAGCAGTAGATCGTAGATTTAAGAGAGCTGGAGAATCTCAGGAAGCGGATTTTATTGGCTGTGTAGCCTTTGGTAAACAGGCAGAATTCGTGGAAAGATATTTTAAACAGGGTATGAAGATGGTTCTGTCAGGAAGAATTCAGACAGGCAGCTATACCAACAAAGACGGAGTTAAAGTTTACACGACTGATGTAATAGCAGAAGATATTGAATTTGCTGAAAGCAAAGGTGCTAGTAGTTCAGACTCAGGATCCCAAGGTGGATTTAACAGAGAGTTTAAACCCGAGCCCAGCACAGCAATGGGGGATGGCTTTATGAACATCCCAGACGGTATTGACGAAGAATTACCATTTAACTAGAATGATGTTTTTTAAAATATACAAGCGAAGCTGAGACCGAATGAATAGGACAGCGTAGTTGCATGACTATACGCTTGCAAGAATAAAAATCGGATAAGGAGGTCATGATATGGCATTTAACAGAAGAGATGATAAAGGCGATTCTCCAATGAAGAGAAAAACCTTCGGACGTAGAAGAAAGAAAGTATGCGTGTTCTGTGCTGATAAAAATCACACTGGAATTGACTATAAAGATATTAACAAGTTAAAAAGATATGTATCTGAAAGAGGTAAAATTCTTCCTAGAAGAATTACTGGTAACTGTGCAAAGCATCAGAGAGCTTTAACAGTATCTGTGAAACGTTCAAGACATATTGCTTTAATGCCTTATACAATGGATTAATTCAATGAATGAATAAAATGCTGTTACATAACGAAAGTTGTGTAGCGGCATTTTTATGTTATAGGACATTTATGGTGAAAGAATAATAAAACTTATTTATGGAGGATATTATGAATAATCTTTTAATTGCACAATCCGGTGGGCCTACCGTAGCCATTAACGCAACCCTGGTAGGGATTTTTCAAGCTGCTAGTAAAAGTATGAAGGTTGATAGAATTTATGGAGCCAGAAACGGAATTCAGGGGGTATTGGAGGAAAATCTCATTAACCTGGAGGAAGTCATCAAAGAAGATAAGGATTTGGAATTATTATGCCAGACACCGGCTGCAGCCCTTGGATCTTGTCGGTTGAAATTGGATCATCACCAAGATAAGGAGGAGCACTACCTTCGTTTGATTAAGATTTTACGGAAATATCAGATCCGATATTTCATTTATATAGGTGGGAATGACTCCATGGATACCGTAGCAAAGCTAACTGACTATTGCAAACAAAAAAATATCAAGGATATCCACTTTATTGGAGCGCCTAAGACAATTGATAATGATCTGGTGGAAATTGACCATTGCCCAGGCTTTGGCTCAGCAGCTAAATATATAGCAACTACCTGTACAGAGTTGGAAAGAGATGCAAAGGTATATACCAAAGATTCTGTTCTTATCATTGAGATCATGGGAAGAAATGCAGGGTGGTTAACCGCAGCTTCCGCCTTATCCAGATTAAACGGTGCCCAGGGACCCGATTTCATCTACCTTTGTGAGAGAGCCTTTGACGCAGAACAATTTCTTAGAGATGTAAAAGACCGATTGAAGGAAAAGACCCCGGTTATCGTTGCAGTTAGTGAAGGGATCAAGGATGAATCTGGCAACTATATCTCAGAGCAGGTGCAATCAGGCTCAGTAGATGCCTTTGGACACAAGTACATTGCAGGAGCCGGTGTGGTGCTGGAGAAACTGGTGCGTGATAGAATCGGTTGTAAAGTAAGATCCGTTGAATTAAATGTAATGCAGCGCTCGGCCTCTCATATTGCCAGTGCCACAGATATTAATGAGTCCAGAAGGTTAGGAGAGAAAGCCCTAGAATGTGCCATTAATGAGATCTCTGGCCAGATGGTATCCCTTATTAGAAAGAAGGATGTAGAATATGAGATTGAATTGCTATCAGTACCTATAGAAAAAGTGGCAAACATGGAAAAGAAAGTACCCCTAAGCTATATCAATGAAGGGGGGAATGATGTGACAGAAGAAATGATAGCCTATCTCAAGCCTTTGATTCAGGGCGAAATGAAAATTAAATATGAGAATGGAATACCCATTCATTTTATACTTGAGCAGAAGGTTCAAGAGGATATAGCATAGGAACTATGCTTTTCTTTTTGATTTTTCCTTCTATTTTATTGTTATCTTTGATAATTATATTGAGGACAATGATATTCACAATTTATTAGTAGTCGTATCTATACTAATCTCAATAGGAATCATTGGGGCGATAAACTGCATGATATATAAGAAAAAGAGAATTACCCAGACCTATATAAAAGTATCTTATTGGATTGCTAATGGTTTCTTAATACTCGCTGGGGGAGTAATATTCCCCTTCTTTATTATATTTTATCCTTGGATGTTGATAGGTACGTAATATCCTATGATACCCAGCTCGGAAGAGATCAAATATGAAAAGATAATAATAAACCGGGCAAAATTCGTTTTGCCCGGTTTGTCATTATTCTTCGTCCTTTACAATAAAAATAGGGCGCTTTTTAGTTTCTAAGTACGCTTTTGCTATGTATTGTCCCAGGATACCGATACTAAACATCTGGACGCCGGCTATGAGGAATATAATGCAAACAAGGGAAGGCCATCCAGAAGTGGGGTCCCCGAATATTACTGTCTTTAGTATAATTATAAAGATAATTAATATGGAAATAAGGCAAAATAAAATTCCAAACAGGGAGGCAAAGGCCAATGGAGTTGTTGAAAAGGCCACAATACCATCAATGGAATAGACAAATAGTTTCCAAAAAGACCATTTAGTCGTTCCTGCCGCACGCTGAACATTCTCATATTCAATCCATTTCACATCAAAGCCAACCCAGCCAAAGATTCCTTTGGTAAAGCGGTTGTTTTCGGATATGGATAATATAGCATCCACCATCTGTCTTTTCATGAGGCGAAAATCCCTGGCTCCATCCACAATTTCTGTTTTAGATAGCTTATTTATTAGACGATAGAACATTCTGGCAAAGAAGGACCTAATTGGTGGTTCCCCATTTCTTGTATATCTTCTAGTTGCTACACAATCATAGCCTTCTTCTTGTACCATGGTAAGCATTTTCTCGATTAACTCCGGTGGATCTTGAAGGTCAGCATCCATTAGAACCACATAATCCCCCTTTGCCTTTTTAAGACCAGCAAAGATGGCTGCTTCTTTACCAAAATTTCTGGAGAAGGATATATAATGAACAGCCTCATCTCTCTGTTTTAGACTTCTAATACCCGCTAGGGTGTTATCGCTGGAACCGTCATTAACAAAGATATATTCAAATTTTATGTTTTTCATTTTGGAAGTAACTTTAACAATTTCCTCATATAAAATAGGCAAAACTTCTTCTTCATTATAACAGGGTACTACAATAGATAATAATTCCATACGCTCACTCCTCTTATATTGTATCCTCAACTGATTAACCTAATTACAGATCATGGAAGGAAGGGTTTCTCTGTTCCTTTCACGCTTAATAGCAATTCCAATGAAAGTGATTAGAGCGGTTAGAGACACCAGGCACCCAATTCGAAGGTAAGGTGTTTCATATTTTAGCAGTATATGATGACTGCCCCTATCTAAGGGAAGGGCCATGTACATAAGATTACCCTTAAGAAGCTTAGCCTCCTTACCATCCACATAGGCGCACCATCCCTTACTGTAGGGGATGCTAAGGGCCATAATTCCCTCCTTGCTTAAAGTAATATCGCCCTCAATCTTATTATTTTTCTGTATAATATTTTCCAGGGAACTAGATTTTAAATTCTTTACTTGTTCAGCGTAATTATTCATATCAACACTATATACATAGATACCTTTATAGCTATATTTGGCTTTACTTGTAAAAGTAATCACGGCTTGAGTTTTACCAGTAGAGCTATATCCTATATTGGCTAAATAATCTTTTTTACCATAATAAGAATTATAATACTTTGTTTTAACGACAAAGCTTTTCTTGGGCCCTGCATCCCCCATCACGTAGATGTTAGAAGAGGCATTGGCCTTTTTCATATAGATCAAATTATCAAATTTTACGTAGGTTTCACTATTTGGTTTTGACGAAAACTCAAGGAATAATTTTGCACCCGCTTTTTTAACATAAATTCTATTTTTGCTCAGAACTATATTTTCATCAGGCAGGATCTTAACCTTTAACTTATCTATACTCAGCCCATAATCTGTGGTTGACAACTGTCCATACTCTGTAGCCTCATCTAATATTATGGCATCCAGCATGGCATTCTGTTTTTTTAATGCGCTTAGCTTATCATACTCCTCTTTAAGGAGATATCTGTCATATACATACCCCAGGGGTAGAGCATTCTCATTTTCAAATAAGTAATTGGCTTTTTCATCCTTAACTGTTTCCTTAATAAGGTTATAGCCATAGGGCGCTGCAGTTTTATCCGTTGTAGCAAAGTATTTTACACTTGCTAAAGTGTTTAGAATTGTTCTATGATCAAAATCATTAAAACAATAGGCGGCCCTCTGGCTTAAGACTTGTAATTTATTCAATGAGGAAGTGACATTTGCATCCATTAGACTATAATAGGCGGATACATCGTTATATCCTACGGTCAGAGCTTCGTTATAGGATTTATCTCCATAGCTATCAATACGATAAATGGAATCATCTTCTATCTCAGGTATGAGAGTGAGAACACCCTGGCTGGTTAACTTATTCACAGCATCAGAAGTTAGAAAGCGGCTGACATAATTGTATACATCAGGAGAATAATATATGTTGCCATTGCATATTAAGCTTGCTAACACTAGTCCATAGAGTAGGGCGGTCTTTAGCCCCTTCCACCTCATAATCCACTTTAAATTCCTAACATAGGGAAGATCTAGGGTGATAATCAGGATAAAGAGGAGGCATAGAACTATGGCCACGGCTTTATTAACACGTCTTGTGCTAAAGGCGTAAGCGATTACACCGTATAGAATTACCCAAACAAATAATAAAGTTTTTTCCTTTTTATCAAGGTCAAAGAACTTATCATAGGTCATTGTAAAGATAAAGGCTATCATGAAACTCATAAAGAAGCACCAACGATTAGCACCGTAGGCAAAGCCATTCATAAAATATCCAAAGGCTGGAATGAATAAACCAGCAAGTGTGAATAGAAAGGCATAACGAAGCTGGCGGTATTTTTTATCACATATCAATATAACCAGATTAACTACGATAACGGAGGAGTAGGATAGATAAGTCCAGGAACCAACACTTACACCTGGTGCTAACAGTCCTAAGAAGAAGGATATATAGTACCTCCGATTGTAGGTGAATAGACCTGATAGTAATTTTGGCCCTATATCAAGTCTGCCATTTTGAGAAAAGGCATAGATAACAGGCAATAATATAAAGGCAGACATAAAAAGGCCTAGTAAATAGTAACCGCCGGTACGTAAACCTGTATTTAATAATCCCAGCATTACATTCTCATAAGACTTGCGATATTGGTAAAAATAGCGATAAATTATATAGGCAATAAGAATAATTGTTAAATCAAAGAAAAAGTAAAAATTACTAATAGCACTGATAAATACCATAATAACCATCAGATAAGGCTTCCTACGTCGGAGTATTTCTTCTGCCCCCATAATCAATAAAGGAAGATAAATCATTGGATTTAAAAAATAGGGATGCCGAATACCTATTAGGAAGGAAAACCCACAGAACACATAGATAAGGGCACCAAGAATAACACCATGCCCGTCTTTCTTCCAATACCTTGCAAAGCAGATGAAGCTAATACCTATTAAGTAGAAACGAATTAAAACAAGTAGATTATAAACAAAGACTAAACTATCTTCATGAATAAAGACAGAGAGTAAGGTAAGGGGATCTCCCAATGCGTAATAATGTATGGTTGAAATAGTATCAAAACCAAGGCCTAATTTTAAATCTACCATGGGAAATCCTTTTCCTGATAGAATCCCCTTTAATAATTCTCCATAATATCCAAGGACTTGAACGTGTTGACCTAATCCATCCACGTACCAGACGAAGGACTTCTCTTTTAATATAAATGGATAGAAAACAAAAGGTAGTAATATAACAAATAGGCAGGTGTATATTAAATAAGTGTTTTTAAGCGTGAATTTTTTCATTGTTCTTGTCAATGCCTCCAAATAGATATAAGCTCTTAGCAATTTTATTTAGATAGCTTATGTGTTCTAAAAATGATCAATCGGCTGGCTATATAATTAATTATAGTTACTAGTACATTGGATAAGAGTTTTATCATAAAATCATTGTATTTTAATAAATCTACAAAAATATACATGATACCCACATCAATTACTCCCGTAGCAAGTCTGCATCCCATAAAGGATATGATTTCAATTGCAATTGCCTTAAAGGAAGTGTTCTTGCTTTCGAATACATATTTTCTATTGGTAAGATAAGCAAATAATACGGCAGTTAGCCAAGCGGTTACAGTACTGCCCAGAGTGTTCATATGGATCCATCTTGAGCATATCAGATAAGTAGCAGCATTTACTCCCGTAGTGCATACACCAAAGAACACATATATGATTATTTTTTTGTGCTTTTTAATTAATTTTTCTATCATGGTAACCTCATTTCACTTTCTAAAATATACATAATTACATATATTACCATACAAGTTTTAGGAAAACAATATAAGAACTGAATACATAATTTGTATCAAATGTACTGATAACATAATTTATATCAAGAACTGATAACATAATTTGTATGGTTATTTGTTTAATTTGTAGAATAAACCCCAGGGATTGGGAAATCATATACATCCTTGCGCAAGATGCGTATCCAATTTTTATGTTAAAGAACACATTTTCCATAAAAGATAGACGATTTCCCCCCTGAATTAGTTTCATTAAAATGGAAATATATTTTAAAAATTTCTATCTATAAGAGACTTCAATCAAAGTTTATGTTTCATAACTATAAAAGAAGCTAGGTTGTAAGTTAATAATAGGTACATATAAATGGATATTAAATTTTAAAATTTTATTAAAAAGCTATTGACAGAAGAGTTTTATTCATGTAATATTTAATCAGTAATAATTACTATTATCATTATTAATAAAAATTAATATATTATAGGAGGAAACAAATTATGTCATTAGTAGGAAAAGAAGTACAGCCATTTAAAGCACAGGCATTTCAGGATGGAAAGTTTTTAGAGGTTACAGAGGCAAACTTTAAAGGAAAATGGAGTGTAGTATGCTTTTATCCAGCAGACTTTACCTTTGTTTGCCCCACTGAGTTAGAAGATCTTCAGAACAATTATGAGACATTAAAGAGTCTTGGCGTGGAAGTATATTCTGTATCTACGGATACTCATTTTACTCATAAAGCATGGCATGATAGTTCAGACACTATTCGTAAATTAAAATATATCATGATTGGAGATCCATCTCACGTTATCTCTAGAAACTTTGATGTTCTAATTGAAGAGTCTGGATTAGCAGATCGTGGTACCTTTATCATCGATCCAGACGGTGTTATCCAGTCTGTAGAAATTAATGCAGGTAATATTGGACGTGATGCAAGCATTCTTGTGAACAAGATTAAAGCTGCTCAGTACGTAAGAAATAATCCTGGTGAAGTTTGCCCTGCTAAATGGAAAGATGGTGCTGCAACATTAAAGCCAAGCCTTGACCTTGTAGGCAAGATTTAAGGAGTGTAGAAGATGCTGGATAAGGAAATCAGAGATCAATTGGCAGAGTATCTCAAACTGATGGAGAATGATGTGCTGATTAAACTCAGTGCTGGATCTGACAGTGTTTCTCAGGAAATGTCTGCCTTGGTGGAAGAGATAGCTACCATGTCATCTAAGATTAAAGTTGAGAATACCCTACTAGAAAGGACACCTAGCTTTAGCATAAATCGTATGGGTGAAGATACAGGAGTAACCTTTGCAGGAGTGCCCCTTGGACATGAGTTTACTTCCCTTGTATTAGCTCTTTTGCAAGTCAGCGGAAGAGCTCCTAAGGTGGAAGAGAAGCTAATTAGTCAGGTAAAGCAGCTTACAGGTGAATATCATTTCTTGACCTATATAAGCTTAAGCTGTCATAATTGTCCTGAAGTAGTTCAGGCGCTGAACCTAATGAGTATTCTAAATCCTGGTATTACCCATACTATGGTGGACGGGGCAGCTTACAAGGAAGAAGTTGAGAGTAAGGATATTATGGCTGTACCATCTGTTTACCTGAATGGAGAATTCTTTAATAGTGGACGGATGACTTTGGAAGAAATTCTTGCTAAAATCGGTAGTGCTCCTGAGGCATCAGAACTAGGGGATAAGGAGCCTTTTGATACCTTAGTAATCGGAGGTGGCCCGGCTGGTGCAAGTGCAGCTATTTACTCAGCACGTAAGGGTATTCGTACAGGTATTTTAGTTGAACGCTTTGGTGGTCAGGTAATGGATACCATGGGTATTGAGAACTTTATAACGGTTAAGTATACAGAAGGCCCTAAATTATCAGCAAGCTTAGAAGAACATGTAAAAAGCTATGATGTGGATGTAATTAGCTTACAGCGTGCCAAACGTATAGAGAAGAAGGAATTTATTGAAGTTGAGTTGGAAAGTGGTGCAGTTCTTAAGAGCAAAACTGTGATTCTAGCTACCGGTGCTCGCTGGCGTAATATTGGAGTGCCTGGAGAAGCAGAATTTAAAAATAAAGGTGTTGCTTATTGTCCTCACTGTGATGGTCCTTTATTTAAAGGAAAATACGTTGCGGTTATCGGAGGTGGTAATTCTGGTATTGAGGCAGCCATTGACTTGGCAGGAATTGTTGGTCATGTAACAGTTCTAGAGTTTTTACCAGAGCTAAAAGCAGATGCTTTGCTACAACAACGTCTGTACAGCTTACCTAATGTAACTGTCTTAAAGAATGTTGCAACAAAGGAAATTACCGGTGCAGATAAGGTTAACGGCATTACCTATGTGGATAGAGATACGCAAGAAGAAAAACATATAGAGCTTCAGGGCGTATTTGTACAGATTGGACTTGTCCCTAATACTGATTGGTTAGAGGGGGCGGTAGAACGCAATCCTCTAGGTGAAATCATTGTTGACAACCATAATGCAACCAATGTACCAGGAGTATTTGCAGCGGGAGATTGTACTAACAGTGCTTATAAGCAAATTATCATTTCAATGGGATCAGGAGCAAGTGCAGCTCTAGGAGCCTTTGATTATCTAATTAGAAATTAGTTCATAAAAAATGTCACATCTCATACACCGGATGAACCGACCCCCAAAAGTTAGACTAAAAATCTAACGATTGGAGGTCGATTTTTTAGTCAATAGGAGATATTACTTCCTATTGGCTAAAAAAGCTTCCCTAAGGATGCGCACTCCCTTCGCAATCCCCTTGGGGGCTAAGTATTAGCAAGCTGACACTTTCTTCTTGTAATTCTTTCTTGCATTGTGAAGATTTGTAGCGTATATTTACTTATGAAATATATGAAAGAAATACATAGGATTATGCTCGATAGTCAGATTATTTCACATGTTATTAGGAGGGAGCTATATGGTTTCTTTAAAGGATATCTCAAGTAAATGTGGATTTTCAGTTGCAACGGTTAGTAAAGCATTGAATGGACATAAAGATATATCAGAGAAAACAAAAAAGCTTATACAGCAAACAGCCAATGAGATGGGATATTTCCCTAACTCTTCGGCCAGGGCTTTAAAGATGAATAAAAGTTATAATATAGGTGTATTATTTGTGGATGCTGCTAATAGTGGATTAACCCATGATTATTTTGCATCTATTTTGGACTCCTTTAAAACCACTGTGGAGAAATACGGATATGATATGACCTTTATCAATGGGAGAAAGCATAGGAAAGACAGGATGTCATATTTGGATTGTTGCAGATCCATGCAAGTGGATGGTGTGGTAATAGCCTGCGTAAAATTTGACGATCCAGAGGTAGTGGAATTAGCAAAGAGTGAAATTCCCATTGTAACTGTAGATTATATATTCAATGACCGAATGGCAGTACTCTCTGATAATGTAAGAGGTGTAGAAGAACTGGTCAAATATATCTATGAATGTGGTCACACAAAAATAGCCTTCATACATGGGGAAGGTTATCTCTCCATAAGCAGAGCACGTTTGGCAAGCTTTTATAAGACAACAGAGGAACTGGGAATTACAATACCGGAGGAATATATACGGGAAGTACCCTATCGCAATACAGAGGCGACTTCAATAGTAACCAGTGAGTTACTTGATTTAGAGGATCCCCCTACTTGTATTATGTTTTCAGATGATTTTGCCAGTATAGGAGGTATTAATATAATTAAAGCCAAAGGGTATAAGATACCCGAGGATATCTCTGTTACAGGTTATGATGGAATTAAGCTGGCAAAGTACATTAATCCGCCTTTAGTTACCATTAATCAAGACACAAGTAAAATGGGGCGCATAGCTGCCGAAAAATTAATTGAATTAATTGAAAAACAGAAAACTACAATTATTGACCGTTTTGTAATACCTGGAGAACTTGAAAAGGGAGCCTCCGTTAAAAAGCTAGATTAATCAAAGTAGTAATACCATATAACATAAGCTTATAGTTTGCAGTGATGTGGTGAGATACTATTATTTTCTTTGATCTATATGGCTTTTATTTTTAATAGTAGGTGGTGTATTCATGCCTGCGTCTTTAAGTTGCAGTTTTATGGAAGGGTATGGTTAATTATATGAATTTAATAAGGAAGTGGTATTACCCAGAGGTTTATACAGAACAAACCATGAAAAGACGAGAATATTATTTTGATAATTTGAAATTTATCCTTATGATTTTAGTTGTAGTTGGACATTTTTCCATGAAGCTGACCTATATCAAAGAGATAAAATATATAATGTATTTTATTTATATCTTTCATATGCCCTGCTTTGTGTTTGTCAGTGGTTACTTTGCTAAGAGGATGAATGCAGGGGGAAGGCTACGAGTAGAGAAAATCATGTCAGTTTTTTGGATGTACTTAGTCTTTAAGATAGGAAATGTGATACTGTCAATGATATTTGACCGCAAGGTTGATCTTAGTCTTTTCAAGGATAGTGCGGCACCCTGGTATCTGCTGGCACTATCTATATGGTATCTCCTCGTTCCCCTGTTGGAACAGATTAAACCCTATTATTTGATCCCTGGATCCTTCCTGCTAGGACTGGCTGTTGGCTATCTAAGTCATATAGGAAATACATTTTCATTATCAAGAATCTTTGTTTTCTTACCTTTCTTTGTTATTGGCTTTTGTTTACCCAAGGAAAGTTTAGATAAAATTCTTAATTTAAGAATAAGATTCCTTGCTTTAATATTTAATCTTATTACCTTTGGTGTATTGGTTCTGGGACGGGACAAAATCAAACCATTCTTAAATATTATATATGGTGCTTCGTCTTATAGTAAAAGCCTTAAGGGATATATCACCTATGGTGCTTTAATTAGAGGAATTTGGTATCTGACAGCAATTCTCTTATCTATAGCCCTGATGCTCTTAGTACCAAGATGTAAATTATTCTTCTCTGTGCTGGGAGAACGTACAATGCAGATATATATGACCCATATATGGGTACGTAATGGGCTTGTTTATTCTGGTTTTTTTGCTATGATTAAAGCAGGTCCACGGTATTACGGCTTTCTTGTATTCGCAGGAAGTATTCTTCTAACCTTTATCCTCGCTAATTCCTTACTAAAGAAAGTATATGAAGTCTTAATGGCACAGGCCTTATGGTGTAAGGTTGTGAAAAAATCTGAAACCAAACAGAGGCAGAATTAGATAAAACAAACTCAGAAGAAGGGCTTAATGGCAAAATAATGACCCTCCTTGAAAAAGTATCTTTAAAATGTGCCTAAATAATGTTACAATATAACTACTTATCCTTGTAACCAATATAAAAGGAGTCTTTTGACGTGAGCAGAAAACTTAAACTAAAGGGTGCATTAAGAGTATATTTATTGTGGCCTGTCCTTATGACAGTTCTTTTGCTGTGCATGTCTTTAAGCGTATACGCTATAAATAAAAGAGCTGCAGGTATTACATTGATTTTTACAGTTGTGTATTTTGCAATTGGAATGATTATATATTATTCCAAGCGTAATAAAATAGCATCGGAGCTAATCAAGTATGCCATGGATTATGGACAAGTACAGAAGAAGCTTTTAAAGGAGCTTCATCTTCCTTATGCAATTTTAGATTTAGAAGGTAAGATGCAGTGGGGCAATGATGAATTTATGGATATTATCCTTGAAAAATCAGCAGCCAGACGTTCTATTTCTAATATATTTCCTGAAATAACAGAAGAGATTCTACCAAAACAGGAGAAGGATGAAGTTCTACATCTGATGTTAAATGGTCGTAATTATAAAGTTATTCTCCGCAAGGTCGTTGCACCGGATTTTGATGATGATATGGAACCAAATTATAATGATGCAGAGGAGATTTGGGATGATCGTAACGCATTAATTGCAATGTATTTGTACGATGAAACAGAGATTGTTACCTTAATAAAAGATAATAAAGAGCAAAAATTAATCACAGGTTTATTATATATTGATAACTACGAAGAAGCCCTTGATAGTATAGATGAAGTTAGACGTTCTCTGCTGGCTGCTTTAGTAGACCGAAAGATTACGAAATACATGCAGGGAATTGATGCCATTACAAAAAAACTGGAGAAGGATAAGTACATCTTTGTATTCCAACAAAAATATCTTCCTGTTCTCCAAGCAAATAAGTTTTCTGTTTTAGAAGAAGTTAGAAGTGTTAATATTGGTAATGAAATGGCTGTAACCATCAGTATTGGTCTAGGTGTTAATGCAGATACCTATATCAGCAGCTATGAGTATGCCAGAGCTTCCATCGATTTGGCTTTAGGTAGAGGCGGAGACCAAGCTGTTGTAAAGGATAAGGAAAAGATCTTCTATTATGGAGGAAAGAGTGTATCTGTTGAGAAAAATACTCGTGTAAAAGCAAGAGTTAAAGCGCATGCTTTTCGAGAGTTTATTGAAGCGAAAGACAAGATCGTTATTATGGGACATAAAATTGGTGATGTAGATTCCTTTGGAGCTGCCATTGGTGTATACCGTATAGCCAAATCCTTTAATAAAAAGGTTCATATTGTTATCAATGAAGTGACCTTTGCTCTTCGCCCTATGATGAGTAGATTTGCCGGTAATCCGGAATATGAAGAAGATTTGTTCTTAAGAAATGAGCAGGCAAAGGAAGTTATGGATGCCAATACCCTTCTAGTTATTGTGGATGTTAATCGGCCAAGCTATTTAGAATGTGCTGAATTACTGGATTATACCAAAACAATAGTTATTTTTGATCACCACAGGCAGACCAATGAAGCAATTGATACGGCAGTTCTTTCCTATGTGGAGCCCTACGCATCCTCAACAAGTGAAATGATTGCTGAAATTATGCAGTATATTGGAGGGAATTTAAAGTTACGACCTGTGGAAGCGGATGCTCTCTATGCAGGAATTATGATTGATACTAATAATTTTCTTGCTAAAGCAGGTGTAAGAACCTTTGAAGCTGCAGCATATCTAAGAAGAAGTGGAGCTGATGTTACAAGAGTCAGAAAATACTTTAGAAGTGAAATAAATGATTACAAAATTAAAGCGGATGCAATCGGCCGTTCAGAAATCTACCTGAAGCATTATGCCATATCCGTATGTGCAAGCTCTGATGTTGATGGTCCTATGATTTTAGGTGCTCAGGTAGCCAATGAGCTTCTGAATATTAAAGATATGAAGGCTACCTTTGTATTAACAGAGTACAATAATATAATCTATATCAGTGCGAGATCCATAGATGAAGTCAACGTACAAGTAATTATGGAGAAGCTTGGTGGAGGAGGACATCTTAGTGTAGCTGGAACCCAGTTGGAGAATACATCAATTGAAGAAGCGGTCGTAAAACTAAAAGCCACCCTGGATAAGATGAATGAAGAGGGTGAACTGTAAACAACAGTCTCACAAGTTATTGTGAGTCGCAATATGAATTACCGAAAAAGGTAAGATGGAGGTAAAGATGGATATTATATTGACACAGGATGTAAAAGCTCTTGGTAAGAAGGGTGAAATAGTTAAAGTTAGTGATGGGTACGCAAGAAACTTTATTCTTCCGAAAAAGCTTGGTTTAGAAGCTACAAAGCAGAATTTATATGATTTAAATATGCAGAAGGCAGCAGAAGCTAAGAAGCAGTTGGAAATTCTTGAAGAAGCAAAAACCCTGGCTAAGAAGCTAGAGGAATTAAACATAAAAGTTAGTATAAAGGCAGGAGAAGGGGGTAAAACCTTCGGTTCTGTATCTACTAAGGAAATTGCCGCAGCAGTAAAGGAACAGGCTGGTTTGGACTTAGATAAAAAGAAACTCCAACTGAATGAACCGATTAAAAATGCTGGCTCCTATACCGTACAGGCGAAACTACATCCACAGGTAACTGCAGATTTAAAGGTTAAAGTAGAAGCAGTATAGAGGACAAGTTGATCTGCTGGAAGGATAAAATCATAATTTGTGCTTAGCATATGCCTCATATTATCAGGTATATTTCAATATATTAAAGGCAAAGTTTGAGTAACTATACGGCAGATTAGATATACATGGAGGATTAACAATGGATGAGTCATTTATAAAAAGAGTACTTCCCCATAGTGCAGAAGCAGAGCAATCTGTTATCGGATCAATGATAATGGACCGGGATGCCATCGTTGCAGCCTCTGAAGTAATCACAGGAATAGACTTTTATGAGAAACAATACAGTATTTTGTTTGAAACCATGGTAGAGCTATATAACGAAGGAAAACCAGTGGATTTGGTTACTCTACAGGACAGGCTAAAGGAGAAGGATGTGCCTCCCCAGGTCTGCAGCCTGGAGTTTATCAGAGATTTGGTGACTTCTGTACCCACCTCTGCCAATGTTAAATACTATGCACAAATTGTACATGAAAAAGCAGTTCTGCGAAGACTGATTAAAGTGGCTGAGGAGACTGCCAATGAATGCTATCTGGACAAGGAAAGGCTAGATGAGATTCTAGAGAAAACTGAGAAACAGATTTTTAATATAGTACAAAATAGAGGTACCAAGGAATTTACAGATATCAAGGATGTAGTACTTCGATCCATAGATAGTATTGAAGCAGCAGCAAAAAATCAAGGTAGTGTTACAGGTGTTGCAACAGGCTTTTATGATTTGGATTATAAGACAGCAGGCTTACAGCCTTCTGATCTAGTTCTGATTGCTGCTAGACCATCTATGGGTAAGACAGCCTTCGTCCTTAATATTGCTGAGTATGTAGCACTAAAATCTAATATTACAACAGTAATATTTAGTTTGGAAATGTCCCAGGACCAATTAGTAAAGCGTATTCTAGCGATGAACTCTAGAGTGGACTCTCAGGCGATACGTACCGGTTCCTTATCTGGCGAGGACTGGGCTAGTTTGATGGAAAGCGCACGAATCATAGGTAATTCCAATCTTGTTATTGATGATACATCGGCTATCTCTGTGAGTGAGTTAAGATCAAAATGTAGAAAGCTCAAGCTAGAGAAGAATTTGGGATTAGTTGTTATAGATTACCTTCAGCTTATGTCGGGAAGTAAAAAATCAGAATCTAGACAACAGGAAATCTCGGAGATATCAAGATCATTAAAATCTCTGGCAAGAGAGATTAATGTACCTGTTGTTGCCCTGTCACAGTTGAGCCGTGCTGTTGAGCAGCGTCCGGATAAAAGACCAATGCTTTCAGATTTAAGAGAATCCGGAGCCATTGAGCAGGATGCGGACGTGGTAATGTTTATTTATCGAGATGATTATTATAATCGGGATACAGAAGAACCAGGAGTATCAGAGATTATCATCGGAAAACAGAGAAATGGTCCAACAGGTACAGTTAAACTTGCTTGGCAGGCACAATATACCAAGTTTGCGAATCTTGAAAGATGATACATGAGGTTTTGCTAGAATATTAAGGTGGATTGTTGAAAAGAGGAACCTTCATTGAGGTTTCCTTTTTTTATGTCGATAAGTTATATGGGAATATGTGGTAATTCTATTGCAATTGAAGATTGCTATGTTATAATGTAAAAAGTGGAAAATAATTACATTATAAGGGAGGGCAAAAATTAGTGGAAGAAGTTAGGTATATGATTTCTGATGCTGCTAAGCGTGTTGATGTGGAATCCCATGTTCTTAGATATTGGCAGAAAGAGCTTGCTCTACCGATTTCCCGTAATGAGATGGATCAACGTTATTATAAGGAATCGGATATTGAACTACTGAAGAAGGTAAAGAATCTGAAGGAACAAGGATTTCAACTAAAGGCCATTAAGATGCTTCTTTCAAACCTAAACATGTCGGATTCACCTAATACGGAAATTGAAATACAACTTAAGGATGGCCAGGAGGATGGAGTAATGGAGATAATTCAAAAGGACAAGTTGTCAGAGAAAGAAGAGGGGACAAGCCTTGTAGCTGATGAAGAAGGACATGAGATTAAGGATGAAATCAACTCGAAGATGGGTCAATTTAAAGCAATTATGAATCATATTATTTCGGATGCGCTTAAGGATAATAATGGTGTACTTTCAGAAGAAGTCAGTGCAAATGTAACAGGCAGCGTGATAAGGGAAATGAATTACCTAATGAAAATTAAAGAAGAGAAGGAAGAAGAGCGATTTAAGAAATTTGATGCTACCTTAAGAGACTATCAAAGGAGTAAATCCATGGTGGCTGCTACTATAGATAAAAATAAAAAGAAATCTAAGTTTTTCAAAAAAAATAAAGTATATATATAAATAAAAGAACTGCTCTTAGTGGGCAGTTCTCTTTAATTCAATAAGAAATTACGTCCTATTGAATTAAAACACTCTTCAAAGGTGGCGCCCTAAAATTAGCTCAAATAAAAAGGAGTGCATTGCTACACTCCATTGATATTATAAGAAAACCGGCTACTAGAGTAGCTTACTTATACTCGCTTTATATGTATATTTTTCTTATTATTGAGCTGAAATTGCGCCAGTAGGACATGTGTCTACACATGCAGCACAATCGATACATGTATCTGGATTAATTTCATAGTGGTTAGCACCTTCAGAGATAGAATCTGTAGGGCAATCTCCAGCACAAGCGCCGCAGCTAATGCACTCATCACTAATTACATAAGCCATTGCAAATACCTCCTTTTCCATACAATTGATTATATTTTAATATATGAGGCATCATTATGCAAGTTAATTTTGTATATTTTATAGAAGGAGGACTGTTATCATATAATATAATTAAAATTATATAAACACCGTCGGATGTGCTTGACGATAATTCCTTGATAGAATATAATAGTCTATACTAAATTAAATGAAGAAAGATTATTCTTCAATAAATTGGTTAAATACTTTTATTGGGAGAAGTTCTCCTAATAAGCAATATAAATCTTAATAAAATGGAGGAATGCAAAATGGCAGCTATAACTAAGGATATGACAATAGCTCAAGCACTTTCAGCTAATCAAAATATTATACCGGTATTACTTGATATTGGTATGCATTGCCTTGGATGTCCATCCGCTCAGGCAGAAACACTAGAAGAAGCAGCTATGGTTCATGGACTTGATCCAGATGATTTGATGAATAGAATTCAGGAAGTAACTGGTGAGTAAGTAAAGAACACATAATAAAGGGTGGCTTATCTGTTTTAACCTACAAGTTAAAACAGATAAGCCACCTTCTTTTTTGCAGTGTGGTCCAGCGAAGCTGGACCACACTAGGAAATTGTATCCTTGCTTAATATTACCCAAGGTTATAACCAGAAGAAAAATGGATTAGCAGGAGAGCTACTCTAAGATACTGGCTGCTTCTTGTAAAGTATGGATAATTTGTATATGTTGAGGACAATGACCTTCACAGGCGCCACAGGCAATGCAGTCCGATGCTTTTCCGCCATTTCGCGTACTCCAAGAGTAATCTCCTTTGGCACTAGTAATATTTTGGTATATCTTATAGTTGTTAAAGCAATTAAAAATAGCAGGAATATCAATCCTTTGAGGGCAATCATCCACACAGTACTTGCAGGATGTGCAGGGGATTGTAGGGATTTTGACTAATTCCTCCACAACCTTATCAAGAATAGCATACTCTTTATGATCCAAGGGCTTAAAATCTGTCATATAACTTAAGTTATCGTCCACCTGCTGGGTATCAGACATACCACTTAGTACAGTAATAATACCCTCTAAGGAAGCAGCATAGCGAATGGCCCAAGAGGCTATGGATAGGTCAGGAGCAGATTTCTTGAACATCTCTTGGATTTCGGGCCTCATTACTGCTAAAGAGCCACCTTTGATAGGTTCCATAATAATGATAGGTTTCTTATATTTGCGAGCAACCTCATAGCACCTACGGGATTGAACATCATCGCTTTCCCAGTCTACATAGTTAATCTGAAGTTGGACAAATTCTGCTTCAGGATGTTTGCGAAGAATTTCCTCCAGACACTCAGCACTGTCATGAAATGAAAATCCAAGGTGTTTGATCAATCCTTTTTCCTTCATTTCTTTTACGAAATCCCAAGCGCCATTTTCTTCGGTTTCAACTAATCGTCCTTTATCAAGAGCATGTAATAGGTAATAATCAAAATATCCTGCACCAGTACGTTCTAATTGTGTATTAAAGATATCTTCAAAATCTTTTCTGGTTTTTGTTAACCAAACGGGCATTTTGGTTGCTAGCTGAAAGGTTTCTCGTGGATATCTATTAACTAGAACTTCCTTTGCAATTTCTTCAGATTTACCATTGGTATAAACATAAGCTGTATCAAAATATGTAAAACCTGACTTGATAAATCGATCCACCATAGTTTTAAGCTGTTCTATATCAACATCTTCTTCTAACATGGGAAGCCGCATTAACCCAAAGCCTAATTTGGGAATATTATTACCTAAGTAATCTTTTATCATTCATCTTACCTCCAATCATTTAAGTGTAACATCCAATTTGTTATACAAAATCCTAGCATATTGTCTTCTGGTATATTAAGTGCTATACTAATTTTAATCCTTTCGAGTTACTCGAAGTCAATACATATTTTATTATTTATTTTTTTTATTATTTATTATATAGGAGAATTCTTATGATAGTGTATACAGTGAAGCAACTTTCAGAAAAGCTTAATATATCCACCCATACCATACGTTATTATGATGATCAGGGGCTATTTCCCGATGTTAGAAGAGATAAGCATGGGACACGTTTGTTTTCGGAAGAGAATTTAGAATGGATAAATTTGGTCTTGTGTCTGAGAAATACAGGAATGTCAGTGATGGATGTAAAGCATTATATTGAATTAAGTAAAAAAGGGGATACAACAATAACTGAGCGGTATAATATCATTTTAAATCAAAAGAAAAAGGCAAAAGCAGATTTGAAGGAAATGCAAAAAAGACTAGAAATCCTTCATCATAAAGAAAATTATTACATAGAAGCCTTAGCAAAGAAGGAGCAATGTAATCTATCCATGTAATTTTGAGAACATAAACTTACGACAAAGAGGCTATGCTTATTCGATATAGGTATCGGATTTTGCATGAGCCTCTTTTTCGGAATTAAATATATAAGATTGTATTGTTTTCATTGTGTTAATATAACTTACTTAAGCCATGAACATAAATTAAGGTTTATCCTACATAACAGACAATATTTGTAAAGCGTGATCTTTAACGATAACCTCATAATGCTCTTCGTAATAAGTAGGACTGGCATAGGTGAAACGCTCTGCCTTACCATACTCGGATATGATATTACAAATCTTATTAAATTCTTCAGGTGTGTGATCAGAAATAGTTATTACCAGATAATAAGTGAAATTAACTGGGTTTTTATAAAGTGTATTTATACCATTGTAGGTTCCAAGCATAATATTAGATAATTCTATTACTTCTTTTAAGTTACGGAAGGAATATATCTTCATTAATTTTGATGTTGCATGAATTCCCGTCTTCTCAGGAAGTGTGCTTCCTGTGACCTCAGCTTCTTCTATAGAGTCCTCCTTATTATCAAAGGAGTCATCGCTAATTTCATCATCTGACTGATCGAAACAATTAATAATTTCATCAGCATAGGAAGCTTCATCTGTCTCATCCTTATCCTTATTATCATGGATATTAAAGGATGAAAATTTAGAAAAACGAGTATCCAGTTCATCAGGATCCTCGACCTTAGTTATTACTAAGATAAGGCATTCCGTAGAAACTGGAATTGCTTCAATCATCAAAGGGATATCATCTACTTCAAAACCGAATTCATAGAAAGCTTGCTGTATCATGTCACGAAATAATGCTTTAGCTTTCTCAGTACCATAAGCAAGTTCGCTTATTTTAAGTTCACGGTCTATTAAATCACTTTTATTCAAGGTACATCTGATCTGATTGTCACTGATTTTCTCAATCTTCATAAAGTACACCCCTTTCTGTACTAAAAAGGAACTGTTTTACGTTAAAAAACGAAAACCCATCCATCGGTGTAAAAAAAGTATAATTTAAAAAACATGTAAAGTCAATACACCCAGATGTGAAATTTGTATTAATGCTGTATTAATAGGCGTCTGATAACTACATATTAATACATATTGTGACCTGGGTAAAACCCACAAAAAAAATAAAAAAGTTTGTATAATTAGGCAAAGAGAAAAAGATTGATGGTTTGACATAATTTGTATATAATATAAGTGACTTGGTTTTATAAGTTGGTAGGAAAGGAGAGAATGCAACAGGAAATATGGTTTCAAAAATATCGCATTTTAGGTCTACTAGGCGTCGGAGGTAATTCCGAGGTTTATCTTGCAGAACACATCAAATTAAATTCTTATCGTGCAATCAAATTCATTTCAAAAACCCATCCCTTATATGATTTACAATGTAAAGAAGCATTAATCTTGAAAAATCTGAAACATTCTTGTATTCCTATCATTTATGATATAGAGGAAGATGCAGATGGATCCTATATTGTGGAACAGTATCTTGAAGGTGATACTTTAAAAAGTTATGTTTTAGCCAAGGGATCTTGCTCTGATGATACTATTATACGTTTTGGAATTCAGCTATGTGATTTAATCGAATATCTGCATTCGACAAAAAGACCTATTCTGTATGTGGATCTGAAACCGGATAATATAATTTTGTCTGGTATAACACTGAAGTTAATCGATTTTGGTAGTGCCCTTTACCAGGATGAGTTAACTAAAGGGCAGAGCTATATGGGTACAAAGGGATATGCAGCACCGGAGTTATATGGCAATAAGATTATAGACCAACGCTGTGATGTCTATGGAGTTGGTATGTTGATGTATTATATGGCTACGGGAATAAATATCAGTGAAAACACTAGAAGGTTCATTCATATCGATAATGCCGGTAATTGTTCTAAGGAGCTAAAGAAGGTCATTAACAACTGCCTTAAGTATAATCCTTCCCAGAGATTTGCTTCTATATCCAGACTCAAAAAACAATTATTAACAATTGAGAGAAAAAATCAATATCGACCTAAAACCAGTCAACCTGTAAAAATAGCAATTGCAGGATCACAGACGAGAATAGGAGTAACACATTTATCTCTTAGGTTATGCAAATACCTATCCAGCCAAAGACAGAAGTATCTCTATATGGAGAATAATAATAGTGGATGTGTAGGGCTTATTAAATGCTGTTACGAGGAAGTGAACCTCAAGGATGAAGTCTTTCTCATCGATGGAATTCCTATGCTTTCACAAAAACATTATGTCAGACAATCCTTGGAGGATTATCAGTTTATTCTACAGGATATGGGATGTCTTACGAAGGATAACCTAGAGGAATTCTTGTCTGCAGATATCAAGTTACTAATTCTAGGTGCAAAGGAATGGGAACTTAAAAAATCGGAGCAGATAATTAACTTAACAGCGGAATATGAAGATATCGCTTATTTATTTAATTATATCGACGGCAGACAATTCCAAGAAGTAATGATGAGTATGGAAGGTAGAAAATGTTTTAGAATTCCTTATGAGCCAAATCCCTTTGCTAAGATGAAATACAAAAGTGAAGGGGAATTCTATGAAGATTTAATTTCAGTTTCCACAAGGTGAATTGTAAAAGCTAATTGGGTTTGCAAATGTTGTGCTCTGCATAGTATGAAAACCTATGATTTTCATACCTAATTTGCAGATTGCGGAAAGGCATGGTTATTTATATGAAGCGAAAGCCTATGCTTTTTAGTAAAATGGAGTTATCACACAAGGGTTTGGGAAGAGAGGTGATCGGGCTGATCGGAACTCACCATGGTGCTGGTGTAACCCATACTGGATTAATGATTGCCTTTTATATGGGAGAGGAACTGGGTAAGAAAACAGCCTTTCTAGAATGCAATAATCATCATGATATGGCACTCCTGCAAAAGGCTTATGAGTGGAATGAGGAGGATGGAGATGTTTTTTCTTTTCATCAGATTACCTGTTATAAGGAGGTTAGGAGGGAAAGAATATCACAAATATTTGGTGAGGATTACCAATGTATCATCCTTGATTTTGGCATTGACTTTATTGAAAACAAAGAGGAATTTCTTCGCTGCAGTAAAAAAATAATTTTAGGCAATAAATCAGAATGGCATTTGCTTAAGCTCTTATCTTTTGCAGAGGCAGCCAAGGCTATTGATGGAAGTGATTCCTGGTTATATTTTATTCCCCAAGCGACCTTTAACAAAATAAAAAGAGTACAAAATATAATAGGGCGAAAGGTATTTGCAGTACCAAGTAAGGAGGAACCTGCCATAGCTTCCCGTGAAACGAATCGATTTTTTAACAGGATATTTTAAATTCATTATGGATAAACCGGAGCATAAAACTGGATCTTAAGGATAAGTATAACATATCACAAATGGCCTTCTTATCCGAGGTTAAATTAAAGAAGCATCGAAAAATTATGCTTTAAGTTTACATATGGATTTTTAATAAACATGACAAGAAATCGGTGGGTTAAACTATAAATAAAATAAGTGGATAAGTAGTCTTATCAATTAACAGACACTTAAAATCCCTCTATATTTTTTAATCAAATTTATGTCAATAGAACACACTATTTAATATCCACTTATTTAAGATTAAGGTTATGGGGCTGAAATGACAGTGGCTGTCCATAAACAAGAGGTAAGGATATTGCAGGAAAGGAGATTTTCTTGTATTATTCTTCCCTATGGTTTATGGACAGCCTTATTATTCTTGTTCTTTCTATCCTATCTTGGTAGTAGATAGAATACATTTTAATAACAATAAAATATTTATTTGTAAAAAGTCGAATTTAGTAATGACGAATGCTTTATATTAATGCTATAATAAGTAACGAGTAGTGCTAATGATTATTAATTCAAAGAGCAGGAATATTATATTAGTATATGCTTTAGTAGAATGGAGATTTATATGGAAAGAAAAACTAAGATGACAATTATCGGTTGTACAACAGCAGTTATTATTATAGCTATCGCTTTGATATCAATGGTTATTGATAAAATGACTCCAGGCACTGAGGTTATGGAGCTAACAGAATATTATAAAGTAGAGGAATCTGAGGTTCTGGTAATTCTCCAAAATGAGATATATGAGAAGAAGGGCCTGCTCATTAATGATAGGGTTTACGTGGATTATGACACCATTCTACAGAAATTCAATAAGCGTATTTATTGGGATAGTAATGAAAATATACTGACCTACACTACACCAACAGAGATTTTCAGAGCAGAGGCAGACAAAAGTGAATATAGCGTAACGAAAAGCATGATAGAGACAAAGACAGCTTCAGATTATCCCATTGTAAAGGTCTTTGCAGATAAGGTGTATGTCGCCTTGGATTTTGTTAAGGAATATTCGGATCTGACTTATCAGTACTACAAGAATCCAAGTCGTATCGTGGTGAATTATATCTGGGGTGAATATCTATTTTCTGAAGTGAGTAAAGCCACACAACTTCGTTATGAAGCTAATATAAAAAGTCCAATTCTTATGGAATTACCCGTTGGTGCAAAACTCATGTATGTAGATTCTGATGAAGCTACTCAAAAGGGATTTGTCAAAGTTATGACAGAGGATGGAATTAAGGGCTACATAAAGAAGAAGAATTTAAAGAAAGCTTATTATGAGACAATGGAAAGTAACTACCAGGCTCCCGAATATACTTCTCAGCAAAGATCAGAAAAGATTAACCTGGTATTCCATCAGGTATTTAATCAGGATGCGGTGGATAATCTGGAGGGTTTGATTAGCACAACAAAAGGCGTCAATGTAATTTCACCAACCTGGTTTGCTGTTAACGATGTCTCCGGTACCATATCTTCTATAGCTACAGAGGAATATGTTAAAAAGGCTGGAGATTTAGGCCTTGAAGTATGGGCGCTAGTGGATGATTTTACCAATGGAATCAACATGAAGGAACTATTATCCTATACCTCAAGAAGAGATACTTTATCAAACGCCTTAATTGAGGCAGCTCTCTCCTATAAATTAAATGGCATCAATATTGATTTTGAAAAGATTCCCTCCGATGCAGGTGAAGATTATATTGAATTCTTGCGTGAGTTATCAGTGAAATGCCGTAATAATGGGATTGTTCTTTCAGTAGATAATTATGTTCCCTCAGAATATACAGCCTACTATAACAGGCAAGAGCAAGGGGAAATTATAGATTATATGATTGTAATGGCATATGATGAGCATTATGCCGGCTCTGAAGTGGCAGGTCCTGTAGCCTCCATAGGCTTTGTTAAGGATGCAGTAGCTAATACCTTGACTATGGTTCCTAAGGAAAAAACAATTATTGCAATACCATTCTATAATAGACTATGGAAAGAAACCAAAGAGGGAGAAATTTCACAAGAAAGTTTTGGAATGACCAAAGGCAAGGAGCTAGTTAAAAATAGTAATGAAGAACCTGTCTGGGATGATACCGTTGGCTCTTATTATATAGAATATGAGCAAGATGGAGCTACTTACCGGTTATGGCAAGAGGAAGATAAATCCATAGAAGAGAAAATGAAAGTAATCTATAATGCAGATGTAGCTGGTTCCGCTGCTTGGAAGTTGGGATTAGAGACAGATAGTATCTGGAATGTAATAGTACGTTATCTTAATTAAGTAGATAAGATGGATTGGGGCAATTGTCAAAGATAAGTATAGGACATAAGATTTCTTCATAATATTTAGGGAATATGAATTTTGGACGGATAGAATGAAGAAAAAATATTTCAGTCTCGTATTTATAGTATTTGTTTTTTTAGCTGTTACATTAACCTCACAGAAAGCTGTTAATGTAATGAAGAGTATGTTCTTTACCAATGAAGTAGATACAAATAAAAAACCAATTGTAATTGTAATTGATCCAGGTCATCCTCGTACCTGGTTAAGACAGGAAGAGGCTATTGCAAAATACGCTTACTATTAAGTAGTGTACCCTTTTGCAATAGCCTCTTCCTTTATTATATAGTTATCTAATCCTTATCATAGAAAATTTAATAAAAGGAAAATTAAATAAAAGGAAATTTTATAAAGTTAATGAAAGGAATATTAATAAAAAAATTAAGAAGGGAAAATAGAGCAATCGTTAAAAGAAAGGCATATGTCAATAGGAATTTTCGTAATATGAATTAAGAAGGTATAGAAGGCATTCCAGGGGTTGGGTCATGAATCAAAAAGGGGAAAAGTATGGAAGGAAAAAGGGAAAGCAGTTTGTGGTGATACGTAATTGTAAGGGAGATCTCACTGTTGATGAATTTGTAGCAAAAGTAATCAAGGCATATCTGGATAAGGAAAGTAATTAGGCATGAGGTAGCAGGATGAGATTTAAACCAACAAATAAGGTTAGTAAGGATTCCTTTATGGCAGGATTATACGGAAGACTTTCGGATGAAGACCGAGGTAAGGTAAATAAATACATGGATAGTGAATCCATTAAGAACCAGCGGGATTATCTCCATTATACTGTAAGTCAGTTAAATAAAGAGGAGCATGCCATACCTGTGAAAATCTTTGGTGAGTATTATGACGATGATTATACGGGCATTACCTTTGATAGACCAAATTTTCAAGAGATGATGAAGGAAGTGGAGGCGGGAAACATCGACTGCATTATCGTAAAGGATTTCTCTCGTTTTGGAAGAGACTATATTAGAATAATTGAATATTTAGAGAAGGATTTTGAGATAAAAGGTAAGCAAATTAGGTTTGTTGCCTATGCAGATCATTATGATAGTTTAACAGATAAACCAGATATCGGGGTACGAATACTACTGTTTTTAAACGAGGAGTATTCAAGGAGTCAGAGTCATAAAGTGACAACAGGAATGGAAAGTATGATGAGAGCAGGGAAATTTATAGGAGCCTTTGCTCCCTATGGATATAGGAAAGATCCCAAAGACAAGCATCATCTCCTTATTGATCTTGAAGTCTCTGATCATGTAAAAGAAATCTTTCGACTGAGTTTAAAGGAAGGGTTAGGCACAGCAGAGATTGCTAGACGGATGAATAACAAAGGAATTGACCCGCCTTATGTATATAAAAATAAAAAGGGCTATAACTACAAATGTTCAAATTATATCCATGGGAATTCCTGCTGGACTGGGGATACTATTAATCGAATTCTTCAAGACGAAAAGTATACTGGTACTATGGTACAACATAAAACTGCTACCAAAGATTTTAAAGCAAAGGAAATTGAAAGGATAGCTAGGGAACAATGGATTAGAGTACCTGACATGCATGAGGCAATCATTAGCAAAGAGGAATTTGACGCAGTACAGCAATTGCGAAACAGTGTTGTAAGGAATAGAAATAAAAGTGAAAACATAGTTGATAATAAAAAAGATAATATGAAGGATGATTTAAATGTTTTTACTGGTATATTAAAATGCGGAGATTGTTTACATGCATTAATTAAGCATAGAGAAAAATATAAAGACAAGGTATACCTTAGCTACCATTGTCGCCTTCATAAAAAGGATGTCTCTAAATGCTATACAAACCGAATTTATTATAATACCCTCTCAGATATTATCCTAAAGGACTTAAATACAATTCTAGCTACGGCTTCTGACATAGAGAAGGTTGTAGAGAAATATAAATTATCTGATCTTAATAATAGCAATAAGAAATTTCTTAGAGCTAATATTAAGCAAAAAAGAGAAAAATTAAAGATGCAGCAGGCACTTTTGAGTGGAGTGGAAGACAAGTGGTTACTTGGTAAGCTAAGGGATGGAAAATATGAGGAACTGAAATACCGATATGAATCAGAGTGTGAAAATCTCAATAGTGAAATTCATAGGTTGGAGGCTAAGCTAAAGAAGGATAGGGATATCTTCTCGAATAAGTGGATAAAAGCCTTGGTAAAAAGCAGACCTGTGGATAAGTTAACAAGGGAAATGGTTTATGAAGCCGTAGATTGCATCTATATTTATCATGATAACAAAGTCCAAATTAATTATAAGTTCTCCAAGGAACTAACATCGATTTTAGAGAATAACAATCAATAGTACAATATATCACATTGATTTACTATTTATAGAATTATATAATCAATGGTGAGTACATATTGAATGACAATAATTATATTTGGGGGTATATCTATGAAGATGATTGATTTAAGTGGTAATTGGAGTTTTTGCCTTGATAAAGAAAAATTAGGTGTGGATCAGAAATTTTATAATAAAACATTTTCTGATACTATTATTTTACCTGGTACTGTATCCACAGCAAAGAAAGGAACTCCCTCACAGGAAATCTTTGAGGGCTTTTTAACAGATCCTTATTTATTTGAGGGCTTTACCTGGTACTCAAAAGATGTAGAATTTGAAGATACAAAGGGGAAAGAGTTTTTTCTAGTGCTGGAAAGAACAAGGATTTCGAAGATATGGATAGATGATAATTACGTTGGTAGTAATAATAGCCTTTGTACCTCCCATAGGTATCAACTTACACCTTTTATCAATAAATCACGGCATAGGCTGACAATAATGATCGATAACACTTCCTATCTGGTGAAAGGTGGGCATATGACTTCGCCGGATACTCAGACCAACTGGAATGGAATCACTGGAGAGATTAAAATAGAAATCAGCAGCAAGGCGTATCTACAGGGAGTTAAAATATATCCCAGTGCAGTAGATAAACAAATAAAAGTAGTTGCAAGCTTAAAGGGAGCAGACAGCCTGGTTGTCAGAGCAACTGTATTTGATGAAGATAAAGCTTATAGGGTAGAAGAGTATGCCCTTAAAGAAGGGGAAAACACCTTTACCTACACTTTGAATGAAGGGGTTATCCCATGGAGTGAGCATAATCCCAAGCTTTATACCCTAAAGCTCCAGCTTCAAGCTGGGGACACTACTGGGATAGATGACCAAATTGATACATATAATTATTCCTTTGGGCTTAGAGATTTTAAGGCAGAGGGAAAATATTTTGTAATCAATGGCCAGAGGACCTTCCTAAGAGGTAAGCATGATGGGTTGATTTTCCCTATGACGGGACATGCTCCTACAGATTTGGATAGCTGGTTGAAGGTTATGGAAAAAGCCAAAGAATTTGGTATTAACCATTACCGTTTTCATACCTGTTGTCCACCAGAAGCAGCTTTTAGGGCCGCAGATATATTGGGTATCTATATGGAGCCAGAGCTACCCTTTTGGGGAACAGTAACTGCTCAGGGTGAGGAAAATCATGATGAACAAGCGCAGCAATATTTAATTCAGGAAGGATTCAAGATCCTGGATGAGTTTGGAAATCACCCCTCTTTTGTTATGATGTCCATGGGAAATGAATTATGGGGTAATAAATCCCGAGTGAATGAAATTTTGGGTGGATATAGAGCTTACGATAATAGGCCTTTATATACTCAGGGTTCAAATAATTTTCAATTTATGCCCTGCATATTAGAGAATGAAGATTTCTTCTGCGGGGTACGCTTCTCTAGGGAGAGGCTTTTCCGTGGTTCTTATGCCATGTGTGATGCCCCCCAGGGACATATTCAAACCCTACCACCGGATACAATACATAATTATGACGAGATCATACGTCCCAGGGATTTATCCGGGGATTCATCCTTAGATAAGGCAGCAGGAGGGGATATTACCATCCAATATGAAACGGGGACAAAGACAGTTCAAATGGATGCTTCCCAGGAGATTATTCCAGAAGTACCTGTTGTATCCCATGAGGTAGGCCAGTATGCCATGTATCCGGATTTTACGGAAATAAGTAAGTATAGGGGAGTATTAAAGGCAAGAAATTTAGAGGTATTTCAAAAACGCTTAGAGGCTAAGGGTCTGCTTCATAAGGCAGATTTGTTTTTTAAAGCATCTGGTAGATTTGCGGCAGAATGCTATAAGGCTGAGATTGAAGCTGCTATGCGAAGCAATGAACTGGCAGGCTTCCAGCTTTTAGACTTGCAGGATTTCTCAGGTCAGGGAACAGCGCTTGTGGGTGTCTTAAATTCCTTCATGGAAGAGAAAGGAGTAATATCTTCCTCTGAATGGAAGCAATTCTGCTGGGACACAGTTGTACTTGCAGAGCTTGAAAGGTTAGTATTTAAAGCTGGTGAAAGTGTAAATGTGGGTATTAAGCTAACCTCCTTTAAACCAGAAGTAATTATAAATCCGATAGTGGAGTTAACTATCTTAAAACAAGATAAAATTATTTTTTCAAAAGAAAATAAAGTTATGGGTGAATTCCAAAATGGAGTTGAAAAGCTATGTGACTTAGTGGTTGATATGCCCTATGTAGATTCACCACAACAGCTAAAACTTGAGGTAGGCCTTGCCCAAACTCAGATAAAGAATAGTTATGATATATGGCTATATCCGGAAGGTGTGGCAGAGATAGCAGATAGAGACATAGTAATAACAGACTGCACAGAGGAAGCGCTCCTTAATCTTAAGGAGGGCAGAAAGGTTTTACTATATCCCGCAAACCTTGATAATTCAAACTCCATTGAAGGAACCTACTGTACGGATTTTTGGTGTTATCCAATGTTTAGAACGATTTCTGAAAGTATGGGTAGAGCAATACCCATTGGAACTCATGGCCTATTCATTGACAAAGATCATGTATTATTTGATGAATTTCCAACAGAAAGGTATTCAACAGCCCAATGGTATGATATAGTTTCTGCCTCCCGTGCAATCATATTAGATGGCACTGATCTTGAGCCTCTTGTATGGACAATCGATAATTTTGAACGTAATCATCGATTAGGTAATGTGTTTGAGCTTAAGGTGGGTGAGGGTAAGCTCTTAGTATGTACTAGTGATTTACGAAAGCTTAAAGATAGTTATCCTGCTAGATGGCTGGAATATAGCATCCTTAAGTATATGGGATCCAAGGATTTTAATCCGGAGAAGGAGATGGATCATCTTCCTTTCCTATAGAAGTATCAGGTCATGGTGGGAGAGATCCGGGAAAAGTCGGCATAGATAACGTATTGGAGAAGGATATTAACCTGAGTATTTCATTAAAACTAAAGAGTCTGCTGGAATTAAATGATATTAAGGTGATCATGACCCGTGAGGAGGATGTAGGACTAGATTCTACAACAGCAGCCAATAAAAAAAGAGCGGATATGGATCACAGAGTTAATGTTATTCAATCGAATAATACAGATTTGGCAATCAGTATCCATCAAAACAGCTTTACCCAAGAGTCTATTAAGGGAGCCCAGGTCTTTTACCATGCGAAATCTTCTCAGGGAAAGCAGCTGGCAGAAATGATTCAAACCCAATTAAAGGAGACGATTGGTGATGGAAACCACCGCCAAGCAAAGTCCAATGATACCTACTATATGTTACGGAAATCAGAGTGTCCTTTGGTTATTGTTGAGTGTGGTTTTCTCACTAATGTAAAAGAATCAAAACTGCTTCAAGATAATGAATATCAAGAAAAACTTGCCTGGGGCATTCATCTGGCCATATTGGAATTTATTAATAAAGGTGGTTTAGAGTCCGGAGGTCAATGAAAAGATATTTTAGGAAATTGCGTAACATAAAAAAATACTCGGATACGCACCTCAGTGTATAACGCAAATGAATTTGCGTATGAAGTATATTGCTTTGCAATCCCCTCGGGCGCGAAGTGTCAGAAAGCCGACACTTTCTTATGGAGATAATATCTATGAAGCACATAAGTGTAGATAAAAAACAACAGCTAAAAGAACATGTTGCTCATGGCGATCATCTTTTTCGTATGAGTGTTCATAAAAGTAGGATTGATCAAGACCATAAGGTGATACTATATTTTCATTGGCATGAGGAGGCTGAAGTTTTGGTGATAACCAAAGGTTGCGCCAAAGTTCAAATAGGTAGCAAGTATTATAGATTAAAAGAGGGTGAGTATGTATTTATTCAACCTAATGAGGTCCATGGAGCATATCCCTTAGAAGCTGGACAGGTAGAATTCTTTGCAGTCGTTATTCATAGAGATTTTTTATCCAGCTTTTTTAATGATATCATTCAGCAAAAATATATTTATCCCATCTATGAGGGAAATAGTGTATTACCGGCATACTTCTCAGAAGAGGATGAACATCAGCTTCAGATACTACCTTTAATGAGAGATATTGTTGAAGTATATTTCGAAAGAAATTTAGGATATGAGATCTTAGTAAAAGCACGAATCTATGAAATCCTATACCGTTTGTACCATTTTTCAGGGAGAGATGAATTAGAGATCAAGGAATTAAGTACCATGGAACAACGGATAAAACATGTTCTAATTTATATGAAAGAGAATTATACAAAAAAAATCGAACTAAAAGATTTGGCTGATTTGATTCCTATAAGTGAAGGTCATCTATGTAAATATTTTAAGAAGCATTTATCCATGCCTCCAATGGAATACCTGAATGGTTTAAGAATATCTGAAGCAGCAAAGTTGTTAAGAACAACAGATAAAAAGCTTATTGATATTGCCATACTATCCGGTTTTAATAGTGAGAGTTATTTTGTTAAGGTATTTAAGATATATATGAAGTGTACTCCTACCCAATACCGTAAAAGAAGATTGGAATAGCTGTTAGAATTTGATTGTTACATCAAAATTATTATATAAATCGACAGAATATTATAATAAAACCCTCCTATATATCAATATAATGTAATTAATAGTAGGACATAGTGTTACGTTTTTCTCATATAGCAGGATAATCCTATGATAATTCTACTAAATAAAGGCGAAATTCATTATAAGGAGGTCTTATGGGAATTTATTGGAAGGAAGAAAATCGTTTAGTATGGACGCACGGAGGAGAAACTCTAGTTATTGAGCCATGGGGCAAAAACAGCTTCAGAGTAAGAGGGCGCATGATGGAGGATGTCTTGGATACAGACTATGCACTGCTTCCCTGTGAAATGTTAAAAACCACCATAAACATCGAAGAAGAGACAGCAAGTATTACAAATGGAAAAATAAAAGCGGTTTTAAAGAAATTCTGGGGGAACAGCGGGTGTAACATTACATTTTATAATCAGAAAGGTGATATTCTATTACGTGAAGTTGATTCTGGAGGCGCATTAAATAGGAGACCGAGACATTATAAACCAATCCTAGGAGGAGATCATCGACTAACAGTCACTTTTGAAGGTACAGAGGATGAAAAACTCTATGGTATGGGTCAGTACCAGCAAGAAGTCTTAAATATCAAAAACTGTACTTTTGAACTGGCCCACCGTAATTCTCAAGCTAGTGTACCATTCATATTGTCTAGTAAAGGCTATGGCTTCTTATGGCATAATCCGGCAGTAGGTCGTGTTAGCTTATGTAATAATTTTATGGAATGGTATGCCGAGAGTACAAAACAAATGGACTATTGGATCACTGCCGGTGACACTCCGGCTGAGATAGAAGAGGCATATGGACAAGCTACGGGGCGAGTACCGATGATGCCTGAGTATGGATTGGGATTTTGGCAATGTAAACTGCGTTACTATAATCAGGAACAATTATTAGAGGTCGCAAGAGAATATAAAAGAAGAAACCTTCCTATTGATGTAATCGTATGTGACTTCTTTCACTGGCCCAGAATGGGTGATTATCGCTTTGATGAAGAATTTTTCCCTGATCCCAAAGCCATGGTGGAAGAGCTGAAAGCCCTGGGAATTGAACTTATGGTATCCGTGTGGCCACAGGTGGATTATAAAAGTGAGAACTTTGCAGAGATGCAGGATAATAACCTTCTGGTTAAATCGGAGCTAGGTGTGAATATTAGTATGAGATTTCAGGGAGAAAGTGTTTACTACGATGCAACGAATCCAAGGGCCAGAGATTATGTATGGAAAAAGTGTAAAAAGAATTACTATGATTATGGTATTAAAGTATTTTGGCTTGATGAAGCAGAGCCGGAGTATAATGTCTATGATTTTGATAATTATCGCTATCATATGGGACCTAATGTGCAAATTGGTAATATCTATCCACAGCAATTTTCAAAAACCTTTTATGATGGCATGACAGAAGCAGGAGAAAAACAAGTAGTAAATTTGGTTCGTTGTGCGTGGGCTGGAAGTCAGAGATATGGTGCTTTGGTTTGGTCAGGCGATATACATTCTAACTATGAAGTTTTTAGACGCCAAATATGTGCAGGGCTTAATATGGGCATCGCGGGAATTCCCTGGTGGACTACTGATATCGGTGGCTTTGCCGGAGGAGACCCTGAGGATGAGGGCTTTCGTAAGCTATTGGTACGATGGTTCCAATACGGAACCTTTTGCCCGGTTATGCGTCTTCATGGAGACCGCATCTCATATGAAAAAGTGATCAAAAAGAATGGTGAAGAAATTCAGGGTAGCGGTGGACCTAACGAAATCTGGAGCTTTGGTGAAGAGGTCTATGAAATACTAGAAAAGTACGTACATTTTCGTGAAATCATGCGTCCATATACTAGACAACTTATGAAAGAAGCCCATGAAAAGAGCAGTCCGATTATGCGAACAATGTTCTATGAGTTCCCTCAAGATGAAAACTGCTGGGAATTAAAAGACCAATACATGTTTGGTAGTGATATTTTAGTAGCTCCAGTTGTCCAGGAAGATATGTATGAAAGAGAAGTATATCTTCCGCATGGAATAGTATGGACAAGCATACACGACGGAACCAGGTATGAAGGAGGACAAAGGGTACTGGTGGAAGCACCTCTAGAGGTAATTCCTGTTTTCTTAAAAGGGGATAAGCATAATGAATTCATTGGTAAGATATAACAAATATTATATCGGTTAGAACCTATATTATGAAATGAGAATGCTATAAATTAATAAAAAGTCGGCACCTGTTGAAGTAACAGATGCCGATTTTTTACGCAAGAATCTATTTTTGAAGACCTACAATTTTCAAAATATCCCTTTGGCGTGCACTTTTTGAATGGAAACTGTGAAATATTGATATTAAAATATTGATTCTGTTAAAAATTATAGGCAAATTGTATAATGAAATTACAACGGACTGGATAATTGGTTTCGTATGAAAGTAAAGCAAATTTATAATCGAAGGGAGGTTTCGAAGTGAAAGAAAATAAAGTTTATCGGCACATTAAAAAAAATTACCAGTTATATTTAATGATTTTACCTGCATTAATAATTATTTTGTTATTCAATTATGTTCCAATGTATGGTCTGCAATTGGCTTTTCGTAAATTTGATTCTACTAAAGGCTTAACCGGAGGGGCATCTTATTCTAACTTTAGTCATTTTTCTAAAAAATATTCTGGTTATAATTTTACTGGTTATTTAGAAAAGTTAAGAATAACAAAGGCAAAAGAGTATCTGGAAGATCCCTACCAATCAATTGAATGTATTGCGGTTAAAGTAGGATATAATTGTGCCAATAGTTTAAGCCGTGCATTTAAAAAGAGTGAAGGAATAACACCTGGAGAGTATAGGAAGAGTATTATGGTTAAGAAAGAGGATGGAATACAAGATAATATGAAGAATTGAATTTTTGAAATAAATTATAAATGAAAACTGAATGGGAAACTGCCAATAAATACTTGACTCTAGAGTTGACAGTAACTGGTATAAAATATATTGATATGATATAATAGATGATATTATCTGTGTTGACTAAATTTACCTAACTGGTGGAGGGAGAAGGTATATGAAAAAACTAATGAATGTTATGAAGCTTTTTCTAATAGTATTATCAGTTTTATTTTTACTCAATCTTAATCATGTAAAGGCAGCTGAGAGTGACTTCGTTATAGAAAATTATGGTGATGAATTTAAATTGATTGAATATAATGGAAAGGATACAACAGTAAAAATTCCAGAGCATGTAACACATATTAGTGAAAATGCTTTTTCATGGCGAAATAGTGTTAAGAAGGTAATCATACCAAATAGCGTACGTTATATAGAAAAGAAGGCCTTCTTAGCAGCAAAATCACTGACAGAGATTATAATACCGAAATCAGTAGAATCAATAGGTGATAGAGCATTTGCCCATTGTACTAGCTTAGAAAAGATTGTTATTCCAGATACAGTTCGAATGATAGGCGATGAATTATTTGCTTACTGTTCAAAACTGAAACATGTTACAATTAATGCAATAATCTACGAAATACCTGAAGGTATGTTTCGAGATTGTGAGAAGTTGCAGACTATAATATTTCCTAATACGGTAAAGAGTGTTAAAAACGAAGCTTTTTTCCATTGTACAAGTTTGAGTAGTATAAAGTTGAACAACATAGATGAAATTGGTGAACGAGCTTTTGAAGGTTGTGCTTTATTAAAAGACATTCAAATTCCGGTAATAAGTAAGATTGAAGCAAGGGCTTTTTATGAATGCAGCAAAATCATTAATATTTCCATAGGAAAGAATGCTAAACTTATTGGTGAAGATGCTTTTACAGGAACCCCATGGATGATCAATCAGAAGAAAAAGAATCCCCTAGTAATTATAAATGGTGTCCTGATTGATGGTACAAACTGTGTCGGGAAGGTGAGCATTCCAAAGGAAGTAGAGACAATCAATCGTTATGCTTTCTATAAAAACAACAACATAACAAGTGTTATATTAAATAAGGATACAATTAAAATAAGTGACTTAGCGTTTGCTTATTGTACTAATCTTCAAAGGATCTATCTACCTGCATCAGTGAAGGAAATAGGTGATAATGTATTCTATGGGTGTGAAAAACTCAAGGCAATTTATGGACAGGAAAGCAGTTTCCTAAATAATTATACTAAAAGTAATAATATCTCATTTAAGAAGGTTGATTCATCAGCATCTATGCCAAAACCATCGCTCCCACAGGTACGTAAAGAGGAACTCCGAGAAGATTATCATTTAGAAGTCGGATCAGTAGGATATTTTCAATATAATACTTCTTTAGCTTCGTCATACAGTCATCTTTTATTTGAATCATTGAATCCTTCTATTGTATCTGTAACAAATGAAGGTTATTACCAGGCAAAGGCACAGGGAACAACTGTAATTCTGCTAAAAGGAGAGCAAAAGGGGAAGGCACAGATAATTAAAGTATTACAGATAAACGTATTCACGAAGAATACTGAAGTGACTGCAAAGAAGACGAATACGAGAGATTTATTAATATTAGATAATGGACATGTTGTGGTGGCAGATCGTATTTATGATAGGTATGACGATAAAATAGATCTGGTTCGTGTCGAATGCTACGGAACAGATAAAAAAATTAAGTGGACTTATACAATTAAGAGCCAGCCTGAAAATAGTAATAGTAATATTTCATATGAAACATTTTATGGAGTCTTTTATGTGGATATGATAGTTTTGAAAGATGGAAACATTTTAGTAGGGGGTTATGCCAGAGGAAGGGTTACCGGAGCAACCACCTCAAGGTATAATATTGTCAATGCAGGATGGTTATGTAAGTTAGACATAGATACAGGTAAAATTATATGGGAAAAGCTATTTGAAACAAACCAGAGCTGTCAGTTTATGGATAAAATTCAGGAGTTGGCGAATGGAAACCTCATGTTTATGGAGGATGTATTTGCTGGCGGTGATAGAATCGTGGTAACAGACAGAACTGGAAATATTATAACGGACGGTAAAGCAATGCTCTTTGATGAAAAAGGATCTGGAGTATCCAATTTGATTGCTTACCAAGGCAATGATACGTTCTTAGCATTGAGTAATATTGATCAATCTAAGGGAGCCTTCTATTTGTATCAGATTAATGTAAACGGAGATGCTGAGATCATCAAGACCATACCTCTGAGCCATCTCTATTTTGATAATGCAATAAATTACCCTGTGTTACTAAAAGGTAATCACAATGACTATTATGTTTATGCTAGTGACCAAAGTTCTACACTACTATATCATTTAGATTCTAAGTTTAACGTAATAAACAAGGAAATGATAGAGATATATAATATTTCAGATGCTATCCTTTTAGCTGAAGATAAGATTGTAATTACAGGAACCAGAGGAGATACAGGAACAATTGTTATTTATGATTGTATTACTGAAAAAGTAACCAGTGGGACATTTTACAATATTGAACAAGTACTCGACATTCATGTAGATAAAGATGTAATAACAGCTGTCGGAAATGGTTATAGGAATAACAATATTTACACATATAAAATAAAAAATCTATTAGGTGTATCAAATCAAAAGGATGTAGATGGGTTAACATTTAATAAAGTGAAGGATCAGGTATATACTGGGAAACCAATTAAACCAGGCATTACAATATATGATGGCAAAAAGAAATTAACTTCTGGAAAAGATTATACCGTGACTTACCTAAATAATAAAAAGACTGGAGTAGCTACTATAATTGTTTTAGGTAAAAATAATTATAATGGTGCTAAAGTTATCAATTTTAAGATTAATGCAAAGAAGAAATAGGAAATCTTTAATACGAGCTGGGTATGGTACTTCACTATATAGGAATTGCATGGAATAGTTCTACATATTCTTCTAAAGTTTATTTGGCATCTACGTCGTCCACAAGCAATGCACAAATAACAATATCTCCAAAAACTTTGGGGGTTAATGTGGCTGGAATTACATATATCAAGTATAACTAACTCAATCTGAAAATTGTAAGGGTTTGATTTTATAATAGGATAGTGCTATAATATGACTCATGGCTAAACTTAGCTGTAAGGAGTGTATTAATGGATACAAAAATTATTGTACTAGACTCAGAAGAAATGTTTAGTGAGAACATAGAAGAAGCTGCAAAGATACTAAGAGCTGGCGGGTTGGTAGCATTTCCCACAGAGACTGTATATGGTCTTGGTGCCAACGCTTTAGATGAAAATGCTTCAAAGAAGATTTATGAAGCAAAAGGCAGACCTTCTGATAATCCGTTAATTGTTCACATAACTAAAATAGAGGATTTAAAAACCCTTGCCAAAGATATACCAGATAAAGCCTATCAGTTGGCTGAAGTCTTCTGGCCGGGACCACTTACCATCATCTTGAAGAAAAAGGATTGCATTCCTTATCAGACCACAGGAGGGTTAGATACAGTCGCAATTCGTCTTCCGGCTAATCAAATTGCCCAGAGCTTAATAGCCCAGGCAGGGGTTTTTGTGGCTGCACCTAGTGCAAATCTATCTGGGAAACCTAGTCCGACTACTGCAGATCATGTGCGTGAGGACTTAAAGGGCAGGATCGATATGATTATTGATGGAGGAAAGGCGACCCTTGGTCTGGAATCAACCATAGTAGATTTATCTGGTGAGCAGCCTTTGATATTAAGGCCAGGTTGTATCACTAGGGCCATGCTTACCAATGTGATTGGTGATATTGATTATGATCCGGCAATATTGAATATGAATCCAGACCTTGATTTGGTACCCAAGGCACCGGGAATGAAATACCGACATTATGCGCCAGAAGGTACTCTAATTATTTATGAAGGTGATATTAATAAGGTTATTCTAAGGATTAATGATAAAGTAAAAGAACACTTGGATAAGGGTATTCGTGTGGGGGTAATTGCTACTGATGAAACAAAATCCTATTATCAATATGGAATTGTAAAAACTATAGGTTCTAGAAAGGATGAATCATCCATTGCTGCAGGACTTTATGGTATATTAAGAGAGTTTGATTCATTGCATACCCAGTATATTTACTCAGAAAGCTTTTCAGATAACAGCTTAGGACAGGCTATTATGAACCGGCTTTTAAAGGCAGCCGGATATCGTATTGAAAAAGTTTAACTGGCTAATCAGAACTTAATTTAGTAAAACGTGATACAATAATATAAAAACTTTTTTAGTTATAGGAAATTGCGTCCTATAACATAAAAAATAATTGGATGTGCACCTCGCGGTAATGTAATTATTGCTTCGCAATGCACTCGGGCACGGAGAATGTGCCAAAGGCACATTCTATGTTCTTTATTAATGCACTTGTATGGAGGTTATAATGGGTAAATATCAAAAACTTATATTTGTATGTACCGGAAATACCTGCAGGAGCCCAATGGCAGAAGCCATCTATAAGAATTTTGAAAAAGTCAGTGATATGAAAGTGATTTCAAGAGGTTTGGTGGTCCTTTTTTCTGAGCCTATAAATCCGAAAGCACTGCTTGTTCTGGAAAAACATGAAATAGAAATAAATAATCATTCTTCCAAGGGATTAAAAGAAGGGGATATTGATAAGAATACGATTATTCTTACAATGACAGCAGGGCATAAGAAGAAAGTTAATGAGCTATATCCTGAGGTAAAGGATGTATATACAATTAAGGAATTTGCGGGAGAAATGGGCGATGTGGTAGATCCTTACGGAGGTACTCTTATGGATTATGAGGAATGCTATATAGAACTGGGTCGCTTAGTAAAAAAGACACTATATAAACTCAACGAAGAATAGGATGGAGGCTTTTTAATGATTGCACTTGGTAATGATCATACTGGATATGCACTAAAAAAAGCAATTATGGAATATTTAGATTCCCAAGGGATTGAATATAAGGATTTTGGTTGTGGTGATGTACAAGCTAGCAACTATCCCGATTATGCCAAAGCAGTCGGAAGAGCAATTCAAAAAGGAGAATGTGATAAAGGAATTCTTATCTGTGGAACAGGAATTGGAATTTCGATAGCAGCAAATAAGATGAAGGGTATCCGTGCTGCATTATGCCATGACTGTTTTAGTGCAGAGGCTACCAGATTCCATAATGATGCTAATGTTCTTTGTATGGGAGCCAGAGTAATTGGTATGGGTCATGCTTTAAAAATTGTTGAAACCTATTTAAATACACCTTTTTCAGAGGATGAGAGACATATAAAGAGAATTAAAATGTTGGAGGAGGAATAATCTCTTCGGCCTTATTTACAGGCTCTTTTAGAGTATCAAATTCCCCTTTATAAATAATCTGTAGTAAATTATTCAGTGTACGAAGGGCTTTTGTGAATTCTGCCTCAGTGATTAGCTGTTGATCAAAGGCATCGCATAGCTCATCTAAATCCATAATACGCATCTTACCGTCTTCATAAAGAAGGATATCTACTAATAAGTCTTCTATGATGACGGTATTTTTATCCGGTTGAGCTTTGACTTGGATGATATCGCAATACCAGTAGACAATTTGGTTGTTTTTATCATAAATTTTACTTACTTTATATCCTTTGTCCAAATAAAAAGCAGATATGCCCCTGGCAATATCCTTACGTGGATGAAGTGTAACCCATTGTGTTATAATCAAATCTTTTTCATTCAATAAAATAACATCATCCTTAAGATGAATAAGTTCATTTGGGATAAATCGTCTTCTATAAAGTAGGGGTGTGTTCATTGTATACCTCCTTCTAATCCTATTATATCATGAAAAATTCGAATAAACCACCATTTTCAGGGAAAACTAATAAGTGAATTAATAGAAATTCTGACTATGGAGGCGGTTTTTAATGGATAATAAGATATTAGGTGACTTGTCTAGTAGGTTGAAACATACACTTTCCTTAAAGCGAACAAGAGTAACTTTATATATTGTAGCTGTATTATGGGTGGCAGTAGCTACGCAGATGGTGATGAATCGGGTATTTAAAGAAGATTTTCAAATAACAGATGCCTTTGTAAAATCTGATACAGAACAAATGCAGAGCAGTTTAGAAATAGCTGCAGAATTAGATAAGGATTATCTAAGTGAGGAAGATAAGAGAGATATTATATATAATCTTGCTGATTCAATTGGAGTGATTATTGATAAGGATATAGAAATCTATGAGGAAAAGAAACGGATTGAGTTTTCATTTTTGAAAAAAGCTAAATATGCATCAACGGAATTTAAGCTAATCAGTATAGAAGAGGCAGATGGAACAACAGTCAAAATCAAGCACTATATTATTGCAAGGCTGAATGTATTGGATGGAATAAAAAGTATTGATCAGTATAAGAAATCACTGGAGAAGGCTTTTGATAGTATGGAGGTTAGTAACAAACAGATTACTTTAAAGTATGAGGGAAATAAGGAAGGTAATCTTTCGATTTTGAAGAGACAGGAAATAGCCAAAGAGCTAGTAAATGAACTTCAAGGAGACATAGCATATGAGTACGATGAAGGAGACATTTATACGGTTTATGCTTATACTGGAATGATAAATGAGTTTGTTATTACTATGGGAAATAAAATTAATGTACAGATCGCTATAACATATAATGAAATTAACAATAAAACAAAGATTACACTGGCTACACCAATTTTAAATGATAGCTGGTAATTAACGCACAGTAGCTGCCTATTCATTCAATAGGCAGCTACTATTAGTGGGAAGTTACTAAGATATGCGCAATATTGAGGGTATACTCTTGTTAGTTAGAACCTACGTCTTCTACGGCGATGGCGTCTACGGTGGAAAAACTCATTTAATAATAAAATGGTAGTTAAATCTCTAAGATGATCTCTTCTGCGTCTTGGAGGGAAAAAGGATAGGCTATTAGCTTCAACCTGAGGCTCTTCATCAATGTCTTTTATTTTGTCATATATATGATCCACAATTCTTTCAAGATATACCTTATCAGGGTACTCATCAAACATAAAGCTTCCATCATATTCCATCATATTGCATTCGTTATCGATCTCTCTTTGGATGGCTTTGGCTGTACTGGGATATAATTGTTTCATGTATTCAACATCTTTGTCTAATTCAGCACAGTTATCATATCCATAGGGAGCCATTGGCACACCCATTGGCATCCTGTTATGATTAGGAAGATACATATTTGTATTGTCTTCATTACCTGGAAAGCCCATAGGTTGTGAGCTAGGAGTCATGGAACCGGGAGCCATAGAGCCAGGGGCCATAGACCCGGGAGTCATTGGTGTAGTAGGAGTGGAAGGTCTGGTAGGAGTGGTAGAGGTACCGGGTCTAGCAGGAGTAGTACCGGGCATAGTACCGGGCATCCTACCAGGCATGGAACCAGGCATGGAACCAGGCATCGTACCAGGCATAGAACCGGGGGTCATAGAACCAGGAGCCATTGGTGTAGTAGGCGTGGACGGTCTAGCAGGTGTAGCGCCAGGCATTGAACCAGGCATTGTACCAGGCATCATACCAGGCATGGAGCCAGGGGTCATAGAGCCGGGAGTCATAGAACCAGGAGTCATTGGTGTAGTAGGAGTGGATGGTCTAGCAGGCGTAGTAGGAATAGAAGGTCTAGCAGGAGTAGTACCAGGCATCCTACCAGGCATTGCACCAGGCATTGTACCGGGCATCATACCGGGCATGGAACCAGGCATCGTACCAGGCATCGTACCAGGCATGGAACCAGGCATTGTACCAGGCATCATACCAGGCATGGAACCAGGCATTGAACCGGGAGCCATTGGTGTAGTTGGAGTAGACGGTCTGGCAGGTGTAGTAGGAGTGGACGGTCTGGCAGGTGTAGTAGGAGTAGACGGCCTAGCAGGTGTAGTCGGAGTAGATGGCCTAACAGGTGTAGGTGTAGTACCAGGTGTCGTGCCAGGCATCATACCGGGCATCGTTCCAGGCATTGAACCGGGTGTAGAGCCAGGAGCCATAGAGCCAGGAGTCATAGAACCGGGAACCATAGGTGTCTGGGTGGCAGGAGTAGTAGAGGTGCCGGTTCGAGTAGGAGTAGTACCGCTGGGACGGTTTGGAGCTGTTTGACGTGTAGGACTTGATGGCGATGTAGGATTTGAAGAGCCATCCATTGACATTGTTTTCTGAGTATTAGCATTATAATTCGGCACTTTGTAATTTCTACCTGTGCCGTAACTTCTACCGATTGTAAATGACATATAAATACTCCTAAGCTTTTTGCTATTAATATATGCACGTCAGATGCTTATTGTGAAATTGCAGGGGTATCATTTATAAATGGGTAGATAAGCGTGATAGAGAATAATAAAGAAATAAGTGAGAAAGTTAAGAGGAAAAGCTTAAGAGAAAAGCCCAAGAAAAAGCCCAAGAAAAAGCCCAAGAGAAAAGTTAAGAGGAAAGCTTAAGAGAAAATTAATAATAATATTGTTGTGCTATTATAAAAAAGAAATTAAAATATAGATAAAACTAATTAAATTAAAATATAGATAAAACTATTCCAAACTATTAATCTATAGTAATTTATGATAAAATAAGCAGAATGGACTTGAGATAATGGATAATATAATTAAGAAGACTTTTGAAGTTTCAATCGTTAATGATTTAATAAGTGCAGTAATAAGTAATTCCACTGATAAGGATAAAGCAGCTAAGGTTAAAATTCGCAAAGTTTTAATTAAGGATGAGCTGTATTATCAGGTAACAGAATATAGAGGGACGAAAGTATTTCACTGGAATTATCTTTGTGAGGAGCTTATGGATCAATTACCCTTTTGGTTTGAAGGACTTTTTCGTCAGGCAGAGATAATAGACAAAAGGGGAAAGACAACCCTCCTTGTCAGTAAGAAAGGAAAAGTAACTGTAATAACGAAGATGAATCAGAAATCGGAAGGAAGAGATGATAAGACAGGTTTAAAGAAAAAGCTTGAGGAAGAAGAACAACTTCTATCACATAATAAGATTAAGAATTATATTCTTCAGGAAAATAAACCCCTTCCTTTTTTAATTGATCTTGGAGTTATGACAAAGGAAGGAGCCGTCATTAAATCCAAGTCAGATAAATTTAAACAGATTAATCGATTTTTGGAGTATATCGAAGATATTCTGCAATATTTACCAAGGGATAAGGAACTGACCATTCTGGATTTTGGTTGCGGAAAATCATATCTTACCTTTGCAATGTATTACTATCTTAGAATTTTAAAGGGATATGAGATCAATATAATTGGACTGGATTTGAAGGAAGATGTAATAAATAATTGCAACCAGCTAAGTAAAAGATATGGATTTGATAAACTTAAGTTTCTGGTAGGCGATATAGTGTCATATCAAGGTAGTAGTAGTGTAGACATGGTAGTAACACTTCATGCCTGTGATACTGCTACAGATTATGCCCTTGATAAAGCAGTAACTTGGGGAGCAAAGGTTATTTTGTCAGTACCTTGTTGCCAGCACGAGCTAAATAAGCAGATTAAGTGCGATACTTTAAAACCGATTTTAAAATATGGAATAGTAAAAGAACGTATGGCGGCTCTGATTACTGATGCTTTAAGAGCGCAGCTGTTAGAAACAAAGGGTTACCGCGTACAGCTTCTGGAATTTATCGATATGGAGCATACGCCTAAGAACATATTAATCCGGGCAGTGAAAAGAAGTGGTTCTGGAAAAGATGCAAAGATTGAAGATCTACAAAGATGTATGGATTTCCTAAATCTTTCTCCATGCCTGCAAAAATTATTTTGTAATGAAAAGTAGAAGAAGGATTATAGATGCTAAAAATAATATACCGAGTAATAATTTTAATAGCTGTTTTTGTTGCTTCATTATTTTATTTCAGCCGTGATATCAAGGAAGTAGTCTTTGATTTTGATAATACAGCTAAAATGGAAAATGCAACATTTCCTTTAATTACAATTAAATCTGGTGAGAATACCATTAATCTGCTACACGGCTATAGCACCAATATGGATGCAAATAAGATTCGTGAGGCAGTAACTTTACTTGGGCCGGATCAGACCTTTGATGTGCAGCTTAATAAAGAAACCTTTGAGATAAAGAAATTAAACTATGAGGTTAGAGAATTTGTAGGCAATAGTCTGATTGAATCCGATTCTGTTAGTGTATTTGAAGAAGAGGGTGACTTACAGACTGCAAGAATAAAACTAAGTACTGAGCTTGAATATGGGAAAGAGTATGCGGTTAAGATAACATTAATCACTCGTAAAACTGAAAAAATATATTTTTATCAAAGGGTTAAAATATATGAGAGAGCATATTTAAGGGAAAAGCTAGATTTTATCATGAACTTTCATAATGCAATTATGAATAAAGATACAGCTGAAAATGTGATAAAATATCTAGAGCCTTCAAGCAGTGCTGATAATTCAAACCTTGCTTATGTAAATATAAATTCCAGTTTTGATTTAATATGTTGGGGTGGTTTGGAGCCAGAGATTATTACTGAGATAATCCCTACTGTTAAAGAAATCTATGAGGATACGGCATTTGTTGAGTTAAATTATTATATACAGGCTCAGGCGGCGGGAGTACCCGAAGTTTATCGTGTCACTGAGTTCTATCGTGTCCGTTATTCACCAGATCGTATGTATTTGTTAAACTATGAACGCTATATGGAATCAATTTTTGATATTGGTCTTGCAGATGTGTCAGATAATAAACTAAAGTTAGGAATTACTTCGGATTATGATGTTCCTAATAAAGCAGGTTTAGATAATTCTAAGATTGCCTTTGTACGAAACAGGGAATTGTGGTTTTATGATCTAGAAAATAATAAGATTACCAAAGTGTTTTCCTTCCGTCAGGCAACAACGGATTATTTGAGAGATTTATATGATCAACATGATATTCGTATTCTAAATATGGATGCAGAGGGTAATATTAATTTTCTTGTATATGGTTATATGAACCGTGGACAATATGAGGGAAGAGTTGCTTTAATCCTATATCAGTATATAAGGGCAGAAGATAGGATTGAAGAGCTGATATATATTCCCGTGGATGAACCTTATGAGAGTCTTAAAGAGAATATAGGTGAACTGACCTATTTAAGTTCACAGGACATCTTTTACTTACAGATTTTTAATACCCTATATTCTTATAATCTTATTACCAAGGAACTGGTGGAGCTGGCTTCTGATATAGATAAGAATTTAGTTGTAGTACTCAAAGAGATAAATTATGTTGTTTGGCAGGAAAATGCAGATGTGAAGAAGTCCAAGAAAATAAATATGATGGATTTAGAAACAGGAGTGATGAAGGTAATCAATGCTCCAAAAGGCTATTGTGTACGATTGTTGGATAAAGCGGATTCGAATATCATCTATGGTTATGTAAAAGAAGGGGATATTACAACCATGGTAGATGGAAGTATAATGGCACCCCTACAAATTGTTGAAATAGCATCCGTAGATAAGACTTATTTAAAAAACTACGAGGTTCCCGATTATTATGTAACAGGGATTACAGTTAAGGATAACGTTGTAGAACTACGTAGGCTGCAAAAGATTACTGAGGATGGGCAGTCAATGTTTGTGGCTGCACCCCTAGATTATTTGATGAATAAAAAGAAGGAAGAAGTTGCTACCATAGGTGTATCCTCAAAGATTTCAGAAGAGGATATAAAAGAATATTATATGACGCTGCCAAGTGGGTTTGTTATGAAGGAAATGCCAAAAGTAAATGCTACAGTTAATACGGTAATTACTCAGGATCCTACAGTAAGGTTATATGAGAATGAACAGAAGCAAATTTACTATTACCCTTATATTACAGGTGGTATTGAAGGTGCTTATGATAATGCAAAGGATGCTATTGACGTAGCAAGAGAAAGAATTGGTGTTGTACTAAATAATAATCAGCAGTTAATATGGGAACGAGGAGTAAAGGCATCCGCACATACAATTTCTCAATTTGAGAATATGGAGTGGACTTCTCTTGACGGGGATAGTATATTAAGTTGTATAAGATTGGTTTTGGATTATCAAGGAGTAAATGTATCCAATATCCAATTTGATCGAAAGGATGCTACGGCCTATTCCCTAATGAAAACTTACTCAAAATACACCCCCATACGTTTGACGGGTATTTCACTTGACGATGCTTTGTATTATATCTATAAAGATCGCCCTATCATTGCAATGACAGGTGATAATAAGGCGGTTATCCTATATGGATATGATAACTTTAATCTAATGGTAATCGATCCATCTAAGGGAAAGGTGAGCAAAATTGGAATACAAGATAGTGTACAACTATTTAAAGCTGCAGGTAATGTGTTTTTATCTTATCTGGAGGAATAATTGAAACTTAATGTATGCATATCCCTAATATAGTTATGAAAGAAACATGTAAATTTGACAACAAGGAGAAAGCAATATGGATGAGAGAATACAAATTTTAGCACAGAATTTAGTGAATTATTCTATGGAAGTAAAAAAAGGAGATAAGGTATATGTCCATTATATTGGAGCTTCCACACAGGATTTAGCAAGACAGCTGGTAAAAGAAATATATAAGGTGGGTGGTACACCTTTTGTTCACTATACGGATGTAAAATTACAGAGAGAAATGCTGTTAAATTGTACAGAAGAGCAGATGACACTTATGGCCAAAATAGATTCAGAGGAAATGAGTCAAATGGATTGTTATGTTGCGGTACGAGGCGCTGAGAATGTAGCTGAGCTTTCTGATGTACCCTCTGAAAAAATGAGTATATATGAAACCTATTATCAGACACCCGTACACCATGATATTAGAGTTAAGAAAACCAGATGGGTTGTTCTTCGCTATCCCAATGCAGCTATGGCGCAATTGGCTAATATGAGCGTAGAAGCCTTTGAGGATTTCTACTTTAAGGTATGTAATCTAGATTACTCTAAAATGGGCAAGGCTATGAAGAACCTGGTTGATTATATGAACCGTACAGACAAGGTCAGGATAGTAGGACCGGGAACAGACCTGAGCTTTTCTATTAAAAATATACCGGCAAAGCCCTGTGCAGGGGATAGGAATATTCCAGATGGAGAAGTCTATACAGCACCAATCAGAGATTCCATTAACGGTACTCTTAGCTACAATACGCCAGCTGTATTTCAGGGTGTTACTTTTGAAAATATTTTCTTCCGTTTTGAAAATGGTAAGATAGTAGAAGCCACTGCAAATGATACAGCTCGCATTAATCATATCTTAGATATCGATGAAGGAGCTCGTTATATTGGCGAATTTGCTATTGGTGTAAATCCTTATATATTAAAACCCATGAAGGATACTTTATTTGATGAGAAGATTATGGGATCCTTCCACTTTACACCGGGTAATTGCTATGAGGAGGCGCCTAATGGCAATACCTCAGCCATACATTGGGACCTTGTTTGTATTCAGACACCAGAATTTGGTGGCGGTGAGATTTATTTTGATGATGTGCTAATTCGTAAAGACGGACGTTTTATTGTAAAAGAGCTAGAAAGCCTAAATCCTGAGAATTTGATATAGGGGCATAGTCGCCCCATGCACATAATATTTACCTTAGCAGGTGATTGCCGCAGGTGCGGCGAAAGGAGATAAGCATGAAGTTATTGACAGCTGTAATACCGTGTTATAATTCCTCAGCTTATATGGATCATGCCATAGACACCTTATTATCCGGTGGTGATGAGATGGAAATCATCATTGTAAATGATGGATCTACGGATGATACCCAGAAAATAGCAGAAGAATATCAAAGAGAGTATCCCAACATTATCAAGGTAATTGAGCAGGAAAATGGAGGGCATGGAGAAGCAGTTAACACAGGTTTGGCCAATGCTACTGGACTTTATTTTAAGGTTGTTGACAGTGATGATTGGGTAAATGAGAAGGCACTAAGCCAGGTGATGGAGGTACTGAAGAATCTCATAGCGGATGGTAATAGCCCGGATCTTTTTCTGGCGAATTATGTATATGAAAAAGTAGATGCAAAAAAGAAGAAGGTTATAAGTTATAACTGGGCATTACCCAAGGACCAGATTTTTACCTGGGATGATATTATGCATTTTAAGCAAAGCCAGAATATTCTTATGCATTCTACCATCTACCGTACGAAACTATTAAAAAGCTGTGGAATTCAATTGCCAAAACATACCTTCTATGTGGATAACATTTTTGTTTTTCAACCCTTACCTTATGTAAAAAGCCTGTATTATATGGATGTAAATCTTTATAGATACTTCATCGGCAGAGCAGATCAGTCGGTAAATGAGCAAGTCATGATACGACGTATTGATCAGCAGCTAAAGATTACAAAGATAATGATTGAATCCCATGATTTAATGCAGATCAAGAGTAAAAAGTTACAAAATTACATGATTAAATACCTTTCTATGATGATGACGGTAAGCAGTGTATTCTTGATTAAAGAAGGCAGTGATGAAAGCTTAGCAAAGAAGCAAGACCTGTGGGATTATCTGAAAAATTATGATAAGCGCCTTTATAAGAAAATCAGATCGCAGATTCTGGGAAGGTCCATGAATCTGCCTGGGAAGTTTGGACGCAGTATTGTCGAGATGGGCTATAATATAACAAAAAAGATATATGGGTTTAACTAATACTTTAGAATAACTGTCTTAGCAGAACTCTTAAGCAATATAAAGGAATAAAGTAAGATTATATAGATAAGGGAATGTTGAAATTTCAACATTCCCTTTAAGCATTCGTTGTATATTTAGATTGTCGGTTTTATATCCGATAGCTTAGTTTTGTCTGATTTAAGCAGCTTTTCCCAAGATGGAATATATACAATAACATACATTATAAGGTTCAATCCTAAAGCACCGATGATATCAAGTACGGAATGCTGCTTTAGATATACTGTGGATAAACAAATCATTATTGTAAGGATAAGGGTAGCCCACTGCAGACCTTTCTTTTTATGAAGACGTTCACTTTTGTTAATTGCAATAAAGGCACCTACAGAATTAAATACATGTATACTTGGAAATACATTGGTAGCCGTATCAATACTGTAGATTCTGGAGAGTAAATCAATAAATATATTACTTCTGCCTAGAGTATCCAAATCGACTCTGAGATAATGACCATTTGGATAAATAGTGTATATAATGAGACATATAGTCATACCAATAAACAAGTATGCACAGCATTTGTAATAATCCTGCTTCGAGGTAAGAAAAAAGTATGCCACTGTAATAAAAATATAAACAAACCATAGTAAATATGGGATAATAAACAGCTCATTAAATGAAATGAGATCATCTAAACTTGAATATATGGGAGAAAAATGAGTTGTAACAGTATTCTCCAAATAAGTAAACCAAATCAAATAAATAAAAAAATAAGATAAAATAAATCCATGCCTATATTTTAAAATCAATTCTTTGATTTGCTTTTTCATCTATACCACCCTCCGTAGTTCTTAGTTGATAAGCTTTGTAAATTATAGCATAGAAAATTACCAATAACAATATTCTTCTATTTTATTTATCAAAATTTAATACAATTTAATACAATAGTACAATCAAGGCTTAAACCCTCTTATGGGGTAATTGATTTACTGCCATAAAAGATAGTCACTTTTTCCTTCCTGGTGAATAAATTATGGACATAATAATCATATATAATCTATAATACAATTAGCTGTAAATAGGAAATATATTGAAACAGTATAATATAGAATGTTATCTAACTCAAAGCTTTGATAACCAGCGTGAGAAAGACGCACTCGGCACAAATTTAGATGGGCAAAAAAACAAGCCCAGGAATGGAGGAATTGATGAAACGTATATTTATTGTAGTACTAGATAGTGTTGGCATTGGTGAACTTCCGGATGCAGACCTTTACGGGGATGTTGGCAGTCATACCCTATATGCAGCATCCACCAGTGCTTATTTTCATATGCCTAACATGAAGAAGCTAGGACTTTTCCATATTGATGGTGTAAAAGACAAATTTCCCGAGATAAAAGATGCTTCATCCTATGAAGGGACCATTGCCAGAGCGATAGAGAAGTCCAAGGGAAAGGATACTACCACGGGACATTGGGAGATAGCAGGTATTGTATCCAAAATACCATTTCCCACCTATCCTGAGGGTTTTCCAGAGGAGATTATAAAGTCTTTTGAGGAAAGAACGGGAAGGAAAGTACTCTGTAATCTACCTTATTCGGGAACGGATGTTATTAGGGATTATGGTAAGGAGCATGTGGAAACGGGAGCTCTTATTGTATACACATCAGCAGATAGCGTGTTCCAGATAGCGGCACATGAGGATATAGTACCTGTAGAGGAACTTTATCATTACTGTGAGATTGCAAGAGAACTGCTGACTGGAAAACATGGTGTAGGGCGTGTAATTGCACGGCCCTTTATAGGCGCATATCCTGAATATAAACGTACATCCAACCGCCATGATTATTCTCTTGAGCCGTCTACAACCATGATGGATCAGATGAAAGAGAAAGGTCTGGATACTTTGGCTGTGGGCAAAATATATGATATTTTTGCGGGTAAAGGGATTACTGATACAGTACGAACTCAGGATAATGCAGAAGGTATTAAGATGCTCATAGAGCGAATAAAAAGAGATTTTGAGGGCATATGCTTTGTAAATCTTGTGGATTTTGATATGGTATATGGACACCGTAACGATATAGACGGTTATGCGAAGGCACTTACTTACTTCGATGAGCAGCTGCCCAGTATATTGGAAGGACTTTTAGAAGATGATATACTATTTATTACAGCAGATCATGGCTGTGATCCTTCTACACCTTCTACTGACCATTCCAGGGAATATATTCCCATAGTAATATACGGAGAGAAAGTGAAAAAGGGTGTTAATCTTGGAACAAGATTGTCCTATGCTGATATTGCAGCTACAGTGCTTGAGTATTTTGAAATAGAGCAACATATAGAAGGGACCTCTTTTTTAAAGGATATTCTAAGATAAGACCTTATACTTTGAATTTTATATCTGAGTAACAAAAGTGCAGCCAAAGCCTAAATTATAGGCTTTGATAGAATGGAGTTAATATGAGAATAGTAGTTCAACGGGTTTTGGAAGCAAAGGTGACGGTAGACGCAGACTGTATCGGTTCCATCAAGAAGGGATATCTCATCCTTCTCGGGGTAGGTAAGGAAGATACTAAGGAGAAGGCGGACCGTTATCTTGATAAAATAATAAAGATGCGCATATTTGCTGACGAAAATGGAAAGACAAACTTATCGATACAGGATGTAGGGGGAGAAGTTCTGGTGGTATCCCAATTTACATTGTACGCTGACTGTAGAAGGGGCAACCGCCCGGATTTTATCAATGCTGCGGGGGCTGCTCAGGCGGAGGAGCTCTATGAATATTTTTTAGAAGGTATGCGTAAGAGACTTGGCAAGGTCCGATCAGGTGAATTCGGCGCAGAAATGAAGGTATCCCTGGTAAATGACGGACCATTTACAATCGTATTGGATGAGAACCTTGCATAAAAAACAATTATATATAAAAAACAATTATATATAAAAAAACTATATATAAAACAACTATATATAAAAACATATAAATATTAACTATGTATATATTATAGTTATGCTCCTTAAAAGTTGCTGCCTGTTCATAGGATAGGCAGCACTGGTGGGAGCATTTTTTGTTGTGAGGAAAGTTTCGCCTTATAACATAAAAAAATAATTGGATTCGCACCTCGCAGCAAGAGAAAGTGTCAACAAGCTGAAATTTTCTGGTATCATGGCACTATTTCACATGAAATTCACTTGAATTTTATGGAAACGTGAGAGAAAAATGCATAAATTTTGTATAAAATCTAGGTAAATAAATGGATATAGCAAAGGGAGGATACCTATGAAGAGTATAAAAACAAAATTGATTGCATCATTTTTGATTGTGGTTTTTGCGGTGATAATGGTAATTGGATGTATTTCTTTAGAGAGTGGATACACATCATTAAAGACGGAAGCTCAAAAGACTCTAATATTATTGGCAGCAGAAGGTGCAAAAATTACAGAAAGCAGAATGGAGACAATGATCACTTCATTGGAGATGATAGCCATGAAGGAAGAGATAATAGAGATGGGATGGGAGGTTGATTTAGAGGCTTTAAAGGTTGAGCTTAAGAAAACCTCATTTTTGGACATGGGATATGTTCTTCCTAATGGATACACCAATTACACAGATGGCACGGTAAGACTTATGAGTGACAGAAGTTATGTGAAGGAAGCATTGAAGGGGAAAGCCTCTATATCTGATATAGTTATAAGTAGAGTTACACGTAAACCGGAGATAGAGATTTGTATTCCGGTTATAAAGGATGGTGAAGTTACAGGTGCTATCGTTGCCCGCAAAGAAGCAGATACCCTGGGGAATATCGTAAAGGACAGTGGCTATGGGAAAGAAGGTTACGCTTTTATGATAAATGGGAAGGGGAGAGTTATAGCTTCTCCGGATATAGAGAAAGTTACTAACTTATATAACCCCATAGAATTAGCTGAGAAGGATTTAAGGCTGACTTCTCTGTCAAAGGCATATCAGACCATGCTAGATAATAAATCCGGTATTACTAGTTACAATCAGGAGGGAACCAACTTTTATGCTGCTTATGCACCAATTGCTGGAACGGACTGGATTTTTGCCATAACAGCGGATAAAAGTGAGATATTTTCTGCTATTCCCAAGCTGGTTCGTACCATTATTCTTGCAATGATTACCGTGCTGATTTTATGCTTTGGATTAATCTATTTACTCCAATATAACATAACAAGACCCTTAATAGGTATTACAAAAGTATCGAAAAAGATTGCAAGCATGGATCTAAGGGAGAATATATCAGAGGTCTATTTGAAGCAAAAAGATGAAATTGGTATATTATCAGGGACATTTCAGTCCCTAACATTAAAACTAAGAGAAATAATCATACGAATTGCTCAGTCAGCAAATCAGGTTACTGCGACAGCACAGGAATTAGCTGCAACCTCCCTTCAGTCGGCTTCTATTACGGAGCAAATCTCGGATACATTAGAAAACATTGCGCAGGGAGCCTCTGAACAAGCAAATAGCACGGAGATGGGATTTTCTAATGCTTCAAAATTAGGCAAATTAATAGATAAAAACAATGACTATGTAATCGAGCTGAATCTATCAACTGAGGAAGTCAATGAGATGGTAAAAAGCGGTTTAAGGGATGTTGAGAAATTATCTCATGCTGCCCATGAAAACAGAAAAGCCACGGATGAAATATGTGAAATCATTTTACAGACCAAAAGTAGCTCTGAGCAGATAAGAGAGGCCAGTAAACTCATATCCGAGATGGCAGGACAAACTCATTTACTTGCTTTAAATGCTTCCATTGAAGCTGCCCGAGCAGGAGCTGCCGGAAGAGGTTTTGCTATAGTTGCCGAAGAAATTCAAAAAATGGCTGATCAATCGGCTATGTCAACTAAATATATTGATGACATTATTAAAGGGCTTATGCAAAATGTAAATAATTCATCCATGAGTATGGAGAGAATCAGGACAACCTCCGATGAGCAGCTTCATAGTGTAATGGAGACATTTCATAAATATCAGTCAATATCAGATTTAATGAAGGTATCCAAAGCAGCTGTTGAGAAAATGAATGCTTCTGAAAAGGATATAAATAATGCTAAAGATGAGATTCTGGATATGCTGCAGTCCCTTTCTGCCATTGCAGAGCAAAATGCAGCAGGTACCCAGCAGGCGGCTTCCTTTGTAGAAGAACAGACTGTTTCAACTAGAGAATTGGCAGAAACAAGCAATAGATTGTCAGAGCTGGCTACTGACTTACAATCCATAATAGATAGGGTTCAGGTTTAAAATATGAAAAGAACTTGCTGGATGCTTCATGTTTTTATTTTTATGGAATATATATTATATTAAGATTTCCTATGAAGGAAGGATATAATTTTGCAGGAAAATCCTATTATCAGTGAGAGCTTTGCTGATTTATTGATTGAGTATGCAGGAGAAGAAGCTATTCTTAATGAATTTCCAAATTATCCAATTAGCATTATAAATAGAGGATTAGCGGTAGTTCACTTACCTGTAGAGAATATAACAAGTAATGCCATCGTTGAGTTCGGTTATTATGTCTTTCCCTCAGTATTAGGACTAGTAAGTGATGGAAGTATCGAAGCATCAGGGATTTTAAGACTTCGCAATATTCCAAATTTTAACCTTAGAGGGCAGGGTGTTCTTATAGGAATAATTGATACGGGTATTGATTATACCAATCCCATATTCCAATATGCTGACAGAACCACAAGAATTGTTTCAATATGGGATCAGACAATTCAAAGTGATAATCCTCCAGAGGGATTAAGTTATGGTACAGAGTTTAGTAGAGAAGAGATAAATCTGGCATTACAGGCTGAAGATCCATATACAATCGTTGGGAGCAGGGATGATAATGGGCATGGGACTATGGTTGCTGGTATTGCGGGTGGATCAGAAGTTGTAGAAAGTAATTTTTCCGGAGTAGCACCGGAGGCTGAATTTGTCGTGGTAAAGCTAAAACCGGCAAAAAGGTTTATAAGAGATGTTTTCTTGATCCCAGAGCAGGCTGTCTGCTACCAGGAAACAGACTTTTTATTTGCTATTGAATATATACTAAGGGCGGCAAGGTTGCAACAGAAACCCATGGCTTTATGTGTGTCTGTAAATACTTCGCAAAATGCCCACGATGGGAGGGGCATTACCAGTACTTATCTGTCAACCATAGCAACTAGGGCAGGTATGGGCATGGTTGTTGCCGCTGGAAATGAAGGAAATGCAAGAAGACATTATTTTGGTGTAGTAAATCCTACAATTGGTTATGACGTAGTAGAACTTAACATCGGAGAAAATGTGTCTGGATTTTCAATGGAGCTATGGGGTCAGTCTCCAAGCATCTTTACCATTGATATAAGAACACCATCTGGAGAGTATGTCCCTCGGATTAGTGCCCCTAGAAATGAAAGTAGGGAAATAAGTTTTATCTTTGATCCCACCATAATATATATTGATTATATCCTTGTTGAGACTAGGAGTGGGGATCAGCTTATTTTGTTTCGATTTTCAAATCCTTCTCCCGGAATCTGGCGTTTTAATGTGTACGAGAGAGGAAATCTAAATATTGGTTTTAATATATGGCTACCTATGGAGGGGTTGGTTGCTGATAGTGTCTTTTTTATTCGCTCGGATCCCTATACTACGATTTTGTCCTTGGGAAATGCCCAAATTCCTGTTACTGTAACAGCCTATAACAGTGAAGATGATAGTCTTTACCTTAACTCAAGCAGAGGATATACAAGAACAGGGTTGGTAAAACCAAATGTAGCTGCACCTGGAGTTAATGTCATAGGTCCAACCCTGGAACAAGGCTTTACTGAATTTACAGGAACCTGTATATCAGCAGCACATACCACTGGGATTGTAGCTATGCTTTTGGAATGGAGTATAGTCAGGGGGAATCTACTTGGTATGAGTACAATTGAAATTAATAAGTTATTAATGAGAGGTGCCAGAAGAGATGTAAATCTTGAATATCCAAATCGAGACTGGGGATATGGGATTTTAGATATATATAATGTTTTTGATAACCTAAGAAGCGGAATCATATAGAGGGTAGATTGAAAAATCACAGATTTTTCAATCGGTAAATTTGTACTGCCGCCCAAATTCGCTGTGCTTTGGCAGCATATAGTGTTTTGAGCTACCATGAAGAAGCGGGATGGAGGATTATTATGACCGAAGATTTAACCAGTAGATTTGTTGGTGAGGAATATGCCGATTTTATAGTAGATTACCGTGCCTATCCCACAATAGAAGAAGCTTTTCCTGGAGCTAGAATTTTCTATATTAATGAAACCTATGCAATTATACATTTTCCTGTAGCTTCATTTTCTACTGCTATATTAAGGAGTAGATTGCTTATAACGCCATATTTATATACCCTGGCTAGTAGGGTTAGCATTGAAGCATCCGATATACAGAGAATACGAAGTATTCCGGATTTTAATTTAAGAGGGGCAGGAGTTTTAATTGGGATTATTGATACGGGAATAAATTATACTTTACCTGCTTTTAAAAATCAGGAGGGAAGGACCAAAATTCGAGCCATTTGGGATCAAACGATACAAAGTGGTGAGACTCACCCTTTCAACACATATTTTGGAACAGAGTATACAGCAGAACAGATTGATGAAGCACTTTTGGCTGAGGACCCTTATTCTGTAGTGCCTAGCTATGACGATGATGGTCATGGGACTATGCTTGCTGGAATTGCAGCAGGAACGGAGAATAATGAGGTGGACTTTGCTGGAGTAGCACCTGATTCAGAACTGGTAATTGTAAAGCTAATTCAGGCAAAGAGGTATATCAGAGAATTCTATTCTGTCCCCGAGGGAGTAATCTGCTATCAGGAAAATAGTATTATGTGGGGTATTTCTTACTGTTTTAGTTTAGCCCGAGAACTAAACCGCCCCCTTGCTATCTGTATTGGTATCGGTACCTCCCAATCTGCCCACGATGGATCCGCACCCTTATCTCAAATGCTTTCCAGATATGCAGACTATCCACAGGTTGGTGTAGCTGTTGCAGCTGGCAATGAAGGTAATTTGGGCAGACATTATTATGGTGAGATAGATCCTGCCGTTGGTAGCACAACTTTGGAGTTATTTGTAGGTGAAGAAGATAAAGGTTTTACCATGCAACTATGGGGAGCTGGACCAGGTACCTACAGTGTTGATATCTTATCGCCCTCAGGAGAGTACATCCCAAGAATAGCGGCTGGTATAAATGTAAAAAGAAAGATCACATTTATTTTTGAATCAACGGTAATAAATATAGAATATCAGATAATAGAACGAGCCTCAGGAGATCAGTTAATACAGTTTCATTTTTTTAATACCTTATCTGGAACCTGGAGATTTACAGTATATCTGGGAGGAGATTTAAGAGGCAGCTTTAATATTTGGCTTCCCATGGGAAATCTAATATCAAGAGAAACACGTTTTCTTCAACCAGAGTTATATACAACAATTATAACACCGGGGACGGCCATAATTCCCATTACCGTTACTGCATATAACCCTGTCAATGGTGCACTTTTTGTCAATGCAAGCAGGGGCTATACAAGAACAAATATAATTAAGCCTGAGCTTGCTGCTCCGGGGGTAAATTACATTGCTCCTGCTTTGGATGGAAGCTATATCAACTATACAGGAACAGGAGTTGCTGCTGCTCATACAACGGGTATTGTGGCACTGTTTCTGGAATGGGGAGTAGTTAGAGGAAATCAACCAATCTTTGATACCTTAGAAATCAAAAAGTACTTAATTCGTGGGGCACGAAGAAGCGCTACTTTAACCTATCCTAACAGAGATTGGGGATATGGGATAATTGATGTTTTTAATACTTTTGATGTATTAAGACAAAGTATTTAAATTTGCATAAGAATTATATGCCTAAGATAAATACAGAATATAGATAAATATTTAATAGTATTGCAATATACTGTATTTATTATGTTTTTAAAGTCTTATTGATCTAGAACCATTATTTAAATAAAAAAAATAATATCGCAAATAAATGTATAAACTTTCCCATTTTACAAACAATAGTATTAGAAAAAAATTTTACAACAATGTTTTAAAACTACGTTAAATGGAGGAAGCACATATATGAAAGCAACAGGAATAGTAAGACGTATAGATGATTTAGGTAGAGTTGTTGTTCCAAAAGAAATCAGAAGAACTTTAAGAATAAGAGAAGGAGACCCTCTGGAGATATTTACAGACAGAGAAGGTGAAATTATCCTAAAAAAATATTCGCCCATTGGAGAATTGGGTCAATTTGCAAAACAGTATGCAGATTCCCTTACTCAGACTACAGGCCATATCGTTGCCATCACTGACAAGGATCAATTTATAGCGGTAGCGGGACCAACAAAAAAGGATTTGTTAACCAAGGGAATTAGTCGTAGCTTAGAGGAGGCTATCAATGAACGTGAGATTATCGTAGCAGGAAAGGATGATAAGAATTTTATCAAAATTTTAAATGACGATGACTCTGAGTTTATGTATCAGGTAATAACACCAATTATCAGTGAAGGTGATGCCATTGGTTCAGTTCTTATCATGACTAAGGATGCAAAAACCAAATTTGGGGACCTGGAGGTTAAGCTGGCTAGTACAGCTGCTGCATTTTTAGGAAGACAGATGGAGCAATAAATGTAGCTTAAGATGCACTCTCATTTAGTAGGGGGAGTGCATTTTTAAATGACTTCAATGAAGTTTGTGTTTATCATTGGTATCCAAGAATAGGACTTTAGTCTTAAAGTGTTTATTTTTGATGAGAAAATACACCAAATTAGGACTTTATATACTTGAAATATTCGGTAAGAAACTGTTATAATGGGCAAAGTGGTAGAGAAACTCCTTAACTTATCAATAGTTGGGGGTCGACGGAAATAGGGAATAATGCTTTGTATTGGTCTTGTGGAGGAAATATGTCTAGTTACAGCTTTGATGATTTTATGAACATCATAAGGAAACTCAGAAGTAAAGATGGGTGCCCCTGGGATAGGGAACAGACACATGAGAGTCTGAAAACCTGTCTGATCGAAGAATGTTATGAGACAATAGAAGCCATCAATAATAAGGATAATGAGAATCTATGTGAAGAACTGGGAGATCTTTTGCTTCAGGTGGCTCTACACACTGCTATAGCGGAGGAAAACAAGGAATTTACCATAGAAGATGTCATTTCTTCAGAGACAGAGAAAATGATACGCAGGCATCCCCATGTATTTGGAGACTCCGTAGTTGAAAGTAGTGAAGGAGTACTTAAGAATTGGGAGGATATAAAGAAGCAAGAAAAAAAAGAAACGAGTATAGCGGAAGACATTCTTGCAATACCCAAGGCATTTCCTTCGTTAATTAGAGCTGACAAAGTTCAGAAAAAAGCAGCGAGAACCGGTATGGATTTTACAGGTTATGAAGAGGTCTTTGATAAAGTATATGAAGAACTTGAGGAACTGGCAGAATCCATAAAAACAGGGGATAAGAGGGATATTGAAGAGGAATTTGGGGATGTTCTATTCACAATAGTTAATTTGTCTCGCTTTTTACAATTAAATGCAGAAAATTCCTTGACAAATGCCACTAATAAGTTTATAAATAGATTTATAGATGTCTTTGCTCTAGCCGAGAGCAGAGGCCAGAGTCTATGTGAACTATCCCCTATGGAGCAAGACGTTTTATGGCGGGAAGTAAAAAAACTTTGATTAAATATAACGATTACTTTAGAGGAGGAGCATATCCATGAACAAAGCAGAATTAGTTGCAGCGATTGCAGAGAAAACAGAATTTTCCAAAAAAGATTCAGAGAAAGCATTAAAGGCTTTCATTGATGTAGTTACAGAAGAATTAACAAAGGGTGAGAAAGTACAGTTGGTTGGCTTTGGTACTTTTGAAGTATCTGATAGACCAGCAAGAACAGGAAGAAATCCTTTGACAAAAGAAACTATTGAAATTGCTGCTTCTAAAGCACCTAAGTTCAAAGCAGGTAAGGCTTTAAAGGATGTTATCAACGCATAGTTGATTGAAAACAAAAAAAGGCTGTTTTAAAGTCCTAATCTCCTTGGGGTGTAGGGAATTTAAAACAGCTTTTTATTTTTCATCTTAATCAGCGTATTTAACCATCCTATACAGTAAAGCGGATAGGAGAAATTGTGAGATTAGATAAATTTTTAAAGGTATCCAGATTAATAAAGAGGCGTACGATTGCTAATGAAGCCTGTGATGCGGGCAGAGTAATGGTGAACGGAAAACCGGCAAAAGCCTCTGTAGGAGTAAAAGTAGGCGATGTAATAGAGATTGGTTTTGGCAGTAAGGTTGTCAAGGTAGAAGTACTGGGTATACAGGAGACAACCAAGAAGGATGATGCAAAAGAATTATATAAGTATCTTTAATATATTGCTAGTAAAGATGTAATTGATTCATGAAATGTAAATTAAGGATGGCATGAAGTAATAAGTCTTCTCATATACTTAAAAAGATATATCTTGTTCGATTTTTATAACAGATATATGCAAAGGGTATAAATATATGAGGAGGCTTTTTTAATGGAGGAAAAACAACAGATACTTAAAGGTCACAAATTAAATATAACAGCAAGAAAAAGTGCAACGATAACTGGTGTTAATGACGTGCTCTCCTTTGATGCAGGAGAGGTACTCCTTCAAACGGAACAGGGGGTCTTGATGATTCGGGGTAGTGAATTACATGTAAATCGTCTTACCCTGGAAAAGGGTGAAGTGGATATTGACGGACGAATTGACAGTTTAACATATTCGGACGCTGCAGCTCATGGTAAGTCTGGAGAAAAGATATTTGGCAGGCTATTTAAGTAGGAGGCATGCCTGTATGAATTATGCAATCTCAGTTGAACTTCATTTCTTTTTGATTTCCATCCTGTGGGGTATTATGTTACTCCTTGCTTATGATGTTCTACGAGTTTTTCGTAGACTTATTAAGCATGGCATTTTCTTTGTAGCCCTTGAGGATTTGATTTTTTGGGTATGTGCCAGCCTCTTTATATTTGCCATGATGTATGAAGAGAATGATGGAATTATACGTGGCTTCTCCATAATGGGCATGTCCTTGGGAATGGTACTATATCATTACATATTAAGCGATTTTATAGTTAATAATATTACAAAGCTAATTCGTACCTTACTTAGTCCCATTGTCTTTGTTCTGAATAAAATAAAAAAAATTATCAAGCTTATATTTACTAAGGTGAAGAGAGTCTCTAAATTATTAATAATCCGATTGAAAAAAGGGTTGAAATCGGTTAGAATAGCATTAAACAAAAGAAAAGAGACTGTATCAGCTAAGAAGCAGCTTCGCTCTGATGAAAAAAGAAATAGAGAGGAAGAGAAAGCTTCAAAGAAAAATAAAAGAAAAGCTTCAAATAAAGATAAAAGGAAAGCCTCAAATAAAGATAAAAGGAAAGCTACAAAGAAAGCTTCAAAGAAAAAAGCTATAAAGAAAGCATGATCTTTTTTAGGAGATGATATAAAGATGAGAAGGCGCTATAAAGAGGGGACAGGCATTGGAATAATCGTATTTGTAGTTTTAATATTGTTTGCAATTGTAACCTATCGCCGAATTGGTTTGTCGGAGGAGAAAGATAAAGCACAGGTTAACCTGACTAGACTGGACGCACAGATACAAAAGGAAAAGGAACGTCAAACAGATATAGAGAACTTTCGTGAACATACTAAAACACAAGAATATATAGAAGAAATTGCCAGAGAAAAACTAGGTCTTGTTTATGAGGATGAGATTATCTTTGAACCGGAAGAATAATTAATAAAAGCATTGACAACCATTCAGAAAGCAGATATAATGAAGTTCGTCACTTCGGCGAAGTAGCTCAGTTGGCGAGAGCACGCGGTTCATACCCGCGGTGTCGGCGGTTCAAATCCGTCCTTCGCTATTTATTATTAGGGAGTTGTATTAACAGCTCTCTTTTTTTTTGAAAATTTTAGGTTGAATTTTTTAATATCTTAAATTGTATTAGCCCCCTCAATTCGGGATTATCGCCTTTTTCATGGAGTTCTTGTCAAAAAGTTTTTAAATCCTCCTTATATGTTTTGACAAAGATTTTAATTTCCCCTGCCTATAATAAACAGCACAGTCTTGCACTAACGTGGAGAAACAGGAGGAAAACAAAGTGAAAAGTATGAATAAAAGAGCACTATTAATTCATCTTATAGGATTTATTATTGCGAGGGCATCCTTCTTCGGAATGAATCCTCTGGTGATCGGTTATTTTACGACATCATACATTGGAAAAACAGGGGGAGGTATGGCTTTTCTGGCATCTTTTTTGGGTCTGGTATCAGTAATGAAACCAACGCAGATTCTAAAGTACACTCTGGCAATGCTTGCTACCTTTGCAATTATGGAATCACCTTTATACAAAAAAAGAGAAATTCCAAAGCAGTTCAAATATGTATTGCCCTCTATTATGTTATTAATATTTTCTTTATTTCAAATCAAAGCAAATACCAATATGACCAGGATGATGACCTTGGCAATTCTTGAATCAATTATAGCAGTAATCTCTGCAGTAATATTTAAAAACGGAGTAGACTATATAATGCAAAGGGCCAAAGGTTTTAAAATGAATAATGAGCAAATGGTAAGTATTGCTGTTATCGTTGCTGTGGTTATTTACGCCATACCAGATTTAAAAAATGCATATATTGCACCAATAGAAACTATAATATTTTTTGCTATATTATTCTTCACCTATAAATATGGCGTTGGTCAGGGTACCATTACGGGTGCAGTATGCGGTTTTGTCTTAAATCTTAGGGGTGCTCCCATATCAGATATGGCTATGTATACTATGATGGGCATTTTTCCAGCAGTATTTAGAGAAATGGGGCGATTTCCTACAGCCTCTATCTATTTGGTTACGGCTGCATTGATGGGTATGATAGGTAGCGGCATGGAATTTAGTCTTCAGGAAATAGGAGCCCTGGCATCGGCCACAATATTATTTCTCCTCCTTCCAGGAAGTTTAATTTACCGGGTTGATGCGGCAGGAGGTACGGGTAGACAGGAGGTTTTGGCTTCTCAAAATCTTAGGAAAGTGGCAAAGACCAGGATGAAAATATTTTCTGAATCCTTTTTGAAATTATCTAAAACCCTGGAAACCATTACAGAGAAGCAAACAATATTAAAACAAAATGAAATAAACAATATCTTTGAAGAGATATCAGAAAAGCTTTGTAAAAACTGTAGTAACTGCAGCAATTGTTGGGAGGATAAACTCAAGGAGACCTATGAGGCTACCTGTAGTATGTTTGAAGTTGCAGAGAAAAATGGATCTATAAAGAAAGAGGATATTCCTGAGGGATTTTTAGCAGACTGTATCTGTGCTGATGAGTTTATTACGGAAACAAATCGTGAATTTGAGATTCTAAAGCTAAATAAAATATGGCACAATAGAATCTCAGAGAGCAGGGAAGTGATTGCTGAACAACTAAAAGAGGTATCTAATGTAATACAGGATATTACAGGTGATATATATGGAGGAGTGGAAGTTGCTCGTTCACAGGAAGAGAGAGTAATCAAGAGATTAAGAAATGATTATATTCATACGAAGGATATTACTATCTTTGAACGGGGAGATAAGCGTAAGGAGGTTTACCTAACTGCCCTATGTCGGGGAGGAAGATGCATTACTGCAAAGGAAGCAGCAGCGTCCATATCTGAGGCATTGGGTGTTAAAATGACTGTATCAGAGGCTTCAAAGACTGTTATCGATAAGGAATATGAAGATTTTATTTTTATTGAGGACACTAAATTTAAAATTCTTACTGGAGTGGCCAGAGCAATGAAGGAATCTGTCTCTGGTGATAATTTCTCGATTTTAAAAATGGAGACAGGGGAATATATGCTTGCCTTATCTGATGGAATGGGCACCGGTAAGGAAGCAGGTGATGAAAGTGAGATGGTTATGTCTTTACTGGAGCAGATGATTGAATCTGGCTTCAAAGCGGAAACTGCCATTAAGCTAATTAATTCCAGCTTAGTATTAAAATCTGACAGACAGACCTTTTCAACCATAGATATAAGTATCATAAATTTATTTACGGGAATGTGTGAATTTATTAAAATTGGAGCGGCAGCTGCTTTTATAAAAAGGAATAATTGGGTGGAAACCATAAGCTCTACCACCTTGCCTATTGGTATGTTTGGTAATGTTGACTACGATACGGTGACTAAGAAATTATATGAGGGAGATACAATCATTATGGTTACTGACGGTGTTTTAGATAGCATGAAGGGAGAGAATAAGGAGGCTGCTCTGGAGCAGCTCATTATGGAAATAAAAAATAAAAACCCCCAGGAGATCGCAAATAGAATTCTTGATAGAACTCTATCCCAAAATAATTTTATGCCAATGGATGATATGACTGTAATAACTGCAGGAATATGGTTAAAATAGTTTTAGTTTAACAAAAATCTGGTTTTACTTACGCTGTATCTTACTTTGGTAACAAAATAAGTGAAATAAAGAAAATAGAATTGAAATATATATCTAAAAGGGTTAGAATAATAGTACATTTTGCTGAAATACAATAAGGATTACTAATAAATAAAGATAGGATAGCGATGTTAAGTAAAGCATTGGATTACATTAAATTGAATAATATGATAGAAAAGGAAGATAGGATTGTTGCAGGAGTTTCTGGCGGGGCCGATTCTGTCTGCCTTTTGTATGTGTTGAGAAAGCTTTGCATAGAGAAAAAAGCATATCTTATTGTTGTCCATATCAATCATGGTATACGACAAGAAGAGGCAGCAAGGGATGAGAATTTTGTTAAAGAAATGTGTACCCATATGGGAATAGATTTTATCAGTTATTCTTTTGATGTGAAAAAACTATCGAAGGATGGGGGTTTGTCTGAAGAAGAAGCGGGCAGGAAAGTACGCTATGACGCCTTTATAGAAACTTGTAGATTAAAAAAGTGTAATAAAATAGCAATTGCACATAATAAAAATGATAATGCTGAAACTATATTATTTAATCTGTTTCGTGGATCTGGAATGAAGGGTCTCTCAGGAATTGATCCTAATCGCAGGATTATTACCGATAAGGAAGAGTTTAGGATCATACGTCCCTTGCTTAGTGTGGAGCGTAAGGAAATTGAAGAATTCTTGGATAATGAAGGTATAAGCTATCTGATAGATTCCACAAATCTGACAGAGGATTACAGTAGAAATAAAATTCGAAATAGAATACTAACATATACTATTAAAGAAATTAACTCAGGGGCAATCCATAATATTAATGAAGCTGCTTTACAGTTAAAAGAAGCTTTGGAATATATGGAAGCCAATATTTTAGATAGGTATGGGGTGCTGGTTAAAGAGACAGAGAAAGAATACAGGGTTTCGGTTCATGATATTCTTGCAGAACCAGTGGTCATAAGAAAAGGAATTATTTTAAATATATTGGAAAAGCTAGCAGGTAAGCGAAAGGATCTTGAAGCAAAGCATGTTGATGCGGTTCTTTCTTTGTTGGAAAAGCAGGTGGGCAGGCGCATACATCTTCCCTACAAAATTATTGCTGAGCGTGATTATGAAGAGGTAAAACTTTATATACTTAAGGAAGAGGGTAAAGAAGCCTTAGAGGAAAGCAAATTTGCACCCATTACTATAGAAGTCCCAGGTAGAGTAAATATATACCAAATAATGAAAGTAATAGAAACAGAAATAATTGACTTTGATAAAAATATATCTATTCCGAAAAATAGTTGTGCGAAATGGTTTGATTATGATAAAATAGAGAATGCTGTAGAAATTAGAGCAAGAAAAGAAGGCGACTATATTCAAATCAATCGTTTGGGAGGTACAAAAAAGCTAAAAGATTATTTTATTGACCAGAAAATACCCAGGAAATTAAGAGATAGTCAAATTCTTGTAACAGATGGTAGTCACATCATGTGGATTCCAGGAAATTGGGACCGGATGAGTGAAAAGTATAAAGTAGATGAAACTACAAAAAAGATACTATTGATGAAAATGATTGACTTGGAGGATAAGTAGATGACAGATAATGTAAGAGTCATGATAACAGAGGAAGATGTTAACCTTAGAATCAAAGAGATGGCTGCACAAATTAGTAAAGATTATGAAGGAAAAAGTATACACCTTGTTTGTATCTTAAAAGGGAGTATATTCTTTACCTGTGAATTAGCCAAGAGGCTTACTATTCCTGTTACCATTGATTTTATGTCAGTAAGTAGTTATGGAAGTGAAACCGTTAGCTCGGGAAGAGTTCGTATATTAAAGGACTTAGATGAAACTATTCAGGGCAGAGATGTTCTGATTATTGAGGATATAATTGATTCAGGAAGAACTTTAGCTTATCTTAAAGAGCTCCTTGGAACAAGATCACCGGAAAGCTTAACAATATGTACTTTGCTTGATAAACCAGACCGCAGAGAGACCAATGTTGATGTTAAGTATGTGGGATTTGTAATTCCCGATGAATTTGTTGTAGGATATGGATTGGATTACGATCAATATTATAGAAACCTTCCATTTGTAGGTGTTGTTGAGTAAGAAAGCCGATTTATATAAAGCAGATACTATGGTTTTATACTCTTGATAATCTGCTTAGATACCCATGAAGTGTACAAATACAGGAAAGCATTAAATGATATTAAGGAGGTTATTCAGTGAGAAAACAGATGAAAGGATATGGATGGTTTATCGTCATTCTTCTGATAGTCATCGGAGCAAATTATTTATCAGACAATATTAATTTTAAGGATGACAATGCATATAACGAAACCCAGTTTATTAAGGATTTAGATAATAAGCAGATAGAATCCATTAATATTTACCCCAATGAGCAGGTTCCTACTGGCGAAGTAACGGTTACTATGAAAGATAATAAGGAACAAAGTTTCTATTCACCAGATGTCAATGAAATCAAAAAGGTGGCCGAAGAAGCTGGAATTGAAAAAGTATATTATCATGATATTGATACCCCTAACTGGTTTTTAACATCTGTATTACCCTATGTTTTAATATTTATTATAATCATAGTATTATTTTCTTTTATTTCCAATCAAGCATCTGTCGGTGGGGGCAACAGTAAGGTAATGAACTTTGGTAAGAGCCGTGCTAAGATGACCACAGATGAGAACAAAACCACTACCTTTAAGAATGTGGCAGGCTTAGAGGAAGAGAAGGATGAGTTGAAGGAAATAGTAGATTTCTTAAAATCTCCTAAAAAATATATTCAACTTGGAGCAAGAATACCCAAGGGAGTTTTATTAGTAGGTCCTCCAGGAACAGGTAAGACCTTACTTGGGAAGGCTGTAGCTGGTGAGGCAGGAGTTCCCTTTTTCTCCATTTCCGGTTCTGACTTTGTTGAAATGTTCGTTGGTGTAGGAGCTTCAAGAGTAAGAGATTTATTTGAAGAGGGCAAGAAAAATTCTCCTTGTATCATATTTATTGATGAGATAGATGCGGTGGCTAGACGTCGCGGTACTGGTATGGGCGGCGGACATGATGAAAGAGAGCAGACTTTAAATCAATTACTAGTCGAGATGGACGGTTTTGGTGTAAATGAAGGCATTATCGTTATGGCAGCTACTAATCGTGTTGATATCCTTGATCCTGCTATTCTAAGACCAGGACGCTTTGACCGTAAGGTTACTGTAGGACGCCCTGATGTTAAGGGTAGAGAAGAGATTCTTCATGTTCATGCTAAAGGGAAACCTCTAGGTGATGATGTGGACTTAAAGCAAGTAGCTCAGACAACAGCAGGCTTTACAGGGGCTGATCTTGAGAACTTGTTAAATGAAGCTGCAATTGGTGCGGCTAGAGATAATCGAAGCTTTATCAGTGATGAAGATATAAAGAAATCCTTTATCAAAGTCGGTATTGGTACAGAGAAGAAGAGCAAGGTTATCACTGACAAAGAGAAAAGGATTACCGCCTACCATGAGACAGGGCATGCAATATTATTCCATATGCTGCCGGATGTAGGACCGGTTTATACAATTTCTATTATACCTACGGGCAATGGTGCTGCAGGCTTTACTATGCCCCTTCCGGAAAAGGATGAGATGTTCCATACAAAGGGAAGAATGAAGCAGGAAATTATTGTGGATCTGGCAGGTAGAGCAGCGGAAGAAATTGTTTTCGACGATATTACCACCGGGGCATCTCAGGATATCAAGGTTGCAACTAAGACAGCAAGAGCCATGGTAACCCGTTATGGTTTCTCTGAAGCAATTGGTATGGTAAACTATGATAATGACGATGATGAGGTTTTCATCGGAAGAGATTTGGCCCATACAAGAAGCTATAGTGAAAGCGTGGCTAATCGCATAGATGAGGAAGTTAGATCAATCATTGATGAATGCTATAAAGAAGCAAAACGCATCTTAATGGAGAATAGAGAAGTCATGGATGCTTGTGTAAATCTATTGATGGAAAAAGAGAGAATTAGTAGAGAAGAATTTGAAGCTTTATTTGGTGAAGCTATTGTCGTATAATTGAACCATTTATAGAAAAAAATAGATTAAAGCTGCCAGGTTCCAGAGAAAAAGGCTGTATATTTGTGCATTATGACGAAAAAGGGAACAAAAATTTGTAATGTTTGTGCACACTTATTTGATGCAGCGTGTTATACTATATTCGTAAACCCCAATACATTATATAGTTTTTGCTACACCCCATAAGTAACAAAAATACCTTCTCCAAAAAAGGACAGTTCCCATAGCTGTCCTTTTTTACGTTGTTTTTTAGGTTTTTTAAAGAAATGCTCTATTGAATAAAAACCCTCTGCTAAGGATGCGCAGCAAAGATTAAAAATCAATAAATGGCAGAGTAGTGATGTTTATGCCAACTGTCTAAAAGATAGATATTCCCTAAGGATTGTGTGTATACTTAAATATATGATGCGCAGTCATTTTATATAGAAAAACCGGAAAGGTATATAAATACCTGACCGGTTTTTGTATAACTAACACTTTATTATCCTGAAAGGAAATATGCTATGTTGATTATTTATAACAACTTTATGAAATATATATTCCTCTTCCTGACAGGTGGATTTTTATATGGTGGTATTGAGAATATATTTCGTGGATATTCACATATTTCTATGTGTATAGCAGGAGGTATTTGCTTTGTATTAATCGGCCTTTTAAATAAAGTCTATTCATGGAAGATGGCACTGCTTAGTCAAATGGTAATCTCTGCCTTAATTATAACCGTTGTAGAATTGATAACAGGATTAATTGTTAATGTATGGCTAGACTTAAATGTCTGGGATTATTCCTCTTTACCCTATAACTTTCTGGGTCAGATATGCCTGCTATTTACAAATATTTGGTTTTTACTTTCCTTCTTTGCAATTTTATTAGATGATTATTTGCGTTATTATATTTTGAAGGAGGAGAAGCCAAAATATAAAATTTTTTAAGGTATAAGAACGCAATATTTATCAAGAAGCTCAATCGGATGATAGGATAGCTTTGAGGTTCGAAGTCCCTCATCACCTACATCCTCTTCTCGGTTAATATATTTAATGCCGAATTGCATCATGTCACTGGCAAATTCTTTAACAATCATCTGATAGGAACCTTCATATTCCCTCAGAGCTTTTTCAATATGACAATATAAGGTGTCGTTAATAACCTCTCCAATGGAGATAGCAACAATCTTACCATCAACTTCGATAAAACCACCGGGTAGATTAAATTTCTCTAAATAAGGAAGCAATTCTAAAGTACGAGTTAATTCCTCCTGGGCTAAAGCTGCGTCCTTAGCGTGGTTCATCTCATAGTCTTTCACAAATTCTATAATTCTAGGAAGATTCTCTGGATTAATTCTTTGATATTTATAGTCAGGATATAATCTTTTAAATTTATTTATGTGATTTCTTTGACCACTATACCTACGTCCCGCCATTTCAGCCAAATCCGTTGCCAGATACAGATAATCGGCCCAGTCGCGGCTAGGTTGGCCAGGAATAGTACCTTGGTACTTGTCTACGAGGGTAGATATAGCCTCTTTGGGAACAGTACAAAACCATAGGGGGAGATCCTGTGAACGGCAGTACTCCTTTACTGCTTCCATGGCTTTATCAAAGGAGCCTCCGCCAACTGGGAAAGTAAAAGAAGTTCTATTTAAAAATTTAACTTTATATAAGATCATATCATCAAAGATGGTAAAGCTTGTATTATAAAAATCACGCCACATGTACATTGCGCCTACTGTATAGTCACTGGTACGGCTGATTTTATATTTGAAATACTCAGCTGTTTTCATTATGTTTTGAGCTGTGATTGGATCAAAAGTTAGCATACTACTCTCCTTCGTTTATTACAAAAATATATATAATTAGACAAAAGACACTATATCATATGAAGTTCTATCTGTCCAGACGACACATGAAGGCATTTTAAAGATTCTGTTACAGTTCAGCCATAAGCTCGATTTCGCATACACTACATCTCGCTTCGGCAGAACGCCATACAACAGAATATGAAAATTGCTTGTATGCAAGTAAACTTGTACAATCAGTTTTCAATTCTGTTACATGGCTGAACTGTAACAATATTATCTCATTAGTTATACTACATTATCCATCAAAGAATCAAGAAAAATTCAAGTTAAATAAATCTGAATTATTAAATATTTCTAAACTTTATAGATTAACTTTCTACAATTATGATAGAATGATAATTAGGATCATGGTATCAAGATATATGGATGGAGGAAATAATGAAAATATTACTGGTCGCACTTAACGCAAAATATATCCATTCTAATATTGCAGTTTATAGTCTGAGGGCATTTGCAGATAAATATGCTGATAATATTAAAATAATAGAACTTACAATAAATCATTTAGAAGATGATATTTTAAAGAAGATATATATGGAGAAGGCCGATATCATTGCCTTTTCCTGTTATATTTGGAATATAGATATGATTACTAGAATTACCTCTGAGGTAAAGAAGGTACAAAAAGACGCAAAAATATGGTACGGGGGGCCGGAGGCGTCCTATAAGGTAAGACTTTGTCTACAGGAAAATGAGTCCCTTGATGGCATTATGTATGGCGAAGGAGAGGAGACTTTCCGAGAGCTTGTGAGCTATTATCTTGAGGGTGAAAAGAAATTAAATCATATAAAAGGGATTGCATTTAAAGACAGTGCTTTAACAAAACAGGATAAGGGTGATGGTATTACCGTAACTGATTTTAGGCCTTTATTAGACCTTGATACCATTCCTTTTCCTTACAAGGATATAGAGATTTTTCAAAATAAAATAATCTATTATGAGAGTAGCAGAGGATGTCCCTTTAGTTGCAGCTATTGTCTCTCTTCTATAGATAAGAAGGTACGTTTAAGATGTACTGAATTAGTTAAAAAGGAATTAAAGTTAATGCTGGACAAGCAGGTGCCCCAGGTGAAATTTGTGGATCGAACCTTTAACTGTAATAAGAAGCATGCTATGGAGATTTGGAGATTTATTAAAGAGTATGATAATGGTATTACGAATTTTCATTTTGAAATATCAGCAGATCTTTTGACAGAGGAGGAAATTGAATTTTTAGGGAGCCTGCGGCCTGGACAGGTACAGTTTGAGATAGGTGTACAGAGTACTAATCCGGATACTGTAGCGGCAATTCACCGAAAGATGGATTTTCACAAACTCAGTCAGAATGTAAAAAAGATTAAAGAAGGTAGAAATATACACCAGCATCTGGATTTGATTGCAGGACTTCCCCTGGAGGATTATTCTTCCTTTGAACAATCCTTTAAGGATGTTTATCAACTAAAGCCGGATCAATTGCAGCTGGGGTTTTTAAAGATATTAAAGGGCTCTCTTATGGAAGAGGAGAGCAGCCGTTATGGCATTATTTACAGGGATTTTGCACCCTATGAAGTGCTTTCTACCAACCAATTAAGTTATGAAGAGGTATTAAGAATCAAGGGCATTTGTGAAATGGTGGAAGTGTACTATAACAGTGCTCAATTTACCTATTCCATTACTTTCTTGGAGCATTTTTATTCCTCTCCAATGAAACTATATCAAGCCTTAAGTGATTATTATGAGGAGAAAGGCTATGCAATGATTTCTCACAGCCGGGTAAGCCGATATGAGATACTTCATAATTTTTATCTGGATATTCTACAGGATAAAGCTATGGCAGAGGAAAGAGAGGATTATGTCCAAATATTTAAAGAATTGCTGGTATTTGATATGTTATTACGTGAGGGAATGAAATCCAGACCGGACTTTTATGTAAAGAAAACCCCACAGTCTAATTTACGAGAACTCTATAAAAAATACCCGCAAGATAGAAGGATAATCCATATGGAACCCTTTAGCTATGACCTGGAGGCGGCTTCCTTATGGGGGAAGGCTGTAAAGAAGGATTGCATTATAGTATTTGACTACAGCCAGCGAGATTCCCTCAGCTATGCAGCAAAGTACACTAAGATTGAATAAGATTTGCATTTTACGGAAAGGCATGGTTATATATATGGCACAAAAAAGGATTACAAAGGCAGAAAGGGAAAGAGTAGAAGGCATTCTACAAGCCCTTAATAAAGAATATTCCCAGGAGTACCGCTGCTTTTTAAATTATGAAACACCCTGGCAGTTGTTAGTTGCTACAATTTTAAGTGCACAATGTACCGATGAGCGTGTTAATATGGTTACTAAGGATTTATTCAAAAAATATAAAAGCTTAGAAGAGCTTGCCAATGCAGATCAGAGGGAGTTGGAGAAAGATATTCATTCCACTGGATTTTATAGAAATAAAGCAAAAAACATCATAGCCTGTGCGAAAGAATTAGTAGCAAAGTATCAATCAGAGGTTCCCAATGATATAGAAGCCTTAACAAAGCTTGCTGGTGTAGGAAGAAAAACAGCTAACGTTATTCGAGGAAATATATATAATGAACCAAGTATTGTTGTTGATACCCATGTAAAACGTATCTCCAAACGTCTTGGATTTACCAAGGAAGAAGATCCTGTTAAAATAGAATTTGAGTTAATGAAGCTTCTTCCCAAGGAACATTGGATCTTATATAATATTCAGATTATTACCCATGGACGTAGCATTTGTACTGCAAGGAATCCGAAGTGCAGTGAATGTTTTCTATGGGAGCAATGTAAATTTGAAGGAAAATAATTCCTATCAATAGAAGATTCAAATTATCTAATAAATTATAATATAAAAATCTTGATTGATTTGATAAAATAAATTAGAATTATGATTACACTTAAAGTATGATTGTGAGCCTGTTAAAGAATAGGATATAAAGTAGTGGATATAATATACTAGGAGTTATTGATATTTTCTAGTTCTTTTATTAACCTATCCTTATTCTGAATTGGTGTATTGGCAATAGTTTCAATCAAATCCTTAATATTATCGGTGCGGTTTTGTGACTTGTAGATATTGGCCAGCATGGTATAAGACTTAGTGACATCTGTTTGATAGGATAGGGCAAATTCAAGTATAGATTGACAGTCTGTAATCTTCCCCTGATTATACAGATGATTGGCCCACTTCTGGAGGATACTTACTAAAGTTATGTAATTGGATTCATATTCCATTAGCTGATTAATATTAGCCGCACCATATTTAATTTTTAAATCAGTGTTAGTATGGCCTCTAAGATTTATGGCTGTTTTACCTGACAGTTTTAGCAAGATATCACGATAAGAGTTCGTTGTTGGGTCTGGATTATCAATTAGTGGTAACATATCTGTTGAGATTGTGATATAATTTAATTCGGACAAATCTTTACGTCGGCTAAAATTAGCTTCTTTTTCTCGTTGCCAGAAGTTATCCATATCATGCTTAGAATTGCGATTGTTTTTGCGGATTTCATAATTGAGCCATATGATAAAGGTGAGAACAATAATTGGAAAAACAGGTATTTTCATAAGATTGGCAGAACCTTTCTATTATTATTAATATTATTATTAAGTTTAAGTATTTAAGTAAAAGGAGTGAATAACATGAACTTTCATAACAAAAAAACAAGGAAGATTATATCTACTATAATAATCATTATTCTTATCTTATCCATGGTAATTCCTACAGCCATAAGTTATTTAATGTAATCTTGTATATTAAGACAAATATACATAATGAAGGTGCAAAAGTCAATGTACCAAAGAATATCTTGAATAATTCATCGTATATGATACAATGTAAGAGTTACATAGAAATACAGATGATGAATAATAAGTAGTCTATTTATCAAAGCTAGGAGGATGAATATGAGCAGGAATAAGATTATATTATCCGTATTATTTCTTTTATCAATGGTTTTTGTAATGACTGGTAAGCCCCAAGAGGCAGCTGCAGCAATCGATGTTAATATCTGCAATGGCGTGTATATAGATCAGGTAGATGTCAGTGGTAAGACTGAGGAAGAAGCTAAGGCAGCTGTAGAGGAATTTCTAAATAGCTTAAAGAGTAAAGGTATTGCCATCACAATAGGTAATGATGTAGTGTATGAAACCATGGGAGCATTAGGGTATAATGCTGATCCCAGTGATAGTATTAAAGAGGCCTTCAACCTTGGCAAGACTGGTAATCTGATCAAAAGATATAAGGATTTAAAGGATATCGAACAAGGCAGTGTGCAGTTGCCTCTAACATTTACTTACGATGAGACAAAGATTAACAATATGGTTGAAACTAGTATAAGTGCTTTTAATGTGGAGCCGATAAATGCTTCAGTGTCCATAGAAGGTGGCAAACTGGTATATACTGACCATAAAATTGGAAGCAAGGTTAATGTTACAGAGACAACAAATCGTATTATTGAGGCAGTTAAAAACTGGAATCGTCAGGACATAATTGTGGAAGCGGTTATAGAGGAACAAATACCTGCCTATACACGAGAAGTCGTAGAAAGATGTAATACAGTATTGGGGTCCTATACCACAGAATTTGCAAGCTCGGCCCAAGGCAGAGCGGCAAATCTAGACAATGGTGCCCGGTTAATTAATAATGCTGTTTTATATCCTGGGGATGAGTTTTCTGCTTATGAATATTTAACACCTTTTACTAAGGAAAATGGATATTATGTCGCAGGAGCTTATCTTAAAGGAAAGGTAATTGATAGTGTTGGTGGTGGTGCATGCCAGGTAACAACAACCCTTTATAATGCCGTACTTGAGGCAGAACTTAAAGTTACTGAGAGATCCCCCCATTCCATGACAATTAGCTATGTTGAATTATCAAGAGATGCAGCTATTGCAGGAACTAGTAAGAATTTTAAATTTAAAAATAGTACAGAGACCCCTATATTAATTCAGGCCACAACAAAGGATAGAAAGATAACTTTCAAAATTTGGGGAGAAGAGACCAGAGATATAGCAAATCGTACCGTTAAGTATGAAACTAAAGTTCTTTCTGAAACAGCTCCCCCCAAGGATGAGATTACTGAGGACCCTACAAAGCCAACTACCTATAGAGAGGTAACCACACCAGCTCATACTGGATACAAAGCAGAATTATATAAAGTTGTTTATGAAAATGGTGTAGAAGTTAGTAGAGAAAAGGTTAATACAAGTAATTATCAGGCAGCTGCTCGTTGCATTACTGTAGGAACCAAAGTGATTGAAGAGAAGGCTCCAGAGGTAACAGACACATCAAAACCTGATTCTGATAAAGGTAAAGACAAAGATAAAGACAAAGATAAAGACAAAGATAAAAACAAAAATAATAAGACTGAAGGTGAAACCTCCGGTGATAATTTGACTAACCCAGAAGGACAGATACAAGGTGAAGTATGGGATCCAACCTGGGATTTAGAATAAGTTGAATACAAAAACTGACTTTCTATACGGATAATTCGTTACAGTCGGCGGAATAGGGGAAACAAATGAACCTTGGAAAGATATCTGAAACAGTCCTTAAGCGGTCTGTACTTAATCAAATAGGACATAGACGAAAAGAAGTTCTGGTAGGTCCGTCTATTGGTGAAGATTGCAGCATACTTGCATTGGAAGAGGATGAAGTATTTGTATTATCTACTGACCCAATTACAGGAACAGTAAAGGATATTGGTACTTTGGCAGTTCATATTACAGCCAATGACATTGCTTCAAACGGCGCAGAGGTAGTTGGAATCATGCTTAGCGTGTTGCTTCCAGAAAGAACCCCTGAGTCAGAATTAAAAGAAATTATGAAAGACATTGAAGCAGTGGCAAAGAAGCTTAATATAGAAGTACTTGGCGGGCACACAGAAGTAACGAAGGCGGTTAATCAGCCAGTTGTAACCGTTACTGGTGTTGGTAAGATGAAACGTAACCATATGATTACGACAGCCGGAGCCATACCCGGTCAGGAGATTGTAATGACAAAATGGGCTGGGCTTGAAGGCACAGCAATTATTGCTGCTTCCAAGGAAGCTGAGCTTAAGAGCAAATATCCTGCAGGCTTTATTGAGAATGCGAAGAAGCTCATAGAATATATAAGTGTTGTTCCGGATTCTATGATAGCACGAGAAGTTGGTGTTACCTCCATGCATGATGTCACCGAAGGTGGTATTTATGGAGCATTATGGGAATTGGGTGCAGCATCTAAGGTAGGTCTGGAAGTTGATCTGAAAAAGATATTATTAAAACAGGAAACAGTTGAAATCTGCGAGTTTTATAATCTTAACCCATATATGCTTATTTCCAGCGGTTGTATGTTAATGATTACAGATAAGGGGAATCAGTTAGTAGATAGACTAAAGGCTGAGGGAATTGCAGCGGCAGTTATTGGAAGGATAACAGAGGGTAATGATCGAGTAATAATTAATGATGATGAACGACGTTATCTAGAACCACCAAAAAGTGATGAACTGTATAAAGTAATGTAATAGTTAATTATTCTATCAAGAAGTCTATGGGACATTATTATATGTACCATTACATGGTCGGAGGTTAAGGATGAGAGAAAAGATCTTAACAGCAATTGATAAAAACAGTAAAATGTCAGCGGCAGATTTAGCTATTATATTAGGTACTACAGAGGAAGAGATTACAACTGCAATTAAAGAAATGGAAGAGGAGGCTGTTATTTGTGGATACCCAACTTTAATTAATTGGGATAAAGTCCAATGCGAGAGAGTAACAGCTTTGATAGAATTAAAGGTTACACCCCAGCGTGGTTTGGGCTTTGACAAAATTGCAGAACGAATTTATCAGTTTGATGAGGTTCAATCTCTATATCTAATGTCCGGAGGTTTCGATTTAACAGTAATCCTTGAGGGTAAAACCATGAAAGAAGTTGCCAATTTTGTATCTGGAAAGCTTGCTCCTATGGATGCAATTTTAAGTACTGCGACTCATTTTGTATTGAAGAAATACAAAGAGCATGGTTTGCCACTGGTACATTCTAAAAAAGATGAAAGGATGTTGATTACACCTTGAGGAATCCATTGTCAAAACTAGTTGTAGAGATGCCACCTTCCGGGATTCGGAAGTTTTTTGATATTGTTAGTGAGATGAAGGATGCAATTTCCTTAGGCGTGGGTGAACCGGATTTTGATACACCTTGGCACGTCCGTGAGGAAGGCATTTACTCTCTTGAAAAGGGTAGAACCTACTATACCTCCAATGCAGGTTTAAAAGAATTAAAGGAAGAAATCTGTATCTATCTCAAGAGAAGATTTGATTTAGAGTATGATAATAAAGATGAAGTAGTAGTAACAGTTGGCGGCAGCGAGGCAATTGATATAGCTCTTCGGGCAATGATTGAGCCAGGAGATGAAGTGCTAATTCCTATGCCTTGCTTTGTTTCATATCATCCTTGTACAATGCTAGCAGGAGGTGTTCCTGTAATTATTGATCTTAAGGGTGAAAATGATTTTAAGCTCACTAGAGAACAGTTATTAGCTTCAATTACAGATAAGACAAAAATTTTAATGCTTGCTTACCCCAATAATCCCACGGGTGCAACCATGGACTATGATGATTTAAAGGACATAGTAGATGTAATAATTGAGAAGGATATTATTGTAATATCTGATGAGATTTACTCGGAACTGACTTATGGCAGAAAGCATATATCCATCGCATCTTTTCCGGGAATGAAGGAAAGAACCATCGTAATTAATGGTTTCTCCAAATCCTATGCAATGACAGGTTGGCGGTTGGGTTATGCAGTGGGGCCGGCATTGATTATAGAACAAATGGTGAAAATTCATCAGTTTGCTATTATGTGTGCTCCAACCAATAGTCAATATGCTGGTATTGAAGCTTTAAGAAACGGTGATAAAGATGTGGCCATGATGTTAGAAGCTTATGACCAGAGACGCAAATATTTATTACATTCTTTGCGTAGTATGGGCTTAGAGTGTTTTGAACCTTTTGGTGCCTTTTACGTATTTCCATGTATCAAAAGTTTAGGAATGACTTCAGAAGAATTCGCTACCCAATTACTCAAGGAAGAAAAGGTAGCAGTGGTACCTGGAACAGCCTTTGGTGATTGTGGAGAAGGATATCTTCGAATATCCTATGCATATTCTATAGATAATTTAAAGATTGCCTTGGAAAGAATAGAAAGATTTGTTGCTAGGCATAGATAAGGCCTTCTTGATAAGGGAGTCCTAGTTACAGTTTAGCCATAAGCTCGATTTCGTATATGCTTCATCTCGCTTCGGCAGAATGCCGTATAACAGAATATAAAAAACTGCTTGTATGCAAGTAAACTAGCACAATCAATTTTTTATATTCTGAAGTTAGTCCTAATAAGGAAATTATTACAGTTCAGCCATAAGCTCGATTTCGCATACGCTGCATCTCGCTTCGGCAGAACGCCGTATAACAGAACATAATAAATTGCTTGTTTGCAAGTAAACTTGCACAATCAGTTTTTTATATTCTGAAGTTAGTCCTAATAAGGAAATTATTACAGTTCAGCCATAAGCTCGATTTCGCATACACTGCATCTCGCTTCGGCAGAATGCCGTATAACAGAATATAAAAAACTGCTTGTATGCAAGTAAACTTGCACAATCAATTTTTTATATTCTGTTATATGGCTGAACTGTAATAATATTGACGAATTAGTTGAAATTGTGTTGACTTTTGTGTTATAATTGTATAAGTTATTAGGATACATAGGAGGAAACAGTGAATGGCTAATATAAATGTGGAGCATATTAATCCTTTCTTAATATCTTCAACTAAAATTCTACGAGAAATGTGTGCTATTGAGGCTACCATTGGAAAACCTTTTATTAAGTCTCCAGCTCTGTTTGAAGATACATTAATTATCCTAATCGGGTTTACGGGTGAGATCAAAGGACAGGCAATGATCGCATTTCAAAAGCCAGTTGCTTGTGATATTGCATCTAAAATGATCATGATGCCTATTACTGAGATGGATGAATTGGCAAGGAGTGCTATTGGAGAACTGGGAAATATGATTATGGGTAATACAGCAACCATATTTTCAACGAAGGGTATTTCAATTGATATTACTCCACCTACTATAGGGAATGGAACAATTTCTTTGACCACAAGTTATGCACAGAATATTTGCATCCCTATGATTTATGAAGGAAATAAGACAATTGAGATTAATATAGCGATTAAAGGGTGATTAAGTCACCTTTTTTCTATGTGATAAAGTTCACAAACTTCACAGATATAATGCTATTAATGTTGGATAGAACCAGTTATTATCACATATTAATATCATAATCCATGCTGTTTTAAATAGGGATACTATCAAGGAAATTTCAATATATATAGTTATAAAGTTCGATTTAAGTTTTATATTAGTAACATTATGTGTTATAGAGAAATGGAAGTAGATTGAAAAATAACAGATTTTTCAATCTATTCGGAAAGGTATGGTTTTTAGTGTGTTGAATATAGTTTTGTTAGAGCCGGAAATTCCCGCTAACACTGGAAATATTGGAAGAACCTGTGTTGCAACAGGTACGAAACTGCATTTGATTGAACCTATGGGCTTTCGTTTGAGTGAAAAGGAAATCAGACGTGCGGGCTTAGACTATTGGAAGGATCTTGATGTTACAGTTTATGATAATTATCAGGATTTTTTAGATAAAAACCCTAATGCAAAAATTTATATGGCTACTACCAAGGCTCAACATTCTTATACTCATGTTGAATATGAGCCGGATTGCTTTATTATGTTTGGCAAGGAAAGTGCTGGAATACCAGAGGAACTCCTTTTAACTAACAAGGAGAATACCATTAGAATTCCCATGATTGGAGATATCAGATCCTTAAATCTAGGAAACTCTGTTGCCATTATTCTCTATGAAGCCTTAAGACAGAACAACTTTGAGGGGATGAAACTCGAAGGGAGGCTCCATCACCATAGCTGGGATGAGGCCTAGGATAGGGATACAACAAAGGATATTAAAGGGGACGGATAGTGCTGTCTTGATGGGGCATGGGGTTCTTGATTATCAGTTGCTTTCAATCGATTGTACTAACCAGTTATTCCTTAGCTTTATAAATGGGTTTTACTCATAATTATTTTACAGGTCGGTGCAAATGGACTTCCGTGTCCATTGCACCTAAATCCGCCCTCCATGGCGGATTTTCCTTTTGTTGTGCACATTTATTTTGCTAAGAAATACCTGATAAGTACAATCAGATTTTAGCAATATGATTCTCATGAACCCCATGCCCCACCAAGTCATCCCCATCCTGTTCATTGAGAAATGCTAGGAAATTGTATCCCCATCCTGTTCATTGAGATATGCTAGGAGATTTCACCCCTATCCTCTTGGCTGAAATAGATAGTAAGATATAAGCCCTATCCCACACATCCTTATTGTGATTATAACATTAGAATTAAAGCTGGCTGATATATGACCAGCTTATTTTAAAGGCTTGAAACAAAAAGGATACCCCTGTAAATATGAGTATCCTCTTTGCTTCTTATAGTTCCTCGTCTATTAATATACCTTTAATCTCTTCATCTGTCAGATTTTGTTCTTGCGCAAATTGTTTTATCTCGTTCAGTAATTGTAAATGGTCTATGCTTTTGGCTGTAAGTTTTGCAAGTTCTTTATCTTCTTTAGTAGGAGGATTTAGCTTTTCCAGCTGTTCTTGTTGTTGCTTTGCTTTTTCCTCTATTTCTTCAAGCTCTGCGTCTTCGTTCTCTTTTGCTTGCTTGATGATGGTGCTGATTACTTCTTTACTTGCATCTTCCATTATCTTTGCAGCCTGCTTCATTGCATCTGTCATAGGATGTGATTTTAGTCTTGCTAAGCTGATGGCAGTGATGGATTGGGAAGTTCCCACTGTGCCTTGGGATGCCTTATCTATAACATTTAGCCACTCCTGCTCCATAACTTCATATCTAAGGGCAGCTTCTTGGTATTCAGTCAAAGGACCCATGTTATTAAGCTGTTCTAATTCTTCCTTAGTTAGTTCTTCATTACTATAGATTTTTTTACAGAGAAGTTCTAGGTTCTTTTGCTCGGGACTGTCATCTTGTATGCCGTAGGTATCTTTTAGTTCTTGTTTTAGCTTTCTTATATTTAATACTTCTTTGGAAGCGTTATCCATGGTTTTGGCATACTCGTTCTTCTTATCAACAAGGTCTGATACGAAACCATCTGTCGCCAACTCTTTCTTAAAGGTGTCCAGGATAGCTTTCAGGGCATTTTTCTGTGCCATAGCCTTTTTTGCCTCAATGGAGTTTCCAGTGATATTTAAATCTCCAGCATATATAGTCTTTACTTCTTTGCTGCTTTTGCTAGGGGATCTACGTCTATGCTCTTGATTTTCCTGTACATTTTTTGAGGAAATGTTTGTATTTTGGTTGATTTTGTTATCAATATTCATTGGTATTCACCTCGCAATTATCCTTTGGTAAAGCTTATAAGGAATAAAAGAGTAATTTTTATTCGCAAGAATAAGCTAATCTATACTTCTATAATACTATATCGGACAAAAATGGAAAAATGTTAATGATATATTGTAAAATTTGGTTATTATTAAGTTTTTAAACATCCTCATCTATTGATCTGCTCAGCGAAAAGATAAATTCCGAGCCCACACCTTCGGTACTAATTACATTTATATTCTCATTATGGGCTTGAATTATTTCCTTAGTAATGGAAAGTCCTAAGCCAGTACCCTTTTTATCCTTTCCTCGTGAAGTATCTGTCTTATAAAATCGCTCCCAAATTTTCTTAATTGAGTCCTTAGGAATTCCCAGACCATAATCCTTAACGGAGACAAATACTTTGTCTCCCTTTTCTTCTGTAGATATCTTTATTTTGGAATTTGTATGACTGAATTTTATGGCATTATCTATTAAATTATAGAGCACCTGTTGAATTTTACCCATATCTGCGTCAACACTTGTTATCTTAGAGGAAAATACCAGGTTTAAGGTTATTTTCTTTGCACGACAAGCTCCTTCAAAGCTTTCTGCTGTCTTCTTGATGATATTATTTATGTCAAAGGAGGTGATATCTAGGAAGGCTGCACCTTTATTTTCAAATCGATTTAATTCCAGTAGATTTGATGTTAATTTAGTCAATCGATCTGCCTCAAATAAGATGATATTTAAGTATTTATCCTGCATCTCATAGGGTATTGTTCCATCCTTTATAGCTTCTGCATAGCCTTTTATGGATGTTAAGGGGGATCTGAAATCATGTGAAATATTAGCTACAAATTTCTTTTGATAATCATCCAGGTTAGCAAGCTCTCCCGACATATAAGAGATGGCTGCACCCAGATCTCTATATTCTGCCAGACCTTTTAAGGTAAGATTATAATTATAATTACCGGAGGAATATACCTTGGCTGCTTTCATTAAATTCTTTAAAGGAACTGCTGTTATAAAATAGATATATAGGAACAATAACAAAAGTAAAGGAAGAAAAATCAAAAAGCATATGTTTATTATGTCATAATAATATACTGCCTCACGTGTAATTGCCCTATGAGGATAGTGAAGAATTATGTAGCCACGCAACTCATATTTATAGGTTATTTTCTGCGTTATGCTAAGCATTCTTTCGTTAAAAACTGCTTCGTAATAGTTGTTTTCAGACATATGTTTATTAAGGAGAGAGGGGTCTAAGTCATTGACATTTTGCATCACTGCATTACCATAGCTATCTGCTTTGATGATACCTTCGGAATCTACTAGCCAGACACGAATACCAAGAAAGGTCTCGATGGATTTTATCTGCGTTCTTAGGTCATCCAGAGTCAGCTCTTCTTCAGTGAAATTGGCAGTATATTTTGATTCAAGGAGCTCCATTTCCTTGATCATAAGGTCGATTTTATTTGCTTTTAAGCGTTTTTCAAGAAGATCTGTACCAAAGTTATTTAGAAGACAGAAGATAAAAACTACTGATATGAGATAGCATATAATCAGTCTTGACCACAGAGTCTTCTTCATCGCTTACACCAGCCTTTCTACTTTCTTTGTACCTTTGTTTCAAATTTGTATCCTATTCCCCATACTGTGGATAGACTCCAATCCGTATGGTCTTTTATTTTTTCACGGAGACGCTTTATATGAACATCTACGGTTCTGGTATCTCCAAAATATTCATAGCCCCAGATATGATCTAGAAGCTGTTCTCTGGTAAATACCTGATTGGGGTTTGAGGCCAGAAAATAAAGCAATTCTAGCTCTTTTGGCGGCATTTCAATGTTATCATTATAGTATTGAACGGAATAATTACTGATATTAATCAGCAAGTCAGGATAGGATACATATTCACCCGTAGGAAGGGATGTTACAGCTACCTCTTCCTTAACTGCAGGATGAAAGCGGCGAAGTACGGCCCGGACTCTTGCCACCAATTCCTTGGAATCAAAAGGTTTTATGATATAATCATCAGCACCCAGTTCCAAACCTAATACCTTATCAAAGATTTCACCCTTTGCAGAGAGCATAATGATGGGTACGGAGGAGGTTTTTCGTATCTCACGGCAAACTTCATATCCATCAATTCCGGGAAGCATTAAATCTAACAGTACTAGATTTGGTTGATAAATACTAAATTGCTTTATGGCAGCTTCACCATCATTAACAATTAAGGTATCAAAGCACTCCTTGGTAAGATATAAAGAAATTAGTTCAGCTATGTTCACATCGTCATCTACAATAAGAATTTTTTGTTTTGCTATCATGGCTACTCCTTTTTATTTTATTTAAACTCAACAATGGTTACTCCATGGTCACCTTCACCAAAGCCTCCTACTCGGTATGAATTAATATATTTCAATTTTTTTAAATGTGCATGAATTGCATTTTTTAAAGCACCGGTGCCTCTACCATGGATAATAGTAACCTGGGGCAGATGGGCAAGATAGGCATCATCCAGATACTTGTCCAGTTCTGGGATGGCTTCATCTACGGTCTTACCAATAAGATTGATATCTGGATGAATGGAGGCAGATTTAGACATCCTAATTTTGCCGGTCTGGGTCTTGGCATATCCAGTAGGAAGGATTGTATCCTCCTCTATTAGTTCGATATCCTTAATATTAACCTGGGAACGTAAAATTCCCATCTGTACGTATAAATCTCCCTTTGCATTGGGAAGGGTACTGACATATCCATTTAACCCCAAGCTCATAACCTTAACAGAAGCTCCAATCTTAAGGTCTTTTGAAGCAGTAGCTTTCCCTTGCTTTGTCTGGCGTTTTTGCTGGATTGCTTCACTACTGCTTAGTTTTTCACGTAGGGAATTACGCATATTCTCCATATCCTTAATGTTGCCGCCCTCCTGCATCCATTTATTATATTTACGGATACTCTGGTCGGCAAAGTCTTTTGCCTCTTGCAGCGTCTTGGCAGCTTGCTCTTTTGCTTCGATTAGGATACGTTCACGGCTTGCATCCAAGGTCTCATTTTTACGAGCTAAGTTTTTCTTTAATTGTTCAATTTCATTCTTATATCTTAAGATTTCATTTTGCTCTTTCTCAATGGTTAGGCGGCTGTCTTCTAAGTCACTGATTAAATCCTCAAAACTTTTATCTTGTTTGCCGATTAATTCCTTAGCATCATGAATGATATAATCCGGTAATCCAAGTTTGGAGGATATGGCAAAGGCATTACTTTTGCCTGGAATTCCGATTAGTAATCGGTAAGTAGGTCTAAGGGTCTCAACATCAAACTCGCAACAAGCATTGGATACGCCTTCTGTGGATAAAGCATAAACCTTCAACTCGCTGTAATGGGTTGTTGCCATGGTACGAATACCTCTCCTATGAAGGGAAGAAAGGATGGACATGGCTAAGGCAGCCCCTTCCGTTGGGTCTGTTCCTGCACCCAACTCGTCAAAAAGAACTAAGGAACGATTATCTGCTTTATTTAAGATGTTTACGATATTTGTCATGTGGGAAGAGAAGGTACTAAGGCTTTGCTCGATACTTTGCTCATCTCCGATATCAGCATAAACTTCTTCAAACACAGCAAGTTCAGAGCCATCAAATGCAGGGATATGAAGCCCCGCCTGTCCCATAAGTGTTAGAAGTCCCACGGTTTTTAAGGAAACAGTCTTACCGCCAGTATTGGGCCCAGTTATAATCAACATGCTAAAATCCGTACCCAGATTAATATCAATGGGTACGACCTTCTTAGGATCAATCAAGGGGTGACGACCTTTTTTGATATTAAGTTTTCCATTATTATTAAATATAGGTTCTGAACCCTTCATTTGCTTTGAGAGTGTGGCTCTGGCAAAGATAAAATCCAGTTGGGATAAGGTTTCAAAATTATATTCCAGACTTTCGCTAAACTCTGCAGCTTGATTACTAAGCTCTGCCAAAACCTTCTCGATCTCTTCCTGTTCTCTTATGGATAATTCCTTTAATTCATTATTTAAGCGGACGATTGCCATTGGCTCGACAAAGAGAGTAGAACCGGAGGAGGACTGATCATGAATCATACCTTGAAACTGATTCTTAAACTCCGCACGAATAGGGAGGCAGTAACGTCCATTTCTCATGGTAATGATATTCTCTTGAAGCATGGTTCTAGAGGAATTCAAGATAGAACCTAGCTCACTGTGAATTCTATCATTAGTGACATGGATGGAACGTCTAACGGATTTTAGGGCGGGGCTGGCATCATCGGCAATTTCTTCCTCTGATATGATGCAGCGCTTAATCTCATTATTTAATGGAGTCAGGGGTTCAAGACCTGCAAAAAACTCTGTTAATGAATCCTCGCTTAAAATATCCGTATCTATGCCTGTATATCCGCCGTAGGCTTTCAGTCTTAGGGTAGCGTCCAGGTCAGAACTGATATGGAGGAGTTCTGCAGCATTTAAAGTTGAGCCGATTTTTAATCTCATAAGGGAAGGCCTAATATCGTGAATTCCATTAAAAGATACACTTCCCTTTCTAAGAATACGAGAAAGGGCATCGGTGGTTTGGGTTTGTTGTATTTTGATCAGATCAAGATCATAATGAGGAAGGAGCTGCTTGCATAAATCCTTAGCATAAGCAGTTGCCGCTAAATTAGTTAATTTATCAATGATTTTATTATATTCTAAAGTTCTTAATGCTTTTTCATTCATGGTGATTGCCTTTCTTATAGGATTACTGCCAGATATCTAGCACAATATAAATAGTTTTGATACTAAGTCTATTTTACCTTATCTTGTAAAGAAATAAAACCTTAAATTATGGGATTTTATAATATATTCATATAGTCTGCTCTCTTTACATCAGTATAAATCACCATATATTTACTAAGCTTAATCTCTACTTCTAAGACTATCCTTATGTTTACAAAAAATTCATAATCTGTTCACATCTCAATGATAAAATAGGACTTATGTATTACTATGGCCTTGGATAATAACTGGATTTTTATAAGGAGAAGATAAATGTCTGAGAAAGATAAGGACAACAATAAATTCGAATTTATCAAAGAGCAAGTGATTGAAAAAAAGCGAAAAAAAATACAGAAGAGATTGAAGACCCTAGTTAAAACTGTGGGATTGGCTGTATTATTTGGATTAACAGCTTCAGCAACTTTTGCCATTGCAGAACCTAAATTTAAAGATGTTTTAAATAAAGAGGATGAGACGACTAAGACACCAGTCTATTTTCCAACCCAAGCACCTGAGCCTTCTGATAATGAGCATAAGGAAGAACCACCGGCAATGGTGACAGAGACACCTGACCCTAAGGTGGTAATAATTGAGAAAGAAATTGAAGCAAATTTAGATGACTATATGAAAATGAATAATGAAGTTAGGAAAATTGCAAATGATGCTCTTAATTCCATTGTTAATATAACCAGTACTTTTTCTGTTTCGGATCTATTTGGCAAAACAGTGGTAAAGACAGCTGATACAACAGGGGTAATTATATATGATAATAAAAAGGAATTATTGGTATTAACTAGCTGGGATCGTATTGAAAATGCCGATAGTATGAAAATTGTTTTATCAGAATCTGTAATTGTTAATGCGGTTTTACAAGATTATGAAGAAGATATCAATTTAGCTGTAATTGCTGTCAAAATTGAAGACATTCCTGAGGGACCGATGTATAACCTAAAGGTGGCTAATTTGGGTGAATCATATTCAGCAACCGTGGGAAGTACTATCATAGCTGTAGGAAGCCCTAACGGACATCCAAAATCTATGGAAATAGGTATGATTACCAGTAAGGGAAGTTATGCCAGTATTACGGACAATCGTCTGGATTTATTTAATACAGATATTGAGGATAATCAATACAGTGATGGGATTATTGTTAATCTAAAGGGAGAAGTTATCGGTCTGATTACCAGAACCCTGAAAGAGAATGAAAATAAATATATAAGTACAGCAATAGGAATCAGTAAATTAAAGCCTATCCTGACTGCTCTGGGTAATAAAGAAGCCCGTACTTATTTTGGTGTTAAAACGGATGATATGACCAATACAGCCAAGAAGGAATATGGGATTGATAATGGTATCTATGTCAATGATGTAAAATCCTATTCACCAGCTTATGAGGCAAGTATTCAAAATGGAGATATTATTCTATCCATCAATGACCAATTAATCATTAGTTCCAGTGATTTTTATGACAAGATTAATACTTATAAGCCTGGAGATAGTGTTAATGTTAAAATTAAAAGACCTGAAGGAACAAAGGTTTCTGAACTGGATTTCAAGGTGATATTAAAGGAAAAAGGGCATTAAAGAATGAAAACAGTGAAAGAAAAGATATTTATATGAAAAACATTCTACCTTAACACTTAGGCTGTGAATATAATAAAACTACGGGACATTCGTAAAATAACGAGTGCCCCGTTTTTGTTCAATAGGATGCAATTTCCTATTGAACAAAAACGCTCCCCTTTGGATGCGTACCTAGGAAAGTTATTATTATGGAGAGAGTATGGGAAGTATGGCTTTAGTAATATATGATTTTTGATGAATCTAATTTTATGCTTTATATATCCTTGGGGGTAGGGTATAATATTAAAACAAGAACCAAATTGATTAGAAAGGTTATGAAAAGATGCGATATATTCAAGATTTACGAGAAAATGATTATATAAAAAATGAGATATATTTATGTAAGACCAAACAAGTATTAACAGGAAAGAGTGGAAAGAGCTATGTTTCCCTGCTTCTACAAGATAAAAGCGGAACTATTGATGCAAAGATATGGGATTTTAGTAACGAGATAGAACAATATGAGGCCATGGACTTCGTACATATTGATGCGAGAGTTACAAGCTTCCAGGAGGCATTACAGCTTAATATCAGTAAGATTTATAAGGCAAGTGAAGGAGAATATTATCCTGAAAATTATTTCCCCGTGACCAGTAAGAATGTAGAAACTATGTATGGAGAAATTAAAAATTATATTACTGAGATAAAGGATACTAATTTAAGAGCTCTTGCAGAAGGATTTTTTATAGATAATAAAGAGTTTGTTAAGAATTTTAAAAACCATTCTGCAGCCAAGAGTGTTCACCATGGCTTTGTGGGAGGTTTACTGGAGCATACATTAAGTGTAGTAAAACTATGTGATTACTATACCAATAGTTATCCCATTTTAAATAAAGATTTACTTATTACTGCGGCTCTCTTTCATGATATTGGGAAAATGGAGGAGCTTTCATCCTTCCCAGAGAATGATTATACCAATGACGGGCAACTTTTAGGTCATATATTTATTGGAGCAAGCAAGGTAAATCAGTACATCCAGGGAATGGGCAAATTTCCTGCGAAGTTAGCCAATGAGCTCCTGCATTGTATACTTGCTCATCACGGAGAGCTGGAATACGGATCTCCAAAGAAACCAGCCACAGCGGAGGCTTTGGCCTTACATTTTGCAGATAATACAGATGCAAAGATGCAGACCATGACAGAGCTTCTAAGTACTGGTGATCCCAAAGTGGAATGGATGGGATATCAAAGACTTTTTGAATCGAATATTATGCGTAGTACCAAGGCAAAATAGATTAGGCAGCCATAGGAAATATAAGTAGAAGGATAATACCATGCAGACAGCATTAAAGAAGAATGATCAGGTAGAAATAGAGATAGAAGACATTGGCTCTGAGGGAGAGGGTGTCGGCAAATACCAAGGTTATACTTTATTTGTTAAGGATACCCTAATGGGGGATAAGGCTTTGGTACAGGTAATGAAGACGGGTAAGAGCTTTGGCTATGCCAGACTGGTTAAGCTCATAGAAGCCTCCCCTTTTCGTACTGAACCAAGATGCCCCATAGCTGCACGCTGCGGAGGTTGTCAATTGCAGCATATTGCCTATGAGAAACAGCTAGAATACAAAGAGAAGAAGGTCTATAACTGTATCACACGAATTGGTGGTTTAACAGATTTTCATATGGAGCCCATTGTAGGAATGGAGGAACCCTATTATTATCGGAATAAATCCCAATTTCCAGTGGGAAGAAATAAGGATGGTAAGCTAGTCATAGGTTTCTATGCAGGAAGAACCCATGCTATTATAGATACGGAGCATTGCTATATTGGTTCAGAGGTCAACAGTGAAATACTTAAAATCATGAGGGACTTTATCACCAAGTATAAGATAGAGCCTTATATGGAGGAGAAGCATCAGGGAATCCTTCGCCACATTCTAACCCGTGTGGGGCATAGCACTGGTGAGATTATGGTTTGCTTGATTATCAATGGCACAGAGCTTCCTCATAAAGAGGAATTAATCCATGAATTAAGACAAATTAAGGGTATGAAAAGCATCTGTCTTAATGTGAATAAAGAGAAAACTAATGTAATTCTTGGGGATAGAATTATTCCTTTGTGGGGAGAGTCCTATATCACCGATAGGATTGGACAGGTAAGCTATCGTATCTCACCCCTATCCTTCTATCAGGTTAATCCCATTCAGACGAAGAAGCTCTATGATATTGCTCTGGAGTATGCCGACTTATATGGGGATGAAGTGGTATGGGATCTTTATTGTGGTATTGGAACCATCTCTTTATTCCTAGCACAGAAGGCGAAGATGGTATATGGTGTAGAGATTATACCCCAAGCAATAGAAGATGCCAGAACCAATGCCAGAATCAATAGTATTGAAAATGCCAAATTCTATGTGGGGGCAGCAGAAGAAGTTCTGCCAAAAGCCTATAAAGAAGAAAATATCTATGCAGACGTTATCGTAGTTGATCCACCAAGAAAGGGCTGCGATCAAAGCCTCTTAGATACCATGCTTAAGATGGCTCCCAAACGAATTGTCTATGTATCCTGTGATCCTGCTACCTTGGCAAGGGATTTGAAAATCCTGTGTGAAAGGGATTATAAGCTGGAGAAGGTTAGAGCTGTGGATCAGTTTAGCCATAGTGTGCACGTCGAGACGTGCGTTTTATTAACTCGAAAAAGCGTTCATGACTACAATGTAGAAATTAAAGTTGATATAACGCTGTAATATAATAAAGATGTAGATGTTTTGATAGCAGCTTAAAGCAGTTGTTATAAAATGTATACATCTTTTTATTTTATATAACGACAAATAATTAATAACATGGTAAAATATAGTAAGGAAATTAAGAGACCCAATTAAACATTTTGATACGAAGAAAAGACAATTCAACTTTTAGGAGACTTAGATGAAAGAAATAGCAAGTATAGATGACCTAAAATTCGTTCTTTGATAGCCTGCTTTCGTCTCTCTCGTTCAGACGGAAGTCTTTTCTTCCAGCTGAGATAACCACTTCTTGAAACGCCTAAAATTTTCAGCACACCAGAGACATTCAGTCGGCGCCCTTTCTGTTCCTGCAACAGCTCTTCGCATTGAGCAGTCTCCAAAACAGAGCTTCTGTCATTTTCCCAGTATGCCGATTGCTTTTTTAATATATCAAGTGCATCTTGTGTTCTTTCCAATATCTCACTGCATCTTGCTTGAATTGTTCTGTGTACTGTATAGCCATGTTCATTCCTCCAACTATTTTTATTATACTTATATATTAGAAAAATTCCATGTCTAACTTGTACTATTTATATTCTAGCACCAGGCTGGGTGGATACTTTACGACGAATGAATATTGCATTCGGAACTACGGTACATCCCTGCTGTTACATCATGGAAGGCCAATCACCTTATACACGATTGCCAGTAGCTTTGATCGTTTCAGGGGTAAATGATACGAGAATTAGTCTTCTACTCTATTGTAAGGTGCGTAGGTTTGACGGAATTCTCCTGGTGTGCAATGTAAACGTTTCTGAAAAGCCTGATAAAGGCGGCGTTCATGATTATATCCCACCAGATAACTGATCTCGCTAATCGAAAGATCAGGATCATAGAGGAGAAATTCTGCCGTCTTACGGATCCGTATGTAGTCGAGAAGAAAACTGAAGTTCTGGCTGGTATATTTTTTGATAATACCGGATAGATAGTTAGGATTCATCATATACTCATGACTGAAGGCCTGCAGAGAAATGTCAGTCATATAATTTTTCTCTATATAAGCAAGCAGTTTTTTGATGGATCCCGGATAAGTACTGTGGGACAGCTCAAATTGAAAATAAGCCAGGTTGGGTAGTGTTCGTTTCTTCTTTTGCAAATAGACCTCAGGAAGTTTTTCATAAGCCTTCTGTATGGCAGACACCAGAACATCAGTATCAATAGGCTTCAGAAGATATTCGATCACATTGTAATGGATAGCCTGCTGTGCATAGCAAAAATCATCATAACCGGATAAGATAATAAACTGCAGTTGTTTATCTTTCTTTGAAAAGAAATCAATCATCTCCAATCCGTTCATCTGCTGCATTCGGATATCTGTGATAATCAGATTCAGATGTTTATTTCCATAAAAATCACAAGCTTCCTGTCCATCAGAAACAATTTGAATACTGTGGCACATAGGACAAAATTTTCTCAGGATTCCGGCTATGCCTAGAGCAATATTATGTTCGTCTTCAACAATCAGTACTTTCATGAGATATGTCCTTTCTTTCAAGAGGTATTTTTATCAACGTTCCCTTTTGTAATTGGCTTTCAATCTGCATCCCAAGTCCATGAGGATGAAAAGCTTTGAGCCGATCGTTCACATTGCGCAGTCCTACATGGGTGGAACAGGGCAACTTGGAATCACTGTACAAAACATCCTGAATGTTTTTCAGGTGTTCCGGTGCGATACCAGAGCCGTTGTCCAGAATTTCTATATAGACTGTCGGAGCGTATTCATAATCGTTTATTCCTGAGATTTGTAAGGAGATGTGAAGTCTCTTTCCTTTTTGAAATCCGTGTTTGATGCTGTTTTCCAAAAGCGGCTGGAGAGCAAAACGGGGACAGAATATATTTTCCAATTCCGCCTGGATGGAAATATCAAAGGTCAGATCTCTTCCAAGACGGATTTTATTTACTTCAAGATAATCCCTGGCACTTTGCAGTTCTGTTTCCAGTGGTGCAGGGGCCGTGCTGTTATTCATGACGTAGCGCATATATTTTCCGACCACCATGGTCATATGAGCAGTTACCGGATCCCCATTTTGATCGGAGGACATACGGATGTTTTCCAGGATATTGTAAAGAAAATGTGGTTTAATCTGAGCCTGCAGGGCATAATACTGAGCTGCTTTCATCCTCAGAGAAACTTCATAATTATTATGGATCAGCTCATTAATCCGCGAGACCAGTTGATTGTATGTAGTAATAGTATTTCCAATCTCGTCATGAAAAGTAGTAGTACATATATAGGGTTTTAGATCCTTAGGCTGCTGTTGCGAAATAGAGTTGCTGAATTTAACCAAGCGGTGGGTGAGAGAGCCGGCAATCAGATAGTACAGGAACGAATAAAGAACTAATACAACGAAAGAAAGAAGTAGATACACGGAGATATGTGTCTTCAGATAATCATGGCGAAATAATGGCTGAGCAATGCGGTATGAAATCAGATCAAGCTCATCTGTAATAACCAGATTCATATTGAAAAAATGTGAACGTTCTTCTGTGTTACAGAGCTTCAGATTCTCATCCTGATATAGAAAAAGAAGATCCTGATTGTTCTCGGGATAAAAATACCAGGAATAATTAAGATTTTCTGTGAGATGGTAAAGAAGCTTCTTCAGATTCGTTTTAATTTCTAATATGCCCAGAGTATAATTATAGTTTCTATCATAGATGCTTTTATAAAAGATAAGTTCACCCTGTTCCGACCAGAGCCATTGACCATTCTTATGCAATTGTATCTCAGAGAGAGAAAGATTTTGATCGGAGAAATTATTCATAGGTTCCAGCCTTCCGTGAATCGAAAGTAAATTTTCTTTTTTTCCATATACAGTGATTGAGGAGATGCGGGAATCATAGGCATAACAGTCAAAAATATCGGAGATGTCCCCAACATAATGATAAAGGATATCAGATACTGTAGTATACTCTCCGTCCAGATAGGAAAGTATTTCCGAGTTGTTTTCAAAAAAATAGGAATAATTGGCCAGCTGATTTAAAAGAGAATGAAACTGAGTGGAAAAATTATACAGTTCCTGCTTTTGAGACTGGACATAGGATTCTTTGGAAGTATGATAATTTAATGAAAGAAAAAAAATTGAAAAACTGACAACAGGGATAATGACAATAAAAAGATAGCCAAACACCAGTTTTTGAGTTAGTTTCAGATTCATAAAAAGATGATATTGATGATGAAAGAGCTTTTTATTATTCATAGAGTTTCCTCCTTTTTCGTATAAGGAATTGTCAAGTCTGATTTCACGAATTTCTTGTAATAAGTTCCTGGACGAATTCGGGGATTACTTGTTCCTGAGTTCGAATGAGCCTAATAGATATCCGTTCTTCCCCATTATCTTCGTATCGTTCCTATCTGATAGTATTATAAAGGATTTTGAAAAGAAAGTTAAGACATAACATGAAAATTACGCATAAAAAATGAGAAATTGACATGTGATGTGAGATATAGAATTCTGCTATACTAAAAATGCGCAAATAATTCAAATGAATTGACGGGAACCCGAGAGAAGAACGTAAACATTTCTAGAGTGAAGGGAGAAACAGAATGGTAAAGATTACGAGCAGTATGAAAAAAAGAATGGTAATAGCATTACTATGTCTGAGTATGGGCGTGAGCCTATTTGCAGGATGTACCAAAAAAACAGAGACAGGTAGTACTGTAAATACAGAGAAAACAGAAGATAAACAGGAAACCAAAGAAGAAAAAACAGAAGATAAAGATAATGACATTTCAAAATTGTCGATATTTGTTAATTTCTCATGGTATCCTATTGACTCGTTTACAGGAAAAATCCCGGATAAGATTAAAGAAATTACAGGTGTAGATCTTGATGTTACAGTTGCATCAGACGGTAAACAGCTAGGAGTTATGATTGCATCAGGCGAGCTTCCAGATTTGATTTTTACAGATGATACATCAGGAAATCTGAATCCACTTAGTAATCCAGAGGTTTGCTGGTCTTTAGAGGATTTATCTAATGAAACAGGTGTAGACTTTACTAAATCCGAAAATTATGATGATAGAAAAAAAATAGCTGAGTCATTCAGTTCTGACGGAAAAGCTTATACATTGCTGAATAACTACAACAGCCAAGAAGAATGGGCAAATCTTAAGATGGGAGCTCCAGGCCAACCTTGTCTTTATTATAGAGCAGATTTGCTAGAAGCTGCAGGAATTAATGCTCCTAAAACTTTGGACGAATTTAGAGTTTGCCTAGGAGAAGTGAAAAAGGCCTATCCCAATATGACACCTTTTGGCTTAGGTGGCGTATGGAAGTTACAGGCAATATCTCAGTGGAGTGGTGTATCAGCTCAGCAGTATAATGAGGAGACCGGTGAATATCGTTATATAACATCCACAGATGGCTATAAGGATTTTATGAAATACTGCAATTCTTTATATAGAGATGGCTACATATCTGTACAGGATTATGCGGTAGAAAATGAAGCAGACGGACATCAAATGGCGTATAATGATGGAAGTGTGTTCTATGCGTGGTTTCTAACTGGACCATCCTTAACACAGCTTCAAACAAATGCTGTTTCTGACAGTGCAAAATGGGAAGTTTTGAATCCTCTCGGCCAAGCTCCTATTGGTGAAAACAAAGGATGGGCAGGCGCATTTGTTTCAAAAAATTGTAAAAATATTGAAGCTGCAGCAAGATTTGTGTCATATCTTAATACTGTAGAGGGCTCTAGATTGGCTATGTGGGGTGTAGAAGGAGACGACTTTACTCTAGATGAGAATAATGTTCCTGTATTCAGTGACAACTTCCTAGCTGCTAGAGATGATTCAGAAAGATGGTATTCCGAATATAATACAATGTTCTACGTTGGCTCTTCTGCAATCAATGAAATTTATCAGAATTATGGCGGAATGGATGAAGAGATACTTAGCCAGTTCAATGCTTATGCGGAAGGATACAAGAACTATCCGGTACTTGGAATAGCAGCACCTCCTTCAACATCTGATATGGGCGTAATTAAGGCTAAACTTGAAGAGTTGCGTAAAAACTATGAAGCAAAAGTCGTATTTACAGATAACGATGATGCTTTTGAAAAAGCATATGCAGAATCTGTAGAAGCAATGGAAAAAACTGGCGTAAACGAGTATAACGCATATATGACAGAGCAGATTAAAAAAGTAAAATCGGATCTAGGTTTATAAGTTGCCAGAATTATTCTAATATAGCAACGGATACATATATCAAGGCTTTAGCTAGAGGAAAACATGGCTTCAGCCTTGTTTTATAAGGAGGGCTTTATGAGTCAGAAGATAGTTAAAAGCAAGAAAAGAACAGTATTTCAAAAACAGTTCTCTCTTCAGATGTTTGCTATAGCCGGTATAGTATATCTGTGTGTCTTTAACGTGATTCCCATGCTTGGTTTGATTATGGGGTTTAAGGATTATCAAATCACAATGGGAATCAAAGGGATTTTTACTGCCAACTGGGTTGGAATGAAGTATATCAAAGAGTTTTATAATGATTTTCTTTTCCCCCAGCTGGTGAAAAATACCATTGGCATCAGTGTACTGAAATTGATTTTTACTTTTCCTGTCCCAATTATCTTTGCTATTATGCTTAGTGAGATGAGAGGCTCTAAATTCAAAAAAATTACGCAAACTGCTAGTTACCTACCACATTTTATTTCGTGGGTTATTATTTCTGGATTATCCTTTCAGTTTCTTTCCACCAACGGAATTATCAATACACTTCTGATGAAGTTACACTTGATTGAACAGCCGGTGGGCTTTCTTACGGAGTCATCTAAATTTTGGGGGCTTGTAACTATATTGGATGTCTGGAAAGAAAGTGGATGGTGGGCGATTGTTTTTCTTGCGGCTATTATGGGAATTAACATGGAAATGTACGAATCTGCTAAACTGGATGGAGCCAGCAGACTACAGCGGATCTGGTACATTACACTTCCTTGTATAAAACCGACTATCGTTACCATACTGATTATGTCTTTAGGAAATCTGTTTGGAGGTGGATTAAGTGGATCCAGTTTTGAACAGAGTTATCTGCTTGGAAATAGGATGAATAGTTCTGCATCCAATATTATTCAGACCTATGTATATGAAGTGGGCCTAGCTAATGGCAGATATGCATATGCATCAGCGGTAGGAATGATTCAATCAATAATTTCCTTGGTGTTTGTATTCAGCAGTAATTTTGTTTCTAAAAAAGTGACAGGAAGCGGATTGTTTTAGGAGGCTATATGAAAAAAAGATGGAAAAATATAAGTTTAGAAGACAAGATCATAGACGGTATAATCTATTTGTTTAGTGCAATTTTGATTTTTGTTACCCTTTATCCCTTTTATTATATCATTGTTGTTTCTTTTAATGAGGGAATTGATGCATCTATGGGAGGGATCTATTGGTTTCCTAGGAAATTCACACTAGTAAATTACAAAGAATTTTTTTCGGATTTAAAGTGGCTGAAAGGATTGGGAATATCCATAAGCAGTACCATATTAGGAACTCTGATCAGTGTTCTTTTTACTGTATTGGTATCTTATGCACTTTCATTTAAAAATTTAAAAAATCGAAAATTGTATATGACACTAATTATTATTTGTATGTATTTTTCCGGTGGTGTGATCCCATATTATGCGTTACTCAAATCGATGGGATTGATTAATAATTACCTGGTATATATTATTCCAGGTGCACTCAATACGTTTTTTATCTTAATAGGAACCACATTTTTTGAGGGGATTCCGGGATCTCTCAGAGAATCGGCCATGTTGGACGGTGCAAGCGAATTAAAGATTTTTAGAAGGATTATTATACCTATCTCAAAACCATTTATAGCAACTTGTGTTTTGTTTGTAGGAGTAAATAAATGGAACAACTGGTATGACAGTACTTTTTTTGTACAGACCAAACATCTTAAAAATTTAGCATATCTGATGATGCAGGTAATTAATTCTACACAGGTTAGTGCAACAACTGCAGTAACTGGAGCTAGTGCGGCAGTAAAAACTACAACGTTATCAATACAGACGGCTTCTATGGTAGTAGCTACCGTTCCTATTATTTGTATTTATCCGTTTTTGCAGAAATATTTTGTTTCAGGTATGATGATTGGTTCAGTAAAAGAGTAGATTAGGAGGAAAAAATGCAAAATTATAATGTGGTATGGAATACCCCGAGCAGCAGATCAGCAGACAGTATGCCCCTTGGAGGGTATGATCTCGGATGCAATGTTTGGGTAGAAAATCAGTCATTATATTTTTATGTGTCGGAAAGTGGTACGTTTGATGAGAATGGTACTATGCTAAAGCTGGCTAGAGTACGAATCCAGATTGAAAACGGTGAAAATGTGTTTGCTGAAAGATTTCGCCAGGAGCTGCATCTGGAAGAGGGATATATTACGGTGGATGCAGGAAATTGTGAGGAAGCAGTACGTTTTAATATCTGGGCAGCTGTGTCAAAACCGGAGGTTCATGTTGAATTTTATTCAAAAAGACCAAGAAAAATTCAGGTATCTCTGGAAAATTGGCGTTACAGAGAACGGGAGATTACCATGGAGGAGCTCCATCAGTGCAGAGACTTTGCTATGGGATATCAGGGAAAACGGTATACGCTTCCGGATACGGTGGAAACGCTAGATCAGGAGATTTACTTTTATCACCAGAACAAATCAGGAGATACAGCCTGGGATGCAATCATTAAACAGCAGAATCTGGAGAAGATCAAAACGCAGATTCCGAATCCGTTAAAACACAGAATCATGGGCGGGAAACTAATGCTTCCAGGTATGGTTTATCAGGGGCAGGAAACGGGAAATTATTCTGGTACGGATTATTGTGGCTATTCCTATCGTAAGAGCGATGCCACAGAACAGACCGTTACGCTGACACTCCACACCGTTTGTATCAAACATCTGTCTGACTGGAAAAAAACGCTGGATGAGAAAAGTGAAATTCTAGTGAAGTGGGAGGATTCCCGAGCTTTTTGGAAAAAGTATTTTGAAAGAAGTTATATAAAGCTGGATATCGATCATCCTGATTCAGAGGCTTTTCGGATAGGGAAAAATTATCAGCTCTTCCGGTATATGCTGGGGTGCAATACTTTTGGAGAATATCCGACAAAATTTAATGGAGGACTGTTTACTTTTGATGAGGATAAGACGCCGGATTTCAGAATGTGGTCCGGTGACGGATTTACTTCACAAAATCAACGCTTGGTGTATTGGGGAATGTTGAAGAGTGGGGACTTTGATGGAATGAAAGTGCAGCTGGACTATTTTAAAAAACTGACTTCGGCAGCAAAAGCCAGAACGGCACTTTTTTTTGGTTTGAAGGGAATCTTCTTTTATGAACAGGGAAATATTTTTGGAACCTGTACGGGGGCAGAATATGGTTGGAACCGTTCGAGTGAAATAAAAGAGGGTCTGGAAGATAACCCCTGGGTAAGGCTACATTTTTCCTCCGGATTGGAATTCGCTCTGATGATGTTCGAATATGCCAGATACACAGGGCAGTCCTGGGATGAATATAGGGATTATATAGAAAATATAGTAGATTTTTATATGAATTATTATGATTATGAGGAAGGCAAAAAGTTAAATATTTTCCCGTCCTCGTCCCTGGAAACATACAAAGGAGAGGATCCACATAGTAAGGATGACAGGATCTATGGATGTAAGAATCCTACGGATGCAATCACAGGCCTTCGTTGTATTCTGGAGCTGTTACAGAAATATGCAAGGAATGAAGAAGAAAGAGAGCGATATGAAGAATACCTGAGTATGTGTCCGGAAATACCGATTGCGATAGATGAGAATGGGAAAAAATACTATTTGCCGGCAGAGCAGTATGCACCGGAGCCCTTTAACTGTGAGTTATCGGAATTGTACCAGATTTTCCCGAACAGTCCGATGGGTCTGACAGAGGAAGAACGGGAGATGGGGAGAAATACATATTTTCGCCCCTATTTATCCGAGGAAATGTATCTCGGATGCAGCTGGCATCAAAACGGAATTTTTGCAGCAAGACTGGGACTTTGGAAAGAGGCATGGAAGTATTTGAGAGAAAAGCTAGATGACGGACCGAAACGATTTCCGGCATTTTGGGGTCCCGGACATGACTGGACACCGGATCATAATCATGGAGGATCCGGTATGATCGAACTACAGGAGATGTTATTGCAGTGCGAGGGTGAAAAAATAATTCTGTTTCCTTGTTGGGATCGCAGTATGGATGCCTCATTCAGACTGTGTGCACCTAATCAGACAGTTGTGGAATGTGTATTGAAAAATGGAAACATACAGCGGCTTAAGGTGACACCGGAAACCCGTCGGAAGGATGTTGTTATATATTGGGATACGAAGGAAAAATAGTATTAATATTCCAGATGAACATGGGGCAGAAAAGCTTTGTAAAACCTAAGGCGCAGAGACAATGCTTCAATTGAAACACGATAAAGAAGTATTGAATGAAAATTGTATGATGTAGACAAGGAGGAAAGGCAAAATGAATTATGATACATTTATGTTCCGACATAAGGGAGTTCCTGTTATGCCAGTAGGTGTTCAGGTACATAATTCCAGCGCCAATCGTGTAAATGAATTGGAGAGAGCATTTGCTGTGGCAAAAATCTGTCATTGTAACAGTATAGCGATTCCAGTGTATTGGGAAAAGATAGAGTCAGAAGAAGGAAAATTTGAACTTGATGATGTTGGTGAATTGATACGGATGGCACGAAAACATGATTTGTATTTATTTATTCTATGGTTTGGAACCTGGAAGAATGGATGCATGAAATATGTCCCGGAATGGGTGAAAATAAATAAGGAAAAATATCACAGAGTAATTGCAAAAGACGGTACAATTCTGCCGGTGATTTCTCCATTATGTCAGAATACATTACAGGCTGATCGGAAGGCTTTTTGTAAGTTGATCAAGTATATAAAAAATATCGATGAAGAGGAAAACACAGTACTGGCAGTGCAAATTGAGAATGAACCAGGAATCCTTACAGGTGCGGTAAGAGACTATTCCTTAATGGCAGAAAATGAATTCAATGCTCCAGTACCGGAAGATTTTTGTGCTAATATGAAACAGCATCCAGATAGTAATTTGAGTAGATTTTGGAAAGAGAAGGGCGAGAAGAGGGAGAATTGGAAGAAAGCGTTTGGTGAAAATGCTGCTGAATATTATACTGCGTATAAGCTTGCAGGATATATAGAAAATATCGCATCCTCCGGTAAAAAAATATATGACTTGCCGATGTATGTTAATGTACAGGTGGAATTATGCAAATGGAAAATTCCTGGATACAATTATCCCTCCGGGGGAGCTGTGGAAAAGGTTTATGATCTGTGGAAATGGTATGCTCCCAGCTTAGATCTCCTTGCCCCAGATATATATCTGTGGGATTACAAATCATATGACAAATGCTGTGAGTCGTATGCCAAAGGAGATAATGCATTGTTTGTTCCTGAATCTGGACCAAATGAATCAAATTCCCGATATTTATTTGAGGCTGTAGGAAAATATAGAGCAATCGGATATTTTCTCTTTGGAGCAGAAGGAATTCTAGATGAAAAGGATTCTTTGGACCCTGAATTTAATCATATAGCAGGCAGCTTACAGGCTCTGGCAGCAATAGCTCCAGTATGGAATCAATATCGGGGCATCAAGCGTATTGGTGTAGTAAACCAGATGGAATACATGGCGATACAAAGGCTTGAATTTACAGACTATATCGGGTTTGTATCCTTTACATATGGGCAGCCGGAGGCAGGTGACAATGATAATGACTGGAATTGGCAAGATCACAAGCACAGAAAATATCGCGAAGAACAAAAAACATGTGGAAAACGCGGAAGAGGAATGATAATTGAAACGGATCAAAATGAATTTCTTGTTCTTGGAGATGCGTACAGAGTTGTTTTTGTATCGAGAAAGACTCTGGAGGATGGCTTACCTTGTAATCTTACAAGTGAATATTTACTGTGTAGAAGTGTGGCATATCTTTCTGTGGAAGAAGGAATATATGAAAAAAGCGGAGAGTTTCAGATCAAGAGAAGAAGAAATGGAGATGAAAGTGATTTTGGCATCTGGGTGCAGCCAGATGTTGGAGTTGTGAAAGTACGGCTGGATAGTTAAAAATTGATGATTTAAGGCAACAGGGAATCGAGCACTCAATCATGTATCAATTGGTAGAGTGCAACTGTAATAAACACCAAAATATGGGGCTTTAGTAGTTGAGCTATAAAACAGATTGGGAGGGTGTGAATTTTTCTGTATCCGAAGCTGAAATCAAATAAATAATACCAGCTCTTCGGTAAGAATTAAAAATGTAAACCTGTGTCGAAATATATGTTCATTAGTAGTCTATCCATTTAATGGATATATTGATCAATGACTAAATATTTTAAAGCATAACAAGTAGACGTGGGCGCTGCCCACACCCGGCCTTTGGAATAAATATGGGTATATTGGCAATAATTATAGTAACGACGGAATAATTGTTACCGGCGCAAAGGTTCAGGTTAACTGAATCTTACGCCGGTTACTTTTTACAGGTACTGAGCCATCCGGTCATCAAACAGGAGTCCAAGCTGGCTTAATACCATGTCCCAGTTTCTGTACCGTTGCGTCCATTTTTTGATTATATTCATGGAAGTTAGGTACAGCATTTTTTCAAGGGATGTATCATTAGTGAAAGTATTTTTGGTTTTAGTAACCTTTCGAAATTGACGGTTCAGGGATACTTCTTTCCCCATTTCTTTTTCAATGTCTCTAACTCTGCCATTGCATGATCTGCATTTGGTGCCTCATACACTGCCTTGAAATCAGAAGCAAATCTCTTGATATCCTTATACGACACATATTTGAATGAATTACGTAGCATGTGTATGATACATCTTTGCACCTGAGCTTTTGGATATACGGAATTAATTGCTTCTTTGAATCCGGAAAGCCCGTCCACACAGAAAAACAGTACATCTGTTAATCCTCTGTTTTTCAGATCATTGAGCATTCCCAGTCAGAACTTCGAGGATTCATTTGCTCCGATAGTGATACTCAGAATATCTTTAGTCCCATCTAGAGTGACACCCAGAACAATGTAAGCAATAGGCAGTATTGGATAATAAGTAAGTTGAGATTTTCTCTGAGAATAGAACGTAGCTTTGCTTGAGAATAAGCGAGAGACCAAATTGTATGAGATTTATTACAGCCTACATATTCACGAGTTAAAAAATAAAAAATATTTGAAGAAATTGAAATAAAATATAAACATCAGCACGGGAACATTCTTTACTTTGCTGAGAATTTTGTGATTTTAGAAATCAAGAAATGGGTAAAGAATTTCAAGAGGAATTTTTAAAGAAATCGCAAGTAATCATAAAGCAAAGAACTATGTTGATAAAGAGGGGAGAAATTATACTCGAATTCCATATGGAAACGAGAAATTATTCAATTCTGAAACAGGACATGAATATTGCCCAGATTGTAGCGCGGCAATTGGTGAATATCATTATGAGCAATGTGATTTAGAAGTGTGCCGGTATGTGGTGGTCAAAAATTGTCGTGTGAGTGTGAATTAGAGATTTGCTTTTCCCAAGATTAGCGAATGAAATCTTTATGTTGTTTGAAAAACAATGAACTTAATATATTTTAACTGAAAATAGTATTTAAAGGGGATAGATATGCCAAATTATTTTGAATACCAACAATCGGTGGCAGAGGAGTTTAAAGCACTAGAAAAAAGAGTGAGGAATCTTATTGATGATAGTCATTGGGGGGAAGAAGGCCGTTATAAAGAAGCAATTCTTATGAATTATCTAAAGAGAGTTCTCCCAAGACATTTATCAGTTGGTACTGGATTCGTTAGGAATAATAATGAAATAACCAACCAAATTGATATCATCATATATGATAATAGTTATCCGCTATTCTTTTCGGAGGGAGATTTCGTAATTTCTTCAGTTCAAAATGTCATTGGAATTATTGAAGTGAAATGTGGAATTAGGGCAAATGATTTATACCAGACAACCTGACTTTTGTAGCAAAAAAGAGTAAAAAACACCCGTTAGCCCAGTAATAATGCCGGCTAGCGGGTTTTGTGTTTTGTCATAAATTCATAGCGTAACAACTCATTTTTTAGTGCTTGCTAAAATTTTTTTTATTTCACCAAGTGTTCTAATTCGTTTAGAATAATCTATACCTAATATAGCGCCTATGTCTGCTAGTACGTCGTCATAATAATTGAAAAGATAGTAATTCTGCTGTGCATAACAGCATTCAGCCCTCTTAAGAGTTTCAAGCAGTTTTGTAATGCTATATTTGTGTTCTAACTTCATTTCCAAAATCCTTGCGATAACCAGAGATACAAAGCAGGTTAGGAAATGAGCTTCTATGTGATCTTTTGTTGATACATAAACAGGTCTTGCTTCTAAATCACTCTTTGTTACCCTGAAAGATTCCTCGATTCGCCATAATCCACGATACATTTCAATAATCCGGTCATCGTTTTCGTTCATTTCGCTTGTTACAATTACATAATAACCGTCTAGAGCTTCTTCTTCTCTAAGTTTTTCCTCATCAATTTCAAGAGTAGAAGTGGCTTTTAATATCTCTCCAGTTTCTGTATCGAAGTCTATCTTTTTGATGTATTTGGATGATCCATATGAGGTTGCACGTGTATATTTTCCTGGATTGTTAGCTAGATCATATGCCTTTGCCAATGCAGCAGCACGTTCGGCTTTTGCACGTTTATCATATTTTTCGCTGTAGAAAATAACCTGCTTTTCATCTACTGTCTTCTTCATCTTTCTGCCGTTTGTGGCAGTCACTTGAATGGTACGGGGATAACGTCGAGATTTACGTTTGTATTCAGTCCCCAGCCAATTCATATCCGTCTTCATTTAGGACATAGTCTTTTAATTCTTTATCTGCTCCACGCACCGACATGCTAAAAACATAACCGTCCTTGGCAGAAAGCGTGTACCAGATGTTATCACCTGTGGTCATACCTTTGTCAGCAACAACTACAACTTTGCCCAGAACATAATCCATCTTTATTTTTTTTGGATTTGGTCTGAATGTTAAACAGTCGTTGGTGTTCTCCGGGAATAGCTGATATGTAATAGGAATCCCATTGTTATCCATAGACAGCCCCATCTGCCTATTGGATTTGGGCGGTGCTCCTTAGAAACTCCTTTCTTTTTAAAATCATCATCAATATCATCTGTTTCGAAGTAATAGTTGGTAACATCATAATAAACAAGACTGGTATCTCTGCCGTAAAGCTGCTTGATTCTGTCATTAATCCAAAGCATAAGGTTTTCCTTGTGCTTGTTAAAAAAAGAAAGGGAACGGTAAATATCATTAATGGTATAGTTTTCCTTTTCAAAGAAACAGCCTCGGTTTTCATAAGTTTTTTTCTTAGAAGAAGGATATAATAGCCTGCTGTAAACAAGAAGCTTCATAATGGTATCGGCGTCGTATTCTTCTTTGGAATAACGTTGTCTGTTAGTAAAGAAGGTATGTATTCCAAGATCGTGGTAAATCTTACTTAGAGCAGTATAACCGAAGTTTTTGGAATAGGTATGAGTAGGGTCGATAGTATCGGAATGTTTGAATTCCATTTTTATAGGTGCTAACATATCAACTTTTTGGTTCTTTAAATCATCTACCTGTTTTGAAAAATGGGAAATAGGGTCATCATAAAGTTTTTCTAATTCCTCAAGATATCCTAAGGATTCAATTGTTTTAGTTCGTGAACATTTTTTTGATTTATCATAATAAGTATCTACGATAGCAAGATGAATTTTACCGTTACGAGTTTTAGTTTTTTTAAGATACATAATAAACACCTCCGATACCTTATTACAACATATATCCAACTCGTTCGCCATATAAATATGATTTGTTTTTAAAATAAAAAATGCCTGAACCTTAGATAAATCAATCGATTCAAGCGTTTATTAATAAAAAGGCACGTGCAAAAGAGTGGAGCAAATTAGAATAAATTCAGTTAAATTGTAAAAAGCTGTATTAAATTCTGTGCTTTTCATTGACTATTATCATTAATAAGCATATAATTATACTAACAATGTTGTTATTATTGTTGTTGAACTCGGGAGGTATAATTGTGCTATCAGTTAATGAATTATTAGATGTTTCAAAAAGTGAGCTTAGCAACCTTAAAGCAGGTGAAATTTTCTTGGTTCGTGATCTTTTTAAAGGATATGAATGGAATAGGATATCTCGTAGTGATAGACTTCTCTTAGGTACATTATTTCTCAACTATATCAAAACTAGCGGGACACCTGTTGTTCCTATAGAAAAAACTACATCGGGACAGCAACGGTATCGAGTGGAGGTGTAGTTGTGGAGAAAATAATGCAAATAATTGCCTCTGAAACGGGAGGTAAAAGTTACAACACATATAAATATAGTTTTGATTCTATTGGATTACCGACCATTGATTACGAAGATGAATCCACTAAAGTAATGAAGTGGCAAGAAAAAGGAGAAACGGTGAAATATACCGCTCCAGTCAATTTAAAAGATGAAGCTGATACTATATCTTTTAAGCCTTCTATTTTTACATATTTTTTAGATGGTTCAAGAAGAGTATTTAAGGTTGATGATATTTCTTATAACAAACAGGTTTTTCCTGTAATTGCGGGTCAAATTGGTGTGGGTTGTTGCAAACGAATTGATAAGAAGATATCACAAGAAAAATTTTATGGTGAATTAGTACTTTCTTTACCAGATAAAAGTAACTCTGATGGTTGGAATGATGAAGCTGTATTTGCAGCTCTTACAAAAAAGGTTAATGAGGCCATCAATTTCAATAAACTTCAAAAAATTGAGTTCAATGCAATTTTACCGTATAAAACTTCAAAAGACCTTTCTTTAGATAGCAAGCTTGAAGATCGAGGAATTGCTATGATACAGGATTATATGATTGAATCTGAAAAAAATTTAGTAGCAGAGCTGGTTAAGGATAGAAAACTAAATCAGAATAACTATTTGATTAAGGATGGTTCTCTTGAGTACAAACCTATGAACAAAGGAAAAGAAGACTTAAGACTATTGCAAAAAATTAAAAACAATTATAAGTGGGTTGTTGGCGTTTCAAAACAGTTCAATCCAGAAAGTTTAAAAGATCATACAGGAAAAACAAACGCTAACTATATTGCTGATTTACCAGTATACCATAGAACACCAGTTGCAAGGTATGAAAATCGTGAATTTTTAGGAGATGTTCAGTTTGCAGTCTGGTATGTCAGATTAAGAGAAAAGAAAAATACACTTACGCCTTTTGATGGTGTTGTTAAAGTTGAGAAGATATTAATGGATAGTGAAAAAGATAATGGAGTAGACAGCGACACAATAGATCTAATCACAGCAAACATAATCAATGAACGAAACCCAGTTTGTTATGGCACTGATAAAAGATGGGCCAACCATTTATATCCTGTATTTTTAACTGAGACATTTGTAAAAAGCAAATATATTAGCTCTGAGCTGTTTTTAAATTTATTTGGTAGTGTAAAGTAACGTATGAAAACCCGTAGCCTAAAAAATAGGCTCATTCAGAACCTTGAAAATTGCTAGATATAGTTTTTTGGCATGCTACCGCCGCCCTTGACAGCATGGCAAAACAATGCT
>JAEZTQ010000047.1 GCA_023443625.1 Bacillota bacterium | reverse complement strand
AGCATTGTTTTGCCATGCTGTCAAGGGCGGCGGTAGCATGCCAAAAAACTATATCTAGCAATTTTCAAGGTTCTGAATGAGCCTATTTTTTAGGCTACGGGTTTTCATACGTTACTTTACACTACCTAGATATCTAACATTTATTATAACATTCTATTGCTTATATTACCAACCATTTTTTACCATTGATGTGGGTTTGAAAATGTGTTGATAGCTGAGTGGGTTACGAAGCCATATACTTCCTACGCAAATGCATTTGCCTTATTCGCCAAGGTGCGCATTCAAAAGGGGAGCATTTTTCTTCAATAAGAAAAAGACTCTTGCTAAGATCACCTAACAAGAGCCTTTATTTTGATGCGGCATAATTATTACAACCTCAGACCATCTCTGTACAGAGGTAGTAGCTTAGCTATGACCGCAGTTTTAATAACCTATAAATTACAATACATTCTCTCCACTAACAATCTTACTATCAAAAGGTTCAATCGTTAGGGTAATCAAATCATTCTCTGTCTTAACTGATGTGGTCTGTTCCTTATCACTGTTGTTAATTACTACCATGGTTTTACTATCTGGATAGTAGGTACATTCTGTGAAAGGATTGTTTGTAATGTATAATGTATCTAACTCTTCTTTACCAGCATATAGAATGATATTTAGTAACATTCTGGCATTTTCTTGGGTCATCTCAAAGGATGGCATGTATAATCCCATACCTTTACCAAAGGAATAAGCTGTTAGAGTAGGTCTTCCCTCATCTTCCGCTAAAACGGCAGCCTTACCATCAGTAAGATAGATGTTATCTTTTCCTTTAATGGAATAATTGTCAGGAAGTAAATTCTTAGCTTCTGTTAGGTTATATTTCCATTTGCCATGGCAAACCCTTGCACCTGTATCCTTATCTATACCTAGGACATGGGCCATTCTGAAATAATAATCATAGCCTTCCACTGCAGAGGGCTCATTGATACCAAGGTATGCACCACCTTCATAAACCCATTTTGTTAGGATTTCAACAACATTATCGTCCATCCAATGTTCACCACCGCTCCAAGCACTGCCCGCAGCACCTGCATTGATTACAACATCAACATTCTCTAAAGCACCTTGTTTAATATCTTCAAAATTAATAAATTTCACATCCACAGGCAAACCAGAAAGAGCTTCATTTACATGAATTAAATCATGCATATAGGTTTCATGGAAATGTCCGGATAAGGTCCAAGAACGGATTTTTCCCCAACTGTGTAAAACTGCAACTCTTGTCTTTATCTTATAAGGCTCTCCAGCATCATGAAGGTCCTTTATCAAACGAAACTCATCGGCAATTTTTTCAATGTAATCATTGAAATCTGGAAAAGGTTGTGTCAGATGAAGGTATCCCCCCAGTCCAATTCTATCAATTGGCACACGAAGTAAGGCTCGTCTAATATTGATCCAATAATTTTGGGCATCTAAGGTAGGATTTCCACCCTCCATAAAGGTTGGTGCACCACCTAGTCCGATAGGGAATAGATAAGGATGCAGTCTTAACTCATGAGTTTTAACCTCTACATCGGCACAAAGTCTTGCTTCATATCCAGAGAAGACACATTTGATTAATCCATCAAAGCCAAACTCTTTAAACTTGCCATTATAAGGTTCGATTCCCACCCAGCTATCGTCATAGAAGACGTAAGCAAGCTTATTATGCTTGTGAACAATATCAATTAATTTCTTGCCAAAGCTAATTACAAAATCATTGATAAACTCCATCCAGTCAGCTTTACGCTTATTACATGGAATATGGGATACATTCAATTTACCTTGATTGATAAAATCTTCCGAAGTCATTCTATAGCCATATTTTTTCTCAAATTTATCAAGAGCTAATGGACTTACAGTAAAATCATAAGAACCCCAATCAGTGAACAAATGTCTGTTATTTTCACTGCTTCCCCAAATCCAAACAAAATTATAGAACATGGAGGTAAAACGAACAACATTGGTCTGCTTATGATCTAGGCACCATTTCTCCAACCAATCTAATAAATACTTCTGGGTCTCCTCATGCATAGGGTCAATTTGCATCAAATGCTCTTTATCCCAGTTGTTGGCTGTATGGTTATACATGGATATCTCTTCCCAAATTCTATAGGCCATAAAATTCACTGTATACTTATGCCAAGGTTTTATATCTGTAAGAGTAACACTACCTGTCTCTTTATCATAGCTCCATTTATCTCTTGTGATTTCCTCATTAGTCGTTCTGTCAAAAACCTGCCAGTACTTAATACCGTCCTCTGAATCATTAATTTTAAACTGCTCCCCAAAATAATCCTCCATAAGAGCAATACTCACCTTATTTTCCACTGCAACCTTAGGGCTGGTCATTAAAAAGCTCTGCTGCAATTTATCCTGATTTTCCTTAGCCCATGCATTATGATCTCTAATAATACAAATGGTGGAATAGATATCATAGCCAGCATTGATAATATCATCCGATAGCACAGTACCATCGCTATCACGAATTACATCCGCTCCCCATTTTTCTGCCAATTGTAGAGTTAACTCTTCATAACCGGATTCTCCTGGTAAGGTAAAACTACCTTTCTTCTTATTCATATTGTCCATTCTCCTTGTAAATTAATTAAGTTGCCTTTAACTATGTTATATGCAGAATGTTTTCACCAAGGATTGCCTATATAAGCAATTTGGTATCATTTACTGTTATTTTTATTAGTTCTATGATTATCATAATCCATTTAAAACCCCTATTCAATATAAGCATTTTGTTCTATAATATGGCTATATTGATATTTTTTAAGGAGGAGCCATGCTATTTACAAGAATAACACAACGGGACAAACTTCTGCCACTCTATATTAAAGGACTTGGTATACAAGAAAATCAAGAAGCCATCTTTCGTCCAAAGGGTTTTACCCAATATCAATGGACCTATTGTAATAAAGGTGCAGGGGTACTTAACATTGGAGGTAAAAATTATCCCATCCAAGAAGGTACTGGATTTTTCTTTTCTCCAGGCATTCCCCATTCCTACCATCCAACGAAAGAACCCTGGGAAATCTACTGGGTTACCTTTGATGGCTCTTACCTACCAACACTATTAGAGTTATTTCATATCAATCCTTGGGAGATATTTGAGCCGCAGGATTCTGAAGTTTGCTTATCTCTTTATACACATATGGAACAGCAGTTAAAACAAGATAATATGGAAAAAGTCTCAGATTCATCCGCAACTCTCTATCAGTTTTTAGTACTGCTCAAACAAAGCAAAAAGTTTACAATATCTCCCTCTCATAACAATAAGACCCTCAACAAATTAAAACCTGTGATTGCCTATATGGAAGAGCATTATTCTAGAGATATTACCTTGGAAGACCTGGCAGGGACCATCCATATATCCACACATCATCTCTGTAAGCTTTTTAAAACCACCTTTGGCATGAGTCCAGTGCAATATTTAATTCAGCTTCGTCTGCAAGTATCAAAAAAATTACTCATTCAGGAACCGAATTTGAGAATCCGAGATATTGCTTCTGCAGTTGGATATAAGGATGTAAGTTATTTCTGTACCATTTTTAAAGAACATGAAACCGTATCCCCTCTTCAATTCAGACAATTGCGAGGCGTCTAAATAATATGGTTAGCAATTTTGCTTAAATAAACTCATTCTATTACAAGCAACATAAATATCTTTGGATAATAAAACCCCCAAAGTAACAAGGAAATAATGTAACTCTGACTCCTATATGTTAGAATTATAGGGCTAACATATGGGGTCACATCATTTCCTTGTTACTCTAGGGGTTTTATTATTAGCATTATAAATTCATCATAAATTCATATACCTTATCCGATGCCTCAGGAATATATTCATGTCCATAATCAGGATATATATCTACAGACTTCTTTGAAGTAATTTTATTATAGGCTGCAAATTGAGTGGATGGTGGACAGATGGTATCCATTAATCCTACATTCATAAATACCTCTCCTTGTATCCTCTTAACTATATTTTGCAAATCAATATAGCCTAATTTCATGAATACCTCATCTTCTCTTTCATGCCTTGGATCAAACTGTCTAAAATAATCTCTCAGCTCTAAATAAGCATCTTTGGCTAAATCCATCTCCCAAACTCTCTTATAATCACATAGGAAGGGATAAAATGGTGCCAATTTCTTGATTCTTGGTTCTAAAGCGGCACAAGCCAAGGTAAGAGCCCCACCTTGAGAACCTCCGAGGGCTCCCACTCTGTCTTCATCCACTTCCGGCATGCTCATGACAATGCCTGCTAATTGAGCTGTATCTAAGAAAATATGGCGAAATAATAGATTGTCTGCACATCCATCTAATCCCCTAATAATATGTCCTTTATATGTATTACCTTTTACACCACCAACATCCTCAGACAGTCCTCCCTGACCTCTGCAATCCATAGCAGCAATGGAATATCCCATAGCTACATAGCTTAGTTTATCCTGCCAATCGCCGCAATTACCGGAATAGCCATGAAATTGTACAATTGCCGGGTGTTTCTCTATACTGTTCTTTGGCCTAATATATTTTGCATGAACCCTTGCTCCTTTTACACCGGTAAAATATAGATCGTAGCATTCTGCAAAAGGCACTTGAAATTTTGCTGGGATTAACTCTACCTGAGGGTCAACTTCCTTCATTTCTGAAATGGCTCTATCCCAATATTCATCAATATCTGCTGGACAAGGGCTACTTCCTTCATACTTCTTTAATTCTTCCAGTGACATATCAATCAGTGGCATATTAAATCCTCCTATATTAAATAGCATTGGCATGGCACTAGTTAAAACAAACCATACCTTTCCATAACTTACCCAAATATAACATAATTCCCTTAAGATATCTAGTTTATTTGCTTTCAAAAATTTGCAATCCTTTTCATTTTTATTGCAGATTTATTAAGACACTTCTATATATTTGAAGTAATCAGCCTTTTGGAAATAACCACTAAAGTTGGTTGTAATGATGAATCCAAATATAAATTTACATATACCCCTTGACACATTATACTATGCATTGTATAGTATAAGACATAGGGAGGTATTAAATGGATATTCAGTTAAAAAAAGGTTTGTTGGAATTTTGTGTGCTAGCCGTCCTTAAAAAATCAGATTCATATGGATATCAGATAATTAAAGACATATCAAGCTGTATTGAAATGTCAGAATCAACCTTATATCCCATATTAAAAAGGCTAGAAAGTGGATCTTATCTTAAAACATATTCTGTGGAACACAACAGTCGTTTGAGAAAATATTATCAGATAACCGACAAAGGAAAAGAGTATATTGATGAATTTCTAGACGAATGGAAGCAAGTAATGGAAATATATTATTTTATTAAAGGAGCATCTTATAATGAATAAAGCAGAGTTTTTGAGCGAGCTAACATTATATTTACAAAAAATGAATAATTCAGAAAAACAAAAATTTATTGTCTATTATGATGAAATAATATCCGACTATGTAGAAAACGGTATTACCGAAGAGGATGCTGTGAAAAAAATTGGTTTTCCTAAGAACATTGCAGAAGAGCTTTTAGATAGTTACGATAGTGTTAAATTCAATCTGCCTAATACAAATAATAAAATCTTAAATATAATACTAATCATTATAGGGTTCCCATTATGGGGCAGTATACTTCTTTCGGTTGTACTATTCGTAATATCAATTTATATAATAATCTGGTGTGTTCCTATCACTACCGGAGCCGGCTGTGCTGGATTCTTAGCAACATCAATTGTTGGAATTATTGGCTCCCCCTTTGTCATAGCAAAAAGCGCTTCTGTGGGAATCCTTCAGTTAGGAACAGGTATTGCTTCAATAGGTATTTCATTGTTATTGGGAATTGTTACAATAGATTTAGCAAAAAAAATTGTTATAGTAACCAAAAAATTCAATATGAGACTAACGGCATTATTTAAAAAGAAAGTGGTGATACGATGAAAATAAAAAGGTTTAAAAAGAAATGCATTATCTTAAGCTTTGTATTAATTTTGGCAGGTGCTCTTATTTCTTCAGCTGGATTTGGAATAGTTGGCTTTAATTTTCAACGCCTGAAGAAGGAAGCTTCCGACGATTCATGGTATCAAACCATACACTTAAGCGATGATTACCAATGGTATGGGATCGACATTGGTAATGATATACATCTATTTAATATAGGAAATTTTGAGTGAGTGAGGACTGTTATACTGTAGATCATTATAGGAATATAGCAATTGGCTCCATAATGAAGCAAATAATTTAGCCCGTGCTAAGATCAGACGGGCTAAATTATAACATATTAATCACTCATCATCATGATTACTAACTGTAGACATTGATTAGTCCTCACAAAAGATATTTATCTGAGCACAGAACTCATTACCTTCTCCTTTTTCCTTCTTATAATCATCTTTGGAATAGGATTTCTTTTTCTCATCTTCGCAGAAGACATTTATCTGAACACAAAATTCATCTTTATCTTCTTTTTTACCATCTTTCTTATCATCTTCTTTGCCCTTGTAATCCTTTTTCTTGCCTTCACAGAAGATGTTAATCTGAGCACAGAATTCATCATTCTTAGGTTTGCGTTCTTTTTTATCCTCATCCTTATTATCTTTGCAATAATCTGCATTATACATATACATGAAAACCCTCCTTTCTTTTATATTATACAATATTTTATGCATTATTCGACAGATTGTTACAATATTTTACTGATAAATTTCTTATACTTTCCTATAAATAGCATAATAAAAATAAAAAAATAAAAGTAAAAATAAAAGCCTTCCCCTTGAAATGGAAGGCTTTTATTATGCTATTTTACCTTTATTTTTAATGTAAATGTCTTTTTACTTGTGTCGGCTAACTCTGCTGTTACATAGATTGTAGCAGTCCCTTTCTTTTTCCCTGTTATCTTACCCTTAGAATTAATAGATGCTATTTTACTACTGCTGGATTTATATGTAATCTTAACTTCCTTAATTATATCGTCTTGACTACCACTATATGTTTTCACTTCTTTTAATGTCTCTGGCAAGGTAACAATTAATGAAGTGGTTTTCCCCTTCTTAATGGATTGTTTTGCCATAACAATATTTATCTCATCCAAAGGATTAGGGATTAATACTTCCTTTATCTCAAAACTTGTTGCTATGGTGCCCGAATAAACACCCATTCCCCTTATCACAACAGAGGCTAATCCTGGATTTATATTATCATAATATGAAATAGTGTAGTCTATATTTTCTGTTAATCCCAAAATATTGACCTCAGGTTTTATCTCTTTACCCTCATAGATATAACTTGCATTAGATAATTCAACAGAAAAGCCACTAATATCAATAAGGGAAGTTTGCTGATTTTCCTCAGTAGCATGGGACCATGATAAGGCTACTGACGGACTTGATACGTAATAATAATGTTCTCCCTCCCTAACCTGTACCAGTGCAGAAGAATTAGGTATTCTACCAGTGGGAAAACCCTCTGCTGGTTCAGCACAGTAAAATACATTGTCCCTATAATCCGTTAGCAGGATTGCATGTGATCTTGGGGAACGTATCTGATCATATAATACAATTCCTTCCGGATGTTTCTCTAATAATGCAATTGATTCTCCCTCAGGGTCAGAGGCAAAAGAAGCTTTATTCACTGTAATACCTTCATAGGTAAAGCTATACTTTAATCCCACTCCGTCAATCCATGCTTCCTTCTTCACCTTATCCACGGTAATATCAGCCCAATTCTTATTGCCCAACATCATCGAAGTTCTACGCACAAGCATGGTGGTCGCCACCAAGGTACATTCCTTGTCCCCATTCTTCTGCTTCAGAAAGACCGCTGGATCATTGATCTGTTCAAAGGTGGCTGCCTTTGCCACCTTCGGGTAGTAAGGATTTATTTCAGGCATAGCAAAAGTAATCATCATTATTATAATCAATATTATCTTAAGTATCTTCCTCGCTTTCATCCCAACCTCCCTAACTCTTATGTACTCTCTATTATTCTGATAATTTTATCATGTAGGAATGATCAAAGTAATTTGCATACTTTGTACCATTGGCCTTGGGAATTCCTTCTCCCTGCCATCCATGATGATTCTTACCAATCTCTTCATCAGTACATACCAAATGCTGATAATTTAACCAACCTTTTTCCCAAGTTGTGTCGCTATATCCAGGATCATCCCAGGTTACATCTACATGATACCAATGTCCATCGTCTAATTTCACCATATTCCACGCATGATTCATACTAGAACTGGAGACAATAATGTTTTCTATCCCAAATCGATCCATAAATAATTTAAAGGCCTCAGAATAGGCGCTGCATATAGCAAATTTTGATTTTAATGCCACATATCCTGCGTCATTCGTATCAGATATATCATTCCATGCTTTATAAAAAAGTTTATAACTGTATGAGATATTTTTCACCATCCAGTCATGGATCTTACCTATCTTATCAATATCCGTATCTGCATCAGTAATCTGCATTTCCTTAATTGCATCATCCATAATCCCTATCTTATCAAAGTAGAGGGTAGACCCTGTCCTTTTAATGTTAGGGTTATACTCCAAGGAACATAATCGATCTGGTAAAGAATGTCCATCGATATGGGTAAGGGTATCTGGTAACTTCATATGGAATATGAGGGTGTCTTGCAAAGCTCTCCAACCAATCTTTGTTACCTTGTCAGATAAACCAATACTCTCCAAGGCGACGCAGTCCGTAAAACAATTGTCGTCTATCACTTTAAGGTTTGGTAGTTCCCCAATTGTTTTAAGTTTGGAACAATATGCAAATGCACTTTCACCCATGGTTTCAAGATGTTTTTGATCCGGTAGGGAAACAAGTCCACTATAGTAGAAGCCACCCTCTTTGATTTCCTTTAACATAGGAAATTGAAATGTTGATAGCTTCTCACACATATAAAAGGCATCCTCATTAATTACGCTGACTTCTGGCCCACTAATCTTCTCCAGCTTAACACATTCCCAGAATGCTGCTTTACCAATGGTCTTTATAGACGAGGATAATTCCACGGTTTTTAATTTCTTACAACCAGAGAAGGTTTCATCCCCTATTGCCTTGCATTGGGCAGCAATCTTTACGCTCTCCAACTTCTTACACCCATAGAAGATCGACTTATCCATATAACGAATTCCCGCTGGTATACTTGCTGACGTTATGTCTTCTCCTAAAAATGCACTATCTCCTATTCTTGTAACCCGATAGCCATCGATATACTCTGGTACTACTAACTTTTTAATTGGCTTTTCTAAATTCTTGATACCTGTTATTTCTATTTCTCCATTAATTAAATCGTAAAAAAAATCATTCCCAGAAGAAGATCCATCTGGAGCAATTACTTTTACTTTGGTTTTAAAAGTGTATTTCTTATTATTCTTGGTATAGGTTCCTGTAATTGTAGTAGTACCCTTCCCAACAGCCTTCATATCACCATCAGAATTAACAGTCACCACTTTTTTATTACTGGATGTATATTTAATGGAAGGCATCACATCCCAATAGTAAGAGGTAAGCAAGACAAAGTCGTAGATTTTTTCCCCTTTATAGAAGATGTACTCCTTCATACGAAATCTTAATTCTTTCGTTGAATCCCCTTCCCTCTTATAGTCTAAGTAGGTTTTTGGGGCAGCATAGACACTCGTTGTAAGCTGTGGAGTGATAAAGAGTAATAAAAGCAGTACCATGATGGCATAAAGCAAGAGTTTTTTCTGTTTCATTGGAATTTCCTCCAAATTTTCTTTTGTATATCTTCTATCTTAACATGTCATGTTTTATTGTCAAATAAAAGCATACTTTAATTTCAAAAACAAACGCATACTAGCTTCCATACACTGTTTGACAGACATAGCAGTTTGTCTGTTAAACAGTGTATTTTAGGAAACCAATATGCGTTCTATATAGATGTATCTCTCCTTTGAAACTATCCCTTGGCATTATTGACTTGAACTCATATAAATGTTAATTTTATTATATTAGTTCCTTGAGAAACGCTTTATGGTTACGGTTAAAGGAAAGAGAAGAAAAGATGTTTATAAAATATTATGGGAGGTTTTATAAATCTTATGTCTACCAATTCTGATATAATCAAAAAAGTTAAACTAGCCTTACTTGCCATGCAGCGTCATTCTTGGGAACAGGGTGTTGCCATGCAAGCATTCCTTGAGCAAGGAGATATGGAGGTGGTTATAGCCATGGCTAAGGAAGCAGCTTACCGCCAGCTTTCTGATGGTCGTACTGCTGTACTTGGTGACGCTACCTCTGTTACTGATCCTTGCTCTGTTGGTGAAGCTCTTGGAGTTGCTGCAAAACTAACCGGTGATAAAATGCTCCTATCTGCATACGAAAAGCTCCTTGACTGGGCACGCAATTACGCCCCTGCCAATGCTTCAGGCATTGTATATCATTTTACAGATCAAACACAATTTTGGATTGATTCCATGTACATGCTCCCACCCTTTCTAGCATGCGCCGGGCAATATGAGGAAGCAATAAAGCAAGTGGACGGTTATTGGAATGCTCTCTTTAACCCCTCCAAGAAAATGCTCAGTCACATGTGGGACGACGTGACCAAGGCTTATGTGCGAGAAGATATCTGGGGCGTGGGAAATGGTTGGGCTCTTGCCGGAATTACTCGTGTAATCTCTAATCTTCCACCGGAATATGAAAACACAAAGCTTCGCTTTATCCAAAGAATACATACTCTAATAGACATGATAATCACATTTATGGAGCCAGACGGTAGATTTCATGATGTAATCGATAATTCAAGGACTTTTTTGGAAGTGAATTTATCTCAAATGATAGCCTATACCATCTATCGAGGCGTATTTGCAGGATATATGTCAGATACTTACCTTACCACTGCAGACAAATTGCGTAAGGCCGCAAATGCTTCTATTGATTGCTACGGACTTATACAGGACGTGTGCGGAGCACCAGATTTTGACCGTCCAGGCGTTGCCGCCGAAGGCCAGGCCTTCTATCTCTTAATGGAGGCCGCAGCAAGAGATTGTTACAGTAAATTAGGATCATACTAATCATTTGCTAGTTTGCAAAGTCCATGAACAAAGAGTGTGCCTTGTGGAGACAATTTATATAATGTTAAAAGCTTGCCCTGGGGCAAGCTTTTCTCTATCTAAATAGACAATTATTATATATATTTTTGCTTTGGGCTTTTTAACTTATAGCCTTCAACTTTTCCACTTTGTAAGGAAGCTTTCACATCTATAATTCTTTGGTTGGAAGAACCACAGAAGGCTAGGGAAATATCCTTAAGCTCTTCTATGAATTTACCGTCCACAAGAACATCAATAAATTTTAACATCTCATCGGTATATTCACCTCTGGCACGGCTGTCAGATAGTAATTCCTTATTAAATAGATACCCTGTATAGCACCAGATGTTCTTCTTAGGGTACATCTCTTTCACTCTTTTTAATAAGGGTAATAACTCTATTTGATTTGGTCTTTCAAAGGGTTCGCCCCCTAATAATGAAAGTCCACTGATATAGCTGGGTGCTAAGGCCTTTATAATTTCGTCTTGGGTATCCTTGGTAAATGGTTTTCCAAAGTTAAAATCCCAGGTTTCTTCATTAAAGCAGCCCTTGCAGTGATGGGTACATCCGGATACAAACAGGCTCACCCTAACTCCTTCCCCATTGGCAATATCACATTTTTTTATTTCTCCATAATTCATTATAGATGTAGGACCCTTTCTTTTATTTCTTGTGTTCTACCCTGATTCCAGAACTGAGTTCCAATATATCCACAGGTTCTTCTCGCTACATTCATCTTATCCTGATTTCGATTACCACACTTAGGGCATTCCCAAGCCAACTTCCCATCATCATCCTTAATAATCTGGATTTCACCGTCAAATCCACATTCTTGACAATAGTCACTCTTAGTATTAAGCTCTGCATACATAATATTATCATAGATAAAACGTATTACTTCTAAAACAGCAGGGATATTATTCTGCATGTCCGGTACTTCCACATAACTAATGGCACCACCCATGGATAATGCCTGGAATTTGGATTCAAACATAAGCTTTGAGAAAGCATCGATTTCTTCTGATACATGTACATGATAACTATTAGTAATATAGCTCTTATCTGTAATTCCCTTAATTACACCAAAACGATTTTGTAAGCATTTGGCAAATTTATACGTGGTACTCTCAATGGGTGCACCGTAGGTACTAAAGCCAATATTTGTTTCATTCTTCCACTTGTCACAAGCATCATTCATATACTGCATTACTTCTAAGGCAAAGGTATCTGCTTCAGGCTCTGTATGGGACTTGCCTGTCATATATTTTACACATTCATATAGACCTGCATAACCAAGAGAAATGGTAGAATATCCACCATATAATAATTTATCAATTGTTTCACCCTTCTTTAGGCGGGCTAAGGCGCCATTTTGCCAAAGAATCGGAGCTGAATCTGAGTAAGTACCTTTCAGTCTGTTATGACGCTCCATCAAAGCACGATAACAAAGATCAAGGCGTTCATCAAATACTTTCCAAAATTTATCTAAATCACGCCCAGAGGATAATGCTATGTCAACTAAATTAAGTGTTACAACTCCTTGGTTAAAGCGACCATAGAACTTGTAATTACCCTTCTCATCCTTCCAAGGGCTTAAAGCACTACGGCAGCCCATAACAGGGAAGCAGTTCCCTTCCTTTAATTCCTTCATCTTCTTTTCAGATATATAATCGGGAACAAGACGCTTTGTGGTACATCTTGCAGCTAATTCTGTCAGATAGTAATACTCCGTCCCTTCGACGATATTATCTTCTTCAAGAACATAGATTAATTTAGGGAAAGCAGGGGTTACCCATACGCCAGATTCATTTTTTACACCCTGATAACGTTGTTTTAGGGTTTCCTCTATAATAATTGCAAGATCCTTCTTCTCTTGTTCGTCTTTTGCTTCATTAAGATACATGAATACAGTAAGAAAAGGAGCCTGACCATTGGTTGTCATAAGGGTAATTACCTGATATTGAATCGTCTGAACACCTTTCGTAATTTCCTTACGAAGTCTTTTCTCCACCAATTCAGCAATTAGTTCATTTGATGGAGTACAACCTAATAGCTTAATTTCTTCCATTACTTCTGTACGAATTTTATCTCTGGATATTTGAACAAAGGGAGCAAGATGTGTTAAACTGATACTTTGTCCACCATATTGACTACTTGCAACCTGAGCAATAATTTGCGTTGCAATATTACAAGCCGTTGAGAAACTATGGGGCTTTTCGATTAGAGTCTCACTAATTACTGTTCCATTTTGCAGCATATCCTCTAAATTAACCAGATCACAGTTGTGCATATGTTGGGCATAATAGTCTGTATCATGGAAATGAATAATTCCCTGTCTATCCGCTTCAACTATATCTTGTGGTAGAAGTAGTCTTCTTGTAAGATCCTTACTTACCTCTCCTGCCATATAGTCACGCTGAACACTGTTCACCGTTGGATTTTTATTTGAATTTTCCTGCTTTACATCCTCATTATTGCATTCAATGAGGGAAAGAATTCGATTATCTGTTGTATTAGCCTTACGGATAAGGGAACGTTGATAGCGATATCTTACATAACGTTTTGCCAAATCAAAGGCACCCGTGGCCATAATTTGATCCTCTACCATGTCCTGTATTTCTTCAACAGATACTGATCTGTTTAATTTATTACATTTATATTCAACATATTCAGCGATTTCTTTAATTTGTTCTTCATTTAACATAATACTTTCTGCGGATACATTTGCTTTTGTTATTGCAGCAATAATTTTTTTAATATCAAATACTTCTTCCGAGCCACTTCGCTTAATTATCTTCATACCAAATCTCCTTTATTTATCCTGTGAACAACATTATAGCTAGAGGAGGGCAAAAAAACTATTGCATATGCAACAGTTTTAAAATATAATACAAAATATAGTATTAATAAATAAATCAAACACAATATGGAGTAATCACTTATGAATAATATGGAAGTTATACAAGGGGTAACGGACTCACATATTAAGTTGCTTATTGAACGTTTTCAGCTAAAAATCAAGTCTTATAATAAACAGGAGCTTATTGCTAATTCCTCAAATGATCCAAATATGATAGGAATTATGATTAGTGGCATGGCCTATCTCACCACCATAAATCTCGATTATCAAAAACGTATCCTGGATTACTACGAAGCAAATGATATATTTTTAAACTCAACTATGCTTAGTCTTTGGAATACCTCCTGTGGTATCTATGCTAAGACAAGATGCGCCGTCATTTTTCTTGATTATAGGGAGCTTTTGGCGGATAACAGTGATGCTCTTATGCATATTCAAAAAGAGATCCTTGTTAATTCCACCAAAAAGACCGTACAACATATTGAAATACTAAGTCAATTAACCTTAAGAAATAAATTGATCTCATATTTTGATTTTTGTAAAAGGAAATATAACGCTTCCTCTTTTGTGTTACCCTTATCTTTTTCTGACCTTGCTGAATATTTGGCAGTGGATAGAAGTGCCATGATGCGTGAAATAGGACGTATGAAGGAGGAAAATATAATTCATACTACCAGACGTAATATTACACTATTTGAAAGGTAACTTCGGTATAAATCTCGTATAATAGAAAACTACCTGTATACAGGTGAACTTGTATCAGTTATCCATTCTGTCCATGGCTAAACCTATAAAAATGCACTTATAACCCCAAACCATTCTTTCATTAGAAAAGACTAAAAGAAGTTGGTGTGATAAGTGCATTAAAGCTGTAAATAATTATTAATGAATTTTATTTCAGTGTTATTGAGTAAGAACCTGATGAATTATTCTCATCCTTTGTAACCTTTATGTAATAGGTTCCCTTTGATAGGGTCTTTTTACTATAATTATCATATGGAGTACCAGCATCTTCTGTTGTATATTCGCTCAGATAAAGACTTCCGAATTCACTCCCTTTTGAATTATAAAAGGTGATGGTTATACTATCACTTACTTCACCCTTCACTGTTAGGGTAACAGCTTTGGTTTTTGTTAAGGTAACCTTATACCAATCTTCCTTAGACTTCTTATCACTTACAAGTACCAAACCAGTGGAGGCTTTGCCTAAGGTCATCTTTGATGCCTTGGCCTTAGTGGAACCACTCTTATCAGTAATAGCCGTAAAGGTGTATTTTATGGAATAAAGCTGATAGGAGGAACCCCCTGATACTTTAATATAATAGGTTCCTTTGCTTAATCCCACTGCACTTCCATCCGCTTCTGAACGTGAGGGTACTACTAGCTTCATCTTACCATTAACCTTCTGAAAGACACTTACGTCAATATAACAATCCTTACCATCTATTTTCGAAGTGTAGATTTTTACCTTCCCGGATTTCGTGGTTGTAAACTTATAATAATTCTCATCCTTTGAATCTAATAATGAAAACAATGTGCTTTTTCCGCTCTTAAGGGTTTGATCATCGGCTGAATAAATATCAGCTGCAAGGGTAAAATCAAAGCTTTCATCCTGATAGCTTCTTATTTTTACATAATAGGTACCTGCCTTAGGAACCTTAAAGCCATCTGTAACATCCTCCTGTGAGGAGGCTGAGATACTATCCATAGATATATAATTATCTAAATCTTCGTTATCATATAAATATATAGATACACTCTCAGTATTATCACCCTGATAATAAAAGCGAAGAATACCAGAGCTTTTTGTGGTCAGTTCAACAACAGAAGCTGTTTCATACTTGCTTTCATCATACTCTGCAGTTCCTTCATATTTAAACTCTTCTATATCTTCTTTTCCTGTAACTACTGACATCGCAGTTAATTCTCCATCTGCTGCTTTAGCCAATCTGGTGTTAATTAAGATTGCAAAAGCAATCATCAAGAAAAAAGCCAAGGATTTATTAATCTTTAATAATTTAGTCTTCATCTTATCTCCTTCTCATCAATTTTATAATTTACATACATCCATCAAAGGATATAATAGAATGATACCCCTAAATTATTTTCATGTCAAGAATATATTACATAATAAGGGTTATTATGACATTTTTCAAGCACCTCATTATGAGGGGTTTGGGGATGGAGCTAGCACCTTTATAAACTATAAACATTTACTCTTTAATTAAGAATGCAGAAGTAACCTGGAATTGTTTATCCAGTTTTTCACCCTCTGAACCGAGTACATAAGAAGTACTACTGAAAAGAATTTTACCATCGGTGGCCCTAAAACTTACACCTATGCCCTTTATACTCTTCCCATCCACTTTAAATATCAAGTCATAATCCAATTCATATTCCTGATAACTTTCATACCGACTAATACTCCTTAGTTTTATACCTGCAATGATAATTCCATTCTTTGAAAGGTCCTCCATCTTAGTAACAAAATATTCTTTACAGGCTTTATAATAATTACTATAACCCATGTCAATATATTTCCTACGCCATTCCCTAGCTGCTTCTTCCTGTTTCCTTTCCTTTTCAAGGGCAGTAAGATAAACGTCTACTGGAAGAATATTAGATTCCCCTGCCAGGTTCTCCAAGGTCTCTGAACCACTATCAGAATTTGTAAAATTGCTGGGTACATAATAATTCCCATAGGAACTAGTGATAAGTGCACTCTCTTCTCCAACTATCTCTAGATTGTCCTTTCGCATCTGTTTGTACTGTTCCTCTGGGATAATATAATAACTATACCGATATACATTAGTCCAGAAAGCACTCTCATCCTTATCCTTAATATACCAAGCATACTCATTTAAGAATGTCTGCTCATCAACATAATAATCCCTACTTCCTATGGTTACTAATCTATAGAGATCTTCTAAGGATCTGATTTCATATTCGGGAGCTATTAATCCATTATATCTAGCAGGTATATTAAGATAATCGAAGGCTTTTTCGTAATTTCCTTTTTTCACCTGAGAAAGCAAAGCATAAGATTTAATTACAACTGGAATATTGGTATAGCAGATACCCTCACCCCGAACTTGATTTACCCCAAGAAAAATATTAGGAATTATAAGGAGAATGCAAATAACTAAAGCAACTAGTCTTCTCCTTAGTTTTTTAAATGCTTTCTTCGCTGAAAAAGAATTCACCAACTCTTCTCTATGGGCACTATGATACTCTGAGAGTTCACCCTCCTTTGGGGTACATTCCAAGGGCAATATTTCTTTGGTCATATCTATATATTTCTCGTTACATTCAGTACATTCTTTTAAATGAACTTCCACCAGTTCTTTGGTATCCTTTGAGCAGATACCATCAACGTAAAGCGGTAATAAATCCTCAATAACCGAACATTTCATATTCATTGTTTTCCCTCCATTTCACGAATAAGATGCTCCTTGGCACGATAATAGGTAACTTTAGCCCAAGTTTCAGTTTTACCAAAGATTTCAGCTATCTCCTTATACTTAAGCTCCCCAAATATTTTCAGCGTAAAGACTTCTTTATAAGGCTCCGACAGCTTATGTAAGGTTTTATGAACCAATATTGCCTGCTCCTTAGTAACAAGGGTATCAATAAAATTCTCAGAGTCTTCTATCTCTGCTATTTCAGATGAATAACTTATGTGCTTTCTTTTCTTACTTTCATTAAAATAGGTATTTCTGCCAATCTGACACAGCCAGGTATACATACTACATTTTCCTTGAAAACCATCTATATGTAAAAAGGCTTTGTAGAAGGTCTCCTGGGTCAGCTCCTCTGCGAGAAATTCATCCCCTGTTAGACTCAATAGATAGCGGAAGACCTGCTTTGCATACCGATCATATACCTCCGAGAATTTTGCCACGTACTCATCTCCTTTCTTTTCAATCTACCAGTACATGCCTTCCCTTTGAGTTAGTTTGTGCCGAGGATTACGCAGGCACAAACTTCTAAGTGTGAAAATTGCTTTTTATTTTCATACTTCCTCTATTAGACAAGGATATAATGAAATGGTTACATAAATTTTCTATTTTTTATTATAATAAAATAATAAAAAAGAAGTCCATGCTAAAATTTTACTTTAGACGGACAAATACAACTAAATTATTAACAAATAAAGCTAGGGCAATAAAGAATAAAGCATATTAGTTTAACCTCTTTCTAGTAAAAGCCTTCTTATATTGAGAAGGTGTCATATTTTCATATCGCTTAAAAGTTTTCATGAAATATTTTTCATCATAAAAGCCACAAGAATAGGCAGCTTCCTTAATACTTATGTCGTAATTGGTGATTAATGACTTAGCAATATCAACCCTGGTTTTATTAATATAAGAAACCAGATTTGTTCCTGTAGACTTTTTAAATAGAGCAGATAGATAATCCGTATTGTAAGAGAATTCTTCAGCAATGTCTGCTACGGTAATTGGCCTATAATAGTTAACTTTAATCCACTCCATAATCATCCCAACCTGCGGTGGTATGTTTTGCATAAATTTATTATTCCTATCAAGAAATTCTTGAGAAATCTCCATGATTAATAAACTTAGGGCATAATTGGTTATTTGACTTGTATATAGGTTATCATGCCTTGATAAATCCAGTAATTGATTAAATAATAAGGGAGCCCGGTGGGTGAGGGCAATCTCGCCACACTCTGGCATAATAAAAACAATGTTCTTCATATTCTTTAGACGGCTATCCATCTCCGTAAATGAAAATTCATCTTCTCCTAGGGTGATTTCACTCCCCCTAATACTAAAATGAACCCATAGATAGGATAGCTTCCCCTCAGAAGGCCAAGCTCCATAATGCTCCTCATTGGCTTTGAGAAAGATATATTGCTTGGGGTGAATTTCATAGTCAATTTCTCCTTGCGTTATTGGTAAGATGCCTTCCTTTACCATAATAAGTACATGGGCATCAATATTTCTTCTAGGATGAAGAAATTCCTGCTTACTAATTAAGTTACCGCAAGAGATGTATTCCAAAGGCTGATTCCCTTCTACAACAAAATACCTCATCTAAGTTTTATCCACCTTTTATAATATTTTATATGTTGTCTTAATTCCGATATTTAAATATAATTTACTTAATTATAAAACAAATCAAAATAATTGTCTATCATTTTTGAACACTTAACTAGGAGGTCAGATTATGAGTACAGCAAATGATACAAAATCTCTGTCTTTAGATCAAGTATCCGTGAGAGATACGTTCTGGGGCAATTATATGGAGCTTGCCAGAACCAAAATTATTCCCTATCAATGGGAGGCACTAAATGATCGTATCCCTGATGCAGAGCCCAGCCACTGTATTAAGAATTTCAGAATTGCTGCTGGTTTAGAGGAAGGAACTCATAGCGGCTTTTGCTTCCAGGACAGTGATGTTGCCAAATGGATTGAAGCCGTATCCTACTCTCTTATTTGGAGTCCGAACAAGGAGTTGGAACAAACCGTGGATGAAGCTATTGATCTAATTGTCAGTGCCCAGCAAGAGGATGGTTATCTGGATACTTACTATATCATCAATGGATTAGAGAATCGTTGGACCAATACCATGAATGACCACGAGATGTATTGTGCTGGCCATATGCTAGAAGCTGCCGTAGCTTATTATCATGCCACCAAAAAGACAAAGCTCCTAGATGCTATGATGCACTTTATCGATCACATTGATAGTGTCTTTGGCCCAGAAACAGGCAAGAAGAAAGGGTATCCCGGACATGAGGTCCTTGAGATGGCATTAATGAAGCTCTATGACATAACTGGGGATGCAAAGCATCTAAAACTAGCCAAATATTTTATTGATGAGCGAGGACAACAACCTCTCTATTTTGAGCTGGAATCAAAAGAATATAATCATGAAGTATATTGGAAGGAAAGTTATTTTGGGTATCAGTATTATCAGGCAGGGCTCCCCGTGAGAGATCAAGATAAAGCAGAGGGCCATTCAGTTAGAGCTGTATATCTCTATTCTGGTATGGCTGATGTAGCCCGAGTTACCAAGGATAAAGAATTATTTAAGGCCTGTGAAAGACTATGGAATAACATGGTTCACAAACGCATGTACATCACTGGTGCCATAGGTTCATCTGCTTATGGGGAAGCTTTTACCTATGATTATGATTTACCAAATGATACCATATACGGAGAAACCTGCGCTTCCATAGGACTTGTCTTCTTTGCCCAGAGAATGCTGCAAATTAGTCCTAAGGGTGAATATGGGGATGTGATGGAGAAGGCTTTGTATAACGGAGTAATCAGCGGAATGTCCTTAGATGGAACCAAGTTCTTTTATGTCAATCCTCTGGAAGTAGTTCCTGAAGCCTGCGAAAAGGATCAATTAAGAAGGCACGTAAAACCGGAACGCCAGAAATGGTTTGGCTGTGCCTGCTGTCCTCCAAATCTGGCTCGTACTATAACCTCCCTTTCAAACTACATTTACACCAAGAATGACGACACCTTATATGTACATCTCTATATGGCTAACGAAAGTACAGTGGAGCTAAGGGGTGCAAGAACCAGTATCAATATGACAACCTCCTATCCCTGGAATGGAGAAATCACCCTGGAAGTAGCCCCAGATAGTCCTGTTGATGCCACCATTGCACTTCGTATACCCGGCTGGTGTAAGAAATATTCCCTATTAAAGAATGGTGTTCCTATGCAAATAACAGAGGATATGATAAAGGAGGGTTATCTATATCTTCATGAGTTTTGGCAAGACGATGTCATTACTTTCAATCTGGAGATGCCCGTACAAGTGATCCACTCTCATCCCAGTGTTAGAGAAAACATTGGAAAGGTAGCTATTATGCGTGGTCCCATTGTATATTGCTTAGAGGAGGAAGATAATGGCCAGGACCTTCACCTGATTAGATTACCTAAGTCTCCTCACTTTACTTATGAATTTAACAAGGATAAGCTGGGGGGTATTGTAACACTTACCTCCCAGGGTTTAACCCTTGATCAGAAGGATTGGGGGAAGGATACCCTCTATGCTCCTTATACTGAGGATACCTATGCAGAGAAGACCTTGACCTGGATTCCCTACTATACCTGGGCTAATAGAGATTGCGGAGAGATGTGTGTATGGGTTAGAATGAATTAAAGCATCTGATAAATGCATTTATTAGATATATATAATCAGGGGTTGTTGCATAATATCACAATCTTTGCAACAACCCCTGATGTAAAATTTAAACTGTAAGTTCCTTCACTACTTGTTCTATCTGTTCATATATCCTATCATCGGGATTCCACAGGCTTTTCACCTCGGAGGCAACAACTTCAAAGCCTGATTTTTCTAACTTCTCCCGGAGAACCTTATTTCCTTCTCCGCTCCATCCATAGCATCCGAATACTGCAGCTTTTTTATTTTGAAATTTTAATTCATCAAGAAAATATAACCAACCCCCAACAGAGGACAAGACATTGTTAAGTGCTGTTGGTGAACCAACTGCGATTGCTTTTGACTTAAATACCTCAGTCATAATTTCGTTCTTATCAGACTGAGAGATATTGAATACCTTGACCCTTGTTTCAGATGCTAATTGTGATATTTCATATGCTATCCTATGAGCTATTTTTTTTGTACCGTCCCACATTGTATCGTATATTACGGTAATTTGATTCTCCTTGTAAGCATCTGCCCATAAGACATATTTTTCAACTATTTGGAGGGGATTATCTCTCCATATAACTCCATGGCTCGGTGCAATCATATCGATCTGTAAATTCATAGCAAGAATCTCTTCTATTTTTCTCTTAACTAATTTTGAAAATGGATTTAGAATATTTGCATAATATCTCATGGCTTCTTTATAGACTGCATAGGAATCCGCCTTGTCATTAAACAATTCTTCTACTGCATAATGTTGACCAAAAGCATCATTGGAAAAAAGTATATTGTCACCCGTCATATATGTGGCCATACTGTCCGGCCAATGAAGCATCATCATTTCCACAAACACAAGCTTTTTACCATTACCAATATCTAATTCATCCCCTGTTTTAACAGTGTTAAAGTTCCATTCCCTATGATGATATTGTCCTGTCAAAGACTTCACTGCATTCTCCGTACAGTATATGGGGGTATTTGGTATTAATTCCATCAGTTCTGGTAAGGCGCCACTATGATCAACCTCTCCATGATTTATAATAATATAATCGATAGACTGAATATCTACTTCCTGTTTCAGATTTTCAATAAAAAATTTCGAGTGAAGATTCCATATTGTATCTATAAGCACCGTCTTTTCTTCTAGAATTAAGTATGCATTTTGGCTGGAGCCGTTATGAATACTAAAATCATTGCCATGAAATGAGTCTAGTTCCCAGTCTATCTTACCAATCCAATATACATTATTTAAAATCTGTTTTTTCATTATTAGTACTCCTCCATGAATTCCTTCATATTATTGCTACTAATCATCAATTATAAGCAATTACTAATTAAACTATACTGAAATGAACTAAAAAATCCCCTTTCCTTCCTATCTTCCTTTGCTCTAAATAAAAAGATTGCTTCACTCGAGTCCATATGATTCTTGTAGTATAATTAAATGAAAATTTAATGAAATATATCCCTTGACAAGTATATCATTAAATGATATAACATTAATTAACATATCATTTAATGATATATTGTTTAATGATATAAAAAAATAAAATCAAGTAATAATGAGCTAGGAGGTTTTGAATGCCCCGTATTAATTCTATTGAAATGGGAGAGCTAACGGATACTACTTATTATATCCTTTTGGCTTTACTAGAGCCCAAGCATGGTTATCTTATTATGAAATTCATTGATGCTTTGACTGATAATCAGTTTAGTATTGGCCCTGCATCCCTTTATACTGTGTTGAAGAAATTGCAGATGGCTAATCTCATAACTACATGGGAAAAGGAAAACCATGTAGATAATAAAAAAACCTATATCATTACAAAAGAAGGGGAAGAACTATTGAAACAGGAAGTACAACGTAGAAAGAGTATGGTTAAACATGCAGAGCTGATTTTTGAAGAAAGGGGAGAAATATTATGAGAACTAAAAAACGTGTACCTTGTCTTGGCTTAGCCTTCTTCGAAGATTTCGAAATGAATAGACTGGCAAAATACGCAAAAAAAGGTTGGCTATTAAAAAGATTTTCATTTACAGATTATATCTTAACAAAATCAGAGCCTATGGATCTCGTTTATAGTCTGGATTATCAAAAAGATACCTGTGAGGATTACTTTAGGCTTTTTGAAGATGCAGGCTGGAATTATGTATGCTCCGCAGGCTGTGAAATTCATATTTTTAGTGCAGTACCTGGTACCAATCCCATCTATACAGATAGAGCCACGCACCAGGATAAATACCTGAGGGAACAAAAAGAGATGAAAAAGTATGCCCTTCCTTCTTTTTTTCTTTTCCTATTACTCCTTGGGGCAACGACAGTATGTACTGCATATTCTGCTCCTGCCTTCATTTGGATACCCGCCCTTATTTTAACTTTCATAGTTACTGTTGTCATGGTTTTTAGTGGCCTCCCCTATCTTGCTTATCTAAAAAAGACAAAGAAATTAAGCAAAACCAATGATTTTTAGATAAAGAAGCTATTACCTAAGGGGTATACATAAGTTCTTTGCTAGACTTATGTATACCCCTTTTAAATGGCCCCATTTTTTATATGTTCTTGTTTACCATGGATGTTCATTTCCCTGATTATCAATAAAGATAGGTTGCTCTATTGTTCTATCTTTAACTAAATCAACTAATTGACATGCTGTCTCATAAGGATCCAGGTGGGCATTGCTTCCACCCATATCCGTTCTCATCCATCCGGGATGTATGGCTAGTACCATAATATTATCCTTCTTTAAATAGTTAGAAAGAAGTTTTGTACCCATATTCAGTGCTGCCTTGGACATACAGTAATCAAATTCTTTTTCTCTTCTACAAGTGCCGATACTTCCACTTTCGGAAGAAATATTGATGATTTTAGCAGAGGTACTTTCTCTGATGAATGGTAAAAAAGCTTTTACAACTCTGATGGGCCCAATGCTATTTATGTCATATACCTTCAAACACTGGTCAATATCAGCATTCTCAAGAATTTCAAAGGAAGTTTCACTATGTATGGCTGCATTATTAATCAAAATATCCAGCTTCTTCGTATACTCACTTACCAACAGAGCCGCTTTATTAATAGAGTTTGTATCCGAAACTTCCAGTTCAACTGGTATTAGTGTGTCCGGATATTCTTCTTTCAGCCTCATAAGAGCTGGGACTGATACATCTCTGGCCCCTGCAAATACCATATCCCCATCTTCTAGATATTTTTTTGCAAAATAGTATCCCAAGCCTCTGGATGCTCCTGTAATTAATATTGTTTGATTCATCCTCCAGTTCTCCTTCCTGAATTTCTCTTAATAGAACATCCTACTAGTATCTGCTAGAATTTAAACTGAGTAATGCTATTTTGCATCTCCTCTGCCAACATAGAAAGACTCTCACTAGAACTAGCAATTTCACTCATAGAAGCTGTTTGCTCCTCTATGGAAGCCGTTGCTTCCTCTGTTCCTGCTGCATTCTCTTCTGAAATAGCAGATAGATTCTCGATAATACCGACGATTTCTTCTTTCTTTACTCTCATTTCCTGGCTGGACATATTCAAATGCTCGATGGATCTTTCAAGATCCTCCAAGGACTTTGCAATGCCTTCAAATTTAGTGCTAGTAAGATTAACACTATCCGTTTGTTCTTTTAGGTTTGAGCTCACCTCTTCCATTACTTCTACTGCTTTATTACTTTTTTGGGTTAGCTCTTCGATATCAATAATTATTTCTTCAGTAAATTTATTCGCTTGCTCCGCTAATTTTCTAATCTCATCTGCAACAACTGAGAAGCCTTTACCTGCTTCACCAGCTCTAGCTGCTTCTATAGCTGCATTAAGTGCTAAGAGATTGGTCTGGCTTGCAATGCTTAATATCATTTGACTTGCTGTTTCTATTTTCTTCGCACTTTCATTTGTCTCGCTAATCATGCTTTTGATATCATCAGCATTATGGTTTGTTTGTTCTGTTTTACTTACAAGAACTTGTAAAATATCAAAACCTTCATCCTTTAATACTTCTACAACACTTGTTGCTTCATTTAAATCGGCCACATATTTTACATCATCCTCAATGATATTACCAAGGGAATCTATTTCTGTAGCACCTTTTTCTGTATCACTGGCCTGATCACTTGCACCTCTTGCAATATCCAAAATAGCCCTAGCAACTTCATTTGCAGATAAAACTGCCTGTTGGCTGGTAGCCGATAACTCTTCTGATGATGCAGCAATGTGTTCAGCACTGGATGCAATCTTTTCTACTAAATCCCTTAGACTCACCTGTAAGGTAAGTACTGCTTTAGACATAATACCTATCTCATCTTTTCGCTTGGTATAAGGATCAATCTTATTATTAGCATCTGTTCTCAAATCATACTGTGATATGCGGTCAAGAACTGCAACAGAATGAATGATAGGTTTTGTAATTGATTTCCCCAGTAAGAAAGAAAATATAAATCCTCCAATTAGGAGTAAGGCTGAAAAGATTAACATTAATCCCATCATATTATCAACGCCCTCTACTATCTGTGCCCTTGGAGCCCCTAAGCCTAACATCCAATCAGTATTAGGTATACTTACAAGAGAGACGATATTATGTACCCCCTCAACATTATACTTAATATTTCCAGAATTACCGATACCTAACTTATTAACCTTTGCTCCCAGATCTTTAAATATTCCGTTCTCTTCTAGGTCTTTTAGAATATTTCTTTGGGTTATGACATAATCTCTCTCTGGATAAGCATAGAATGTGCCATCTTTACCTATGATAAATGCAAAACCATTTTCTCCATAGTTCATATTATCAGTAATATCAATCAATGATGTACCATCTTTTCTTCCTATAAGTGCACCTTGAACAGTATCTCCATATTTCAAGGGTGCTGCAAACATAACAACGGGACTATTCGTTACCTTGCTGATCAGTACATTTGAAATACATGCCTCTCCCTGAAGGGCTTTCTTTATATAGTCCCGGTCACTTAAATCTGCTTCTTCACCGCTTATTGCATAATTAGCAATCCCATTCATATCTATAACCGCCATATCCAAATAGCCCAGTTCTTCAGCCTCTTTAGCTAAAACCTGTAATTTCTGATTATAGGTGTTTTCACTTATCCGATTCCCTATCTGCTCAAGTACACTGAGATCAAGTCGTATTTGAGTATCGATATAATTCGCTCCTTGTGTAGATGCCTCTTTTAAACCGTTAATAGCTTCCTCTTGCGTTGTTTTATAGCTTAACTGAAGTGCTATTGAGCCCAATCCTCCAACAAGTATAATAACAAGCAGACAAACAATAATGATAATTCTCTTAGCTAAATTAATTCTCATATCTTCCTCCTTTATTCAGTTCATCTTTTGTTTTTTGTGTAAAACTTTGTGTAAGAAAGATTAAACCCTGGTAAATACGCAATCATAATCGACACCCTAGCCTCTCAGCATTTATGCTATAATTCTTCAATATGTTCTATTTTATTACATTATAATCTCATTATATAGTAGACTCAATAGTTATTTTGTCATATTATGTCTGTTATTGGAATAATATCTTATAATCAATATCTAGGCATTTTAAGCATAAAAGGAAATACACACTAACAGTACATTCCTTCCCTTTGAGTTAGTTTGTACCGAGGATTACGCAGGCACAAACTTCTAGGTGTGAATTATGCTTTTTAATAATTCACACTAGTCCTATAATAAATGAATGGGCATTTCCTTCGGCATGGATGAAGCCACTATAAACTTAGCTTCCTGAATATTAACCTTGTCCTCCCCTGCCCTTCTGTGAAGATCTTTAAATAATTCTTTTGCTTTATCCTCGCTCAAATCATCTATAACCCTAGAGGATATAAATTCCATTCCCAATTCGCTTACTGCCCTTAGTCTTTGGTATCCCGATAGGAGCTGGAATTGATTATTACTAATTCTTCTAAGAATTACAGGCTCTATTAAGCCATAATCTTGAATTGATTTCTTTAATTCATGAATATCTTCGTTATTGTTACTTTCCCTGGTCCAATCTCTGGGAACAGATAAAATCTCCTCAATTTTAATATCCGTAAGGATATGCGGCAGTTTTTTTACTGCTTTAGTAACCAAGGATGGCTTCTTACTGCTGGCGCTTGTTGCTCTTGCAATACTTCCTTTACCTACTGGCAATTGTGTCTACCTCCTCTGTAAGACTCATATATTCCTTAGCACTTCGACTGCTCTTCTTATAAGCAATTACAGGCTTACTGTTATCTTGTGCCCATTCAATAGAGCTGTCTACCCGAATATAGGAGTCAAATATATGTACATTTTCAATTCCTTTTAAAGTCTCAATCGTTTGCTTAAAATAATTCTTGCGTTCATCTACTTTTGTGATTGCAATACCAAGGACAGATAAATCCGGGGCTATTTGTTTAACCTCATTTAAAAATTCCAGCATATTTGCCAGTCCAAACAATCCCCAGGGGCTAGCCTCAACAGGTATGATAACCTCATCACTGGCACATAGTATATTCATAACCCATCCCCCTAGGGTTGGCGGTGAATCAATTAATATGTAGTCATAATATCCCTCGGCAATTACCCCTTCCAAGCATTTCTTTAAGATATATTCCCTTTGCCATTTGGTAAATAGCTCATATTCGATAGAGCTCATTAAGGTGGAAGAAGGTATTAAATCAAGACCCGGATAATCGGTAGCAATGATAAATTCTTTTAAATCCTTTTGCTGCTTTATTGCATAATAGAGATTTTTCTCACTTCTTGCATACTCTAGAACCTTTTCTTCAGAAAAAAAAGAAAGGGAAAGGTTCAACTGCATATCTCCGTCCACCAATAGAACCTTCTTATCCAGAAGGGCTAAACCATAACCTATATTGGAACAAGTTGTAGACTTTCCACTTCCGCCCTTATTATTAGCGAAACAAATCACCTTTGTATTTTTCATTTTATCAATGTGTATCCTTTCTTCTTTTATAAATAGGAGACTCCCAAACGATAGTATTGATAATAATATTACAGTATTTATGACCTTTTTCTTTATTATAACTTATTTTTCTCCATAATACAATTTAACTAATACATACGATTGCGTTTAGTTAGCTTAGGATTTTAATGGGTAGAATTACCCTTTGATGATAAACTTAGACTTATTTATCATCATTATAATCATTTCTAAATTATTTTCAACTCCTTATTCCTCTTTTTCTTTT
>JAEZTQ010000031.1 GCA_023443625.1 Bacillota bacterium | reverse complement strand
CGCACAACTTTCCCGGCCCGTTGGTCAATCCGGTTAACTGCCTCCCGTTCAGCTGTTCGTAGGATTTTTGGAATCTGTTCTGCGCCATGAATTCAAAATTTTCAACCGGTTCAACTGCCCGGATCAGGACCGCCTGGGGAGTTCCTTCTTCCCTTGTGACAATATTAAAGCAGTAATACATTCCATAAATAAAAAACACATAGGAAAAACCCGGTCCGCCGTACATAACCTCCACCCTGGGTGTTCTTTTCCCTCCATAGGAATGTGCGGCCTTGTCAATAACGCCCATATAGGCCTCTGTTTCAACAATTTTTGCTGCCACCCGGTTTCCTTCTATCGTGTGTACAAGAACCTTTCCCAGAAGGTCCTTTGCAACTATGACGGAATCCCGATTATAAAATTCTCTTCCTAATTTATTCATTTCCCCTCATTTCTGCGCTGCTTTTTGCGCATCTTAAGTTTGTGGATGCAGCATATCAATAGGTTCTCCGACCAGTATACTATATCCTCTCGAAATAAAACAATCCGTTTCTTACATTATAGTATCATCATTTTGACCGATTTTATTGTCGTGTTGTTGTGATAAATTTTCGTTGACACGAATGACATGGGACTTTATAATATAGTTGAAAGATAATTCAACTATTCAATTAACCGGAGGGCTTCCCATGTGTGCATATACTGCCGATATTGACCGCTGCGACTGCAATACCATTCATGAAGATGTTGTTAATGATGTTCGGGAACATATGCCCGATGATGATATTCTTCTGGATCTATCAGACATATTCAAGGTGTTCAGTGATTCTACCCGTGTAAAAATCCTTTGTGCTCTATTTCGGGCAGAGATGTGTGTCTGCGATATCGCTGTTCTTTTAGGCATGACAAAATCCTCCATCTCACACCAGCTTCGTATTCTGAAGCAAGCTAAGCTGGTAAAGTATCGCAAGGATGGAAAGGTTGTCTATTATTCTCTTGACGACGAGCATGTCAAATCTATTTTTGACCAGGGGCTGCTCCACGTCTGCGAATAATTATCGCAGAACTTCTGAATTTATACTGCATACTGCTGTGATAACAGGTATTCCGGTTAATTTTTTATTCTCTTAGTTGAATACATATTCAATCATTCAATCGTATATCATATTTTTAAGGAGATTTAAGCTATGGTTATGCAGAAAAAACAGGGATTTTGTAGTAAGGGAAATCTGAGGAAAGCGACGGTGACCCAAAATGGATGCTGCAATTAAAAAAGAGTTTATTTTAGAAGGACTATGCTGCGGCAATTGCGCCTCCAAAATCGAACGGGATATCGGCAAGCTTGCCGGCGTGTCCTCTGCCACCGTTGATTTTGTATCAAAAACCCTCTTCATGGAAATGGAAGACGGCTCTCTGGTAAACAGTCTCATCGCCCAGGCTGACGCCATTATAAAGCGCCATGATTCCCAGGTATCCATGAGCGAAAAGGAAATCTCACAGCCCGGTCAAAAGACCCTATACCTCCTTGGTCTTTGCTGCGGGGACTGCGCACAGAAGATTGAGACTCGTGTCAGTCGCATTGAAGGTGTCAGGACTGCCTCTCTGGATTTTGTTACACAGAAACTGACGATTGAAGCAATCGACCGAAGAAACCTGCCCTCCATTGTACGGCAGGCCTCCCAGATCGCTCTGGAAATCGAACCTGTCATTCAGATTTCCTATACGAATCAAGTTCCCGAAAAAGACAGCTTTGCCAAGCGAAAGCTGTGGCTGCACCGACTCAGCCTGGGAATCGGAGCGGCACTTTTTATTGCCGGTTCTTTATTTGATTTTGCACAGCCCTTGGATTTCATTATTTTTCTTGCCAGCTATCTTCTGGTCGGCGGCGAGGTCGCCCTTCGGGCGCTGAAAAACATATCCAAAGGGCAGGTATTTGATGAAAACTTCCTGATGAGTGTCGCCACCATCGGAGCTTTCGCAATTGGCGAATATCCGGAAGGCGTTGCGGTAATGCTCTTCTATCAGGTTGGGGAAGCATTTCAGAGGCTGGCAGTCAACCGCTCCCGCAAATCAATCTCCGCACTTATGGATATCCGGCCGGATTTTGCAAATCTAAAGACGGGCAATGAAATCCGTAAAGTATCACCGGAGGAGGTAGGCATCGGTGATTTGATCCTTGTGAAACCCGGTGAAAAAATCCCGCTGGACGGACGAATCGCAGAAGGCAGCTCTGCCTTGGATACTTCCGCTCTCACCGGTGAGTCCCTTCCTCGTGATGTGGTGCCCGGCGATGAAGTCCTGTCCGGATCCATCAATAAAAATGGTGTATTGATTGTTGAGGTCTCTAAGGAATTCGGGGAATCCACCATTTCCAGAATTCTTGATCTGGTCCAGAATGCAAGCAGTAAGAAAGCGCCCACGGAGAACTTTATCACAAAATTCGCAAGATACTATACACCCATCGTTACCTTTGCCGCTCTTGCACTGGCAATCATTCCGCCGCTTATCATTCCCGGCGCACTTTTTAGCGATTGGATTTACCGGGCACTTGCCTTTTTGGTGGTTTCCTGCCCCTGCGCATTGGTAATCTCCATTCCTCTCAGCTTTTTCGGAGGAATTGGCGGTGCCTCCAGAAACGGGATCCTGGTCAAAGGCAGCAACTACCTGGAAGCACTGAACAACATTGATACCATCGTATTTGATAAAACCGGTACACTGACTAAGGGCATCTTCAAGGTGACTTCCGTAGCAGGTGCAGGCGGCTGGTCGGAGCAGGATTTGCTGGCATATGCAGCCCATGCGGAAAGCTTCTCCAATCACCCCATTGCCCTGTCCATTCTGAAAGAATACGGTCAGGATATCGATCCCGGAAGACTCACGGAGCAGGAAGAATTGCCCGGATTGGGAGTTCGCGTAAAGCTTGACGGGAAGACCGTATTGGCCGGAAATGGCAAGCTGCTGGATTCGGAGCACATTGCCTGGGCGCCTGCCGATGCTTTAGGCAGCATTATCTATCTGGCAGTTGACGGCACTTATATCGGCTATCTTGTCATCTCCGATGAATTAAAGCCTGACAGCAAAAAAGCTATCCATGATCTAAAAAAGCTCGGTGTAAATCATTTGGCTATGCTCACCGGTGACAGCAAAGCCACCGGCGAAGCCATTGCCCGTGAAATCGGCCTGGATACCGTATATACGGAACTGCTCCCTCACCAAAAGGTCGAACAGCTGGAGAAGCTGGAGAAAAATAAAAAAGGGAAAGGCAAGCTGGTATTTGTAGGCGATGGAATTAATGATGCGCCGGTGCTGGCAAGAGCTGATATCGGGATTGCCATGGGTGCATTGGGCTCTGATGCCGCCATAGAAGCAGCCGATGTGGTGCTGATGACCGACGAGCCCTCCAAAATTGTATCTGCAATTGGGGTGGCCCGCAAAACAAGGTCCATCGTCTGGCAGAACATCATTTTTGCAATGGGTGTAAAGATTATCGTACTTATTCTCGCCGCAGGAGGCCTTGCAACCATGTGGGAAGCTGTGTTCGGCGATGTGGGCGTAACGGTTATTGCCATTTTGAATGCAATGCGGGCGATGAAAACAATTCAATAAAGAAATGTATAGATAAAAAGAGAACTCGAGCCGGTGATTGTGAATTTAGTTCCACAAATCATCGGCTCGAGTTCTCTGCAAAACATCTCCCAAGCATTCATTTTGGGATTTTTATATTTTACATTTTTACAATTCCAGAACTCCTGCTCCCGTTTCCGCCGAAAACGGCACAACTACTCCTTAATTCCCGAACCCATGACGCTTTGCTTTATCTGCTTCGAGAACAGGGAAGCAATGACAAGAATCGGCAGTATGGTGGCAAATGACATGCCCATGAGGAAGTTTTGCTTCACCGCATCTGTCATTTGGGAAAAGGTATAGATTGCCACATTCAGTGTCCAGAGATTCGGCCTGTTACCGACCATGTAGTACCACATAAAATCCCCCCAGCCCCACAGGAAGGCCTGAAGTGCCTGCAAAAACAGAATCGGCTTTGACATGGGGAGGCATATCTTGGTAAAGCTGTAGATTTCTCCCGCTCCGTCAATTCTCGCAGCTTCAAAATAGGAAAGAGGTATTCTGTCAAAAAAACCCTTGTATAAATAGATAGCAAACGGGGCCGGACAAAGAGCGGGCAGAAGCATGCCGGCATATGTATTTAACAGTCCCAGGTTCTTTATCAAAAGAAGCTGTGGTATCATGACAACAACATAAGGTATCATCATAGTGGCAAGGAAAAATAACAGCACCAGACTCGTAGTTTTTTTCTTTAACAGCTTGGATAAGGGATAAGCTGTGATAGCGGGTATCATAGTCTGGCAAAGCATCACCCATCCCACTGTTAAAAATGTATTTCCCATAAATGCCAGGAAACTGAACTTTCTGACATTCTCATATTCACTATATGCAATCTTAGGCACCTTAAAATACTGTACAAAGTTTTCAAACAGCAATAACACATTTGGTTTTATCTGTAGTCCGTTTAAGGTTCCCGAGGTCTGAAACTTTCCTTCCAATTGGAACTGTACCGTCTGCAAAATATCTCCTGTTCCTATGGAAGTAATCCGGTTTTTCTTAGCCGCTCCCTCTGTATCAAAGGTATATCCGATGGTATCTGCAGATGTAATATAACGGTCTCCATACAATAGAACATCAGGCTCTACCCTGCATTTGCGGTAAACTCCAAACTGCATCTGAATTCTTAAGAATACATTGTGAACTCTTGAATAGAAGATGTCCTTTCCATTCATCGTACCATAGACGACGACTTCTCCGATATTCTCACCGGCATGCTCTAACTCATAGGTAGTAGAATACATGGCAAGAGTCGTATCCTTTAATATCATATCCTCCAGCTCAGCCTCGGGTAAGTCGGAATATTTGCTATAATCAAGAACAATTCGCACACTCTTTGCCATAGGCGGGATAAATTTCGGCGGATAAGTATAGATTGCATTTTCTGTCTGCATCGCCAAACTCCCGATATAGATCAGCGGAAAAAGCATCGCAATGATGAAGAAAGTTGAAACAATGTAAGCGGTTATGCGAAGAGGCCGTTCTGTCCTGTTCCTTTTCATTTCTATCCCTCCTGCCTCTCATTTATTCGCAGCTGTATCAATGTCAATGTGGCTATCACCGCCATTAATAAAAGAGAAGCAGCACTTCCCTGTCCATAATTATATTTATTCATGTATTGGTGATATACATAGAGGGCTGCCGACTCCGACGCAAGGGCAGGGCCGCCATTGGTATACTGATAAATGTTATCCATCATCTGCATGGAACCAATAATAGACATAACAAAATTAATAAATATGATAAACTTTATATTAGGCAATGTAATATAAAGAATTCTCTTAAACCCTATGCAGCCGTCCATTCTGGCGGCTTCTTTCACATCTTCTGAAATTCCGTATATAGCCGATAGATAGATCAGCACCCCAAGTCCTCCGCCTATGATACCCGGGAATACGATGCAAAACTTCACCAGGCGGGTATCCGACATCCACGACTGTGCGGACACTCCAAGCAGCTTCAGCAAATAATTGGCCGCACCATAAGAGGGGTTCCATATCCACTTCCACAATACAATGGTAATGGTTCCGGGTATAAGAGCCGGGAGAATATAGAGAGTAGAGGCAAGATTCTGAAAGCGGGTCAGGGGCTCTAAAAACAAAGCCTGAAGCAACGGTATCAGAAAGGTTATGAGTAGAACCAGGGCAAGAAAAATAAAGGTATTTTTCCATGCCCTCCAGTAATCCGGATCCTTAAACAATGCCTCAAAATTCTTTAAACCGACAAATCTTCCCGGAGGTTTTCTTACGTCATAACGATAAAAGGAGAGTCGTACGGCATCAACAATGGTATAGTATTTAAAAAGAAGGGTAGCCAGTACGCCGGGAAGCAGGAATATGATTGCTATCCCTTTCTTTTTCACAAAATACCAATTGATAGATTTCTTTTTATTAGGCATGAGTTCCTCCTTAAAGTTTAGGGATGCTCCAGATTTTCTGCAGCACCCCTATCATACGTCATAGGTTAAAAATGGCTCAAATTATTTTTCAAGAGAATCATTAAATTCGTCAACTGCAGACTGTGCCTTATCCTGTGCATCCTGCAGGGCAGTTTTGATATCAATGGTACTGTCACCGCCGAACATAGCTACTGCATCATCCAGAAAAGAGCCTGTAGCACCTTTACCGTAATACTCATCTCTGGTGTATTTAGAGCCTTCTTCCAATACTTTCTGTAATTCAGGATCAATATTGTATTTCGTTAAATCAAGATCTGTCCTGTTGGGAATAAAAGGTGATACAGCACCCTGGGATAATTTTTCATCCAGGCGCATATATGCAGCTTCCCTGGAACTTGTGAATTTAAGATATTCCCATGCCGCATCTGCCACATCCTCATCTTCGGTATAAATAATACCTGTTCCGTCACCGCCTGCCAGGTTATACCCTGTTCCGCCGGGACCTGCGGGAACATTAAACCAGCCGACGTCCTCCGCCTTCATACCCCTGGATACAGGCCCGCTTACGTCCGCAAGACCGCCAATAATCATAGAAGCTCTTCCAGTAGCAAAATCCATGTTTAAATCATCAATCTTGGCATTCAAGTCAGGCTCAACAACCTTTTCTGTTATGAGCTTGCGGACAAATTCTCCGGCTTCCACAATCTTAGGATCGGTAAAGGTCAAGGTCAGCTTGCCTTCTGCATCCGCAGTGGAAAATTCACCGCCTGCTCCCCATCCCCATACTTCAAAGAGCCAGCCGCCCCACTGGGCAATATCAAGAGCAAAACCATACTGCTGTTTATCAGGAATTGTCAGTTTCCTGGCAACTTCAAGGAACTCATCCCAGGTCTTAGGTGTTTCCGTAATGCCTGCCGCTTCAAAATGACGTTTGTTATAAGCAATACCAAGGGCGTATTTACCTCCCGGTATACCATATACAGAACCGTTAACCATGAAGGATTCTATCTGAACAGGATCAAAGTTTGACCAATCCGACCAATCCTTTATATAATCGTCCAGGGGAAGATAGGCTCCCTGATAGCTTAACGTTTTAAATTGAGGATAACCGTTAATGCAGATGGAAGGAGCATTACCCGCTGCCATAGCAGAGAGAATATCCGGATCCGCAGGGGTTTGAACCACATTCAATGTGATATAAGGAAATTTGTCCATAAACTGCTTTCTTAAAGTACGGTCCGTTTCTGTCTCATCGTCCGGATTCTGCCAGATAGTAAGTGTAACCTGTTTTTTATCTGCAATGGACTCCGTTGGTTCCGCTGTTGAATCTGTTGCCGCTGCTTCTGTTGGGGTGGCATTGTTCGACTTTGACACTTCGTTGTTTTTCTTTCCCGAACAACCGGATAACAATGAAAGAGCCATTACCGCAATCAACAGAATCGAAACTAGCATTTTTTTCATATTAAATCCTCCCGATATTGTTTTATGTGAATAATGTTCACACTTTCATTATATCATTGTTCTATTATGTGTAAAATGCCTCATATTCAATAAAAGGTATTCAAAATTAACCTATTTTCAATATGCAATATCACTCATTTTTTTCATTCGTCCGGGTTTCCGGTATACATATTGTAACACTGGTAAATTCACCTTCCTTGCTTTCCACATGCAAGCCGTAGCCTTCTCCGAAATAAAGCCGTATACGCTCATTTACATTCCGTAGCCCAATATTGTCCCGAGGCATACTTCCGTTATTCAAATTATCATTGATTTCTCTTACCTGCATCGCATCCATGCCGCAGCCGTCATCATAGATGGTAATCGTCAGCATACCCTCCTGCCTTACTATATTAATGCTTACCAGGATATTGGTACAATACTCCATAATTCCATGCTTTACCGTATTTTCAACCAGGGGCTGAAGGGTCAGCTTTGGTAATCTGCTTTTTAAAACGGCATCATCAGGCGCATCAATTTTTAATGTAACCGTAAAATTATCTTTAAAATTAATTACTTCAATATAGGACTTTACATGTTCCAGCTCCTCCTCAATATCCACCAGGGTATCCATGTATTTTGTATTAAACCGCAATAACTTGGAAAATGCCGCCAGCATCTGCGATACCTTTCCATTTCCCTGCTCCACAAATATGGCATTCCACCGGATAAGGTCCAGTGTATTATAAATAAAATGCGGGTTGATATTCATTTGGAGGGCATTAAGCTCCGCTTCTTTTCTCTTGATCTGCTCATTCTTATGTGCCTTTTCTTCGTCCAAAAGCCTTTTCAGTAATTCCCGTATTCTATGTATCATCTCATTAAACTGGCTTCCTAAAAACCCCACCTCATCTTTTTGCGTATCCTTATACAC
>JAEZTQ010000033.1 GCA_023443625.1 Bacillota bacterium | reverse complement strand
GTTTGTTCGCAACACACTCTCGTTTGGATGAAGCACGTAGTGGTGCATAAGGCCCTAAAATACAGGACCTAAGCACCAACGGCTTCATAACAGTTGCTCACCAAACTATGTTTCTACATCCCGCTGGGCAAGCTTGTATATGTGCAAATTGACGAAGCCACGTTTGAGGAATACCTTTTGACACCCGAATCTTATATAGTAATACAAGAATAGGAGGATATAAATGACAGATAAAGTATATGATTTTCCCTCGGGCACGAATTTCAAAGATTTCATGAAGAGATTTGGTAAGCTCTTTGGTATGATCTTAGTTATTATTGTAGTATTGGTCTTAATCTTAAATTCTTTCTACACCATTAAGGAAGATGAGCAAGCAGTTGTAACAACCTTTGGTAAAGCAGAACCAGTGAATACAGCGGGATTACATTTTAAAGTTCCCTTCATTCAAAAGGTGCAGAAGGTGGATACCACAATTTTAGGTTTATCCATTGGCTATGATATTAAAACATCAGAAAAGATCGAAGTAGAATCAATGATGATTACCAAGGACTTTAACTTTGTTAATGTGGACTTCTTCGTAGAGTATAAGGTTTCTGATCCGGTGAAAGCCCTTTATGCCTCAGTAGAACCAGTAACAATATTAAAGAATATAGCCCAGAGCAGCATTCGTATGACAGTTGGTAGTTATGATGTCGATAGCGTAATTACTACAGGTAAATATGAGATACAAGCAGCCATTAAGGAAGAGATCGTTGAGAAGTTAGAGAAGCAGGATATTGGAATTCAATTAGTGAATATCACCATTCAAGATTCGGAACCACCCACAGAGGAGGTTATGCAAGCCTTCAAATCTGTCGAGACTGCCAAGCAGGGAGCTGATACAGCCGAGAATAATGCTGACAAATATAAGAATGAGCAATTACCACAGGCAGAAGCGGAAGTAGATAAGATTTTACAAGAAGCAGAATCTACAAAGACCGAGCGTATCAATGAAGCAAATGCTGAAGTGGCTAAGTTCAATAAAATGTATGAGGAATATATGAAATATCCATTGATTACAAAGCAGAGAATGTTCTATGAGGCCATGGAAGATATTCTTCCAAGCTTAAAAGTAATTATTGATGATGGTAGTTCCAGCACACAGAAGCTTTTACCTTTAGATACATTAATAGAAGGAGGTAGGACAGAATGAGAAAAGCGAAAAAATTAACTGGAGTATTCGTTATAGTACTACTTATTATAGGAATGGTTGTTTTATTCTCCTCAATTGTAATCACAAAGGAAAATGAATACAGTGTAATAAAACGATTTGGTAAAATTGAAAGAGTACGAGATGAAGCAGGTCTTTCCTTTAAGACACCATTTGTTGAGGAAGTGTATACCATTCCAAAAAGTATTCAGTTCTATGATATGATTGAATCCGATGTTATAACCAAGGATAAGAAGGCCATGGTAGCCAATAGTTATGTATTATGGAAAGTGGTTGATCCTAAGTTATTTGCACAGACATTGACCTCTTCTGTAACAAAGGCAGAGGGCAGAATTGACACAGCTGTATATAATTCTATCAAGAATGAAATCAGTAGTTTAACCCAGGCAGATGTGATTAGTGGGCGTGATGGAACCCTCAATGAAGCCTTTATGAAGAATATGGAAGCTCCCATGAAACAGTATGGTATTGAAATTATTGCCATTGAGAATAAGCATTTGGATCTTCCTAGTGATAATAAAAGTGCAGTATTTGATCGAATGATTTCTGAGCGTGCCCAGATGGCTGCCACCTATATAGCCGAGGGTGAAGCTGCTGCACAAAAAATTCATAATGAAACAGACAAAGAAGTAGCAATCAGTGTGTCTAATGCAAAAGCAGAAGCAGCTAAGATAACCGCTGATGGAGAAGCAGAGTATATGAGAATACTCTCAACTGCTTACTCTAATGAATCAAAGAGTGAGTTCTATACCTTTGTTAGGTCCCTAGAGGCAGCGAAGGCATCCCTTGCAGGGGAGAATAAGACTTTAATTCTTTCTCCAGACTCACCAATTGCACAAATTTTTTATAAAATAGATTAAATTAGTCATAAACTCTCAAATCCATCATAAATTAATATGATAGATAATAAATGGGAGTTGAATAAAGTGATCATTGAATTTAAGAATAAAATAGAATCATATGATAATTTGATATCTGTTTCAAAAGGATTAGCAAAAGAATACAAAAATATACTTTCATATGTCACGATTGGAAAGTCCCATGACAATCGTGACATTCTTTTACTTAAATTAGGTTTAGGACAACGCTATCTAATTTGCTGTGGCGGCGTTCATGCCAGGGAGACAATTAATCCCCTGGTCCTTCTACGCATTATTGAATACTATGCAGATTTGTATAATAACTACAAACAGCAAAGGTTTGATTTAAAGAAGAAATTAAAAACCGGGGCAAACCATTTTATAGAGGAATATGAACAGATGCTTTATAGTAGCTGCATCTATGAGCTTTTACAAACCTATACAATCCTTTTTGTTCCTCTTTTAAATCCCGATGGGTATATGATATCCTTAGAAGGATTTGAAGCTATCCAGGATGGGGCGCTGAGGGATCAGTGTCTGTCCATGAAGCTAGATTATAAGGAATGGAAGTATAATGCTAGGGGAATTGACATTAATCGTAATTTTCCCAGTAAGTTATGGACTAAGAAAGCCCCCCAAGATAAGGCGGCTAGTGAAAATGAGACGAAGGCGCTGATTTCCCTTTTTAATAAATATAAATCCGAGGGATTTTTGGACTTTCACTCCAGGGGTAGGTCCATTTACTATTACCGAAGTATGATGTCAGAGAATTACAATGTAAAGCAATTACAAATAGCAAACCGTTTGAAAGACATAACAAATTATGTGTTGGTTCCTCCTGTTGATGAAATAGAGTCGGGAGATAGCGGTGGCAATACAGTTCATTATTACTCAGAGTATTTTCATAAGCCAGCACTAACAATTGAAACAGTGGATGAGGACGCTAATTTCCCCTTAGATTGTCAGTACTACCAATCAACCTTTGAGGAGTTGAAGCTGGTGATATCGGAATTTGGAAGTTTGGTGATATAGTAACACTCATCTGAAGGAGTACTCCCATCAGGCCTAAAGGATTTTTGTAAAGCATAAGCCTGGTGAAAATATAATAAGAATTCGTCATTCATATATGTATGTGAAAAAACAAGGTGTAGGTAGAAGTCGTGAAAAGGGACTTCTACCTACACCTTATTTTTTTATACACGTAGTTCTTTACACAAGCAAGCAGCCCACCACGTCTTTGTGATGGGCTCTTGCTATAAAGGGGTGGTGAGAGTTCAAGGTTTCCTGTAGCTTCACCAAAATGTTCCAGTTCATCTGAGCGCTCTGGATTTTATATCGTATTCCAAAAATCCATATCTATAGGTTCATTAGGCAGCAAAGAGGAATAAGTCTTAATTCCTGCATAGCCGTTAAGATAAAAAGTTCTCCACTGATTTACTTTGGGTGACCCAAAACATATATCTATTGATTTATCCATTGGATCAAAAATCATTGACCATAAGGTACCCATACCATCTGCATAATGATGGCAGCAGACTCCGTCTGGCATGCATGTTGACAATATTTTTCTGATTTCTTCTTTCCTAACATTTGGTAATGAAGATACAAGAGAGGATTTTATTGCTTCATATCTTACGATGGATTGCTTTGTTACCGGGTATCCAAGGTTTTTCATATAGGGAATAGTATAATGATTTATTGAGAAAAAGTATTTGTCAATTTCGGTAGCTCCTGCGAGTCTTACTGCTTTTTTGGATGCAGCTATTTCAATCAAAGCAGAATCACCATAACTATCTGATATGATTAAGTTTCTATAGTCTGCAATTTTCATAGTATCGATCAATTTCACTGCTTGATCAACGGTTTGGCAGGTATTTAAGATAGAACGAACGATAAAGGGAAATACAAATCCTTCTTCATTATAATTGGGATTAATAACACCAGCAGATGTTGTTATGCAAAGACCATGTTCATTCATTCCGTCAAAACGACCAAAAAATTGACAGCCGAACCCGATTTGGCTGTATTGTCCTTTGATATGTGATTCAATTAATATAGGTTTATCATACCAGTTATAATCATAATTTCTACCCAGATAGGAATGGCCATTTTCTGTAACCTGCGGGGTTACACAAATGTGGCTGCAATTATGTGATACATTTTGTAAGAATACGAAATAATAAACCACATCCTCTGCATTTGCATTTATGGCATCAGCGAAGCCTTTTATTTCGTCATTTATCCCTGGACTAAAAATCTCAAATAACTCTTTAACTCTTGCTATCTGGTGTTTTGAAAGTTTACATTCTGAATTAAAAGGAGATGTCATAAACTTGACAAATTCTTTATCTTGTACAAACATTTCACCAAGTTGTTTACCCGCCTCGTAAGGGGTACCCTCAATTACACAATGTTTAAATTCAACAACTTTATTTTCCATGTGATTTCCTCCGTTTTATATTATAAAGAAGTATATACAAGATATAAATTTTTTTTATGATGTTTTTTACCAAGCCAATATTAAAAGGTAACTATATGTAAATAGATGTAAGTAAAAAGGTAAGAATTATCAAAACTTTATAATATTAATCGTTATAATTTATTTGTAAACATTTTAAGGAGGATATTATGTATGGTTGAAGTAAGAATTGAAAAAAAACCGAGTTTTAAAATAGTAGGACGAAAAATATGGATAGCTGGAACTGATAACGAGTTATTCGGACAATTTTGGGATGACTCTAATAAAAATGGCTTAATTGAAAACTTAAAAAGTCTAAGTAAAAATAAGCCCGATGGGATACTGGATAGTACTGTATTTGGGGTTTCTTGCGTAGAAAAAGATCCGAATAATCGAAGCTTTTATTTCTATATAGCTACGGAAAGTGATATATGCCCCGAGGGAATGGAGTTGGAGGAATATGAAGTTCAAGGGTGTGAATGGGCAGTTTTTAGAAATAGAGGAGATATTCCCGATGCACTTGTTGAAGCTGAAATGTATGCATTCATGGAATGGCTTCCTAACTCAAAATACGAGCATGCGAATGCGCCGGAAATGGAATTGTATCCTTCCTATAATGATCCGGAAAATGGAATATTAATTGAGTTTTGGCTACCAATCAGAGATAAGGTATGAGATAATAATCATAATGTAATTCGCCGTAGGATAGTGGAGGATTAGGCAATGAATTATTGTGAAAATATTCAGAAATCAATTGATTATATTGAAAAGAATATAAAAGATGATGTTGATATATATACAGCCATTCAGCAATCAGGGTATTCAACAACTCATTTTTATCGAATATTTCAGGCTTTTATGGGGGAAACCATTAAAGAATACATAATAAAGAGAAAATTGAGTGATGCTGCTATTGAATTAATGGTTACAAAAAAACGTTTAATTGAAATTGCTATCGACTATGGATTTAATTCACAAGAAGTGTTTACCAGAGCATTTACTAAATTATTTAATATTACACCAGGCAGATACAGAAAATCTAAAAATAGTATTACATTATATGACAGGGTAAATACATACCATAGAGTATTGGCTAATATTGGAGACTCTATTGAACCTATAATTGTACTTGAGAAAGAATTTAAGTTAATAGGCATAAAGAAAACAGTTAAGCCTGGAGATGCTTTAATAGGAAGTTTATGGAATGAATTTAATTTGAGAAAGTTTGAGATACGTAATATTGCTACTGATGATACTATGTTGGGAATATGTGAATATACGCCCAATATAACAGATGAGAGTGAATTTGAATATTTCGCAGGAATAGAAGTAGCAGAGTTTGCAGAGTTTAATACAATCCCGAGAGGAATGATAACAAAAACTATTTCTCGCTCCAAATATGCTGTATTTACACACAAGGGGAATATGAATGAATTGAGAACAACATATAACAATATTTATGGTACATGGCTTCCTTTATCAGGTAATGAATTAGCAGAAATGGATACCATTGAAATATACTCCGTTAAAAATAACCAAGATTGTAAACTGGACATTTATATTCCATTGAAATTATAATCATATTAGGATTTGGCGTGGATTCACTTCAGATATGCCTGTGGAGAGAAGAATACTGGGGGAAGGGAAATGGTCCTGTTACACCGTATTGATGAATTATGTTACATATAGTTAAAATGCGCTTTTTTCATGTAAGTCGGACAGGATAAAAGTAACAACATTAAATTGGTCAATATGCCGGATTGGTAAAGCACAACCAAGATTACATTAAATAAGCCTATTCCAGCGCATAAGCAAACAACCCACTACTTCATTGCAGTGGGTTGTTGCTAAAAAGGGGAGGTTTTGAAGTTGAAATTTCTAGGGTTCCATCTCGTGATATATAGTATTCTGAGAGAAAGTATAAGGAACTGAAATTCATCTTGTGTCAACGTGTGATATCTAAGTTGCATATAAAGTTGCTTACAGCCTATTTCATTTTACTAAATATAAATATATTGAGAGAAAGCGTTGAAGGAGTAATGCTACAACAGAGCAGGTGGCTGTATAGATAAAAAATACACAAAATTACATAAGAAACCATAATATGTAAATGAATAGTTGACATCTTATCTACAGTAATGTAGAGTAAGAATAAGGAAATAGGAGCATTGGTGCATCTCATTCTGTCAGCTATCAGGTACAGTATTGGTCAGGCTATACATATAATTAATAAAATTATTTAAGGTGATAGGCGAAAGGTTGGTATGAGATTGAAAATACCTTCTATATATCATACCAATTATTTCGATAAAATCGAGGAATGGAGTGGACTTGAATCATTAGATATATCCATAAGGAGGGAGAGCTTTATGAAAAGTAAGTTGCGTATTTTTCCGCTGCTGGCTGTAGGTCTTGTGTTAATCATTGCGGTTATATTTGTCTGGTTTGAACATAACAATAAGGGAGATAATTCAAATAATAATTCAAATAATAATTCAAATATAAAGGAAACAGACAGTATTGACGTAACCGGTGGCGACGCTACCGGAAAAATATCGGATCATGTGATAACCTGGGGAGTGGCCTCTTCCTTACAGATCAGCGAGGGGGCGTTGAATGCCTTTAACCAGGAGCTGTATGCCAGAGGCTATGACTTTTGTGTTGAATTTGTGCCTTTAAGCAATGCGAATTTTTATTATAATCTGGCAGAGTATGAGAACAAGAATGGAAGGCTGGATATCTGCTCCGTGGGCTTCTCTGCTCTCGAGGATAAGGAAAAGGCTTTGGAGTTTGTGAAATCAGGCTCCTTCCTACCCATGGATGAGCTATTAGCTACAGAGGAAGGAAAGAAGCTGGTTAACCTCTACGATGAAAAGCTATGGGCTTCTGTGAAGGTGGATGGCATAACCTATTCCGTTCCCAACGGCTGGCAGAAGACGGTGGGAGGAGTCTATGCCTTTAACAAGAGCTATATAAGTGAAGAGGAGCTTAAGGATTTTCACGGAGACATGGCAGAGCTTGAACAATATATGGAAAAGGTACCGAAAAAGGATGGCTTCTCCCATATAATATATGCAAATAGTGATCTCAATGTAGAGTATCAGCTGCCCTTTGATTACCGGTATGGCTTGGTACTGCCTTATGATGGAGAAGGCGCTGTAAATCCTTATAAGGAAGGACCCTTCTACAGCTTTTTGAATGCACTCCATGCTTATGATAAGAAGGGTTATATTAACTATGATCTCAGTTTGAAGAGCTCTAATTATGCGAAGACTAGCGGGGCTGTGGCAAAGATGCTTAAGGAAGGGAATTTTTTCGCCTATATGACCATTGATTTAGGGCTAGAAGCCTCCATGGATGATATGGGTTCTGAGCTTCTGTTGTATAAAACAACACCCTATGCCAAATCCCGTGTATTGGGAAGCACTGGTATATTAAAGGATTCAAAGTATCAGAAGGAGGCCTTCACACTGCTGACACTTGCCTATACGGATGAGACCTTGGCGAATTTGCTGGTTTACGGTGTTCAGGGGATCGATTACGAGTTAAGGGACGGTAAGGCCTATGCCATAGGAGGAGGGGAAACGAACGACTGGATTAATCAATGTGCTCTCGGCATCTTTGAGATGACCTATCCCAACGCATCAGAAAGCTTCCAGACAGACAGGCTAGGGGATAAGAAGGAATATTTTAAGGATCAGGTTAAGGCTTCACCCTATATCAGCTTTAATTTTTATGATCCGAAGTTTATCGAAACGAAAAATAAAATTGATCAAATCGTTCTCGATAATCTGGATCTATGGAAAAGTGATGATATGGACGTAGAATATGACAGGGTTAATGAGCTCTTAGAGAAGGCCGGTATTGATCCGTTGATTGATGCTGTAAATAAACCGTGGGAGCAATATAGGGGATTAGGGGATTGATTATGAGGGGAGCTTATGAAAAAAATGTAAAACCCATATATTTCATTCTTGGGGGAATACTATTGCTGGCTGTGGGAGGTTATCTTTTATTTTTCACAGGAGGTAGGGAGAAAATAGTAGAGGAAAAGGTTGAGTCTAAGACTTTATTTGGATATACGAAGAATGGAGTGCTTTTTTGTGTTGATGATATACTAAGATTTGCTGATGCCAAAAGCGGTAATTGTGTTGTGCTTTGTGATAAGCCCAATTGTCAGCACAGTGAAGTACAAGATGATATCGACAAGCAGACCTGCAATGCCGTGGTACCCATGAATGCATTTCTACCTACCATATACCATAATAAGCTTTATTTTGTATACAGGGACGGGGTAAATAAGGTTAGGGTTTATAAAGCAGACAGCAATGGGGGAAATCGGAGTGTGCTGGCCTATCTTGATAATGTTCAATTTGTTTATAATGGGGCTTATGAAGGGAATTATTTATTATGTGCTTATAGTAATAACTATGATTACGGGACGGAGGAGTTGAATGGTCTGACACTTGAAAAACCCATAACGGGTCTGGCAGTAATTGATTTAGAGACAGGCAAGGTAATTCGTGTACCCGAAAAAGTAGATTATGGAGCTACAATATTTAAGCAGCATTATGACAAGGATAGGATATACTATGGCTGTTTAAGTATGGATATAAAGATCGATTACGAAAAGCTAGACCTATCTTTGCCTGAGTCTTCGGATTATGTCGATCAGCATCTTTTTACCAGCATATGGTGCTATGACTTAAATACAGGAGAAGATACCTGCATTTATACGGGGCAGGATTATCAAATAAAGGACTTTAGCGGACATTATGCATATCTAATTAAAGGTGCCCTAGATACAACACAAATATATGAATTCAACCTGGAAACAGGGGAACAGACATTATTGGTTAATGAAGCTAATATCACTAACTGTATGGTAGACAGCGACCGGCTTGCTTATGTGATAATGAATGGAAGTGAAACGATTTTTAAATATTATGACTTGACTAAAAAAGAGATAACACTGATTGGAAAAAGAAATTCTACAATAAGCCCTATAGCAATCATAGAGGATAAAGTATATGTTTCCTATAATGATAATGAAGAATTATGTTTTGGATATATTCCAAGGGAGGATTACTATACTAATAATTTTGATTCAGTCCTATCTATGTTTTACCCCAATACATACGGTAACTGATGTATTAAATTGTTTTGCCGCACTGCCATAGATTATGACCATAGCCGAATCAATATGTTGAAGAGGTACTTCTACCTTCAAAGTAGATAGGGGAAGAATTTACTTTTCTAATTGAGAAAGCAGAAATAAAAACATATTTTTACAAAATGTATTTACAAAAAAAGAATAATAATGTAATATTATGGAATACAATAAATATTTATGTACAAAATGATATATTATATAGAACGTAAAATAGTAAGAATTTCAATCATATATCACTTTAAATGTAATGTCTTAGGCAATATTTATTGTACTTCTTGAAGTTAACTAATAAATTAAAATGGAGGGCATGTTTATGAAAGTAAGAAAAAAAATTGGAGCAATTGCCATTGTGAGTATGCTGTTGATAGGTTCTATTCAAGTAGTTTATGCCAATTCTGTAAATGTTACTATGGCTGGTGTTGATATTAATGCTTCCAGCAGTATTAGTACATATGGCGGATATGCAACTACAACTTATGGAAATTTAGGATCTACAGCAGTTAGCGCAACATATAACTATAAGCATTATATAACTGGAAATCATAAGGGTTCTTATAGTAATAGTTCGAGTGGTGTAAATGTTGCAACGGTATCATTTTCAGCACCATCCGAATGTGTCAGTGAGAGCATTAGTGCATCTCATTCTGTCAGCTATCAGGGACAGTATTGGTCAGGCTATACATATAATTAATATAATTATTTAAGGTGTTAGGTAAAAGATTGGTATGAGATTGAAAATACCTTCTATATATCATACCAATTATTTCGACAAAATCGAGGAATAGAGTGGACTTGAAACATTAGATATATCCATAAGGAGGGAGAGCTTTATGAAAAGTAAATTGCGTATTTTTCCGCTGCTGGCTGTCGGTCTTGTGTTAATCCTTGCGATTATATTTGTCTGGATAGAGCATTACAATAAGGGAAACACTGGGAATAATAATTCAAATATAAAGGAAGCAGACAGTATTGGCGTAACTGGCGACGACGCTATAGGAAAAATATCGGATCATGTGATAACCTGGGGAGTGAACTCCTCCTTACAGGTCAGCGAGGGGGCGTTGAATGCCTTTAACCAGGAGCTGTATGCCAGAGGCTATGACTTTTGTGTTGAATTTGTGCCTTTAAGCAGTATGAATTTTTATAATGAGCTGGCAGAGTATGAGAACAGGAATGGAGCGCTGGATATCTGTTCCGTGGGCTTCTCTACTCTCGAGGATAAGGAAAAGGCTTTGGAGCTTGTGAAATCGGGCTGCTTCCTGCCCTTGGATGAGCTATTGGCTACAGAGGAAGGAAAGAAGCTGGTTAACCTCTACGATGAAAAGTTATGGGCTTCTGTGAAGGTGGATGGCATAACCTATTCCGTTCCCAATGGTTGGCAGAAGACGGTGGGAGGAGTCTATGCCTTTAACAAGAGCTATATCAGCGAAGAGGAGCTTAAGGATTTTCACGGAGACATGGCAGAGCTTGGACAATATATGGAAAAGATACCGAAAAAAGATGGATTTTCCCATATGATATATACGAATAATGATCTCGATGAAGAGTATTTGCTGCCCTTTGATTACCGGTATGGCTTGGTACTGCCTTATGATGGAGAAGGCGCTGTAAATCCATATAAGGAAGGACCCTTCTACAGCTTTTTGAATACACTCCATGCTTATGATAAGAAGGGTTATATTAACTATAATCTCAGTTTGAAGAGCTCTAATTATCCCAAGACCAGCGGGGCTGTGTCAAAGATGCTTAAGGAAGGGAATTTTTTCGTCTATATCAAGCTTGATTTAAACCTGGAAGCCTCCATGGATGATATCGGTGCGGAGCTTCTGCTGTATAAAACAACACCCTATGCCAAATCCCGTGTAATGGGAAGCACTGGTATATTAAAGAATTCAAAATATCAGAAGGAGGCCTTCACACTGCTGACACTTGCCTATACGGATGAGACCTTGGCGAATTTGCTGGTTTACGGCGTTCAGGAGACCGATTACGAGTTAAAGGACGGTAAGGCCTATGCCATAGGTGGAGGGGAAACGAAGGGGGACTATAATCAATTTGCACTCGGCATCTCTGAGATGACCTATCCCAGCGCATCAGAAAGCTTCCAGACAGACAGGCTAAGGGATAAAAAGGAATATTTTAAGGACCAGGTTAAGGCTTCACCCTATATCAGCTTTAATTTTTATGATCCGAAGTTTACCGAAAGGAGAAATAAAATTCATCAAATTGTTCTCGATAATGTGGATCTATGGAAAAGTGATGATATGGACGCAGAATATGACAGGGTTAATGAGCTCTTAGACAAGGCCGGCATTGATCCGCTGATTGATGCTGTAAATAAGCAGTGGGAGCAATATAGGGAATCAGGGGATTGATGATGAGATTAACTTTAAAGCAATTGAATAAAATGTATGGGGAGAATCATGCCTTAAAGGATTTTTCCTATGAATTTACCGAGGGTGTATATGGGCTTTTGGGTCCAAACGGAGCAGGAAAATCAACACTGATGAATATCATCACGGATAATATCAAAGAAAGCAGTGGTGAGGTGCTGTTTGACGGGATCAATATTAAAAGTCTGGGGAAGGAATTCCGGCGGATACTTGGATTTATGCCACAGCAGCAGAGCCTATATGGTAATTATACCCTTATACGATTTATGTTCTATATGGCGGCGTTGAAGGGGCTTGGGCGCAGAGAGGCCAGAGAGCAGATTGATAGGCTGCTGAAGCTGGTTAATTTAGCTGATGTCCGGAATAAACGTCTGGGTTCCTTCTCGGGAGGAATGAAACAAAGAGTTTTAATTGCCCAGGCTATGCTAGGTGATCCGAAGGTCATTATTCTGGATGAACCAACTGCCGGTCTTGATCCAAAGGAGCGGATTCGGATTCGTAATATAGTTTCTGAGATTGCTTTCCAGAAGATTGTTATTATTGCTACCCATGTAGTTTCGGATATTGAATTTATTGCAAAAGAGGTGCTGTTGATTAAGAAGGGGCAGATTGTGGCGGCAGGTTCACCTTACCATCTATGTGACCAGATTTCGGAAAAGGTGTTCGAGATAAAAACAACCAGGGAGGAATTGGCCAATATAGGAAAAACTTATAAAATCGGTAACATTTCAAGGGATGAGGACAATATCTATGTTAGAATCACCTCGGATAAAAGTCCGGGGGATTTTTCCTGTCAAAAGGTGAAGCCTACCTTGGAGGATTTATATTTACATTACTTTGATGAGGTTGTAGCAATATGAAGCTTCTATGGAATGAATTTATAAAAGTATTCTGCAAAAAATCTATGCTGCTGCTGGGCCTTGGACTTCTTCTTCTGAACGGTGTGCTGCAATATATCAATGAAGGAAATGCCGTATATCAGGGAAGATATTATTCCGCTGAGGCATATAAGCATATTTATGGGGATGTGGATAAGACTACGAAGGAAGAAGCACTGGGAAGGCTTCAGGAGCAATGCCGCAAGCTCCAGTATTTCTATTCCCTGAGCTTAAGACAAGAGAATGAAATGGCTGTACAGGCCGGTCAGACGGAAGCAGAAGATAATGGAATAGATACCTCACAATGGATAGAGGAATATAATAAGGGAGATTACCTGGTCTATACCGACAGCCTTTGGAAGGAACTAAATCTATACAGTGATATTATTACAGAGGTTGAGAATTGTATCAACTACCCTGAATACCTTATGAGTATACAGGATACTGCCCTGAAACTGCAGGAAGTATCTATATTCTCCGACCCTGCCGCTTTCAGTTATAAGAACATTATTAAGACAGCAAAGGATTTCACCCATCTTCAGAATCGTGAACTAGATCCGGGACCCTCCTATGGGATAAAGATGTTCGGAGAGTTTCTTGGTACTGATTTACTGGCTGTACTGTTTATACTGATTATTGTAATCTCACTGATTACCAGAGAGAAGGAGCAAGCCCAATTTATATTATTACGTTCCACCTATAAGGGAAGGGGCAGACTGATTATCACAAAGCTTTTGACTGCCTATATGGGCTGTATTCTTATAGTTGCATTATTTTATGGCATGAATTATATGATTGCTCTTACTACCTATGGCTTCGGTGACATGAACAGGGCGATACAGTCTGTTGTCGGATATATGGGAAGCAATTTGTCTATCACAGTAAATCAATACCTGATGTACTTTCTCTTATCAAAGGTGCTGGTTTATATTTTGATTGCATCCATTATATTTTTTATGGCGGTATATATCAGGGATACCATACAACTATATGTTGTAATAATAGTAATTGCCGCAATCAGCGGTGTCTTATATGGAATTATTCCTTACAGCAGTAATTTGTCCTTTTTTAAATATATAAATTTGTTCGCCTTTCTTCAGACCTGGCAAATATTTGGGAAGTACATAAATATCAATATATTCAACTTACCAGTCAATTACCTTCCCCTGTGCGGCCTTTTTGTTATTGTATCTGCTATACTTTTCTCCAGCCTGTCAGTCTATTCCTACTGCTGTCAGTATAGTATATGGACCAGAGGAAAATCTCTTATAAGGGACCGGTTCAGGCAACTGCTCTTGCAGAAGGTATGTCATTTCAGATATACGGTTAGTCTCTTCCTTCATGAATGCTATAAGATATTAATTGCAGGGAAGGTACTGCTTCTGCTTATCATTTTCTTCGCTATGGTTTTTATTACCTATAAGCCCATTACGGAAAATTTCAAGGACATTGACGGAGCTTATTATAAGCTGTATATGCTAAGACTTGAGGGAAGTATCAATGAGGAAAAGTTAAACTTTATAAAGACGGAGGATAAAAGGTTTGATGATCTTTTAGAGGAGTATCATTCAAAGCTGGCACAGGGCGGTAATAATTATTATCTGATTGCAGATTATCAGGAGCTTCTTGCTCCCCGTAATGCCTTTGAGGAGGTAAAAGCACACGCAGAATATCTTAAAGGGCTAAAGAATGGACAATTCCTATATGATACCGGTTATAAGCTTTTAACGGGAGATGAAAATGCGGGAAATCAGGATATCCTCCTTGGGCTGGTTGCCATGGTTATGCTGGTGGCATGCCTGACTTATGTTTACTCCATAGAATATCAATCCGGTGTAAGTGTATTAATGAAGACCAGTTATAAGGGGAGAGGCAGAACCTTTGCCCTTAAGCTCACTATTTCCGCCTTTGTCACAACGCTGGTATACGCCGGAACATATTTGCCTGTATTTTATAATGTGTTTCATGCCTACGGAATAAGGTGTATCCATGCACCGGCAAAAAGTATGGAGCATCTTTCAGTAATTCCGGAATTTATCACAATACAGGGGTATCTGACTATGGTCTCAGTCATGAGATATATAGGATTGTTGCTTGCTATTCTTGCTATATTTTATATTTCTGCAAAGTTGAAAAGCTTTATATCAGCATTGTTGGCATGCACCGGCATATTTGTATTACCCCTTCTCCTTGCTCTTATAGGGGTGCCGGGGTCTCAATATGTTCTGCTGAATCCATTGTTGATAGGAAATATATTCTCCTAGAGGCAGAGCATCCTTCGGGGCTGTCAGCCGGTCAAATAAATCGGTAAAAGCCTGGAGAAGTTATTTATCATATTCAATATTTTAGATAATTTCGAAACTCATAAACTGTATCAATTTTCATACAACAGGTACATGTTCCTGAACGTAGCTTGCGCGGAATCAGCCGCGAAGTGAAGGAATTTGTATCTGTTGTATGAAAAATTAGGCTAACTTTAATGTTTCGCAATTATCTTATTTCAATATTTATGAGGAGGAGCTTATGAAAAAAAATGTAAAACCCATATATTTCATTCTTGCGGGAATAGTATTGCTGGCTGTGGGAGTTTATCTTCTGTTTTTCACGAGAGGTAGGGAGAAAATAGTAGAGGAAAAGGTTAAGTGTGAGGCTTATTTTGGATATATGAAGAATGGAGTGCTTTTTTGTGTTGATGATATACTAAGATTTGCTGATGCCAAAAGTGGTAATTGTGTTGTGCTTTGTGATAAACCCAATTGTCAGCACAGTAAAGTACAAGATGATATCGACAAGCAGACCTGCAATGCCGTGGTACCCATGAATGCATGGCTACCTACCATATACCAAAATAAGCTTTATTTTGTATACAGGGACGGGGTAAATCAGGCTAGGGTTTATAAAGCAGACACCAATGGGGGAAATAGGAGTGTGCTGGCCCATCTTGATAATGTTCAATTTGTTTTTGATGGGGATTATGAAGGGAATTATCTAATATGTGCTTATAAGAATAGTTTTGATTACGGGACGGAGGAGTTGAATGGCCTGACACTTGAGAAACCCATAACGGGTCTGGCAGTAATAGACTTAGAGACAGGCAAGGTAATTCGTGTACCGGAAAAAGAAGATTATGGAGCTCAAGTATTTAAGCAGCATTATGACAAGGATAGGATATACTATGGCTATTTAAATATGGATATAAAGATCGATTACGAAAAGCTGGATCTATCTTTGCCTGAGTCTTCGGATTATGTCGATCAGCATCTTTTTATCAGCATATGGTGCTATGACTTAAATACAGGAGAAGATACCTGCATTTATTCGGGGCAGGATTATCAAATAAGGGATTTTAGCGGACATTATGCATATCTAATTAAGGGCGCCCTTGATACAACACAAATATATGAATTCAACCTGGAAACAGGGGAAGAGACATTACTGGTTAATGAAGCTAATATCACTAACTGTCTGGCAGACAGCGATCGGCTCGCCTATGTGATAATGAATGGTAACGAAACGATTTATAAATATTATGACTTGATTAAAAAGGAGATAACATTGATTGGAAAAAGAAACTCTACAATAAGCCCAAAGGTAATCATAGAGGATAAAGTATATGTTTCGTATTATGATGATAAGAAAGAATTATGCTTTGGATATATTCCAAGGGACGATTACTATAATAATAATTTTGATTCAGTCCAATCTATGTTTTATCCCAATACATACGGTAACTGATGTATTAAATTGTTTTTGCCGGTTAAACAACCTATATATAAATAGCAAACAACCCACTAGGTCATTGCAGTGGGTTGCTCTATGTCAAGTATAAGTAAATAGCCTGTCTCACAATTGCGACAGGCTATCATAATTATACAATGACAGAATTAATTGCATATGGTAAAATTAAACAAACAAACTTTGTGTTAGGAGTGAATAAGCAAATGACCGCAGGACCAAGGATAAAAGGAAATCATCTGCTTTTGAGAGTTGTAGCCGGTATCTTCATCACAATAGCTGCTCTTGCGGCTTTGGTAAGGTTGTCCTGGAATAGCCAAGAAGAGGAAAATAGCATTATAATTCATGAAGAAAAAGGGATCTATGACATCACAGGAGCAGAAGGAAGGGGGAGGCAAATATTTCTTCTCTCACCAGGCAGTACCTATTATCCAAATGTCTACCTTATGCCGGAGGATGTGGGCAGTGTGTTGCCAGAAGGCATTGAAGAATATGAAAAGATTCGGGCGGATTATCTCTCCCAGTATTTTGTGGTTCAGGTTCCAGAGGAGGATAGTGTCTATACACTAACCTTTAAGCTTTCTGGTCGTCATGCTATGAAGGTCTATATTAATGGTAGGCTTGCAGGAGAGACTGGAAGATTGGGCACTACAAAAGAGGATACTGTTGTTTGGGAGAATTATATTACCTGTAACGGAGCAGCCAAAGATGGAAAGCTTCACATCATTTTACAAAGCGCTCAATTCTATCATTCTAAAAGAGGGGCATCCCTTGCTGAACTTAGATTGGCTGAGTCAAAAGAAGTGTACGGGCCTCTTGGCTTCCTTCAGATCAAAGGACTGTTGATTATGGGTGTTCTATTTAGTGCTGCCATATTATTGTTTGGTATATATGCACTTCTGTCTCATACGGTGGCAACCCTATATTTTTCCCTGACCTGCCTTGTTATGTTTCTTCGAGAATGTCTCCAGAGCCAGGCTTGGGTATATTTTTCCATACCCGGCAACCGTTCCTTCCAACTGGAATATATCAGCTTAATTCTTCTAACCATTTTCTTATCCCTCTATCTGGGACAGTATGCAGTCAACAGATTTTTGCGTTTTCTGCGATATATGGCGATTATTATATCACTGCTTTATGGGTTGTGTGTCTTTATTGGCGATTCTCTTTTTTATACCTCTGCCCTAGGGTATTATCAGGTTCTGCTAGTTCTGTGTATTATTCCCGGAATTGTTGGTCTGTTTTGGAATATCAAAGATCCAACAAAGGAGCAGGCAGCAGCCTTATATGGAATAGGCGTATTTTATATCGCTGCTATTTACGATATACTCATGTATAGTGACCTCTTTGGCCAGTGGGCAAACAGACCCTTGTCTGAGATGGCAATGGTTGTATTTGTATTGGCTCAGACAGTATCCTTGTTCTTAATGAATAATCGGGTCTTGGATGAAGTGCGGGCAACAGAGCAGAAGCTTGAGAATGAGAAAGCCGTCTTAGAGAGTTTGAACCGCTTAAAGACAGAATTTCTTTCTAATGTATCTCATGAGCTAAAAACTCCATTGACAGTAGTCTCAGGTCATGCCCAGCTTCTTAGAGCTCAGCTTAGCGGGCCAGAAAATACCATGGCCAGGGATAAGGCACGGATTATCTCCTCCGAGGCTGAGCGTTTGGCAATTATGGTCGGACAAGTGTTGGACGTAACACGTATTGAAGAAGGGGGAATGCTTTTGGAACAATCCCCCTGCTATTTGGATGAACTTATTTACCAGGCTGTGGAAACCCATTTTTCAATTTTGAACAAAAATGGAAATCGTCTGGATCTTGATGTAAGTCTGGAGCTGCCTCAGGTGTATGCAGATTCAAGCCGAATAACCCAGGTGTTGATTAATCTCATTGCCAATGCACTTCGGCATACGGAGAACGGTGTCATTACTATATCGGCAAAGCTTACCGGTGAGTGGATGGAGGTAGCAGTAGCAGATACAGGAACCGGCATGACAGCAGAAGAACACAGTAGTCTGTTTAGCCGCTTCAGTCACGGAAAAAGCGAAACAGGTACAGGCCTTGGTCTGTACATCTGTAAGTACCTGGTGGAAGGCCATGGAGGGACTATCCGGGTGGATAGCTGTATGGGAAAAGGAACTACAATACTCTTTACCCTTCCTTTAGCAGCTCCTGGGGTAGATACATAAATTATTGTCCCTTACATAAAACGAATCTTACGTAGCACGTAATATTTCTTTTGTACATTGGCGATCTCAAAGGTACTTGTTTCATTCAATCCCAGATGTTTACGCAGTCTGGATATATTGACTGATAGAATATGCTCCCAGTCCTTATCCTGGGCATTCCAGGTTCGTTGGTACAGTTCCAAGCCGCTGACACGTTTTCCGGCAGCCATAGCAAGGGAGCAAAGGAGTTGAAATTCTTTGGGAGGCAGAATAATATCCTGACCTTCCAGTGTAACCCTTCTTGAGAGGATATCTATGGAGAGAGGGGGGAGTTCGATATGCCCAGCATAGCTTACACCTGCTCGGCGCAGCTGCGCGGCGATTCGTGCTCCCAAGATAGACATATCATAGGGTTTGGAGATGTAATCATCTCCTCCTAACAATAAACCCTTAATAACGCTCTCGTTCTCACTCCTGCTGGTCAGGTAGATAACGGGGGCGTTTGTCTTATTACGCAGTTCAGCACAAAAATCAAAACCCTGACCATCTGGGAGCATGACATCTAGGAGGATGAGATCTGGTGCGTGTTCTTCTATGGCAAATCTGGCTTGGGAGAGAGTACCTGCAACAAAGACCTCATAACCTTGGGCTTCCAGATACTCACGGTTTAGGTCGCATACTTTTTTCTCATCCTCAACCATGAGGATACATGGCTTTTTCATCTTCTCACTCCATTTCTTTTTTCTAATTATATCATAAGTTAATTTCTAAAAAAATCCAATCACAATTTTGTGATAATTTTACCAATTATATAAATCAGTGCTAAGCTTTAACTGATGGAATGGGCACTAACCCTCCATATTGCCTTGAAAAGGAAGCATGGAGGGCTAGTACCTACGGCCCAAAAGTTTGCAGGTATCACAAAAGGCCGGATATGAAGGTGATTAATAGGGGAGGGGGATAATGAGTAGATTTAGTAAGGATATTTTTTATCAGCTGGAGGGAAAAGAAAAGGATGAATGCCCTGTTGGGTATGCCAACCGATGCCTGGCTCTGTGGATGAGTTTTTTAGAGGGTAAGGTAAAAGTTGTGGATACGGTTATTCCGGGCAGTCATGACAGTGCAACCTATAGTATGCGTGAAGTGGGCAATATAGGAGATGCCTATGCAAAAACACAGGACTATAATCTGACGGCCCAGCTCTTGTCAGGAATTCGTTATCTTGATTTACGCTGCAAGATGAAAGATAATTCCGTTGTTATCTGCCATGGATCAGTAACTGGAAGCAAGTTAAAGACAATATTGGAGCAGATTAATAGATTTGTAGAGGTTGCCCCAGGTGAGTTACTCCTTCTGGACTTTCAGGAGCTAAAGGACGAATGTGAAGAAAAGGTAGTAAAGCTGATACAGGCAACTATATGGGAAGACTATATAGTACCTAAAGCCTTGGTAAATACGGAGCTTACCTTTGAGGAGATAAGGGAGAATAATTACCGGATTATTATCTTTTGGAACAGCAAAAATACCTGTAATAAGGATTATCTTACACCAAGGAATAAAGGTATTTGGTCGCCCTATGAGGAATCCATTTATAAGGGTAGTACCTCTAATATACCGGCCTTTTTGGATGAAAGGAAAAGGCAATGGAAGAAGAGCCATCCCCAATGTTTCTTTGTGGCTCAGGCCATTTCAACGCCTGCAATTAATCCTCCAAAGGTAATTGAGAAGAGGGATGGCAAAATACTGAACAACTGGGTATATAAACAGAAGGCGGAAAGTCCCGTAAATATTATAATGCGTGATTATATCAACTGGTACCCTGATACTATTTATGAAATTGTGAGAAAGAATTTGGATAGAGGTAACATTCCGGCTAAGTATAGTGAAATCTTTGCTTTGATGGGCGGGGCAAAACAGATACCTGCAATGACGCAAAGAAGTGAGACCTTGCAAGCTGGAAGTAGGTACTTTGCCGGTTCTAGGGAAATATGTAATGAGGTCTTTAAAAGGGATTATGAATTCGCTAAATGGCAGACCCACACCTGGAATATCAAATGCCCCGAAGGTCATGTTATTACTTGGATGAAGATTCGTTCCCACTGGACGGATGGTACCAACGGAGCATTTACCATAATAAAGGGAGGGATTCTCCAGGGCTTACTGGAGATTCGTGTAGAAAGCGAAAGAAGCAGGGGGTGTCATTGGTCATTAAGAGCAGAAGCTGCACCCATTAATGAAAAAATCTTCTGGGTGGATGACACAGAGGATGATATTGGTAAGGGAGGAAATGAAGAGTGAAAAAAGCTTTAAAAAAATTATTTAGTCTAGTATTAACTTTATGTATGGTGCTTAATATAGCTGTAGTGCAGGTAAGTGCAGAGGAAGAAGAGCCTAAGATCATAATTGACCAACAGACAGAAGGTCCCTTGTCAGGATCTTGTATGGACGATGACAGGGTTCCAATTACCATATCTGCCCACGCTACCAACGGAAAACCAGTGGAATACCAATGGTGGGAAAAACACTCCTGGGGTTCCATGAACCTTACGGCATATGATACTTTAGGAGATTATGATTTTACTTATTACGGCTATATGCCTGGAGACTATGAGATCTTTTGTATAATCAAAGCGGAGGGGTGTACTGAGATAAAAAGCCCTAGTATTCATGTGAAAGTTAATAAGGCGATTTATAGTGGCTTAAAATCATATACTCTTAATATAGCTGCAAATAAGGGAGAAATAGTATATCAGTATGTTCTTCCACAGCTTCCTGTAAGTGACATGTCATATTCAGTCTTAGGTAGCGGAGTATCTACACTTGTTACGGAGACGCCACTAGTATATCAAGATAGTACTACCCTGGAGTGGATAACAAATGTGAAGGTTAGCTCACAACCTGAAGGAACGACGGCTACTATAGAGTATCAAATGAATGGAGGTTTATGTTATGAAGATAGTTCTTTTAGCCTTAAGGTAGTCTCAGGGGGTGGAAAAATATCTGGTATTGACGGACAGAACAGTGAATATTCTGGTATTGGGCAGAGTGGCTATACTGGCACACCTAGAGTAGATGGTTATCTGGGTGATTTTAACTACTATTATGAGGGCAGGGGGAATACAAGCTACAGCAGCAAGGAAAAGCCTATTAATGCAGGAGATTATACCGTGACCATATCCATACCAGAGGGTGAAGATTATCGTGCTTCAAAAAGCATTGATTTTTCTATTACGAAAAAAATAGTAACCATAAAGTATATGGATATATATTTAAATCGTAATGATCCATTAATGGAGATAATGCCTTTTGGAATGAGTTATATTGGTTTTGTAAATGAGGATAATGCGTTAAACTGCTTGTCCGTGCTTCCGGTGCCGGAGTATCCTGTAAAAGATACCACTGTACCAGGAGATTATATCATGGGTTTTCTCACGGAGGCCAAACTAAATGACAGGGGGGAGATGAATTACACCTTACAACATATCAACGCTACCCTTAGTATAAGCAAGTTGAGCAGTCAAAGTATTTTACTAGATATTGGTTTGCCTTCGGCGGTGATAGACGGTAATAACGTATCAGCTACAGTGGATAATAGTGTAAGCTCATATCAACCTTCTATACAGGTTAGTGAAGGAGCTAGTTGGAGTTTCATAGACGGAGAGGTTACTACACCCATTCCTCTGAAGGTGGGTATCAATGAGATAAAGATTAAAGTTATCTCAGAAGATACGTATAGTTCAAGAGACTACACCATATATATAACCAGACTGCCATTAGCAGCAACGCCGACGCCAACGATAACACCGACACCAACAGCAACGCCAACACCAACAGCAACGCCGACAGCAACAGCAACGCCGACACCAACAGCAACGCCAACAGCAACGCCGACGACAACAGCAACGCCAAAACCAACAGCAACGCCAACAGCAACGCCGACGCCAACAGCAACCCCAACAACCCCAAGTTCCAGTGCAGGAACAGGCCTTATTCCTACAATATCGGTATACCAGGCTATAGGCACTGAAACGAGCTGGGATGAAATCGGAGAGAACCTTAAGAATGCCAAGTTAGGGGAAGTTGTGATAGATATGAGCGCTACAGATACTGTTCCAGCTTCTATTATTGAAATCATAGCTACAACCCAAACCACAGTGACCTTTCAATTTAGCGACAATATTAGATGGAGAATATCGGGTGGAAGTCTAAACGCACTGACCAAATCCGGGGTTACAAGCCCCTTTCATGATGTGAATATGAAAGCGGTATTGGGAAGGGGAAGTATTCCACAACAGGTATTGGCAGACTTTAAGGAGCAACTTTCAGACAAATCGGAGGATTTGATTTCTCTTAGTTTAAGTCAGGAAGGAAGCTTTGGTTTTAAAGCATATCTATCCTTATATGTGGATATTGAGAAAGCGGGTAAGACAGCAAACCTCTTCTACTATAATCCTTCTACAGGAAAGCTGGAATTCCAATATGCCATTAAACTGGATCAAAAGGGTTTTGCTGAATTTCCTTTTACCCGTGATTCTGAGTATGTGATTGTTTTGGATGATGGTGAAATGCTTCGTGAGGAGATAGATAAGCTCACCATGACAGCAAAGGAGATCCTCTATATAGGTGGAAATACGGGAAAGAAGATCAATCTTGACATCAACCTTACGGATAGCCTCAAGGAGCTGGATTCAGAAGATGACTTATATCCTGTCATTACCTTTAGTTCATCCAATTCCAAAATTGCATCCGTAACAGCCGACGGAAAGGTAACAGCCAAGAAGGAAGGAGAGGCAACAATTAAAGCTGTTGTAAGATTTGGGGAGGTAGAGAAAACCCTGACAACGGTAATTACCGTTAAAAAGGCCTATATCAATATAGTGAAGAAGAAAACCAGCCTTACTCTGGGAGATGCCTATACCTATCAAGCTGTCGGCTACGGCATTACAGCGGATAAGATTACCTGGGGAACATCAGAAAAATCTATCATAGTAATCAGATCTAAAACCGGTAAAGCAGTTGCCAAATCAACGGGTACAGACACTGTATTTGCAAAATATGGCTCCATAAGAGCAGAAATTAAGGTTACTGTTAAGAGGAAGTAGTTAAAGTAGTTAATCAATATAAATTATACCAGGGAGGTAATATTATGGGATATCCGATTTCAGATTTTACAGCAACAAAATTAGGAGAAAACTCCAAAGCTGAGCGTAGGGATGGAATGACCGTCAATTCAGAGGTTTCCATTAATAATTCGTCACAGCTTCATGATATTATAAAATTTAATGATGGTGGATGCGTATATGGCATTACCCTGACAGGTTCTCCAGGGTTTTATGATTATGTAATCAATGTAGATGCCCAGGGACCCAAAGGTTTCGGTTCTGGTGCGGGATATCTGGCATTTACCGATAAAAGCGGGGATACGTATAAACTTAGTATCTACAGCAGTACCAGATCGGTGCATACGGTCAGATATAACAGTGAGAAGCCTGAAATAGTGAAGATTGAATGGAATAATTACTCAATTGACTAGTAATCACCTATCGCTATCATCTAAGTATTTCTTATTGGAAAAAGCAAGTCTATACTATGTAATGAGCTGGTTTGGTCTATGGGAACCAGCTCATATTTTACGTTAAAGAGGAGCGTAATGCTAAAATCTCTTAAAGGGATAGGATAGAAGATAGTTAAAGAAAATAATATCATGTTCGATTGTATCAATAGGAATTATACAGTAAAATAAAGGTAGGAGTAATTTGTAATTACGGAATTATGGTTTTGGTTTTGTGAACAGAAAATCTTATGGAAGAGTTAACCATTCATGGTTTGGCTGGTCACTTCTATATAAGCAGTACCTTGATAAATCATTTATTTCGGAATGTCCTTGATATGACTGCTATGGAATATATCCGGTATCGACGACTTTCATTAGCAGGAAAAGATCTATTAACCTCCAACATACATATTATTGATGCTGCATTAAAGTATGGGTATGAAACACCAGAAGCTTAGATACCATGAAAGGGATTATGAAGGATATATACAAGGTAAAAATTATAAATATTTAAAGATGAAATAAAGCATTAATAAATTTTATGAAATGGGGTACGTAAGATGAATATTGGGAAACTGATAGGTAAAGGTGCGACAGCTGAAGTGTTTGACTATGAGAAGTGTAAGGTGATTAAACTTTATAATGCAGGAGAATCATTTAATTCCTTAAAATGGGAATACGATAAGATGAAAGATGCATATAAAAATCAGGTTCCCTGTCCAGAAGTCTTCGAGATAGTAGAGTTGGATGGTCGAGTTGGATATATCATGGAAAAATACTGTGGTATGACAATTAAGGAAAAAATGCAATGGGAAATTGATAAAGTAAATTCTAATGAGATGTTGATTGATCTTTTTGAAAGTAATTTTTATGAGGATATCAAGGGTACTGCTAGAGCATTGTATGAAGTACATAAGATTAAGATACCTAATTGGAAGAATATAAATCATAGTTTTATATGGGAAGTGGAAACCACAGAGTATTTATCAATGGAAGAAAAAAACGTATGATAAGTTTAATTGAAAGCCTTCCAAGTGGTGTCTCTGTGTGCCATGGTGATCCTAACCCAAATAATATAATTGTTAGCCAAGGAGAATATAAGCTAATTGATTGGGTGAATTCTGGTGTTGGTAATCCCATGTATGATATTGCCGAATATATATGGATGTATACCCCAAAAGAAGAAACAAATTTTGAGGGTGTTTCACAGGCGTTGATTGATTTTTACTTAGATAAGAAAGACCTTATAATACCTGCCTTTATCAATGCATATGAAAAACTTTCAGGTCAAGAGCTGCCGTCTTGTGAGCCGTATATCCTTCCATTATTAGTAAGGAAATTACATAGCAATCGTACAGAGGAAGAAAAAAGTGATATTGTGATTGAGATTAGAGATCGTTTAAGCAAGTTGTAGTAAAGCCCGTGACTATATATTTGGCGTGTGGCTTCCAAACTACAAGATAGCTTTTGAACCTTTTATGGCAGAGTTATTATGATACATCTTCGGAAGCTTCCAAAATAGAGATTTATGTTAGTTATCCTTAGAAGCGATTATACTGAAGTTTTCTTATAAAGGGTATAGAAACTATTGGATTTTTGTAGTAATATAAGTTGTAAATAATAGCTCTTTTGATAAGTGCTACTGCTAAGCTAGAATTTGGCAACATGTATATTTTACTAAAGTTTGGAGGTTTATTATGTTCTTTAGAAAACAAGGTGATTGTGAGGAAGCTCGCTGTATTGTAAATTACATCAATAACAAAATGGAAGGAAAAGAGATTACACTACCGGAAATAAAATATGATTTACACAAAGAAGTATATGATATATGTGATCGTTTCTTTAAAAATGAAGAAATGATTTCAATATCTGCTAAGGATTTACTTGAACTTGTAACCCAGATGAGTAGCTATGATGTAAATATGTCCCAGATATCCTATGATCTTAGTGATTATGCAAAAGAGACAGCAGAGCTCAGTGAATCAAACCTTGCAATCGTAGAAGAAACGACTGCAAGTATGTATGTAGTATCAGAATCCGTAAATGCTTCATCCACAACACTGGAAAGACTTACGGATTCATCTAAGGAATTGATTGAAAGAAACAATGAAAGTATACGTAAATTAGCTGAAATAAATAAACTAAAGGAAAACGTAATGGAAAATTCAACAATTATGAGTACTAAGATAGATGAATTGTTTGAATTGGTCAACAAGGTAAATGAAATTGTCAGCAGTGTTGGAGCCATTGCAGAGCAGACGAATTTGCTATCCTTGAACGCAACCATTGAAGCGGCACGAGCTGGAGAAAATGGTAAAGGATTTTCAGTTGTAGCTTCTGAGATAAGAAAGCTTTCTGAAAATACGAAGAAAAGCCTAGAGGGAATGAGCTCTTTTATGACCCATATCAAAGCTGCGGCTGATAACGGAAGACAAAGCATGGTAAATACCATTGAAGCCTCCTCAGAAATGAGCAGTAAAATTGATGATGTATATGCAACCATGCAAAGCAATATGGAATTACTAAATAGGACAATCGATGATGTCCAAATAGTGAACACAACTATGGCGGGGGTAAAAACTTCCACAGAAGAAATAAATATTGCAATGGAAACATCTAGTACAGATGCAGAAAAACTTCATTCCATGGCACAGACGATTTTTATTGATTCAGAGAAGTGCGCGGAACTGGCGAATCAAATAACCAACATGGATGATAGAATGTCTGAAATTACAAAGAATTTATTTGCTTCTTTAAGCGGTAGTGTGCATAACATTACCAATGAAGAATTTAAGATGAATATTAGAAAGGCCAGAACAGCCCATGGAAATTGGGTAGCAACTTTAAAAACCATTGTAGAAGAAGGTAAAATATATCCTCTTCAAACAAATAGTACAAAATGTGCGTTTGGTCATTTCTATCATACAGTATCTGTCGGACATCCTTCGATTAAGGAGGATTGGAATGCCATTGAAGAAATACATAATAAGTTCCACATCTGTGGACACAAAGTAATTGATGCAATTAAAAATTCTCAAAAGTCTGAAGCTCAGAATTATTATGCTGAAGCTGAGATGTTGTCTAAACACATATTTGAGTTGCTGGACAAGATAGAAAAGGAAGTTGATGTCCAAACGAAAAATGGGGTTCAATTAATGGGGTAAAAAATGCCATGGGCATAACTAAAAGCCTGTCACGTCTTTGTGACAGGCTTTTTAGGAGCAATAAGTAGAAAACTTTTGATAAGACCATTTTCTCTTTGAGAGTTGTTTACTACCTTTTCAGTCTGAACCTTAAACCCAGTTAACAAGAGATTGGGATTGAATTTATTGGCTTCATATATTATAATTTTGTAGTTACTGAATGATAAGCATGATAGAAGGAATATAAGTAGAGATGAATAATTTTGATATTGATTTTAGTAAGATAGATATTAATGCAGAAGAACCATTCAATGAACCAGAAAGACAGTATTTTTACATTGCAAAATTACGAAACTGGTGTCTTGGGGAAAAGGAACGTCTAGGCAGACCTTTAACCTACTGTATCACAACCTTTGGATGTCAGATGAATAGCCGTGATTCTGAGAAGATATCTGGGATCTTAAAGCAAATTGGCTATGAGGAGACAGATACAGAGAATGCAGATTTTGTTCTTTATAATACTTGCACTGTAAGAGAGAATGCCAATAATAGAGTCTATGGTCGTCTAGGATACTTAGGAAAACTTAAGAAAAGTAATCCAGGGATGAAGATAGCTATCTGTGGTTGTATGATGCAGGAGCCTTCGGCAGTAGAGAAGATAAAGACCAGCTACCGCTTTGTGGATATTATCTTTGGTACCCACAATATCTTTAAGTTGGCGGAGCTCATGCAGATACGCTTGGATTCTAAGCGAATGGTCATTGATTTGTGGAAGGACACAGATATGATTGTGGAGAGTCTGCCTAACGACCGTAAATACAGCTTTAAGGCTGGTGTTAATATTATGTTTGGCTGTAATAATTTCTGCAGTTATTGTATTGTGCCTTATGTAAGAGGTAGGGAACGAAGTAGAAATCCGAAGGATATCTTAGAGGAGATTAGGTCTCTTGCAGCAGATGGAGTTGTAGAGATTATGCTCCTTGGACAGAATGTAAATTCCTATGGAAAAACCTTAGATACCCCTATGAGCTTTGCCAAACTCTTAGAAGAAATTGAAAAAATTGAGGGAATTGAAAGAATTCGTTTTATGACTTCTCATCCCAAGGATTTATCCGATGAATTAATTGAAGTGATGAAGCATAGTAATAAGATTTGCAAGCATTTGCATCTGCCTGTTCAATCCGGAAGCAGTAGATTATTAAGATTAATGAATAGACGTTATACCAAGGAAAGTTATTTGGAATTGGTAGATAAAATTCGTACTGCTGTACCGGATATCTCCCTTACCACAGATATTATCGTAGGTTTCCCAGGGGAAACAGAAGAGGATTTCTTAGAGACCATGGAGGTGGTACAGAAGGTGGGCTATGATAGTGCCTTTACCTTTATCTATTCCAAAAGAACAGGAACACCTGCTGCTACCATGGAGGATCAGGTGGAAGAAAAGGTAGCAATGGAACGTTTTGATCGCTTATTAAAGGAGGTTCAGTTAAGTTCAGCTAAATCTGCCGGTAAGGATGAAAATACCATACAGAAGGTTCTGGTAGAAGAAGTAAATAGCCAGAATAATACTCTTTTAACGGGTAGATTAAGTAATAATCTATTGGTACATTTTCCTGGAGATGTGAGTTTGGTTGGTAAGATCGTGGAAGTACATCTGACAGAGAGTAAGGGTTTTTATTATATGGGTAAATTGGTATCAGAATAAGGGATTTTCCACATATTGCAATTTAAGCTTACTATGCAATATGGATTATTATACATTATTTTATTTAGTTTTATGAGCATGTTATATGAAAGCTTATTCAATTTTTTATTGTTGCTGTTATAGGTTGAATTATATGGTTAATAATCATCTATGATAGGTAAATGAAGTTTTTTTATATTTCTTTTGATAGAAAGCCTGTCAGCCATTGAATAATTAATCATAATTATTGATAAATAGTATTCAATTTGTGATTATATAGTATGTAGAAGCTTAATTCCTTCTACATATTGATACTATATTTTGTCATAATAGATAAATTATTCGTTAGTATACTTGACATATTAGTAAAAACAGTATAAAATTTATGTGTTGTATTATTTATTGATAAGTGAATTTATAATAAGTGGGGTGTTTGTACTTTCACTTCTTGAAAATTCATAGCAAGTGAATTTGTGATAAGTAAATTTTTAATTTACAATGGGTCGATTCATCTTGTTAATCTCATATTGTACAATGAAAACTAAATAAGGAGGTGCTCCTGTGCCACAGCCTATATATTTTGCGGTCGCAATTGGAGTTATCGTATTATTAGTTGTTGTAGCTGTTGTTTCGTGGAAGATTGCTATTTCCTATCGCATTAAAGTATATGAAGCGAAAATAGGCAATGCAGACGAAAAGGCAAGAGAAATTATAGATGAAGCATTAAAAACAGCTGAAACTAAGAAGCGAGAGGCTTTGCTCGAAGCGAAAGAGGAAGCTCTTAAAGCTAAGAATGAATTCGAGCGAGAATCCAAAGAACGCAGATCCGAGATACAGCGCTATGAAAAACGGGTTCTAACTAAAGAAGAGACTTTAGATAGAAAAACCGAAGCACTGGAAAAGAAAGAATCTAGACTTTCTGCAAAAGAAGCTGAGCTTGACAAGGTCAAGCAGGAAGTGGAAGAGTTCCACGAAAAACAGCTGCAGGAGTTGGAAAAGATTTCAGGATTAACCTCCGAACAAGCTAAGGAATATCTAATTAAGACTGTTGAAGAAGAAGTAAAACATGAAACCGCTTTGCTTATAAAGGATTTGGAAAACAAGGCCAAAGAAGAAGCGGATAAGAAAGCAAAGGATTATGTAGTTACTGCAATTCAGAGATGTGCTGCAGATCATGTTGCTGAAACAACGATTTCCGTTGTACAACTTCCTAATGATGAGATGAAAGGTCGCATTATTGGTAGAGAAGGACGTAATATCAGAACGTTAGAAACTATGACAGGTGTAGATTTGATTATTGATGATACACCGGAGGCTGTAATTTTATCAGCTTTTGATCCAATTAGGAGAGAAGTTGCAAGAATTGCACTTGAAAAACTCATTGTTGACGGAAGAATTCATCCCGCCAGAATTGAAGAAATGGTAGAAAAAGCTCAAAAAGAAGTTGAAGTAATGATAAGGGAATCGGGAGAGGCTGCTACCTTAGAAGTAGGAGTACATGGAATACATCCAGAGCTAGTAAAGCTTCTCGGCAAGATGAAATTTAGGACAAGTTATGGACAGAATGCCTTAAAGCATTCAATTGAGGTGGCTATTTTATCCGGCCTTCTAGCCGGAGAAATCGGTGTGGATGTTAGACTTGCAAAACGTGCCGGATTATTACATGACATCGGTAAATCGGTGGATCATGAAATGGAAGGAACTCATGTACAGATTGGTGTTGACTTATGTAGAAAATATAAGGAATCACCGATTGTTATCAATGCTGTTGAAGCTCACCATGGTGATGTGGAATTCCAGTCATTGATCGCATGCATTGTTCAGGCAGCTGATACAATCTCAGCAGCTAGACCTGGTGCTAGACGTGAAACATTAGAAACATATACCAACAGACTAAAGCAACTTGAAGATATTACCAATAGCTTTAAGGGGGTAGATAAGTCATTTGCTATCCAAGCGGGCAGGGAAGTCAGAGTAATGGTGGTACCTGAGCAAATCAGCGATGCTGATATGGTATTATTAGCACGTGATTTATCTAAGAAAATTGAAAGTGAATTAGAATATCCGGGACAAATTAAAGTTAACGTAATCAGAGAATCTAGAGTAACTGACTATGCGAAATAATTAGTACACATGGATTAAAAACAAAAACCTTGTAGATATTATGTCTATAAGGTTTTTTTGTGCATAAAATTACGAAAAATGCACAAAATGCACAAAAAATCCTTGACACACGGACATATGAAAGCCCATGAAAATACTTTTGGTGAATTTTTTGAAATTTGTGTTGCAATATCCAAATTTATATATTACAATGTGTTAAAGATTTCAGTAATAAAAATATCAATAAGTCCTTTCATTGAGTTTGGATTGACAAATCAAAGATTATTCAATGGGCAATCTGGTACCTGCTGCCCAAAGTTTGCAGGTTACAAAAAGGCTTGGTTATTAATATGAATGATATCTATAATACATAGTATATGATTATATAAGGATGGTGGAAGATATGGCATTAACATTATCAAGAAAAGCTCAGGCAGTTAAACCCTCTTCAACCCTGGCTATCACAGCTAAGGCGAAGGAACTAAAGGATATGGGGATTGATGTTGTAGGATTTGGAGCAGGTGAACCGGACTTTAATACACCGGATAATATTTGCGAAGCGGCAATTAAAGCAATTCATGCTGGATTTACAAAGTACACACCTGCAGATGGAACGTTGGAGCTTAAGAAAGCAATATGTGAAAAGTTTTTAAATTTCAATCATATTAAGTATGAAACAAACCAAATTGTTGTTAGTAATGGTGGAAAACATTCCTTAACGAATGTTTTTCAAGCAATCTGTAATCCTGGAGATGAAGTAATCATTCCAACCCCTTACTGGCTGAGTTATCCTGAGATTGTTAAGCTTGCTGATGGTGTTCCTGTATATGTAAGAGCAGAGAAGGAACAAAATTACAAGGTGACAGCTGCACAGATCGAAGCTGCTTGTACTGAGAAGACAAAAGCCCTTATCCTTAATTCTCCTAGCAATCCTTCCGGTATGATATATACGAGAGAAGAACTTGAGGCAATCGCTGAAGTTGCAGTGAGAAAAGACTTTTATGTGGTTTCTGACGAAATGTATGAGCATTTAATCTATGAGGGAGAAGCAATTAGTATCGCTTCCCTAAATGATGAGATATACAAACGTACCATAACCTGTAGTGGTGTTGCAAAAAGCTATTCCATGACAGGCTGGAGAATTGGATTTACTGGATCTTCCAAAGAGATTGCTAAACTAATGGGTAGTGTTCAAAGTCATCAAACCTCTAATCCTAACTCCATTGCGCAAAAGGCAGCATATGAAGCCTTAGTAGGACCTCAAGATTCTGTTAAAGCAATGCATGCAGAGTTTAAAAAGAGAAGAGATTATATGATGGATAGAATAGCAGATATAAAGTTAGTATCTGCATTAAAACCTGAAGGAGCATTTTATCTCTTTGTGGACATTAGTCAGATACTTGACAAAGAATATAAAGGTTCCAAAATTGCTGATGTTTATAGGCTTTCACAAATTCTAATTGAGGATTATAATGTTGCTGTTATTCCCTGTGAAGACTTTGGTTTTGCAGATCATATCCGCCTTTCCTATGCCATATCTATGGAGCAGATAAAGAAGGGTCTCGATCGTATCGCAGCTTTTGCAGATAGTTTATAATCAAAAGTTGTTAATAATATTGTATCCTTGTAATATGAAGAATTAAATACTCAGTAGTATTAAGGGTGTATAGTAAACTTACGTGGTTTACTATACACCCTTATTTATTCAATAGGAAATTACGTCCTATTGAATAAAAACGCTCTGCTATGGATGCGTACCTCAGCGAATAACGCAAATGAATTTGCGTATGAAGTATATTGCTTCGCAATCCCCTCGGGCACGAAGTGTCAGCAAGCTGACACTTTCTTGTAAGACTTCTTGATTTTTCCACAGGATAAAGATTTCCTTTTATTTTATATTGGGTTTGTGTTAAAATGACTACAAGTTATTATAAGTAATAACATAAGGAGAAAAACAAAATTAAAAGTAAAGTGAAATGAAAAAGTTGTTTCACTTAGCTTAGACAGAATGGAGGATTTGTATGATTCCATACAAGAGATTGAAAAGAGATTTAGTTCAAAAAGGCCGTATCATTGATTTTTACAGTGATACGATAGAGATTGAAGGTGGAAAGCAGACTAATTTTGATTTTATAAAACATAGAGGTGCAGCTGCTATGATCCCTGTTGATTCAGATGGGAGGATTCTCATGGTGCGCCAATATCGTAATGCAATAGATCAGTATACCCTTGAGATACCAGCGGGTGGTTTAAATGATGGAGAGGACAGCCGTAGCTGCGCAATTCGTGAATGCGAAGAGGAGACGGGATTTAAGGCAGGTAAGGTATTTCATCTAATTGATTTATTTACTACCGTAGCCTTTAGTAATGAAAGAATAGATATATATTATACCACAGATATCACGCCCTCTAAGCAGAATTTAGATGAAGACGAGTTTGTTACCTATGAGAAACATGGGATAGAAGAATTAACAGAGATGATTTTTAAGGGTGAAATTCTTGATGCCAAAACCATAGCTGCAATTCTTGCTTATAAGACAAAGCAGGGCTTGTAATAATAGTGAAAATTTGGTAATTTAACTGTATAAGATTAGCTTGTTCTATTTTTTGTTTTCTGTCATATCTATTTTATATACATAAAATGATAGGCAGGTTTATGAATGAAGCAGCTCAAATTACAACTTAATAAACTAAATGTTATACAGATATCCATATTCCTATTAGTGTTCGGTGTGTTTCTTGGAGTGTTATGTGCAAATATATTTCGTGATAATTATATGGGTCAATTACAAAGCTATGAAACGAATATATTTGGGAAAATTACCTTGGGGGACATAGACTATCTTGGACTATTTCAATATGTTCTAGGGAAGAACTTTGGTGATTTTGCAATTTTCTGGCTCCTAAGCATTACTATTCTAGGTATCCCTTATATGGCCTTTAAGATTACGTCCTACGGTTTTTTTGCAGGTTTTTTTATCTCTGTTGTAACCCTGCAGTATGGCTTTAAAGGTATGCTATTGGTAGTGGTATATGTATTTCCCCAGGGTCTTTTATACCTGCCAATATCTTTAGTCTGTCTCTATAAGGGGTTTGAATTATGCAGAACCATATATAGCGAAAATCGTAATAATTTTGGAGGAATAACAAAGCTTCTGAAAGGGAATTTCTTTTTGCTTTTGCTTTTGGCCCTTGCCTTACTTATAGCAAGCTTTCTTGAAGCTTATCCAGGAGCCTATTTGTTAAAGAAAGTACTTGAATCCTTTGCCTAAACTATTGTTAAGTCAGATAAGGAATTTATTTTACTGATTTTTGTAAATCAAGGAGGTAAAAAATGGAAGATTATTTCAATGACTTCATGATATATCTGCAGGAAGTTAAGCATGCATCAAAAAATACTCTGCAAGCTTATCAAAATGATTTAAAAAAACTTCAATTATTCTTTGAAAAGCAAGATATCAACTCGGTTACAAAAATAAGTGAGACTAGCTTGAATTCCTATATACTTATGTTGGAAAAGGATTTATCGCCTGCATCGGTATCAAGAAATATAGCAGCAATGAAGGCCTTTATATTGTATTTAATTAAGCAAGGTATTATGCAGGGAGATCCCACAGAACGAATTAAGCTCCCCAAGGTTCATAAAAAAGCGCCCCAGATAATAGAAGAAGCCTCTGTAGATAAACTCCTTAATTTGCCGGATTTAAAAACCAGTAAGGGACTTAGAGACAGAGCTATTCTGGAGCTATTATATGCGACGGGAATTAAAGTATCGGAACTAATTTCCCTTAAGCTATTGGATGTTAATATGCCAGCTAAATATATTTCCTGCAGGGAGAAAAGAGAACGTGTAATTCCTTTTGGAAAAACAGCAAAGACTGCATTACAGGATTATTTAAAGGTAAGGTCCGATTATTTTGATAAAGGTAATACCAATGACTTTCTCTTTCTAAATGCTTCAGGTGAGCCCCTTAGCAGGCAGGGCTTATGGAAGATACTTAAGTCTTATGCCAGGTCTGCTGGACTAGGTAATATAAATCCCAATGCCTTACGTCATTCCTTTGCTGCGCATTTGATTGAAAATGGTGCTGATTTAGGTAGTGTACAGGAGTTTCTGGGTCATGCTGATATCACCACAACCCAGTTGTATCTGTCAAAAGGGTATAAAAACAGCAGGGAAGTCTATATGAATACCCATCCAAGAGCTTAGATCTATATTCTCTTGGACGGCTTAGGATTTATAAACTTCCCTGCACAGCTTTATGATCCTCATCGGCTTAAATAATATGAATGACCCAGGAATGTAATTTGGGAGGAGATCAGGAGAGATAAAATGTACTGAATAGATTAGTAAATATTATCAGCGATAGTATAAATCAGTCTCTCAGAATCTTCCCAGCCTAGGCAGGCATCTGTTATGGATTTACCATAAATATGCTCATGTACTTTTTGGCATCCACCCTCAATGTAGCTTTCAATCATTACACCCTTAACCATCTTTGCAATGTCAGGGGATAACTTTCTACTATGGAGAACTTCCTTAACAATACGAGTCTGTTCCATGAATTGCTTGTTGGAGTTGGCGTGGTTAGCATCAATAATTGTTGCTTGATTAACTAGGTCACGCTCGTTATACATGGAAAAGAGAAGATTTAGATCCTCATAATGATAATTGGGGATGGATTGTCCTAAATTATTGACTGCACCTCTTAAAACAGTATGTGCTAAAGGGTTACCAGAGGTTGTAACTTCCCAGGTACGATATAAGAAGGTGTGGCTTGCCTGAGCAGCAACAACGGAATTTAACATAACAGAAAAATCTCCACTTGTAGGATTCTTCATTCCAGCAGGTACATCCATGCCACTGATGGTTAAACGATGTTGTTGATCTTCCACGGAGCGTGCTCCGACGGCAACATAGGAAAGGATATCCTCTACGTAGGGCCAGTTCTCAGGGTATAGCATCTCATCAGCAGCAGTTAAACCACTTTCAGCAATGGCGCGAAGGTGCATCTTTCTCATAGCAATTAAGCCTTCCTGTAAATCAGGCTCTTTCTCTGGATCAGGCTGGTGCACAATTCCCTTATAGCCTTCACCGGTAGTTCGAGGCTTATTGGTATAGATACGAGGTATTAATATTACTTTGTCAGCAACCTTTTCCTGTACCTTAGCAAGTCGTAAAATATAGTCGCATACAGCGTCTTCGTTATCGGCAGAACAGGGTCCAATGATAACGAGGAATTTGTCAGATGCACCGGTAATTACATCTTTTATCTGTTTATCTCTATCCTTTTTACGAAGGACATCTCTTGCAGGCATGGGGTATGCCTGTACCAAATCCTCCGGGGATATAACTTCCTTGATAAATTTAAAACTCATTTTTTCTTGTCTCCCTCAAATTTTGTTGATTTATTGTATCTTGTTTTTCATAGTAAGTCAAGGGGAATTGGCCCTTGATTATTTTCGTCTGAATTGACCCTTGATTATTTTCGTAACTGATTTGTCTTCCCGGCTGATTATTTTTGCTGTATCCTTCTAGGATGGGTTGCTGACATAAAATCCTTTGATAAGTCGGAGATTTGCCATTGAGTACTTACACAAACCGGGCAAGATATATTTGCTAATAAAGTTAATTTATTGTATATTATAATTAATTTTTTGAATAATAAGTAAAGATAGTAGGATAAATATTAGGGGGATTTCATTATGAAAATGTATGATGTAATAAATAAGAAGAAAAATAAAGGAAGATTAAACAATGAGGAGATCAAATTTGCAGTAGATGGATATACCAATGGTTCTATTCCAGATTATCAGATGTCTGCTTTATTAATGGCCATATGCCTTAACGGAATGGACCATGAGGAGACAGCGGCTCTTACAGTGGCCATGGCCCATAGTGGTGACTTATTAGATTTATCTCAGATTCATGGAATTAAAGTAGATAAGCATAGTACCGGTGGTGTGGGTGATAAGACCTCTCTTGTACTTAGCCCAATGGTAGCTGCCCTAGGGGTTCCCGTAGCTAAGATGTCAGGACGAGGACTGGGACATACAGGAGGAACCATTGATAAACTGGAAAGCTTCCCTGGCTTTTCTACCTCTATTACCACTGAAGAATTTGTTAATAATGTTAATAGGGTTAAAATGGCTATTGTAGGTCAGACAGCTAATCTAGCACCTGCTGATAAGAAGATTTATGCCCTTAGGGATGTAACAGCTACGGTGGATAATATCTCCTTAATTGCCAGCAGTATTATGAGTAAGAAGCTTGCCTCGGGTTCCGATGTTATAGTTCTGGATGTTAAGACTGGCAGCGGGGCTTTCATGAAAAGCTTTGACGATTCCCTTGCCCTGGCAAAAGAGATGGTCCAAATAGGAACCATTGCTGGCAAGAAAACCTATGCAGTAATTACAGATATGAATCAACCCCTGGGTCATTATATAGGCAATACCTTAGAAGTAGTAGAAGCTATCGATACCTTAAAGGGAAATGGGCCTAAGGATTTATTAGAGGTTAGTATGACATTAGCCGCCTTTATGCTGGTTGGAGCTGAGAAAGCAACCTCTCTAGAAGAAGCCAAGGAATTATTAAATAAGACAATCGCTGAGGGAAGTGCTCTGAATAAATTTGGGGAATTTATAGCTGCCCAAGGTGGCAATAGTGAAGGGGTTTATGACACAGAGAGTTTTAAAAAAGCCCAGATAGAAGAGAATTTAGTTGCGAAGACCTCTGGTTATGTGGCTGCCATTGAGACGGAAGAGGTTGGAATGAGTGCCTTACTTCTTGGAGGTGGAAGAGAAACCAAGGATAGTATTATTGATCTTAGTGTGGGTATTAAAATGGTTAAGAAACTAGGAGATCAGGTAAAGCCAGGGGATGTCTTAGCCATTTTGTATGCCAATGATGAGAATAGAATGGAGGAAGCAAAGAAGCGTTTAGAAGAAGCATATGTTATTAGCGAAGAAAAACCTGAGCAGATGAAATATGTCTATGCCATTGTAACAAAAGAAGGTGTTGAAATAATATAAGTAGGTAGGATGATTTGTATTCGTGGCGAAAAATCACATTCAATTTTACCAATCTGCCTCATAAGATAGAATTAGAAGTTAATCTTAATTAATTTATTCAATTGGACTAAAGTGATTTCTAGTATCTTAGTGAGCAATGTTGGTATAATGAAGGAGATAAATTCTATGAGGAAGAATTGCTGTGATAAAAATCCGCCAATATGCAAGATTTATAAAGGTTTTGTGATCCTATTAATTTTATTTATAATACTGTATTTTCTTTATGAAAACTCCTCTTTATTTTACCGTAAATCCATAAATTTACCCTTATCCCTCCATTTAAACAAGCAGGAGCTGTATATGCTAAAGGGGGAAGAGGCCCATTTGTTTGTCTATGGTATAAATAAAAGGGTTAAGTTTTACTCTACAGATTTTAAAGTTGCAGGGGTTAATTTTAATGGAAGGGTATTCGCTTATAATACAGGAAAGGCTTTCATAATTGCACGGGTAAATGATAAAGAACTAAAATGTCGGGTATATGTTATTGATATTAACAAGGATACATTGGAGTTGAAAACGGGTCATAGTTATGGACTTAAAGTTAAAGGAAAGGGAAGTCTGGTAAGCTGGAAAAGTAGTAATAAAGCCGTTGCTACAGTAAATATCTTTGGTAAGGTAAAAGCTAAAAGGAAAGGACGGACGACTATCACAGGAAGAATAAAAGGAAAAACCTTAAAATGCATTGTTACTGTTAAATGAAGTAAATGATAAAAATTAAAGGAATTTATACGAAGGATTGGTCTAAAATCCTAAGGCATGGATTAAAATAGTAATAATACATTTTTGCCGAGGCTACGGCAGAATTGAGGTTAATTTGAGAAAGATAATATCGATTATACTTTTATGTTCTCTGCTGTTATTTTTACTATTTCCTTCTACTACTAAAGCAGGGTATAATCAAGATCTCATCACAAAAGGTGAAGCAGCTGTAACTGTCACAGCAGCGGTAGAATCGAAGATGGAGCTTGGCTCTACTTCTGCAATTTTGATGGAAGGTTCCACAGGTAGAATACTCTTTGAGAAAAATAAGGATGAACGTTTAAAACCAGCAAGCATTACAAAAATCATGACCCTATTATTGATATTTGAAGCCCTGGATGCTGGAAAGATAAAACTTACCGATGAAGTCAGCGTCAGTGAGCATGCCGCCTCCATGGGGGGGTCTCAGGTTTATCTAGAGCCTAATGAGGTGCAGGATGTTAATACTATGATAAAGTGCATCAGTATTGCCAGTGCTAATGACGCCTGTGTTGCCATGGCGGAGTTTATACACGGTTCCGAGGAAGAGTTTGTCTCCATGATGAACAAAAGAGCGAAAGAGTTAGGTATGAATAATACAAATTTTGTAAATAGCTGCGGGTTGGATATTGACAACCATTATTCCTCTGCTTACGATGTGGCCTTAATGTCAAAGGAGCTTATAACAAAATATCCACAAATCAGTAAATATGCTACAGTTTGGATGGACACCATTATACATACAACCAAAAAAGGTCAGACGGAATTTGGTTTAACCAATACAAATAAACTGGTTCGATTCTATGACGGAATTACTGGTTTAAAAACCGGATCTACTGGTTTAGCAAAATATTGCCTATCCGCATCAGCCAATCGCAAGAATATGGATTTGATAGCTGTAATCATGGCTGCTCCGGATACAAAAACAAGATTTGCGGAGGCGACAAAACTATTGAACTATGGATTTGCAAATTACAGCATCTATTCAGATGATAACACAGATACAATGCTAACCCCAGTAAAAGTAACCAAGGGTATTCTTGACACAGTGTCCGGGAAGATTGGGAGTAAATTCTCCTATCTATGTACGAAAGGAAGTTCCCCTGAGAATATTAGGAAGGAAGTAGTGCTCTACGAGGAAGTTCCTGCACCTGTTGGAGTGAATGATAAGATTGGTGAAATAATCTACTATTATGATAATGACAAAATCGGAAGTATCGATATTCTTGCCTCAGAAGCAATTGATAAAGCAGGCTATAAAGACATATTTATTAAAGTATTAAAACGATATTTTATGAGTTCTAAATAAATATAATATATATAAAAGGTACGGGGTAAATTGGATAAAATCCTAATAATTTCCCCGTGCTTTTTGTTATGAAAGATAAAATCTCAAAGACTAGGGAAAGCAATTTATTGACACTTTACCTGCTAACTAGTATATTATAATAGGTATGGGTATGGAAAGCCTTCTCTTTAGGGCAATCAATTTATATGGTTTATCGTCTGAAAGGAGTCAGCATGCAAAAAACTGATATCATACTAGTGATTATACTTCTTATTGTCTTATGGACCATAATCGAACAGAAAAGGCTTATTGTTACAAAATACATTGTCGCATCTAAGAAGCTTCCAATAGAGTTTGACAATACTAATTTTGTTGTTTTGTCAGACCTTCATAATTACAAGTTCGGTAATCATAATGAGAGATTGGTTAAGAAAATTGAAAGCTTATCCCCTGATTATATTATTATTGCAGGCGATATGATTAATAAACAAAATAGTTGTTATCCTAGTAATGCCTTTAGTCTTATTGAAAAGCTTGCAAGAAAATATACCATATATTATGCATATGGTAATCATGAGCAAAGACTGGATAAACAACTAAGTAAAAGGCATACAAAAGACAAAGACAGCAATGTTTTAAAACAGATTGCAATCAGGGAAACATGGTTTGAGTTCAGAAGGAAACTGCTGGATCTGGGTGTGATTTTTCTTGATAATAAAAGTACGAAGATTCATAGAAAAAATGAAAAAGTATCGATTACTGGTCTATCAATTGGACGAGAATTTTTTACTCGGCAAAATAATCCTGCTATGGAAGAGGGATACTTAGCAGACTTAGTAGGTGAGGTAAGGAATGAGGATTATCAGATTCTAATTGCTCATAATCCCGTATATTTTAAAGAATATGCCAAATGGGGCGCAGATTTAACCATCTCGGGACATCTCCATGGTGGATTGATTAGATTACCGGGTGTGGGAGGACTAATCTCTCCTCAGGTTAAATTTTTCCCAAAATACAATGCAGGTAATTTTACAGAAAAAGGGCAGCAACTGGTGGTATCAAGAGGACTTGGCTCTCATTCCATGATGCCTAGAGTATTTAATGCTCCAGAAATTGTGTTACTAAAGATGAAAAGCGAGGAATAGAATAATATAGGTTGGGAACCAACGGAGGGAAATATATGGGGATACCCGTTAAGCTTGAGGCATTTGAAGGGCCGCTGGACCTATTGCTTCATTTGATTGATAAAAATAAAATAAACATATATGATATACCCATCATTGAAATAACAGAGCAATATCTGGAGTATATTCGCCATATGGAGAGCAAGGATTTGGATGTTATGAGTGAGTTCCTTGTCATGGCGGCTACTTTGGTTAATATAAAGTCAAAAATGCTTCTTCCCCCGGAGGAGAATGAGGATGAGGAAATTATTGACCCAAGACAAGAACTGGTAGAGAGATTATTGGAATATAAGATGTATAAATATATCTCTGAAGAATTAAAGGACAAGCAGTTAGATGCATCAAGAATGCTCTTTAAACCTCCCACAATCCCCCAGGAAATAGCAGATTTTAAAGAAGAAATTCCAGTGGAGGATCTTCTTAATGACTTGACCTTATCGAGGCTCCATGACATATTTAGATCCATTATGAAAAAACAGGTGGACAAGATTGACCCAATTCGTAGTACCTTTGGACGTATTGAGCGGGAAGAAATTAATCTGGGAGCGAAGTTTATTCAAATCCAGGAATACGGGTTGTTACATAGAAACTTTTCATTTCGATGCTTATTAGAAGCGCAACATACGAAGATGGAGGCTATTGTTACTTTTCTTGCTATTCTGGAACTTATTAAGATAGGAAGAATTAATATCGAACAGGAATGCTTATTTGATGATATTATCATTTCATATCTTGCATCCGATATTATGCAAATGGAGGAGGCGGGCTTTTAATGGAAATAATGCAGATAGAAGCGCAAATTGAAGCAATCTTATTTACAATGGGAGAGGCAGTGGAGATAGAACGTCTGGCCGGGGCCTTAGATCATGATGTAGATACCATTAGAAAAATCATCTCTAATATGATGGATAGATATGAGAATGAGGGACATGGCATTTATATTATTGAGCTGAACGGAGCTTATCAGCTCTGCACCAAGCCTTCCATGTATGAGACAATAATTAAAATTACTCATATACCCAAAAAACATGTACTAACAGATGTTCTTCTTGAGACATTGTCTATAATTGCATACAAGCAGCCCATAACCAAGCTTCAGATTGAAGCAATCCGTGGAGTTAAATCAGATCATGCGGTAAATAAGCTGGTGGAATACAATCTGGTGTGTGAGATGGGAAGAATGGATGCACCGGGTAGACCAATCCTCTTTGGGACAACGGAGGAGTTCTTACGTAACTTTGGACTTTCGTCTTTGGAGGCACTACCGGTCTTAAATCCAGAGAAGATAGAGGATTTCAAGCTGGAAGTAGAAGAAGAGATGCAGCTAAAATTAGATATATAACATCTTGGTAATGATTTTTAGCAAAGATTATATTGAAGGGAACAGTTGCAAAAGGAATATTACGTGATAGAGGCTATGCTCACTGGTTTTATGGATAAGGAGTGAGTATAGCCTCTTGGTATTTTGGAGATTAAAGACTATTCCTTGATAAACTTTACCAGAACATCGTTAAACTCCTCCTTCTGATCATAAAAGGTTGCGTGACCACTGAAATGGAAGGATACTAAGTTGGAATTAGGTATTAATTTGTCCTGTACTTCTCCTAACTCATAGGGTACGATCTTATCATGGATACCATGTATGATTAAGGTAGGTACTCTTATTTCTTCTAAATCAGTAAATAATGTCTCATTTATCCAGGTATTAGCAATGGCTGCAGTTGCCCAGCCTGCTGCCTGCAAGCCTAATTGAAAGAACCAGTCGGAAAAAGCACAGGTTATATGCTGAAAGAAAAAGGTATTTCCGAAATTTACAAGCATATTGGGACGGTCATTATAGGTATCTTGGATGATCTGTACAACGGTACTCTTATCCAACCCATAAGGAAAGTTGGGACGCTTGATTAAGCTGGGAGCTGCTGCAGCAAAAAGTGCCAGTTTGGATACGCCGTAGCCTTTGTGTCTTGCCATGTACCTGATTGCTATTGCACCCCCTGTTGAATGTCCCCCCAAAGTAATATCTTTTAAATCTAGCGCATCAATAACACATCTTACATCATCTGCTAAGGTATCATAATCGTAGCCCGTAAAGGGTTTATCTGACTCACCAAAACCTCTGGTATCAATCCCAATGCACCGATAACCCATTTTAGGAAGCTGGTTAAACTGATATTCAAAGAGCTTATGACTTCCAGGCCAGCCATGTAGAAATAAAATTGTCCTGTGGTAGGATGGGTTTAAATCCTCAACATATATTTTCACCTTATCCTTCGTGGTAATATAATAACCCATTCATATCCTCCAAAATAATACCGTTATCCTATTTTATTCTGTGCTAATAGAAAAGTGATTGAAGATTTAAGTTAATTAACTCATGCATAAAACGGGCAATAAATAACATGCTAATTGGGAATATACTTAAAAAATCGGAGGCATTATGAGAGAAAGAAGAGTACAAAAAGCAATTGCCAGTATCGCAAGAAGTAATACGGAACAGGCTTCTATTAAGGATGCCTTAGATTTACTTCCAATGAATGAAATCATTCATGGAGGCGACAGAGTTGTCATAACTCCCAATTGGGTAAATGCCAAGTCTCCTGCAACGGCTACAGTGGTAGGGCCAAGGACCTTGAGAACACTAATACAGTACGTAAAAGAGTTTCAGCCAAAAGAGATTATCATAGCCACGGGATCTGGAGAAGACACCATTAAGGTGTTTCATCAGGTAGGGTATAATAAAGTGATAGAGGAGGAGAAGGTTACCTTTGTAGATCTTAATTATGGGCCTTATACTGAAATAGAACTGGAGCATAATGTTATTCCTAGAACCAAAATTAATGGGTTGCTAGAAGAACTGGATGTTCTCATTAGTTTTACCCAATTAAAACAGCATGAGGAAGCAACCATCAGTGCTTCCATTAAAAATATTGCCCTGGGTTGGCCACCTGCAGAGCTTCATGGATTTCCTAAGAAAAATCTGGGTATTCATGAGGATTTGCATGGATTTATTACAGCTATAGCCAAAAAGATACCCATTGATTTGGCAATTATCAGTGCAGACAAAGCGATGATTGGAACAGGTCCCAGTCATGGTGTTGCTGTAGATACTAAGGGACTTATTATAGCCTCAACAGATGCTGTTGCTGCTGATACCATAGGCGCCAGACTTCTTGGCTTTAAACCCCAGGCAATTCACTACCTTTACTCCCTGATTCAAAGTAAAATGGGAGAAGGAGATATTAAGAATATAGAAATTAAGGGATTGTCTATAGAGGAAGGGGAAAGGATATTTTCCATGGCCGCCTATGGACAGGAGATAATACTAGATAAGCAGTAATGGAGAAGCCAAAGCATAAGTAACCCCCCTTTAAAGGCAAGCATCAAAACACTGATCCACGGTAAAACCCTATGGCTGTCGAAATAAAAGGAAGGAAAGGGTAAAAATCCTCTTGACAAAATAGACCACATGGAGTAGTCTGTATACAGACCACAGTGGATGGTCTACCAGAGGAGGAATACATTATGACAGAAATTCAATTGGGCGTAATTGAAGCTCGTTATGCAGACATAATTTGGGAGAAGGAGCCGGTAACTTCTTCAGAATTGGTTAAACTCACAGCGGTAGAGTTCAACTGGAAGCGTACCACCGCTCACAATGTCCTACGGCGGCTGTGCGACAAGGGTTTATTCATAAATGACAATGGTACAGTAACTTCATTAATTTCTCGACAGGAGTTTTACGCACTGCAAAGCAAGAAGTTTGTAGAAGATACCTTTGACGGCTCACTTCCGGCTTTTATTGCTGCCTTTACCAAGAATAGTACATTAACACCAGAGGAAGCGACTGAAATCCGAAAAATGATTGACAAAGTAGAGGGATGCTGATGATGGGTGCATTTTTTTTGAAACTCCTTAATATGAACCTTGCCACAAGCTGGTTGATTTTAGCGGTAATAGTGTTACGACTATTTATGAAAAGAGCTCCAAAGGGGATGACCTGCATACTTTGGGCCATGGTTGCAGTCCGTCTGGTTTTACCCTTCTCTTTTGAAAGTGTATTCAGCTTGATACCCAGTGCAGAGACAATACCAGTTCAAAGTGTTTATTCAAGTAATTCTATCCCTGTTAATGAACCATATCATTTTCAACTTCAAAGTGGTATTCGGACTATTGATCGGGCCCTTAATCCCATTAGCCTTGAAACCACTGGCCCCGCTATGCGTTCAAATATTCAAATTATTGCATGGATTTGGCTTGTAGGGGCTGTTCTATTATTGCTGTATGCAACCATCAGCTACCTGCGGGTGCGGCACAAGGTGAGGGAGGCTGTTCCTCTGCGGGATAACATCTGGCTCTGTGATGCCGTGAAGTCTCCGTTTATTTTAGGTATCATCAGACCAGGAATCTACCTGCCCTCCGATATAACCGAAGAACATATACATTATGTGATCGCCCATGAGCAGGCTCACTTAAAACACAAGGATCATTGGTGGAAGCTGCTGGGATTTCTTTTGCTGGCGGTGTATTGGTTCAATCCCCTGGTGGCAGCGGCCTATGTTCTGTTTTGCCGGGATATAGAACTTGCCTGTGATGAAACAGTAATCAAAAATATGAAGATTGAAGAAAAGAAAGCCTATTCTCATGCACTAGTATCTTGCAGTATGCAGGGGAAAATGGTGATGGTTTGCCCCCTTGCTTTTGGTGAGGTGGGCGTGAAGGAGAGGATTAAAGCTGTGCTAAATTATAGAAAGCCTGGGTTTTGGATGGTTACAGTGGCCGTTCTTGCTTGCTTTGTTGTTGCAGTGTGTTTTTTAACAAATCCCAAGGAGGGGGTTAAATCCATGGAGACATCCTTAGAGGGAACAGATTATTCGGGATACGAGGAACTTATTGCAAAGGCAAGAGATGTGCTTGAAAATTTTGACGGTAACTATCCGGAAGAGGAACCCTTCAGCATTGTATTTTATCAGCATTGGGACTATGAAACCCTTGGTTATCTCATAAAAGACATTGATGGCAATGGCGTAGATGAACTCATATTTGGTGCAAATACGGATGGCTGGGATGAGGGTAATTGGGATGGTATCATTTATGATATCTATACAATAGTAAATGGGGAAGTGTTTCATGTACTGGACGGATGGGAACGAAACCGATATTATCTCTGTGAAAATGGCTGTATTGCCAATGAAAGTTCAAGCAGCGCCTTTGAGTCTAGCTACAAATATTATACATATAGCAAAAAGGAATTGACCTTGGTGGAAGCTGTTATATATAACAGCAGGCAAGATGAAGAACATCCATGGTTTTATTCAACTGTGGATGAACCTGATACTAAAAATGCTGAACCCATTAGTCAGGACAAAGCTACAGAGATTATGAGCAAATACGTACATGAACATCCACAATACATACCATTTGTTAAATAAGATGTGGAGGTAGCAGGATCAGGCGTGAGATTAGTTTTCCAATGAAAACAGGTGTGTAACAAACTCTTACACACCTGTTTTTCTTTGCCTTTAATCCAATCCTACCCTCGCCAGCATCTCCTCACCAGAGATATTCCCCTCCACATAATTTTGCCGAGCCTGTACCAATTCGATTTAGAGACTACCCATGTTTTATAAAATATTTAAATTTTTACCCAAAAGTAACAGTAATACTAAACTTGGTGTTTAGCTATATTAAAAATTCTTCTTGCAAGATGAGAAAGTTTTGTATATAATATTCCAAGCTGCAATATATCCCAGTCCTGTGGGAAATGATACATTACCATGCATTTTACATAGGAGCAGCATCAGTTAGGCTAGGTAGATCATTGATTTAGCTTAATTAGAGATTAGATAAAGAAAGGTTGTGATATGTGGATTTGGAAAAAAAGCTAAAACTATACGGTTTTAACAATCTGACCAAAACCCTCAGCTTTAACATCTATGATGTTTGCTATGCGAAGAGTGAAAGGGAACAAAAGGATTATATTGCCTATATTGATGAGCAGTATAATTCGGACAGATTGACAAAGATTTTAGTAGATGTCACCGAGATGATTGGTGCACACATTCTTAATATATCAAAGCAGGATTATGATCCCCAGGGAGCCTCGGTGAATATTCTTATTGCTGAAGGGTCCTTATCCACGGATCATATTGATGATTCCTGTAATCAGGGAAAATATATGAATACAGGCAGAGATGCAGTTCATGCTCATCTGGATAAGAGTCATGTTACGGTACATACCTTCCCTGAGCATCACCCGGATAATTCCATTTCTACTTTTCGCGTGGATATTGATGTATCTACCTGCGGAGAGATTTCTCCCTTGAATACTTTGGATTATCTTATTGGAAGCTTTGATTCGGATATTATAACCATTGATTACCGAGTAAGAGGCTTTACAAGAGATTTGCATGGCATGAAATATTATATTGACCACGATATTACCTCCATTCAGGATTATATTGATGATGAGACCTTGACCAGATATGATGCTATAGATGTCAATGTATATCAATCCAATATATTTCATACAAAGATGTTGATTAAGGAAATCGAATTGCAGAATTATCTCTTTAATAAAGATGTATACGAACTGCCTCCAAAACAACGACTGGATATAACCAATAGTCTGCGTAAGGAAATGATTGAGATTTTCAGCGGAATGAATATTTACTAGTCCTTAGACGCAAATTTAAGTCTGGCGCCAAATTAGTAGGTTATGGAAAGGCATGATTATTATTATGAAATATACACAACACAATGCGCCCGTATATGAAGCTTTATTACAACACAAAAAGAATCGGATTGTCCCCTTTGATGTACCGGGACATAAAGGCGGGCGAGGTAATCCCGAACTAACTGAATTTCTTGGAATAGATTGCTTAAGGGTGGATGTGAATTCCATGAAACCCTTGGATAATCTAATCCATCCTATTTCTGTGATTAAGGCTGCTGAAGATTTAGCTGCCGAGGCCTTTGGTGCAGCAGCAGCTTTTTTTATGGTGAATGGAACAACTGCAGCTGTCCAGGCCATGATTATGTCCACTTGTAAAGCTGGGGATAAGATAATTATGCCAAGGAATGTCCATCGCAGCTGTATTAATGCTTTGGTGGTTTGTGGTGCCGTACCCATCTATGTCAATCCCGGTGTTAATCATGAGCTGGGTATTCCCTTAGGAATGTCCCTAGAGGAAGTAAGGAGGGCAATTAGTGATAATCCAGATGCGAAAGCAATATTAGTTAATAACCCGACCTATTACGGCATATGCTCTAATCTTAGAGAAATTGTTGGTCTGGCTCATGAAAAGGGTATAAAGGTCTTGGCAGATGAAGCCCATGGAGCACATTTCTATTTTGGTGATAATCTACCCTTAAGTGCCATGCATGCTGGTGCTGATATGGCAGCAGTGAGTATGCATAAAACAGGGGGCTCATTAACCCAAAGCTCTTTTCTACTATGTCAAAAGGATATAGATGCAGATTATGTAAGGCAGATAATAAATTTAACTCAGACCACCAGTGCTTCCTATCTACTTCTTTCCTCCCTTGATTTATCAAGAAAGCATATGTTCATAAATGGTAGAGAACTAGTAGAAAAAACCATATGTCTTGCAGAATATGCAAGGGAAGAGATTAATAAAATTGGTGGCTATTATGCTTTCTCGTCAGAATTAATGAATGATGATACCATATTTGATTTCGATCTGACTAAGCTGTCTATTCATACGAAAAATATTGGTCTTGCTGGTGTAGAAGTCTATGATTTACTTCGTGATGAATATGATATCCAGATTGAATTTGGAGATATGGCAAATATTCTTGCTGTAGTAACAGCAGGAGACAGACCCTTTGAAGTTGAACGATTTATATCAGCTTTGTCTGAGATAAAACGCCTCTACAGCAATAATAAAGTGGATATGCTGAACCATGAGTATATTAATCCCCAGGTAGTATTTACACCCCAGAAGGCATTTTATCATGATAAGAAGTCGGTGACCCTTAAGGACAGTATAGGACATATTGCTGGAGAATTTGTGATGTGCTACCCGCCGGGTATTCCCATCCTTGCTCCAGGAGAGCGTATTACAAAGGATATCATAGACTATATTAATTATGCGAAGGAAAAGGGAAGCTCCCTGACCGGACCAAAAGATATGAAGGTAGAGCATCTTAATGTCATTGACTATGAACTTCAATGATTTTTGTATGGGTTAGGGTATCAAATTCCCATGCCAATGTTTGGCATCCTAACCGTATTAGATAATAACGATATGGAATTAATGATCAGGTAGGGAAGGATAGGACTAGCTTATGGAATTATGGTATTCAGAACATCATACGGAGCATGTCAGGTTCTCATTGAAAGTAAAGGAACAGCTCTATAGTAAACGAAGTGATTTTCAACAAATAGATATCATAGATACCCTTGAATTTGGACGGGCTTTAACCCTGGATGGTTGTCTTATGGTAACAGAGAAGGATGAATTTATCTATCATGACATGATGGTACATGTACCCATGGCTACTAATCTAGGTATTAAGAAGGTCTTGGTCATAGGTGCAGGAGATGGTGGCACTATAAGAGAGCTTACCCGCTATGAGGGGATTGAGCATATCCATATGGTGGAAATAGATGCTATGGTTGTAGAAGCCTGTAGTAAGTATCTCCCCCAGACGGCTTGTAAGTTAACAGACCCTAGGGTACAGATTTATTATGAGGATGGACTAAAATTTGTCCGTGGTAAAGAGAAGGAATATGATTTAATCCTGGTAGATTCCACAGATCCCTTCGGTCCGGGAGAAGGCTTATTTACTAAGGAGTTCTATGGAAACTGCTATCATGCCTTAAAGGATGATGGAATTTTAGTTAATCAGCATGAGAGTACTTACTATGCTTCCTATGTGGAAGCCATGAAGAGAGCCCATAAGAGAATTAAGGAAACCTTTCCTATTGCAAGGGTGTATCAAGCCCATATACCCACCTATCCCAGTGGACATTGGCTATTTGGTTATGCATCGAAAAAATTTGATCCTATTATTAACTTGCAGGATAAGGAATGGAAGGCTCTTGGTCTTCAAACAAAATATTATAATACAGAGCTACACATTGGGTGTTTTGCTCTACCAAACTATGTAAGAGAGCAGCTTAGTGAGTAGCTGGGAACTTATCATTCTAAGGAGGATTTCATTATGAGTAAAGCATTAATCATTGGTGCAGGTGGTGTGGCAGGTGTAGTTTTGCATAAATGCTGCCAGAATCATGAGGTATTTGAGGAGATTTGTATTGCCAGCAGAACTCTATGGAAATGTGATGCCTTAAAGGCACAAGTTGAGGCAAAGGGTTATAAGACTAAGGTAACAACTGCCCAAGTGGATGCTGATATAACAGAGGATTTAATTATCTTAATAGAAAGCTATAAGCCAGATATTGTAATTAATGTGGCTCTGCCCTATCAGGATTTAACTATAATGGATGCCTGTCTGGCAACCAAGGTAGATTATTTGGATACGGCTAATTATGAACCCCTGGATACGGCTAAATTCGAATATAAATGGCAATGGGATTATAGGGAGCGTTTTGAAAAAGCAGGAATTACAGCAGTCCTTGGCTGCGGCTTTGACCCTGGTGTAACAGGCGTATTCTCTGCCTATGCCTTAAAACATTATTTTGATGAAATTCATACGATAGATATTTTGGATGCCAATGCAGGTGATCATGGATATCCCTTTGCAACGAATTTTAACCCAGAGATTAATATTCGTGAAGTAACCGCCAATGGAAGTTATTATGAAGATGGTAAATTTATTGAGACAGAACCCATGTCCATTAAGAGAGTATATAATTTTCCAGAAATCGGTGAGAAGGATATGTATTTGCTCCATCATGAGGAGATAGAATCCTTAGCCATTAATATGCCAGGGATTAAGAGAATTCGTTTCTTCATGACATTTTCAGAGCGCTATCTAACCCATCTGCGTGTACTTGAGAATGTAGGTATGACCTCCATTGAACCTATCGACTATGAGGGACAGAAGATTGTGCCTTTACAGTTTTTGAAGGCAGTACTTCCAGATCCTGCATCCTTAGGAGCAAGAACTAAGGGAAAGACCAATATCGGATGTATTTATACCGGTGTAAAGGATGGGAAAGAGGTCAAATACTATGTATATAATGTATGTGATCATCAGGAATGCTACCGTGAAGTTGGCTCCCAGGCTATCTCCTATACCACAGGTGTTCCAGCTATGATAGGTGCTATGATGGTTCTTACAGGCAAGTGGAAAAACCCCGGCGTATTCAACGTAGAAGAATTTGATCCGGATCCATTTATGAGGGAGTTAAATCGTTGTGGCTTACCTTGGCAGGAGAGTTTTGATCCAGAGATGGTTGAATAATAGATCAATAGGTATTTACAATAAATTAATATCAGATGAAACCTTTGGGGAAGGGAAAATACAAGACATGGGGAGTATAATATGAATAGGAAGAAAGCTAGAATAGCACTAATGGTTATTATATGTTTATTGTTTATTGGAGGATGTACAAATAGGAATAGAAGCAAAGTAGAGGAGCTGACACCAGATACTCCTGCACCTACAACAGAACCTACAGCAGAACCTACTACAGAACCTAGCTTGCCCACTTTAACACCGGATTTACTTCCGAAGGCTAATACGGATTATGTAACTGAAGAGATGTATAAGAATGCTGTTATGGCAGATGGAAACCTGGCGAGATTGGCAAAAGCCATGAATAAGGCAAAAGCAGGAGAAGAGGTCACGGTAGCGGTCATTGGTGGTTCCATAACCCAGGGCTCCTCGGCATCCAATGTTGAGAATAGTTATGCCAATCATTTCTACCAATGGTGGAAGGCAGCTTTCCCTAATACAGAGATTAACTTTGTCAATGCTGGTGTGGGAGGAACTACTTCTTATCTGGGAGTTCACCGTGCAGATACAGACTTGTTAGTCCATGAGCCCGATGTGGTCATCGTGGAATTTTCAGTAAATGATAGTAATACCTTGTTCTTTAAGGAAACCTATGAGGACTTGGTTCGTAAGATATTAAAAGCGGATAATAGTCCAGCGGTTCTACTTCTGTATACCACCATGGAGGATGGAACCAGTGCTCAGATGAATGGTCTGATGGTGGGTTTTTCCTATGACTTAGCTAGAATTAGCTACAGGGAGATGGTTTTAAAGGAGATTGAAAAGGGTAGCTTTACTTGGAAGGATATCTCACCGGATAATATCCATCCCAATGATAGAGGGCATGCTTTAATCGGCGAGGTGCTATGGGGCTATTTAAACAGTGTATATGCGAATTTAGATAATTTAAGTGATGAGATAGAGCCGCTAACTACAGAGCCTTTCTTTAGTGAAGCATATATCGATGCAACCATTTTAGATAATACAAGTATCCAGCCGATACTGATGGGCAGCTTTGAGAAGGCCAGCGTCAACGACCGTTTTAAAAACAATTGGAAAACCACTTCAGGAGATGCTTCCATTATCTTCGAAACAGAGGCTCAAAACATAGGTATTATGTTCCTAAAGACTGTGGATGGTAAGAGCGGTCAATTTGATGTATATGTGGATGATGTGTTTTGCCAGACCTTAAATGCAGATTTTAAAGGGGGATGGGGCAATTATCAAGAGACAATTGAGGTATACCGCTCCAAACAAAAGCAGCTTCATAAGATAGAAATTAGAAAAAACCCCAATTCTACTGGAGATGTATTTTCCATCTTAGGTTTATTGATTTCTTAGTAAAACAATTATGAAATAATAGATATTACTAGGGGTATGGTAGAATGAATTGCTCCAATAAAGGACAAATTTCTTTTACATCACCCGGCTTTAAATTGACTATATCCTAATAAGAACCATATTCTTATTTTAAGTTAATTTACGTATGAAGTAGATATTTAAGAATAGTAAGGGAAGGGTAATTATGACTTTTGATATAAACAGTATACCAACGCCTTCTTATGTTGTAGAGGAGGAACTACTTATTAAGAATTGCCAAATTATTCAGTCCGTTATGGAGCAGACCGGCTGTGAGATTCTTTTGGCACAGAAGGCATTTTCCATGTATTCCACCTATCCTTTGTTGGGTCAATATTTAAGCGGTACCACAGCCAGCTCTCTCTTTGAGGCTAAATTAGGTCATGAGGAGATGGGAAAGGAAGTTCATATATTCTCCCCAGCCTACAGGGAAGAAGAATTTGATGAGATAATGTCCTTCTGTGATCATATTGTATTCAATTCCCTTAGCCAATGGGATAAATATAAGAAAAGGATTAAAGCTTATCCTAGAAAGATTTCCTGCGGTCTACGAATTAATCCCGAATATTCTGAGATTGAGACTGATCTATATAATCCTTGCTTTGCTAATTCTAGATTTGGGATTAGATTAGAACAGTTAAAGGAAGGAGATTTGTCAGGGATTGAGGGACTTCATTTTCATACAATGTGTGAACAGAATTCTGATGTGCTAGAGAGAACCCTCAAGGTGGTAGAAGGGAAGTTTGGACCTTACCTTCATCAGATGAAATGGATTAATTTTGGCGGAGGTCATCATATAACCAAAGAGAATTATGATATTAATCGGTTAATAGACTGTATTAATCATGTGAAGGAAACCTATAAAGTACAGGTTTATCTAGAACCTGGTGAGGCCATTGCTCTTAATGCAGGGTATTTGGTTAGCTCCGTTCTTGAGCTCAATGAGAATGGAATGCAATTAGCAATTATGGATACCTCTGCAGCCTGCCATATGCCGGATGTGCTGGAGATGCCTTACAGGCCTCATATTATAGGTTCCAAAACTGCTGGTGAATATCCTTATACCTATCGTCTGGGTGGGCCTACCTGTCTTGCAGGAGATGTTATAGGTGACTATTCCTTTAAAGAGCCCCTAGCTCTAGGAGATCGCCTGGTATTTGGAGACATGGCCATTTATTCCATGGTTAAAAATAATACCTTTAATGGAATTAACCTTCCTACCATACTCCTTAACACCAAAGAGGAAGGAATTAAGGTGATTAAGCAGTTTGGATATGAAGATTTCAAAAGTAGGTTATAAATATAATAAGCCTGTTATAGAATAATCCCTAATAATGAAAAGGAATTATTCTGTAACAGGCTTATTTAAGTAATTGACTTTATAAATTGGGTTATTTAAGCTTATTCTGTAGCTATAGGTTTATACCAATTGATTAATTCTTGCTCTAGGGCTTCCTCAAAAGTAGCAGGTAATAGGGGTGCCTCTTTTTTGTAATAATCATAGTAGGTCTGAGGATAGAGGGTGTCAGAATTTTTGCTAAAACTCTCTGTGTCAACGATGAGATCTTCACCAGGTCTTAACTTACGAGCAACGATTACTAAGCGATAATTATTAAGCTCGTAGGAGCAGGTGGATAAGGTTAGGGTTTCATCATTTTCATTAATATCAACAGTGTCCGCATTAAAGATGGAGCGAATACGAACTTGATATATAAAATTTAAAAAGTCTGTGCTATCTTTAAAGGTTGACTGAGTATAATCAAAAAAAGGTTCTTTTCTATTAGAGCCATTGGTAATAAAGATAGAGAATATCTTCCATTGTCCTGTTTGGTAAATGGTATCATAAGTAAAGGTAGGATTTTTCTTGAAAAAATCAAGCTTCTTATACTTAGTTAGCTCATGGAACATGTTTTTTGTAGATCGCATATTGTGTCCATGAATAACCTGGTTCTGTGTTTTTTCTTCGACAGAAGATTTACCATCTATAAATAGAGTTCCTGCTTGTTGGTCTTCTCGGTTAAAATCTCTTCGCAGATAGTACTCATCATCCTCACTATTTTGCATAACCACATAGTCTATATTTGTATCCGGAATAGTAATCCATCCCTTCGTATCTTCATTTTCAGCCAGTAAATCTTGAAATACCAGCAACCTGCCCTCTTCATCCCTAGTAGGATCAGGAGTAGGAGTAGCGTCAACACCTTTCTTAACTTCTGTGCTTTCAGGTGCTTTTGTAGGCTCAGGCTGATATGTAATGGGAGCTTGGGTAGTCTTCCTATATAAATCTCTGGTCTGGTCCACGGCAATATTGGCTCTTCTAGGCTGTATAAAGACCTCGTTGATGAAGAGTGCAGTAAATACTACAAAACCGATACCACATATGATTCGTAAGATTTTAAACAAGTCTATTTTATTCTTTTTTGACTTTTTGGTGTCTGGTGCACTATCAATTTCCTGGCTGGGTTCATTACTGCTTTCTTCTGTAGTATCTTCAGCTTTATCTGCTGCAGAGTCTTCATCCCTGACTGCTGCCCTTAATTCAACATCAGTGTCCCCTATAGCTTCATGGGATTTATCATTAGTTTCCTCATTAAGAGCCCCCTTAGAGTTATCTATGCATCCGGCTACTTCTTCCTTGTTTCCCCCTATGGTTTCCGCCAAAGTATCTTCCATTGTTTCCTCTGTGGTTTCCGCCAAAGTATCTTCCTTGGTTTCATCTATGGTTTCCACTGAAGTATCTTCCTTGGCTTCATCTATGGTTTCCACTGAAGTATCTTCCTTGGTTTCATCTATGGTTTCCACTGAAGTATCTTCCTTGGCTTCATCTATGGTTTCCACTGAAGTATCTTCCTTGGCTTCATCTGTGCTTTCTGCTAAAGTATCTTCCAGTGTTTCATCTATGCTTTCGGCCAAAGGATCTTCCATTGTATTATCCGTGTTTTCCGCCAGGGTATCTTCCATTGTTTCATCTACGGTTTCCACAAAAGTCTTTTCCTTGGTTTCCTCTATGTCTTCCACAATAGTATCTTCCTTGTTTTCGTCTATGTCTTCCACCAAAGTATCTGCCTTGGTTTCACTTATATTTTCCGCCAAAGCTTCATTCGTAGCTTCATCCGTATTAGAAATGTCCTCTTCCTTTGCTTCCGGTATAGTATTCTTACCCTTATCTTCATAGAATTTCTCGTTATTTGACATAGTAACCTCCCCATTACCTATCCCATTTAAGTGAGATTTTTCTTGCAAAAAACTCTAATTATATTGGAAATGTATGTATAAATATTAAAAAATATTTGAAAATTATGTCTATATATATAAGATTTTCATAATCCAGTTTATTATAACTCTTATTACCAATAGAGTAAAGCGCTTTATCAGGTGAAAATACCCTAGAAATTACACTAATTAGCTGTAATAAATTCAAATTTAAAGCATGATTAATTTTATGAATATTCTGGTTTTTTTACAATAAATTAGAGTGAAGAGAAAGATAGGATGATTATAGTGAAGAAAAGATTGGTAGCAGTCATACCTTGTCTTGTGCTGTTAGCTTTATTTGCTACAGTTCAATTCAAAAATCTAAAAGAATATTATGAAGAAATATTAAATTCCTCTGGACTAATTGTGGAGGATTTTGAAAAAGAATTGAAAGAAGAAAATCTTAGGGCAATGGAAGATGAGAAGGAATACCAGAAAATTCTTTCTGAGGAACAGGGTAGGAAAGAGGAAGCAGGGGAGGAAGAGAAAGGTGGATATATAAGCGCAAATGATTTGAGGCTTAGTGCCAGATCAGCATTACTGTTGGATGCTTCTAATAACAGAGTTTTATTTGAGAAAGATGGATATAAAGAAATGCCTATGGCAAGTACAACAAAGATTATGACCTGCATTGTAACTCTGGAAAATTCAAAATTGGATGAAGTAGTGACTGTGTCTTCCCATGCTTCGACTATGCCAGATGTTCAGCTTAATATAAAGCCTGGAGAACAATACTATCTATTGGATCTATTATATTCCCTAATGCTGGAAAGCCATAATGATTCAGCTGTTGCCATAGCGGAACATGTGGGCGGATCTGTAGAAGGCTTTGCAACTATGATGAACGATAAAGCAAGAGAATTAGGTTGTGAGAATACTAATTTTGTAACACCAAATGGACTGGATGCGGCAGGTCATTATACTACAGCCAGAGATCTGGCAGTAATAGCAAGCTATGCCATTCAAAATGAGCAGTTTATATCCATAACTAATACCTCTTCATACAATTTTAAGGAACTCAAAAAGGGAAGAAGTTATAGTATTACAAATAAAAACCGTTTTCTTTATATGATGGAAGGAGCTATTGGTGTTAAAACTGGTTTTACCAACGGTGCAGGTTACTGCTTTGTTGGTGCCATAAAGAAATCTGATCGGACACTGGTTTCCGTAGTATTGGGTAGCGGCTGGCCACCAAGAAAACAATTAAAATGGATGGATACCAAAGAATTAATGAATTATGGTATCAAGAATTATGAACCCAGGCAAATATTTGAAAATGTTAATCTAAAACCCCTTGTAGTTAGGGATGGACAGCAAAGATATGAAGCCTTGGACCTTAAGGGAGAAATAACTTTATTAATGCGAAAGGATGAAAAAGTAAAGGTAGTATATGAGATTCCCAGGGTTCTACAGGCTCCAATCAAAGAAAAGAGCATCGTTGGTTATGCAAGATATTATATTGATGATATATACTATGCTGAAATACCAATCTATACAAAAGAAGATATTGCAAAAATAGATTATAAATTTTGTATAAAAAAGCTGTTAGCGTTATGGAGTATGCAATATTAGGAATATATTTTAGATAATGCATACTTTTTCCCGGAGAATGAATACTATCGCTATCAAGCATATATTAAATACCTAACTAATAAGTTTAATTCAATAAAGGAAAAAGTAGTTTTAATTGACACCTTTTATAAATAATATTACCAATATTTACATTTTAGTAAAAATAAATGAAACTTTTCTGGCTTATATCTCGTTTAATAAGTAGGATAAATAAAAAGACAAGAAAGAATATGACTTATTTAATCTTGTGTTGAGTATTTATTCATAATCAGTTATATCACCGAGAAAAGAGATTAATAAGGTGATATTTGAAGCTTGTAAGGGAGGAAGTTATGAGAAGACTTGTACAAAAATACCGTTTTAGTAAATTTAGATGTTTTTTGAGTGGATTAGTTTATGCTAGTATATCTGCTATCGCATTGATGCTATGCCTAACCTACATATATACCCAAGGAGAGGAACGGGTAATGATATCCTTGACCTTTGCCATCGCAATCACAAGTTTGTTATTGGGGCTGGTATCTATGTTTGGGGAGAATGAAGAAACTAGGGAGAAAGTGGCTAAATAACAGATAGATTTAAGAAGGAATAATAATGGGAAGCTGAAGTTGATGTTAAAGTCAATTTCAGCTTTTTATTTACAAATCAATAGGTAGTTTTTACCATATAAATAAATGGATAACATGATGAATTTGTGTTGTAAAATATTGTATTATCTGATAGTGTAAAAATATGCAATAAAATGTAAATAATATCAAGATATTAAAATATTAAATGGGGGGAGTATCAGATGTTAAAGAAGAAAAAAAAATTATGCTCTATTATGACCTGCATTACTTTATTTTTTCTAACTTTTAGCGACGTTAAAGGGGAGGAATTAAATACAAATTATATTGAAACAGGATTGAAAAACGGACATGTTCATAATCATGATGTAAGTAATGAGTTAGAGTTGCATAATCAGGAATGTGACCATAATCATGAAGAAAGCAACGAGTTGGAGTTACATAATCAGGAATGTGTCCATAGTCATGAAGAAGATATCGAGGACTATCAAACAAAGATATTAACGCGAGAACATAATAATAGCTTCTTAGATAATACAAAAACCCAAGAAGAAATTGTTGATGAAACTGTTCCATGGAATGTGAAGAAAACTGAAATTAACTTATTTCATGAGAATAACATAAAGGGTACGGGCATCAAGGTAGCAATTTTTGATACAGGTATTGATTTGGATAATAGAGATTTGACTATAGCCGGCGGTGTATCATTTGTCGATGGAATTGAAAGTTATGATGATGATAACGGGCATGGTACAGAAATGGCGACCATATTAGCTGCTAGAATAAATGGCTATGGTTTAGTTGGAATTGCACCAGAAGTCGAATTATATTCTGTCAAAATCTTGGATAAGAACGGAATAGGAACATATAGTGATGTAATACAAGGCCTGGAATGGGCAATTGAAAATAATATTAATATTGTGACATTAAGTTTAGGAGGGACAGAGTATTCCAAAAATTTAGAACAAGCTATAAAAAAGGCAATAACTAACAATATCTTAGTTATTGCAGCAGCAGGTAACAATGGAAAAAAGCAGGTTATGTATCCAGCAGGTTATTCAGATGTTATTAGCGTTGGTGCTATTGATTGTAATAATCAAGTTGCTCAAAACTCTAATTATTCAACAGATATTAATTTATTTGCATTTGGAGATAATGTAATAGCTGGTGGTTTAAATGGAAGTAAGAATGTTATTAGTGGAACATCAGCAGCAGTACAACATGTGGCTGGATTGGCAGCCTTGATATGGAGTCAAGATTATAGTATATCAGCAGTAAAGATTAGGAACATTTTAATCAGTAGTACGAATGACTATCTTAGTGAGAAAGGCGAGTATAACGTTCTTAATGCAAAGGCTGTATATCAAAAGATAGGAAAAGATATACTTAGTAATAAGGATGAAACAATAGATAAAATAATAGATGAAATAATAGAAGATAAGATTGAAACAGATTTTATAGTTTATACACAAGCTTGCAGCCATACATATACGCAGCCATCAGTAACAGCAGCAACCTGTACTTCACCCCAAAAATTAGTCTATAGATGTTCTAAATGTTCAGCCACAAAGTCAGAAACCTCAGGCACACCTTTAGGACATTCACCATCAACAACGACAACCGCTGCAACCTGTACTGCAGAAGGGTCTTCTAAAACTAAATGTACAAGATGCAGCACTACGCTTTCAACAACTACGCTCCCCGCATTGGGACATAATTATGTGCAGCAATCATCAACAGCAGCGACCTGTACTTCACCCAAAACACTAAGTTATAAGTGTTCTAGATGTACATCAACGAAATCAGAAACATCAGGGACACCCCTAGGGCATAGTCCGACAACAACTACAGATGCAGCAACCTGTGCCACAGAAGGGTCTTCTAAAACTAAATGTACAAGATGTAGCACTACGCTTTCAACAACTACGCTCCCCGCATTGGGACATAATTATGTGCAGCAATCATCAACAGCAGCAACCTGTACTTCACCCAAAACACTAAGTTATAAGTGTTCTAGATGTGCATCAACGAAATCAGAAACATCAGGGACACCCCTAGGGCATAGTCCGACAACAACTACAGATACAGCAACCTGTACCACAGCAGGGTCTTCTATAACTAAATGTACAAGATGCAGTACTACGCTTTCAACAACTACACTCCCCGCACTGGGGCATAATTATGAGTTGAAATCCACAACAGCGGCAACATGCACGACTCCAAAAACACTAAGTTATAAATGTTCTAGATGTACATCGACGAAGTCAGAAACATCGGGAACGGCTAAGGGTCATAGCACTATATCTGATACAGTAGGTGCAACTTGTACTAAAGATGGATCTACGACAGTAACTTGTAAAACATGTCAAGTTACTCTTTCAATAACTCCGATAGGTAAACTGGGGCATAACTATGCGGTATCGACAATAGCAGCAACCTGCACAACTCCCAAAATTGTGAATTATAAATGTTCTAGATGCTCAGATTCCTATACAGTCACTGATCCAGTTCCAGGTCATCAATGGACTGTTGGTAAAGAGGATGCTACATGTGACAAGGATGGATATACGTATAAGTACTGTAGTGTTTGTGGTACAGTAACCGAGATAACTACTATAAATAAATTAGGCCATAATTGGGTTTCATATGGTACTTCAGGAAAACAATGTAGTAGGTGTAATTTACTTCATACTTCACATTCATTTTATGATTACATAAACCCATACCATACATCCCAAGGACATTGGGAACAAATTTTTTGTCTAATATGCGGGGAAGTCTTTCTTGACAGGTTTCAATACTCCACATACAGAGGTGTCAGCAGTCAACATACATCTAGTGGTCACTCTTGGAGTAGCCATTGCTCATATTGTGATGTATTTATGGATAGTGGATATCAGATTGTATCCACCTGCCTTTCCTGCACAACTCCATCATCGGTTAGTATTTATAATATAAATGGTGATACCATATTAGATGAGACCCATACTAGTTTCCAACTTCAGATTAAAGTACAAGATGATGAAGATGATGCGGTAGTATGCAATTATTATTTGGATGGTAGTACTACTGCATCTGGAACGATGACGGTAACAGGAACTAAGACAGGAAAGGTTGCATCATTTACCAATGTAATAAATATAGCAAATTTATCAGAGGGAAAACATACAATTAGAGTTACAGCAAAAGATCCAATAGCTGATGAAATCGGAACTAGTGTAACCTTTAGAGTTGATAAGTCTGCACCAGTAATAAGTCCGCCCGTAGTTGAGGTATCGACTACAAGTATTAAGATAACGACTACTGCAGAAGATGTAACAGGTGGTTTAGCATTAGAACCTTATCGTTACACCATAGGATCAAGTACTCCAACAGTTTGGACTAGTGAAAATGTATTTATTAAGACAGATTTAACACCTAATACAGTTTATACTTATAAGGTTGAGGTAAGAGATCTAAATGGGCATATTTCAGAAAAAACCGGTTCAATTAGTACAAAGGTAGAGAAGCCAACCGTACAATTAACGCCTTTATCTGAGAATAGGCTACAAATTGTAATAAAAGATGCAAATCCTGTAACTACCCAATATCAAGTTAAGGTTGGGAATATGTATGTGAATAAAAGCGGTGTGCTAACTACTACCGCTGAGTGGATAACTATAAACTATGATTTGGTTGCTGGAGATAGAAGAATACTATTATCGGAATTATCTCCAAATAGCAATTACACTGTTATGGTAACCGCACTGAATTCTAATACTGGTGCAATTAGTGTAGGGTCTAGTGTATCGACAATTACTTCTCCTGCAGCACCAAGGGGTATTAATGTTACATCAGTTTCTTCAACAGAAGCATTGATTACTTGGGGGAATGTAGAAGGGGCAATATCCTATGAGGTATATCGATATACCTTAGGGGAGGATAATAGCATTATTACAGAATTGTCCTTAGGAAGAAAAATATCATCATTCATTGATGGTAAATTAGCATCAAATCAAAAATACAGATATATAATCCGTGCCTTTAATGCATCAGGTTTGTCCAGCTATTGGTCTGCGCCAATGGAGTTTAAGACTTTACCATTACCACCTAGTGCTGTTACGGAAATTATTGCAACAAGCAACGGATCCAGCCTGGACATCACATGGAATGATATACCAGATGCTGTTGGCTATAGTATCGAATTAGCCTATAACGGTGTAAGCGAAATAACATTTTCTCCATCCAATAAACTATCCTATGATACAAAATTTTATAATACCCAATGCGATATAAGGATTAGAGCTTTTAATATATGCGATGCAAATGAACCACATAAGAGCGATTTGTGGAGTAATGCTGGTGAATGGAGTAGTCAGGTTCCTTTCTATACAGATGCTAATATAACAAGAATTAAAGCATTTCAAGCAGCGGATATAACGCATAACTCAATTCATATTGCCTGGGATGCAAATAGTAATCCGGCATCAGTTGAGTATAGATTAGGACTATTTCAGGATGGAATATTAGTAAGGGAAAGTGATTATAGCAAAGAATTAAGTATAACCATGACGGGGCTAGATCCAGATACAGCTTATTCCTGTAAGGTAAAGGCAAGGAATATATTACTTAAGGAAACAGACTGGTCAGAGGAGGTCGTGGTTAGTACACTCATAGATTATCCAAATATGCCAGGTTCTTTAATAGCTAAATCAAGTTCAAATAGTATCACCCTGGAATGGGATTATGATGCAAAGGCAACAAATTACATTATTGAAAGAGACGATATAATCATAAATTCAAATTGCTTGTCAAATAGTTATACAGATGTGGGACTATTACCAGAAACAGAGTATACCTATCAAATTAAAGCAATCAACAGTACAGGTGAAAGTGAATGGAATCAAATTATAAAAAGAACAAAGGGTGCAATTCCTGATACACCGAAGATAACGTCAGTATCAGGAGGTGCTATTAGTGTGAATATTATATGGGAACCTACTGACAAGGCCTCAGTATATCAACTTGATATTGATGGACAGATTAGAGATGTGGGAGATGTAACCTTCTTTTGCCACGAAGGTCTAGAACCAAATAGTACACATAATTATAGAATCAGGGCAATCAATAGCTTTGGTAAAAGTAATTGGAGCGAGAATATAACTTTTACTACTTCAAAGGTAGTACCTGGAGCACCAGGCATAGTTGTATTAACGCCGTCACAATTTCAGTTTAAGGTAGAGTGGAACAAGGTACAAGGTGCAGAGGCATATGAAATTGAGATAGATTCTTCTCCTGACCTAATTACAGAATTAAGTTCAGAATTTATGTCACCCAGTTATGCAGAAGGTTCAACACATACTGTCAGAGTTAGAGCAATTAATTCTACTGGTAATAGTGAGTGGTCTGGTGCCTTTAGTGTAACTTTGACTGCTGATGTCACTATTCCAGTTAAGCCGGTACCAGCAACCCCAGGTAATGTAACTAGTGTGACTGGATCAGCTTTTACAATAGTTCGCTGGAATGATGTAGAGTACGCCACCTATTATCAAGTGGAGGCAGATAATACCATTGTATATACTGGAACAGATACTAGCTTTACTCATACAGGCTCAATGGATGGAAGTGTACATACCTATCGTATATCTGCTGGAAATTCTAGTGGACAGAGTGAATGGAGTAGTCCTATCACAGTACAAATGAGGGGAGGGGTATTAAGAACACCCAATAACCTTGTGAGTAGATTTTTTGGACCCAAGCAATATACCATTATGTGGAATAAGGCAGAAGGTATAGAAGACTATCAGATAGAAATCAATGGTAATATACAGGATGGTATAATTCATGCCAATAATACTACGATTAATGTAGAATATGGGGAGTATTATACTATACGTATTGGAGCATTAATTTATATTGGAACAGAGACCACCTATGAATGGTCAGAAGAAATTACCTTCCGTGCCATTGGCAATTTAGATGCGCCTATACTAACTACCAGTGCAGGAATAGATAACATAATAGTTTCCTGGACAGACAATGTTTCAGCTTTAGGCTATGAGATCGAAATTGATGGAAAACCATATGAGATTGGCAAGGTTAAAAATTATATAATTACTAATCTTTTGCCTGGAACAGAGCATACAATCCGACTAAGAGCTTATAGTGAAGTAAGTGTAGGCGATTGGGGAGAGGCAAAGACAGTGGTAACTAATCATAATATACCAGGAGTACCTACTAATATTAGTTATTATTGTGTGGATGTTAAATCTGCAACAGGTTCTGCAATAAGCATCAGTTGGAATCCAGTAGAAGGAGCAACCTCATATGATGTTGAGATTAATGGGGATATTTATCAATCCACAACAAATACAGCAATTATTCAAAATCTATTCCCAGGGGTTTCCTATACATTTAGAGTTAGAGCAAATAAAGATACAGTTATTGGGGCCTGGAGTAGTCTGATTTCCTGTACTCCTATCGTTATGCCACCTACTAACGTAAGTGCATCAGTTGTAGATGATAATATTCGCATAGAATGGGATCCCATTGCCGGAGCTTCATTATACGAAATTAGTCTGGATGGCATCATATATGCTTCTACAACCCAAACTAGTATTGACTTAAAGCAGGATATATTTAGTATGCAAAGAGATATTCGTGTTAGAGCCTTTGTGGGAAATCATAAGAGTGAGTGGTCAGTGAAGGTTAATTTCAGCAATACTTTACCATATAGTATTTCTGTTGTGGTAGGGGAAGAAATCTCTGTATTATTACCAGTGGTTAATTCTGATATAAGTCAATATAAAGTAACCTTGACTTACGATACAGATATCCTTGAGCTTATAGATGCTTGTGAAATGACCCCTATTATAGAGGTGGCTTCTGTCTATATAGAGGAATTCAATATGTATATAACAATTGATAATAATGATAACGTACAGAGTATTACAATCTATGTGAATCAAGATGCAGGAGCTTTATGGACGGGTGTTATTAACAGTATTAGGTACAAGAGTAAGAAGACAGATACAGCTGTCATTAATTATTCCGTAACTTTACTATAATTATAGGGAGGAAAAGCACGTGATATATAGAAAAAATAGATTTAGAATTTTAGCCTGCACCCTAGCATTGTTAATGGCGTTATCGAATACCAATGTTATTCAAGTCGTTGCAGTAAGTAAAGAAAATACAAGTGATTCTACAAATGATAAACAAAAGGTAGAAGAGAAGGAAGCTAGAGGGAAAAAGAAAAAAAGTAATTCCAAAACAGATGTTATTGTAAAATATAAGAATCAAAGAAAAAAAGATAATACGACTAAAAATATTCAAGGAAAGACCAAAGTAGATTCATTTAAACATAAAAACCATTTTGAAAAACAAGGAATCGATATTTATGAAATTGGTGAAGGGGACAATATGAACACCGTCATTAATTTATTAAATGAGGATCCTAATGTAGAATATGCCCATCCCAATTATCTTCTTACAACAGTTGGAATTCCTACGGATAATGAATATATAAAGCAATGGGGAATTCATAATGATGGACAGGCCGTAGACGGTTATGTTGGAAGGACAGGAGTTGATATCAAAGCAGTAGATGCATGGACAACTACCATGGGAAGTGACACTGTGGTTATAGGTGTATTGGATACGGGCATTGATATTAACCATCCTGACTTAAAGGGCAATATCTATATCAATCCCAAAGAAATAGCAGGTAATAACATTGATGACGATAATAATGGTTATGTTGATGATGTTAACGGATGGGATTTTGTAAATGATAATGCATCAGTCAATGATTCAGAGAGTGCAGATTCCCATGGCACCAATATAGCGGGTGTTATAGCAGCAGGAGCCAATAATAATGGTATGGTAGGGGTTGCACCCAATGTAAAGCTTCTTCCATTGAAATTTATTAGTGGTTCCCAAGGGTATACCAGCGATGCCATTGAAGCCATTGAATATGCGATGAATATGGGCATAAAAATTATCAACTGTAGCTTTTGTGGTACGGACAATAATATTGCTCTAAAAGATGCCATGGAGAATAGCGGAATACTCTTTGTATGTTCGGCGGGTAATTTTGGTGCCAATACAGCAGAAAAGCCAGTTTATCCTGCAGCTTTTGAGCTAAATAACATCATATCAGTAGCTGCTATTGATAGTAGAGGATTACTACCCTCCTTTACCAGTTATGGTTATAATGTAGACTTAGCTGCTCCAGGAACAAGCATTCTATGTACAACCTACGGTGAAGCTAATAATGTAACATACAATGATAATTATGATTATTATAGTGGTACCTCTGTATCAGCTGCTATGGTGAGTGGTGTTGCAGGTCTTGTTAAAAGTGCATATCCAGAGGATGATATTTATTCCATTAGAAGTAGAATTATTAATAATGTTGTAAAATGTGAAGCTTTAAAAGGGAAAGTGTATACAGAGGGCAGAGTTAATGCCTATGGTGCTTTGAATGGGGGTACTCAGTCTACAGATGATTTCATTGATATCAGTGATTTTAAAGACTTCCTTCCCGTTGATGGCACTGGAAAAGAAGACACCTGGTATATCACTGACGAAAGAGCCAGCAATTATGAACGTCTGCATTATGGAGAAGGAGGTGTAAATCCGGCTTCTGGTAATTTCTCAGTGACTTGCACGGATATGAGTGTAGCTGCTCCGGGATTTCAGATACAGATAAGCAGATCCTATAATTCACGAGATCAGAAGCAGACCCTACTAGGACGAGGCTGGACCTTTGGCTTTGAAAGTTCAGTTATATATAAAGGCGACAGCGTTGATATTCGATTGCCTAATGGCAGTAGCTATGTATTTAATTATGACACGACTAATAAGAAATACGTTGGTGAGGGAACAAGAGCTATCTTTGAGACATCCGTGGGGACAGAAAAATATGATATTTTAACGACTGAGGATCAATACAAATATAAGTTTGATTCAGCCTTACGTAAACTGATTTATATGGAAGACAGGAATGGAAATAGGATTACTATTACCTATGATTCCAATGGTAAGCCTACCAAGATAACTGATACAGTGAATAGAGTCTATACCCTTGGCTACAATAATAAGAACTTATTAGCCAGCGTTACTGATATCACAGGTAGAAAGGTTGCCTACGAGTATAATACAGCTAATTTATTAACTAAAGTAACTGACCCCGAGGGTGGAGTTCTTAGGTATGAATATGATTCTGCCGAGTATTTAACCAAAATGTATGATCAAAAAGACTATCTCTTTCAGGAGATTTTTTATGATCATAATTTGGGTGATGCCCAAAACAAGGTAAGTAAAACCATAGATGGAGCAGGTGAGACTTGGTTCTATACCTATGATAAGGCAAATCGTAATACAACCATAACAAATAACAATAATAAAAAATGGACGTATTGGTTTGATGCTGCAATGTATACAATCAAGGTACAGGATCCAGAGGGTGGAATTACCGAGACGGAGTATCGGTCCTACTATAATGCTGCAATTAAAGAAATTACATATTATGGAGATGTCAAGACGCAAATTGATAGGAATGGAAACCGCACAGAATATGTAGTGGATGAAGCAACTGGAAATGTAACCCAGGTAAGAAATCCAGACGGCGGTATCAAATATTATTATTATGATAAGTACAACAATGTTATCCAGGAGATTAATGAGGTTGGTAATAAAACCTTTTATATCTATGATAAGGAAGGCAAGCTATTACTTAAGAAGGTGCAACCTCTGGAAGGAGTAACGGATTATGTAGAAGGTACTTCTAGCCCAGCAAATTATGCAATTACTAACTATTCCTATTATAGTAAAGCTGAAAACAATAATATTGCTGGACTTTTGAAAACTGTGACAGACCCAGAAGGAAATCCAACGACTTATACTTATAATAACAAGGGTGATACTGTAACAATTAAGGATGCATGGGATAATGTTACAAGTTTTACCTATGATGATATAGGGAATAAAATATCTCAGACAACTCCAGAGGGATATGTCTATCAATGGAATTATAACAAGAATGCTATGATTATTAGAGAGATTTATCCAGATGGCGGTGTAAAACGTACCGTATATGATACAAGGGGACGCACCACCATGGAAGTAAATCAAAATCAATATGATGCAACCAAAGATAACCTTAGTACCGATGCTTACAAAGGAACCCAGGGAACCAGTTATCTATGGAATGATAATGGATATCTAAGACAGAAGATTACAGCAGACAATAGTACTACTACTTATACCTATGATGTGTTTGGGAATATGCAGACAGAGACTAATCCTGCAGGTGCGATCTATCGTTATGAATATGATTCACTAAATCGTCTGATAAAAACCTATTATCAAGAAACAGCAGCCAGCAGTAAGGTTCTATTATATGAGACAAGCTATAGTATACTCTATAATGGAAACACACAGATTATTGAATCAAGCTATGTAGATGATAATACGAAATCAATTAAGGTTACGGAGAAAGACTATGCAGGAAGAGAGGTTAAAGTTCAAAACCCCGACGGTACAATTATCCAGGTGATTTATAATAAGGATGGTACTGTACTGCAGAAGATTGCTGCAAATAAAGCAAGTACTTTTTATTCCTATGACCCACTTGGTAATGTTACTGGTACCTGGACGCCGATTATGGAAAGCAATATGCAATTATTCTCCTGGACAGGCATTAGTTATGATAAGAATGGTAATATTATAAGTCAGAAAACTGGAAGAGATTTAGTAACTCTTAATTCCACTACTGCTAATACCTATGATAAGTATTATTCCTATACGAAAGGCTTATTGATAGAAACTTATGATAATGAGGGCAGAAGAATGCTCTATGACTATGATAAGGATGGCAGGATCATTAAGCAGACGGAGTACATTAATGCTACAGATACCCAGGTAACAGATACAACCTATAATCATATGGGGAAAGAACTTACAGTTATAAAGTATGCAAAAGCTGGAGATATTTATGGTAATTCTTATGATGATACCAAGATAATTAATCTTCAGGATAGCTATACTTATGATAAAAATGGTAATATGACCTGTAAAACAGAAAAAGAAGGACACATCACCAGATATACTTATGATTATATGGACCGACAGCTTACCGAATTTAAAGAGGGATTTGGCGATGGAAGTGGTTCAATACTCACGATTCTTACCAGTCAAACCTATACATGGGATGGACAGATTGCGACATATACAGATGGAAGAGGATATGTAACGACCAACACCTATGATAATAGGGGGAATTTAATTACTATAAAAGATGCCTTGGGAAATACTACATCCAAAAACTATGACCGAATGGGTAGAGTAACTTCTATTATATCACCTAACAGTAATATATCCGGAGGTAATGAGCGCACTGTTTTTAGCTATGATGATATGGGTAGGGTACTGAAACAGACAGAAGTCTATGACAAGATGGTAATAGAGAATAATACCTGGAAAGCAGTACCTGTCAGCATAGCCACCCACACTTATCAATATGATGAACTGGGTAATATAATTAAAGATATGGATGCTTTAGGCAATTCCAAAATATCGGATTATAACCTTGCAGGCCTTTTGGAATATGAAACAGATGCACAGACACAAGCGAAGGGACTTCCATTTACAGTAAAATACACTTATAATGGACTTGGACAAAAAGTAAAAGAAACCCATAATGGTGCAAGCTATTCCTACACATATGACGGTGTGGGTAATCTTCTAAGTACTTCCGTGGATGGGATTATCAAATCCTCGACTATTTATAATAATCTGGGGCAAGCCATCCAAATCACCGATGGCAATGGAAATATAACATCTCAGAGATGGAACGCTATGGGTAAAGTGGCAGAGGTAACAGCACCCGGTGATTTTTCGATACCAGGTATCCATACAGTTTATCAGTATGACCTTTGGGGAAATGTTAAGTTATCAAAGGACAGTAATGGTACCTTAACTACCTATATCTATGATTCGATAGGAAGAAATACAAGTAAAACTATATCCAACGAAACAAGGAGTAATAAAATAACAACCAAAATTGCTTATGATAGAAATAACAATATAACGTGTCATAAAGATGGAAATGGAGGATATACAAACTATGTTTATGATGGAATGAATAGGGTTCAGGCATTAATTAACGCCAAGGGTCAGATTACCACCTACACCTATGATGCAAATGGTAATAAGCTGACAGAAGCAAATTATCTTGCAAATACAAAGCAATACAGATATGATGGAATTAATAGGTTAATTGAGGAAAAA
>JAEZTQ010000097.1 GCA_023443625.1 Bacillota bacterium | reverse complement strand
CTAAAAGAATACGATCAAGTGGGTCGCTTAAGCAAGGTTACTGTTGATGATAAGACCACGGTCTATAAGTATAGCTTGAATGGAAGAAGAACCAGTGTTACCTATCCAGACCAAACGAAGGAAACCTATACATATGACAAAGTAAATAATGTACTGACACTTAAGAATACAAAGAAGGATGAGAGTATAATATCTTCCTATCAATATACCTATGATTCTAACGGTAATGTACTTACCAAAAAGGAAGAAAAGGGTATAACATCATATATATATGATGAGTTAAATCGTCTAAGCTCTGTTACGGAACCAGGAGGAAAGACTACCTCTTATGATTATGATGGGGCAGGGAATAGAGTAAAAGAGACAGTAACCCTTACACAGAAGGATGTTATAGCCCAGGCATATACCAATTATACCTACAACAGTCAGAATAGATTGATGAAAACTGTAACAAACAGTGGTAGCGAGACAAGATATCTATATGACAGTAATGGAAATATGGTAAGTAAATCCACCCTTTCATCAAAAACCAAGGCAGGAGATAGTGAGACTACAACAGAGCTGCCTAGCTACAATATCGTAGTAAATAAAGGAAGTGGAACAGGAACCGAAGATATCACTCTGTTTTTCTATGACAAATTCAATCGCCAGGTAAGGGTAAAGACAGCAGAAGCAGCAACAACCTATCGTTATAATGCCCAGGGTTATCGCTCTGAGAAGAATACCGAGGGTAAAATCATAAGATACTTGTATGAGGTGGATAAAGTAGTCCTTGAGACAGATGGAAGCAATAACCAGACCGCTTATCAAGCTTATGGAACCAATCTACTTTACCGTTCTGTGGCGGAAGAAGCAGGTGCAGGGGCGGAAAGCTACTATTACCTCTATAATGCCCATGGTGATGTCACAGGATTAATTGATGCAATTGGAAATATAGCTGCTACCTATGATTATGATGCCTTTGGAACCATAATTAGTGAGACAGGTACGGCTAATAATACGGTGAAATATGCCGGATATCAATATGATAAGGAAACAGATTTATATTATCTGAATGCAAGGTATTATGATAGTACCATAGCTAGGTTCTTGACAGAGGATACTTATCGTGGACAGAGGAATGATCCGCTGAGTTTGAATTTGTATACTTATTGTAATAGTAATCCGATCCGCTTCTTTGATCCGTCAGGCCATATGGCTGAGCAAATGTTAGATAAATACTCTTCCATCTATAATAAGTTAAAAAAATCTGAATTTGAAAAAATTATTGGTATAATTAGTTCAAAAACCGAATCCAGCGAAAGCGGAAAAGAAATAACTAATATATTAGATGGTAGTAAATTGGGAAGTATTACAAGTGGAATTATAGGAAGATCAAAATCTGGCATAGCTGGACCTGAAAAAATTGGAACATATAATATTGACAGTGAGATTTCTTATAATTACTTTATTTATCACCCAGGAGAAAGTGTTGTTATAAGTAATCTTATTATAAGGTCTAAAAATACAGATTATATAATGGGGAATAAAGTTAATAAACTAAAGAATAATTATAAAATCGAGGCTGTTACAACGAAATATGGTTTAGAGATAGACGATTTTGTGGCTATACATAAAGATGATATAACATATTTTGGAGGATATCAAGATTGGTTTGCACAAAAAAGTATGCGAAATACTGGATGTGGAACAGTGGCTGCAGCTAATATATTAACATATATGGCAATGTCGGGCCCATGGTTTAGTGATTTATATCCATATGATTTAGATCATGTTACCAAAATAGACTTTTATAATTTTATGAATGATATTGCTGAGTATGTTACACCTGCAAAGTGGGGGGTTCTGCCACCTGTGTTTATAAATGGCGTAATTGATTACGCAAGTGACAAGGGAATAGTATTAGAAACTCATATGATTACGAGTAATTCAAGTTTAGCTGAAGTAACAGATTTTATACGTGTCGCGTTGACAGGCAATCATCCTGTTGCATTTTTAGATTATTTAAATCCGATTACTGTTAATGGTATTAATTCGGAAACTAATAAGCCATATACAGATGATAATGATTTGCATTGGGTAACAATAACAGGAATGACAGTAAATAGAAACACAGGTGATATAACGCTTGAAATATCTACATGGGGAGATAGAGCAACGGTTAGTTTAAATGAATTATATGATAATATAAATTTTATCAATCATTCATTAAATACTCTATTTCCTTCAACCTTTATTTATTTTACAGGTGAATTGATATAGCTTATAAACTATCTATAAGAAGATTTTGGGTATAAATCATTGTTTTGAAGCTAAATATAGAAAGGATTTAATATGAAGAAAAAATTTTTTTTTGTTGTATCTGTAATAATAATTATATTTATTTTTATTATTTCAACGGCCGTATATCTAAAAGAAATGTTAAGTATTGATGGTTGGAATCAATTTAAAAAGGGAGCGGTAGATGGTTATACCTTTGTAGATAATGTACGTATTAATAGAGGTATACCTCTTAAACTTGAAATAGAATTTAATGTAAATCATAAATTAGATGACAATGAAATTGATGAATTGTTTAATTATGCATTAAATTACATATCGAACGAAAAGACTTTTTCGGATTTGGTAAAATATAAAAAAAGATGGAGAAAATATAGTTTCCACATATTCGGAATTCGCATATATTATTCAGATAATGGGAACCCACATGTTATCGACCTAACCTCTCACCAAAGCGAAACGGGTGAACCTAAGTTTGAATACTATAAAGAATGGGATATATATTATTATCATAATGGGGTATCAAAAGAGTATACTACATTGCAGTAATATCATTCATCAAAGAGGCTACTTACAAAGGGGTAGCCTCTCTTTGTACGACAGGCAGTCGCACCAGTCCTAGCGCAAGCTAGGACTATTACCGTTCAGTGGCAGAAGAAGCAGGTGTAGAGACTGAAAGCTACTATTACCTCTATAATGCCCATGGTGATGTAACAGGATTAATTGATGCAGAAGGTAAACTAGCGGCTACCTATGATTATGATGCCTTTGGAACTATAATTGCTGAGACAGGTACGGCTAATAATTCGGTGAAATATGCAGGATATCAGCATGATAAGGAAACAGATTTATATTATCTGAATGTAAGGTATTATGACAGCACCATAGCTAGGTTCTTGACAGAAGACATATATCGTGGACAGAGGAATTATCCACTGAGTCTGAATCTGTATACGTATTGTAGTAATAATCCTGTTATATATTTTGATCCGAGTGGACATTCAAGTACACCTATGGCAATAGGTAATGAAGATAGAAAAGCATGGGGTGATGCTATTGGTAATGTTTTCAAAGGGATTTGGGGATTGATTATTGGAGATAGTGTCGGAAAAGATAAAAAATCTAGTACTACAACAAATAATGAATCTA
>JAEZTQ010000057.1 GCA_023443625.1 Bacillota bacterium | reverse complement strand
TACCGTATCAGCAAGTCCATCCTCAGCAGTCTGATAAATCACATTCATTGGCTCCATCGGTGTCATATCCTCTTCGAATCCTTCACCTTTGGATAGTCTAGCAGCAATATTTAGTATCAAAGTACTTTTCCCATCTCCTGGATCTCCTTGAATAATAGTTAGCTTCCCATAAGGGATAAACGGATACCACAGCCAGTCCACCTGACTAGCCATGATATCCGCCATATTTATCATCTTAAGTTCAATTTTCTGTTCTTCCATAGCGCCTCCTACAATTTATTAACTTCTGACATAATCTCAAGAATCGTTCGAAGCGGAGTAAGAAGTTCCTCTTCCATTTCTGAAGCTTTCTCAATACGAATTAGCTCTTTTTCGATATGTTGTAAATGCTTCCGAAATTCGTCATACATTGCCTTGTGACCTCTAACTGTTATCTGCTGATACAATGCACTCTGTATCAAATAATCCTGCTTTTGCATCCCACATAATTTCACACGGTCATTCAGTTCTTTTGCCTCCTCTGGAGACATTCGAAAGCCAACATTTAAGCTTCTCCAACGATTCTTTTTATCTAGTATCTTCTTGCTCATCGTTCGTTCCCTCACTTTCCATTCTTTCAAAATTTAATCTTTCTGCCATAGCAATCTGCTTGCTCGGAAACATATGGCTATAATGATAAGTAATACGAATACTTTCATGCCCAACCCTATTTGCAATATCTACCGCAGTAAAACCAGCATCAATTAACAAAGAAATATGTGAATGCCTTAGATCATGAATTGTAATTCGCTTAACTCCTGAACCTTTGCTCCCACGATCCATTTCATGGTGAAGAAAACTTTTCGTTACCTGAAACAATCGATCTGTTGGCTTGCATTTATAAAGCATATTCATATAATCCCTCATTTCACTTACCAAGAAATCCGGCATAGAAATGACACGATTACTTTTTGCTGTCTTTGGTGAAGTAATTACGTCCTTTCCCTCTAATCGTTGATATGATTTATTAATGGTTAAGATTTTCTTCTCCAAATCAAAATCATTCATGGTCAGTGCAAGTAGTTCTCCGACACGGATACCACACCAATATAAAATCTCAAAAGCATAATAGGATTGAGGTTTATCTTTAATTACATCTGCAAATTTCAGATATTCCTCTTTTGTCCAAAAAAGCATTTCTTCTTTGGACTCTTTTCCCATATTTCCAGCTTTCTTGGATGGATTTTCATTCAGATTGTAAAATCTCACCGCATGATTAAACAAACAAGACAGCTCATCATGAATTGTTTTCAGATAGCCCGGCTTAAATCGTTCACCGTTTTCTTTCTTCGATTCAATCATTACATTCTGCCATTTCAAAATATCTGCGGCTGTAATCTCATTCATCTTCCGCTCTCCAAAGTATGGTAATACTTTTCCTGTGATAATGTGTTTCTTTGTAAGCCACGTGTTTAATTTCAACTTCGGCTTCATATCCTCTTCATATAATTTGTAAAACTCATTCATGGTCATATCCAAGTTTTCGCTCTGCTTCAACTTGAAATTTCGTTCCCATTCCAAGGCCTCGCGTTTCGTTGCGAAGCCTCTTTTGGTTTTACCCCTATTCTCTCCCTTCCAATTGCGGTAGTAAAAAAATACATACCACTTTCCGGTCTTCTGGTCTTTGTATGCTGACATTCATTGCCCTCCTTAAATTCTATTAATTAGCTTTTTGTAAGCCATAAAAACGTTCCATAAAATATTTTCTGCTGACTCTGCCAGCTATTGTTACAAAATCTTTGCCGTTCAGCTCATCATTCAGTTGTCTAATAATTTTGTATGCAGTAGGTTTTTTCACTCCTAAGATTTCAACCACTTCATTTACATCCATAAACATACTTGCTTCCATTCACATGCCTCCTTTCGTATTATTAGTTGTTTTGCGTTCTACATATATCTTGGTGTTACCATTTCAGGCAACCTCTGCTGCGTTATCAGCTGTGGGCTTCTTCTGTTCAAGATCCTTTCCCACCCTTTAAAGGAGTTTCATTATGTTTTGCTCCACCATGTCTGGTATCATCGCAAAATCTGTTGCCAAGATATATCGCTATTCAGTTTTCAGTAATTCATTTCTTTCTTATCTGTCCTCCTTTTTGTACTTAATGTTTTTTCGTTAAGTCCCATTTATGTGTTGTATTATACTTAATGTTTTTATATTAGTCAATATATTTTCGTTAACTAAATGCAATTTTATTTATTAAAACAATTTTATTAAGTTTGTATTGAGTTTCAAAGCAGGCTCTGCTATACTAGATTTAATAAAAAAATGCAGGAGGTTTTCCATGACAACAGGTAAGAGAATTCGATATATCCGTACCTTTCGAGGTATGACACAAAAAGAACTCGGAATTGCTTTAGGATTTGATGCAGGAAGTGCGGACATCAGAGTTTCACAATATGAATCTGACAACAGAAAAACCATCAAGGAGCCTATGCTGCACCAGATGGCTGAAATTTTAAAAGTAAATTACAATGCACTAAAGACATATGAATTTGATAATCCATTGGATGTGATGGAATCTTTTTTCTGGTTTGAAGAGGAGTTTCCTTTGCAGATAGCACTATTTGAATTTCAGACAGATAAGGATATTGATAAGCCATCTATGAAGATTCCAGCTGGTACGGATGGAGAAGCAATTGAATCACCGATTGCGGTGATGTTTGCTTTGCCAGAATATAGAAAATGTTTTAAAGAATGGCAACAAAAAAAACGTGACTACCATAATGGGGCAATCACGAAAGAAGAATATGTGGAGTGGAAATTACAGTGGGATTATAATAACTAATGAGAGGAGTACTTTATGAGTACATTAACTAACTTTGACACAGAGTCAATAATTGGAATTGTCGAAATGATTGAATCAGGAAATATTGCACTACCTGAATTTCAACGTGATTTTGTGTGGGATATTACAAGAACTTATGATTTATTTGATTCTTTTACAAAAGATGTTTTTATTGGGTCTATTATTTACGGAATACCTTCTTTTTCACTTACCATTCGTGAAATTGATAATCGACCAAGAATAGGTGCTGGTAGCCGACAAAAATTAAAAAGCACATACTTAACTCAGGAAGATATTAAAAGTAGAGTTGCGGTGAATAATTTTAAGCTTGTTCTCGATGGACAACAACGAATAACATCTATATACAGGGCATTAAAAGGGATCGATTCTGTTTGGATAATTATAAAAAATGATGATGAGCTAGAAGAAATTTATCAAGATCAACCATTAAAATCTATTCCTTTAGAATTTTCTGTATTTAGTATTGATGGGTATGAAGATCCTGATCATATTTCTATAAATCTATCAACAGTATATAAAAAAATTAATGAATCATTAATGCAAGATGAAATCGAACAGTACTTCAAAGAATTAGTCTATGCAAAAAATGCTGATTCAGAGTCCTATAAAAAAATATTTAAAATATATCTACAAGCCATTCAAAAAATTGAGGATCTTTTTAAAAGTCAAAAACTCGTTGCATATTTTCTTCTAGACATGTCCGCTGACAAATTTGCATTATTTTTTGAACGTAGCAATAGCTTAGGTGTAAGCCTAACATTTGTAGATATTCTAGTTGCAAAGCTCATTAATGGGTTTAATCTTCGTAAAAAGATAGAAGAATTCGAATCTCTTAATCCTAATATAACTTTAAACAGGGAACTTATGGCACGTACCATTGCATTCTTAACAAGCAATGGAAAGAAAGTTGATAAAAAATATATTCTTAGTGAATTAAAGGCTGAACACTTTAATACATATTGGGATGAAATCACTGTTCTTTATAAATCAACTATTGAATTTTTATATAACAATAACTATATTTTAAATTATAAATGGATCCCTTATCAAAATACAATAATTCCAATTATGATGTTCCTGGGAAACCTTCCGCACAAGAGCTTTTCTCAAATGAATCAGGAGCAAAAAAACTTTTTTGAATATTGGTATTGGAGTTCGGTTTTATCACAACGATATGTTGCTGCAACTAATGAGATTATAATCTTAGATTCGACTGTTTTAACTTATATTGCACAAGGACATA
>JAEZTQ010000092.1 GCA_023443625.1 Bacillota bacterium | reverse complement strand
ACCATCAATATATCGTTTCCAAACAGTATCATTTAGAGATGTTACATCGTAACTTCCAACCTCCGGATTAAAATCCGGGATACTCTTAGGGTTTGGAATATCAATAAATGCCGTAGGTTTTGTCCCTGCAGTAGTTTCAATGGCGTATCCAACGTGAATACCAGCAGTGCTTAAATCTATTGCTTTTACCATGGGTTTGTTCCTCCTTTTAAATTAAAAAAGAACCTCTCCATATAGGAAAAGTTCTACTATGATTTTTATATCAAATCGCCCTCGCAATAGGTTCTATGAAGCCTTGCGATCCAGCGATACGCTTCTGATGTGCTTGAACGGTCCACTTCCAGCGGTCCGTATTTTAAAACAAATCCCAGTTCTGTCATAATGTCAGCAGCAAGGAAAATTAATTGCTTTGCTTTGCTGGTTGAACTGGAATCATACATGGTAATTTCAAAGTCAGCAGATATGGAACACTGCTTATTCTGTAAGGAACTGCTCGTTGTTGGCTGTCCCAGACTTTTGAAATAAAGATAGGGAAAGACCGAAGGCGTATCGTTTCTGGTAGTTCCGCTTCCTGAAAGAAATTTTTTCAAACGCGCATCATTAACAAGTCGAGTGTAAACCAAAGAGGAAATATCAAGCATTACAGAAATACCTCCTTTGCGATAGCCGCCACCTGTGTCCGGACAGCCACAGAAGCGTTATACATAGGCATCGTAGCCTTTGTGCCGTATGTATGATGCCATTTTTCGTCTTCTCCCCAGTAATACCAACCATTTTGGTCAAACGCATGAATCTGCCCGGGATATGTACCAACGCCCATACCAAACTCACCTGCTTTTGGATTTTCATTCGGGTTTAACCGAATGCCTGCTCCAAATTCAACAAGAAGCAATGTATTTATAGTCCCGTAATCATTGGACTTTGTTTGACCAGTGGCAACCAGAATAGCTTTACAACCTTCAGGCCTGGGAGCCATTTCTATTCTCAGGGTTATTGTCTTCCCCAAGGGTGAATCATTAATGCTCTGCAAAGCTACTGTCTGCCCTATTTCTGCCAGACGCCGGCAAAGCAATTCTGATTTCTGGCGTAAATCAGTTTCATACCGTTCAAGCTGATTTATGATGTCCTGGATTCCTTTTGATGAGAAGTTCCCTCGAATTATTCGCTTTGACATTTTAGCCCATCAAGATGCTTTTTCCATTCCTCATCAGTCATAGAGCCAACATCTACATTTTTCTTCTCCAGTAAAGGGGACAAAGGCAAAACCTTTTCATAAGTTGCTTCAAAGATATCAGGTTTACAGGGATATACTTCTCCTTTAACGCCCAAAATCACATAATCGCCTTTATCGGCTTTCATTGTCCCTTCAAGCGTCTTAATATCACATGTTCCGTTTTCATGAGTTACAATTTCATTTGTAATACGTTTTTCATTAAACCAGTCTGGCATTACACCGTCAATTTGAAATCTAAAGGCTTCTATTACCACTGGTTTCTTTTTATACTTAGCCATTCTTCGTACCTCCGCTTGGCAACTGCTTTATAGCGTACAACTTGGAATTCAAACTCCCTGCAACTTTGACAACCTTATAATCTGCTCCTTTGCCGTCCGCCGGTTTCCGGTCAACAAATATCTGTGATAATTCATCAATCGGAAGAGTAAGGTCACAGGAACAAATCACTTTATCATAATCGGTATTTACCCCGAAAGGCTCCGTCTGGGCTTCAGATCGTGCAGGCGAAACATTCGCCATGAACTTCACCGGTTCCTGATATCCAACTGTATAATCGCCAGTAAGAAGTGGATCTCCTGTCACCGGATCATAGATGATATTGCTGTCCAAGTCGGTTTCATAGACCGGGATATGCTCTGAATAGAGCTGGTAATATAGCATTTTCTGATTCCGTTTCAAACCTCTCACTTTACCACAACCCAATCTTCTGCCAGCATGTCAGTCTGACTCGGGAACCACGGCACTCTATCTTTTGGTGCATCTGGATTTGTTGTTTGTAGTCCAGTTGTATCAATGTAGAGAAAAGGTCTTGTCATTTCGATACATTCCTCTGGAGTTGACAATCCAATAAAAATACCTTTACCATTCCAGCCTTTTCGTGCCATTCGGTGTCCCGCTAACAGATTTAACTGGGTAGAACCAAAATCCATAGTTTCTTCCTGTGTTTCAAACGCATAATTCTCAATCTTAATTTTATCGCTATTTGAATGAACAAGATCGTCATTGTATGTTTTGTCAATGTATGCCATCTTTCCCGGTACCCGAGGATTAGAAATAATCTCCGTTTCACCGGACGGCATATGAATGAACAACGTAATACTTGAAACTTTATCTTTTACCTTTTCATACTCTGCAAAAAGTTCTTCTTTTCTTGTCATGATTATTCTCCCTTTGTCCTCCCAGACATTATAAGCATATCTGCCCACCACCATTATTCTGATATGCACCCTGCGTCCGGCCGGGAGGTTAGCCAGACACGCACCGTCTAAAATATGAGTTATAAAGTCTTTGCCATAGGAACCACATCAAAGTAAAGGTCGTCTTCATTCTGATAGCCACGGGAAATCCCATTTTCAGAATGAGA
>JAEZTQ010000009.1 GCA_023443625.1 Bacillota bacterium | reverse complement strand
TCCATTCTGCCAGAAGTATTTTATTCAGGGTGTTAATATTGGTGCCGTAAAGGAGTAACGATCAGGCAGAAAGAGGGGCAGAATTTCTGCTCCTTTTTTCACATGAACTATATTATGGGAGGCAATTACGATGTCCATGTATCAGAATCCGGTCTTGTATGCCGATTATTCAGATCCCGATGTAATTCGGGTGGGAGAAGATTATTATATGGTAGCTTCTTCTTTTACATATCTTCCAGGTGTACCTCTTCTCCATTCCAGAGATCTGGTTCACTGGGAAATTATCAATCACTGTGTTTATTCACTGCCCTTTGAAAAATATGATTTGCCGTCTCATGGCTCAGGAACCTGGGCGCCCTCCATCCGTTTTCATGAGGGTACCTTTTACGTGTTTATTCCGCTTCCTGATGAGGGGATTTTTGTAGCAACATCAAAGGATCCATATGGAGAATTTAAACTCCACTGCCTTCATAAGGTGAAAGGCTGGATTGATCCCTGTCCTTTCTGGGATATGGACGGAAAGGCGTACATGGTATTTGCTTATGCCAACAGCCGGTGCGGGATTAAACACAGACTGGATCTGGTAGAAATCGATCCTCAGTGCAGAGAAATTTTAGGGGAGCCTGTTACCATCTTTGACGGGGAGCAAATCGCTCCTACTACGGAAGGTCCCAAACTGTATTATGATCAGGGATACTATTATATTCTCATGCCATCAGGAGGCGTGGCTGTTGGCTGGCAGTCTGTTTTAAGAGCGAGGTCAGTTAAGGGACCTTATGAATACCGGATTGTTATGCACCAGGGTAATACAACTGTAAACGGGCCTCATCAGGGCGGCTGGGTCATTGCGCCGGATGGCAGGCACTGGTTTATCCATTTCCAGGATGTGATAGAGCTTGGGCGGATTGTTCATCTGCAGCCTATGTGCTTTCACAACGGCTGGCCCTTTATCGGGACAGATCAGAATGGGGATGGAATCGGAGAACCGGTTAAGGAGTGGAAAATTCCCACAGAAGGACAGCCACAGTATAAAATTGCCCAGTCGGACGATTTCAAAAGCGGAAAACTTGGGCTTCAGTGGCAGTGGCAGGCAAATCCCAAGGAGTCTTTTTACTCCTTCGTTGGAAAAAAAGGAATCCGGCTGTACTGCCTGACAAATCACTTCAGGGAAAATCTTCTGTGGTATGCCCCCAATGCCATGACTCAGATTCCACAGCACAAGACTTTTTCTGCTGTCACAAAGGTACGTCTTAATGGGCAGCAGGAGGGAGATATGGCCTCCATTGGCATGATTGGACATTCCTATGCCTATTTAGGTATTCAAAAGACCCGTGAGGGCAACAGCCTTATGCTCTATGCAGGGAAAGTAACAAATAAGGAACTGCTTGGAGAGGCGCTTGAAATCCCTGAGAGCTCCTGGCCATATAAAGAAGATACGGTTTATCTGCGTCTGGAACTTTTCTCTGATAAGACCTATTGCTTTTCCTGGTCACCGGATGGAATCCGCTACACATTTATCGGACATCACCAACCTCTGTGCCGGGCAACGTGGACAGGAGCAAAGCTCTGTCTTTGGAGCGCAAACAAGAACAACAGCAGATCAGAAGGGTACGGAGAATATGAATTTATACACATCGAAGACAGAAGTGGCAGCAAAACAGACCTTTGAAGCAGCAAAGAGGGGAGAGTATGATACAGTTCTCCATTTGATTGATCACAGTTTCAATATAGAGGACTGTGATGAGGAAGGGAACAGCCTTCTTCACTATGCGGTGGAAGGAAGAAATCAAAAGCTGGTGAAGTATCTGGTGGAACGCTGCAGCATGGACCCGACATGGGCAAATCAGTCCATGTATACGCCCTATGACATGGCGGAGGGGACTCCTCTGGAAGATTATTTTAAAGATGTCTGCGGTTTTTCACGCGAGTCATGCTACCGCAATCCGGTTTTAAGAGGAATGCACCCGGACCCCAGTATTGTCCGGGTGGGTGAAGATTACTATATGGTAAATTCCAGCTTTATTTTCTTTCCCTGCATTCCAATTTCCCACTCAAAGGATTTAATTCACTGGGAAACCATCGGCTACGGGGTCACAGATGCAAATTGGGCAAAGGAACATCTTGGAAAACTGGATGGCGGACGGGGATTCTGGGCACCGGATATCAGCTATCATAACGGAAGATTTTATATCTGCGCAACTCTGCGTAACAATGATGATGCGCCCTTTATTCAGACCCAGATGGTCACCAGCTCCGAAAATCCTGCAGGTCCCTATGAGACACCCATCATTCACAATGTACTGGGAATTGATCCATCCATATTTACTGACGACGATGAAAAGCGATATATGCTCCTTAACAGGGGTGCCAGAATTATGGAGATCTCAGCGGATGGAAAAAAGCTGCTGTCAATGCCGGAGCTGATCTGGTACGGACATTCCGGTCATGCACCGGAGGGACCCCATCTGATAAAGAAGGATGGTTATTATTATTGCTTTCTGGCGGAAGGCGGAACTGGAAAAGGACATATGATTACGGTTGCAAGATCTGAAAACTTATATGGTCCCTATGAAAGCTGTCCCTATAATCCCATTATGCATCAATGGGATGACATGGGTGTCATTCAGTGCTGCGGTCATGGGAAGCCGGTTCAGACACCTGACGGCAGATGGTTTATGGTATATTTAAGTTCCCGTTTTATTGATGGAACATGGGGAATGCTTGGGAGAGAAACCTGTCTTGACGAAATTACCTGGACAGCAGATGGGTGGCCTGTGGTAAATGGTAGAAAAGGACCTTCCTATATGGCACCCCCTCCACTTGGCCATGAGTCCGGGGAGTCGACTGTCTGCCAAAAGGTGGATGGCTGGCTATCTCCAAGAACCAGAGACAATAGCCGGGTACGGGCTGAGAAAGACGGAACCATATGGATCAGAGGAGACGGATTGGATTTATGCAGCAGAGAATGCAGTAGCCTGCTTGTAAAATTTCAGCCAGATTTCTGTTTTCATGCAGAGTTTGAGATGTGGATTCCAGAGGAAGAGAAAGCGGAATTTACCTCGGATGCAGGTGTGACCCTGTACTATGATGAAAACACCTATATAAAATTTGGTGTAACAAATAATCAGATATTTGTAACGGAATATGTGGATAACGCTTATGTAAGGACAGAAAAGAAAGATTTTTCTTTTGAAGGGCGTGTTTTATTCCGCGTTGAGACAGATGGTCTTAACAGAACGTTTCTATTAAATAATAAAATCCTGTGGCGGTGGACTGATGTGACTTCTATCTGTTCGGAAGGTCTGA
>JAEZTQ010000003.1 GCA_023443625.1 Bacillota bacterium | reverse complement strand
GGTGATAAACTTAAAATCCCTAATATTGCATACATGGATTTATTTTTCAAAGCCATGGCTAACCCCTCTCCTTCCATGTCATCCCAAATCGTTCCACTTCCTTTACGACCCGTTCCAGATCCCCTGCTTCCCTCATCTTTTGAGAGACTTGGATACAGTTTTCTTTTATTTGCCTGTTCAAAAGAAGGGCTTCTGTTTTAGATTTAAGTATTTCTGATGATAGTTCTTTCATGCTTTCTGCCATGCCCAGATGCATGGAAACAAGCCGTTTTGCCACCATATGCTGGTCATTTACCTGCGGTAATGCAAGCATCGGCACTCCAAAATACAAAGCTTCGTTCACACTATTAAAACCTGCATGGGTTATAAATACATCCGCCCGTTTTAATACCTCCAGCTGCGGGAAATAACTCTTTACCATAAAATTTGATGGCATTTCAATCAACTCAGAAACATCACACTTATTTCCAGTGGACATACATACAAAATAGCCAGTGTCACAAAATGCAGAAATACACAAATTATAAAAGTCAATATTATCTGTATTAAGGCTCCCAAGAGAAATATAAATTAACGTTCTGTCCCCTATCTCCCTAAAATCAATATCCGATGCTTCCTGATGCCTGTCAATGGAAGGGCCAGCAAATAAATATTCCGGTTCCTTCATACTGTTATCTCCGTTAAATTCTCTGGTAGTGTATATGATATTCATATCTCCTTTGCTGGTAAAAACCTGATCCAGCCCTGGCTTCTCAATACTGTATTTTTCACAGAGTCTTTCTAGAATCTGATAGCAATGATCCAATTGTGAGTGATATCCTTTTACAAGCATCTCCTCAGGAACCGGAGCCTTACTCATGGCAAAGGAAGAGTGGGAACACAATACCGGTATCTTGAGAATCTGTTTTAAAAAACAGGCTCCTCCAAAGATGGAATCGCAAATAATTACGTCATACTGGTTTTCAGCCACATTTTCCAGTATTTCCGGAAGCATCACTTCATCATATTGTAACATATATTCCATAAGCATAAAAAACGGATGCCTGTCCGTTGGCCGGTAATCCTTTAAAAACAGATCCAAGTGACTGCTGTAGCCAATCCAGCCCGCTCCGGCCTGTATGACACTATCCGAAAACTTGGCGGAGCAAAAATAGTTGACTTCGTTTCCTCTACCAGTCAACCTCTTTACCAGTCCAAGTGTTGGGTTTATGTGACCGTATAAATTTGCATTTACAAACAAGACGTTCATTTTTCAGCCTCCTTATATCACTCTGATATAGTTATATTATATCAGAGTGATATATATGTCAAGCATGAATTAAGTAAACTTCCTCATTTAACTCTAATTTAAAAAACAGAGAAATCAGGTTTTTCAAACCAAACGTCTCTGTTCTTTTACAAATCCCTTTCGACTATCCTATATCTTCTAACAATCTGTATCCCACTCCCATTTCTGTTATGATGTATTGAGGATTTGCCGTATCTTTTTCAATTTTCCTTCTCAGGTTTGCAACATTTACCCGGAGGGCTTTGCTTTTGTTCACATAAGGTCCCCAAAGTTCACGGCATAGAAATTCATGTGTCAATACAGTGCCTGCATTTAGAGAGAGAAGGACGATAATCCGTTATTCAATGGGAGTTAAATGGACCGTCTCTCCTGCTACCGTAACGTTCTCTTATCATAATCAATATATAAATCCGCCGATTGAAATGGCTGATTCAATATGCTGTTCTTTATTTTCGATATATGTCCTCTCCGCAGAGCTGTTCCGATTCTTGCCACTAGATGTTTAAACAAAACGGACAATTTCTTCCAGTGGCTTGCGGGATTTTTTCCGTACGGTCTGATCAACGGGATACCCAGCTGCAATTAACCCGCAGATATGCTTTTCCAACGGAATATCCAGCAGCTTAGCAACCTTTTCTCTATCAAACATTCCCAATATACAAGTTCCGATTCCCTGTGATTCGGCTTCCAGGCAAAGGTAAGCCATTGCCGCTCCAATATCGCCGGGAGCAAAATACTGGCTGTCCACAAGGCTTTTTACGTGAGGCATTAAATTTGCATGTTCTTCAACCACAACAAAAAACGCCCGTGCTTTAGAAGCAAATCCATTCCCCATCTGCTGAGCCGTTTCCGCTACCTTTTCCATAAGCTCCGGATTTTCGACTACCACGAAACTCCAGGGCTGACCATTACAGCCGGAAGGTGCCAGGTGAGCTGCCTCAACACATTTCACCAGCTTTTCATGTTCTATTGACTGATCTTTAAAATTTCTGCAGCTTTGCCTGCGAAGGCATAAATCCATAAAATCTTCCATTTTAATACTCCTTTCTATGAAAGCCTTTTATAAGGCAGAATAAATATTTTAATCTTGTTTTAAAGGGATCACCATATTCCAGGTGTTTTCCGCATCAAAAAAGCTTTCTGTCCCGTCGCTTGTTGCAAAGAACATATGGGTCGCCGTACCGTTTTCGAATAAGATAAAGGGCCGATCTAAATTACCCATCTGACGTACTTTTCCATCATCCCATAATACCTGACGGGAATAAACCCGTTCTCCCAGGTTAAGAGTCCAATCAAGTCCGCTCTTAGAATAACCGTGGACGCCTCCATATTTTTCTCCGCAAATGTTTCCATGCATGTCTTTTGCAATCATCTGATAGTAAGG
>JAEZTQ010000089.1 GCA_023443625.1 Bacillota bacterium | reverse complement strand
CATCTGAGCCTGATAATAGCGGCTACGCTTAACAATATTCCTATTATTGTCATTTTGCATCTCCAGATTATAATCCACTTGCGTCTCATCGCCGGCATATACATCCAGACGTACACTCCTAAAATCCGAACTCAATAAGATGCTATGTTCCGCATGTACTTTGACCTTAGATATGGGACGCTCTAAAATAAGCTCCAATACCATGCGGCAGGTCTCATCATCCTGCATGACTATAGCAAACAAAAAAGCACTGCTTAAATCTAATTCCTGAAATTTCTTCAATGTCATATATTCTCCTTTAAGATGTATGACGTTGAATCCATTTTGCCTTTAATTTTATTATAGAGGGTGCTAGAACGATTTACAATGCTTTTATATCCGGGATAATTGTTTTATTTTTAAAGTTCTCATCACTAAATCAGTATTTTATTATCTTTATTAAGAATCCTATTTCACTCTCTTTGATATAACTAGATATCTTCCATCCGTAGTATGATAAGAGCAAGTAGATAGGGTTAGTAACTGCTCTCCATACTTTACCTGCGTCTCCGTTTTATTCAATGATTTTCTACGAATTTCTTTTATAAAACTATTGAATTGATTCTCATCACCAAAATTAATAGGAAAATAGTTCCCCACATCATAGGTATCTTCCGCATTAATAGGAAAGGCGGCTATCACTTCATATTCCTGCACTTCATCCAATGTATATAAAAGTATTATCCCATGTTCCTTCCAAAAATTTTCCTCTTGATAGGATATAATATCGGAGAACATAGAGCCATTTTTCATATTGTGTCCATGTACAATAATATTATCTGACTGGGGCGAAAGAGAACACTCTGCATCGATAAAAGGTACTCCAGACATGGAGTATTTCTGAGCAAAGTTCCTATGTAAGTAATATTCTGCATCCTTGGGTGTATACATAACCGGATAATCAATTTTTGTATCAGGTATCATCACCCATCCGGCAATATCTCCATTTTCTTCTTGCAGCCTTGCAATATTAATAACTCGTCCCTTTTCCATGCCAATAGAATCAGAGGAGGGATCCTCTATGATATCCCCTCCTCTGTCCTCAGCCATCTCAATCAACCTACTGAATTCTCCGGAGTCGTAGGATAGAGAGCCAAAATAAAAGGCAAGACTCAAACATCCTACAACAATAACTGTGCAGAGAATTCCTGTTGACAGGTTAATCATTTTTTCTTTTTTATTTCTATTATTTTTTTTGTTTTTACTGAACTTTTTTTGATTAGTCATAATAATAATTTGAATGCTTTTTCTTATATATAATTAGGGCTACTAAGCCTGCAATCGCTATCAATATAATGGAAATAATCGGTATAAACGGCATACTATCTCCCGTCTTAGTAATAGCAGATGCGGAAAGTGCAACTCCGTTCTTATCTACATATGAATATGTACCATCGGCATTTTGTACTTTTTTATAAATTCCGATTATATTACCGTCATCATCCACTATTATAATTCTTTCAGGACTGTTCTCGTTGTTAGGGTCAGGTACCTCACCTATCTTGAACTTAGCAAGCTCAGAAGGTTTATTAGGAATCTTATCATCCGGATCCTCATTGCTACTGCCGCCCGAAGATTTAACATTCTTCGTATTCGTAAAGTGAGCCACACTAGCCGTCTCATGGGAGATAGTTCCAATCTCTCCGGTAAATGTCGTTACATATCCTTCGGAAGAATAATCCATTTCCTCCACCATATAAATAGTACCTTCAAGAATTCCTTCGATTTCAATAGATTGATCATGAGCGAGTTTAATAATATCGCCGCTCTTAATCGTTCCATCTTCTACACCATTTCCTATGTATGGATAAGATCCATCTTTGTTAAACGTAACAATGAACTCGAATTCCTTATTTTTATCTCCCTTATTACCTGCTACTGTTTTACTAATGGAAAGAGTACCTAAGTTTCTGGTATTGGTGAAGGAAGCTCTACTCGTAATACCATCAAGTATTGTTCCTGTGTCACCTTCTTTTTTCATAACGTATCCATCTTCGCTATAATCTTTCTCCGTAACCGTATATTTAATTCCTTCCGGAATATCATAAATGGTAATTGACTGTCCATCCGCTAACTCTATAGTATCACCACTTGTTATCGTTCCATCATATATTCCCTTTCCGATATAGTCAAAAGATTTATTCGTTCCATCGAAGGTTACTGTGAATTCGAATTTCTTATTCTTATCTCCGCCATTTCCATCTACAATTTTTTCAATAGTGAGTTTTCCTACTTCTCTTGCATTATTAAAGATGGCAATGATTGGATTACTTTTGTTGGCAGGTCCTACGCTTCCTTCAGCATTAGTTTTTGTAGTAATATAACCCTCTGCCGAATAATCATGTTCTGATACTTTATAAAATGTATTTTCCGGTAAATCTTCAATGGATATATATTGCCCTGCTTTCAGTTTAATGGTATCTCCTGTGCTTATTGTTCCATCACTAATTCCACCATATCCTTTATATGCCAAGTTAGTATAAGAGAATAGATTACTGGGATTCGTATTAGAAAGCTCAATTGGGAATTCAAATTCTCTATCTTCTTCCGCACCAGATCCTGATACAGTTTTTCTAATAATTAATCCACCAATATTTTTCGTATTGAAAAATAGTACTCTTTCTGTATTATCCACTATAATAGTTCCTTTATTACTTCCTCCACTTACCGTAGATACATAACCATCAGAAGTATAATCGTCTTCTATTACTGTGTACTTACTATCTTTTGGTAAATCGAAAATCTTGAATTCTTCCTTACTAGATATTTCAAAAAAATCACTGCTTTTAATTTTTCCTGTTTCAAGGGTCCTTCCATACTTATCCAATAAATTATATGAATATTCGGACGTATCTTCTATCACATCAGAAC
>JAEZTQ010000008.1 GCA_023443625.1 Bacillota bacterium | reverse complement strand
GGTAGTGTAAAGTAACGTATGAAAACCCGTAGCCTAAAAAATAGGCTCATTCAGAACCTTGAAAATTGCTAGATATAGTTTTTTGGCATGCTACCGCCGCCCTTGACAGCATGGCAAAACAATGCTCCGGCATCACTGCCGACGGCGAGGAAACTCAGGAACAGAGATATCCTTAAGTTTCGCCGTCGATTCGAAGCATTATAGCATTGTTTTGCCATGCCATCAAGGGTAAACCGGAACGAATTCCGGCGGCTGGATATTGCCTCTGGCTCTTAAATCTAGGAACAGATATTTCCTGAAGCCTACTGTTTTTGTAGCTGAAGGATGGTCTGCTGGCCTAGAAAGATAAGAAGCTGCCATTTTCCTGGCATGTTATCAGCACCTTTCAGCATCTCCACTTCGTTTAATGGTCTCTTATAAGCGGTTACTTTGTGCGGGCGTAGGAAGTTGTAGTAAGCAACCCAGAGGGAGACGTTATAGTTGGCACCATCGTAGTTGTCATAACCACAGCTGACCCGGTAAGAAGCTTTGAAGGTACGATTTAGACGTTCCACCATCTGCTTGAATGGGCGAAACTCTTTGGATACCTCATCGTCATTTGTTAGGCCGATCACTTGAGTGATATCAAAGCGAAAGGAATCGCCAAACTGACGAAAGAATTGCTGGGCTGCAAGAGGATAGGCACTGTAACCGTCAGCAATGAAGCGGAAGTTTTTGGGCAGTTCCTTCAGATGACGAAAGGCCATACGCATTGCCATTATACAAGGTCCGACACTTCGGTTATCTGATACTTGATAGCCAATGATGGAACGGGATAAAGCATCCATGATAAGCCAGATATAACCCTTAACACCACGGACTTTTATGTAAGTCTCATCGGCAACCATGGTACCACTCTGTGGGTATTCAAAGTGGTCAACAAAGGGTTTAATTACGACAGCGGCTGTACGAGCATAGTTGGCAACCATCTGATGGGATATGCTGATGCCATACAAATCTTTCAAAGCCTGAGAGGTCTTACGAAGAGATAATCCGAGATTTACATGCATGGTTAGGCAGAGTGACATGATATAAGCATCGTTCTTTCTGAACTTTAAAGAAGAAGCATTCTTCGGTAGGGTATTAAGATCCATCTTAAAGAAATCTACGGTGAATTCACGATAGATATAATGTAGCTTATACTTGTATTTCGCATTGTTTTTCAGATCTTCGTCAGGGACTTTGGCTTTATTATGCAGGTAATAGGAACACTTGGGATTGATACATTTGTGAATGATAAAGTGCTTTCGAGTTTTCTTTGCCTCAAGGGTATGGGAACAGTACGGACAGCGAAGAGTGTGAAGTTTAGAGAATCGGTTTTCGCTAGGATTAAAAGTGGTATCACAGACTTTGCAGCATAGCTGCCCCTTAGAGCCATTGTTTTTATAGAGATAAGGCATAGGTGCATTGCAACGAGGGCAAGTGCATTCCTCAGGAATATCGCAGTTGGAGCGTCTGGAAACAGGTTTAATGACTTTATCATATCGGAGTTTGTAGTATTCGAGTAGCCATTTATAATCAATGACATCGTAACGGATAACTTTAGGAAGGGTATCAGTTTTAAATTTCTGATACTTCGGAGAGTGGCTATCATCGAAAGCCCACTGCCTAAGAGGAATATATTTAGCGATAAACAGTAATAACCAGCAGATTTGTCTGTATTGGTATTGAATAATTGTAAGTAAATAGAGTATAATTGAGTCCATAACAATGACCTTTCTTTGTTGATAATTATTGTGTGGTAACTCTAATTATACTTCTAATAAGGGGGTCATTGTTATTTTTATTTGAAAAACTTTGTAACCCTTGAAAAATAAAGGTTTTGATAGAAAAACGGGGTGTCAGACTTGACACTACCCAATAAAGGATGGAGGAATTAATATGAAATTTTGTTGGAGTACCTTGGTTGTAAAAGATTTGGATGAATCCTTGAAATTCTATAAAGAAATTCTTGGTCTGAAGGAAAATAGAAGATTTAATTCAGGCCCAGGGATTGAAATTGCATTCTTAGGAGAAGGTGAGACACAGATTGAATTAATGACCAGTCCTCAGCCTAGAGAAATCAATATGGGAACAGATATTTCCTTAGGCTTTGAGATTGATTCTGTTGATGAGAAGATAGCTGAGCTTAAAGCAAAGGGTATTGAAATTCATAGCGGACCCTTCCAGCCGGCGCCCTATATTAAATTCTTCTATGTAATGGATCCCAATGGCCTAAAAATCCAACTTGTTGAGAATTTGTAAGAAACTTTAGATTAATAGAAGGCAGACCCTGATTTAGAAAGGCTCTCTGTCAAGTGATTGAGCATGCTTGAAATAACCATACTCCAACACTTGATTAGGGAGCCTTTTAAATCAGGGTCTGCCTTTTTTAATATAGTAGGATTTTAGCCTTATTACCTCTTCACTTTGCAGTAAGGACTGACATGCTGCCCAAGAAAAGGGATGATAAAAGATAAGCCTATGCATGTTAACCAAGGAATGCTACGATGAAGTCATCAAAAAGTGAAAGGGAGAGAGGTATGAAAATGAAAAAAATACTGGTAATTTTACTTACGATGATACTAATGTTTAGCTTCACAGCATGTAGCTCAAAAGGCGCAAAAGAAACTAAGGGTGATGACGATACATCAACTTTAGGTGAGGATGCTTCCGATAAAGAAGTGGCCTCAGATGAAGTAGTTACAATTAACTTTTATGAGCATTCTGATAATGAAAAGGTTATGAAACAGCTGGTGGAGGCTTATAATGCTCAGAGTAAGAATGTTCAGGTTAAACTGACAATTATCGCAAATGACGATTATGATGACAAGATTAAGGTTATGCTTTCCGGTAACGGTGAAGTTGATGGCTTTTGGATCCGTAGTGCAGCAGTAACCAGACAGCTTGCTTCCACAGGTGCTTTACTATCTTTAAATGATCTCATTGCAGAAAACAGTGTTGATGTTTCCAAATATGGAAATCTTGGTGAAATCTTCTCCGTAGAAGGGAATAACTACGGACTCTGTACTACAAAGTCCTGCTGGCTCTTATGGTATAACAAGGAATTGTTTGATGCAGCAGGAGAAGATTATCCAATTAACCTTACTTGGGATGAATACAGTGATTTGGCCAAATCCCTGACAACAGATGGTAAGATGGGAGGTATGGTTCCTAACTGGACCATGAATCTTGGTGCATCTGCTGTTGGTGAATACTTAACCGACGAAAGCCTGACAAAAACCAGAGAATATGCTAAGTTAATGGAAAGATGGTATATAACGGATCAGAGCCATATGGGTATAGAGGAGATGTCAAGCGGCTTTGATATCAATGCAGTATTTGCTGAAGGTAATACCTATATGATGGTTAATGGTGATTGGGAGTTCTTACTTTTACCCGATGTGGAAATGGACTTTACCTGGTGTGCAGCTCCATTGCCTATATTTGATGGAGCAGACGAAGGCTCCACCGTTGGTAGCTCCTCCTGCTTTAGTATTGCGTCTAATAGCAAGCATCCCAAAGAAACCTTTGATTTCATCAAATTTTGTACCTACAGTGATGAAGGTGCTAAGATATATGCTCAGAATTCCTGTATTCCTGCTTATGCTTCTGATGCAGCTCTTGAAGTTTACAAGGAGCTCGTTACCGCACCCGGTACTGAATATGTATTCTCTGCAAAGGTTGGTATGGAACAGGGCTTAGATCTGCACTATGAAGATATTAATACAGCATTCAAAGAAGAAATTAGTGATTCCTTAGTAGGAAACTGTACCTTAGATGAAGCATTTGATAAATTTATTACAAGAAGAGATGAGATTAATGCGAAATAAGCTGGATTTCTGATTTAACAGTAACTATTTTTCCGGTGTTTTGGGGAACTGAAACACCGGGATATTTGTATAAAGGAGGATAGAGTAGTGGCGAACCAAGTACTAGGACGAAAAAGAACTACGAAATTAGAGCGAAGAGAATGGGCCGCAGGTTATCTCTTTTTGCTCCCCAATCTAATAGGCTTTTTGATTTTTACTGGAATACCGGTTGTATATGGTTTCATAGTAAGCTTGACAGATTATACCGGCTTTGGAAAATTGAATTTTATCGGATTCCAAAATTACATAGATATGTTTAAGGATAGTACCTTTCGCATTGCATTGAAAAATAATCTATATTATACCCTCACTAGTGTTCCTCTTACCATATTGTTTTCCTTGCTGCTGGCACTGATGTTAAACCGGAAAATGTATGGTGCTAACCTTTTTAAAACCATTTACTTTTTTCCGAATCTCACTTCCATGGTTGCGGTAGGCTGTGTATGGCTACAGCTTTTTAATAGTAAAAGTGGCCCTGTGAATCAATTCCTAATGTCACTAGGAGTTGAGAATCCACCCAAATGGTTCTGGGGAACGTCTACAGCAATGGCTTCCATTGTAATTGTAGTTGTATGGAAACAGGCAGGTTACTATATGATTATGTTCTTAGGCGGATTAAAGAATATTCCGGCTCACCTGTATGAATCGGCAAAGATTGATGGTGCATCACCAATGAAGGCCTTCTGGTATATAACCTGGCCCATGCTTTCCCCTACTACCTTCATGGTTACGATTTTCACCTTTATCGCATCTTTTCAGGTGTTTGATATTATCAATGTCACCACTGAGGGCGGTCCCGGAAGAAATACCCAGGTGCTGGTAATGCGTGTATATTATGAAGCTTTCCGTAACAGTAAGATGGGATTTGCTTCCGCAATAGGTTATTTCCTGTTCATGATTATATTTATCTTGACCTTAATTCAATGGCGGGCACAGAAGAAGTGGGTTAATGATGATATGATATAGTTTACAGGTTGTCTTATTAAATAGAAAGAAAGGTGAAATCCCATGCATGAGAATATATCCTCTAAGAAGAGACATAAAATAAAACCTTGTGATATTGTTATCTTTATACTTTGCCTTATTGTTACTTTCCTAATGGTGATACCCTTTGTATGGATGGTTAGTGCATCCTTCAAAGCAAAAACAGAGATTTTTACGAAACCGATACAATGGATTCCTAAGGTTTTTCGTACTGTCAATTACGTAACGGTTATCGAAGATATCCCTTTTCCCATATATTTTTATAATACGGCAAAAATCACAATCTGCGTTACTTTATTGCAATTAATTACCTGTTCCATGGCAGCCTTTGCCTTTGCTAAGCTTAAATTCCCTGGTCGGGATCAATTATTTTTAGGTTATTTGGGAACAATGATGGTTCCCTGGCATGCAATTATGATACCGCAGTTTATGGTAATCCAGAAGCTGGGCCTCTATGATAATCACTTATCACTAATATTGACAGGAGCCTTCAGTGCTTTCGGTGTATTTATTATGAGACAGAACATGTTAAGTATACCTGACAGTCTTAACGAAGCTGCAAAAATTGATGGCTGCGGGCCCTTCGGAATTTATACCAGAATTGCACTACCCCTCAGTAAGACAGGTCTTGCTACAGTAACAGCACTTACCTTTACCTCTGTATGGAATGACTATATGGGCCCGATGATTTATCTGGATACGGATACAAAGAAAACGATCCAGTTGGGGCTGGCTACCTTCCGCCGTCAATTTGATACCAACTACGGTGCTATCATGGCCGGTACGGTAATTTCTTTAATTCCGGTAGTTGTGGTTTATGCACTGGCTCAGAAGTATATCGTAGAAGGTGTGGCCTTTACTGGTGTTAAGGGTTAAGAATATCACTTCTCATGTCATTAAATTTGAGCATTGCGTCATCAAGAGTAATATTACCCAACAAATATTCCTCGGCATATACTTTAAAAGCTTCCGTAACTTCTTCATAACCGGATAAAGCTAATTGCTCTTGGACTCTTTTTGAGTTAAAGAATATGGAAGCAGCTTCCTTACCCACTGCTTTAAGGTAAGTTTCTTTGATTTCATCATTGGTATAGGCGTGGATAATGCCATTTTGAGCATAGATACGGGCACCTTCTTTACCACAGAGAAATTTGACAAAATCAAAGGCTTCCTGGGGATAAGAGGTATCTGCAGCGATACTGATGAATTGATACTGTCCCCAGGTTATACCAGGGTCCTGCCCGCCCATTACAGGCATGGGAGCAATGTCCCAATCAATATTGGTAATTCCCTTAGCCTGATCCTCTAAGAGCATATTAATAATCCATTCGCCCTGAGGCATCATAGCAATATTACCTTTTTCAAACTCCTCACGGTAGTCGGCCTCTTTTTCGTGAATTTTTCTATAGTTAAAATGGGAATCGTCTACATTATAGAAATTATTCAATAAACTCAGTGATTCTCTTATATAAGTCAGATCATCATCAATCAGATAGGAGGATTGTTGCAGGGCAGCAAAATTATAGCACCAGGGGACCCAGTAGCCACCGTATATTTTGTCGTTACCTTCTCCTTTCGTAAGGGAAATGGCTAGCTGCCTGTATTCATCCCAGGTCAGCTGTTGTGGATAAGAGACTTGAGCATTATCAAATATAGCCTTGTTATATAGTAGAAACCAGCAGGTGCTCCTGGTGGGCATTACATAATATTTAGAAGAGATTGCAATATCATTGAACATACTTCCATAAGCGGTGATGTCAACATCATTGTTTTTCATGTAGAAAGTCAGATCCAGAAGTCGTTCCTGGTCATAAAGCTGAACCATTTGGGATATGCCTCTGACACCCAGCAGATCGATCTTTGTATCCGTAGCCAGCAAGGATTTGATGTCGCTCTCATACAGATCAGTACCTATAATATGTAAATTGATTTTAATATTGGTATTTAGGGCACAGTAGGCATTAATAACAGGTTTAATATAGGATTCTTCATCGCCCCAGATATAATAATCCAATTCCACTTTCTCTCCGGTAATATTGGAAGATGAGAGGGAGGTACCTTGAATAGGTTCAACAACTTTACTAATTTTGCAGCTAGTTAAAAAAGCAGAACTTACAACAAAGATAAGTAGCAACAACCATCTTAGCTTCATATATGTACATTACCTTTCTTATGGCAGTAGGGTTTATTGTTTTTTTTAGACAAGTATATTATAATTTTAACAGTATATTTCGTCAACATAATACTTTATTTGCAACTGCTTTAGATTATAGGAGGGATGATTTTGTGTTCTGTTTTATTATTGTTGTAATTATAATTTTTATCTATCTGCTCCTTCAAAAAGACAACCAGACCTCCTCTAAGTATCTGGCAGCTACTTTGATTGCTTATGTTATGGCCATTTTTTCAATTATCTTCTATTTATCAAAAGATACTTACTATTTTAATATTGTAAACAACTATTTTTCTTTACCCAAAACAGTGTGGAAATATTTAATGTTTTTTGATGTTTCCAAGGATATCATAATCCGAATGCTTAACATCTCCTCACTGGCAGTAATATTTTTTGGATATTGCTTCTCTATTTCCTATCATAAAAAACTTACACCTCATAAGCTGGAGTATTTCAGATTTGTATTGCTGGTTATTTTGCTAATAGAATATATCGCTTATGATCCGGACGTTCAATATCAGACTTACCAATTTTTCTATCCTGGAAGAATGTCCTTATATCAGATTGAGATGTTCAAGAGTGTCTTTCGTAAGGTAACGGTTATTATAAATATGGGTGTTGTCGTATTTAGTATCATTCAGCTTTGTCTTACCTATAAAAAAGTATATTTTCTCCACTTCCTAAGAAGCTATCTCATAGGAGAAGGTATATGCTATACACTGATTATGCTGTCTTATATGATTATTTTCTGGTTTTCCCCGACATTTCTTATTAAGACATCAAAGATAGCAAATCATTCCCTTTATTTATCAGTTCCATTAAGTGATAATTACATTATTTATACGGCTTATCCATATTATTTGATTATTACAACCCTGCTATGTGCCTTTTGTATCTATCAACGGGCAGGTATTAAGAAGAGAATGAATGGTAAGGAATTTACTATAACAAAACAGATTGATGCGGCAGATACAACCTCCAAAATCTTCTGCCATTATATGAAGAATGAGCTTTTAGCAATTCAATCGGGGATAGAGATGCTTGAGGTATTCAAAGAAAATGAAGATGGTATACAGGAACTATTAAATCGCTGTAATAATTTGTATGATAGACTGGATACGATACACAGGAGTACTAAGACGTCCAAGCTTAATCTTGTTGAGACAGATATCAGTACATATATGATGGATATACTTACAAAGGGTAAGAGTGATTTTAGGAATTGTAAGTTAATTACCAATATGGAGAATGATATTCCTAATGTAATGATCGATCCAACCTATTTTGAACAGGCAGTTAGAAACATTATTGAAAATGCCCTTGACTCAATGGATACTGTGCCAATTGACCAGAGGAAAATTACTGTTTCACTTCAGTCTATCAGTAACTGGATTATTCTTTCCATTCAAGATAGCGGAATTGGTATCCCTGAGATAAGTATGAAGAATATATTTACTCCCCTATATTCCTCCAAGCCTATTACAAAGCATTGGGGTATTGGACTGGCACTTACTCACAGGATTATTATGGCTCATGAAGGAAAAATTGAAGTGGAAAGCCATGAGAGGGCAGGAACGAATTTTAAAATATTTCTACCGGATATGAATAAATATATATCTTGATTCAACTGACAGTAGATAAGCACCCCCTGGAAGGTTTCGGGGACAGAAGGCGCTGCAGGAACTGTAAAAGTGTTAAACTATAAATTATTTATCTATGAGAGAAGGTCTTGTATTATGTCGGAGAAACTAATTCGTGTTTTAATCGCAGAGGATATGGAACCTATCAGAAAGAGATATGTGAAAATGCTGTCAGAAACAGAGGATATGGAAGTAATTGCAGATGTATCCAGCGGAGAGGAAGCAATCCTTCAGGTACATAATAAGAAACCGGATATTGTTCTTATTGATATTGAGATGGAGAAAAAAGACGCCGGTTTATGGGCTGCGAAAGAATTGCTAGGGAAATATCAGGATTTAAAAATAATTATTTTAACGGTTTATGAGGAAGATGAGCTGATTCTAACCGCTTTTCAATTTGGTGTATGTGACTATATCCTGAAAAATGCAAAACCCAAGGAAGTAGTTGAAAGCATTCGTAATGTATATTACGATAAGGCACCCTTAAGACCTGAGTTGGCTACTAAAATATTGGATGAATTTAAAAGGGTGAAATCTTATGAGAGCAGTTTTCTTTATGCTGTTAATATTGTGTCGTCACTAACTGGCACTGAGCTTGAGATATTGAATCTGTTGCTACAGCATAAGACGAGAAAGGAGATCTGTAAAATACGATGTGTTGAAATGTCTACGGTAAAGACGCAGATACATAATATTTTGCAAAAGTTTAATAAGAAATCAGTAAAAGAGATTACTGCAATGATCGACTCTATGAATCTCTACGATTTTATTATGAAACAGGGCGACAATACAATGAATATAAATAACAAATGAGTTTACAGGCTATGGAAAGGCATGGTAATTATTTATGAGCTTTGTGAAGGTGAAAGGAACCACTTTTGTTTTAGATGATAAAGAGATACTCTTCTCTGGGCTGGGAATTGGAACCTGGCTTAATTTGGAGCATTTCATGTTAGGAATACCTGCTACGGACAGCCAGATTCGCAAAACCTTCCAAGAGGTATATACAAAGGCAACAGCAGATGAATTTTTTAGGCAATTTACACTGAATTTTGTTACAGAAGAGGATTTTAGGTTCTTAAAGGAGATGGGCATTAATCTATTAAGAGTACCCTTTCATTATCATCTGTTTATAGATGATCAGAACCCTTCTGTCTATAAAGAGGAAGGATTCTTCTATTTTGACCGGCTGATGACTATGGCAAGAAAATATGAAATTTATATTCTGCCGGATCTCCATAGCGTACCCGGCGGTCAAAATCCGGACTGGCACAGTGATAATCAGACGGGCTACCCCCAGTTCTGGCATTATAAAGCTTTCAGAGACCAGATGGTATTATTATGGCAGGCCATTGCAGATCGTTATAAGGAGGAACCCTTTCTTCTGGGATACGATCTTTTAAATGAACCCTTCCTTATACCCAAAGATGATTTAATCGATGAGTTCTACAAGGATGTAACCACAGCCATACGTAAGGTGGATAAAAACCATATACTGTTTTTGGAAGGCGATTTCTTTGCAATGGATTTCTCTTGTATTCATTCAATAGACGACGAACAGACTGCCCTGGCCTTTCATTATTATCCCACAGTATGGGAACCCAATTTATTCAATAAGAATTATGATCGTAATAAGAGAAAACAAGAGTTTGAAACAGTATTTAGGAAGTTAATTCAGATTCGTGAGCAATTTTCACGTCCAATCCTCTGTGGGGAAGCTGGTTATGATATAGATAAAGAGGACCTGTCTTTCACAATAGGTTTGGTGGAAGATACCTTGGATCTATTCAAAAAATATGAGGTTTCATGGACTTTGTGGTGTTATAAGGACGCACAATTCATGGGGGTGGTATATCCTGCATCAGACACTCCTTGGATGAAATTCATAGGAAAAATACATACCTATTGGAGCCATTACAAGGACACGGATATGGCACAGGCTGTTATAGATTATTTGTGTGAGAACTATTTTCCCCAAGTTAGTGAGGAAGATAAATACCAGCTTCGCTTTAGCCAGAGAGCAATTATTTATCATTTGGAGGCCAAGTATTGGCTGAAAGAGGAGCTTGCGAAATATTCTAAAGAAGAAATTCTGAAGCTTCCCCAGTCCTTTTTAATGAAGAATTGTGAATTTTATGAAGAATACGCTAAGGTGTTGAAGAGATATGCCAAGGACTTGAATTAAGAGTATAGCTAAGAGATAAGAATGGCAATTAAGAGATTACTAAGAAGTATAACTAAGAGATTAGTCAAGATGTGTAACTAAAAGATAGAACTAAAAGATAGAACTAAAAGATAAAACTAAAAGATAGAACTAGAAGATACAAACTCAAAGATATAACTAAGGAATTTAGCTAAGAGGTTCTACTTTAAAGGAGGTTATATGTGGTGGATATAGAGCAAAACTCAGCAGATATTATTCCGGATTATAAGGAAACACCCCTGTGGAAGGAAACGCTCCCCATGGAAGAGAGGCTTGAATTTCTAGTGAAGGAACTTACCCTTGAGGAAAAACTCCAATGCCTCACAATCAGGGCACCTGAAATAGAACGGCTTGGTCTTAAATCCTTTATGATTGGCGGCGAAGCTGCCCATGGAGTGGAAGCAAGGCATGATCAGGGACTGAATAAGGGTGAGCCTGCTTTTACAACAACCTTTACACAGCCTATTGGAATGAGTGCCACCTGGGATACTGAGTTACTAGAGAAAGTGGGAACTGTTACAGGTACGGAGGCCAGAGCTGTATATAAAAAGAAAAATAATATAGGATTATCAAGATGGGGACCAACTATTGATATGGAGAGGGATCCTAGATGGGGTAGAACAGAGGAAGGGTATGGAGAAGACCCCTATCTTACGGGCAAACTGTCCTCAGCCTATATTCAAGGTCTTCAGGGTAGAGATAACTTCTATCTACGCTGTGGTGCAACCCTCAAACATTTTTATGCCAATAATGAGGAAGAAGGCAGGGAATGCTCCTCCTCCTCTTTAGACCCAAGAAATAAATACGAATATTATCTGGAACCCTTCAGGCGTGCTATTGTAGAGGGCAGAGCAGAAGCAATTATGACTTCCTATAATGAAATTAATGGAATACCCGCTATTGTAAATATGGAGATACAGGAGCTTGCCAAAGATAAATGGGGACTAAAAGGCCATGTGGTATGCGATATGGGGGACCTGGAGCAAACAGTTACAAAGCATAAATATTTTGAAACTGATGCACAAACCCTGGCTTATGGATTGAAGGCAGGAGTTGATTGCTTTAATGACAGGGAAGAAGTGGTGATTGCAGCAGCTAGAGAGGCACTTAAGAGAGGACTCATTAGGGAAGAGGATATAGACCGAGCCCTTGGTAATACCTTTGCTACAAAGCTTCACCTGGGAATGTATGATAGGGGAAATAGCTGTCCCTACACAGACATCGGTTCGGAGTGGTTAAACTGTAAGGAACATAAGGATATTTGCCTGGAAGTAGCAAAGAAAGCAATGATCTTATTAAAGAATGACAAGGAGTTGTTACCTCTTAAGGCTACCTTGGAGGAAAGAATTGCTGTGGTAGGACCCCTTGCAAATATGTGGTGTAAAGACTGGTATTCAGGACTACCCTTAGCTACAGTAACTTCATGGGAAGGTTTGAAGAATAAGTTCTCCCCAGGGGTATTATCTCTGGCGGATGGGAGCGACAGAATTAAGATTAGAGCTGGTGAACGTTATCTTGCTGTGAGAGCGGATGGAACCTTGTTTCTTACGAGCAAAGTGGATGCGGAAGTATTTGAGCACACAGATTGGGGAGATAACAGGCATACCTTGCGGGCTACATCAATACAGAAGTTCCTTATGGCTGATATGGATACCGGGAGCATTCTTGCTAGTAAGGATGAGGTATTTAGTTGGTTTGTCCAGGAAGTTTTCTATTTGCAGAATGTAGGTCGGGCAGCTGATGGTAGTATGAATAATATATTAGAATGCTGGAATCACACGCCTATCTCTGTAGACGATGAAGATAGATTAATTTTTGATTCTAGCAAAGGTTATGAGGAGAGTACGGATAATGAGGGTAAAGACATCACCCTTATAGATAATACCCTTATGAATAATGGAGCCATATTCTCTTTTGAGATAGTTACAAATGGTATTAATCAAGCAGTAGATCTTGCCAAAGAAGCTGATAAAGTCATTGCAGTTATGGGATGCCATCCAATCATTCATTGTAAGGAGGGTGTTGACCGTATCAATCTTACCTTACCTGCAGAGCAGCGAAAGCTTTTACAGAGTTTAAAAAGAGTAAACCCCAATATTATTCTGGTGTTAATCACCAACTATCCTTATATCATTGATTGGGAGAAGGAGAACTTACCGGCAATTCTTATGACAGCCTCTGGCAGTCAGGAGCTTGGAACTGCAATTGCTAAGGCCATTTCAGGCGATTTCTCTCCTGCTGGCAGACTTAATATGACCTGGTATCTTAGGGAGGAACAGCTCCCGCCCAAAAGGGATTATGATATCATACAGGGCAAACGCACCTACCAGTATTGGGATGGAGAAGTTCTGTATCCCTTTGGCTATGGCTTGACCTATACGAAGTTTATCTATGAGAATCTTCTAGTAACTCAGGAAACAGATCATATAAAACTTAAGTTAGGGGTTAAAAACATAGGTTTTAGCGACAGTGATGAGGTTGTTCAACTCTATGTCAAGCAGTTATCCTCAAGAACCACTCGCCCCATAAAGCAGCTTAAGGGATTTCAAAGAATTTATATTCCTGCAGGGGAAGTGAAGGAAATCGTCTTTCTGCTAGATTATGAAGAATTAAAATATTACGATGTGGTCACAGGTACTATGATTCTGGAGGATAGTGACTATAAGTTCGTAATAGGAGCATCCAGCGAAGATATTAGATTGGAAACTACAATCCATGTCAATGGCACAGTGATACCCTCTAGAGATATGTCTAAAGCAATATCCTGTGACCACTATGATAGCTACGATAATTTGTATTTGCATCGAGGGCATGACGGGAAGCCCTGTATCCTGCCAAAGAAAGCACTTGGCAGCAGTAATCTGCCAGAAAGAGGAGACGCTGTCTATCAGGATGTATGCTTTCGTGTTCATTACAAGAAACTAATGCTGGATATGAAAGCTGAGGAACAGGGGACGGTTACAGTATGGTATGGAGAAGATAAAATTGGTGAGATTACCTTAGAAGCCATGAAGGACTTTAAAGAAATAGAGATGCCCATAAAAATGACTGATATAGCTCTTGGAGAAAGAAAAGCTTTACGTATCCATTTGTTGGGCAGAATAGGGGTAGTAGAGTTTAGATTTCAGAATTAAGAGCTAGCAAACTATCCCAAGTAAATATAATAAATCCCCCTTAGAAGTTCTCCATGACGTACCAAAATCTCAGTACAACTATGGAAAACTTTCAAGGGGGATTTTATTTTCGCAAGGTAAAGTGAAGTAACAACAAGCTTTGCTAGGTTATATAGAGGGTACCTCTTGCTTTTATTACTGTTTTTAAAGGTATTTGCTATCACAGTTTTATTTTTTGAAATTCTTTAAAAGTCTAAGGAAATGGTTGGCTTCCCTTAATGTATGGTCACCCAATAAAGGTATGATGATAGATTTAATTTTACATTCAATGAGACCTTGGGTTCCTTGTGCCTTAAAATTACGAATTTCCTCTGTAGCAGCTAGGCTATCCTCAGTTACCCTATCAGAGTAGGAGGACCTATCCATAGCGGCTTTTGCTTCGGCGGTCAGCTGATCAAATTCATTACCAAAATTATTTGCTGTAGCTATTAAATCTTCTTCTGTTGGGTCCAGGAGTCCGCGGATAAATTTAGAGTGCTCTGCCATAATTCGATTCCAGAACATTTCCTGTTCTAAGGCATCCTCTTCCAAATTCAACTCATGTCCGCCTTGTAATCTCTGAATCATCTGTAAATAAAGCCTTGCCTCACGCATAATATGGTCGATGAGCAAGGGATAATTTACAGTAAACATTTTGCAGGATAGGACATTTGATAAAATTATAGACTTAAATCGTATTAATTCTGATACTAAGTCAATATATCTCTGATTAATATGATATACTCTTTCCTCGAGCATTGTATTTATAGGAAAGGTATCATTTCCCATTAATCTTTCTTCTGCCTGTGTTAATGCAATTGGTATATTGATGCCCGTATAGAAGGAGGAAGCCCTCTCGGCTTCTAGTGTAAACTGGGTAAATACTTCTCCGGAGCTAAGTACATCAGAGCATACGACACCATTAGAAATTGATACAACTTCCCATAATAGCTGATCGAATTCTGTACGAAAGGCATCTGCCTGCTGTGTATAGTTGCTGTCTCTTGGGGTAAAACCTAATTCTAAGAAAAAAGAGTGCTCTTTCATAATTCTTCCAAAAAAAAGATGTAATTCCAGCGATTGCTGAACAAAGTCTCGCCTTGAATCCATGTAAACCTCCGATAGAGCTGATAGACTATGTAATATTTTATGTGATTGTTATAAAACTGTGACCCTTTTCATCTAAAGATATATTGATTTATTAAGTACCCCAGACAGGGTTAACATATTTGAAAATGGTAATCTGGATTTAGTTTCTCATTATTGTTATATAATGTCAGATGTGATACAATTAGGGAAAATAACTTGGCCAAGCAATTTAGATTATTTGCAAACATCAATAAAGCATAAGATACAATTAAATTGGGGAATAATAATCCATATTTAGTCTATTTGGGGAATATACTTTGTTTATCCTATGCTTTATTGAAAGCTTTTATTAAATCTTCTTCACTCAATATATCTACTCTCGTCTGAAGAAGAATGTATTACAGTTTCATCTGAAATATCATGAGCTTTATGGATTTTATCCAGGATATTCTGCTTCTGTATTAAATCCAATTGTTTCAAAATATCTATTATAGCTTGCGTGTCTTTATCGACATTCGGGAGAGGTTCATTTTCTTTCATTTTATTACCTCTTTTCCATAATATATACCAGTGTTACAATAATTGACAATGACTATGCCAACATTATACTTAACATAGTACTGTTTGTCAATATATAACAGGAAATAATTTGACTAAATTGGATATTTTTGTTATTATCAGATTGGAAGGGGCGTAGCACTTTGAATACAAGAGTTAAAACAATAAGAAATCAACTGAATATGAGTCAGAGCGACTTTGCAAAGAAATTAGGTGTTACCGCAGCTGGTATTTCTAAAATAGAAAGTGGTAAACGCAATTTGACGGAGCAGATGCTTCTTATGATATGTAAGGAGTTTCGTATCAATGTGCAATGGCTTAGAAGCGGTGAAGGGGAAATCTTTAGACAAGAGTTTGATGGAGTTGAACAATTATCTCATTATTATAATCTGGATGACCTGGATAGAAAAATAATTCTGGAATATCTGAAGCTGGATGATAAAAAGCGAGGAGTTATTAAGGAATATATCATGAGAATTGCCTATAACAGCGATCATAAGTCTAATAACACTTCGGCCCTATTAACAGATGGGGATGCTAAGCATGACTTAGATATGTGCGCAGAAGGACCCCATGAATCAATGACATAAAAAAAGCCAGTAGGAAAGGATTTCCTCTGACTTGTAATAAATTTTTAAAGTTCTGCTATGGGATAATATAGATCACATTCACAATATTGTTTGTTACATTTTGCATAATTTATATATTCAAAATGGAAGGGTTCCTTTAAATCAAACTGTATTGTCGGCACCCAAATTTCATTAATGTAATTCCAAATGGGCCCCAGTGTTTTTGAAGAAATTTCTTCAGGACGGTGGGGTCCCATGTATGTAAAAACACCATATTTGTGAGGTTTTATATGCTTAATCTCCATGTTAGGGGCCAAGATGCTATTTCGATTTACCTGTACGGAGGGTTGATAATAGGTATAGTTCTCAAAGTTATCCGGTATGGTGGTGTAACCGATATAGACATCCTTCTCAACTGGATTAATCACTTCGAGGCGATGATGATAGAAAAAATTCACACCCAGCTTATTGGCAGCTTGATTAAGAATGTTATCCTGGACACCAATTTTATATTTAATTCCTGCAATGGAAAAGGAGGGCAAGACGATAATGGAGCGAAAGAAGAGAAGACCCTCCCCAGCACAGTTCATAAAGTCTGCATTAAAACGATCTAGTATTTTCAGAGGGAAGGGGTTGCGGCGCCACTTGGCTGGTGTTGTATGATACTCTTCTTTAAATATCCGGTTAAAGGTTCGTTCACAACCAAAGGAGTATTTGCAGGAAATAAATTCAATGCTCTTACGTGAACTAATCAAATCTCCCAAAGATAAGGCAATTCTTCTTCGTCGGACGTATTCCATTAGCCCGGTAGAGGTAGCACCCTTCCAGATGCGCAGCAGATGGAATTTGGAAATGTTTACATTGTCAGATATACTATCTAAATTGATATCCTCTAACAGATGAGTTTCAATATATTCAGTTGTCTTCTTGATAATTTCTAATAAATTATTATCCATATGCTCCCCTTATATAGATAAAATCTTATTTGGTTTTACCATTATATCACAGTCTCATGAAAGGGAACAAGGATAGAACAGGTCAAAACCTAACTCAGCAATTTTTGTCCTATTATAGACCTCATCATAGCAATTTCTGTCAGGTTTCATATAAAAAGATAGGTATAATAATACCAGGGTGCACGCTACCTAGATACAAAAGGTAAGCAGGCAACCGCAATAAATAGATAAGCCATGTTAGGTGGCAGAAGGGTGATGCCATGAAAGAAAACCTGCAAAAAGAACTGACAAAGCGTTATCAGGAAGCGGCGGACAGCTTTGTAGCTAAGATGAAGAAGGATTCCAATACCATAGCCGTAATTATATGCGGAAGTCTGTCCTACGATCAGGTATGGGAGAAAAGTGATATTGATATGACCTTGGTGGTAAGGGATCAGGCATTAAAAAATGATTCCTTTTGCATTATTGAAGATGATATAACAATTAATTGCTATGTTGTAGCCCGAAGTGGCTTTAAACGTTTTCTTGAAGGCTTGAGCGGTGGCTCTTTTCTTCATTCTTTTTATGCAAAGGGGACCATGGTGTATTCCACCGATGATAGCCTTTACGAATATTATGAAGAATATAAAAGTATGGGCATGGATGATATGGCCTTAACAGTATTATTTCTTGCCTGCGAGCTGATTTATTACCATGAAAAGAGTTTAAAATGGATTAAGGTTAAAAAGGATCCTCTATATGCCCAATATTTTATTTTGAAAGCAGCAGAGATGATTTCACGAATAGAATTATGTGTAAGCAATGAGATACCTACCAGAGAGGCTATTGTAAGGGCCACCAGTGTAAATCCCACCCTAATGTCTATGTACTATGATAATGCCATGTCTCATCATTATAGCCAAGAGGAAATATACGAGGCAATTGATAAGATGGATGAGTATTTAGAGAAGCATATAGATGTTTTCAAAAAACCCATTCTGGATTATATGGCAGATGGGGAAGTGAGGACAGTAACTATGATTACCAAGTTCTTTAAGAGTGATAACCATTTTATCATAGGAATATTAGATTATCTGGCGGATAAGGGTATTATAGCGAAAGTATCCCAGCCTATTAGAATAACACCCAAGAGTAAGCTGGCAGTAGAAGAGATTGCATACCAATATATTAATTTTTAAATCGGTGAAGGGAGTAAAATATATGTCTGTGCGTACAACGATTGAAATATCAGGAGCAAAGCAAAATAATCTAAAGGACATCTCCATAGAGATTCCAAGGGACAAATTGACGGTTATCACCGGTGTATCCGGTTCGGGTAAGTCTTCTCTGGCTTTTGATGTTATATACGGAGAAGGACAGAGGCGATTTCTTGATTCTATTTCTAACTTTGCTAAAAGTCGTATTAGTCAGTTGAAAAAGGCCAAGGTGGATTATGTTAGAGGTCTATCTCCGGTAATTGCTATTGAGCAGAAGAAGGGGAATAACAATCCCCGATCCACCGTGGGTACGGTGACAGATATTAATGATTACCTAAGACTTCTCTATGCAACAGCAGGTGTTGGAAGGTGTCCGGAATGTGGAGAGACCTTAAAGCAGTTAACCCCAGCCCAGATTGCGGAGCGTATCATTACCTTACCCCTTGGCACGGTGGTGGAACTGCGTGCTCCCATCTATAAAATCTATGGGGAAGATTACAATTATACCTTTGGACAATACAGGGAGAAAGGGTATAAGAACCTGCTGGTTGATGGCAAACCCTTCTCTTTGGCTGAAAAGAAAGAGATAGATGAGACGAAGTCCTATTACATGGAGCTTATTATTGACCGCTTCACCTTGAAGAAGGATTCCTATATCCAGATAGCCAAAGCGATAGAAGCAGCCATGCTTTCCTTGGATGAGGATATTATGATAAAAATTGAGATTATAGGGGAGGAGATACCAGGATTTTATGACAACTTTGCTTGTTCAAAGCATCATATGTTTTTGTGTGATATGCAGCCCTTTCATTTTTCCTTTAATACGCCTGCCAGCGCCTGCCATACCTGTATGGGCGTGGGTAAATCCTATGTGGTGGAGCCGCGTTTTCTCGTGGTAGCGCCGGATAAAAGCTTAAATAAGGGTGCACTTAAAAATACGGTATATAATATTAGCAGCAAGGACAGCTATCGTAGTGTTATGCTATACAGCTTATCTTTGCAATATAATTTTAGTCTGGATACACCCTTTAATGAACTATCAAATGAGGTTCATGACCTTTTATTCTATGGTACAAAGGGTGAACCAGTTCTCATGCAGCAACCTCCCGAAGCCAAGAAGAGAAATTGGATTGTGGGACGGGAGATGCCCTTCGGGGGATATGTTCATGAGATGGAACATTGGTACCGCCAGTATATCCGCAAGAGCTCCACAGCAGAAGCTTTTGAACCAGAATTCATAAAGGATTGTATGATTGAAAAAACATGTCCAGAGTGTAATGGAGCAAGGCTTAAGAAACAACGTCTTCAGGTTACCATTGGTGGCAGGAACATTGATACCCTTAGCAGGATGCAACTTCCACAGCTTTTAGACTTCTTGTCTTCCCTGACTTTTGATGAAGATATTAGGGATGTGGCAGATACAATTATTAAAGAGATATCAAATCGAATTAGTCTATTAATCGACATAGGGCTTCATTATATTAGCCTTACTAGAAGAAGTGATAGTATCTCCGGTGGTGAAATGCAGCGAATTAAGATGTCCACCCAGATTAGCAGCGAGCTCATGGGAATGCTCTATGTCATGGATGAGCCAAGCATTGGACTGCATCCCAGAGATTCCCACAGAGTAATAGAAACCATGAAGAAGCTTCGTGATATCGGAAATACAGTCATTGTGGTGGAGCATGATTTAGATACTATAAAAAGTGCAGATCATATTATAGAGATTGGCCCAGGACCGGGTATTCACGGTGGAAATGTTGTTGCAAGCGGGACCATAAAAGACATCATGCAGGAAAGTACTTCAGTAACAGGGCAGTATCTATCAGGAAGAGAAAAAATTGAGCTTCCGAAACAACGCAGAAATCTAGGGGATAATTTTCTATCCATACAGGGAGCGAGAGAAAATAATTTAAAGGAAGTGGATCTGGATATTCCCCTTGGTGTATTCTTGTGTGTGACGGGAGTATCAGGCTCCGGAAAGAGTTCTTTGATTAATGAAATATTGTATAAGCAATTAAAGATTGATAAGACGGGAGCCCGTATAGTTCCGGGTAAGCATGATTTTCTCTTTGGTTCAGAACAGATTAATAATGTAATTAATATCGATCAGACCCCCATTGGTAGGAATTCCAAGTCAAATCCAGCAACCTATATTGGAATTTTTGATAAAATTCGTGATTTATTTGCCACACAGCCAGAGGCAGTTGAACGGGGTTATAGAGCTCTTGACTTTAGCCTGACCCATGCCAACGGAACCCGCTGCGAGCACTGTAGCGGAGATGGTATTATCATAACAAACCTGCAATTTATGGCTGATATTGAGACCATCTGTCCTATGTGCAAGGGGATGCGTTATAGCGAAGAGGGACTGGAGATTAAATATGGTAAGAAGAGTATAGCAGATGTTTTAAATATGACAGTGGAAGAAGCTCTGGAATTCTTTAAGAACCATAGCTATTTAAAGCATAAGCTAACTATCATGCATGAGCTGGGCCTTGGTTACCTGTGTCTGGGGCAGAGTTCCACAACCTTGTCCGGTGGTGAAGCGCAGAGAGTGAAGCTGGCTTATGAGCTGGCAAAGATCAAGAAGGGAGCGCATAACCTGTACATTTTGGACGAACCAACCACAGGGCTTCATATGTGGGATATTGCAAAGCTTCTGGTGTGTTTGAATAAGCTGGTGGATCAAGGTCATTCTGTAATTGTCATTGAACATCATCTGGATGTCATTAAATCTGCAGACTATATCATCGATATAGGGCCGGAGGGCGGAGCTCAGGGCGGATATATCGTAGCACAGGGGACTCCGGAGCAGGTGGCGAAGGTGAAGAAATCCTATACAGGAAGGTATTTAAAAGAGTTGTTGGTGTAATTAAAAATCATAATATTGCATTTTTATATTTGTTTTTTACCATTTATAAGAAAGGATAAATATGGTACAATGGTACATTGTTAGCACAATAATAGTAGAACCATAAATAAAGATTATAGGGGATTTGTTATATTGGCTTTAAAAAGGGCAGCTGGAGGGGTTTATGAAAGAAAAAAATAAAAATAAGAAGAGAGAAATGTCTGTGGCCGGCAGTATGGCTTATACGATCAAAATGATCTGGAAGGCTGATAAGGGTTGTGTTATTTTCACATTTTACAAAAATTGTTCAGAAGAAGTTTTTAATGCCTTCTTCGTCGTATATTTTACGCAGATGATTTACACCTTAATCGAGACAAAGCTAGATTACACAAAGCTGGCGAAGTTTGTTATAAGCTTTTGCTGCCTGCATATTGTAATTCACCTTGCTTCTGCTGGCCATGCTTATTATATTCGATTAAAAAGACCCACTGTATATAAGCATATTTTTACAAAAGTAATAGACAAAGCAACTGACATTGAACTAAGCAGATATGAACAACCGGATTTCTACGATAAATTCTCAAGAGTATTTGATGAGTGTCTGAATAAATCCATGGATGGCCTATCAGATCTGGCAATATCACTTGGAACTTTCTTATCAGCGGGATTCAGTCTTGGTATTATCGCTTTTGTGGATCCTTGGTTGATATTGTTCATTGCTCCTCCGGTTATTGGTTCCCTTTATTTTGGTGGTAAGCAGAATAGGGAACAATTCCAACTAAGGAAGGATGAGACACATACCAAAAGGGTAATGGAATATGCAAAAAGGGTCTTCTATGAGAAAAAATATGCAAGTGAAATACGTCTGTATGGTATCCGTAACATCCTGTTTAAGAAACACAAGGAAAATTATACAGACCGCTATCAGGTTCATGTGAAGCATCGTAAGAAAATAGCCTTTTATCAGTTTATGGAATATGTTGTTTTCATTAGTCTTGCATTCTTCAGTTCCTATATCTATGTAGCTTATGTCATTAAAATCAATGGAAGCACTAAGCTGGCGGCATATATTGCAATGCTTTCTGCAGTTGGATTTATATCCTATCAGATTAAGGAATCAGTAACAAAGATGATTAACGCAGGAACAAACTGCCTCTATATGAATAATTTAAAGGAATTCTTAGAATATGAATCCTCTCAGGGTACTCCGGGAACTAAGAAAGTGGAAGGAGTTCTGGGAGATATTGAATTCGACCATGTTACCTTCACCTATGTAGGAGCTAAAAAGCCAGTCATTGATGATCTATCCCTTAAGATTAAAAAGGGAGAAAGAATTGCCCTGGTTGGAGAAAATGGTGCTGGCAAGACAACGCTCATAAAGCTCTTAATGGGCTTATATCCTGTAACAGAAGGCAAAATTCTTGTAGGTGGCTTTGATGTGAAGCAATATGATATGCAGGACTATCACAGCCATTTCGGGACCGTATTCCAGGACTTGCAAATCTTTGCCCTCTCTCTAGCTGAAAATGTACTGATGCGTCAACCTCAGTCAGAACAAGAGAGGCAGTTGGTGGTTACTTCATTAATTAAAGCACAGTTTGGGGACAAGCTTATGGAGCTTCCTAAGGGCATCGAAACAATGGTTACCAAGGAATTTGATAATGAAGGCTTTGTCTGCTCTGGAGGGCAGGCACAAAAGATTGCTATTGCCAGAGTATTTGCCAAGAACCCAGATATTGTTATTCTTGATGAGCCATCCAGTGCTCTGGATCCCATTGCAGAATATAACATGTATAATAACATGTTGCAGGTGTCTGAGGGAAAGACAGTGTTTTTCATATCCCACCGGCTATCCTCTGCAAGAATAGCGGATAAAATCTTCTTCCTGGAACAAGGACAAATCAAGGAATGGGGAAGCCATGATGAACTAATTGCCCTAGGTGGAAGTTATGCAAAAATGTTCGAACTCCAGGCTAAGAATTACAGAGAAGGAACGGAGGTGGCATAACATGAGGGGCAAGAACAAAGATAATATGGATGATAATGAGTTAAAGAAGAAGCTGACAATTAGACAATTGATATCAAATGTTGCCTATGTATTAAAATATGCCCTTAGGATTAATAAGAAAATCGTAGTTCTTGTAATCTTTGGCCATATGATTTGCGGATTGATTTATGCTCTTATAGATACCTTAATGATTAAGATATTTATAGATATGCTTTCTGACATAGGCAAGAGCTTTGGGGATACATTACTTTTTATCCTCTTTGGGATGCTTATAATGGGAATAGGGCAGTCCTTAGAAGTAATCATTGATAACTGGGCCCGGGCCAAATTTATTCTGGTAACCGGTGAGATACAGGCGGATTTTATTAAGAAAACAGCCGATATCGATTTAATCTGTTATGACCATAAGGAATATTTTGATGATTTTGTAATTGCAGCGTCCCAATCAGAAGAGATGGTTACCAATGGTATTATAAGTATTGCATGGATATTTGGTAATATAACGACAATCGTTGCCCTAGGCGGGTTAATCCTTACTATAAATCCTGTAATTGCAATTTTCCCTGTGGCAGGCTTTCTGGTCAATATGATAACACGTTTTGCTATCACGAAGGCAGAGTATGAATATGAACTGGAACAAAAAAGGATTATGCGTAAGGCTGACTATTCTAAGAGAGTGTTCTACCAACCGGAATATGCCAAGGAGATTAAACTTTCTGGTATTGAAGTACCTTTGCGTAGACAATTTGATGATGCTATTGAAGAAGTTGCTAAGAAGGCAAGAAATTATGGTATAAAGATAGCAATATTATCTCTTATTAATTGGGTTACGGTATTTACCTTCCTTTCCTATTTCTGCATTCCTATGTATCTGGGGTATCTGGCAATTGTTAAGAGGAGTATTTCGCTTGGTGATGTGGCGGCCATGAATAATGCAGCCAACTCTGTTAGAAACAGACTGGATGGAATGAATTATGCTTTGGTGGAATTTCAGAAGGTAGGACAGTTTGCTCATCGTTTCCGTCGCTTTATAGAATATGAAATTAAGATTGAAGGACAGCAGGGAACGAAAGAAGTTCCTTCCAAAAAGGAAGTACTTGAGATTAAAAATATGTCCTTTCGATATGAAGGAGCAACCAATGATACACTTCATAATGTCAATATGACCGTTAGACCCGGTGAGAAAATTGCCATTGTTGGAGAGAACGGGGCAGGAAAGACTACCTTTGTAAAGCTTTTGATGCGTCTATATGATGTAACGGAGGGTGCTATTTGGTATGGTGGTAATGATATCCGTGATTATTCCACCAAGAAATACAGAGATATCTTTGGGGCGGTATTTCAGGATTATCAAATTTATGGTGCATCCCTTGGTGAGAATGTAATTATGGATGAGACTGAGCCAGCAGATGCTGACCGAGTCTTAAGGGCGTTAAAGCTGGCGGACTTTGGCAAGAAGCTTGGGAAGCTACCAGGCGGAATTGATACCCAGATGACCAGAGAGTTCTCTGAGGAGGGAACTATGTTGTCAGGAGGTGAGGCACAGAAGGTTGCTATAGCTAGAATGTTTGCAAAGACAGGGCAGTTATCCATAGCTATTTTGGATGAACCCTCCAGTGCTTTAGACCCCTATGCGGAATATACCCTTAATCAGAATATGATGGAGAATGCCAAGGATGCTACTATAATCTTTATTTCACATAGATTATCTACCACCAGGGATGCCGATCGTATTTACCTATTTGAAAATGGAGAGATAATAGAACAGGGAACTCACAATGAGCTAATGGAACAAATGGGAAAGTATGCCCAGATGTTTGAGAAGCAGGCACACTATTACCAGGAAGAGCTAGAGGAAGAAGTGGCGGTTTAATATTTAATGTTTCTGTTTTTTAAACTGTAAAATTATTAGAAAAAGTCTCACATCTTATTTGATGTAAGGCTTTTTTATTTTATAGAAAAAGAAAAGGTATACGAAGATATGATTAAGGAGATAATAAAAAAAGATCCATTGGTTCATGATTAAAATATCCGGATTTAATAGTAAAGAGATTTAATTAATAGAGAAAAATAGCAATAATAAAGAGTAAAAATAGTCGAAATGTTGTCATATATGTCAAAAGTAATATTTATTTTAGGGAAAATGTATTTTTTAGATTTAAATAATCTTATATAATATGGGAATTATAATTAAGAGAATTAATAGAAAATGCAATTAATACCCAAATATAGTTGTAATAATAACGATAAATAATAATTAATTAGGTATTTAATTAAAAGATTTAATAAAAAGCATTGACATAAGATATTGGCAGCGTTATAATTAAATCAATTAAAAAATATGGAGGTTATTTCATTATGAGAAAAGCATTTATATGTCCATCGAAATATGTTCAAGGCGAGAATGAGATTTTAAACTTAGGATATTTTGTTAAAACTTTTGGAACATCGGCACTATTAATTGCACATCCGGATGATGTAAACCGAGTTAAAGATAAACTGGATGCTACAGCAAAAGAATTTGGAGTTACCTTTGTAGAAAGCGGTTTTCACGGTGAGTGCTCAAGACAAGAAGTAGCAAGATTACAAGAGTTAGCAAAAGAAAAGAAATGTCACTGTACGATAGGTCTTGGTGGTGGAAAAGCTATTGATACAGCAAAATGTGTTGCCGAAGGTGAAGCATTAATTATCGTTCCTACCATTGCAGCAACAGACGCTCCCACAAGTCATTCAGCAGTATTGTACACTCCTGATGGAGCATTTGATGACTATGCATACTTTAAACAGAGCCCAAGTGTAGTTCTTATTGATACTGTTATTATTGCAAATGCACCTACACGTTTTCTTGTATCCGGAATGGGTGATGCATTATCCACTTATTTTGAAGCGAGAGCAACCTCTAATTCTTATTCTAATGTAAATGCTGGTCTTCCCTGTGGATTTAGAGAAGGGGTATGTGGTCCTGCAAAGGGAACTAATACAGCAATGGCCTTAGCAAGACTTTGTTACGAGACATTATTAGAAGATGGTGTTAAGGCAAAAGCTGCTTGTGATGCTAATCAGGTAACACAGGCCCTTGAGAATATTGTTGAAGCTAACATTCTTCTTTCTGGACTTGGCTTTGAAAGTGCTGGACTTGCTGGCGCTCATGCAATCCATGATGGTCTTACCATTTTAGAGGGAACTCATAAATACTTCCATGGTGAGAAAGTTGCTTTTGGTACAATTGCACAGCTTGTACTTGAAAATGTATCCTCAGAAGAACTTAACGAAGTATTTGATTTCTGCTTAAGTGTTGGACTTCCTGTATGCCTTGCAGATATTGGTGTAACAGAGATTTCTGAGAAAGAGCTTATAGAAGTGGCAGAGAAGGCTTGTATTCCAGAAGAGTCCGTACACTCCATGCCATTCCCTATCACTGTCGAGGCTGTTGCTGCAGCAATCTCCACTGCAGATAAGCTTGGTGCTGCTTACAAAAAAGAAAGAGGTGTTAAGTAGTGAAGAAGATAATCAATAAACCGGAGACAACAGTTATTGAGATGTGTAATGGTATTGCTATGGCTCATCCAGAACTTAAGTTTAATCCTAAATACAAAATTGTTCATAAGAAAGATATAGATAAACAAAAAGTAAGTTTGATTAGTGGTGGTGGAAGTGGTCACGAGCCGGCACATGCGGGATTTGTGGGAATGGGTATGCTTGACGCTGCAGTATGTGGTGATGTATTTGCTTCACCTTCCCAGATCCAGGTGTATCAGGCAATCAAAGAAACTGCAAGTGAAAAAGGTACCCTGCTTATCATCAAGAACTACAGCGGTGATATGATGAACTTCAAAAATGCAGCATATTTAGCTGGAGAAGATGGTATCAAAGTTGACTATGTTAAGGTAGATGATGATATTGCAGTAAAAGATAGTCTGTATACGGTGGGCCGTAGAGGTGTTGCTGGTACTGTATTTGTACACAAGATTGCCGGTGCCGCTGCACAAAAGGGTATGGAGCTTGATCAGGTAAAGGCTGTAGCTGAGAAAGCCATCGCTAATGTAAGAAGTATTGGTTTTGCTTTAACATCTTGTACTGTTCCTGCGAAGGGAACTCCTACCTTTGAATTAGGTGAGGATGAGATGGAATACGGTGTAGGTATCCATGGCGAGCCTGGTATCAGCAGGGAAAAGATTGCTCCTGCAGATGAATTAGCAAAGAGAATGGTAGAAGCTCTCTTGGATGATCTTAAAGTAAAAGAAGGAGAAGAAATTGCCCTTCTTGTCAATGGATTTGGCGGAAGTCCTCTTCAAGAGTTATATCTGTTAAACAATGCGGTTTGCAGAGAGTTAGATAAGGCAAAAGTATCAGTAGCCCGTGTATTTGTTGGGAACTTCATGACAAGTATTGATATGGCTGGTGCTTCAGTTTCTATTCTTAGATTAGATGAAGAGCTAAAAGATTTATTATCACAACCCTGTGAGACACCTGCTATTCATATTAGCGGACCTGTGGAAAGCATTCCTTATGTGAATGTGGCAGCAAGCAGTGAGGAAGCAAAAGAAGTTTCTTATGTGGTTGAAACTCCTGCAGAATATGCAGAGATTAAGGGTGCAATCACTCTTGAGAATATGCATTACATTGTTGATAAGATGAGCGAAAGCATAATCAAGAACGAAATTCCTTTCTGTGAGTTAGACTCCCATGCTGGTGATGGAGATTTTGGTATGAGTGTGGCTAAGGGCTTTAAACAGCTTAAGAGAGAATGGAAAGAGATGATTGAGAATGATAGCATTGCTTCCTTCCTTGAGGCTTGTTCCTTGGTTATTATGGAATACTGTGGAGGAGCATCTGGCCCTATCTGGGGATCTGCCTTCCGTGCAGCAGGCAGAAGTGTTGTTGGTAAGAAGGAATTAAGTACTTCAGATTTTGCTCAGATGATGCAAGCAGCAGTAAAAGGAATTCAATCAACTGGTGAGCGTTCCTTTGGACGTGGTGCCGTTGTAGGAGATAAGACTTTGATTGATGCTTTGGTGCCTTGTGCAGATACATGGAGTGCAAGTGCAAAAGAGACATCCATGAAAGAGGTCTTTGAAAAAGCAGCAGAAGCAGCAGTGGAAGGTGCAAAAGCAACAGAGAAAATTGTAGCAAGAATGGGTCGAGCTGGTACTGTTGGCGAGAGAAGTCTTGGCTATCCTGATGCTGGTGCCCATGGACTAGGTGTAATATTTACAGATATAGCACAATCCTTGAAATAAGGATTGGATAAGTAGAGCTGCTGAAAATGCTAATGACTTTTTGGCAGCTCTCTTGAATGAAAGAAGGAGGAAAAGAGAATGGAGCAATCATTTAATTATTATATGCCCACTAAGGTTTGCTATAAAGCAGGTGCATCAAGACAGGCAGCGGAATTTATCAAAGCAACCAATGTTTTAATTATATCAGATCCGTTTTTATTCAAGTCCGGTGTGGCAAATCAAATCGGCGATAGTTTAAATGCAAGCAAGGTTGCTTATTTTAGCGACATAGAACCCAATCCATCCTGTGAGAGTGTAGACCTTGCCGCAGCTGTAGCTCGTGAGATTAAAGCAGATTGTGTTATTGGTCTGGGTGGCGGTAGTGCCCTTGATGTATGTAAAATAGTTTCCTGTTTGGTTGATAATGAAGGAAGCATTTATGATTATTATGCCGGAGGAACAAGAACCCTTTCTAAGAGAAAAGCAATGTTGGTTTGTATCCCTACCACAGCAGGTACAGGTAGTGAAGTAACGAATGTAGGTGTATATACCAATAAAAAAGCTGGCATAAAGATGCCTATGGTAAATGATCAGTTCTGGGCAGATGTAGCAATTATTGATCCGGAATTAACCTATACTTTACCAGCAGCTGTTACTGCTTCCACGGGTATGGATGCTTTCTGCCATGCAATTGAAGCCTACTGGAATAAAAATAGCCAACCTATTTGTGATATGTTAGCAATGGGAGCATTAAAGAGTATTCTAGAGAATATCAAAAAAGCTTATGATGAGCCAAGCAATCAAGAAGCTCGTGGTGCAATGCTACTATCTAGTTTAACTGCAGGAATAGCATTCAGCCAGACAAGAACCACAGGTATTCATGCAATAAGCTTCCCTCTAACAACTGAGTTTGGTGCTAGCCATGGAACTGCATGCTCTATTACTTTACCAGCATTTATTCGTATTGCTTCACAAGGTGCAAAAGAGAAGATGGCGTATTTAGCATCCTACTTAGGCTATAACAGTGGAGAGGAATTAGCAGATGCTGTTGAGAAACTTATGGTTAGTATGAATATGCCTGTTCGATTAAATCAAATAGGAGTTAAGGAATCTGATCTGGAACATATAACTGAGGTTGGTCTAGAAGCAGCAATCATTCAGTTAACACCTGCTAAGATGAATAAAGAAACAGTATATGAACTCTTGAAATCAATTTTATAGGAAGGTGGTTGTAATGGAAAAGATTTCGGTTTTAGAAGAAAAAGCAAGAGAGATACGAAAGCTCACGATTAGTACCATTGGTAAGCTGGGAGTAGGACATATTGGCGGAGCTTTAACCTTGGCGGAGGTACTCTCTGTACTATATTTTGACACAATGAATGTGGATCCAAAAGATCCAAAGAAGTATGATAGAGACCGTTTTGTTCTATCCAAAGGTCATGGCGGCCCTGCTCTTTATGCAACCCTTGCTCTAAAAGGCTTCCTAAGCATGGAAGAGTTGGATACCTTAAACCAGCCTGGAACTAACCTTCCAAGCCACTGCGATATGAAACTTACTAAGGGAATTGATATGTCCACGGGTTCCTTGGGACAGGGCTTTTCTGCAGCGGTTGGTATGGCTATTGTAGGTAAAAAAGACAAGCTGCCCATTAGCGTGTATACCATTATTGGTGATGGTGAAAGCCAGGAAGGACAGATATGGGAAGCAGCAATGGCGGCAGGAAGTCGTAAGCTTGATAACCTAATTGCCTTCACTGATTATAATAAGATGCAAATTGATGGTCTTACAGAGGATGTGAATGGACTTGAGCCCCTGGATAAGAAGTGGGAAGCGTTTGGATGGCATGTACAGGTTGTGGATGGTCATAGTGTTGAAGGGATTCAAAAAGCAATTGATAATGCAAGAAAAATTAAAGGTAAGCCATCAATGATTATTTTGGACACGATTAAGGGTAAGGGTGCATACTTCTGTGAAAACATGATAACATCCCACAATATGCCAATCACGGAAGAACAGTGGAAGAAGGCTGTTGAACTTTTGGATAAGGAGGAAATCTAAATGGTATTAGAAGATAGATGGTTAAGAGAAACCTATGTTGATTTGTTGCTGGAATATGCAGCAAAGGATGACCGCATCTGCCTTGTGGAAGCCGATCTTATGAGAGCTGCCGGTACCCTGAGATTTCAGGAAGTATACCCTGAGAAATGCGAAGATTTAGGTGTTGCAGAAGCTAACATGATAGGAGTTGCAGCTGGTATGTCTACTATGGGTAAGATACCATTTACACATACTTTTACTCCCTTTGCAACAAGACGTGTATGTGACCAGGTAACCTTATCCGTGGCTTATGCAGGATTAAATGTAAAAATGGTAGGCAGTGACCCTGGAGTAACAGCGGAATTAAATGGCGGGACTCATATGAGTATGGAAGACGTATCCATCATGAGAAATATCCCAAATATGATTGTATTTGAACCTACAGATTCAGAACAGTTAAAGAAAGCGTTCCCTCAGATCCTTGATCATTATGGACCGGTATATATTCGTTTACTTAGGAGAAATGCAGTTAAAATTTTTGATGAAAATTGTGAATTTCAGCTTGGAAAAGGTATTCTTTTAAAGGAAGGTAAGGATGTTACTATCGTAGCAAGCGGTATCATGACTGCGGAAGCCTTAGAAGCAGCCGAGACATTAAAGACCCAAGGAATTGAAGCTGAAGTCATTAACATACACACAGTAAAGCCTCTTGATGAGGAAATTATTCTAAATAGTGTTAAGAAGACAAGAGCAATTGTAACAGCTGAAAATGGTTCTATCATTGGAGGTCTTGGAAGTGCAGTAGCAGAATGCCTTATTGAGAAATGCCCTACTATTATGGAGAGAGTTGGGGTTAAGGATCATTTTGGTGAAGTTGGATTAACGGAGTTCTTGAAAGAAAAATATGGATTAAAGGCTAAGAACATCGTTGCTGCGGCAAAGAATGTCATAGAGAAGAAATAGCCTTTCTAAGCAGAGGGAAAAGATACACTGGGAACAAACTTAGATGCACATAAAGATGTGGGTAAAAAATGTGCAGGAATGGAGAATGTTATGAAAAAGATAATCATCGGATCGGATAAATCTGGATTTGTGTTAAAAGAAGCAATTAAGATGCATCTAGTAGAGTTGGGATATGAAGTAACAGACAATGGTACCGTCAATGAAGACGAGCCAATGCCTTATTATGCGGTAGCGGATAAAGTTGCAAAAAAAGTATCTGAAAAAGAATTCGAGAAAGCAATTTTAGTATGTGGTACTGGTATGGGTATGTCCATTGTGGCTAATAAACACAAGAGTGTATATGCAGCAGTCTGCGAAAATACCTTTGCAGCAGAGAAGGCAAGAGCAATCAATGATGCCAATGTACTTAGCTTGGGTGGCTGGATTACAGGTGATATTGCTGGTTGTGCCATTGTAGATACATTCTTGAATACAGAATTTACACAAAACCTTGAAGAATGGCGTGCGAATAATATCAAGAAATTTAAAGCTGAAGTTGAAAAAATTGAAAATACAATTCATGGCGAATAGGAGGGGAAAACTATGAAATATTTTTTGGATAGTGCTAAATTAGATGAAATTAAATATGCATATGTAAATTACGGAATTGATGGGGTAACTACCAATCCGAAACATATCAAATTAAGTGGAAAACCTTTTATGACAGTGGTAAAAGAGATTGCAGCTTGGATTAAAGAAGCTGGGCTGGAAGGTATGGACAAATTCCCTGTGTCTTTTGAGATTAATCCTCATTTAGAAAAATGGGAAGAAATCGTAGAAGCAGCCAAAGAAGTAGCTTCTTATTCACCCAACTATGTAATCAAAATCCCTTGCTGTGAGCAAGGACTTATCGCTGCAAGAAGATTAGAGGAAATGGGCATTAGAACCAATGTTACTTTAGTATTCTCTGCTTCTCAGGCTATTCCTGTAGCCAAATTAGGTGCTAAGTTCGTATCTCCTTTTGTAGGCTGGAAAGAAAATAATGGAGATAGCGGTGAATATATTAGTGATATCGTAAAAATTTATAAAAACACAGGTTATAAAACAGAAATTATTGTGGCAGCTGTTCGTAATGGTAAGCAAATTGCTGATTTTGCAGCTATGGGCGCAGATATTGTTACTTGTGGCCTTGCCGTATATCAGGAAAGCTTTGAGCATCCCTTTACAACTTATGGCCTTGGTGTATTCCGTGATGCATGGGATGGCACAGCAACTGAGTAATTCTTGTTATTAGTAATCGTATAGATGACTTATTATGATAAAGGCAAATCGCATTGGCGTGGAAGGAGTTAAGTATGAGTGAGTTCTTAGGAAAATTACATGAGACAGCTTCTAAATATCCCATTACAGATATTTGGATGGATTCATGCGGCGAAGTAGAGTTAGAATATGGATTAGAAAGAGGAATCGTTGGTGCAACCAGCAATCCCATTATTGTATTAGGCGTTATTAAGAATGAATTAGCGACTTGGGAACCTAGAATTAAAGAATTAGTAAAAGAGATGCCAGAGGCTACTGAGGATGAAATTGCTTGGGAATTAATTTATGAGATGGGTGCTTTACGTTCGAAAAAATTAATGCCAATCTATGAGAAATACAATGGATTAAAAGGACGTCTTTCTATTCAAACCAATGCAAAATACTACAGAAGTGTAGAAAAGATGTTAGAGCAGGCTAAGAAAATTGACAGCCTGGGACCTAATATGCAGGTTAAAATGCCTGCAAGTGCCGCCGGCATTAAAGCAATGGAAGAAGCAACTTATAACAATATTAGTATTAATGCAACAATATCCTTTACAGTAGCTCAGGCAGTAGCAGTAGCAGAAGCTGTTGAGCGTGGTATTGCAAGAAGAAAGGCTGAAGGTCTAGATTGCTCCAAGCTTGCACCAGTTTGTACCCTTATGATTGGTAGAACAGATGATTGGATGAAAAAATACGTTGCAGAGACAGGACTTGTAGTTGATCCTGAAAGTTTAGAATGGGCTGGTGTTGCTGTCATTAAAGAGGCATATCGTATCTACAAAGAAAGAGGATATACTACAAGATTGCTCTCAGCAGCTAATCGTAATCACTATCACTGGTCCGAGTTAATTGGCGGAGACTTAGCACAGACAATTAACTATAGCTGGTATAAGAGATTAAATAGTTCTGATATTGAAGTAAAGAGTAGAATTGACGAGCCGGTGTGTGAGAAATATATGGCTCAGTTAAACAAAATATCAGAGTTTCATAAATCCTTTGATGAGAAGGCTCTTAAAGAAGAGGAATTTGTTACCTACGGAGAATTCAGAAGTACATTAGCAACCTTTATTGCTGGTTATGATGATTTATGCAAATTAATTAGAGGATTCATGATATAAATATAACTTTCTACAATTTGTGCCGTATAATCTGCGGCACAAATTGCTAATGTGTATATACGCAGGATCGGGGGAAATTAATGAAAGCGAAACAAATGGCCCCACTTTTGCTATTGGCCTTTATCTGGGGATGTTATTTTGTTGCCAGTGGAAAAACAGTGGAAGGTTTATCTGTATTTACAGCCGGAGTGATAATACGTTTTTTAACAATGATTTTATTAACGATTATCATGTGGAAAAAAGGTGAACTAAGGCAGCTGTTTCAAACAAGGCATGTACTAATACGACTAATAATTATTGGTACATTGGGTTTTTTGCTTGATGCTACAGCCTTTATCGGACTGTCTCTTTCACCAGCAGGTAGTGGCACGGCCTTACTAAAGAGTGATATTCTTTTTGTTAATATTATCTCTGTATTAATATATAAAGAGAAATTTACAAAAAAGGATTGGCTCTTTACTCTGGTTATGCTATTTGGTATTTTAAATGTCATGGGAATTGACTTTACGAAATTTAAATTAAGCGGAAAAGGAGATATCTTTTTCGTATTAAGTGCTTTATTTGTAGCTATCAATGCCTTTGTTATTAAGAGTGTACAATTGGATAAGAAATCTCCTACTGCCGATAATGTAGTAGCATATTATAACAATTTTATAACGATGATTTTCTTTCTTGTAACAAGTCTTGCTACAGGAAGCCTGGGACAGCTATCTGCGCTTGGTCAGGATAGAGGACTTATGATAGCGGCACTATTTGCAGGATTGGGTCAAACCCTAGTTTATGTTTTTTATTATTCCAGTCTTCGTACGAATCCAGTTTGGATTGTTAAAGTATTCTTATTACTCATACCGGTGGTAACGACCATCGTAAGCTTTGTGCTCTTTGGTGAGACTATGGGAAGAAAGCAATACATTGGAATTATCATAGTACTAGTTGGTGCCCTGGGAATATTATTAGAGCAGAAAAGAAAAGCAAATACAGTTAAGAAAGCAAAAGCATAAAGACTTCACAATAAACTTTGCATAAATACTTTGAAAAAACAAAAGAATATTAAAAAGACAAAAGAATATCAAAAAGACATTATAATGATCTATATTTGATAAAAGACTTTAGCTTTTATTAATATAAAAAAGACTGTAGTAGATGGTAAATAAAAAATACCAATCTAACTACAGTCTTTTTGTTAGGATAATGCGTCTTAAATATTTCTAAATAAAAATCCTCCACAAGCATGCGCATCAATGTCATCAACTTAGGGATTATTTTAAGAAACGTACAAAATTTGTAAGCACAGGTACATTGGCAATACTAATCTATTTGTCTGACTTTATAACTTTCCTAGTAATACTTGCTTTTGGCTTGGAGCGATAAAGGCTGGAAAATGTCCAAGGATGGACATTTTAGGAGTTAGCGACATGGATGTCGCTCAACTCCGACAGACTGATTCAAGCTCCTAGCCGAAAGCCTAGTATTACCGAAAGTTATAATCGGAAGAAAAATAGAATAGTATTGCCAAGGTACCGTTCCTAGAACAACGCACATTATTCCACCGTGTTTCCTCCATTTTCAAAGAAGTAGCTTATGATAGTGGAAAGCGGCCCAAAGGTTTCTAGCTGGAGATTGTATCTGCTAAAACGAACACGATCTGTTTGGATGCATTTGCTTAACTGCTTCATAAGAGCTTCTTTAAATTCTGATATTTCAAAGAACTCACCATATAGGATGACAATCTCTGGATCTAATATCTGTATTGTATTTTGCAGTGACATGGAGAGAAAGAAGAGAGCTCTTTCGATAGCCGTGACTACTGGAGCTTCTTTGGCAATATAAGACTTGATAATATTATCAATGGTCAGGTTAGAAGAGTTGCCGCCTGTCAGACTGTATAAAAGGGGAGTTGCCTCGAGGGAGACTAACCCCTCCACACTTTTAAGGATCGATTTATAGCTGGAGATTGTTTCTAAACAACCCTTGTTTCCGCAGACGCAGGGCTGCCCGTAATAATCCATAATCATATGACCCAGCTCCACAGAAACTAAATCAAAAATACTTTGTGAGTCTCGAGAGTGATTTCTGGAGGCGCCGATACCAGGGCCGTATTTAATGAATAACATTCTAGAAGAACGGCTAGACTTTGATAAAAAACTCTCTCCGTTGGCAAGGGCACATATATTATTGGTTAGGACAACTGGTATCTTCATCTTTTCTTTGACGTAGTCAACAACGGGTACGTTCTTTTCCCATATATAATATGAATTGATGCTTATTCCTCTTACAGTATCAACAATACCATTGATGCTTATTCCGATGCCAAGAAGTTGGTGGTTGCGTAATACATCGTAGGACCTGATTTTATCTTGTAAAATATCACACAGTTTATCCAGTATTTTCACTGACTTATTATGACAATCGGAAGTAAATACAGTGTCTTTGAATATAACATTATTGCTCATATCAGTACATAAAATACGAAATTTTTCTGCGCTGATGTAAACACCGATAGCAGCATAATGCTCATTGTTCGTTTTTAACAAAACTTCCTTTCTCCCTTTGTGGGAGGAGGTTTGATCGGAAAATTCTTCGTAGATTATTCCATCTTTGATTAAGTCTGTTGTGATTAAAGTAATGGCAGCGGGGGTCAAACCTAATTTGGATGCGATATCTTTTCTTGAAATTCCGTCTTTTTGATGAATTAAGTTTAAGATTGAACTTCTGTTTTTTCTTTTAACATCGAGCATATTAATGCCGTTTACTCTTACCATATTTGTACCCCTTGCTTTCGTTAGAATTTGATTTCTATATTATCTCCTGTAATACCTGTATAAGCGCCTTTGGATGCGGGGATGCTATCTGTATGAGCAATAAGCCATTTGTTCTGCATCCAAAGCAAATGATCTTCATCACACTTTGGCTGTGGAAGAGTTTCAAGAGGTGAATTTGTTTTATAAGGAAGAACTATTATGCTCTTAAAACCTTTGCTGCTTGTTTTACAGGGAGCAAAATGTAGTGTGGTAGAATAAAGCTCGCATACGGTGTTGGCAGGAACATAAAAGGCCTCTATATTAGAAGAATCGATGTTGTTATTAATAATATTTCTAGTATCTCCTAATAAAAGAACTAAATCCGTTACAGCTACATCGATTTCTGTACCTTTGTGATATTCTAAGGCGTTAAGTTTGAAGCTATTACCGTTGCAATATCCTATTTGAATAGGCATATAAGCGTAAAAGCGCTGTGAAAGTTCTGAAGCTACAGCTGTATTCATCATATCTTCGTCACAGGCCACATAGATGTTTCCTTCTTCGGGAATGGCTCTATTCTTCATTATTTCAATACATTCTGTAAAGTCGAAGCCTGTTAATACTTTGCCGTACTTTGAAAAAGCTGGGTCTGTTATGGAATGTATAGTTATGTGAGGGTTGCATTCGCTTAAATGGTTTATCATTGTGTATCCTCCAGATAATTATAGTTTTTAAATAATGAAATATCTATCTATCAAGTTTAATATTATATTAACATGTATGCTATATTAAGGCAAGAAAGAAAAAGGGAATGGAAAAAAATTAATAATATAATTAAGCATTTTAATTAAAAATAATACCTAAAAGCGAGGTAAAATGGGACGAATCTACGTTGTTGTAATAAAAAACAAGAAAAACATAAAAAACGGCTTTACTTTTGTTTAAAAATGATATACAATATAGCTAGCAAGTTAATAACGGTAACAAAAATAGCTAATTAATTTAGAGAGTTGCCGTAATCTGGGTGAAGTTTGAAATTTTTTTAAAAATATAATTAAAAGAATTAACTAAATTGAAACCTGGTGTATAAAACTTGCAAAAACGCAAATAATAAACCAATTATGAAGAAAGAGGAAGGGACAATTTATGAGAAGTTCTAGCAAAAAATTAATAGCCTTAATTTCAACAGTAGTTCTTGGTATGGGGATTCTTGCAGGATGTGGAAATTCTGATAAGGCATCCAATAATTCTGGTGATAAAGGAAAAACACCAGAGGTTACAAAAGAAGCAACAGCTAAGGAGGTTGTTCTTACATTCCCAAGTATTTGGGTTGGCTCCGATAGTAAAGCTGAAGTATTTGGCAAGATGGTAAGTGACTTTAATACTGAATTTGATGGTAAATATCAAGTAGATATTGAAGAACAGACAGATTATGATGCTTACGAAGATAAAATTCGTACCTTAATCTCCGCTGGTAAAACTCCTGATATTTTTACAGTGAAGAATTTCACAGATGTACAGTTATTTACAGAAGCAGGCAATTTGATGGATTTAACCTCTTTCTTTGAGGATAGCGAAATCGCTGACAGATTTATCACTGGCGTAATTGATGATACTAAGATTGATGGTAAAGTTTATGCGATGCCTTATGAAAATGCAGTTATTCCTATTATGTTTAATACGAAATTATTAAATGATGCTGGGATAACAGAGGTTCCTAAAACTTATGATGAATTATGGAACGCAAGTGAAAAGCTGAAAGAAAAAGGCGTGTTCCCTCTTAGCCAGATGACTGGAAACAATGCTTGGACTTCTATGTTATGGTACTCCTACGCAGTGGCAGCTGCAGGTGGTGCTGATGTTTATGAAAAAGGCTTAGATGATCCCGCATTCGTAAAAGCAGCTGAATTATTACTTAAGATGTTTGATTACACATCAACTGATGCTATGGGTGCTGATGCAACGGTAGTGAATGGTCACTTCTTTAATGAAAGATCTGCAGTATACACCAATGGTTCTTGGATTTTAGGAAGAATTAAAACAGAAGGTGTTGAAGGTTTATATGATAACTTAGCACTTAGCAGTGGTTTAAGTCTTGACGGTGCTAATGGTGGAGCTTATTTAAATGCGGTTCAAGCATATATCTGCGCAGGTAAACAAAGTGATCCTGCGAAAGAAGAAGCTGTGAAAGCATTCATGGAGTATATCACAAGAACAGATAAAGTAGTTGAGCTTGCTAACTCTTCAGGATCCTTATTTGCTATAAATCTTGACTCAACTCAAATTACAGATAAGTTACAAGCTGAAATTGTTAAGCAGAGCGCAGAAGCAAGCTTTACAATCAGAAACTTTAGTGCAGCTATGCCTACAGCGGTTACTAATGCATTCCCTTCAGCATTGGAATCAATGATACTAGGTGAATTAACACCAGAACAATTTGTAGCAAATCTCAAGAAAGCGGCAGAATAGTTGCTTTTAAAGCCTAGTGCAAGATATATGTGCGGTGGCCTTAGCCGCCGCACATTTTAAAAGAAAAACATTCTTATTCTAACAGGAGGATTTATCATGAAGCAGCGTAAAGGAGAACGTTTGGGTATTATAGTCTTTTTAATACCGGCACTGTTTTTATTCGGATTGTTCTTCATATACCCAATCATTAATGTAGTTACTATGAGCTTCTTTGACTGGAACGGAATTACTACCCCGGAATTTACAGGCCTAGCTAACTATAAGGATATCTTTTCTGACAAGGTATTCATTCGAAGTATTATTAACAATGTAATTTGGGCATTAGCAGCATGCTGTATTCAGGTTACACTAGCGTTATTAATGGCACTTATTTTATCAAGAAAGCCTCGTTTTTGGCAATTTTTTAGAACAGTTTACTTTTTACCTCAGGTAATATCAGGTATTGCTTTAGCTATGTTATGGTCAGCAGTTTATAACAGCGAATTTGGTATGTTAAACGGTTTTTTAAAACTTATTGGCTTAGAACATTTGACAACAAACTGGCTTGGAAATCCTAAAACCGCCTTTATTTGTGTCTTAATATATGGTCTTTTCTATATCGGTTACTACATGGTTGTTATGATGGCAGGCATTACTAATATTGATGAAAGTTACTATGAAGCAGCGCAGGTAGATGGCGCAACACCAATTCAAACAGCAATCCATGTAACTGTACCACTTATCAGATATTCCTTACTTACATGTGTTACTCTGGCAGCAATATTTGGTTTACGTACCTTCGAGCAGGTATACTTATTAACCAATGGTGGTCCTGCCAATAGAACCTCTCTCGTTGTATTATATCTTTACAACCAGATGAGAGATAACAATTACGGTGGAGCAAATGCTTCCTCAGTAGTGCTTATCGTAGTTGGAGCTATTGTTATTGTTGGTATAAGAAAATTGTTTACACTTAAACAAGATTAAGGAGGCATTCATATGAGTAAGAAAGTAAAAGAAATTGAAATGAGACATAAATTTGTATGGACGCCAGGAAATGTAATCCTCAATGTAATTAAGTGGGTACTTATTCTTTTCTTTGCAATATATACCCTGTTCCCCCTATTGTGGCTTGCAATTACATCATTGAAAACCAATGCAGAGTATTTTGCAAATCCCTTTACCTTACCGGCTGTTCCACAGTGGAGTAACTTTACTAATGCTTTTAAGCAGGCTAACTTAGGACAAATGATTTGGAACTCTTTAACCGTTGCATTTGTTGGAACTGCACTTAATGTTGCAGTTGCATCCATGGCATCCTATGCCTTATCTCGTTTCCGCTTCCGTGGAAGAGAGGTGATTTTTGCAGCATTATCCGCTGGTATCATGGTTCCTTTGAATGCACTTATGGTTCCCTACTTCTCAATTTTTAGTAAGCTAGGAATGATTGATAATCTCATGTCTCTTCGTATTCTTTATGCCGCTATAGGTTTACCTATTTCCATTTTTATTATCCGTGGATTTATGGACGCTTTCCCTGTAGAGATTGAAGAAGCAGCAGTTATTGATGGTTGCGGGTTCTATGGAAGATTTTTCAAGATGGTATTACCACTGGTTAAATCCGGTCTTGTAACAGCGGCTACATTCCAGTTTATCACTTGCTGGAACGAGTTTGTCTACGCAAACCTTTTAACCTCATCACCAAAGTTAAAAACAATTCAGATTGGTATCAGATACTTTACTAACCAGTTTACTACTGACTATGTATCAATGTATGCAGCTATAGTTATAGCAATTATACCTAGTATTGCTATTTACGCAATATTCCAGAAACATGTTATTGCAGGCTTAACAGCAGGAGCAGTTAAGGGTTAATGAATAGGGGATGACTATGAAATTATTTGTAGATGATAATCATTTTTCTTTATCCTATAATGGAAAGAAGATTTTGGAACATTCTTCAGAAAAACCTATGATTTACGTGGGTTGCGGTGAAGAAAAATTAGATATGTACCGCGGTAATTTTGATATAAAAGATTATGTTGTTGAAAGATATGCATTAAGAAATGCAGAGATTACAGAGACAGGTTCAGAGGTTAAAATAAGTTTTCCTAATGAGTTAGAGCTTATTGCCTCAATTACAGCAGAAAAAGCAATTATTAATTTTGTTATATTAAATCCTTCTATTAATAGATTTTGGCTTCGTGTTGAAGCTGATACCGAAGAGAAATGCTATGGATGTGGAGAGCAAATGTCCTATTTTAATCTGCGGGGACGTAATTTCCCTCTTTGGTCATCGGAACCAGGCGTTGGACGTGATAAGACATCCCTTACAACACTGAAGTATGATTTAGAGTGTAAAGGTGGCGGCGATTATTATAATACTAACTATCCACAACCCACATATGTGTCCACGAAAAAGTATTATCTTCATATAGATACTTCGGCTTATTGTGACTTTGATTTTAGCCACTCTGATTACCATGAATTACAGGTTTGGGAAGTACCTTCACAAATTCGCATTGAAGGAGCTTCCACCTATGTAGACTTAGTGGGAAAAATCAGTGAATATTTCGGAAGACAACCAGAGCTTCCAGATTGGATTTACAAGGGTGCTATTCTTGGTGTTCAAGGCGGTACAGAGCGTTCCTTCCATCTTGTTGATCGCTCCCTGCGTAACGGAATACCTGTGGCTGGTGTCTGGTGTCAGGACTGGCAGGGTAAGCTAGTAACCTCCTTTGGTCTTCGTTTGCAATGGCATTGGCAATGGAATGAGGAGATGTATCCTAATTTGCCAGAGAAGATGAAGGAATATAAAGAGAAGGGAATTCGCTTCTTGGGCTATATCAATCCTTATTTATTACAGGGTACTCCTCTGTATAATGAAGGTAAGGAAAAAGGTTATTTTGCTACCAAGGAAGATGGCAGTGAATATGTAGTAGATTTCGGTGAGTTCTACTGCGGCGTTGTTGATTTCACCAACCCTGAGGCTTATGAATGGTATAAAAACAACATTAAGCGTGATTTAATTGAATTTGGCTTAGACGGATGGATGGCTGACTTTGGTGAATACCTTCCTACTGACTTAAAGCTGTCTAATGGTGTATCACCTATGTTAGAACATAACAAATGGCCCGTTCGTTGGGCACAGTGTAATTATGAAGCTCTTGAAGAAACAGGCAAAGTAGGCGAGATTGTTTATTTCATGAGAGCAGGTGGTGCAGGTATACAGAAATATTGTCCTTTATTATGGGCAGGGGATCAAAGTGTTAACTTCACCCTTCATGATGGCCTGGCAACAGTGATTGTAGGAGCTTTAAGCTCTGCGATGATGGGATGCGGTTTACACCACAGTGATATTGGTGGTTATACTTCCATATACGATATCCTGCGTACCAAGGAGCTCTTCTTACGTTGGTCTGAGATGGCAGTGTTTACTCCAGTAATGCGTACCCATGAAGGAAATCGTCCTGCGACTAATTTCCAATATTATGATGATGCTGATACAATGGAGGTCTTTGCCAGATTAACTAAGATCCATGTTGAGCTTACTCCATACCTCAAAGATCTAGTAAAGGAAAATGCGACAAAGGGTATTCCTGTTCAAAGACCACTCTTTATGCATTATGAAGAGGATGAAAATACCTATGATATCCAGACTGAATATCTCTTTGGTAGAGATATGCTTGTAGCTCCTGTTTACTTAGAAAATCAGGAAACAAGAGAAGTATATCTTCCCCAGGATGAATGGGTACATCTTTGGACTGGTAAGACCTACGAGGGTGGCAATGTTACTGTGGATGCGCCTATTGGATACCCAGCAGTATTCTATAGAAAAGCTTCAAGCTACGCAGCATTATTTCAAGAAATTCGAAACAAATATTAAATTTATATAATCCGTGACTTCCATAGATGAATAACATAAGAAAGGTGGTTATTTAATGTCTAAGTTTCAAGTAGCCTATGTCCCCATAGGGGTTCCTACTTTTCATTTAGAGAGTGCACAGTTAGAATTTGAAAAATCAATTCAACTGATTTCTGATTTGACCCCCCATGGTGTATATCCAGAGAAAATGCTTCTTGCAATAAATGATTTAAATGAATTTTTAGATACAATAAACCCTAATTTAATTATTGTACAAAATATTACTTTTGCAAATTCTGCTTATATCAGCGAAATTTTAAAGAGATTTTCATGTCCTATCTTATTATGGACTTTAAGAGAGCCTGTTATTGACGGTGGACGTCTAAGACTTAATTCCTTAACAGGTGCTTTCTCCGCTGGGAATGCTTTAATGACCTTCAGAGATGGCAAATTTGAATATATCTTCGGTTCCACAGAGGAAGAGAAGGTAAGAAGAAAAATTGATGCAACCATCAAAGCTGCTAAGATGAAACAGGAGTTAAGTGAGTTAAAGCTCGCAAGTATTGGCCATACTCCACAAGGCTTTGGCTTTGGTAGAGCACTTGATATTGATATGTTAAAAGTCTTTGGTGTTACTTTAGAGTCCATTGAGGTTAGAGAACTTATTGACAATGCGAAGAGCTATACAGAGGAAGAGTGTGAAGCCTTCTTGCAAGAAACCATGAATGTTACCGTGGGTCTTGATAAAACACCTTCGAAGAACGTAAAGGATTATGCCCGTCTATACAAAGCCTACAAAGACTATGTAACCAACAATAATATAGGTGCCATTTCTTCCAGATGCTGGCCAGATTTATTCACCAGCTATGGAACACCAAACTGTGCAGTTCTGGCAATGCTCAATGACTTGGGTGTTCCTTCAAGCTGTGAGTCCGATGCTTATGGTGCATTATCCATGTATATTGGTTCCAAATTAACAGGAAGTCCTGTATACTTTGGAGATCCCGTATCCATGGATGAGAAAGAAAACACCATTACATTCTGGCACTGTGGTACAGCGGCTTGTTCCTTAGCACATAAGAGTACAGGTGCAGAGATTGGTGTTCATCCAAATCGTAAGATTGGACCTACCATGGAGTTTGGCTGTAAACCTTGTGAGAATGTTACCGTATTCCGTGTTGGACGTAAAGCAGATGGTAGCTTCCGCTTCTTTATACTTTCAGGAGAGGCGTTGGATAAACCAAAGCAGTTTAATGGAACCTCTCTCGTGGTTAAGACAGATACTCCAGCAGATGAAGTTATCTATCAGAGTGTTCAGGATGGCTGGGAGCCACACTTTATTGTTGCTTATGGTGATATTAAGAGTGAGCTTGAAGTGCTGGCACATTTACTTGATATAGAAGTATGTCATTATTAAAATAAAATCCCAAACTATGGGGAAAAATTGCAGGTTTAACTTCACGACAGTTCTTCATATTGGGGGGCGTCGCACTAAAATTATGTGTGACGCCCTTTCTTTGTGCTTTCTGATATGCGAAAGCCTCTTTTCATATCTTGAAAATTTGCCCCATTGAAAAAAACCTCGGCTTAGAATGCGCATCCAATGTCATCAACTTAAGGAATAATATATAAAGTTTATACGCTCAGGTGCATTAGTCATGCCAATGTACCGTCCCTAGAATAATCTGGTTTAAGAAATTCACTTGCATTCTAAATATTATTTGGGTATGATGATTACGTTAAAATAATTTGTAGATATAAAAATAATAGGTCCTTTTCAAAAAACAGGGAGAGATATGAATGGATCATATTGATGAGCAGTTATTAAGAATGCTTTCTGAAAATGCAAGAATTCCGCTGAAGGAGATGGCAGAAAGGGTTTATTTATCTTCTCCAGCTACTGCGGCTAGAATTGCTAGTCTTAAAAAGCAAGGAATTATTAAAGGATATCATACTGAGATTGATTGGCTGAAATTAGGGTATCATATTACTGCTTTTATTAATCTGGAAGTAGCGCCCCAGCAGAAGAAAGTGTTTTATCCTTTTATCAAGGCCTGTCCCAATGTAATGGAGTGCAATTGTGTTACTGGCAATTATTCTATGCTAATTAAGGTTCGTTTTTGCAGTACCATGGATTTGGATGTATTTATTGGAGAGGTACAAAAATTTGGTAAAACCAGCACGCAGATAGTTTTTTCTACAGTGGTGGAACATCGTGGGTTACAAATTTTTGGTAATGAAGCAAAAGACTATGGGATTGATGGAGAAAACTATGATACACACAATTAAAATGAATTTGGATGATACCTTAAAGCTGGCCAATATAGCGAAAGCTCTGTCTTCTGAAACAAGAATAGAGATATTAAAACAATTAAGACATAAGGATTTAAATGTAAATGAAATTGCAGAACTTCTTGATATTCCCCCCTCCTCTTCAGCAGCCCATGTAAAGGTTCTAGAGGAGGCAGGCATGATTAAATCAACTCTACAACCTGGTATTAGAGGATCAATGAAGGTTTGTCATGTTGTTCTTGATCATATCTATGTAGAGATGAATACCTCTCGCAATTTAGAACAAGAGGAAGAGATTATCAAGATGCCCATAGGGAATTATGTGGATTATAAAATTACACCCACTTGTGGAATAGTAAGTAGCAAGGGGCCCATAGGTCCGGAGGATGAACCACGCTGTTTTTATCACCCTGAGAGGGTACAAGCACAGCTTATTTGGTTTGGGCATGGGTATATTGAATATCGTTTCCCTACCAGTTCTTTGACAAAAAAAGAGGTGGAAAAAATTGAGCTGTCCATGGAGTTGTGTTCTGAGGATCATGAATATAATATGAAGTATCCTTCGGATATTACTTTGTGGGTCAATGGACAAGAAGTGGGAACCTGGACCTGTCCCAGTGATTTTGGAGGGCGAAGAGGTAAGCTAAACCCAGACTGGTGGCCAGATAAGAACACCCAATATGGTGTGTTAAAAACCTGGAAGATTACAAGGGAAGGCTGTTATTTGGATGATGAGAAAGCTTGTGATAGATTACTTGATGAATTTAAATTAACAGATGAGGATTATATCTCTGTAAGGGTTGGGATTAAAGAAAATGCTGCGCATAAAGGTGGCCTCAATTTATTTGGGGAAGGTTTTGGAGATTTTGCACAAAATATAGTGATGAAAATTGTATTTAAATAATTAAATTATTTACAAAAATCCTCTTTACAAAATAGTTAAAGAGGAGTATCATTTAATCAAACAAACAAAATTCATGTAATAAAACAAAAAAACTGCAACAAACAATTTTAGAAGAAGGAGATTTTGTTTATGAAGAAGGAATTACTTCAGAAATTTGAAGAAATATTTGGTTCTGGCGGAGAGTATCAAGTTTATTTTGCACCAGGAAGAGTTAATTTAATCGGAGAGCATACAGACTATAATGGTGGTCATGTATTTCCCTGTGCGCTTACCATAGGAACCTATGCCGTAGCAAGAAAAAGACAGGACAAGATATTACGATTTTATTCAATGAATTTTGAACATCTAGGGGTAATTGAATCCTCTGTTGAGAAACTAGAAAAGAGAAAAGAAGATGATTGGGCAAACTATCCAAAGAGTGTTATTTGGACCTTACAAGAGAAGGGATATGAGATAGAGAATGGTTTAGATGTTCTTTATTTTGGTAACATCCCCAATGGATCAGGACTTTCCTCCTCAGCATCTATCGAGGTGTTGACAGGATTTGTATTAAACAAACTATTTCAGCTAGACTTAAGCTTTATTGACATTGCATTATATGGTCAATATGCAGAGAATAATTTCATTGGTGTTAATTGTGGTATTATGGATCAGTTTGCCATTGCTATGGGTAAGATGGATAATGCTATTTTTCTTGATACAGCAGACTTATCCTATGAATATGCTCCCCTTGCCTTAGGAGATTCAAAGATTGTTATCATGAACACTAATAAAAAGCGTGGGCTTGGTGATTCTAAATATAATGAAAGAAGAAGTGAATGCGAAACTGCCCTTGCACAACTGCAAAAAGTAGTGTATATTAAGTCACTTGGAGAACTTACAGAAGAGGAATTTGAAGCTAAGAAAGCAGCCATTTCAGATCCTATACATGTAAAACGTGCAAAACATGCCGTCTATGAGAATCAAAGAACCATAAAGGCAGTAGAAGCACTAAAAAATAAGAATATTACTTTATTTGGAGAACTTATGAATGCCTCCCATGTTTCCCTCAAAGAGGACTATGAGGTAACAGGTGTTGAACTAGATACCATTGTTGAAGCTGCCTGGAAACAAGAGGGCGTCCTTGGTGCAAGAATGACCGGCGCTGGCTTTGGCGGCTGCGCTGTCAGTATTGTAAGAGGGGATGCAGTGGATACATTTATTCAGAATGTAGGTAAGGAATATCTGGATAAGATAGGATATGAGGCTGCCTTCTACGTAGTAGAGATAGGGAATGGACCAATAGTACTCTAATATGAAGAGATGAAATCCTCTAGATGTAATTTTTATCTATCTCTGTAAGAAGAGTGGAAGGAATTTGCTATGGAAATGAGTGTATAACTTAATAACAGATTATCATAAAGGAAGGAAAGTGAGTATGACGATTTTAGTTTTAGGCGGAGCTGGATATATCGGTTCCCATACAGCGTACGAATTAATTGATAAGGGTGCAGATGTAGTAATTGTAGATAATCTTGAGACAGGATATATGGAAGCAGTTCATCCCAAGGCACGTTTTTATCAAGGTGATATTCGTGACCGTAGTTTTATTGACAGTGTATTTGAGAAAGAAAAAATTGATGCGGTAATCCATTTTGCTGCCAACTCCCTTGTTGGTGAAAGTATGGAAAACCCTTTGAAATATTATGATAATAATGTATGTGGGACCAAGGTGTTACTCGAATCAATGATCGCTCATAAGGTGGATAAGATCGTATTTTCATCTACTGCGGCAACCTATGGTGAGCCAGAGAGAGTGCCGATTTTAGAATCGGATAAGACAGTTCCTACCAACACATATGGAGAGACTAAATTATCCATGGAGAAGATGTTCTATTGGACGGATAAAGCCCATGGATTGAGATATGTATCTCTTCGTTACTTTAATGCATGCGGAGCCCATAAGAGCGGTAATATTGGAGAGGCACATAATCCGGAATCTCATTTAATTCCACTTATTTTGCAAGTGCCTAATGGTCAAAGAGACTCTATTAAGATATATGGAGATGATTATAGTACAGAAGATGGTACCTGCATCAGAGATTATATTCATGTAACAGACTTAGCCCAAGCCCATATTCTTGCTGTAGAATATTTGCTCAAGGGTAATTCCAGCAATATCTTTAATCTGGGTAATGGTGTTGGTTTCTCTGTAAAGGAAGTTATAGAAACCGCACGAAAGGTAACCAACCATCCTATTAAGGCGGAAGTTATTCCTAGACGTATGGGAGATCCTGCCGTATTAATCGCATCCAGTGAGAAGGCTAAGACTGTTCTTGGTTGGAACCCAGAACATGCAGATTTAGAAGAGATTATTACCTCTGCTTGGAATTGGCATAAGACCCATCCCAATGGATATAGGTAGAAGTATGTAATTGGAGGACATTATGATTTATAAGCTAATTAATAAACTAGTTAGGTACGCATTAGCTGCAGACTTGATAGAAAAAGAAGATATAGATTACACCGTAAATCGGTTGTTGGAGCTCTTTTTATTAGAGGATTACCAAGAAGAGGTAGAGAACTCTTTTGCGATCGACAAGGTAGATTCATCGGACGAGAAATGTAATCTGGAAGAAATATTAAACTCCATGATGGACTATGCATATGAGAAGGGCATAATGCAGGAGAATAGTATTGGTTATCGTGATCTATTTGATACGAGAATTATGGGATTGTTGGTTCCTCGTCCTAGCACAGTGATAGACAAATTCAATACCCTTTATCTTGCTTCCCCAAAAGAGGCTACAAAATTTTATTATAAATTCAGTCAGGATACTGATTATATTAGAAGATATCGCATTAAAAAGGATATCAGGTGGGTAACAAATACTGAATATGGAGAGCTTGATATATCAATTAATCTGTCGAAACCGGAGAAAGACCCTAAGGCGATTGCTGCTGCAAAGCTAGCTAAACAAGGTGGATATCCCAAATGCCTTCTTTGTAAAGAGAACGTAGGCTATGCTGGCAGATTAGATCACCCGGCAAGGCAGAATCACAGAGTTATACCTGTTAGAATCTTTGGCCAGTCCTGGGGCTTTCAGTATTCCCCTTATGTATATTATAATGAACATTGTATCATTTTTAATAATGAGCATGTACCTATGCAAATTGATAAAGGGACTTTTCGTAAATTGTTAGATTTCGTTAAGCAATTCCCCCATTATTTTGTTGGTTCTAATGCTGATCTTCCTATTGTAGGAGGTTCTATTCTAAGCCATGATCATTTTCAAGGAGGTAATTATGATTTTGCCATGGCGAAGGCTGGGATAGAACGAAGCTTTAAGGTGAAGGGCTTTGAAGAAGTAGAGGCTGGGATTGTTAAATGGCCTATGTCAGTTATCCGTATACGGTCAAAATCTGATGATATGCTAGTGGAAGCAGCCAATGTTATTTTAAAGGAGTGGCGCAATTATACAGATGAAGCAGTAAATATATATGCCATGACAGAGGGTGAACCCCATAATACCATTACTCCCATTGCAAGAAAAAGAGATGGCTTATATGAGCTGGATTTAGTACTTCGTAATAATCTCACGACTAAGGAACATCCTCTTGGAGTATATCATCCTCATGGAGAGCTGCATCATATTAAGAAAGAAAACATAGGCTTAATTGAGGTTATGGGGCTTGCCATATTACCGGCCAGACTCAAAGAAGAGATGGAGCTTTTGAAGGAATACATTCTAGAAGGTAAGGAAATCCCTTCGAATGAGATTTTAAAAAAGCATGCACCTTGGGCACAGGAATTTATTTCAAACCACCCCCATATTAATGAAGAGAATATCGATGAGATTATTCATGATGAAATTGGTAAAGTATTCTTAAAAGTCTTAGAACATGCGGGAGTTTATAAAAGAACACCCCAAGGTCAGGAGGCCTTTGATCGTTTTACTGGGAAGTTTGAGTAACTATTTCTATGATAAATACCATATAACCGGGCAATATAATTATTCCTAGATATACCTTGGCGATGTAGAAAAGGCATTTCGGGATAGACTATATACCCGGTTATTTTGTTACAGTTGTTCATGAACAGAATTGAAGAAAAATTGATTTTGCTGTAATTGACATGGTATTAAAGACATGGTTTAATATAATAAATTTCATGGAAATTATTAAAGGAATTTTGATGAATTAGATAAACCTTTATAGATAAACTTTGAAAGGATATTGACTAACATATGAAGAATATTGTTTTAATTGGAATGCCTGGTGCAGGTAAAAGCACAATAGGAGTTATCTTGGCAAAAGTCCTGGGTTATAAATTTATAGATTCTGATTTGCTCATCCAGGAGCAGGAAAGTTGTCTTCTAAAGGATATTATAGAGAGGGATGGCCTTGATGGACTGATTGCCATTGAAGAACAGGTAAATGCAAATATCGTTACAGAGAACTCCGTTATAGCCACTGGTGGCAGTGTTATCTATGGAGAAAGAGCTATGGAGCATCTACGCCAAATTGGTACTGTAGTGTACCTCCAACTGAGCTTTGAAACCATCTCAAACCGTCTGGGAAATATTAGGCAGAGAGGTGTGGTTTTTAAGGAAGGTCAAAGCTTAAAATCTCTATATGAAGAAAGATGTCCACTCTACGAAAAATATGCCCATATCATTGTTGACGGGGAAGGTCTGGATATGGAGGAATTAATGGAGAAAATTGTGGGAGTGGTATAATGGATAGGCTTAGGAAGCATATAAATTAGTACTATGATTTAAATAAGCGCTTCATCTTCTTGCGGATACGTTCTTCTCTGACAGATTTATCTTCTACATCCTTTATATACTCACCTAGGTTATTGAGTAGGAGAGAATCTCCTTCCTCACATTTGGGAGGAAGGGTATCTATTGGAATTGATACTTGGATTTTGTCTTCTGTTTCGCAGATAGCATAGTTTCCTTCAAATCGATCTATTATTAATTTTTTCATTCTATCAATCCTCCATTTTGCCACCCCTCACATTACATGCATCTAAAACACAGGGAAATGGTCGTGGCACAAATTTGTCCATTGAAAAATCAGTGATTTTTCAATCTATTCTTATTTATTTAAGTCACTATCTGTAACTTCATAGGATTTTGTATTAACAGAAAGGTTTTGTCCATCAGATGTAAATACTACAGAACCCTGTATATCTGTGCGATACAAAGAAATATTGTAATCCAACATGGATTGAAGGGTTTCGGTGTGGGGATGGCCGTAACCATTATCCTTGCCAACACTGATTATGGCATGGGTTGGATTTACTTCATCTAGAAATTCTTCCGTCCCGGAATAGGCAGAACCGTGATGAGCAGTTTTAAGAACATCAGCAGACAAGTCATAGCCATTCTCCAACATTTCTCTCTCTGATAGAGCTTCTGCATCTCCCGTTAGGAGAAAGGAATTACTCCCATAGGTAAGCTTAATAACAACACTATAATTATTCAGCTCCTCATATTCGGAGGAGTTGGGAGCAAGAATTGTAAAGGAGGCAGGACCTATATCATACTGATTACCTACCTTTGCCTTTGTGATTTGCAGATTATTTGTTTCTATGGCATCTATTACGTCTTCAAAGGTTTTGGTTGTATTCATAGCATCAGGCATAATTAAGGTGTGGATTTTGAAGGCATTTATTACAAGATCCAAGCCACCAATATGATCACTATGGGGATGGGTTCCAATTACATAATCAAGCTTAGTAATATTCTGAGATTTTAAATAATCAATCACTAAATCTCCCTTATTATTTTCACCAGCATCAATGAGCATCGTTGCATCACCAGACTCTACTAATATTGCATCACCCTGGCCCACATCGATAAAATGTACATTCACAATATCTGTCCCATTGGGAAGGTTTGTTAGAGTTTCCTGCTCATTATCCCTTTGGGTGTTGTAAAGGTTAACTAAAAAGGCCATTAAAATCAGAAGTATTGTACTTCCCATACCCTTAATTAACTGTTTTCTTTTTTTCTTCATTTTTGTCTCCGCTTTACTTCTTGTTCGTATTTTGTCTTTATGTCCTTAAAAAGTCAATCTTATTATAATAGCTTTCTTTTCATATTACAATGTATTATATTCCTTCACCGTGGTAAAATTACTGATTATCCCTATATGTTTTAATCTTGTTGTAGGATAAGAATTAGGATATAATCAGAATATATGCTATATAACATAACAAAAAATGGAGGCATATTTCATATGAGATTGTTCATTGCCATATTATTTGACAAGGATATTAAGGATTCCATTTATGGTACAATAGAAAGACTTCAAAGCTTTGCTTTGGGTAGCTTTACCCATAAGGAAAATCTTCATCTTACAGTTAACTTTATCGGAGAGACAAAACGCCTGGAGGATGTTAAGCAAGCCATGGAGCAGGCAGTGAAGAAGGTAAATGCTCGGGGTTTTTGGCTTTCCATCGGTGGCTTTGGAAAGTTTAAAAGAAATGAAGGAGATATTTACTGGATTGGAGTAAAACGTAATGAAACTATGTGGAAATTACAAAAGGAGCTTGTTGTACAACTTAAGGAGGAAGGCTTTTTTGATATAGATGACAGGGAATATAAACCGCACATAACACTGGGAAGAAGAATAAAAATCAGGGAGAACGTTGCAGTCAGGGATTTTGAGGAAGAGATTAGGCCTTTGCAGATAGAGGTTAAGAAGTTAAGCTTGATGAAATCTGAACGCAAAGAGGGAAAGCTTGTATACACAGAATTATGTAGTGTAAAACTTGATGATTAGTTGAACTCCAGTGCTTGTTAAAAGATAAGGCACAAACTAACTTAAAGGGAAGGAATGTACTGTTAGTATGAGGATATTAGTAGATGCAGATGCATGTCCGGTAAAAGAAATCATAGAGGATGTAGCAGAGAGAATGCAAATACCTGTAGTAATGTTAATTGATACAAGCCATATTCTCTATTCTTCATACAGTGAAATTATATCAGTGAGTAAGGCACCGGATGCAGTTGATTTTGCATTGATTAACAGAACGAATAAAGGAGATATTGTTGTTACTCAGGATTATGGAGTAGCTGCCATGGCACTTGGCAAGGGAGCCTATGCCATTCATCCTGGTGGAAAGATATACACTGATAAGAATATAGATGTAATGCTGATGGAGCGTGATATAACAAAGAGATGCAGAAGGGCAGGAGAGCGGGTCAAAGGTCATGCTAGAAAAAGGACACAAGAAGATGATAAGAGATTTCTAGAGGCCTTTATTAGGGTATGTAAAAAAGCACTCAGTGATGGGGCTTAGAAGAGGTAAAATATCTTAACTCCATAATAGTAAGATAAAAAATGATAATACAAATGGAAATGAATCCCAAAATGTACTAGCTTAGTAGAATATTACAAAAGTGTATAGATTAAAAGAGAGGAAAACAATATGTTTCGTTTGGCAAAATATTTAAAGCACTATAAAAAGGAATTAATTATTGGTCCTTTTTTTAAACTCATGGAGGCGATTTTTGAGCTGATTGTACCTTTGGTAATGGCTTCTATTATTGATATTGGAATTAAAAACAACGATAAAAGCTTTGTTCTTCAAAGGGGAGGATTGATATTACTCCTAGGAGTAGCAGGGCTCATTTTTGCGTTGATTTGTCAATATAGTGCCGCAAGGGCTTCCCAAGGGTTTGGAACGAAGGTGAGGAATGAGTTATATGCCCATATTAGTACCCTATCTCACGCTGAGTTGGATCAATTAGGGACAAATCAACTCATAACAGTCATCACCAATGATGTTAACCAGATGCAGCTTGCCGTCGCTATGTTAATTCGTTTGGTTGTACGTGCTCCTTTTTTGGTAATGGGAGCAGCGGTGATGGCAATGATGATAGATTTTAAACTATCTTTAATATTTTTGGCAGTAATACCAATTATCTCATTTCTATTGTATATCATTATGAAGAAGTCTGTTCCCTTCTATAGGGCTAGACAAAGGCTGCTGGATAATATTTCACTAGTAACCAGAGAGAATTTGACGGGAGCAAGGGTGATACGTGCATTTTCCAGAGAGGAGAAGGAAGAAAGGCGCTTTGAAGGGGTCAATGAAGAAGCAACTCTAATTGCTATCCAGGTAGGGAAGCTGTCAGCTCTGTTAAATCCCGCCATTTTTATACTGATGAATTTAGCCATAGTTGCAATTATATGGTTTGGAGGAATCCGCATCAATACGGGGAAGTTGACCCAGGGTGAATTAATTGCAATGATAAACTACATGACTCAGATTTCTTTGGCACTTGTAGTGGTTGCCAATCTTGTGGTTATATTTACAAAAGCAGCAGCTTCTGCTGGACGTATTAATAAAGTGCTTGATACAAAATCCACACTAATTCAGGGTAGTCATAGGGATAATGAGGAAGAGGTAAGAAGACAAGGTCCGCTGATTTCCCTTAAACAGGTATCTTTTGCATATCCAGATTCTGAGGAATACGCTTTAGAGGAGATTAGTTTTGACATAGAAGAGGGAGAAACAATTGGGATTATCGGCGGAACAGGCTCCGGTAAATCTACTTTGATCAATCTTCTACCTAGATTATATGAAGCTACGAAGGGAGAGATATTACTTGAAGGGAAATCTCTAAGAGATTATACTTTTGATACTCTACGAAAACATTTTGGGGTGGCACCACAGAAGGCTGTCCTCTTCTTAGGAAGTATTAAAGATAATCTAAGGATGGCAAAGGAGGATGCAACAGAGGAAGAGATGAAAAGAGCTATAAAAACTGCTCAGGCAGAGGAATTTATCTCTAAATTTCCTCAGGGATTGAATCATAAAATAGCCCAGAATGGCAAAAACCTCTCAGGAGGACAAAGGCAGCGACTTACCATAGCCAGGGCATTGGTTGGTAGGCCTAAGATACTAATTCTGGATGATAGCTTAAGTGCTCTGGACTATGCAACGGACGCAAGACTCCGTAAGGCATTAAGGGAAGACTGTAGGGATATGACAGTTATAATGGTTTCCCAAAGAGCAGGAACTATTATGCATGCGGACAAAATCATTGTCTTGGAGGATGGCAGGATAGTGGGTATTGGCAAACACAGTGATCTTTTACAGGGCTGTGAAGTATATAAAGAGATCTGCTTATCCCAATTCAGTGAGGAGGAGGCAAAGAGAGCATGATGAAAGACAAGAAGAATACCTCAACCTTAAGTAGACTCTTAGCCTATACCAAACCCTATAGATTATTTATGCTATTGGCGCTTCTTTGTGCAGTCATTAGTGTAACCCTCTCCCTATTAACTCCAATACTAATTGGTAGAGCAGTGGATAGTATTATAGGTAAGGGAGATGTGAATTTTGATCAAGTGAAGATAATCTTATTCCAGTTGGCAGGTGCTATTGTAGGCAGTGCCTTATTTCAATGGTTGATGACCTTTTACACCAACCGGATTACCTTTAAGACCATTAAGGATTTGAGAACGCAAGCATATGGGAAGCTTAATAAGGTACCTCTAAAATATATAGACCAGAATTCCCACGGGGATATAATAAGTCGAATGGTAAATGATGTTGATGCTGTATCCGATGGACTGCTGCAGGGTTTTGCCCAATTATTTACAGGGTTGGTAACCATTATTGGAACCATTGTCTTTATGCTTTCCATCGATGTAAGTATAGGACTTGTTGTAATCTTTCTGACCCCCCTGTCCTTGTTTGTAGCAGCTTTTATCTCTAAGGCTGTATACAGTAAATTCAGCGAACAGTCAAAGATCAAAGGAGAGATGAGCGGACTCATTGAAGAAATGATAGGAAATCAGAAGGTACTTAAATTATACTCCTATGAAGGCAGGTCCTTTGAAAGGTTTAAGGAAATTAACCATAGACTTCATGTATGTGGTGTAAAGGCTCAATTCTATTCCTCGCTGACTAATCCAAGTACCAGATTTGTAAATGGAATTGTATATGCAGCAGTGGGGATATATGGTGCCTTTACAGCAATTAATGGCAGAATATCCATAGGACAGCTTTCGAGTTTTTTGGCCTATGCCAATCAGTATACCAAACCCTTTAATGAAATATCAGGAGTAATTACAGAGCTGCAATCTGCTCTTGCATCAGCCCAGAGGGTATTTGCCTTAATTGATGAGAATACGGAAAGCTCGGAGGAGGGCTTATCTGATAATCTCCAGGGGGATGGTAGTGTGCGTATTGACCAGGTGGACTTCTCCTATAGGGAGGATACACTACTTATACAGGATTTAAATTTGGAGGTGAAGCCGGGAGAGAGGATTGCAATCGTTGGACCTACGGGAAGTGGTAAAACTACAATTATAAATCTTCTAATGCGTTTTTATGATACAAGTGCTGGAGCTATTAAAGTCAACGGAGTGGACATAAAAAAGGTAAAACGCCAGGCTCTCAGGAGGCTTTATGGAATGGTGTTGCAAGAGACTTGGCTCTTTCATGGAACAGTAAGGGATAATATCGCTTATGGCAAGGATGATGCATCAGAGGAAGAGATAATTGCCGCTGCCAAAGCAGCCTATGCTCATAGCTTTATCAAACGCCTCCCCAAAGGCTATGATACCATTCTTTCAGAGGATGGAGGGAATATATCCCAGGGACAGAAGCAATTATTATGTATTGCCAGAGTTATGCTCATGAAGCCGAAAATGTTAATTCTAGACGAAGCAACAAGTAATATTGACACCCGAACCGAGATAAGAATACAAAAGGCCTTTGCAAAGCTTATGGAGAATCGCACCAGCTTTATTGTGGCCCATCGCTTATCTACCATAAAGGAAGCGGATCTTATCCTGGTAATGAATAACGGTCAGGTGATTGAACAGGGTAATCATGAGGACTTACTAAAGCAAGGTGGTTTTTATGCTGATCTGTATAACAGTCAGTTTGCAGGCAAGGAAGTTTAAAAAGTAACTTTGCACAAAGTTCATTATAATCATAGTAGGAGAAGGACAAAGATAATCCAAAGGATTAGAGTTTTGTCCTTTTCTAATGTTTTAGTAGTAATTACCAAAAGTAGAACAGACATTCGAAAATGTATTGATTTACAATTATAGCTATGCTATAATTACCTAAATTCTGATATGTGTATTGTGACCTTGTCAATTATATGGTTACACTACACATAGACCTTAAGAGAATTAGAAATCACAGTAAAACCAGGATACATGGAGGATAAAATTCCCCTATCAAATTGTATCACGGGATTTATATAATGATAGAATTATAATGAGAGTAATTCTTGTATTGCGTGGTTTATTAATCATAGAATTATCAAAAGTGTACTTGAATGGAGGGATAGCTGTATGGAATTTAAATTGGTTTCGGATTTTGAACCTACAGGGGATCAGCCAGAGGCAATTAAGGCCTTAACAGAGGGCTTTGTTCAAGGGAATCAATGTCAAACCTTACTGGGTGTAACCGGTTCAGGCAAGACCTTTACCATGGCGAATGTTATTGCCCAAATTCAAAAACCTACCTTAATCATAGCACATAATAAGACCCTTGCTGCCCAGTTATATGGTGAGTTCAAAGAGTTTTTTCCAGAGAATGCAGTTGAGTACTTTGTAAGTTATTATGACTATTATCAGCCAGAGGCCTATGTTCCTTCAACGGATACCTATATAGAGAAGGATTCTGCAATTAATGAGGAGATAGATAAATTAAGACATTCAGCAACAGCCTCCTTATCAGAACGTAATGATGTAATCATCGTTGCTAGTGTATCCTGTATCTATGGTTTGGGTAGCCCCATTGATTACCAGAACATGGTTCTTTCCTTAAGACCAGGAATGATCAAGGACAGGGATGAGGTATTAAAGAAGCTCATAGAGATACAATATGATCGCAATGATATGGATTTTAAAAGAGGAACCTTTAGGGTTCGGGGAGATGTGGTAGAGATATTTCCTGCAAATTCTGGCGAAGTTGCGGTCCGTGTGGAATTCTTTGGAGATGAAATAGACAGGATATTGGAGATTGATGTGCTGACCGGTGAGGTAAAAAGCAGTTTGGAGCATCTGGTTATATTTCCTGCATCTCACTATGTTGTATCACCGGACAAGTTAGAGGAGGCAATTAAGAATATAGAGGAAGAACTTGAAGAGAGGGTAAGGTATTTTAAAAGTGAGGATAAGCTTTTAGAAGCCCAGAGAATATCTGAGCGTACTAATTTTGATATAGAGATGCTTCGAGAAACAGGTTTCTGTTCAGGTGTTGAAAACTATTCCAGACATCTTACAGGACTAGAACCTGGTTCTCCACCCCATACCCTGATGGATTATTTTTCTAAGGATTTTTTAATTATTGTGGATGAGTCCCATATAACACTTCCACAGGTTCGAGGCATGTATGCAGGTGACCGTTCAAGAAAAACAACCTTGGTGGACTATGGCTTTCGATTGCCATCGGCGCTGGATAACAGGCCACTGAACTTTACAGAATTTGAAAGTAAGATAAGTCAGATATTATTTGTATCCGCTACACCTTCCGTCTACGAAGAGGAACATGAACTTCTGCGAACAGAACAGGTAATTAGACCAACAGGACTTCTTGATCCAGAGGTGGATGTTAGACCAGTAACGGGACAGATTGATGATCTTCTAGGGGAAATCAATAAAGAAATTGCTAAGAATAGTAAGGTGCTAGTAACTACCTTGACCAAGAAGATGGCAGAAGATCTAACATCATATTTGAGAGAAGTGGGAATACGGATAAAATATCTTCACTCCGATATTGATACCTTGGAGCGGTCTGAAATCATTCGAGATATGCGTATGAATGTATTTGATGTTCTTGTGGGTATCAATTTATTGCGTGAAGGATTAGATATTCCAGAGGTGGGGTTGGTAGCCATACTGGATGCAGATAAGGAAGGCTTCTTAAGATCAGAGACATCCTTGATACAGACCATTGGACGAGCTGCCCGTAATGCAGAAGGACATGTTGTAATGTATGCGGATAAGATGACGGATTCCATGAAACGTGCAATTTCAGAGACTAACCGTAGAAGGCAGATACAGCAGGCCTACAACGAAGCCCATGGTATTACACCCACAACCATTCAGAAGAAGGTTCGAGATTTAATTAGTATCTCTAAGAAGGCAGAAACAAATCTGAAAGATATGGAGAAGGATTTAGAGTCCATGTCTCGTAAAGAATTAGAAGCTTTGGTTAAACTGGTAACACAGCAGATGCATAAGGCGGCAGCAGAACTGAATTTTGAGGCAGCAGCAGAGTTGAGGGATAAGATGGTTGAACTAAAGAAGCAGTTACAAGAGATTAGTGGTATCTAAGCTGGTATGTGGATTGCATAGGCAGGAAGGCTCGATACAGATTTAAAAAGATAACTTAAATTTATAAGTAATAGAATAGGTGGAACAATGGCAGATAAGAAGAATTATATTAAAATCAGAGGTGCAAAGGAAAATAATTTAAAGAATCTGAATGTGGATATACCCAGAGATCAATTTGTAGTACTTACTGGACTTAGCGGTTCGGGTAAATCCTCCCTGGCTTTTGATACCATTTATGCAGAAGGTCAGAGAAGATATATGGAGTCTCTTTCCTCCTATGCAAGGCAGTTCTTAGGTCAGATGGAGAAGCCCAATGTGGAAAGTATTGAGGGATTACCTCCAGCTATCTCCATTGATCAGAAGTCAACCAATCGAAATCCTCGTTCTACGGTAGGAACAGTAACAGAGATATATGATTATTTTCGTCTCCTCTATGCAAGGATTGGTATACCTCATTGTCCCAAATGCGGTCTTGAAATCAAAAAACAGACGGTTGACCAGATGGTTGATGAGATAATGACCCTTCCTCAGGGCACCAAGATTCAATTATTGGCTCCTGTAGTAAGAGGACGTAAAGGGGAGCATGTAAAACTCTTTGAACAGGCGAAAAGAAGCGGTTATGTGAGAGTTAGGGTTGATGGTAATTTATATGAGTTGACTGAGGAAATCAAGCTTGAGAAGAATAATAAGCATAATATCGAGATTATAGTGGATCGACTAGTCATAAAAGAAGGCATTGAAAAGAGACTATCAGATTCCATAGAGAATGTTTTAAAACTAGCAGAAGGACTTCTGTTTTTAGATGTTGTTGGAGAATCACAGATTACCTTTAGTCAGAACTTTGCATGTCCCGACTGCGGCATCAGTATAGATGAGATTGAACCCAGGAATTTCTCCTTTAATAATCCCTTTGGAGCCTGCCCTGAATGTCATGGACTTGGTAATAAGATGGAATTTGATGAGGAATTACTCCTTCCTGATAAGGATAAGAGCCTTATTGATGGTGCCATAGCAGCTCCGGGGTGGCAGTCCGTTGTAGATAAAGGAAGCTATTCTAGATGTATACTGGAGGCCTTAGCCAAAGAGTATCAATTTGATATAAATACACCCTATGAAGAACTCCCTGAAAAGATACAGCAGATGTTCATTCATGGTACGGATGGTAAGTCGGTAAAAGTACATTACCGTGGGCAGCGAGGTGTTGGAATCTATGATGTGGTATTTGAAGGATTAATTCGTAATGTAGAGCGGCGTTATCGTGAAACCGGTTCGGAGACCATAAAACAGGAGTATGAGAGCTTTATGAGAACCACTCCCTGTAAGGAATGTGGTGGAAAGCGTCTTAAAAGGGAAGCCTTAGCTGTAACGGTGGGGGACATGAATATTTCCGATGTTACAGATTATTCAATCAGAGAGCTAGCTGCTTTTATGAGGGATCTTAAGCTAACCACCATGCAGCTAAAAGTTGGTGATCTGGTGCTTAAGGAGATAAGGGGAAGAATCGGCTTTTTAATGGATGTTGGCCTAGATTATCTTACTTTAGCAAGAGCAACAGGGACCTTATCCGGTGGGGAAGCACAGAGAATTCGTTTGGCCACCCAGATTGGTTCAGGACTTGTAGGAGTGGCTTATATATTAGATGAGCCCAGTATTGGTCTACACCAAAGGGATAACGATAAATTACTTAAGACTCTAAATAACCTTAAGAACTTAGGTAATACCCTGATTGTTGTAGAGCATGATGAGGATACCATGTTCGCAGCGGATTATATTATTGATATAGGACCTGGTGCAGGAGAACATGGAGGAGAGGTGGTTGCTGCCGGAACTGCCAAGCAGATTATGAAAGTAAAGGAATCGGCAACAGGAGCTTATCTTAGCGGTAGAGTTAAGATACCTGTACCCAGTGAAAGAAGGGAGCCTACTGGACATTTATCCATCCTAAGGGCAGCAGAGAATAACTTAAAGAATATCAATGTGGATATTCCTCTGGGTGTCATGACTTGTGTTACAGGTGTATCCGGTTCTGGTAAAAGCTCGCTGATTACAGAAATCCTATATAAGAGGTTAGCGAGAGATTTAAATAGGGCACGGTGTATACCCGGTAAACATGAGAATATGTTAGGCATTGATCAGCTGGATAAGGTAATTAATATTGATCAGTCACCCATCGGCCGTACTCCAAGATCCAACCCTGCAACCTATACAGGAGTTTTTGATCAGATAAGAGATTTATTTGCTTCTACCCAGGATGCCAAGATGCGAGGATATTCCAAAGGACGTTTTAGCTTTAATGTGAAGGGTGGTCGCTGTGAAGCCTGCAGTGGTGATGGTATCATTAAGATAGAGATGAATTTCCTTCCTGATATTTATGTACCTTGTGAAGTATGTAATGGTAAGAGATACAATCGAGATACCTTAGAAGTTCGATATAAAGGAAAGAACATCTATGAGGTTCTTGATATGACCATAGAGGAAGCTGTTAATTTCTTTGCCAATGTTCCATCCATTCGAAGAAAGATTGAGACTCTCAATGATGTAGGATTGTCCTATCTACGTCTGGGCCATCCATCTACTTCCTTATCTGGCGGCGAAGCTCAAAGAATAAAGCTTGCAACAGAACTTAGCAAACGAAGTACAGGCAAAACAATCTATATCTTGGATGAGCCTACCACAGGACTTCATTTTGCTGACGTGCATAAATTAATTGATATTATGAAGCGTTTCTCTGACAGTGGTAATACAGTGGTTGTTATTGAGCATAATCTGGATGTGATTAAGACTGCTGATTATATTATTGATATTGGTCCAGAAGGTGGTGATAAGGGAGGAACAGTAATTGCACAGGGAACCCCGGAGGATATAGCAGCTAATGAAAAATCCTATACAGGCCAATATCTAAAAAAATATCTGGAGGAATAGGAAAGAGTAAGATAAGAGAAGGCTGTTATCATATACTGAGGAGGAAATAGGATGGATTTTGGTTTTTTTGCAATGATGTCCAGAATGAAGTATATACAAAGATGGGCTTTGATGCGTAATTCTATCTCAGAGAATATCAGCGAACATTCTCTGGAAGTGAGTATCCTTGCTCATGCTCTGGCTGTTATTAGTAATGAACGGCTAGGCAATAATATTAATGCAGAAAAAGCAGCCTTGATTGGAATTTACCATGATGCTACAGAGATAATTACAGGAGATATGCCAACTCCCATAAAGTATTATAATGACAATATTCAAGGAGCATTTAAAGCAGTAGAGGAAGCTGCAGCAAATCGTCTGCTTTTAATGCTTCCTGAGGATATGCGTAAGAGTTATGAAGCAATTTTCTTTCCACAGGAAGAAGAATCTCATCTGTGGAAGTTGGTTAAGGCAGCAGATAAATTGTCTGCACTTATTAAATGCAAGGATGAAAGAAAGACAGGTAATACAGAATTTCAAAAAGCAGAAGAAACTATTGAAGGCTTACTAAAGAGAATGAATTTAAAAGAAGTAGATATATTTATGGAGGAGTTTCTTCCTGCCTATGATAAAACCCTGGATGAATTAAATTAGCCAATAAGGTTAGGGGGTCAAAAGGTCTACTTGAAAATATCGTAAGTCAATTTGCATAAATATATTTTTATGATTGCGTGATGAAAAACATAGTTTGTTCGCAACACCTTAACCCAATAAACAAGTGTAAGATAAGTAATAGTATGGGAGAGTACTTATGATTAATATTGATGGTGTATGGACCATGGAGGGGCTGGACCGTAAGGATCCAAAAAGGATAAAGACCCATATGGAACTAGGGGAGTATATTAAGGAAGTCGGTTTTCTTCCCTTATTTAAGAATGAAATTCCAGGATTCTCTGTAGAAGAGATTACCGCAAGCGATGGTTGGTGGTCAGGGGTACCCCAGGAGGATCCCTGGGAATGGCGACAGATTATTGCCGAAGAGGGAGAGATTGCATATGCAAAGCTATTCTCTAACAAGGCAGGTTTTGTTTCAAAGGAGTGGTATCCTTATTTAGCCTCCTATCGAAGGAACGGATATGATTTTGACAGTCGGTATGAGGATGGTCTTGCAAGCTATAAGGCAAAAAGGATTATGGATGTCCTTATGCAATATGAAGTGATGCCATCAAATAATCTGAAAATAGCTGCAGGATTTGATAAGGGTGGTGAAAAAGGATTTGATGGAGTAATCACTTTATTACAGATGCAAACCTATATTACCATAAGAAGCTTTCATAAAAGAGTAAATAAGAAGAATGAAGAATATGGCTGGTCAGTAGCAGATTACACCTTGAGTGAAAATTTATTTACTCCTGCTTATGTTCGCTCAGGTTATCATATGAGTGCCTTAGAGGCAAAGGATAAGATAGTCACACATCTTAAATCCACATATCCTACGGCATCGATTAAAGGAATTGAAAAAATTATTAAATAAATAGGATAAGTGTACCCCTCCTCATAATGGGTGCACTTATCCTATTTAAATTCCGATCAATACCGAAACTCCTTCTTGATAAAATTCTTCGTATATTAAGATAATTTGATTTCAATAGATATATGAATTTCCCTTATATTAAATGCTGATTATTCTAGGACAATATATCTAAATCCTCATGAAAGGATTGCTTTGTCAAAGAAAAAGTTCTATAATAAGGGAATAGAATTATTTGGTACTTTCATCAAACTGGGATTTCTTCATTGGAAAGGAGACAATTTATATGGATTTAAATCATATACATAATAGGCAGAAGCAGGAAAGCAGCAAGGCCTCAAAGGGAATGATATTACTAAGGAAGACTATGGTTTTAGCAATCATATTTTCTATTATTTTAAATAGTCAGATACTAGTAAAGGTGAGTAGAGCAGACGCAACAACTTCAGTTGGGGTAGCTGTTGATTATAAACAAGAAGTTGTTAAACTCTTTTCTAATCAGAGCACGAGATTTTACATAAGTACAGATACGAAGGACTACAAGAATTGGGATTTGATTGATACAGGTATAACCGTTGAGAATGGTTCGAACGTATGTTATATGGATATCTCAAGTTTATTAACAACAAAGACGATTACTGTATTTTTTAAAGGAAATAAGGATGGAAAAGTAGTTCCCTATCAACTGAAAGGTGAGGAAAAATCTTTAACAGCATCCTATAAGGTGGTAGATGGTGTAGGAAGAATAGAGTATAGTGCAACACTTCCAGTTGAATTTCGTAAGGGTTCCTATGGAGCATGGAATCCAGTGACCACAGCCCCTTTTTATACATCTATTTATGAGATTAAGGGAGCAACCCTTTTCTTTCGAACTGCAGCAACTGAAACGACGAGAGCCGGTAAGGCGGTTCAAGTAAAGGTACCTAAAAGACCTTCTGCTCCAAGTGTAAAACTGGATGGAAGTAAATTATCTATTACCGGTCTTAAATCGGGATCAATGCGTTACCGGGTTGGTGATAATGATTGGGTTACCTTTAATGCACCTGATAGCAAGATTAAAACCTTGGATTTGTCTTATCTATTAGGAGGTTCTACAACAAATAATACCCCCATACCCGCTGGAATTATAGAATTTCAAACCATTGGAGCGGATAAGAAACCTAATTCTGTAGTTAAGATACTGGATATTCCTGCTCAAAGGGTAATGGCCAATACGCAAGCATCCGTTACTGGAAGTGCTCTGGCTATTCATGATGTTAATACCAAAACCCAATATGAATATGCAATTCTTGGTAGTGCTTCTGGAGTGGATTTAAGTAAAATGAAATGGTCAACCATAACCTCAAGGAAATCAGTGGTTATTAAGAAAGTTGCTATTGGTGATAAAATCATAGTTCGAATGAAGAGCTATACAGATTCTGCTACAAAGCAGACTGTGCCAGCTTCTACCTATATAGTTTTATCCATTACATCAATTACACCAGGCAGGTAAATGAACAATAGGATTAACCTTTATAATCCTATATGCTGCCAAAACACAGGGAACTTAGGCTACAGCACAAAATCACCCTTGATAACTGTGATTAATCAATCTGGATTTAGAATGTAGATAATTATAGAGAGGCTACAATAAAGAGAGGCTACAATAAAGAGAAAAATCTCTTTGTTATAGCCTCTTTGATATCATTTCTATTTTTTATACAATGAGAGGGAATTAGTATTATTAATAGGAAAACTCTATAGATTTTGTTCCAATAACACCATCCTCACCTGCAAAATTACAAGGGTGGTATATTGGGCTGATATTGCTCTTTGCTTTTTTCATACTGTAAATTCTTCTGTCGATTATTGTATCACCAGTGGAGTTAGCTATACTCTCAACTATTACATAGCTCGTCTCTTTATCAAGGATAAATTTGTTGGGATCATCTTCCTGATATTTTGTTATCTTAATAACTTCATCCTTGTCATTCATTTCTTTTATAATTATTTCATTAGACTCATTGACTACATTAAATTTTAAAATAAAATTATCTTTTACACTTTTGGATTTTCCATCAAGTGTTGAGGTAAAAGTGTTATTAATTGTAGTAGAATAGATTTGACCAGGTTCATAAATTTCACCGTTAAACATATAACCCATTATTTCACCAAAGACTGTATAGTAGCTACCATCCTCTCTCATATATACAGGATTGATGTTGGCTGTATCACTAAATTGGGAAGAAAATTGCAAAGTTGCTTCATAGGTTTCTTCATCAACATCATCCATTGAACTACTGGAAAGTTTTCCATCAACATAGCCCTTTGCGTGGAGACCTGTAGAGATTTGATTGCCCTCATTATCATATATTTTGCTTTCACCCATATAGTAGCCTTTAATACCTTCAAATTCAATATCTCCATCCTTGTTGCTGATACCTTCAACTATACGACGGTAGGATAAATCCTCTATATTAAAGAAATTAGAGGAAGCCTTACTAAAAGCCGTGTCATCAATAGGTAGATTGTTCATGGGTAGGTCTTGGTATCCAATTGTTACAAATAGACCACAAAGTCTATCCTTGTTATAGCTACCACCATCCTTCTGTGCCAAAGTATAACTGGCAGGCAATAAGGTAGTTAATAGAAGGCACCAAATTATTAAAGATACTCCAATTCTTCTTTTATTCTTCATCATCATTCTCCTCCAGAATCCCATCACAGGATAAAATATCTCCTACATCACACCCAAGATAGTGACAGATCTTATTCAGGGTACTAAAGCGTACACCCTTTGCTTTACCACTTCTAAGCACTGAGAGATTTGCTTCTGTTATATCAACTAATTTACATAATTCTTTTGAAGTCATTTGTTTTTCTCTTAACTTCTCATTTAAATGAATAATAATAGCCAAAATAAACCTCCTACATAAACCTCCTAAATAAACATGTCATTATCTTCCTGTAACTCTTTTGCTTCTTTAAAATATCCTGATAAAATTACAGCTGCAAAGGCAATGACTAAAGGTATGAATGAAATTCTAATAGTATAATCCGTATTGACCAGATCCTTAGAAAATAGCAATTGGAGAACATTAAGCAGGAGATTACAGATTACAGTTATATAAACAGTTATTTTACTAATTGACCCCAGTTGTTTGGCTGCTTTTATTTCATCCTCTTGTAGATGGTTTGTAGTCATAGCTTGAAGAAGATGAATGCCAGAAAGAAGGATCATTATTGATAATACAACAGGTATTCCCTCCAAAATATAAGTAAGCAATATGAAAACACCATTCATCGGTGATATGTTTTGATTTAAATAAGTATCGTAAGCTTTAAAGACATCAAAGGTTTTAAAGTATCCCAAGACAAAAGTATAAATCATTGACACAACAGTTAGAATTATCTGAAGTTTATTGCAGAGAAAGCCAAAGCCTCTTGGCATATTATCTTTTTGAAGGTTCTCTAGTAACTGAACCATAAGATAACTAAAGCATAGAACATAGAAAATAACTGCAAGGGACATTTTAAGCATGGGCAGGGTAGAGACATCTTTAATCTCTTTGGGTAATCGATTCATCATGAGAATCGGGTTAATAAATTGATATAGCATATAGAAGTTATATATACTAAGGAAGAGCAAAAGAAGATGAGATTTCTTGAATTTTGAACTTGATTTTCTCAATAGAATAATCACGGGTAATAAGGCTATCACTCCATAGAGAAGTATAGCAATTTTATTACCTAGGAAAGAACTAAGAGACAGTATTCTAAGACCTTTTCCAATGAGATCAAAGGGAGCGGTTAAGAGATATAGTGAGTTATTAAAACCAACTACATAATACATTAGAGTTGCTAAGATTGTTGCTATGATTACCTCAATTATTAATCCTATTCTTAATTTTGCTATCATTTACCCACCTCAATAATTATTGTTTTACGATAATTATATAATAAAATTATCGTTTGTCAATAATAATTCTATAAAATGGTAAAGTAAAATCCAAAAACCCTAATATAACTGTACGATCAAAGTATATTCGATTCTAGATTTAGAAATAGATAGAAGCTCTCTAGAAAGTAAAAGCTACAAGCCCTGCAACTTACAAATAATCGATTCTGGATTTAGATTTTAATAAAAGCTCTCTAGAAGGTAAAAAGCTACAAGCTCGTGCACTTACAAATATTCGATTTAGGATTTAGATTTTAATAAAAGCTCTCTAGAAAGTAAAAAGCTACAAGCCCCGCAACGCACAAATGCTTCGCATTTGTGAGTGCACGGGCTGGCGCCCTATAAAAATAAAGTCAGCGCCCAGAGAGTAAACTCTCCTGGCGCTGACTATTATTTTTTATTGGGCTTGTAGCTTTCGTGATTATTCCCACTCAATGGTAGCTGGTGGCTTGCCCGTAATATCATAGCAGATCCTATTCACATGTTTTACTTCATTCACAATTCTACTAGATACCTTGCCAAGTAAATCCCAAGGTAGTTCTGCAAATTCAGCGGTCATAAAATCTGTGGTTGTTACAGCACGCAGAGCTACGGTATAATCGTAGGTTCTCTCATCACCCATAACACCAACGGAGCGAAGATTAGTGAGCACAGCAAAATACTGTCCAATACTTCTGTCAAGACCAGCCTTTGCAATTTCTTCGCGGTAGATATAGTCTGCTTCCTGAAGGATTGCTACCTTCTCAGGGGTGATATCACCAATAATTCGGATAGCAAGACCTGGGCCGGGGAAAGGTTGTCTAAATACAAGTTTCTCTGGGATACCAAGCTCTAAACCAGCTTTACGCACTTCATCCTTAAATAGGTCACGAAGTGGTTCGATGATTTCTTTGAAGTCAACATAATCAGGTAATCCACCTACATTGTGATGGCTCTTGATGACAGCAGATTTACCCAGACCACTCTCAATTACGTCAGGATAAATGGTTCCTTGAACTAGAAAATCTACTTTACCGATTTTCTTTGCTTCTTCTTCGAATACACGAATGAATTCTTCGCCAATGATTTTTCTCTTATGTTCCGGTTCGGAAACACCGGCTAACTTATCATAAAAACGTTGCTGTGCATTTACTCGGATCAAATTCACATCAAACTGGGTAGTAAAGATTTGCTCTACCTCATCTCCTTCATTCTTACGAAGAAGACCATGGTCAACAAAGATACAAGTGAGTTGTTTTCCCACAGCTTTACTAATCATTACAGCAGCTACTGAAGAGTCAACACCACCTGAGAGAGCACATAATACTTTTTTATCGCCGATTTTATCTCTAAGATAAGCAATCATCTCTTCGGTAAAGGAGGACATCATCCAGTCACCACTACATTTGCATATGTTATATAAGAAGTTATGAAACATCTTTGTGCCTTCTACTGTATGCACAACCTCTGGATGGAACTGTACACCATAGAGGTTTTTCTCAGTGTTTTCAATTGCTGCAATGGGACAGGAATCTGATCTGGCGATTATATTAAAGCCTGCGGCAGGCATCTCGATATAATCGGTATGGCTCATCCAGCAGATCGTATCTTCTGTAATACCATCAAATAATTTTGAGGAAGTTGTTACATTTACTTTGGTCTTGCCATATTCCCTAAGAGGAGCTTTTGATACCTTGCCATCCAGTAGATAATTCATTAACTGGCAGCCGTAGCAGATACCTAAGATGGGTATTCCCAAAGAGAAGATTTCTGGGTCGTAATGGGGGGATTTCGTTTCGTAGACACTGGCAGGGCCACCGGTGAAGATGATTCCCTTTGGTGCTATTTCTTTTATACGTTCAATACTTGTCGTGTGAGGGAGAACCTCGCAAAATACATTGTTTTCTCTGACTCTTCTGGCAATCAGCTGATTATACTGTCCACCAAAGTCAAGGACAATTACTATTTCCTTTTTCAATTGTTAACCTCCTATAAATCCAATGGATAGGTGTTTTTTCGTTCTTTAAATAAAAATGTAGATACATAATACAACATTTTTTATTAATATGCTAGTAGAAATATATTTTTATCTTAATAAATCTCCTTAGATTATTATATAAATAGTAAGTTGATCCCTCGTATTATATAGTAGTAGTATTTATAGTCCCTCTCCAAGGACTGTATGCTATACTTTTGGAGACACTGTGGATTGGTTCATTGCTCCTACCACTTGATGGTTTCAGAAAGGCTCCAACCACAGTCTCTTTGTATATTTGTTAATCAGTTAGATACCGCATGACGGTTTATTTAGAACGAGGTTACAATCGCAAGGAGTACCCGTGGTTCCAAACAGTGTCAAATACATTTCAAAGGAGTATTGCTATGATATACGCAGGAATTGATGTTGCCAAGGATAAGCATGATTGCTTTATCACTAACTCAGATGGTGAAGTACTTTTTAAAGCATTTACCATTCCTAACAACCGAGATGGTTTTGATGAACTTTATCAGAAAATCGTGTCCGTTACAGATGATTTAACCAAAGTAAAAGTAGGGCTTGAAGCCACTGGACACTACAGTTATAACATCTTGGGATATCTTCTTGATAAAGGTCTGACCACCTTTGTTATCAACCCGTTACATACCAATCTTTACAGAAAAAGTCTTAGCCTTAGAAAGACGAAAACGGATAAAGTTGATGCCCATACGATTGCTACAATGCTCATGTCTGATGTGAACTTAAAGTCCTACTCAGACACATCTTATCACAACGAAGAACTGAAGTCACTCACTCGTTATCGTTTTGATAAAGTGAAAGAACGGGCAAAACTCAAACAATCTATTTCTCGTCTGGTAACAATTCTATTCCCCGAATTAGAGAAATTGGTTCCTACCCTACATATGGCATCTATTTATGACCTGCTTTTTGAGCTTTCAAGTGCATCCGACATCGCATCAGTTCATTTAACTAGGCTGACAAACCTCTTAACCACAGCTTCAAAAGGCCACTATGGTAAAGATACAGCTATTCTTTTCAGAGATGCTGCAAAAACCTCGATTGGCTCTCATATGCCTGCCAAATCTCTGGAACTAAAGCATACCATCCGCCTGATTCGGGAATTAGATTCCGAGATTTCTGAAATTGAATTAGAAATCAAATCCATCATGGATGAAATCAATTCACCAATTCTAAGCATTCCAGGTATCAACTACCGCATGGGTTCCATGATCATCGCTGAAATAGGTGATTTCAGTAGATTTGATTCTCCTGACAAGATACTTGCTTATGCAGGTTTATCACCTTCTACATATCAATCAGGTCAATTGGAATCATCGTATTCACATATGGAAAAACGTGGCTCCAGATATCTCCGATATGCTTTGTTCAATGCTGCGAAATTTGTATGTCGTTGGGATCCAACCTTCTCCGCCTATCTGAACAAGAAACGTTCCGAAGGCAAGCACTATAACGTAGCCATATCACATGCAGCCAAAAAACTCGTCAGAGTCATTTATCAACTAGAAAAATCACGACAATCCTATATCAAAGCATCTTAGATTTCTTAATTAAATATCTCCTTTTGAGCACCTGCAAAGATGCTCTATTTGTCATGCGGTTTTCAAGGTTCAAATTTACTCGAGATACATTTACGCAATTCATTCAAAAAATATCGATATTAGCTTGACATTTAATAGTTAGTCTTACTGTTATTTTCTATTAAGAGATTCAATTCCCCATACCCATACAGAGCAACCTGTGTTATATCTCCTTGATGATTTACAAAGGCGATCTCATAATTACTCCAAGCTATCACGGCTTTGCTGGTAACCCTTAATCTTAATGGTAATAGTGCTGTATACCATGGCTCTAGTTCAACAACCGTATTATATCCTGACAGTTTACATTTGATTTTTCTTTTTCGTTTTATAAAGTTTGTAACAGGAATAAAGCTACCTTTTTCAGTCGTTAAAATTGGCAATATTTTTTGACTATTCTTATCTATCGTTATTTCATTCTCGCAAAGCCTTGGTTTAGCCGCCGCTATTTCTTTTTCAAAACTATTTATAAGGCCACAAAATAGTCTCGCATATATATATTCTCTTGTCAATGTACCATCCGATCCAATCATGGAATTAAAATCGTAATCACTTGAAAGCAATGCCAATGGCATGGATTTTGTTCCCCAATTGGTTATTGCGTTATAATAGTCCATGGTTGTACTTGCGGTTTGATTATATGGGCTAATCATTTTAGCACCACAGCTTAAGAGACGTTTTAAATAAGAATGTTCTCTATTTGTCTCTGTTACAAGGAATGGATTCCCTGCTTCACTTACAAATTTATACAAATGTAAACAGCGTTCTTCAAGGCTAATATCATCAGCTTCAGAATAAATATTAAAAGCTGGAAAAATATTATCAGCTTCACCACCGCCGCCTTTAATATCATCCTGACCACAGCAGTAAATGAAAGGAACATTTACTCCAATATTCTTAGCCATTTGTACCAATTGCTCTATATACTCTGCCGGCTGGCTACAATTATAGTAATCCAGTTCATTCTCTAGCTGAAGTAATATTACACTACCATCATGAGTTATTTGGTGGTCACGAATCATTGATATCACTTTCTCATACCAGCTTTGCAATCTATTAAGATACCTCTTGTCATTCTGTCGAATTGGAATATCCTCCAGATAAAGCCATGATGGTATTCCCCCTCCATCCCATTCGGAGCATATATAAGGGCCAGGTCTAGCTATTACGTATAAGTTATTTTTTTTTGCTAGCTTTAAAAAGGTATCGATATCTCTGTTCCCTTCAAATATCCATTGATTCGGCTTTATTTCATGATAATTCCATGGAAAATATACATCAATTGCATTGTAACCAGCAGATATTAGAGTTTGCATTCGATTCTCCCATTGCTCCTTTGGGATGCGAAAGTAGAATAAGGAAGAAACCATTAATAATTTATATTCTCCTCCAATTAATATACCGTTAGTGTCTAATTTTACAGTAATCTTCACCCACCACCTTTATTTATTTTAATAACCTGCTACATTTTAGAACAAAGTGTCAGCATACTGACACTTTCGCGCCCGAGCGGGTTGCGTAGCAACATAATACACTTCTGCGAGGTGCGCTTCCCAGCGGAGCGTTTTTTATGCAATAGGACGCAATTTCCTATTGTATAAAAAAGCTACTCTATAATGAAACTTCATCTATAGGTAGCTTTTTTATGATAAAATTAATTTCCTGGTACTTGCATTATCATTCTAGACTTTCAAATGCCGTATCAACTTCCGAGCAGAAGCCATCAATGTCAAGAGTATCTTCCATAGAATAGTTCATCAATTTTTCCATGAAAACGTCTTCATATATACTTGTGTATGCAGTAATTCCAGCTTCCATGAAAGACTGATTCACTGGATAATTCATTATAGTTTTTAATGCCTCCGGCATATCATAATCACCTGTTACAGATGGCATTTGATGTGCCTCTGAAGCATATTTTTTCATACATTCTTGTGAATATATCGTGTTATAAAGATTATATGCTGCTTCCATTTTTGCAGGATCACTATCATTGTATAATACCAGTTGTGTACCCGGCTCTTTAATCATTATACAATCATTTGGATCTTCGCTAACCGGCATTGCAAATACTCCTATGTTACAATCTGGTTTATTGGACAAGAAACCATCCACCGCCCAAGACCCGTGGATACACATTGCTGCTTCACCATTAGCCACAAGCCCTTGTGCATCATTCCATGATGTACCAAAAGGATCATCGCCCCAGTATTTATGCAATGAAAAATACTTGCTAAGAGAATCCTTAAAAACATCATCCCCAGAAAAAGTACTGGTTTGAGCCATCTTGTCCATGTACCAGTTATTATCCTCCATCAAGCAAGTAATATCTGTAATTACTCTGAGATAATAACGAAATGCCCATTGCTCCGCAAACGGTGCTGCAAATGGCTGAACACCATTCTCTAATAATGTATCACATACAGAAACCAGTTCTGAAAATGTGGTCGGAACAGATAATCCGTATTGATTGAACACATCTATATTGTAGAACACTCCATACCCGCTAATTTCCATTGGAACACCTTTTTGAGCTCCATCAATTTGACCTTCCTTCAACAAATCTGCATCTACTAAGCTCAAGCAGGATTGGTTAGACAAATCGGCAAGATGTCCTGCTTTATTGTAAACAATTATATCATTTTTACTACCCAAGTCAAATATAGCCGGTGCATCATCTGATGCTAACTTTGTCTGAAGGATGGTAGTATAACTATCAGATCCAACTGTCTCAATATTAACGGTCACGTTGGGATATTTCTCTTCGAATACCTTTTTGCAATATTCAACCCAAGCTTTCTTTCCTTCCTCTTGAAAATGATTTAGCCAAGTTAACGTGATTTTTGTATCCTCCGATGAAGAAGCATTGCTACTTTTTTCACTTGTACCGCCTCCTTGATTTGTTGCTGCGTCCCCATTTACATCTGTTTTCACAGAATTCTTATCTGATGACTTATTACAACCACCGAATAGTGCAACACATAGAGTAATGCTTAATAATACTGTAAGTAACCTATTCTTCCTTTTCATACAATCCTCCTTAGTTTATTAATTTATAATCAAAACACTTTAATGTATTTGATTAACTTTTTACAGCTCCTGCAGAAATTCCGCTTACCACGTACTTCTGCATAAAAGCAAAACATAGAATAACAGGTATCATAGATAATATAGCTGCAGCAAAGGCCATTCCGTACTCTGCAGTGTATTGACCAAAAAAGTAAAATTGTTTGACTGTAATAGTTCGAACCTTTTCTTTTTGTAGTAAAATAATCGATATATTAAAATCATTCCATAACCACATTACATGCAGAGCAGCAACAGTGGCTGATATTGGTTTTAGAAGAGGGAATACGATTTGCCAAAATGCTTGCATCTGATTACACCCGTCAATATAAGCAGACTCTTCAATTTCTTTTGGTATTGATTTGACAAATCCCACATATAGAAATGAAGAATATGCAATACTAGTTCCCGTTAACATAATTACCATTCCAAACAGCGAATTTAACATTCCTAAGGATTTAAAAATCCTGTAAACCGGTATCATTAGAATCTGGAAAGGTATCATTAATGATGCAAGATATAACTTATCCAAACCTCTTAGCGCCCTTGTTTCTTTTCCATATCTCGCAATTGAATAACCACTCATGGAAGCGCACAGCACGATTAATATTACAGACGGAAAGGTTACCAATATACTATTCATCAAGGAGTGAAAGAAATCACTTCGTTGCATTCCATCAATGAAATTTTGCAAATTTAGTTCCTTCGGCAATGCTAAAACAGAAAGCGACAACTCTTGTTTTGTTTTAAATGCAGTCAACACTGCCAAATATATTGGTATTATAAATATAACTACTGCCACAAGAGTAATTGTTATTGTGACAACATCTGGACTTTTTATCTTCTTTCCCATACTTACATCTCCACTTCACGTTTTCTGAAAAATGCTGAAACAACAAGCCCTATAACAATCATGCAGATTGAAAATAAAAAGGATACCGCCTGCCCATAGCCAGCTTTATAGTACTTATAAAGATTTTCATATATGTAAATTGACACTGTTTTTGACGCTCCCCCTGGTCCCCCTCCAGTCGCTGATAATGTTGTTGCAAATTCTTTTAGCCAAGAGGTCATAGTCAACGTGACACATACAGTAAAAGAAGGTGTTAGTAATGGTAACGTGATTTTTCTAAATCTCATAAAAGCATTACCACCATCAACCTTAGCTGCCTCGTATAGTTCTATTGGTATATTCTTAAGTCCCGAAAGGTAGATAAGCATGTTGACACCTGCAGTATTCCATATTCCAATAATAACGATTGCTATAATTACTGCTTCCCTATTTCCTAACATATTCTTAATACCGAAAACTCCAGTTAAAAATTCACCATAAATAAATTTCCATAAGAATGCAGTTAATACAGAACTGAAGCATACAGGAATAAAAAAGATAATCCTTGCCAGATTGCTGAACTTTTTGAATCTGACATTTAATAATAATGCTAATGAAAGTGAGACAAAATTACTAAGCACAGTACCGGCAACAGTAAAATGCAAGGTGTTCATAAAAGGTTTGCTAATGCGTGTATCCTTAATTATATTGATAAAATTTAAAAGTCCAATATAATTATAATCAGTGGTTACTCCGTTCCAATCTGTAAATGCAATATTTATACCCATAAAAAAGGGTATCAACATAGTAAATAAAAAAAAGCTGAATCCGGGCAGTATCAATAAGTATTTTGTCATTTTCTCTTTTTTCTTCATCTGTATCTCCCTTTTTCGATTAATTCAGTTCAATTTCTGCATGCACCAATCCTACATCATAGTTAACCCAAATTCCCATATCCGCTTCATCTCCACATCTGACTTTATGAATCACAAATTCGCCATGCTCGTTAAATCTTCCCTCTTCCACAGAAACTATCTCTTGATTTCTGGCATTGAGGTATTTAAATGCTCTCGTGCTTGAAGTCATGTGATCAATATTATCCTTTCGTATCAGCACCAGCTTAAATCCGTCGCCAGCTAGATAAAAGCTTCCGTTACCTTCATATATTATCAGCCCTTTTGCTCTTACTTCCAAATGCTCCTTCTCATCATGGAAGGTATCTAAATGAACGTAGGGCTCATCTCTGATGCTATTTAAAAAATACACTCTTCCATAATAATCGCCAAAATCCATAAACTGTGAATCCATCCCCTCATATTGAGCAACTGCATATATCTTACCTGTTCCAATGTATTTTTCAAGCAAAGGCTTCATTGAACTTAATATAGCAATTGCATGTCTGAAATCCTCACTTTCTTTCTTAACCTGTCCATTTCGGTCAATCGTGCTGTCAATTGCAAAGCAATGAATTCCTGACAAGTTATATTTTTCAATCATTTTAAACAAATGTAGGCTATTTCTCTCACTTGCTCTCGACTCAGGTATGTACAATACATTATCCTTTCTCCTGTATATGGAACAAATTAAATCATAAGTATCATAATCTTCAAAATAAATATCCGGACATATACAATCGATATGCGGAGCAAAATACTTCCATAAATCAAGCACTAAACTGGTTGCTCCTCCAGATGGATAATCAATTCCTGGTATGCGATTTAATGTCTCCATAACCCATACATTCACATACATAGGTAATGGATATATCTCCTTTCCCGCATTGGCTACTGTATCTATGTACTTTGAAAAATAATATGCGGAAAACACTTCTTCTGCATGAAAAGCAAATGTATCCTTCCAATTTCCATCTACCTTTTTACCGTTTTGACACCAGGTATCATAGATAACCCCACTTGATAAAGAATTTAAGAATTGTTTCATATCGTCAGGAATCTCTTGTTGAAATGCTTCTTCTGCACAAGGAGAATAATCTCTTGGAGTACCCAACTGACCTGGTTCATTTTCCACCTGCACAGCAATCACTGTGTTATCCGCATTTTTTTCTTTTATGTACCTCATAATTTGCTTAAAAGCTGCTGCATCTGCATATAATGTTTCTTGGCACATAGGTGATAGAATACGTGTGGCTGCACCTGCTTTGTTTAATATCCATTGAAACCTTTTCTTGTCTTTTTTTACCCAAGCAGGTACATAATGAGATGCCCCATTCTTCCATGTACCAAACCAGAGGAATACAACTTTTAAGCTCCTTTTCCTTGCTTCTTCTAAAACAAAATCAATTTGCTCAAAATTATAGTTTCCCTCTGTTGGTTCCATCTGATACCAATACAAGGGAGCTGCGATTGTATTCATACCGAATAATTCAAGTGCATCCATCGCTTTTTGCAGCGTTTCCTTTGAGTGGGTGCTTGAATTATTTACTTGCCCTCCTATCGAAAAAAAAGGTTTTCCCTTCACTGTGAACAAACTTTGCATAATTTTCTCCTTCCAGTAACCGTTTTCTCAATCATAAACTGAATTTTATTTTTTTGCAATTATTTTTACTAGTTTTATTAGGCATTTTTCCTGTTTAATAGTCTTTAAAGATATATAGTATGGATACATTTTTAAATATATTATAAATAAAGACTTATATTTCATGTGTCTATTGCCATATTTACTAAGTAACCGTTTTCATACCTAGAGTATAACCACTCTTAAATATTTTGTCAAGTGATTTATTTTTGATATATTGTATGTATGATTCATTTATGATAATGTCTCAGTGTACCACAAATAATTATGTCCCATATGGAAGCTATATAGTATAATAGAACTTCATAACTAAGAATAAGACGAGCAGCTGATCGCTATCACGCTTGACGATGATATTTTTTATGTACATATCGCGGGTGAAGACTTCCGTATCATTGATGAAAGCTTGTTGGACACTATTTTCAAGAAAAACATTTGCATTTTTAGGCAAAAATGATATACTAATGAGGCATCCAGACATTACCATTTAGGCTAAGGAGGCCCTTTTATGAGAAGATATGTTATTATTGCATAGCACTGGCTATTGCAATTTAATCAAATAAATTTGTTGTGGCCATTGCTAATCCTAATAGAATATTATTTTAGGAGGGCATAATGGGCTATATTAGAGCAGAAGAAATTCTGCCACCAGATATTATTAAACTAATACAAGATTACGTTGATGGCATGAACATTTACATTCCAAGAAAAGAAGATAATAGACAGGAATGGGGAAATGGAACCCTGATACGTCAGGAATTACAGGAGAGAAATTCCTTAATTCATGCTGACTATGAGCAAGGATATAAATTTTCAGAATTGGCAATTAAGTATTACTTATCTGAAAAGAGTATCCAACGAATTATCCGTAAATTAAATAAAGTTATCTAGTTGATGAGCTGGTTCGACATGAACCGGCTCATCTTTGTTTATGCTATAGGAAATTGCGTCCTATAGCATAAAAATAATTGGATGCGCACCTCGCGGTAATGTAATTATTGCTTCGCAATCCGCTCGGGTGCGGAGAATGTGCCAAAGGCACATTCTTTGTCCTATCACAGAAAAATCCTTGTAGTGCTTGGCACATTCTTTTTTCTAAAAATCTTTGAGGTGGATACCTCATTTTTACAATGATAAAGTGATTAGAACAAACGGAAAGGAGGGTTACTTTATGACTACACCTGAATGTTTTGCATAGCGAAGGCTATTGCAAATCTAAAAAACTAAAACTGTAACAGCCTTTGCAAATCCTAACGTAATAAATATGGAGATGCAAAAATGAACTATTTAAGAAGCTTTGAATATAAAATAACCCCCGAAGATTCTTATCCAATTATCCGCAATTGCTCGCTCTGCGGTGGCAAATCAATCTATGTCAACAGTAATAACTTCCGCATGAATGCTAATGGGAATAAAATTGATATATGGTTAATTTATCAGTGCAAGAAATGTAAACACACCTATAATCTTCCTATTTACGAGCGAAAAAAAGTTGATAGCATTCTACCTAATTACCTTAGTCGCTTTATGGAAAATGATCAAGAACTTGCAAAAGCATATGGAACAGATAAATCAATCTTTGTAAGAAACAAGACAGAAATAGACTGGAGCAACGTGAACTATCAGATTATCAACACAAAAACGCTGAACTCTATTTCGGATGAGTTCATAGATTTTCACCTAGGTGATTTCATTCAACTAAGTAATCCTTGGGGATTAAAAGTTAGAACAGATAAAATACTAGCAACTATATTACACATTCCAAGAAACATTGTAAAACAACTAGAGGCATCTGGAAGTATAGAAATACTAATAAGCCAACATGATCCGAACATAGGTATAATTATTCGGGGTGAAATTTATACTTAAGCTGGTAAACTATACCACCAAGGAGAGATTAATTTATTCAAAGAATGAACATCAATAAGGCTATTATTTTCATGTGTAATGATTAGATTTAAAATTTCCCAATATTGACTTCCTATATTAGGAAATGTATAATTTCACTAACTGAAGTTGTAACAGTTAGATCTATTATTAATCAAATTGAGGTGACTGATGAGAACAAATAGTATAGAAATGCTTACTCTATATAACCGATGCTTTCCTCACTTGCAGACAGATGAGTTGGTTTTTTCTGAGCGTTTACTGCTTGAAAAAGGTTCGATAATCCTCGAACACAGAGAAGGCGGAGTTCTTGTAGGGTTTTCTGTTGTAAATGATGATGCTATCCTCCTATTGTGCGTTGATGAGAACCATCGAAGGAAAGGCATAGGTACTCATTTACTTACAATTTCAGAAGAACATATAAAGAAGGATTTTCATGAAATTAAATTGGGCATCTCAAGAAATACTTATCTTCTTTGTGGCGCTCCTACGAATGACTTCTATGACTTTCAATCCTTCTTTCAAAAACATGGATATACTGAGAAGTGGGTGTGCTGTGATATGGTCATTGATTTAAACAAATATAAGCATATCCCCGAGTTGGATAACAAGGATAATAACATTATTATTAGGCGTCGTCGCAATGACATGGAGGAAATTGAAAACTGTATCAAATGTGGTAATCTAATCGATGATGGTTGGGGTGAAATCTATAGAGACTCAACGGAATTAATTGTGGCCGAAGTCCAGGGTAATATTATCGGTGCAGTATCAGTAGATCCTTCCTATTGCATGTTTCCGGTATCATTAAAAGATGCTGGTTCCTTTGGCTGTCTTGGTGTCCTCAAAGAATACAGAGAACATGGGATCGGCATGAAGCTCTGCCAGGAAGCACTGCTTAGTCTGAAAAATAGCGGCTGTCAAACTTGTCACATAGGATATACATGGCTTGATTGGTGGTATAGAAAGCTGGGAGCTATTACATATGCAAAGTATTGGATTGGGAGTAAAAAGATATAAACAATTATTAATCATATCCCTGATTATGTTAATGATTTACCAGATATCTATATATAAAATATATTTTATAATTGCCTTAGGTTGTAATGATTGGAGATGAAATAGTATGAAGATAAAAATAGTCTTATTATGCCTATTATTCCTTCTGTGCACTGGATGTAGTACTAACAGGAGTTCTTCTGATACTCCTATTCAAACAGCAAAATCTATCACAGAGAAGCAAAACCTTGATGAAGTGAAACCAACTTCCACTATGTCATCGTCTAATCCTATGGATGAGCTTCTGAAAGAAACTTCTGACTTTGATGCAGCCTTTATAAGATATAATTCAGATGTCAAAGATAATCAACTTCTTGGCAGTTATGAAATCATTGATAACCAGATTTATTATACCTTTTCAAAAGATGATATCACACTGACTTTTCCCAATGATTCTTCAGGTAAATACACTTTAAAGGTGGGTGAGGAAGAATTAGTCTATCAATGGCCAATTACCTATTATCCAGGAAGTAAAGCTTATTTTACTGCTGAACTAAAGGATGTTACCAAAGATGGTGCCCCTGATTTATGTGTCGACATTTATTTAGGAAGTGGTACAGGTGCCTCCGTATCAGGACTATATATTGTTGATTTATCTACAATGAAGGACTATTCCTTCACTGACACGGATCACTATAGCCTAAAGGAGGACGATGCCAAAAAAGTTAATGATATGCTAATATCTGAAAAATCAAATTATAAATATCTAAATTGGATTACTGAAAATCCGGAACATAATTGGAGTATCATGCATTTTAAAGTATCCTCTTCTAAGGACATTGAATTATACCTGGGTTTATTTGAGGATTATAGCCATATTGAGTATTTGGGTGATATCTGTGGTACCTACACCTATGAAGATGGTGCCTTTACTCTGGATAAGGTTTGGTTTGAACCAGAATATATTGAGATTTATGATGGCTATAGGCCAGAATTTGAAGATATGGCTGCTAGTTATGTTAAAGAAAGCATAACTGCTTCTAGTTACCAAGAGCTTCCTTCTGAAGAGATAAAGCGTATTCTCCTATCCTCTCCTTTTGGTGATGGAAATCTCACGGTATTCATCGGACAAGATTATAAGATCTATTCGGGTTTCGAGTTAAATGATGTCTTTTATCAAATGGATTTATTAGGAGACCCCTATAATTTTAAAGTTCCAGAGAAGGAAAATGACATGGATGCTTTTATTGATCGTATTATAACCAGATCCAGTATAACAGAGTATAATAATATCTTAGGCAAATCCGGCTTGGAAATTATCCTAGGGTTAAAATATACAGATTGCTTCACTTACTATTATTATGATAAGAAAAGTAAAAGACCCAAGAAGCTCATTGCATTAGATACCTTCTGGGAAGCAATTGACCTGGATAGTGATGGCGATACTGAATTTGTTCATATAGATTACCATCTATACAATAACAATGAGGCCCTGATTAAGAACACCCCAGAAGGAATCAAATATCTTAACCTTTATCGCCTTAATCTAGGCTATAAACAGATGGAAAATTGCTTTATTAGAGGCAGGGACAACATAAAATTTAAGTTTGACGGCAGTAAATTTCTAGAATTACCTAATCAGTAACTGATAATAAATAAAAAGCTACTGAGACAATACAATTCAGACTTTAATGTATGGCATTAACAATAAAACAACAATATATATTTAGGTTTGGGTATAATACACAATTAACATTGAAATCTATTTTTTTATTACTTTTCATATGAAAGAAAATAACTTTAAAAGGAGAATTATTTTGATTGATTACATATTTGACACTCAATTATTAATTGAAGGAACCAATCTTTCAGAAGATGATATTAACGATTATATTACAAATAACATTGAAGGTGATTGCTTACTTGTGGTAGGGGATGAGGAATTAATTAAGATTCATTTTCACACGAACACCCCATGGAAATTACTTGAGTACGGTTCTTCCTTAGGTGATATCCATGACATTGTGGTTGAGAATATGATACGTCAGGCCAATGGTCTTCAAGGCTAATAAAATATCGCCATAAATTTTAGGTGCTCTCTATATAATGTTAATGGGCTGTTACAAGAAGATTGTATAATATATCTTTATTGAAAGGAAGCTATATTATCAGCAGCCCAATATCATCAGAGATTTGCACCTTTTTATAGGTGTCTCATAAATTAAAAAGATATATTCCAAGGAATTTATGATACACTCATTATTTTGACCTATACAATTTAACATTCTTAGGAGGTTTGACCATGAAGAAAATACATATTTTAAGAAAACTATTCATAATCAGTATCATCGCATTATTAGGTGGTTGTGGAACGAAGTCTACAGATCCTACTAGAAATTTGCCCAGTGAAATCCCGCTTGCAAACGAAGTTCCTAGCGAGACCCCCACTACAACCCCACTTATAACTCCTAGTGTAGCGCCAAGTGAAACCCCCATTACTGCCCCACCTGTGACTCCTAATGTAATTCCAAGTGAAACGCCAATACACGCCTCAACAGATACTGAATATAGTCTTTTTGATAAGTGCACCATGGAAATCGTAGAAAACACCATCACTCCTGCCGGCCTAACCCTTCGTTTCGCCAGTACCAGTGAAAATGAAACCATATATGGTGACTATTATAGAGTTGATAAATATGATAATGATGAATGGAAAGCTCTGCAATACCTAGAACAGGAAGGAGAAGTTGGCTGGAACTCCATTGCTTATATCGTACCCCAAGGAGGATCTAGCGAAGCCGAGATTGATTGGGCGTGGCTTTATGGCGAACTTGCTCCTGGTAAGTATCGGGTGGTAAAAGATGTTATGGATTTTAGAGGTACAGGAGATTATGATACTTATTATCTTGCAGCTGTATTTACAATAGAATAGATTATGCATATCCTTATAAGGGCTGTCTTTACATATTTCCAGAGCAATGGGTAATGTTCTCAGTGCAGTATTGTATTAATAGATAAGGATTTTGATAAGTAGTAAAATTACTGGTTTCCTTTTGGCATAAATTCGGTTATACTGGTTATGTTACAAATTTATATGGTACAATCGATTACTTTATTCTTTAGAACAAAGAGTTTCATTTACGAAGCTCTCGCACCGCAAAAGTGTCGCATTAATGCGATATTCCCATACTTTTTGTGTGCGCATTCTATTTTTTTTATTTTATAGGACGCACTTTCCTATAAAATAAATAATTATATTTAGTGAAAGTTCTTCTATATATAATGGAGTTAGCGTGAAAAATAAAATATTTTTCACACGCAAATTTGTGCCTGTGGCCCAAAATTTGCGGCTTATTAAGAAAGGCATGGTAATGAAGATGAAAAACGAATTACTTACAATTGGCCCTGTTACTGTATATGGCTATGGTTTAATGATTGCCATTGGTGTATTATCTGCTTATCTAACTGCAGAATATAGAGCTAAGAAAAAAGGATTACAATATGAATTGATATTTAATCTGACCCTATGGTGCGCTATCGGAGGAATTCTGGGAGCTAAACTCTTATATCTAATTACTCAGATTAACAATATAATTAAAGACCCAAGTCTTTTGCTGGATATTTCAAATGGTTTTGTAGTATATGGCGGCATTATCGGTGGTATATTAACAGGATATTTATTCTGCCGCAAGCATAAGCTGAATTTCTTAACCTATTTTGATTTGGTTATGCCCTCCATAGCCTTAGCACAGGGCTTTGGACGTATTGGATGTACCTTTGCAGGCTGCTGCTATGGATTAGAAACAGACAGTCCTTTTCATATCATATTTCACGACTCTAAGCTTGCCGAAAATGGTGTACCATTAATACCAACCCAGCCCTTATCAAGTGTCCTTAATTTTCTGCATTTTATTGTTCTTATATTAATATCAAGAAAAGTGAAAGCATCTGGGCAGGTAGCGGGATTTTATCTGGTATTTTACAGTATAGGAAGATTTATTTTAGAATTTTACCGTGGAGATTTGGAACGAGGAACTGTGGGAAATCTTACCACTTCCCAATTCATCTCTATCTTCCTCCTTATAGCCGGATTAGCCATAATTATTGTTAGAGGACGAGGGGTTAAAGATAAGGAAAAATAGGACGCTATTTCCTATAACATATGAAGTGTCAGCTTGCTGACACTTTGCGCCCGTGGGGATTGCGAAGCAATTAATAAAAGGTTGTTGTAATCAGACAGATTTGCAACAACCTTTTATGTTTTTAATAAGGTATTCATTTCTCAATATATTTCTTTGTACCATTGATGTAATTCATCTGATTCCTTTAGAAGCAACGGAAAAATATAATTCTGTTGAGATTAATCCTATCAAACTCCCAACGATTTCTTCTCCAACGAAAACCGTATACAAATTGTCTGTCTATGAAGTTCGGGAAAAACCAGAAGCTATTCCCATTAATCAACCAAATAAAAGTAAAGCGGTTTATGCATCGTCTTAGTTCTCTAGGTCGTATGGGCCTACCAGGGCTAAACTGGCTACTAGAACCAAAGGGGGTTGGACCTGCTGCTCCTGTTCTTCCTTCTACACCTGGTCCCTCAGGAATAAAGTTGGGTGGAGCAGTTCTTGGCTGTCCTTGCATACCTGGTCCCTGAGGTGGGAATCCGGGTGGCATACCTGGCTGTCCTCCCATACCTGGTGGTGTAGGGAATCTACCTGGAGCATTACGTTGATCTCTCTCATTTCTTTGATTTTGATTATCTCTATTCAAACCTTAATTTCCTTTCACATTATATTTCATACATTATTTTATGAAAAGGTGATGGAAAGGTGATGACTATCTAAAATTCTTTATTTTCATTAATTTTCTTTGAAATATAATAAGAAATAAGCACTGCCACCAGGGCTATTAGGGGTATGGAAATCAATCCATATCGATTAACAAAGATTGACATTCTGTCAACCAATTCAATAATATCCTTTGTTCCCTTTTCCATAGCTTGTTCCACGAGATAAACCCCAAGAAAAGGAACAGCATAGATGCCAATCATTATAATTCTCGCCTTATCTACGCCTATTTTTGTTATCACTGGCAGTAAGATACTATAGAGTATAATTATGGTCGCTATAATTATGCTATTATTCTTTGTATTGTCAAGGATAGCTACGGTTTCATCCACAGTATATTTATATATAATATTAAAAAGAAGACTTATTAACAAACCAGTGAGATTTAATAGTATCATCATAACATACTTTACTTTTGCCAAATCTTTTCTTTGAATGGGTAAAGTAAGGGCATAGGTATCCCACTTTGCATGCTCATCGTAGGAATAAAGATTAAGAGTTAAAAAACCAAACAAAATCGTGAATATCCCTGTAAAGAATGACATATCCTTAGATACAATTGACATAAATCCATAAAGTACAAATATAATAAAAAGAATCCTCAAATTCTTCTTTAAGCTAATTATATCTTTGATTATTAAGCCTATCATAGAATCCTCTCCTTTCCTCTACTTACAAATAACATGATCTCTTCTAGGGATGTCTTCTCCACCGTTAGGTTATGATATCTTCTAACAAATGCATCCTTATTCCTAATGAGTGCCTCTTGGCTAAAACTATTATCCCTTATTCCAACAATAAAGGATTGATCTATCTCTGCCAATTCTCCCTTACGGCAATGAAGGATACCATGCTGGTAGATAAGTTCATCTTTATTCTCACTAAATACAATTTTTCCTTTGTGAATAAATGTTACATAATCAGCGATTTTCTCAATATCGCTTATGATATGGGAGGATAGTAAGATGGTATTCTCTTCATTCTGAATAAACTCAAGGAAGATATCAAGTATCTCATCTCTTACCATGGGGTCTAAACCACTGGTTGCTTCATCTAGGATTAATAATTTAGATTTATGGGATAGAGCAATGGCAATGGAGAGTTTCATCTTCATACCCCTTGAGAATTCTTTGAATATTTTATTTGTGGGAAGCTGAAACTTATTGGCATTGGAATAGAATTCTTCTTCCTGCCAATTGGGGAATATATGCTTCATAATTAGATTGACATTCCTCAAGGTCATGTTGTCATGTAAATTACTTCCATCTAGCACAACACCTATTTGTGACTTAATTTCCTTAGAGAGTCTGCTGGCTTTAGACCCCATAATTAATATCTCTCCTGCATCTATTTTAATCATATCCAGCATGGCTTTAATTGCAGTCGTCTTTCCAGCACCATTCTCTCCTACGAAGCCCATAATTGAACCCTTAGGAACATGAAAGCTTATATTGTCTAAGGTAAAATCTTTATATCTCTTAGTCAGATTTTTTATTACTATTGCATCGGTGTAACTGGAGTTGCTCTTATATGCCATATCTAAACCTCCTCATTATATATCATTTCTAAAATATCTTGTAACTCCTCCAGGCTTATACCTCCTGCCTTGGCATGGAGCACTGCTTTACTTAAGTTGCTCTCTACAATACGTAGCTGTTCTTCCCTAACAAAATCCAGGTTCTTCTCAGCAATAAAACTGCCTTTCCCAACAACTGTATAAATAAAGCCATCTCTTTCAAGGTCCTCATAGGCCCTTTTTGTTGTTATTACGCTGATACGCAATTCTTTAGCCAGTGTCCTCATGGATGGAAGCATTGTCCCAGCTTCCAATTCTCCGTTCATAATCATATGCTTCAACTGAGAAGTTATCTGCTCATAAATAGGTTTATCACTGGAGTTACTTATAATAATATTCATGTTTCCACCTCCGGAGGTGTTATATTGTATATATAGTATATGCACACTATAACACCTCTTATTACCATTGTCAATATTAATCAAAAAATTTTCCTGTATCATTCTAAGGACAATTTCCCATAATAGCTGCCACTATAGGATGCTGTTCTAGGAAGCCGAAAGCAGAATTACTCGTATAATTTATTCTTTAACCCTCTCTAGAAGTCTTGAAATATAGAAGGTTTGAGAGCAAGGAAAGTAATTCATGAAATAATGTGTTTAACAGTAATTGATTATTTCTGAAAGTTATAATATAATGTAACAATAAATTTTCCATTTATAAACGGCGCAGTTTGGGTGCGTAGAAAGAGGATAGTGTATGAATGATACAAAGGTTGTAAAATTTGGCGGAAGTTCACTTGCTGATGCAAATCAATTTAAAAAAGTAGCGGATATTATCCATGCTGATAAGACAAGGCGTTTTGTCGTTGCTTCCGCTCCAGGAAAGCGCTTTTCTGACGATATTAAAATCACCGACATGCTTTATAATTGCTATGATAAAGCATCCAAGGGGGAAAACTTTGAAACAGAATTACAAGCAATCGAAGATCGCTATAATTCAATAATTAAGGATTTAGGTCTTGATTTATCTTTGGAAGATGAATTCAAGTATATTAAAGCTTCCTTTGCTCATAGTGCAGGGCGTGACTATGCTGCCAGCCGAGGGGAATATCTTAACAGTATCGTACTAGCTAAGTATCTTGGTTTTACCTTCCTAGATACTGTTGGTTTGCTTTACTTTAATGAAAGCGGTGAGTTTGATTTAGAAAGAACCATCTCCAAATTGGCTCCGAAGCTTGAATCAATAGAAAATGCTGTTATTCCTGGTTTCTACGGCTCTATGCCTAATGACACCATTAAAACCTTTTCCCGGGGTGGCTCAGATATAACAGGATCTATTGTTGCTAGAGCAGCCAATGCGCAAATCTACGAGAATTGGACAGATGTTAGCGGATTTTTAATTTGTGATCCTAGAATTGTTAATGACCCTAAGCCAATTACCACAATTACTTACAGAGAACTTAGAGAGCTTTCCTATATGGGTGCAACAGTATTGCATGAAGATGCAATATTCCCTGTACGTTCTATGGGCATTCCCATTAATATTAAAAATACTAATCATCCGGAAGATCCTGGTACCATGATTGTATCTCAGACTGTTGACAGCAGCCGTTACATTATTACTGGTATTGCCGGCAAAAAGGGCTTTTCTGCTATTAACATAGAAAAAGATATGATGAACAGTACCGTTGGCTTTGGTAGAAATGTTCTTCGTTCTTTAGAAAAGAATAATCTTTGCTTTGAACATATGCCCTCTGGAATTGATACCTTAAGTGTGATCGTTAATACAGAATGTATTAAAGGCAAGGAAAAGAGTGTATTGGATGAAATCACCAACAGAACCCATCCAGACCACATGGAAATTGAAGATAATCTGGCACTGATTGCTGTTGTAGGCAGAGGAATGAGAAAAGCCAGAGGAACTGCTGCTAGAATTTTTACTGCCCTTGCTGAAGCAAAGGTTAATATTAAAATGATCGATCAGGGATCCTCTGAACTTAATATCATCATCGGCGTATCCGAGGAAGATTTTGAAGAGGCTACCAGAGCTATCTATAATATCTTTGTTAAAGAATGATCTTTGATTATCTACTTATTGAATAAGTAATGAATTAACATAGCAATATAATATAGGGGTTGTTGCCTAGGTTTTAAAACCTGCAACAACCTCTTATTTTCGGCTCTATGTCAAGTGCTGGATAATCACCTGACTAAAGAGCCTTATTTTTTTGTAATAGGTTATACTTTATTAAATAAAATTATTATCTCCTTATGGAATATTTTTCTTAATAATATTTGAAGACATTTTTTGATTACTATCGTTATTGTATATGTAAAGAGAAAGGGATCCCAAAATCATTTTTTAAGATATATATGTTATCAATTAACTATAAGAGGAATTATTTCCACAAAATGGAGGATTTTAGATGAGAATTATATCAAAATTTATTACGGCAATTATTTTATTTCTATTATCAATTGCAGTATTTAAAAAAATTTCCAAATCCATACAAACTTCAAAAAAGAAGAAAATGGCTAAACTTGTTTAGTTTATTTTATTTGAAAATGTAAACAAGTGTAATATACTAGGACTATAGCTTAGGGAAGGGGGCGCTTGCAATCAGTAATGAGCAATATTATGAATACTTAATTGATACCTATCAGAACTTAATATACTCTATCTGTTATAAGATTGTAAGAGATTACTTTGATGCTGAGGACCTAGCCCAAGAAACCTTCCTTTCCGCCTACAAACATCTACCTACCTTTGACAGACAGTATGAAAAAGCCTGGTTAAGCAGAATTGCTACCAATAAATGTCTGGACTTTATAAAACGATCAGACCACCAGAAAAGTATTCCAACGGAAGATGAATATTTTATGACCCAAAAAACTAGTGAGCCTTCACCAGAAGAAAATATTCTGGAACTGGAATTTAAAAACCAGCTCTCTGATCGTTGTAATAAATTGAAAACTCCCTATCGGGAGATAGCAATGGATTACTTTTACAACAACTTATCAGCAAATGAAATTGCAAAAAACACAGGCAAGAACTTAAAGACAGTACAGACCCAGATTTATAGAGCAAGAGCTCTGCTTCAAAAAGTATATCGTAAGGAGGCTATTAAGAATGATGGATAATCCTCATATCTCAGAAAAAGATTATATATTATTTCAACAAAATCTCATGGATCAGTCAGATTTATTAGATTTCTTAGAACATATCAGCTCCTGCGATTACTGTGCACAGCAATTAGCAGCCCATATGAATAAGGAGATTATATCTGCTCCAAGAGATTTAAAAGCAAATATTTTAAAAGCTACAAAGAGGAAAGATATACAACTTTCCCAGAAGGTAAGGGAAAGCTCAAAATCCCTGCAGCTATTTATATACAGCCTTAAAGTGGGAGCCGCAACCTTATGTGCACTTTTTCTCTTGACCTTAACAACAAGTATCTACTCAGGTACCTTTAATAACCCTGAGGAAATATGGACCCAAAGCACTGAGAACAACAATGATAATAAATCCCTGACCTCCACCATCAGGGAAGGCATGAATACAATCAATAGCAGTATACTTGATTTTTCGAACAATATTATGAATATGGAGGTATATGATTATGATAAGAAAGAAGAATAGCTTTTTCACCTTTTGTTTTTCCTTTATACCCGGAGCTGGTCAGATGTATATGGGCTTTATGAAACGCGGCATTACTCTCATGTCAGTATTTATTTTCACCATCATTATATCTGCCTGGCTAAGAATGGATGTTCTATTATTAGCATTACCAATCATTTGGTTTTATGCATTCTTTGACACCTTTAATCTTCGCTCTACGCCCGATGATGAATTTTATAGCCTGGAGGATAATTTTCTATTTCCATCATTTTCGGCAGAAATGCCCCAATTTTTACAGGGAAAGCTACAAACCATATTGGCTTTTGTACTAATAGTAATTGGATTCTCAATATTATGGAATAACATCTATTATTTATTTAGAAGTATATTACCATTATGGATGAGAGATCTTATGTCCAACTTTGGCCACTACTTCCCACAGCTTGTCATGGGTTATGTAATTATTTCTTTGGGCATCTACCTAATTATAGGCAAGAAAAAGGACTTAAATTCTACTGATAAAATTAAAGAATTAGAAGATAAGGGAGGTCTTAATTAATGACAAGAACACACAGAGTCGGTACCTTAACCCTTGGTGGAATGTTGATTACTTTTGGTACTATTTTTCTCCTTCGAATTTTTCTACCCAACTTAACCTTTGATATTATTTTTAAACTTTGGCCTATTATTTTTATCTTTCTAGGTCTTGAGATATTAATAGCTAATTTCACCCGGAAAGAAGAGAAATTAGTCTATGATAAAACAGCTTTTGCCTTGCTAATTATTCTATCCTTTTTTGCAATGGGAATGGCAATTACAGAGTTCTGTCTTGAGGCAGCCAGTAGACATTTAGTTATTTCCGTGTAAATCCTACGACAAGCTTTGCAAATGATAAAAATATAATGTGACTAGTAATAGGGTATCTTTAAAATGATCTTTTAAAGATACCCTATTGTAAGTAATAATATGAAGTTGATATTTAATAAGTAATATTAATTACAAATATCTTACCTGAAATAACTAATACCTGACTCAATAATACTTTGGTCCTGGTTACCAAATATATTCATGGCAACTCCAGCTCCTACACGTTCTGTATGCGCCATCTTGCCAAGTACCCTTCCATCAGGACTTGTTATTCCTTCAATGGCATAATAAGAACCATTGGGATTAAAATCATCCTCCATAGTAGGGTTACCCTCTAAATCAACATATTGGGTTGCCACCTGACCATTAGCAAATAATTTCTTAATCCATTCCTCACTGGCTACAAAGCGTCCCTCCCCGTGAGATGCAGGGATGGCGTATACTCCACCAAGCTCCGTCTTCATTAACCAGGGTGATTTATTACTTACTACCTTGGTATAAACAGATTTAGAGATATGGCGACCGATTCTATTGGTTGCCAAGGTAGGCGAATCCTCTTTCTGGGGTGTGATTTCACCATAAGGAACTAATCCTAATTTAATTAATGCCTGAAAGCCATTACAGATACCCAGTACCAGTCCGTCACGGTTAGACAAAAGATCATTTACCCCTTCCTTAATCTTATCATTACGGAAGGCTGTAGCAATGAATTTGCCAGAACCATCAGGCTCATCTCCAGCTGAGAAACCCCCGGGGAACATGAGAATCTGCGCCTCCTTAATTCCCTTTGCAAAGGCTCCCACAGATTCCCTGATACTATTCTCACTCAAATTATTGAATACCATCGTCTCCACTACTGCACCAGCATTTTCAAAGGCTTTCAAGGAATCATACTCACAGTTTGTTCCTGGAAATACCGGAATAAATACTTTAGGCTTTGCTACCTTATTCCTTGCAACATAAATAGTCTTTGCATCAAATAACTTTGTCTCTAGCTTAGTAGCTTCTTCTGATTCCACTGCTTTTGCACAAGTAGGATATACCTTCTCCAAGGTCCCCGTCCATGCACTTAATGCTTCTTCCATGGTAATCTTTACATCTTGATACATGAATTCAGCTGCATCCGTTACTATACCAATCTCTTTATATTCATCCTTATGAAAGCCTATCTCATTAAGAGAAGCAGCTGTAGTCTGTGACATCTCAGCGATAATTGAGCCATATGAAGGAAGGAATAAATCCTCTTTCCTTAATTGATCCTTTAAGGTTACTCCGAATTTGTTACCAAAGGCCATCTTGCAGACTGCTTCTATAATTCCACCAAAACCAACAGCAAAAGATGACTTTATACATCCTTTTCTCATCATTTTTGTGATTTTTTCGTAGATAGCTATAGTTTGCTCATAGTTGGGAAGGTCATATTCATCCCTCTTAAGATCAAATCTTACTAATACATTTCCCTTTTGCTTTAGTTCTGTAGTTACTACATCACTATTTTTTCCTACATTTACAGCAAAGGATACCAGTGTGGGAGGTACATCAATATCATTGAAGCTTCCAGACATACTATCCTTACCACCGATGGAGGGTAGACCTAACTTTATCTGTGCATCATAGGCTCCAAGGAGTGATACAAGGGGCTCACCCCAGCGCTTCGGATCACTACTGAGTCTTCTAAAGAACTCTTGGAAGGTAAAACGTATTTTCTTATGATCACCACCTGCTGCCACAATCTTAGCAACAGAAGAAATTACTGCATAAACTGATCCATGGAAAGGAGACCAGCTGGCAAGATAAGGGTCATAACCATAGCTCATCATAGTAACCGTATCACAAGAACCTTTTAATACGGGAAGTTTTGCAATCATGGTCTGAATTGGAGATAACTGATATTTACCACCATAGGGCATAACCACAGTTGCTGCACCAATGGAGCTATCAAACATTTCTACCAGACCCTTTTTTGAGCATACATTAAGAGCTGCCAGGTTCTTCAACCAAGTTGCTTTAATATCATTATCTACTACAAGTGTACCCTTCTTTAGATAATTCTCTTCTTTCTTGGGAAGGGTTATATAAGCCTTTGCTTCCTGATGGGCCCCATTGGTATCTAGGAAAGCTCTGGAGATATCTACGATGTTCTTACCTCTCCACTTCATCACAAGACGAGGTACTTTTGTAACTTCTGCAACAACAACAGCTTCCAGATTTTCTTCTTCCGCAAAGGCTAGGAGCTTATCCACGTCCTTAGGGTCAACTACAATAGCCATTCTTTCCTGAGATTCTGAGATTGCCAACTCTGTTCCATCGAGGCCGGCATATTTTTTAGGAACCTTATCTAAATCAATTTGAAGACCAGGAGCAAGTTCACCAATGGCTACGGATACACCACCTGCACCAAAGTCATTACATTTCTTTATTAATCTACTTACTTCTTCACGACGGAAAAGTCTTTGTAATTTACGCTCTGTGGGAGCATTTCCTTTTTGAACCTCAGCTCCACAAGTGTGTATTGACTCTGTGGTATGACTCTTGGAAGATCCTGTTGCACCACCGCAACCATCACGTCCTGTCCTTCCACCCATTAGGATAATGATATCACCAGGGTCAGAATTCTCACGAATTACATTCTTTCTCGGAGCAGCACCCATAACAGCACCGATTTCCATTCTCTTAGCCACATAATTGGGATGATAAATCTCATCAACCAAGCCCGTTGCGAGGCCAATCTGGTTACCATAGGAACTATAACCTGCTGCCGCACCAGTACAAATTTTTCTCTGTGCTAATTTACCTTTAAGGGTATCCTTAACTGGTACAGTAGGATCAGCAGCTCCAGTAACTCTCATGGCCTGATACACATAGCCTCTACCTGACAGGGGATCACGAATAGCACCACCAAGACAGGTAGCAGCACCTCCAAAGGGCTCAATCTCTGTGGGATGGTTATGAGTCTCATTTTTAAAGAATACAAGCCACTCTTCTGTCTCACCGTCAATCTCTACAGGCACAATTATGGAACAAGCATTAATCTCATCAGATACTTCCATATCTTCAAGCTTACCATCAGCTCTTAACTTCTTCATAGCAAGTAAAGCAATATCCATGAGTGAAATATATTTATCATCTCTACCCTTATAAAGCTTCTCTCTCTCTGTGATATAACTGTTGTATGCTGCTCTAATGGGTTCAGTATAATATCCTTCTTCAATTTGAATATCCTTAAGCTCCGTTAAGAAAGTAGTATGACGGCAATGATCGGACCAATATGTGTCCAGTACACGTATTTCAGTCATGGAAGGATCCCGCTTCTCATCTTTTACAAAATAGCTTTGGATAAACAAAAAATCCTGAAAGGTCATAGCCAAATTAAGGGAAGTGTATAAGTCATTTAAGCTTTCCTCCTCCATGGAGCAAAAGCCATCAAAGATAATAACCTCTTCTGGTTCACTAAATTCTTCAACTAAAGTATTTGGCTTAACTTCATCTGCTTCTCTTGAATCCACAGGATTGATGCAGTAAGCCTTGATTTTATGAAAATCCTCTTGTGAAATATTACCGGATAGTATATAGGTTGTTGCCGAACGAATTACCGGTTCTTCCTTCTCATTCAATAATTTAACACATTGCTCTGCAGAATCTGCTCTCTGATCAAACTGTCCCGGTAGATATTCCACAGTAAATACTCTATCCTGCTCACCGGCCTTGAAGCTCTCCTCATACAACATATCTAAGGGGGGTTCAGAAAATACTGTTCCAAGAGATTTCTTATAAGTCTCTTCACTTACGTTCTCTATATCATAGCGAATTAAGACACGAACACCTTCTAAGCCCTTCATATCTAAATAGCTGCGAAGCTCTGTTCTTAGCTCCATTGCTCTTACTGCATAAGGTGTCTTCTTTTCAACATAAATACGTTTTACGCTGCTCATCTCAAAGCTCCTTCTTTATTAAAGTAATATAATTTTCCTGTTGCTTAAGGAGCTTAGCTCCTTCTTTATTAAGTAATATAAATTCAATTTATCATTTACTTGCATTATATCATAGTTTGTCTTATAATCAAAATTAATATATGTTAACCTTTTTATTAGGCTTACTAATAGATGTGAATAATGAGAGGAGATTCGTGTGGATATTAATTATGAATTATACAAGGTTTTTTATCAAGTTGCAAAGAGTCTAAGTTTTTCTGATGCCGCCGATAATTTGTTTATTAGTCAGTCAGCTGTAAGCCAATCTATAAAAACCCTGGAGAAAAGACTTAATCAAACTTTGTTTATACGAAGTACGAAAAGAGTTGCCCTTACTAAGGAGGGGGAACTGCTTCTAAAACATATTGAACCAGCTATCAATCTTATTAGCCGTGGAGAAAATCAATTATGTGCTGACCCAAAAAATGGTATTCAATTAAGAATTGGTGCAAGTGATACCATCTGCCGCTATTATTTGGTTCCCTTTTTGAAGAATTTTCATAAGAAATATCCTAATATCCATATTAAAGTCACTAATGCCACTTCCCTTCAATGCGCCAAGCTTCTTGAGCGCAATGAAGTTGATATTATTGTAACTAATTCTCCTAACCCAGCTCTAAATAATATGATGCAGATTCTTCCCGTTAAGGAATTTAGAGATATTTTTATTGCTAACCAAGAAGCCTTTCCTCTCACTGATAGAGAAATAACCTTAGAAGAACTTTTGCAGTACCCAATCCTTATGCTAGATAAGCGCTCAACTACTAGTGTCTTTTTGCATAACCTTTTCTTAGAGAATTCCTTGGATTTAGTTCCTGCAATAGAGTTAAGCAGTAATGACTTGTTGATTGACCTTGCAAAAATCGGCCTAGGAATTGCTTTTATACCAGATTTTTGTGTCAAAGAATTAGAGGATTTGGCAGTTATATCAATAACAAAGGAAATACCCACCCGTAAGTTAGTTGCTGTTTATAATAATGATATACCCATCTCCGATGCAGCTATGTACTTTATTGATAGTCTACTGGCTGCCAAAGAATAATACCAAGGGTATAAAAACAGGCTATCCATAAGTGACCAAATATGCTTTATCTTGAACTAATCAATGTATAAGCACATTATCACTTGTGGATAGCCTGTTTAAATATCCTTTATAATTTATTCATAGTATTATATAATAATAAACTTAGAATTTATTTATCTATTCTATTACACTTGAGTAAATGAAAATGAAGGTGAATTACCTCTATAAACCTTTACACTAGCTAAATAGTAAAAATAGCTGCTCCTCGAACTATCATAAAACTCTACCATTCCTCCAGCACCACTATAGCTACCATCTGTATTGTTAATTTCATATACAGTTACTGTTCCAGTCCAAGTAGATAAGTTCATGTAAACAGATAGTGTTCCAGAGTTAATATGAACTAGTCCACTGTCATTATGAGTAATACTTACAGTATGTGTTATTACTCCAAGTAACCTATTAGAAGAATTAACATAAACAAATACATTACATGATGCAGAATAACTGTTGGTAACACTCATGATAGAGATTCCAGAAGATACTTCTGGATTAATTGTAACCTCTGTCACAATTTTAAAGTCTCCATCATAAATTATTTCTCCACCATATAAATTCTTTCCTTGCAGTGAAGATATAACCTTGCTCATATCAAGATCAACTTTCTCGCCTTCCTCTGTCAATGTTATCGTTGTCTCAGATAAATTATTGTCTGTGCTAGCTTTCACATTATCAGTTCCTGCAAGAATAAATAATGCAACAAGTAAAGCTCCTATCATACCTTTTACATAAGTAACCTTGAACTTTTTTACCATAAATAATACTCTCCTTTTTCATTTGTTATCTTATATCACCAATCACTTGTTCCAATTGTATATGATTATTTTTTTGTTCTTTTTTAAAATCCATACTTAGACTTGAATCATAAATATCCCTTGAGTCAATTACCTGTTGAATTCTTACATATTCCACCTCAGCAGCAAAAGCTGTAACAATGCCAGAGAACAATATGAAGGTTGTCAGTACCACTGATAATATAACTGAATTCATATTCATCCTCTTTACATTAAGCATAAACATCAGTCTCTCTTTTAAATTCTGCTGCGGCATGAGCAGGGGTGTTCCAAAACTCGTACCATATACAGGAACTGAAGCGGCAGCATTGAGTATAGCCAAACCATATTTCTTCTTCATATCAAGAGTGAGGCCAATAGCATTCTTCTCATCACAGGTATATTCACACCATTTATCTAAATCCTTAGAAATTATGTATACCAAAGGATTAAACCAATGAAGGATACGTATACTTAGCATTATAAATTTAAACAACAAATCTTTTTTCTTATAATGGGAAAGCTCATGATTTAGAATATATTCTGCATCTTGATTATCCAGTTCATCCGTTGGTAATAAAATAATCGGGGAAATCAGGCCAATTAACATTGGTGTATTAACATATTCATTGATATATACCTGTATAGGTCTCTTAATATCCAGATTAATACAGCATTCTACTACTAAATTTGTAATTACTTCACTCGGCTCTTTCTTGTGGATGTTTACGATATATCTAAATTTCATATAACTTAGGAATTCTTTTAACGTAAGTATTGCTACTCCCAGCAACCATGTCACAAGAACCCATTTATAATATGCTTTTGTAAATTCTACTACACTATTCATAACTCCCATACTTTTGTTATAAGCCGAGCTATGGATTGACATTGTAGCTGCACTATTATTATTGCTAACATATAAATAACTATTGATCCATCCAATTGGAATTAGGAAGAATATTAACATGCATTTTAATATACCATAATGCCATGCTGCACTAAAATTATTCTTGGTAATATTCATCCCTGCTTTAAATAGAATATAGATTATACTCCCTGAAATCGTCATAGTAATAAAATTATATAGAATACTCATTGATACCCTCTATTTTTCTTTAAGCCATTGTTTTAACTCTGCAATCTCATCATGCGATATCTTCTTGTCACCATATAAAGCTACAAAAAAATTCTTGATAGAACCCTCATACATCACTTCTAAAATGCTCTTCGCTTTAGCTTGATTGTATTCCTTAAGCGTAATTGCTGGACTATGTATCGTCCTCCTCCCCTCGTTATTGGATTTAACAAAACCTTTCTCAGATAACCGAGTTAGAAATGTAGAAATTGTTTGCAGTTTCCAACCCTTTTGCTTCTCCTTGTTAAAATAATTAAGGAGATCTACCGTGGCAATTGGCATGTCCGACATCCATAACACTTCCATGATTTCCATCTCGGTCTCAGATACTTCTTTAAAACGTTTTATTTCTCACACCCCCAATATTAGGTTATTCATTACATTTTTATACTACAATTATGTAGAGTAAATGTCAACCAAATTTGTAAAATAATTCAACATTTTTCTATTTTTGTTAGTTATTTACAATTATTATCTGCCATTTACTATTATTGGTTCCCAACCATATACTTTTGTGACGGGAAAGTATCAAAAAAACCGCTTCTTGACATCTAGACAAGAAACGGTTTTAAGCCTTTATTTATCGAATTCTTCTATTCTGCTTTGAATCACTTTATTGTAATTTAAAACACTTCTTTCATACTCTGAATTCATATATTTAGAAGTAATCATGAAATCAGCCGTAGCTCTATTATTGGCTACTGGAATATCATATACGGCACAAATACGAAGTAATGCTTTCACATCTGGATCATGGGGTTGAGAAGCTAGGGGATCCCAGAAGAAGACTATAAAATCAATATTTCCCTCTACGATTCTGGAACCTATCTGCAGATCACCGCCCAAGGGACCACTGTTATACGCTTTCACAGGAAGACCTGTTTTATCTACAATTAAACGTGCTGTAGTTCCTGTGCCGCATAAAAAGTGACTTTTTAAAATCTCTTTATTCTTCTCTACCCATTCAACAAGCTCGTGCTTCTTTGTATCATGCGCTATAAGTGCTATGTGTTTTTGCTTTCCTATAATAAATTTAATATATTCATCCTGAATGATCATAGAAATCCTCCTGTATGTTATATAATTATGTTTGTCTTAACATTAACCTAATCATATAAGAAAAGCCATAGGATTGCAAGTTTATATTATTTAGAACACAAAATATAGCACTACAATATATGCCTAGAATTATTCTATTTCTATAAGGCTGGTCTAATATTACTCCAATTATATAATCTCTTGTTTTAAAGCATCTATGATATTTTCTTTTCTAACTCGCCTGCTGGAATACACCATTGCACTACCCACAATAATAAATACAGCTGCTATAACAACATAAACATTCTCTAACTGTATGTCAAAATCAAAATCAAATTTAGCCATTAATACATCATACATTAGATACATTACAAGGAAGCTGATTGGTAGTCCATATAATAAAGCCTTTACACCATAAAAGATACTTTCGTAATTCAGCATTTTGTTAAAACCTTTTGGTGTAATACCCACGGACTTTAGCATTGCAAACTCCCTTTTCCTAAGTGCAATACTTGTAGAGATGGTGTTGATTATATTAGCGATACAGATTGCAGTTATTAATATGATAAATGCATAGGTAAATACAGAAACTAAAAGTATAGCTTGCTGTTCTCTCTGTTTATACTGATACACATTGTATATACCGATGTTGCTCATTCCAATATCATTTTGTATTGTCTCAATATCTTCCTGTAATTTTAAAGGTTTATCACTATTAAGATACACCTGTGTCTCAAATCCTGCATCAGTTAATAGCCCTTCCTTTCCTTCTGTTATCTTTTGAAATACTTCATCAGATACAATGATATGGAACCCAATTGTAGCTCCTAAGGGCATAACTCCCATAGGCCTTTGCCCTGTAAGTGCAGCTACCTTGATTGGCAGTAGAGCTTCTGTACTATCTGTTTTACTATTATTTATTTGTAATTTTAGCAATTCATCAGGACGAAGATTGACTGCCTTTGTCTCTACGTATTTATCTGCTTCCTTATCCTTAAACTGGATCGTATCAATAACAATTGCTGATGGATGGTCCATATCCCTTAGCTGACTATAATCCACTCCAATTTCATTTGCATATTTTTTTAAGGCTGCCTCATCTAATGCATTAACAAAAACAGTATATAGATAGTTGCTATCATCCAAGTAATCTGCGACAGCATCACCTTCAAACACAGACATAGCATGAAATCTATTAATAGTGGCAGTCTCATTTATATTCTCTTGAGAGGTAATCCTGTTGATTATATCTTCTTTCTCCTTTGTACTATCCCCACTGATTTGAGCCTGAATATCAAAATTAATCCCATCCTGTGTCATGGAAAGAGACTTTTTCAAGTAACCTGTAAAGGAACACACTACCAAAAACAGCATCATACTGATAATCATAGAGAATACAGTTGCCTTATACCTTCCTTTATTTCTCTTTAGGTTCTTTAATCCCAGATCACCTTCAATGCCAAATATCTTCCTCGTTATAATAGAAGTACGAACCTGTCTTCTGCTTATTTTGACATCAGTAACCTGTCTGATTGCATCAATCGCTGTGATGTTAGAGGCTCTCTTTGCAGGAATATAGGTGGAAATTAGGATAGTCACACTTGATACCAATATAGCTGTAATTAAGGAGGAGGGATATACAATCAGCCGAAAGCCATGGGATACATCGAATGCACCCTTTAGCATGGGATTAATAAATATATAGGTAATAGCCAATCCAAGATAACCTGCTATAAGCCCAATTGGTATGCTAATTGCTCCGATAACTGCTCCTTCAAAAAACACAGAATTCCGTTTCTGTCTTTTGGTTGCTCCTACACTGGATAACATCCCAAGATATCTGGATCGTTCTGATACTGATATAGCAAAAGCATTATATATCAAGGACACTGATCCTATCATAATTATTACTAAAATAATTGCTGTCAATGTAAATAACATTTCTCTAACACTATCATCATAAAATACACCATAATATCTTAATAGGTCGTTATTATACACATATTCCTCGATTGTGTTATCTCCGGCTATCTTCTCCGTAATATGAAAGAGCTTATTATTTACCTTATTAAAAATTACTGACACATCAAAGGTTTCCTCTGTAGATAGGGAATTTTCATCCAGATAGGAAATGACCGTATATCCGGGTGACCAGGTATACTCCCAGCTTGGTCTTTTTATGATGCCTACAACTTTATAGGTCTGCCTGCTGTCCTTGGTTAAATCCTCGGCAACCCTATCCTCTTCCCATTGCAGGGAATAGTTTTGCAGCAAGGGATCAGTGATCTCATAATCGAGATTCTTAGCTGTGGAATATCTTTGCCCAATGGTTAGTTCTATGGTGTCTCCGACTTTATAATCAACCTTGGCATTGGTAAGGATAGCCTCGGATATGGCCAGTTCATTCTGATTCTCTGGAAGTTTACCTTCTTTTAGTTCAATTGGAAAGTGTTCAAAACCTTCTTTACTGAAATTCTTAATGTAAAGATAAGGCTTATTTTGATTCTGGCTTTCTTCTAAGTATGCATATCCCGGCTCACTGCTTAATATGGTGGTTTTAACCTTACTGTTAGCCTTAATATTATCCAGCTGCTGTTTATTTACCTTATTGTATTTTACATGCCATTCACCATTATTCTCAATAGAATATCTTTGCATAATATCCATAAAGGAAAGTCCCAGGGTAGCCACTGCAGTTATCATCGCCACAGAAATAATGGTTCCGATTATAGTCACCAGAGTCCGTTTCCTATTTAGCTTCAGCTGACGAAGGGTTAATCTATTTATAATATTCATGGACGTATCACCTCATCCTTTGCAATCCGCCCGTCTTCTATAGCAATTATGCGATCAGCCTGAAGTGCGATTCTTTCGTCATGGGTAATAATTAGTAAGGTTTGTTTCAAGGTTTTATTAAACATTTTTAGCAGTTCAATGATTTCAGCACTATTCTTACTATCCAGATTTCCTGTGGGTTCATCGGCAAGCATGATTGCTGGATTATTAATCAGTGCCCTTCCGATGGATACCCTCTGCTGCTGTCCGCCGGATAACTGATTGGGTAGATGATTCAGTCTATTTTCTAGATCAAGGGTTTTAACAATATTATTTAACTGCTTCTCATCTATCTTCTGCTGATCCAGTAGTATGGGTAATGTTATATTCTCCTGAACCGTTAGTACTGGAATCAGATTATAAAACTGATAAACCAGTCCAATCTGACGACGGCGAAATATTGCCAGTTGAGTCTCATTCAGCTGATAGATGTCTGTATTTTCAACAAAAACCCTCCCACTTGTGGGGCGGTCCACACCACCAAGCATATGAAGAAGCGTTGATTTACCCGAGCCTGAGGGCCCAATAATAGCAACAAATTCTCCTTTTTTTACTGTAAAAGAAACATTATCCAAGGCTTTAACCGCTGTGTCACCAACTCCGTATTGCTTTGACAGTTGTTCTACTCTTAATATATCCATTTTCATATTCCTCCATAATAAATATAAGCTTAGTCTAACTGTCCCATATGACTATAGAGTGACTGGAAAATGACAGTTTAGTCACAATTACAGATTTAAATGTCTAATTCCCATGCCAATGTTTGGCACCACTACAAATATAAATGGCGCATGGGAATTCGACATCCACCGGCGGATGCACACTCGCTTCGCTCGGCGCGTTTATATAATAAAAGTCTAATCCGGTATATCATAAATATGGTTTATAACAATAGTTGTATATTGACACCTTGAATCATGCTATCTGTTTATAGAATTTAACACTGAAGCTTGTTCCCTGATGAATGTGGCTTGTTACGCTGATATCACCCTTTTGATTTGATATGATGCTTTTAGCCATTGCAAGGCCGATGCCCACACTGTCCTCACTGGCATTCTTACCCTTATAAAACCGTTTGAATATAAAAGGTAAATCTTCTTTAGCAATCCCTTTGCCGTTATCGGAAATAATAATTTCCGTATATATGGGGTTTTCCTCATATTTTATAGTAATCTCTCCACCAACCTGGGTATGCTCAATACAATTTTTTACGATGTTAATCATAGCTTCTACAGTCCAATTTAAATCACCATAAAAGGAAACATTGGAATTTCCCTCTTCTACAAATTCTTGCTCCTTTAATTCCATGGGTATCAAAAGAGGTTTCATAACCTGCTTTATTAAATGGTTAACCCTAATATACTCATTTTTAAATTTTATAGTGCCTGAATCTATTTTAGATAGTTTTAAAAGTGAAGTCAGAAGCCATTCCATCCGTTTAAGCTGAAGCTCCAAATTCCCAGTAAATTCTCTTCTCTTATTCTCATGCAAGGTATCACTATTCAACAAATCTGCCATTACTAGCATAGAGGTAAGAGGTGTTTTCAACTGATGGGATATATCTGAGATTGCATCTGCCAGCTGCTCCTTCTCTGTTTTTAAAAGCTCTGCCTGTTTAGACAGTATAAGGGTCATCTTATATATTTCATTTTTAAGTATACTTAGTTCTCCCTCTTCATTATCACGGATATCCAGAGAATAGTCTCCTGTGCATATTTTCCGTAAATAAGCAGAAAGCCTTTCCATATCCTCATATCTTCGCCGTGTATATAAAGTACTTATAAGAAGCAAAAGCAGGCCGGTTATTAGAAAAACAAGGCCGGCACCCGTCTCTATGGTAAAAGATATAAAAGCCCCTATGATAAGGATAGCAGACATTATGAGCAGCATAAGACGATATTCTTTATTCCGAAGCAATTTATTCACCCACCTTATATCCTAATCCCCGCACCGTCTTTATTAATGTGGGGTTCTGAGGATCATCCTCAAGTTTTTCCCTAAGCCTTTTGATATAAACCGTTAAGGTATTATCATTTACGAAATCCCCCGCCACATCCCATATTCCTTCCAGCAATTGATTACGGGAAAGGACCTGGCCTTCATTATTAGCAAAGGTTAACAGGAGCCGGTATTCCAAGGCAGTAAGGTTGATTTCCTGGCCATTTTTGTATATCTTGGCATCCAAGGTATTTATTCTGATCTGATCTAGTTCTATAATGTTCTTTGAAGTGCTATCCTTATGATATCTGCGCAGAACGGTTTTGATGCGGGCCATGAGTTCCCTGATACGAAAAGGCTTTGTAATATAATCATCTGCCCCAAGCTCCAGTCCCATAACTACATTCACCTCTTCATCACAGGCTGTCAAAATAATAACTGGGATATCCCAGCGTTCCCTGGCCAGCTTACACAGTTCATATCCACTTCCATCTGGCAGTGACAGATCAAATATACATAAATCAAATTTATTTTCCCCAAGGGCTCTCTTGCTAGATGCCACATTCTGACATAACACTACGGTATAGCCCTCCTGCTGCAGGGAGTATTCAAGCCCCATGGCTATTGTTTTATCATCTTCAACTAATAAAAACTTCATACCAGCACCCCGTTCTTATCTAAGGATAAATATTGTCTGCCTATAGGTTATCTAAATATACAGGAAGACTGAATCTCTCATAATATTAATCATTATAACCTTTATAAAAGGAATAGTAAACGACTGCAATTACGCACACTGGCATTTTCCTCCTATAACAAAAAAGGGGCGGTTAATTCCGCCCCATTTTTGCTCCAACTGCAAGACTTCGAACTAGTAAGTTAAATTCTCTCCGAAGAATGGAACAAAATAACTCTCGATTCCATCATAGGGTACTATATGTCCTCCGTCAAATTTAATAGAAGAATAATTGATATTCTTTTCTTTAAGTAGACCCGCCAGATATTGGCAGCCTCCCGGTATCCAGGTAAAGCTATCCTCCAAGCTGTAAGCTATCTCAATTGCTTTTAACGGTTTGTCCAGTGCAAGATAGTCATCCAGCTTCTGTCCCCAATTGCTATAACCGTTCATCCAGTCCTCCCAAACAGAATTCTTTGCTTCAACATCGGCTTCTTTAATAATATTTCCATAATTCTCTGTATCCTCCGTATTCGGTGAAAATGCCTGGGCATAGGATATATTTACATCGTACCAATACTTCCAGGAAGCTAAAACTTCATCCAGGGCATCTTCTGCAAATACACCCGGGCAGAACACCAAGGCTGAATTATATACATCTGGATGTCTTAAAGAAAGATATAAAGCACCAAAGCCACCCATGGAATAACCGGATATTCCTCTTGAGGCGTTGTCTGCTATGGTTCTATAGTTAGTATCCATATAACCGACGACTTCATTAACAACGAAATCCTCCCAATTACCGCTTACAGGAGAGTTAACAAAAAAGGAACCTCCTGTTTTATTATTGCCATCCAAAGCTACAAGAATAAATTCCTCTGCTCCCCTACTAAATGCTTCATTGAGCTTATCCTCATACATTGTCATAAAAGATTTAGGAGAATCCCCATACCCATGAAGAAAATATACTACGGGATATGTCTTGTCGCTGCTATTATAGGTTGGGGGAAGATAGATGTATATTTTTCTTGTTGCATTGTCACCAATAATATTCTTTGCTATTGCATCAGATTGTATTTCAGCTTCCATGACACTTCCCTCCATATTTTGATTTACAACAACTGTGGGTGTTGGACTTACCGGTTTTGTAATATCATTTTCAGCTTCTTTTGTAATATTACCGCTGTCAGTATCCTTACTATCTTTTGAAGCGGAGCATCCCATGATACTTATAGCTGCTAATACTAGAAATAAATATAAAACAACTTTCATAATAATAACCATACCTTTCCGTAACCTGCAAGCACAAGGTCGCAGGTACAATAATCCTTTCATCTCTGCTCTCTTAACATCAAAGATATTCTCATAGACCCTCTACTATAATATGTAAATTTCAACTGGGACGAAAATACCCTTTACATTATTGTCCATTAAATAGATGTTTTTGTAAATATTCAATTTTTTAGATGGAATCATGTAATAACTAGTGATTTATTAACGCTAGTGATTTATTAACTAAATATATATCAAAGAAAAACCCTCAAATTGATTTAATATTAACTTGTTATATCAAAGAAAAGCCCTCAAATTGATTTAATAATATCAACTTGAGGGCTTTATATTGATAATTTAATTCAAAGCATTTTAGTTTTATCCAAGATTATTACTTACTAAAGTGCTCCAGTCTCTCTGTTATCTGTTTCATCATATCCGTATATTTCTCCAGCTTTGCTCTTTCCTCTGCCAATTTACTTTCCGGTGCTTTGCTCACAAAGTTCTGGTTGGAGAGCATTCCCGTAACACGTTTTAATTCTCCTTCAAGACGTTCCTTCTCTTTCCTGAGTCGTTCCATCTCTTTCTCAACATCAACAAGGTCTGAAAAAGGAATATAGATTACAACGCCAGGGATAACTGCTGATACTGCATCCTCAGAAATACCTGCCTTGTCAGCTTGAACAAGAACTTCACTTGCATATCCTAAGGTTGCAAAGAAGACCTTACTGTCACCAAAGATTTCTCTATTCTTTACATTATCTGATACGATAAATACTGTAGCCTTTCTGCTAGGTGGAACATTCATCTCACTACGAAGATTACGGATGGCTTTTACAGCTTCTTTGATTAACTCTACTGCTTCTCCTTCCTTTTCAAAGGCATACTCTTCTTTATATTCTGGCCATTTTGCAATCATAATGGACTCTGCTTCCTGCTGCCCTGTCATCTCCTGTAAGGTACAGAAAATCTCTTCTGTTACAAAGGGCATATAGGGATGGAGTAATTTTAAGGAGGTTGTTAATACATGATTTAAAGTCCAAAGGGCTGCTGCCTTCGTCTCATCGGTGTCAGAGTAAAGTCTAGGTTTTACCATCTCAATATACCAGTCACAGAACTCTTCCCAGATGAAATCATTGATCTTTTGCACTGCAATACCTAGCTCGAAGCTCTCCATATTCTCAGTAGCTTCCTTTACTAAGGTATTTACCTTAGACAATATCCACTTGTCAGCTATAGTTAATAATTTCTCATCAATGGTAGTTGGAATGCTGGCTTTCTCCAAGTTCATCATGATAAATCTAGAAGCATTCCATACCTTATTGGCAAAGTTTCTGCTAGCCTCAACTCTCTCCCAATAAAAACGCATATCATTGCCAGGAGAGTTACCAGTAATTAAGCTAAATCTTAAGGCATCTGCACCGTATTTATCAATCACTTCAAGAGGATCGATACCATTGCCTAAGGATTTACTCATCTTACGGCCCTGGGAATCACGAACTAAACCATGGATTAATACCTTACTGAAGGGTTTCTCGCCCATATGAGCATATCCGGAGAATACCATTCTTAATACCCAGAAGAAGATAATGTCATACCCTGTTACTAGAACATCCGTAGGATAGAAATACTCCAAATCCTCTGTCTTATTGGGCCAACCAAGGGTGGAGAAGGGCCAAAGGGCTGAACTAAACCAGGTGTCTAAGGTGTCCTCATCCTGACGTAAATGTGTATGACCACATTTGGAACAGCTGGCAGGAGCCTCCTTAGATACCATAACCTCACCGCATTTATCACAGTAAAAAGCAGGAATTCTATGACCCCACCAGAGTTGTCTGGAGATGCACCAATCTCTGATGTTCTCTGCCCAGTTAAAATAAATCTTGTCAAAATGTTCTGGAACAAACTGAATTTCCCCGGTCTTAATACTTTCAATGGCAGGCTTAATCAGTTCATCCATTTTAACGAACCATTGCTGCTTGATTAAGGGCTCAACAGTTGTCTTGCAGCGGTCATGGGTTCCCACATTGTGAGAATGATCCTCTGCTTTCACCAGAAGTCCTAATTCCTCAAGCTCCTTAACCATAACCTTGCGGGCTTCATAACGATCCATGCCTTGATATTTGCCGCCATTACTATTGATGGTAGCATCATCATTCATCACATTAATTTCAGGAAGGTTATGTCTTTTACCTACCTCAAAGTCGTTAGGGTCATGGGCTGGAGTAATCTTAACAAAGCCGGTACCAAATTCTCTATCCACATAGGAATCTCCTATAATGGGAATCTCTTTATTTACTAATGGTAATATTACCTTCTTACCGATGAGATGTTTGTATCTCTCATCCTCTGGATGTACGGCTACGGCTGTATCACCCAGCATAGTCTCAGGTCTTGTGGTGGCTACTTCAACAAAGCCGTCCTCTCCTACTATGGGATATTTGATATGCCAAAAATGTCCTGCCTGCTCTTCATGAATAACTTCTGCATCAGAGATGGAGGTCTTACATATAGGACACCAGTTAATAATCTTGGAGCCTTTATAAATATAGCCTTCCTCATACAGCTTAATAAATACTTCATTGACAGCTTCATTGCAGCCTTCATCCATTGTAAAGCGCTCTCTATCCCAATCACAGGAGGAACCTAGCTTCTTAAGCTGGGAGATAATTCTTCCGCCGTATTCCTCTTTCCATTGCCAAGCTCTTTCTAAGAAGGCTTCTCTACCAATATCTTCTTTCTTCTCGATACCTTCCTTACGCATCTGTTCAATTATTTTGACTTCAGTTGCAATACTTGCATGATCTGTTCCTGGCTGCCAAAGAGCATTATAGCCCTGCATTCTCTTAAAGCGGATTAGGATATCCTGCATTGCATTATCAAGAGCATGGCCCATATGAAGTTGTCCTGTAATATTTGGAGGGGGAATTACAATTGTGAAGGGCTTCTTGCTGCGATCGACCTCAGCATGAAAATATTTCTTCTCTTCCCATTTTTGATATTGTTTGTCTTCAATGTCCTTTGGATTATAGGTTTTTGCTAATTCTTTTTCCATGGTAATCTTCCTTTCAAATTGGAATGAATGCTTTTTAATTCAATTCATAGGTATTCCTTCTAGTAGGTATTCCTTCTAGTAGGTATTCCTTCTAGGAATCAAAAAAGGTTCCTCGTCTTAAAGGACGAAGAACCGTGGTACCACCTTTATTCGTGACTTCCCCAATTCATATAATAACGAAAGGATAGGTCACCTCTTTGTCTGTAACGGGACTCCCCGGTATCTCCTACACGCCCAAGGGTTTCAGAAATACTGTTCCGGAGCTACCTTCAATAAGCTTGCTTTAGACCACCTTTCAGCCGGTGAGCGGTCCTCTCTGATAAGCTTCCCTTATCTAATCCTCTCCATCAATACATTTGGATATATGATATTTAATCTTTGTTTGAAAATTAAAATATAGTATAATACTATGCAAAGTTTTGAGATCTGTCAAGGGGTTTCAATATTTTTTTATAAACGTTGGATCTTCAATTGATTAAGTAAGACGTGCTACGATTTTAATTATCCCCGTAAAGAATTTTAAAATCCAAACATATAGATTACAATACCTAATCCTAGTAACTATGCCATACCTTGACATCGTAATATAATATTAAGATATTTTTAAGAATAATGGTATTTTTAACCTCTTTATTTATGCTATAATAAATTTGATTGGTATTTTAAAATATGAGTAAAAGTGCCTGGGTCAACGACTTGCAGGTTACGGAAAGGCATGGTTTTTATATGAATAAACAAAATCATAACATAGGAATAAGCAAGGAAAAAATAAGAGGTTCTCTACAAAGAACACTCCACAGAATAGCCTTTTATGCGCTGTTTTTTGTGGTCACAGTAACTACTTTTCTTCTATCATCAAACCAATCCCAAGCTGCAACAAAGGATTTTGAGATTAAAGATAATGTATTAATTAAATATCAAGGAAGCAGTAAAAACGTAACCATCCCTGATACTGTTAAAAGCATAGGAGATAACGCCTTTCAACATAATAAGAAAATACAAAGCGTCACCATTCCTAACTCAGTAACAACCATTGGCTCTTCGGCCTTCTCTGATTGTACCAACTTAAAAGAAGTGAAACTCTCTAATAAACTCACTACAATTAAGACTTATGCTTTTTATAATTGTAAGAACCTAATGAAGATTACCCTTCCTAATAGTCTAAATAGTATCTGGGATTCAGCCTTCTATGACAGTGGCTTAACCAGTATTACTATACCCAATAAGATAAAGAAGATAAATCAAGGTGTTTTTTCAGGTTGCTTTAATCTGATAAGTGTTACTATTCCTGATTCAGTTACAACCATAGAGGATGCTGCTTTTTCCAATTGTAGCTCTTTAAAAAATATAACAATTCCAAATAGTGTTACCTCCTTGGGTGATGGTGCTTTCTATAACTGCAGCAGCTTAGTTAGCATAAAACTTCCAGATAATATTACCTCCTTACCCAGTAATATTTTTTGGGGATGCACAAGCCTAGTAAACATAACTCTTCCCAGTAAAATAGCAGCAATAGGCAACAATGCATTTACAGATTGCAGTAAATTAGAAAAAATAATAATACCAGATAAAGTAACCAAGATTGAAGATTATACCTTCACTCGATGTGAAAGCCTTACTAATGTAACCTTACCCAAGAAACTTACCCATATAAGTATGTACGCTTTTTACTCCTGCAGCAAGCTAAAATCCATTGATATTCCTGATACAGTAACTTTTATTGGTAGGTGTGCTTTCGATGATTGTACCAGTTTAGCAAAGGTAACCTTCCCCAACTCTGTTAAGGAGATTGAACCAGGTGCCTTTTCAAATACTCCCTGGTATAAGAAAATAATAAAGGAAAACCCTTTATTTATTGTAAATAATAAATTACTTGATGCTAACTCAACCAGCGGGGTTGTAACTGTTCCTATAGGTGTTACGGATATTAGTTCAAATGCATTTATAAATTCTAAGGCTACAGAAGTCATCCTGCCTGAGGGTATTATACGAATTGGTGACTATGCCTTTGCCTCAAAATATCTTAAAAAAATAAACTTACCGGATACTGTGACTGAAATTGGTATAGGAGCATTTCATAATGCCAGCATTTCTAGCATTAAATTACCTGCAAGTCTTACCTCCATTAAGGATTTTACATTCGCCAGATGCATGAGACTTAAATCCCTAGAGATACCAGAGGGCGTAACGAGCATAGGAAATCAAGCCTTTTCTGATTGTATTAGCCTCGCAAAGATATCAATTCCTAAATCCTTAGTGACCATTGGCGAACGTCCTTTTGAAGAAAATGATGCCTTATTAAACATTCAGGTTGATCCAGAAAATCCTGTATTTACAGCAGATGGCAGGTTTCTCTTTAATCAGGATAAAACAGTATTGTTATACTGTGGCAGTACCGTTGGTGAAATTACTATCCCTGAAGGAGTTGAGAAAGTTTCCAAAGATCCCTTTTATTATAGTACGGTTACCAAAGTAACCTTCCCCAGTACTCTACAATATTTAGAAGATAATTTTTTTTACATGTGTAGTAACTTAACAGAAATCAATTTACCCTCTTCCCTCCTTGAATATGGGGAACAGATGCATGAGTATTGCATTAAGCTAACTAGTATCAACGTTTATGAAGCGAATGATCTAATAAATTATACCAGCGAAGACGGGGTTCTTTATGATAGTGATAAATCCACTTTAATCTGTGCTCCAGGCTCAGGAATAATCACTGTGAAAGATGGCGTTACATCCATAGGAAGCTATGCTTTTCCTAATTGGCTTGATGGAATTATCATACCAAAGAGTGTTACCTCCCTTGCAGATAATATAATAAACTATAACATGCTATGGCGTCCTGCTAGTGATCCTCAATTTTATATTTATGGATATACAGGAACAGAAGTAGAAAAATATTGTAAAGAAAAGTTTCTCAACTTTTTAGCCTACGACAAAACCTATAAGATTTCCTATCAGTTAGGCGGAGGCACCAATCATACCACCAATCCTACCTCCTTTACCTATGACTCCACAGATCTTACTTTTAAAAATCCTACAAGAGTCGGCTATATATTCTTATATTGGTATAAAGATATATCTATGTGTGAGGATGGCTGCTGTAGAGGTGAAGAGAAAATTACTCTTATTCCCCAAAAGAGCTTAGGAGACATAGAGCTTATCGCCAAATGGGAGAAGGTAAGCGTTGATAAGGCTGTGATTAAGAATGCTAAGAAATCCTCTTCTACTACCATAAGCCTAGAGGCTCAAACAATAAAAGATGCTGTTGGTTATGAAATTGTATATGCCAAGAATAGCAAGTTTACCTCTGGCAAAAAGACACTGACTACAAAGACGGCTTCTCTAAAGCTTAGCAACTTAAGTAAAGGCAGTACCTATTACATTAAGGTAAGGGCCTATAAACTAGATTCTACTGGTAAGAAAGTCTATGGCGACTACAGTAAGGTAAAATCAGTGAAATTATAATTATATTTCAAGTTGAAATTCATTACACAAAAGAGGTTATAGCAAATATAGTAAAAAAGAACGCATATTGGTTTCCGAAAAGGCACGGTTTGACAGCTAGATTTCTATCTATCAATCCCTGTGCGTGGAAACTAATATGCGTTCTATATAGGTTTTATCTTTCCTGTTGAAGCAATCTATTGTAATTCTTTTATTTTAATGTAACTTCTAAAGCTTATTAATTTTACTCATGAAGCTTAGGCATAAGCCACAGGACACACTACTCCAAGAACATATCCCCAAGCAAATCAGTAAACTCTGATATCTGATAAGTAGACTCTTCTGATTTGCTGGCATCACCAATGCCTATGCTATCCATGCCTGCATTCTTGGCAGCTTCAATACCAGAGAATGCATCCTCGACAACAACACATTCTTCTTTTTCTAACTGTAAAGCACTACGGGCTTTATCAAAGACCTCAGGATTGGGTTTGGATTCTTTAATGCTGTTTCCATCTATTACAGCATCAAAGAAATGGGACAAACCTAATTTCTCCAAGATAAAGGTAGCATTTTTGCTGGAGGATCCGATTGCCATCTTGAGGTTCATTGCTTTTAATTCTTTTAATGTTTCAAGGACTTTCGGATCCAAATCCACAGGAGACATATCATTTAAGTAAGTGCGGTAGGCATCATTCTTTTTCGTTGCAAGTACCTCTTTATCTTCATCACTTAACTTAACATTTCCTTCTTCTAAGATTATGTCAAGGCTTTCCATTCGGCTTACACCTCTGAGTTTGTTGTTAATCTTCTGGTCAAAGAAGATTCCAAGCTCATCAGCAATTATTTTCCATGCCTTATAATGGTATTGATCTGTATGGCAGATTACACCATCCAAATCAAAAATAATTCCTTTGTACTTATATGGCTTACTATTACACATAGGTCTTTTTCACCTTCTTTCCAGATGATTTAAAATCAATGTTCATTAATATAGTTGCTCCGACAATTAGAATTCCACCTATGACCAGGTTTATGGTCAAAGGCTCCAAGCCCAACAGTACGGAGAACAATCCACCAAAGAGCCCTTCTAAAGACAATATAACACCAACCTTTGAGGCGGTAGAGTATTTTTGAGCACTTGTTTGTAGGAAGTAGCAAAGACAAGTACTAAAGACTCCAAGAAATATAACAGGCAGTAAGCCTTGGGTTATATTGGCTCCTTGAAGTCCTTCCCCTCTTATGATAAATACTACAAGGGATATTATGGTAGCAGATGATATCTGTATGAAATTAACCCTGGCTGGGTCAGATCCCTTCGTAGCCTTCTCAAGATAAGTAATCTGCATAGCAAAGAAGAAGGCACTTAGAAGAACAATTGTATCTCCTACCGCCAGTGAAAATCTACTGTCTTTAAAACTTAAGGCTCCAACACCAGCAAGAGCTACCAAGGTCAATAGAATTGTTGGTATATTGGGGCGGTTACGATTGATAGCCCATGAGATAAAGGGTATCATAACCACATTGGTCGCTGTAAAAAAAGCTGCATTAGAGACTGTTGTTGTGGATTGGCCCAGCGTCTGGGTATAGAATGCCAGGAAGAGTAACACTCCTGCTATGGACCCATGCAATAATTCATATTTTGTAATCTTCAGTATTCTTTTATTTAAGGCAATTGCCAAAGTAATGGTAGCAATGGTAAATCTGGCAGCCATAATCAAGGAGGTATTCCAGTTGGCTTTGATTACAAATTCTGTAGCAATAAAACCACTTCCCCAGATCAGTGCCACTAAGACCAATGACAATTCCGCAAATGTTTCTTTTTTCTTCATATTATTTATTCACCATTTCTGCCTTAGCTTCCTGTCCATTTACGAAGTAAACAAACTCATTATGATAACTACAAAGCTTCACTGTATTTTTGCTGATTTCAATCTCTACTAACTCACCCTTCCAAAATAGAGAAAAGCTTAATTTTGTCCATTTTTCAGGTAGTCTTGGTGTGAAATGCAACTGGTCATTTACGATTTTCAAGCCTGCAAATCCAAAGACCAAAGCCTGCCAGGTTCCTCCTGCAGATGCTGCATGGATACCTTCTCTGGTATTACCCTGATTATTGTCAATATCTACATAAGCACTTCTGCATAGGTGGTCGTATGCTCTCTCACTCTCTCCCACACGAAGTCCCATGAGACAGTATATGCTCGGGCTCAGGGAGGATCTATGAAGTGTTCTTCTTTCGTAATAATCAAAGTTCTTTCGTTTTGTTATTTCATCGAATTCTTCATCAAATAGAAACATCAACATTACCACATCCGCTTGTTTTAATATGGTTGTCTCTTCTCTATCAATTCCCTTTAAAGCTTTCGGAAGAATCGGCATATGGTTTTCATCCCATTCATGAATTTCATGATCCATCAATTTGAAATATCCTTCAAACTGTTCCACAAGACCTTCCCTAATGGGAATATAGATCTTAGCAGCATTTTTCTCAATTTCAGCAAGTTCTGCCTCATTTAAATTAAGCTTCTCAAAGAGCTGTTGGCACTTTTCTTTCTTTTCTAATTTATATTTATTAAGATGTTTCACAGCTGTAAGCATATTCCATCTTGCCAAATAGTTGGTATAAGCATTGTTGGAGACATTCTCATGCCATTCATCAGGACCTGTAATACCTGTTATCTCAAAATAGTCTTTCTCTTTATTATATTCAATTCGAGAATTCCAGAATCTGGCCGTCTCAGCCAGCATCTCCAACAGGTTGTTTTCATAATACTCCATATCCCCAGTCCAAAGGAAATACTGAAGTCCTCCATAGATAATATCCGCAGTTACATGGACTTCCTGAGCAGCAACAGTACATTCATAACAAGTACCATCTCCCTCAATGGTCCAATCTGGGCATTCTTCATCCCCTGTATCCGCAGATTCCCAAGGATATCTGGCTCCGATCTGTCCCCGTTTTTTTGCATTTCTTTTTGCTGCATCTAGAAGCAGATAACGATACTCTACCAGGTTCTTTGCTATTTCTGGGAAGGTTAAAGTGAAAAACGGGAGAATAAATAGTTCCGTATCCCAGAAGGCATGTCCTCCATATTCCTCCCCGTGAATAAGCTTAGCACCAATATTCGTTCTGTTATCCTTAGGATTTGGTGTACTCATAAGATGGAATAAATCAAAGCGAATTGCCAGTTGAAGCCTTGGATCTCCCTCTATCTTGACATTTGCTCTTCTCCATAAGCTAGCGTAGATATCCTTTTGCATCGTTAGTTCCTGTTCCAGACTTCTATCCATAAAGCCGCGTAACTTCTCTAGGGCAATGGCTTTTGTATTACCGCCATCTCTTCCGCTCACTACACAAGCAAATTTATCTACACAGATGGTCTCGCCTTCAACAACATTTGCATCAAAGAATTCAACTGCTTGTTCTCCATGGCCTCGATATTGTCTGCTACCAATAATGTCCTGTCCGCTATTATCCGTAGCTACCACATCAGCGACAGTTGTCAAGGGTAAGAGGAAATCTCTTGTTTCACTTTGGACAAAGATCCCTGTATCCTCCAAGGGACCAATCTGTCTTGTATTAAGATGCTTCACGCGAAATCTTGGGAAATCCATAAAGTTTGTAACACTAGCATCAATAATATTTTCAAATTCCAACTGACCAGAATAATTAAGGGGTGTAATATAGAAACGAAATCTTCCACACTCTGGGCTGGTTCTACTTAATAACTTTATACTCTCAATGAGTGTTTTTCTTCCATCATAAGCTACATTGATATAATGGGTTGCTACAAAGCCGTTTTTAATATCCAATATTCGTATATAATCTTGCAGATCCTCACCTGCTTCAGGTCCCAAGGGTTCTGTTTTATAATAAATCTTCAAAAGATTCCAGTTAGGGGTATTGCACAGTTCTCTCTGGAATGCTTCAGATTTATCAAAGACCCCCTGCACATAGTTTGCAGGAAGTTCTTTGCGGATAAAACCCTCAGGATGGGTAGCACGATTTCCCATCATACCACTGGCCAGGGCAAAATTTGTTTCATACATTAAATTGTTACGGGGATTGTACTCTGTTTCCGCTACAATCCACTCATCCTCAGATATCAAAGGCTTGATTTTATCTGAAAACTGATCTCTGAACATGTCACATCTCCTTTTCCTTCTTTTGGGTCACTCAGGTTACTGGTTCTTGTAAGGCATAAAGTAAATAGAATATTGGAAGGGCAAAGGATATACTTGATATTGATCCATTCGCTCTGGACCGCAGCTTCCACTTCCCAAACCAGAATTCTTATAATCAAGATTCACGTATAATCTATTCTCCTTCTGTAAGTCAAAGGAATGTTTCACATTATCTAGTTGTTGATCTGAGTAAGGGCGCACGGCAAAATCCACGGGCTTACTGGTCCAGAAAGCCATTCCGGTCTGATCCTTGCTGGAATAGAATTTAACCCATTCCACCTTCGTCCTGTTACCGTACTCCTGTGGAAAATCATAAGGCTGATCCATCTCATGGACCTTACTCTTATAGATACCTGCAGATACGGATTTATCACGATCACTATAGTTTTCAATGGGTCCCATACCGCTATAGGTTACATCTTCAAAGGAATCTGAAAGGATGAGCTGGCTACCGATTTTGGGCAGATGAACATCGGGTATATTCTTAAATGCTCCCTCTATCTTCATCTTGGTCTTTCCAGTACCATCAATGATATAAGTAAGGGTGGTCTGTATTCCCCAATTCATACCATTTGGAGCATAATTACCTGTAAATGTTATTCGGACATTATCCTGGGTTTTTATACTTTCTGTATGATAGACCACCATACAGCATGTATTCAAATGCATATCCTTCCATTGCTGCACCATCTTCTTATCATTATCAGTATAGGCGCGGAAGAGATTAAGGACAGGTCCTTCTTCCATTACAAGTTGATTCTTTACCTTATAATTTTTAATGACGGCATTACTCTTGTCGATCTGCATAGTAATATCACCTACTTCAACTTCATAAAACTTGTTCGTTTCTGTTAATATGATATCCTGTACTTTTATTTCCTCAGACTGTTGTATGAGGGGATCCGCCATACCCACTGCAACTGTATTACTGTCTGCCATGTTTTCATTTTCCCTTTGGGAAACAGTCATCCACAAGGGAGCAGAGAATGTACCCATTATTCTCACTTCTGCTTCATCAAGGAGCTGCACATTCTTTTCAAATTGTAGTTTTATAAAATAATTTCCATCTTGCATTTCATAGTTCTTAAGAATATCTGATAAATCAATTTCACCAATTGTTTGAGGTTCAATTACTGGCATTTGGTAAGTTTGCTTCTCTATAACTACTCCATCTTTTAGAACTTCAACAACGTATCCTATCCCTTTTGTCGTCAGGAAATGCATTCTATTTTTAACTTGAAGTGTTTTCTTTTCCTTATTAATTTCTAAAACATGAATATCCTCGATTACTTTTTGATATTCATAAAAGGCTGGAGAAGGTTCCCCATTGGAACGAACTAGACCATCCAAACAGAAATTACCGTTATGATATTTTTCTCCAAAGTCTCCTCCATATAGATAAGCCTCTTCTTTGTTATTAATATCTCTGCTAATACCATGATCTTTGAATTCCCAAACAAAGCAACCCTGTATTCTCTTTGAATTTTCAATTAAATCAAAGTATTCACTAAGACTTCCTGGTCCATTACCCATGGCATGACCAAATTCACATAGAATATGTGGTCTAAGGGGGGAGCTATTGGTATCTAATTCCGCTAGTCTTCCCACAGTTGAGTACATGGTGCTGGATACATCTATACTCTGATTTTTGTAATCTCCTTCATAGTGAACAGGACGAAGGGGCTCATTTTCTTTTACCCAATCATACATTGCTTTAAAGTTCTTTCCATAAGAGGACTCATTACCAAGGGACCATAATACGATACATACATGGTTTCTATCTCTTTCAACCATTCTCTGAATACGGTCAAGATAAGCTTTCTGCCAATCCAAATCCTCACAGAGTGTGGTTGGCTCTCCCAGAATTTCAAAGCCATGGGTTTCTAAGTCCGCCTCATCAATGATATAAAGGCCAAGTCTGTCACATAAATCATAGAAATAAGGATTGTCCGGATAGTGGGCGGTTCTCACTGCATTCATACCCGCTCTTTTAATCATCATAAGTTCTTTTTTTGTCTGTTCATAGGTAACCGCTCTTCCGGTTAATGCGTTGAATTCATGGCGGTTAACACCCTTCATCAGGATTTTTTTGTTATTCCATAACAGAACCCCATCCTGGATGACTAAGCTACGAAAACCTACTTGGAAGGGGATGACTTCTATGATTTGCTTTTCTTGATCCATACTTTTTACTAATAATTGATAAAGATTTGGCTCTTCCGCATTCCATCCTTGAATTCCACTTAATTCCTTTGTAAAGGTAAATTTATTATCTTCTACGGAATACTCTGTGGTAAACAGAGAGGCTCCCCTAGCATCAACCAATGTAATCTCTCCTTGGAGATTTCCTCTTGCTGCTATGGCAACTGTAATATTACCCGTATTGTTTACTGGATTAAAGTCCGTCTCAATGTTTACATTCCTGATATGCTCCTTAGGTCTTTTCAGTAAATATACATCTCGAATAATACCACCAAGCCACCACTGGTCTTGATCTTCTAGATAGGTTGCTGCAGAGTACTGCATTACCTGTATTACTAATTCATTTGCTCCCTCTTGTAAGTAAGAGGTGATATCAAATTCTGAGTGCATTCTGCTTCCCTGATTGAAGCCCACATTCTGCCCATTTATATATAGGAAAAATGCACTTTCTACACCTTCAAAATTAAGATAATAGCTCCACTGTGCTCTTTCTTCATTTGAAAAATTCATATGAAGGGTACGATGATAAACACCACACTCATTTGTCATGGGCACGTAGGGTGGATCCATGGGAAATGGATATAACTCATCCGTATAATGAAAAACTCCATGGCCTGCAAACTGCCAGTTACAAGGAACTGTGATTTTGCCTGCATACTCTTCCCCTTTCAGATGTTTCTCATTAACCTCCAGAGGAGAAGAAAACCACTCAAAATCCCACTCCCCATTTAGTAAAATACATCTGTCAGAAGTTTTAGGTCCTTCAAAACTATATTCCTCCTTATGAGCGTGGGGAATATAATGGGCTCTATTCTCTTCTCTACCTATAGATAGGATTTGATTTGAACACCATGGAATCTCTTTAATATTAAACATTTAAATAACCATCCTTTCGTTATGGTAAATCAGCCTTTTACTCCTCCGCTTATACCTTCAATAATATCCTTCTGCGCGAAGAAGAATGCTAATACCGGTGGTATACACATAAGCAAACTGATGCACATAGTTGGTATGATAGCCGTACTATGAACACCTTTAAATGCAGCCAAACCAACTGCTAAAGTATACTTCGACTGACTATTTGTGAAGACCAAGGGTCCAAGATAGTCATTCCAAACTACTATCATATTTAAAACACATACCAGAATAAGACTTGGTTTCATCATAGGCATATAAACTCTACTATATGTCTGAAATTCATTTGCACCATCAATCCTAGCCGCCTCTGCAAAATCCTCTGGAATGGATTCTAGAAATTGCATCAATAGATAGATGTAATAAGCAGAACCAAACAAGGCGGGTACAATTAAAGGTTTTAATGTATCAATCCAACCTAGTAAATTAAACTCCATATACTGAGGTATCATTGTTACATCCCAAGGCAACATCATGGTAGCAAGGAGTATGGAGAAAAGCAGCTTTTTTCCTTTGAAATTATATCTGGCAAATCCATAGGCTGCCATAGAACCTGAGACAACCTGTCCAAGGGTTGTACCAACAGTAATCAGTATGGAATTCCAGGTATATCTGCCAAAGGGCTGAGATTTCCATGCATCCAAAAAGTTCTTAAAGTTCCAGGTCTTAGGCAAGAAACTAGGTGGATAGGAGAATACATCAACCTCAGATTTTAAGGCAGTTAGTAGCATCCAAATAAATGGAAAGAGGAAATAAAAAGTCAAGACAATACAGAGAATATAAATTACTATTTTTGTAGTTTTTGAAACACTCATTTATTTTACCTTCTTTCTCTTTGAACTGGATTCTTTATTATAAACCCATACATCAGAGGATTTAAAAATCAGACTGGTGAGCACTAGTATAATGATGAACATTACCCAAGCACTGGCAGAGGCATATCCTAATTTAGATTTGCCAAAGGCGTTATCATATACAAACAACCCGTACATGTAAGTGGATTTCATTGGCCCACCTTTGGTTAGTAACATCACCAGTGCCAGATTCTGCAAGGATGAAATAAACGATGTTACGATGTTAAAAAGTAAGGTAGGCGTGATAAGGGGTAAGGTTATACTAAAGAAGGTACGTATCTCCTTTGCACCATCAATCTTTGCAGCTTCATAAACATCTACTGATATACCTTTTAGTGCAGTGTAGAATACAAGCATTAAAGTACCCACGGTCCATCCAGAAGCAATAACCAAAGCAACAATCGCCCATTCTTTGCTGTTAAGCCAATCTGGACCGCTGATGCCAAACAGAGATAGAACATAGTTAAGCACTCCATAATCACTATTTAAAATCCATCCCCAAATAATGGAAATAGCCACACTTGAAACTACTGTGGGTAAGTAGAAGATAACTCGAAATACACTCATTCCTCGTACAGGTTTTGTAATAATCAAAGCCAGTAGTAAAGATAAGACAATGGTTAAAGGAACAAAGATGGCTGAGAATTTCAGAGTGATAGCAAGGGACGTATAAAACTGAGAATCAGCTGTAAACAATTTAATATAGTTAGAGAGACCTATAAATTTCGGCTCTCCGATGACAGGCCAATCAAAAAAACTCATAAATAAGGACATGATCAGGGGACCTGCTGTAAATAATAAAACACCTAGAAAACTTGGAAGTATGAACAGATAAGGGGTAGCCCGCTTGCTCTTTTTCCTTTTTGAATTCATAATTAACTCCTTCTTCTATAGAATAAAAATCAAATGAAGATACTTACTTTCGTAATATTGTGTTAAAGTACCCTATTGACTAATAAAGAAGGAATCTGTTGAACTTATTACAGATTCCTTCTTTTATCCTTAGTCAAACATTAATTTAGTATATTTATATAAAATTTCTTTATTTTGCTGCATTTTGAAAAGCTTCCTGTGCACTTTTAAAGGAATTACTGTTAAGAATTTCTTCCAAAGCGAGGCCTATTTTCTCTGACAAAGAAGCCCAATCATCATTGATGAAGGATGCGGGCATATAATCTGAACTTTGCTCAAGCATAGTATAAAACTTAGCATATATCTCATCTGTGGTTAATTTTTCTGCCTCAGCCACACTCTTTAATACCGGTATCTCATAACCAATCCTTGCTTTATTAAGCTCATCGCCTGTCCAATACTTAACAAATTCCCATGCTGCTTCCTTATTTTTAGTTGTTTTTGAGATACCAACACCTGAAGAACTCAAGATACTTGCAGCAGGAATTCCCGCATTAAACTTGGGAAGAACCTGAACACCAAAATTAAGTCCTGCTTCTTGATGTTTTGTGAGTGACCATGAGCCATTCATATACATTCCCACTTTTCCTATAGAAAAACTACTTTCGCCATAATCCTCTGTACCAACAGCAATACCATCTTTAAGCATGTCTTGGAAATATTGGAAGGGTGCTGTGGTTGCTGCACTATCTAAAACACCGCTAACATTACCCTGGGAATCTGTAAACCCTCCACCATTGGACCAAGCAAACATTTCATAATCGTATGGATCTGGTTGAATAGGGAATGCAATACCATATGTTTTACTCTCTGCATTGGTAATTTTCTCTGCCGCTGCCCTAACATCTTCCCACGTCCACTCACTGGTAGGATAGGATACCCCAGCCTGATCAAAAAGGTCCTTATTGTAATATAATACATGGGTTGTATAACCTACAGGTATTCCAAGTGTAACGCCATCAATGGAGTTATAGTTCCAAAGAGTATCATAGAAGTTATCTTTGTATTCTGCACCTTCAGCATTAATGAGATCATCCAAAGGAAGAAGTCCATTACCATATTTGGGATAATTCCACATATACATTACATCTGGCGCATCATTACTTCCCATACTAGCCGTAATTTTTGTATCATAGTTATCCCCATAGCTCTCAAGAACCACTTTGACAGTATCACTTTGAGCATTAAATTTATCTACCATTTCCTGTTGGAAAACAAGGTCATCTGCATTGTCCCAGGTAGCAAAACGAATGGTTGTTTTACCGCCGCTTTTTGCTCCTTTATCATTTGTTCCGCAAGCAGCTAGAGATAAAATCATTGTTGTCACTAATACTGCTGCTAAAACTTTTTTTAAACTTTTCCTCATAAATAAATGCCTCCTTAAATTGTACAGCGTTTTTGCTAGACCTATTTAAAAAATGTTTCTTTAGACTACTTGTCCAATTCTAGAATATTTATCCTTAATGCTTATAGACGACACACACTTTCTCTCTCCATTAATTTGGCAGGTATAACCACCTTCTTACATATGGTTCTTTTCGTATAAAGTCGTTCTGTAATAAGTTCTACTGCTGTTTCCCCCATGAATTCCATATATAATCTTACTGTTGTAAGAGAGGGTGACATATATTTTGCTGCCGAAATATCATTTACTCCAATGATACTGATATCTGTTGGAATCTGTTTTCCCATTTCTGTAGCACTTCTATAACATCCTGCTGCTAAAGAATCATTTGCAACAAAAACTGCAGTAGGTGGTTGCGGTAATTTCATTAGTTCTTTAAGAGAAGTATAACCAAAATGCGGTGTAAATTGGTCAATCATAACATACTCTTCCTGATAAAGTTCTTTCTTTTTCATGTATCTTTCATAGTATTCTAATCTGCTGTCTATCACTTTATTACCCAAGGAATCAATATCAACACCACCTATATAGGCAATTTTGCTATGATTCATAGAAATAAAGTAATCTAGAACACTGTTAACCACCTGACTATAACTAATTACAACGGAATCATATTTGTTCATATCAGGGGAACAATCAACAAATACCACTGGCTTTTGTAACTCATCAATCTTCTGTAGAAGATTTGTATCATAACTTCCAATACAGATGATACCATCTAAAGATGCATATTTTGAAGCTGGTTCATTTAAAGATACATATACCTTTCTCTGCTTGTCCTCCTCCAATTTTTTCGCAATTGCTATACGAATGGAAAGATAGTAAGTATCATTAAGCTCATCTTCTAAGGAGTAGGAATAATGCAGACCAATGGTCAACTTCTTTTTACGCCTAACCTGTTCCTTTTTCTGATACTCTAGCTCCTCGGCAATTTCAAATATTTTACGTCTTGTCTCTGGTAATACATTCAAGGTCTCATCTTGATTCAATACCCTTGATACTGTTGCAATCGAGACTCCTGCTTTTTGCGCAATTTCGTTAATAGTTGCCATAACACTCCCCCATTTCAATCTGTGTAATATTACTACAAATCATCTTTTGTTTTGACTTTTTTCATGTCATATTTACATTATATCTTCTGAAATTCATTTTGTCAATTGTTTACTAGGTAAAATTCAATGTATTTTACTAGGTAAACAAACTTTTTTCGTTATATCAAGGTCATTTTAACCAACTTTCAGGACGGAAACATCCTAAATCTCAAGATTATGAACGAACCAAACACAAAACCGCAACTATCCTTTACAGGTAAAACTCCGCACATTTTACTTATAAGTCCAGGATACTACTATCTAAATTTTCCATTTTTCTAAGAATTATGCATAAGAAAGTCTCATAGGACGCAATTTCCTATTGAAGGACAAAGAATGTGCCTTTGGCACATTCTCCGCGCCCGAGCGGATTGCGAAGCAATATATTTCCTTGCCGCAAGGTGCGCATCCTAATTGTTTTATTTTATAGAACGCACTTTCCTATAAAATAAAAATCTCCTAAGTGGATGTTAAAATTCACTTAGGAGAGCTTATTTCTTTTATATATTATTCTTTTATATTTTATTCTTTTATATTTTATTCTTTTATCTTTTATTCTTCTATATCAATTTACATCAATTCCATAGTTCCTGAGTAATCTCTCACCCTCATCCTTACAATCAGGATACTTCTCCAGGGTTGCAATTATAGCCTTTAACCCTTCTTCTTGTTGATTCATATTCAAGCTTATTCGTTCTCTTAACTTCTGCCTGCGGACATTAAGTCTGTGACGTACTTCTACCATTTCTTTACCATCCAGAATGGCTGTAGGTTGATATGTCCAAATCTCCGTATCGGCTACTCCAAATCGTTTAAGTTCTTTCATTAGCTCTTTATTATAAAAATCAAGTTCACTGGTATTTTTCTGATATCTTCTCTCTTCCTCTTTTACCTTAAGGTATTCTTGCCATATAATATTAAGCTGCTCATGGTTATTCACCATGTATTTATTATAAGAATACTCCAGATAATTCAGATTATTAACTGATTTTATTTTCACTTTATTCATCAGCATAATCTGACGGTTTTGCTTTGCTTGTACCAGTTGCATTCCCTTGATATTCCTTCGTGCTTCAATAAAGATAAAACAAGCAGATATCATCGCCATGATTACCGTCATGATAAAGGGAATTGTATAATCTGTGTGAGAACTAGAAGCCAAGAGCGCAAATAAAGTAAATAAGAACACTACAACAAAACTAAGCACTATTCCAATTCCTTTCAGAAAGGCTTGCTTACTGAATATGTCATCACGTTCACGTTTTAACCTCTTTCTCTCCTTCTCCAGATGTTTCATATCTTGAGAAATTGCAATCTGATATTCTTCCTGTTCTTTTATTGACGCTAGTTCCTTCATCATTTGATTCTCATATTGTTCAAACATGTGATACTGGGGCTCTGAAAGCAATTTGCTCTTATTTTGAAGTATGCTACGTTCCTTTGACAGTGAAAGTATCTTAGAAGCAGCCTCTTCCAGAGTTCCTCTTTCCTCTAAGGGGATTAAATCAATCTTCTGCATATCTGCTAGATAGGAGGTTACTGCCTGATATTCTACTTTTGCTTCATCAACCTGGTGGCCGCTGTCAATGATTGCATCACAGTTGTCTTTGATATAATCAATTCTTTCTGCCTGGGTATTCAAACGGACCTGGCGCTTTTCCTCTCTTTTTCGTTCCGTAGGTACTGCCTTAATCTCCGTATATTCTTGATCTTGATCTTGATCTATATCCTTTTTCCGTGAAAACAGCTTAAACAATCCCATTTCCTTCTACCTTTCAGTATTCATCTTTAGTCAAGCAGCTCTAGGAATTCACTTATACTAGCACTGTCTGATCTTATCTTTCCATACCTTTATTACATCATTAGCATGGTTATAAAATTCACTCATCTTTCCTTGTTCTTTCTTATCTTTCAGCTGATTTATCTCCTGAAACATGAATGAGCTTTCTGCCTCATCCTTGACCTTTTGAAGAAATTCAGTTATTTTGTCATCTAAGACTTTTCCTATCTGATACTCTCTGGCTTTATTTTGATATGCAGTATGGTTATTGTTTAAGCAAAGGGTATAAAGATATTGTTTTAAGCTTTCCTCCTTATGATTACGCTCATAGGCTTCACAAAAGAGCTTGGAGGCTTCCTTTAATCCTGTAATATGTACCTTGGCTACAGCCAGATTATGATATAAGTCCCCATACTCCTCCGGCGTAAGTTCTGCTGCTTCCTTTGAATTAATGATTTTCATATATTCAGCAGCTGCTCTTTCATACTGTTTTGCTTTTAGATAACTTCCCGCCTTAATACAGTTTCTTTTTATCCCAGGCATACCAATAACCCCATCCAGAGTTTTAAGCAAACTCTTAATCTCATACTCTGTATAATAATCTGTACTGCATAAGATTACAGTAACCATTGTCTTTAGATCTGCTTTCTGACTCTTAAGAGCTCGAAGCTTCTCTGCTCTTTGAGGAAGCTTTAATTCTGTTTCAATGAAATCAAATAAGAGTTCACAAAACATATCCTCTTCAATGAGATAGACATGGTGATACAGATAATAACAAAGCTCTTCCATGGAATAAATTCCTATACCTGTCTGTGTAAATATATATGGTCGATTGGTTCTTACACCACTGCATAGTATCGTTTTTCCCATCTATACCTCCATACCCTTGTGATGAATAAATAACTCTATAAATCAAGTGTATAATCCATTTCCTGTTCTGAACCCATATAAAAATCACCAAATCCCAAATCCTTAATTCTAATCAACACAGTTAATCTATCTTTACAGCTAATATGAACTAATAACCTTGTCATTTTGTCAGGGCGCTCAGGAAACTGTAGTACCTGAACGGTATCTCTCTTAACATCTCTGGTTACAATATTTTTAATTGTAATTTCCAGTTCACCCCTACCCTCAGGGATTATTTCAATACTTTTATCCACCTCATACCAGTTTTCACCTGCTTCAATCAGGGGTAATTCCTTAAATGTAGTATCGGAATATACTCGAAGTGTCACAAAGCTAGTAATCATATCATCATTTAACAATAAAAATTCTTCTAAATTGCGATCTCCAGATAGCTCCTTAGCTGCATAACAGGCACCCTTTGTAAACAAATTCTGACCCATGAATGCCCTTCTACCCACACAAAGACTTTTCATAGCCTCATCCGCCCAGCCACCATCAAAACCGTTACCGGTAAAATACAAGGTGGTTATAAGTTGCTTATATAAAGCAGCAGCTGCAGTATTTTCAAATATATAGGAAAGATTATTCATCTTAGATTTTACCATAGAAATACTCAAGGAATCTGTATATTCCTTCTTTGCTATTTGAGCAATCATTGGTTTGGATCTACGATTAATTGATAGCTGATAAAAATATAGCCCTTCTTCACTAAAATCAAACAATCCTACGTCATTCATCCATAGTGCCTTGTCCTGACTTAAGGCATAATATAAATATGCCCCTGCATGATTCATAACCACCGCCCGGTCTTTTTCCAGGCCTAATGCTTCCAATGCTTCATATATTTTACCTACTAAGATTGGATCTGCATTACGAACTGTTACAACTAGCTTTGTAATCGTCTCCGTAGGAAAATAATTTTTAACAAGCATTAAGGTTTTACGTAAATATTTCTCCAGAAGAGTAATTGGCAAATACTCAATTCCAAAAAGGTTCACACTTTCCTCTTTTTGCAACTTATCTAATAGATGATCTACCAGAAGCCCACCACCATTATTGGCGCAGACTATTGCATCCTCTCCAAATATCCATTGCTTTGTCTCTGTCTTTAAGCACAATACAGTTGGAATCGGACGTTCCTCTTCGCCTTCACGAAGGCTTATGGGTATGGGCTCCATTGATTTATAACTGTAGCAGCTGATTTGTGTAAAATCATCACACAAGTCATAACCCACAATTAACTTTCTTGGTGTATCCATTAACAAGCCCTCCGTTTCATACTAGATAAACATAAGTTTGTCTCTTATTCTTCTTTACTCAATCTGCTTAAAGCACTGCTGTATCATATATTCCTTCCTTGCATAATCCTCCATCATACCTAACAAGGTGAAATCATCCTGCATTTCCTTTGAAATGAGCATTAAATTAATGAGGTTATAATTGGAATCGTCATCCTGTGGTGTATCACATTCATAATGAACATTTAAGCTCTCGGTTATATTTGACTCTTCTTGCATCTCCTCAGTTATATAATATTGAAGCTCCTCATGATAAAAAAGTATGAATTCCTTTGTATGAATTCCCATAAAGGTATTTGGTAATCGTTGCGTTACATATTCCTGACTTTGAGCCAGTCGGTAATGGATGAATACTTGATTCTTGGGATCTGCATGGTAACTAATATATAATTTATCCAGAATTTGATCCGGTAAAGTTAACTCCTTCCTGTATTCTAGAAAGAAGGGTAAGATGATACCTTTTCGAACAAATCTTTGGATATTAAATTCTGTAAAAATCATTTCATTCTCTGACATCGAAGTGTTTGAGGTATTATTCTTTAGCCATGCCAACATACAGACATCATTTTCTTCATAAAAGAGTTCCCTCTTCATGACTTTAAATAATTCCTGATCGATAACCTGATCATGAAGAAGATATCGATAAGCATAGTAAGATAGATAAGCCCTTATCAGAAGATGATTGGAGACTTCCTTGTAGTAACTTGAAAACACTTGAAAACTGTTTTCTATATAGCTTTCGGTAAATAGCATCTGCGTTAATAGTCTTTCCTCTAAAATATGGCTCTCCAGTTCAAATCCTTTGGCTGCCTGCCACAAGTTATACATCCGCCTGGTAGGTCCTTTATAAAACTTGATGAGATAATTAAGTACTGCCTCATCATATTTTCCGTGGGAAAATACATAAAAACACAGGTTCAATAAATATGTCTGCTCTTTGTCACTACCATAGGTTTTAATCCAGCCGGAACACAGCTTAAGCAATCGAGTAACGGATAATCCTTCAAATCCATAGCTTTCTAATGCCATGAGAGCCTTTTTATAAAATCCTCGGATAAGGGTATACTCGATATATTTCGTTCTCTCTCTTTGTTTTATATCAGAGAGATTAACTTCTTCTAAATATAATTCTAGTAATTCATCCTTGTAATTATCATAATAATAGTCAATTAAGCTTTGTTGGCAATAGGCAATATATTCTCTGGATAATCCCCCTATTGTCAGAACCTTTTTCCTTAACTCCACGGAAGCTTCATTAAGAATCCGGTAATTTTGGTAATGATCAAATAAATGTAGCAGCAGCATAGGATGGTCGCTGTGCTCCATACATCTGCTCTCTAAATCATTGGAAATAAAATAGGGTTTAACACTATACTCTACCGTCTCTACATAACGATTTCCAAAGCTATCTACTAGAAAAACTTCTGGATTACTAGTATAAATATTAATTTGCGCCCTACCGTCGGTAAGAGGAGTATTCTCCTCTACACCTAACTCTTTATGTATAACAATAACATTGGTTATATTCGGGTTAGAACAAATAAATTCATTCTGGTATAATACATAGGGCAGATGCTTTAGTTCCTCTGCTCCTACTCCTTGCTTATTTAAAAATTCCTGGTACAAAAGAGCAAGATCCTGGTTGATATAATGCCCTTCTAACATTTTAAAGGTAAAGACCTCCATTTTTTTATAATAGGAGCGATAAATAGGTTCGTTTTTATCTTTATTCTTAATAATACTGGCATATAAAAATGCTTTTCTATTATCATTTAAGCTACTATTATAAATAAAGTATAATAGCACCGGTTGCAATATCTTATCCTGCATATCTTGGTTGATGGAATACATATAATACTCATAAAGCTCTGTAATACGAAGCTGGGCCTCAACGGCAAGCCTAAACCATTCAAAGTATTTCTCCGACTTCTTCATGCCTTTAATTAGCATGCAACAGATGGCAGAAAGGGTCTCAACATACTTATACTCTTCATATATCTGCACCAATCCCTTAAATACCACGGGATGATAGCCCTTCAATTTCGTTGTCTGATAAGTGTATTGTTTTGCTGCTTCCTTCAATAATATCCCATGCTTAATGCCAAAATTAAGGCACTGTATCTCAAAATCAGATAATTCACGAAGGAGATAGGGCTCTTCATTATATATGCAGACGGCTTCATAATAAAGTATTGGACTACGACAACCCCGGTCAAATTGTTCTTTTATATCCAGAAGCTTAATATCATTGTTCTTCTCATAAATAGTATCCGTGTATAGTAAGAACCATAGAAGCCGCCAATCCCTATGTCCACTGACATATAATCTGCGAATCGTATCCGCCGTATTCTTAATCGTGATTTCTTCTTTATAATAAAGGGCCTTCAGATAAAGATAGGCACTATATTCTAAGGCTGATTTCTTCCTTAGAATTGTCTCATCTTTTTCAAAATCTGTCAGTAGTTCTTGGGCAAGGAGTTTTTTCCCTGATATTACTGCTAGGTGTGTTCTTAATAAATCTCTTACATAACTCACCTCTGGACCTGGTAGTCGTTTTATAATCTCCTCTGTCTTATCTGCATAAGCTACCAAATCAATCTGATTAAGTCGAAAACTCATATAAGCCTCAGTTAACTCAAAATCAATATACTTAACTAAGTGATTTTTATTTGACTTACCTTCATCCTTCTTATATTTACATAGAATCTCTACAATTATGGTCTGATATGCAGATTTTATTATAATATGCCCATAATTATTCCCATTGCCAAGATAGCCAGGATCAATTGTGTAGGCTATTTGATGGGTATTCCCAATAAAGCGATCAGCCCATAAGAATTTTTGATCCAGTACTATAAAAGGGGAATCACTACTAACTCTAATCTCTGCATATCCCCAATGATTTTTTGTCAAAATCAGCTTGTCTATAATATTTTCATTGGTTACTTCATATTCCACACTGGTTTTATCAATATCCAGTCTTATAGCAGACTTCTTGCGAATGGCGATTAGAAATTCCTCTAAAGCCTGGCTGGTTGATATACTCTTAATTAAATTATGGTAAATAATCTGGAAACGATCTTCATTCGTAAGAAAAACACGTACAAAATCCTCTGATTTAAATATCCTTTTCGCTTCAGACCAATCCATCCTTGCCAGATTAGCAAATTGAAATAAATCCTTAATCTTTCCTAAGGAGGTCATAAAGTAAGGTGCTTCAATGGTTACGGTAAAAGGTAACACAATCTCTTTGCAGTCACTTACTATATTGAATTCTCCAAAAACTTGTGTTTCTGTATTTATAGTTGTAGCATCAAAACGAAAATTGATTGTATTTAAGATATCATGAAAAGTGTCAGACAAGGGCTGCATGTAATGACTTGAAGAATATACATACCCCTTCATCAGGCAATTAGAGCTGTTACTAATGGTAAAGCTACCTTCATAGACTTTGCCGGCTTCCACTGTAATACTTATTTCCTCCTCGGACAGATAAATAAAAGGAAGCTTATACTCAAAATCACCATTTGAAAAACGCTCAATTTTCTCCTTCATCCTAATCACCTACCTCAAGTTATTTATTCAGTGAAGCATTGCATTTTATAGGAAATGCTATATAATAATTAATTATAATTCAACAAAGGAAAAAAATCTAGTAGCTAACAAGAACTAGCTGCATACTAAGAACTCAAATTGTTAAGTTCAGCCATAAGCTCGATTTCGCTTATGCTGCATCTTTCTTTGGCAAAATGGAGGATTAAAATGATTAAACATTCAGATCATTTTCATGGAAGTGATTTAGAAACTATAGAAAGAATATATGGAATAAATAAAGAGGATATTGTCAGCTTCTCTGCTAATGTAAACCCTCTGGGTATTTCCCCTAAGCTAAAATCCACCCTGTCCCAGCGCATAGATGCCATCATGAGCTATCCTGACAGAGAATATACCCAGCTTCGCAGAAGAATTGCTGAATATGTTCATACAGATTTAGAAAATATCATTGTGGGAAATGGTTCAACGGAGCTAATTTCATTATTTATTCAAATTAAAAGCCCTAAGAAAGCTCTCATTATTGGACCTACTTACTCGGAATACGAGCGTGAAATTACCTTAGGTGGAGGTACTACCCGCTACTACCGTCTGGAGGAGGAGCATAATTTTGTTCTTGATATTCGCAGGCTGGAAGATAAGCTTACAACTGATGTGGATTTACTGGTAATCTGTAATCCTAACAATCCCACCTCCACAGCAATTTCAAGAAATGACATGCGTAAAATTCTGGATATCTGTAAACAAAAAGGTATCTTTGTTATGGTGGATGAAACTTATGTAGAATTTGCAGAGGATATTCCTAAGATTACTTCTGCCCCTCTGACTGGTTATTACAATAACATTATCATCCTAAGAGGCATCTCTAAATTCTTTGCTGCTCCCGGTCTACGCCTGGGTTATGCCATCTGCGGTAACGTGGACTTGTTAAAAGAAATCAATCAGAGAAAGAACCCTTGGACCATTAACAGCTTAGCTGCTATCGCAGGGGAAATCATGTTCTCCGATGACCAATATATTAAGGATACCCGTAGTTTAATTGCCAGTGAAAGAACCCGTGTCTGTAATATCCTTGATACCTGCAAAAACCTACGATATTATGTACCAACGGCTAATTTTATCCTTATCAAAATTCTTAATGAGGATGTGACCTCTATGGACCTTTTTGAAGCAGCTATTAAAAAGGGATTGATGCTTCGTGACTGCTCCACCTTCCCATTCCTCAACAATAAATTCATTCGCTTTTGCTTTATGACACCAGAGCTCAATGATGCGCTCCTGAATGTAATCCTTGAAGCAGTGAAGTAAGTAAAATATCGTTCTAGGGACGGTTGCCTATGAGTGCTGGCTATAATGTCCTGGGAATGCTAAATGTAGATTACTAGCAAATCTCCATATGCATCCCCAGTACATCATATCCAACACTCATAGGCAACCTGTTTCCGATAAAGATTTATATAAAATGTTGTTATTTATTTTATTACTCAATTCTTTTATTATAATTAATAATTTAATTTTATGTTCCTATGTTGTTTTCCTTATTAGTCACTTTACCTTTGAATGCTTTTATTGATAGCATTAATTCGCTTTCTCCATATGGATATTTGAATTACCCATATGATTACATACATTACTACGAATATCATGATATAGGTTAAGATTCCTATCAGGGTATGCTCCATCCAGTAGCAAAAATAGGCTATGGGAAACATTGCTGTTGTGCTGATGATGAAGTGTAGGATGGTCTGTTTTGTGATACTCCATTCTTCTACTTCAAATACTGCCGAGCCTATGGCAAAAGCAAAACCTAAAATTGCACAGAGTATATATTGAAATACTACTGCCTTTAATTCATTTCCCATGACCTGGGTAAGCACAGGTACTACGGGATCTAATATTCCACTTCTCCAATTGCACAGTGATATGATTATTGTAATGGTATAACTAATAAATACTCCTAGGGGAGCTCCAATTAAACCGCGAAGTAAAGCCTTTTTGAGTGTCATAATTACCTCCTTTATATAGGGTGATGATTAATTTAATTGATACCAATATGTTTTTTTATCTTTTCTACATAACGTCTTGATACAAAGGATTTTTCTCCTGTATCAAATTTGATGGAAATTGTACCGGAGATACTTAAATCTAAGCTTTTTACTTTATCAAAATTAACTATCTCTGAATTTGAAATCCTTATCATCCTCGTACCCCCTAATTTCTCCTCCAATTCATATAGTCTCATCTTAATTTTGACCACTTCTTTTTGTGTCTGGGCAAGAACTTTTTGATCCTGGGCATAGATTCGATAGATATCCTCTAATCTAAGGAGTATAACTTCATCATTTTTATAACCTACTAGTATCTGCCCGCTTACCTCTGTCAGGCGTTTTACCAGCTCTATAATCTCTTGGGTCATTTCACCCGTATATATGACGATCTTGGGCTTTGATCTATCCTTTTCAAAACATACTTCAACTTCCATCTGATACCTCCCAGATTATTAAATTAATCCCTAACCTTTTATTACCTTTTATTTATCTTCATTATAGCAATTATAAAAACCATGTCTATAGATTATATATAAATGGTAATAATTCAAATACAAATGGCGAAAATTTGTAATTTAATAAAATATCATCTATGTGATATCTTGACATGAAAGAGCTGTGTGATATAATACCCTTTAGTTAGTTAGGTGCCTAAGTATTATTATAACAAATGGTTAGGTGTACCTATGCAAGTTCTAACAGTTAGGAGGTCATAAACAAGTAATGAGAGCTGAAATAAAAGAACTGATAGAAACCCTAACCCAGGTTTTTAAGTCCCTCCATCAGCGTTCTTATCACAAATTAGAAAACAAAAATCTATACCCCGGCCAGCCAAAATTATTGTCCCTCATTAAGGCTCATGAGGGTATTACACAGAAGGATTTGTCCAGGTTAAATTTTGTTACCCCTGCCACTATTACTGGCATGCTAAATAAACTGGAGGCAAATAATTATGTATACCGAGTATCGGATACGACAGACAAACGTATCATGCGTGTTTATCTTACCCCAGAAGGACATCATATCGCCACTGAGGGTGAAATACTCATGATTTCTATTGTTGAAGATTTATTTGAAGGCTTTACTGAAGAAGAGCTTCAAAACTTCTTATCTTATGCCAAGAAATTGAAATACAATCTTAATAAACATAATTCATAAATATATTTACTTACTCTATATCAAATGAAAGGAATACCTTATGTTTAAACTATTGAAGTTTTTGAAAAAATCTGTGGTATCAATTCTTGTGGTTATCATTTTATTGGCAATTCAAGCCAATTGTGAGCTGGCCCTTCCCACTTATACCTCCGATATCATTAATACGGGAATTATGCAGAATGGTATCTCAAGTGCTGTCCCCTCTGCTATTCGTGAATCAGAGCTTAATCGGATCACCCTGTTCATGGCCCCGGAGGAAAAAGAGATTGTTCTTCCCCATTACTCACAGCTTACCAAAGATAATTATAGTGAGAAGGAATGGTCCAAATATCTTAAAAAATATCCCTTATTAGACACAGAAAACATATTCCTCTGGGATGGAGAAGAAGAAGAGAAACTAACCAAGGCCATGAGTACTCCCTTATTATTGGTACTTGGCTTAGCGGGTGATACAGAAACCTCTATTACAACAAGGCAGATGCTACTTGATCAGATTTCCCCTGGAACAGATCAAAAGGATGTTGATATTTTTAGTATTCTTTATCAGCTTCCCCCAGAGGCTTTAGATAATCTTGTAACCTCCATGAGGGAACAGGCAGCAGGTATGCCTGAAATGCTTTTAAAATCCACTAGTACAGCTTATGTAAAAGCTGAATATAGTGCAATTGGCGTAAATGTAAGTAAGCTGCAAAGCAATTATATTTTATATAACGGAGCATTTATGCTGGGTATTGCTCTTGTAGGTATGCTTGCTTCTATCATGGTTACCTTTATCGCTTCCCGAGTTGCAGCTAGGTTAGGTAGAGATTTAAGAAGCAGTGTCTATAAAAAGGTTCTTTCCTTCTCCAGCCGAGAGATGGATCAATTCTCCACAGCTTCACTGATTACTAGAAGTACCAACGATATACAGCAAGTACAGATGCTTATGATGTGGATTATTCGAATTGTAATCTACTCACCAATTTTAGCCTTTGGTGCGATTGTCAATGTGATAAATACCCAGTCCTCCATGACCTGGATACTCGGTGTTGGTGTTGGCGCTGTATTAGTATTGATTATAGTTTTACTTATAGTGGCAATGCCAAAGTTTAAAATAATGCAAAAGCTTTTAGATCGTATTAATCTTGTTATGAGAGAAATACTAACTGGGCTCCCTGTTATTCGAGCTTTCAGCACTGTGGAGCAAGAGAAAAGTCGTTTTGATAAAGCCAATGTGAACTTAACAAAGAACAACTTATTTGTTAACCGCGTTATGACCTTCCTAATGCCCATCCTAATCCTTATCATGAACTTAATATCCATCCTGATTATATGGGTTTCTGCAGAAAAAATTGATCAGGGAACCCTACAAATTGGAGATATGATTGCCTTTATCCAATACACCATGCAGATTATTATGTCCTTCTTAATGCTTACCATGATATCTGTTATGCTGCCCAGAGCCTCTGTAGCTGCAAAACGTATTGATGAAATTCTATCATCCAGATCTACTATTAAGGATCCTGAGCAAGAAGAAATAATAGCTACAAATACAAAGGGTATTTTAGAATTCAGAAATGTATTCTTCCGTTATCCCAATGCCGAGGAGGATGTGCTCTCCAACATAAACTTTGTTGCAAAACCTGGAGAAACTACGGCCATCATTGGAAGTACCGGTAGCGGTAAATCAACATTAATTAACCTGATTCCCCGTTTCTATGATGTTACCAAGGGCAGTATTCTTCTGGATGGTACGGATATTAGGAAAATGAAACAGCATACCCTTCGTGATAAATTAGGCTATGTCCCACAAAAGGGAGTTCTCTTCTCCGGTACGATTGAATCTAATATTAAATTCAGCAATAACCAAACCAAGGAAGAAGAGATGCTAAAGGCAGCAAGAATTGCCCAGGCTGAAGAATTTATTAATGAAAAACCGGAAGGCTACCAATCCGATATTGCCCAGGGCGGTACCAATGTATCCGGTGGTCAGAAACAGCGTCTATCCATAGCTCGGGCTATTGCTAAGAACCCTAATATCTATATCTTTGATGACAGTTTTTCTGCCTTAGATTATAAAACGGATGCAAAGCTTCGTAAAACTATTAAGGATGAACTAACAGACAGTACCCTTATCATCGTCGCTCAAAGAATCAGTACAATAATGAATGCAGAGCAAATCCTTGTACTTGATAATGGACAAATCGTTGGTAAAGGAACCCACAAGGAGCTTTTAAAAAACTGTGATGTATATCAACAAATTGCATCATCTCAATTGTCAAAGGAGGAGTTAGACCATGAGTAATAAAGAACAGGAAATCAATAATTCTACTCCTAAGCCTGAGCATAAGAAGTATGCAGCAAGATCCGGAGGACACCCTGGAATGATGGCTGGAGAAAAGGCCAAAGATTTTAAGGGTACCATGAAAAAATTACTTTCCAGTCTGTCTAAATATAAAATAGGTTTTATTATTGCTTTCATATTTGCAATCGGCAGCACAATCTTTACCATTATCGGTCCTGATATCATGGGTAAGGCTACCACAGAAATAACCGAGGGAATAATCGGAAAAATTGGAGGCCATGGAGGCATCAACTTTGATGCTCTGGCTAAAATTCTTCTTACCCTAATTATTTTGTATGGAATTGGTTTAATATTCTCTTTAATACAAGGCTGGTTTCTGACGGGAATAACACAAAAGATTACTTACCAGTTTCGTAAAGAGATCTCCGAGAAAATTCATCGGATGCCCATGAATTATTTTGATACTACCTCCCATGGAGAGATACTATCCAGAGTAACCAATGATATTGATACCCTAGGCCAGAGCCTTAATCAAAGCTTATCCCAGTTAGTAACCAGTCTTGTACAGATTGTCGGTGTTCTAATTATGATGCTCCGCATCAGTCTCCCCATGACATTATTGGCACTTCTGGTCCTTCCCGTCTCTGGTATTGTGGTAGGAGGTGTGGTAAAGAAATCACAGAAATACTTTAAGCAACAGCAGGAGTATTTAGGTCATGTAAATGGTCAGGTTGAGGAAATCTACGGCGGACATACCATTGTCAAGGTATTTAATAAGGAAGCTGAATCGATTGATGACTTTAACAAAAAGAATGATAAATTATATGAATCGGCATGGAAATCCCAATGTTTGTCTGGCCTAATGATGCCTATGATGCAGTTCATCGGTAATATAGGTTATGTAGGAGTTGCAATTCTGGGAGGATATTTAGCTATTAATAATAAAATCAAAATCGGTCAGATACAATCCTTCTTCCAATATATCAACTTATTTACCCAACCCATCGGCCAACTCAGCCAGGTTACGAATATGTTCCAATCCACCGCTGCTGCAGCTGAAAGAGTTTTTGAATTTCTAGAAGCAGAAGAGGAAGTTCAGACCATTGAAAATCCAGTACCTATCCAAGGACTGGAGGGTTATGTAGAATTTAAGAATGTTCATTTTGGATATAACCCAGATAAGATAATTATCAATGATTTCAGTGCCAAGGTTGCGAAAGGTCAAAAAATCGCAATTGTCGGACCAACTGGAGCAGGAAAAACAACTATGGTTAAGCTACTCATGCGTTTCTATGATATCAATAGCGGTGAGATTCTAATTGATGGGCATAATATTAAAGACTTTGACCGAAGTGATCTTAGAAAACTCTTTGGAATGGTACTACAGGATACCTGGTTATTTAACGGAAGTATTATGGAAAATATTCGTTATAGTAAATTAGAAGCCACAGACGAAGATGTAAAAAAGGCAGCTAAGGCAGCCCATGTACACCATTTCATATCCACACTTCCTGATGGCTATAAAATGGAACTTAACGAAGAGGCCACCAATGTGTCCCAAGGTCAGAAACAGCTCCTAACCATAGCAAGGGCCATATTAGCTGATCCCAAGATTCTAATTCTTGATGAAGCTACCAGCTCTGTAGATACAAGAACTGAGATCTTAATTCAAAAAGCCATGGATACCTTGATGAAGGGCAGAACCAGCTTCATCATAGCCCACCGTTTATCAACCATCCGCGATGCAGACTTAATTCTTGTTATGAATGAAGGTGACATTGTAGAACAGGGTAATCATGAAGAGCTCCTGGCTAAGGGTGGCTTCTATGCAAACCTTTATAATTCCCAATTTGAGAGGTCAGCGTAAGCATTTAATAAACCTATTTCTTGCTGCGAGGTGGGCATGCAATTATGTTATAGGACGTAATTTCCTAGAACAAAGAATGTGCCTTTGGCACATTCTCCGCTCCCGAGCGGATTGCGAAGCAATATACTTCCTTACCGCAAGGTGCGCATCCATAGCAGAATTCAATAGGATGTAATTTCCTCTATTGAATAAAAATTAACTCACATCCTTGTAATTTACTATTTACAAAGATGTGAGTTTTTATATGATAGGAATAATCTTATATTAACACTAACTTATTGCTTAGCCGCCTCTATCTGTTCGGCAAGATCATTTAAATAAACCCATCGATCCATCTTCTCTTCCAGGGTTTTTTCTAGTTCTTCTTTCTTTAGCATCAGCTCATTTAATTTCGTATAGTCCGTTGCTGCCTTTCCAATCTCTATCTCTATTGTCTCAATAGCAGACTCAAGGTCAGCGATATCCTCATCAATACTATCATATTCCTTCTGTTCCTGATAGGAGAATTTAAGCTTGGTGCTCTTTTGCTTCCAAGAAGTCATACTTGCTTTCTTTTGTTCCTCAGCATTATTCTTGTCTAATACACCTACCTTAACTGCATCCTCTCCACTGAGTAACTTGGCCTCTTTATAATCGGAAAAATTACCCTCATACTGACGAAGGCTCCCATTTTCAAAAGCAAATATTCTCGTTACCACCTTATCAAGAAAATATCTGTCATGGGATACGGTAACAACAATTCCAGGATAGGTTTCCAGATAATCCTCCAGAATAGTTAAGGTTTGTATATCCAAATCATTGGTGGGCTCATCCAGTACCAGTACATTGGGAGCCTCCATTAATACTTTTAGTAAATACAATCTTCTTTTCTCACCACCAGAGAGCTTTGCAATGACAGAATACTGCATAGCTCCAAGAAAGAGAAATTTCTCACACATCGAAGAAGCTGACACTGTACCTTCTGAAGTCTTAATATACTCTGCTGTATCACGTATATAATCAATTACCCTAAGACTCTCATCCATATATTCATTTTCCTGAGAGAAATATCCCAACTTAATGGTAGTTCCTACCTCAACACTACCCTCATCAGGCTCCAAGACATTGGTAAAGATATTGAGCAAAGTGGATTTCCCACATCCATTAGGACCGATTATTCCAATCCGATCTCCTGGAAGAAGGATATAAGTAAAATCACGAATAAGTTCCCTATCCCCAAAGGACTTGCTGATATGATTAAGCTCGATGGTTTTCTTACCGAGACGAGAAGACAAAGCATTAATCTCTACCTTTCCATCAGTCTCTAAAACCTTGCGATCTCTTAATTCTTCAAAACGCTGTATATGTGCCTTTTGCTTGGTGGAACGTGCTCTGGCGCCACGCTGCATCCATTCCAGTTCCATACGAAATAGGCTCTTTGCTTTACGTTCAGTAGCCAGGGCCATATCCTCTCGCTCTGCTTTTAATTCTAAGAATTTAGAGTAATTGGCAGCATAGGAATAAATGTTTCCCTTATCAATCTCAATAATTTTATTGGTAACTTTATCAAGAAAATACCTGTCATGGGTTACCATAATAAGAGCTCCACGATATTTTAATAGATACTCCTCCAGCCACTCTGCCATCTCATTATCCAAATGGTTCGTTGGCTCATCCAGTATGAGAATATTAGCAGGCATCAGTAAGGTTCTAACAAGAGCAACCCTTTTCTTTTGTCCACCAGAGAGTTTGACCGGAGATATATCTACATCATCAATACCAACTCTAAGAAGCATGGACTTTGCCTCACCCTCAAGGTTACGGTATTCCTCCTCTGCCTTTTGATTAAGAACTACATTTTGAAGAATTGATAGCTCCTCATCAAAGACTGGGGATTGGGGCAGATAACCGATACGAACCATCTTACCCTTGGTAACAGTTCCTTCATCCGGCTCCTCAAAACCAGCGATTATTTTAAGCAGAGTGGACTTCCCTGTACCATTGATTCCAATCACACCAATCTTCTCTCCCTCATTGATACCTAAACTTACATGATCAAAGAGTACTCTCTCTGTATAGCTTTTTGTCATATTCTCTATGGTTAACAAATTCATTATCTAATACCTTTCTAGCGATGACTTGTAATAAAAAAGTCAAATTTTCAATATAAAGCTTTATCTGCGGATAATATCATCTCTTCCTGGACCGTTAGACACTAATGTAATGGGCGCTTCCAGTTCCTTTTCAATGAACTCAATATATCTTCTGCAGTTTGCAGGAAGCTCTTCATAATTTCTAATTCCCCTGATCTCCTCTTTCCAACCAGGGAGGTATTCATATACAGGCTTTGCCTTAGGAAGCTTTACTGTAGTGGGGAAATCCTTTGTAACAACTCCATCTATCTCGTATCCCACACACACAGGAAGGATATCAAGATAGCCAAGTACATCAAGAACCGTAAGGGCAACCTCCGTGGCTCCCTGCACTCTACATCCATAACGAGAAGCAATCGCATCAAACCAGCCCATCCGTCTAGGACGTCCAGTAGTGGCCCCATATTCTCCTCCATCACCACCACGTCTTCTTAGCTCATCCGCCTCTTCACCGAAGATTTCACTGACAAACTCTCCTGCACCAACAGTGCTGGAATATGCTTTAACCACTGTTACTACACTCTTAATCTCATAGGGTGGAATACCTGCGCCGATAGCACCATAAGCCGCCAAAGTGGATGAGGAGGTTACCATGGGATATATTCCAAAGTCAGGATCCTTAAGCGCCCCTAACTGGCCCTCCAGTAATATATTCTTACCAGCCTTAATTGCTTCATGTAAGTATGCTGATACATCATACACATAAGGCTCAACCATATTTCTATACTCAATTAATGTATTGTATAATTCGTCTTCCTTGATTGCCGGCTTATGATATAGATGCTCCAATATTACATTCTTCATCTCACAAACCCCTGCAATCTTATCTTTTAAAACCTTATCATCAAATAATTCCGACACCTGAAAACCTATTTTTGCATATTTGTCTGAATAGAAAGGTGCAATACCGGATTTGGTGGAACCAAAGGATTTGCCACCTAATCTTTCTTCTTCATATTGATCAAATAAAATATGATAAGGCATCAAAATCTGTACCCGTTGGGATACTAAAATCTTAGGTGTTGGAACACCTCTCTCCTCTAAGGACTGAATTTCCTTCACTAAATAGGGTATGTTAAGTGCTACACCATTACCAATAATGCAGGTTGTATGCTTATAAAATACACCGGAGGGAAGTAAATGAAGAGCAAATTTACCGTATTCATTAATAATGGTATGCCCTGCATTACTACCACCTTGAAATCTTACGATTATGTCTGCTTCCTGTCCAAGCATGTCTGTGATTTTGCCTTTTCCCTCATCGCCCCAATTGGCGCCAACAATTGCTTTTACCATAGTGAAATCCTCCTTGGATGATGCGATTCTATCATTCCTTTAGCATCGCAATTAAATTAGTATACCCAATTACTTTCCAAGTATAAATCCATTCACTTCATAAGTAAAATCAATATAGATTATATAAAGCATAATATTAAATTATGGCTTTGGCTATTTTGTGGCACTCCATCTTGCGAAGGGCTTTGGCATTTTCCTTTATCAAAACATCCTTGGTAAGCTGCCACCCTCTGAAAGCCTATTGATTATGTTCTCAACGGACAGTTGTATAAATGTAAGTATTCTCTCATAGGTGATATACCTAGGTTGCAGGCATTGATTTTCTTCATAAAAATACTGACGCACCATCCAATCCCTGCTTATGGACATTTCCTTCTCTGTCAAGTACCCCCTAATGGGATAAATGGGAACCCCTTCTATCTGTCTTCGTATTTCATCCATACCTTCATAATTTTTAACCAGCAAATAATCATTTCGTATCATATCGGTTATGATATAATCTATATAGATTGGTTCCCCTTGGATTATACCTAGCTTTTCTACGGTTTTGTTAAATTCCTCACGTATGGTAAGAACAAATAATTCGTCTGTTAAAATATGAACTACATAACCACGGTAGAGGTCTTCTAATCCATCCCAAGAGTCTCTGTTTTCAAGGATAAACCGTGTAACACGTTCATGGAAAAGTACCAAATTCTCTTCTTTACCAAAGTCCTTATCCGGTATATCATCCCGCAGATGGGTATGCTTCTTATAAATTCTTAGATACCCTTCTCTGGCGTGAATAGAATCTGGTGCCAGATTACCCAGATAAAATAAGTCCATATCCTTTATTATACCTTTTTGCAGGTGTTTATTTAATTCTCTGGCGATTACCATATGTGTCATCACTCCGGCCACCTAAAAAACCTCCAATATCATCCTAAGTTAAATAGAAAAAACACTTATTATCTTGTGCCAGTAGAACCAAAGCCCTTCTCTCCTCGTTTGGTCTCATCCAAAGTATCTTTCTCTTCAAACTCTACGGACAAATAAGGCATAACTACAAGCTGTGCAATTCTTTCCTTGGGTTCAATCTTTCTTACCTCATCCCTATCATTATGTAAGGATACGATAATCTCTCCACGGTAATCACTATCAATGACCCCTACACAGTTGGCAGGTCGTAATCCCTGCTTTGTTGCTAAACCACTCCTAGCAAAGACTGCTCCAAAATATCCTTCAGGAATAGCCATGGATAAACCCGTTCCAATCATAGCGGTTTTGTGAGCCTCTAGAATAACAGTCTCTGTATTGTTAGAATACAAATCCCATCCCGCAGCCTGTTCACTGCCTCTTGTTGGAAGCATAGCTGTGTCATTTAATTTTTTAATGTCTATTTTCATCCTCTTTAACCATCCTTTATTATGTTTATTAATTCGTATCTTACTGAGTTCCTGCTAATGATTTGTCCATTTTTTGGGAACCATCTAATTGTTTAACATATGCAGCAGCTTCATTGCTGCTGTAGATATAGGGTTAGAGCTGCTGGTAATAATACAAAAATGCCTATCTGGAATTTCCTGTTCAAATTGCAGTTCAAAGAGGTCGCCTGAAGCTATGGCATCCTCTGCAAAATCTCTAACCACACAGCCAATACCCAAATTTCTTACTGCAAATTTGACAATAATATCACTCATTGCCAACTCAAATTCTGGTTGAAGAACCACATCATTCTCTTTTAAAAATCCATCAATATATTTACGTGAGCTGGTATTACACTCCAGGCAAATAATCGGTAGTTCTTCCAGTTCCTTGTATTGCAAGATTTTTCCCTTAAGATGTTGAAATCTATTACCTGCAACAAAGGTGTCCTTGATTTTTCGAACTCTATTAACCTCAATCTCCATCTTAACATCAAAAGGTTCGCTGACAATACCAAAATCAATCTTACCGCCATACAGATAATCCAAAGTGTCCGGTGTGGGGGCATTGGTTACTGTCACCTTTATACCTGGAAATCTCTCATGAAAATCCTCTAAGTAAGGAAGGAGATAATACTGTAATGTCATATCACTGGCGCCTATGCGTATCTCACCATTCTCTAAATCAAGCATTTTTTGAAATTTAGCTTCACCCAGAAGAATGTACTCGTAACCTCTTTGGACATAACTAAATAGTACCTCTCCTTCCGGCGTCAGTTTAACACCCTTGGGGATACGGACAAACAGCTTACTTCCCAGACTTGACTCAAGGAGCTTGATTGACTGACTAACTGCCGGCTGTGAGATACAAAGCTCCTCCCCTGCACGGGTAAAGCTCCCAGCTTTAGCTACATAATAAAAAATACGATAATATTCTAAATCAACATTCATATAAAATCCTCTTATGGAAATCCTAATATCTATATAATATGATTATAACAGTTATGAGCCGCTCTAGCAATGTGAAATCCTCTGTCACTTACATAAATCATCATGATTTATCTAAAACTATCTTTATTATCTTTGAGTGAAAGAATGAAGTGTAATACTATGGATACTAAGAAAACAACAATATGTTCAAGAAAGGCGGCAAGCTTAATGAATAATCTACATTATAATGTTGAAGGATTATATAATACAACTATAAAAACCCAATTAAAAAGTGCTCTAGCCAATTTAGGAGGAGTTCAGAAGGTAAATGTCGATCTTCACCGAGGAACTGTTGAAGTTGATTATAATGAGACAGTGGCAGAAAGTGAAATACGTAGAACAATAGAAAGCATCGGCTGTAAGGTTGAGTAAATAAATACTTGTGCCTGAAGTGCAACTTACTTTAACTCAGCTGCACTTCAGGCACAAGATCCCTCCTTGGCATTCATATAGTAGTTACGGTTCAGCCATAATAAAGTAACTACTTGAATATATCTTCTTGTCACACTTTAATCTCTGCTTTTAACCCAAGTAACTCTTTATTCTCCTCAAGGATTGGTTTGATAACCTCCTGAATAAATTCCTCCGTCTGCTCCTTCGCTCGTCCCGTATATTTTGCCGGGTCCATGGTAGCCTTTAGCTCTTCTATGGTCATATTAAAAGCCGGATCTGCTGCAATCAGTTCAAGAAGATTATTCTCAAGACCTTTCTCCTTCACATTCTTACCCGCTTCCATAGACAGGGTACGGATTTTCTCATGAAGCTCTTGCCTGTCTCCACCAGCCTTCACCGCATCCATCATAATGTTTTCTGTAGCCATGAAAGGGAGCTCCTGCATAAGGCGTCTTTCAATTACCTTGGGATAGACTACCAATCCGTCCACCACATTCATATATAAATCTAAAATCCCATCCACTGCTAAGAAAGCTTCTGGGACACTAATACGCTTATTTGCTGAATCATCTAAGGTTCTTTCAAACCACTGGGTTGCTGCAGTAATTGCGGGATTAAGGGCATCAATTATCACATAATTGGCAAGGGATGCAATTCTCTCCGTTCTCATAGGATTTCTCTTATAAGCCATGGCTGAGGAACCAATCTGGTTCTTCTCAAAGGGTTCTTCGATTTCTTTAAGATGCTGAAGTAATCGAATATCATTAGAGAATTTATGTGCGCTGGCAGCAATACCAGATAGTACATTTAATACTCGTAAATCTATTTTCCTGGAATAGGTTTGTCCCGATACAGGATAGCATCCAGCATAGCCCATCTTCTCTGCAATGATCTTATCCAACTTCTTAATCTTCTCATGATCCCCATTAAATAACTCCAAAAAGCTTGCCTGGGTTCCCGTAGTTCCTTTGGAACCAAGAAGTAACATACCATCTAGGAGATAGCAGATATCATCGTAATCTAATTTTAATTCCATCAACCACAGGGCTGCTCTCTTGCCTACAGTGGTAGGCTGTGCGGGCTGAAAATGGGTAAAGGCTAAAGTAGGCAGGTCACGATATTCAAAAGCAAACTTTGAAAGTTCTGCCATCACATTAATGAGTTTCTTTTTTACTAATCTTAAGGCTTCTGTCATAAGGATAATATCTGTATTATCACCCACATAACAGGAGGTCGCTCCCAGATGAATAATTCCCTTTGCCTTTGGACATTGCTCACCGTAAGCGTATACATGGGACATAACATCGTGACGAACTAAAGTTTCTCTTTCCTTTGCCACTTCATAGTTAATGTTCTCCTGGAAAGCTTTAAGCTCCTCAATCTGTTCCTGGGTTATATTTAATCCAAGTTCTTTCTCCCCTTCGGCTAAAGCTACCCATAGTCTTCTCCAGGTTTTAAACTTCATATCCGGTGAAAAGATATACTGCATTTCCTTACTGGCATATCTCTCGGATAAAGGACTCGTGTACTTGTCGTTACTCATGATACTGCCCCTTTCTTTTATCATTATTTGTTGGACATTTCAAGTTATATTATAGTTCAAATTCTCCACGTATATCCTCTTTCGGTGGTTCAATGGGGTAATTCCCAGTAAAACAAGCATCACAAAAGCCTGTATCCCCACCAATCATGTCACTTAATCTTTCAACCGCCAGATAGCCTAGAGAATCTGCTCCAATCATCTGCCTAATCTGATCAATGGAATTGTTATAGGCGATTAACTGATCCCCCGTAGGTACATCAGTTCCAAAATAACAAGGATATAGAAAAGGTGGAGAGCTAATTCTGACATGAACCTCTGTAGCTCCAGCCTTTTTAAGCATTTTTACAATCTTTTCACTAGTAGTTCCACGTACAATGGAATCGTCAATCATAACTACTCTCTTACCCTCTACCACTTCTGGTAAGACATTAAGCTTAATACGTACACTGGAAGCACGTAAGGACTGCTTTGGCTTAATAAAGGTTCTACCCACATAGCTATTTTTGACAAAGGCCATTCCAAAAGGAATTTTTGATTCTAGGGCATAGCCAAGAGCCGCAGCATTACCGGAATCCGGTACACCCACTACCACATCCGCATCTACCGGAAAGGACTGTGCTAATATTCTTCCTGCCATAATTCTGGAATTATAAACACTAACACCATCAAAATGTGTATCCGGTCTTGCAAAATAAATATATTCAAAAATACATTTTGCTACCTTAGAACCGCACATAGAGGTATCTGAATGTATTCCATTATCATCAATCATTACTACCTCGCCAGGAAGTACATCTCGTATAAATTCTGCATCAGCGGCACTTAAGGCAGCTGTTTCCGAGGCTAAAATATAAGCGTTATTTCTCTTACCTATAACGAGAGGATGAAATCCAAAGGGATCTCTGGCTCCGATTAATTTTCTGGGACTCATGATAACAAGAGAGTACGCACCCCTTAGTTTCTTCATCGCCTTAGAGACCGCTTCTTCTACTGTTGCTGACTTCAATCTTTCTCTGGCAATATGATAGGCAATAACCTCTGTATCTATGGTAGTTTGAAAAATAGCTCCTGTATATTCAAGTTCTTCCCTAAGCTGTGGTGTATTAACCAGATTACCATTATGAGCAAGGGCCAAGGTACCCTTCACATAGTTTAAAACCAATGGTTGTGTGTTATGAATACTGCTCTCACCAGCAGTAGAATAACGTACATGACCTATGCCGATATTTCCTGATAATTTATCCAGGTGCTCAGGGGTAAATACTTCACTTAAAAGACCCATACCCTTCCAGGCATTTACCTTTCCTTTGGGCCCCTTTGTATCGCTTACTGCTATACCGCAGCTTTCCTGGCCTCGGTGCTGTAATGCAAATAAACCATAATAAATCGTGGATACTACATCATTACCTTCCAGATCATAAACACCAAATACCCCACATTCTTCATGTAATCCTTCAGTACTATAGCTGTTCTTTTCTAAATTCATGAGTGCTTATCCATCCTCTCAATCTATCTAAACATTATTAGCCAACAAAAGGCTGCCCTGAAGTTAAACTTCGAACAGCCCCATATTCTTATTCTATTCCTAAACGCTTAAACACTTCCTTATAAGCATCCTCTACATTGCCAAGATCCCTACGGAAACGATCCTTATCTAATTTTTCGCGAGTATTAATATCCCAAAGTCTACAGGTATCCGGTGATATTTCATCTGCCAGAAGAATCTGTCCTTTGCTTCTACCAAATTCTATTTTAAAATCAATTAATTCAATGCCGATACTTTCAAAATATTTGCATAGCACCTCATTTACCTTAAATGCATATTTAGTGATTGTATCGATTTCTTCTCTTGTAGCAACACCGATTGCAATTGCATAATAGTCATTAATCATTGGATCGCCCAAAGCATCATCCTTATAGGAGAACTCTAAGGTTGGACATTGTAACTTAATGCCTTCCTCCATGCCTAATTTTTTGGCAAAGCTTCCTGCGGATACATTACGTATAATAACCTCAAGAGGAACTATTTCCACTTTCTTAACAGCGGTTTCACGATCACTTAACTCCTCAATATAATGTGTCGGTACGCCTTCTTTCTCTAGCAGACGAAAAACATGGTTTGACATTCTATTGTTGACAACACCCTTACCTACAATTGTACCCTTTTTAAGTCCGTTAAATGCTGTGGCATCGTCCTTATAATCAACGATATAAACGTCTTCCACATCTGTCTTAAAAACCTTTTTCGCTTTTCCTTCATAGAGCATGTCTAATTTATTCATTGCAACTACCACCTATCCTTTACTAGATTTTCTCATATAATACTGAAGTACGCAATACTTTGAGAAGCCTTCGTTACCTTTACATATTATAATAAATGGTTGTGAGTTAGCAACAGGATTTTGTCGTTTTCACAGGTTTACCCAAAATTTTGTCTATATGCACAAATTTATAATTAAAAAACCATTCTTTTATATCACTTTATTCCCCTTGAAAAATCGCTGAAAAGCCCATATATTAAGGCTATTTATGCTATTTATTACCCCTGATTATAAATGATTTTTCCATAGACTTCCTCCATATTATTACATTACAAATCTTGGTGAAAGTTATATATCAGGATTTGTTAAATATAAAATATCAGAATTTGGTAAATATAAAAGTAATTACTTTTCACCTCTTCAGATGTAGGATTTTATCGAATAATCTGGTCATTACCTTTTGATATTCACAGCCTATAATATGGTGTTCTTAATTAGATTATCTTTGTTTTTATATTCTGTGGCAGGGTTTTAACCTCAAAAGAAGAAGTGCCCCTCTGCTGCATGTAGCATAAGGGCACTTCTTCGTTTTGTATAGGATTACATTACTAATCGTATTTCATTTACATCCTTCATCATGGACGCAGGAAGATAGTTTTTCTCTTGTTTGACACCATTCACATAGAACTCTTTGTATCCACCTTCTGCACCATTGGGGTTTTCCACCTTAATATTAAGCTTCTTGCCACGGAAGGTCTTTGTAATGGTAAATTCCTTCCATTCACTTGGAATGCTAGGTGCGATGGTAAGGCCATTAAGATCTGGTCTCATACCCATAATACCCTCTACACAACCTACCATCACTGTGGTAGCTGTTCCTGTTAACCAGTGGGTATGGGATCTTCCATAGAAGGGACTTTCATTGGCTTCCGTAAACTGACCATGAGCGTAAGGCTCAATAACTCTAATTTCTGCATTATCATTCTGTGCTGCCGGACAGGATTCTCTAAAGTATTCATAAGCACGGTTACCGTGTCCCATGAGAGCTTCCGCTAAGATAATCCATCCCTGAGGCTGGGAGAAGATACCGCCATTTTCCTTGGTGGATGGGTTAAATAAAATCGCCAATGCTCCATCAAAAGCATGATCCACATAGGAAGGTGCCATAGTTCTTACTCCATACTTGGTATTCAACTCTCTATATACACTCTCTAAAGCTTTCTCTGCCTGTTCCTTGGTAGCTAATCCACTGATTACAGCCCAAGATTGAGGATTTAACCACATACTTGCTTCTGGATCCTTCTTGGAACCGATGACCTGACCATCCTCCTTAAAGCCACGGACAAATCGGTCACCTTCCCAGCAATGCTCGTTAATGGTATCCTTTAATTCAGTCTGTACTTTATCTAAGTATGTTAAATACTCTGCATCCTGCCTATCCACAGCAATATCACGAATGACAGACATGGCATAATACAATTGTAATGCTACAAAGGATGATTCACCCTTCTTACCAAGTCTTAGGCAGTCATTCCAATCTGCATGAAGGCCAGCAGGCATATTATGGGTACTAAGTCTTTCCATGGAGAAGTTGATGGCTCTCTTTAAGTGATCATACACGTCGCCTTCTTCCTTATTGGCATAAGGAATTACTTCCTCTAAGAATGCCTTGTCCCCTGTCTCTGCCATATATTTGTATACCGTAGGGAAGAGCCAGAGAGCATCATCTGCACGATATGCTGGATGTCCTGTGGATTGGGCATAGGAAGCATCATCCGGTGTATCTTCATGACCTGGATTATGAGTAAACTTAACAAGTGGAAGTCCTCCGCCATTGTTAACCTGAGCAGATAGCATGAAGATAATCTTTTCCTTGGCCATCTCAGGATCGAGGTGAATGATACCCTGGATATCCTGAACTGTATCTCGGTAGCCATAACCATTTCTTAAGCCTGCATAGATAAAGGATGCGGCTCTTGACCAGGTAAAAGTAATAAAGCATTGAAAAGCATTCCAGGTATTTAACATGGCATTAAACTCTGCATCAGGGGTATTGACCTGGAAGTTAGCCAGCCTGCTATGCCAGTAGTTCTTCAACTCTGCCAGCTCCTTGTCTATCACACTTAAATCCTCATAATAATGAAGTAATTCTGCTGACTGCTTATCACTCTTACGTCCTAAGAGGAATACAAATTCCTTGCTTTCACCTGGCTGTAAGGTCATTTTTGTATGTAGGGCACCACAGCTATTGGAGTTGTAGTTTAACACATTATCACAGGAGCCGTTCTCAACAGCAATGGGGTTTCCAAAGCTTCGATAATTCCCAATAAAGTGGGTCTTATCCCCATTGTAGGAATCAACCTTGGCTCCAGCCAAACCAAAGAAACGTTCTCTGCCGTTAGAGCCTTCTGCATTTTTATAATGATTTTCATTAATCATCTGCAGAATTTTATTACCCTTAAAATAGGTCTTTGTTATAAATAAAGTATATTGAAGATTAACCAGGTCATTCTCATAATTGCCTTCATTGGTAAACTCAATATAACCAAAGGCTGATAAATTGCGAGGTTTGTCACTGTTATTTTTAACGCTAACCTTCCATACTTCATGGGTCTTATTCAGGGGTACATAATATAAAACCTCTGACTCTATGCCCGAATACTTTGCTTGGATACTGGTATAGGCTGTACCATGACGACATTCATTCTGATATACATCCAGTGCTTTGCCCACAGGCTGCCAGGAAGCAGACCAATAGTCACCATCGTCATCGTCACGAAGGTATACATATCTACCTGGTTTATCCTCCTGATTAAAGATATAGCGGGATATTCTTCCGCTTGCTCCACTCTTTTCAAAGCTATAACCGCCTGCATTGTTAGAAACAATGGCACCATACTCTGGAGAACCTAAATAATTGGCCCAGGGTGCTGGAGTATCAGGTCTGGTAATTACATATTCTTTGTTCTTCTCATCAAAATAACCGTAATTCATATAATCCTCCTATAATATTATTTCAATAACAGCAATGTGCCTCTAGGGTATCCCCCATCACAGGACAAATTGCGATTATTAATCGTCCTACTTCACTCTCATCTTTATGTATGCCTTTTAAAGTCATGTAATTTTATAATGTATTATTTACATAGACAATGGCATACCTTATCTTTTTTTTGTGATTTCCCCTATTTATTTATTATAGCCTTCAACTCATCAATAGAAAAATGGTAATGCTTACTGCAAAAATGGCAATTTACCTCAATTGGCTCATTATCATTAACCATTTCTTCAATATCCTTACGACCAATGGATATAATTGCTTTCTCCACTCTATCCTTAGTGCAATTGCATTCAAAAGCTGTAGGTATCTTGTCTGTAATTTCCAAGCCAAATTCCCCTAGGATATCCTCTAATATCATCTCCGGTGTCATATCCTTATCTAATAAAGTCGTGATACTGTTTATGCGGCTGATTTTCTCCTCCAGCCTGTCTATCAAACTCTCCTCAGCAAATGGCAGTAATTGCAGGATAAAACCTCCCGCTCTTCTTACAGTATTCTCCTTATTCATAAGAACACCTAAGGCCACCACAGAAGGCACCTGCTCGCTGGTGGCATAATAGTAGGTAAGATCCTCAGCAATTTCACCTGATACTAGATGGGTTTGCCCTACATAGGGTTCCTTTAATCCCATATCCTTTATTACACTGAGAACACCGGCACCAAGGGCTGCACTCACATCCAATTTCCCCTTTGCATTAGCAGGAATTATTACCTCTGGGTTAAAGGCATATCCTTTTACCGTACCCTTGGAATCGGCAGTCACCGTAAGACCACCTATAGGCCCGTTCCCCTTTATCTGCAGGGTTAGAATATCCTTATCACCCTTCATCATATTACCCATCATGGCTCCCGCTGTAAGAAGTCTCCCTAGAGCTGCGGTAGCTACGGGGCTTGTTCCATGAATATCTCTTGCATATTCCACTAAATCTCTTGTTGTTGCTGCAAAGGCACGTATTTGGTTGTCTGCAGCGCTGGCACGTATAATATAATCTGACATATAGTCCTCCATTTACTAGTTCTGTATCTTTCACTGTCCACATGATTGTCTTCTAATATGTTATTACTGTGTTAGAAAGCAATCTATAATAAATATAATATATACACACATCACCATGAATTACTATGAAACACCATAGTTAACACAATGGCTTGAAACTCTGTATGTGCTTTTATTATTTTGTATCAATTCGCTGAATACTCTAAGAAGCATATATCCCATGTATCACAATACTCTTTCATGGATTAACATCACAAACATTAGTTATAGGTATAGTTTATCTGCCTGTCGTTTCTCTCTTGCAATAATATATACCCTCTCGCAATCCTTACTAGGCGCTTTCACTGTAAGAGCATCATATATTGCCACCCATTCCATACCTGCTTCCTCAATGAGACGCTTCACTGTATCTAAAGGAAAGGCTCTACGATAATGGGTTTCTTCATATTTACGATATAAATCCTTCTCTTCGGGAATAAACAAAGATAAATTCACTTCATTGATCATCTCTTCCTCATAGTAAGTATTCTCCCAAATAAAGCTTCCCTCTTCTCGGTTCTCTGCGATGGTATTATCTCCAAGAACCTCCTCATATGCATATATTGTGTCCAAATCAAAAACAAATAGCCCCTGAGGATCAAGATAATTATTCACCAATTGAAACACCCGAAGTAAATCATCCTCGGTGAGGATATAATTCATACTGTCACAGACACTAATTACCGCGGATACCGTTCCGTATAACTCAAATTCTCTCATGTCCTGACATAAATAAAGAATAGCATCCTCCTTGTCACTATTCTTCTCTCTGGCAATCTGAAGCATCTCCTCGGAATTATCAATTCCAATCATATCAAAGCCCTTAGCCCCAAGAGCTCTTGTCATACTTCCCGTACCACAACCAAGCTCAAGAAGTAATCCTTTTTCTATCTTGAATTTCTTTAATAAACTCTGCACATAATCTGCCCATTCTTCATAGGGCACGTTGTCCATAAACATATCATATACAGAAGCAAACCCGGTATATGGTTGCATACTGGCAGCTCCTTTCTTATCCATCCAAATAGTCAATTACGATCATAGTTTATGCAATTGCCTACCATCCAATAATTTAAATAGTATAATCTATCTTATTATATCCATAGAATTTGTCTTAATAACTCTCAAAAATATTCTAACATAGGGAACTCTTGTTATCAATTACCAAATAATATATGTTTGTGTCAAGTACTTATTGGCAAAGCCCCATTGAGTTTTACTTCTAAGTTTTTTCTTAAACTTCCGCAGGGATAAGTTTATCCATTTTCATAGGAGATGCGGGCAGTAGCGTAAAACAAGCTTGCAGTAACCCACTCAAAAATCGGCTGATCATCTGCCCAACCCCTATGAATGGGGGTACTTATCCTGTCTGTTGTTAGACACAGAAATCTTTTCATGCTCAAAAATTTTCTCAATCTTTTTTTAACAGACTACTCACTTGCTGAGATGTATTCTGTTTGTTCCATCAAAATATCATTTACATAAGATAGACTTTTGCCAGAAAGAACTGCAGAAATTTCATCATTTCTCACATTGCTAAATGTGACCCTGCCATTCTTTATTTTTCCCACACCTTGGTATCCTCCTAATATCAAATAATGACCTTCATCGCTATACTCTAAAAATAGCAAGTAATCATCACCTTTGTCCAAAAGGGGTGCTTCCCTAAAGGCCTTTGTTTCAATTCCATTCAATTCGCCACCAGTCTGAAGAACAGTAACAGTTTCTCCCTCTTTCAAATCACCGATGTAAACCTTTTCAGCTTCGATTTCTTGCATAGTAAAAATCAAATCATATCTCTGTTCTAATGTTGCCCCGATCACTTTTCCTTCAATGATAATGTCTGATGCTTTTACGAGGCTGTCGACATCAAAATAATGATTTTTCCAGCTAGCTTCTGGAACAATTTCAACAGTATGTTCGAAATTATAATGTCGAACACCTACAATAATAAAAACCAAAACAACAACTGATGTTAAGATAATATAAAACTTCTTTCTCATAATACTGTTCCTCGCATAATAAGTTTTGTAGCTAACAGCTAAGTAATGAAAATCATTTGTGCATCTTTACTGTAAAGCAAATTCCAAATAAAATGGATAATACTACTACAACTGCTAAACCTATAATTATATTATCATAATCATCCTCAGGTTGCTTTGGCTGTAATTTAATATAACCTGTAATACCTCCAGATATAAATTCATCATTTTGATTTTCCATCTCATTTACTGCCGCTTTTATACCCTTGTAAAGATATACTTCATCCTCAATTGTTGCAGTCATAGGTTTAATACTTTCAATTTCCTCAATGGTTCCATCGATTTTAAGATCATATAATGGTATTAATAGTTCTACTTCATCATGATTCATTACTAAAGCAGCTGGCTGAAAGATATGTTCTAATCCTCCACATAATACAATCTTTGCATTGGAATCATAGTCTATACTTTGAAGATTGTTATTAATTGTTTTCTCGTAATCCACTATTTTTCCTTCCAAAATCTCAATTCCAGAGATAGACCATTTCCCTTCTTTATCTTTTATGTATTGGGTTGCTTCCTCCGTTAACTTTTCAGTAATTGACTCGTTCAGTGGTAACCCTTTTGCAATGTGAACTTGATATGTATCATTTCCCACTGTCACTAATAGTAGCCACATATAGGTACTGTCTTCTATTTTTTTCATAACTTTACTTGTTTTGGACGTATCTAGTGAAAAAATGCTTGGATTTATATATATTTTTTTCGCTGATGTAAGTTCAATTTGGTAATCTTCATATACTTGCTTATATTGAAAATTCTTTCGTATAACATTTATCTTATCTATGATTTGTTGCTGCAAAACAACAATTTCAAGATAATCAGCTTGGTTTTCTCCTAACTCTTCAACTGTATACGAAGGTATGGTATTCGCATAAGCTACATTTGGTAAAAACAAAATAGCTAAAATACCAATAATAATCGAATAAAGTTTCATATACTCCTCCTTTATATTACTCCACCCACCAACTATTCGTATATATACCACTTCCAGAAGCTAATGTTATTCCATTAACTAAGTCATAATATGGAAAACACTATTCCAAGAACTAACTGCATTATAAACTGCTGTATAATATGCATTTGTGTTACTAATGTGATAAGTTGGATTTCTTTCCCGCTTTCCTCCAAGAACATCTGCATGCGCCGGTGTAGGTAAATGAAATTGCAAAAACAACGAATACGATAAAACTAACTAGTTTTTTCATTTTATACCTCCTCGTAAAACTATCATCAAAACAAACTTTTTCTTCGAAGTTAATCCAAATAGCTATTTGGATTAAAAACTATCTTCTATGCTCACAGCAAAATGATAATATCTCATATTTTAAACCATATAATGTAAATTGCCAACAGATTTATCCATCGCCAGATCATAAACTTCTCTAGTTAATTCTAATTCTAAATTGCTTAAAACTGCTTAAGACTTTGACTAAAACCATAAATTAAGTCAAAAACATAGGGCAGAACCTCTTTTATGGTTTCTGCCCTGTTTATAATAAAACATTTCTTATATTATTTATGTACCCTATACCATCTTATTGTACATTTCCTTTAAGCTAGGATATAACTCCTTAAACACTTCGTACTTCTTATTGTAAAGCTCAACCACCTCAGCATCTTGTTCTGTGGTTTCCACAACTTTGATAAGCTTTCCACATGCTTCCTCAACGGAAGAATATTTGCCACAGCCTACTGCTGCAAGGATGGCTGCACCAAAGGCAGGGCCTTCTTCTGAATTAATCTTATCTACCTTTACATTAAGCACATCTGCAATAATCTTGCACCAAAGGGGACTCTTTGCACCACCGCCATTAATCCTAATTCTTTCAACAGAAACACCAAGAGATTTGGTAATTTCAAAGGAATCACGAAGAGCAAATGCAACACCTTCTAACACTGCCTGGGTCATATCCTCACGGCTGGTATCCATTGTCATACCAATAAAGGTTCCTCTGGCATTGGGATTGTTATGAGGAGTTCTCTCTCCCATGAGGTAGGGAAGGAAGTATACATTATTCTCTCCTAGTTTTGTAATACCCTTCTGCTCCTTGCCATATTCCTTGGTTCCGATGATTTCGTCCATCCACCACTTGTTGGAGGCTGCAGCACTTAACATAACACCCATGAAATGATACTTGCCATCAGCGTGAGCAAAGGCATGAAGAGCATTATTGTCATCTACTGCAAATTCCTTGGCAGAGATAAATACGACACCGGAGGTTCCAAGGGAAACATTACACATGCCCGCACCAACAGTTCCTGTTCCCACTGCTGCAACGGCCTGATCGCCACCACCAGCAATAATTTTTACATTCTCAGTTAAACCTAAAGCCTTAGCCGCTTCACTGGTAATTTTACCTACAACTTCATAGGATTCATGGATTTTAGCCATCTGTTCTTCTTTCAGACCGCATAAATCAAGCATTTCCTTAGACCAACATTTATTCTTAACATCAAGTAGCAACATACCAGAAGCATCTGATACATCTGTGCAGTGTACACCGGATAATTTATAAGCAATATAATCCTTAGGAAGCATAACCTTCTTAATCTTTGCAAAATTCTCTGGCTCATGCTTTCTTACCCATAGAAGCTTTGGTGCTGTAAAGCCGGTTAAAGCCATATTCGCTGTATAGCTTGAGATTTTCTCTCTTCCAATTTCAATATTTAAGTAATCACATTCTGCTTGGGTACGACCATCGTTCCATAATATAGCAGGACGGATCACCTTATCTTCTTCATCTAGAATTACCATTCCATGCATCTGGCCGCTAAAACTAATGCCCTCTACCTGGGACTTATCACAGTCCTTAGTTAACTCCTTAACGCCATCTATTAAGGCTGTGTACCAATCCTCTGGATTCTGCTCAGACCAACCTGGCTTTGGAAAATACAAAGGATATTCTCTTGTCACAATACTCTTAATATCTCCTGTCTCATCCATTAGTAGAAGTTTTACAGAAGAGGTTCCTAAATCCACACCAATATACAACATACGCTTTCTCCTTTATGCCTTTAAGATTTATATATTCCTTTACTACCTGCCTAATGAAACTAATTCATTCTATGTACTCATTTAAATTATCACATCTATGAGATGCCCTTGTTTTCCTTCTAACTATAATTTGTTGAATAAACTATCTATAAAAATAATATAGCAATTCCAAATATTTATGTCAAGTATAACTTCCCCTGTCCATTTTATTCAAATACAGTTTCTTTTTTGTCATCTTTTTACATTGTAAATTTATGGTTTTTGAATTACAATATATAAGATGCTGATATAATGAATGTATACCATCGTTATTAATTATGAGGAGGTTATTTATGAGAGCAATAATTAAAAGTATTAAGAAAAGATTAATAATATTTCTTACATTAATGGTCTTGCTATTTAATAATGTTCAGACTTTAAACGCTGCAATTGATAATTACGACGTTATTACAGAAATAAAGAATTTTTTAGATATACAAATTAATGAAAGTAGCTGTATTAATTTTATACAATAGTAATGATAATATTATAGCATATTATTATAAACTAGATCCTGTGGGATATATTATTATAGATAGTAATACGTATGGTATTATCGAGTTTTCAACCATTACCGATAATAAGTATATAGTAAATGATGGATGTAAATATTATTATTCTGGACCATTAAGCTATCTTAAAACAAATTCATCAAACAATATTGTAGATTGTAGAACTGGAGAAATTATTGATAAGATAAATATAAGTTTCGATAGCAAGACTAAATTTGATAAAACTGCTATTGCTAAACAAAATTCAATAACCGCTAATTCAATATCCCTTACTAGTTCAGCAAATACTGCTCTATCTTATTTAACTCGCACATATAATTATAACATAAATAATAATTGCGCATCTGTTGCAGCTGCAATATTTTTTGCATATTATTATGATTATATAGATAAATCTTATGCATTACCAAATTATATAACTTCAGATGGTAAGACTTTTATAAATTTGCTGATATCATTTATAGAACCAAATCATGATATTATAGATGGAACATTTACAACACAAGTTGTCGATGGTATGAATAGATATTTAGAAAGTATATTGCATTCTAAAAATATTAAATATGTCACAACATGGAATATTTTAACAACGCCCTACAATAAAGTCAAACAAAGCATAAGTAACGGAAACCCTGCAATGGTAAGTCTAGCAAATCACACAACATATGGGTATCATTGGGTAGTCGCTCATGGTTATTCCAATTCTGATCTTCTTAAATATATTACAGTGAATGACGGTTGGGGTAATTTAGGAATAAACATTTCAGAAAGCTATTTATACTCAACCATATATACAAATTAAAAATTAATTAGTTTCCATTTATATTTTTTTATTCATTTATATCAGCATCTTACTATTTTATAACATATTATACCATAGCATGAAGAGAGAAGTTAGTATATATGTACAAACATGTTAAAACAATTTACATTTTATTTACAATATCAAGAGATGTTCATAAAGCTTAGGCAATAAATATGAAACTTCAGAATGCATTATAATATATTACAGAAACTAAACGGCTTATTTTTGTTTGATGCAAGCACAAACTAGCATTCTAGCATTTTATTTTATATTCCTTCTGCCATAATAGAACTAAATACTGCTATACTTTTTAATGGAAAGGTCATAGATATGAAGAAACTCAAATATATATTCTTAATTATATCCATAGTACTACTTTGCATAGGACTATTCTTCCTACTGCAAAAGGAAGAGAATGAATTAAATCAATGGATAGCCGAAGATTTAGAGAAATTGGAAGCCCTACCCCTATCCTATACATTGGAAGACGCAATCCATGATGGTTACTATTATGAGGAAAATCCCATAGATAAATTATCTAATTCTATGATACGCTTTTTATCCTATAACAATTCCAAGCATATAGTAACCTTAAGAATTGCTACCAAGGAGGATACTTCTATAGTTTTAAGAACTATATTCTGTAAGAATAGAAAATTTGTAATGCTTAACTATAGGTTAAACAAGGAAACTAGAGAAAGAAACTGGGATAGGGTAGAATATAACTACATGATTGTACCAATCCATAGAGAAAAACAAGTTTATTCTTACTATTTAACCAATGACAAAAACTTATACGAAGAGGTAAAAGCTAGCCCAGAGAATGATTATAGCATGGAGAGTTTGGATGCCATTTATCTGTTTTCCAGAAGCTACACCCCCAAGTAGTAAAGTTAATTATAGGAAACTAACTTTCATACTTATCTACATAGCTAATAATCTAGCAAAAAAATAAGCACTTTCCAAATATTTTAATATATGTTACCATAATAGCAATATTTTAAATGAAAGGTGACAGTAATGGTAACAGGCAGTAAGGAATTAATTAGAGACATAAATACTAAATTGGTATTAGAAACCATCATCAGTAATAACACAATTTCAAGAGCTGCGATTGCAAAGCATCTGGGTCTTACCAAGGCTACGATTTCTGCAATTGTGCAAGAGTTGATTAATAAAAAATTAGTGATTGAGGTTGGTAGCTACGATACCAGCTTAGGCAGAAAACCCATACTGCTCAGCCTCAACAAGAAAGCTGGATATGTGGTATGTATTGATATTGGAGTTGATACTATCTCATCCTTACTATCTGATCTAATAGGGGAAGATTGTAGTTTAAAGCAGATTAGAACACCTAAGAATATTTCAAATCTGGCTCCTGTACTAATAGAATTAATTGAATCCATGAAACTACCCACGAACACCCCCTATAATCTGGTAGGTATTACTCTAGGCATTCATGGTGTGGTAGCAAACAATCAGGTTTCCTTTGCTCCTTATTACAACTTAAGCGGTAGCAACCTCTGTGAGTTACTTGAACGCCACTTTAACACCTCTGTTTATATGGAAAATGAAGCGAATTTATCCGTAATCGGGGAGAAGACTTTCCAATACGACTACTCCAATATAGCCAATATCAGTGTCCACTCCGGCATAGGTCTTGGTATTATAATAGGGGAACAGCTCTATACAGGATACAATGGAAGAGCTGGAGAATTTGGTCATACCATCATTGAGATTGATGGACGTCAATGCCCTTGCGGCAATAAAGGTTGCTTAGAACAATATGTTTCCGAAAGGACTCTATTACAAGAATTCGCCACCTTCAAAGGATTAGAGGAAGTAAACTTCGAACAATTTAGAAATGCCTACGATGGGAAGGACCCTGATGCCATAAGAATTATGGATAATTTCGTGAAGTACATGTCCGTCTGTGTAAACAATATATTAAATGCCTATAATCCGGACATTGTTATTATAAATAGCTCCTTTACCATCAATTTTCCTAAAATCACAGAACGAATAGAGGCTGCCTTAAATAGTAAAATGAATAGTTATATTCGTATTGTTCCTTCTGCGCTTCAGGATACATCAATTTTACTAGGTGGTATCTGTGTTGCCATTAAAGGCTTTCTTGGGGTGGATACCCTAAAATTAAGTCCTACTAGTCTTAGACCTAGATAACAAATTAATTATTACTCAACTGAAACTTCACAGTTATTGAGTTGCTTATTTTGCCTAATAGTATCCGTATACAACCCTAAAAAAGCATTGATTATGCTATTATAATCAATGCTTTTCATATGCAATAATAACTGATATTGTTATTCTAGAACCTTTATTCTTCTTGCTCTGCATCAAATTGCATTTCTTCTATTTTTATCTTCTCTTCTTCTTTTTGTCTTTGTAATTCTCTTTGTTTTTTGGTCATTATTCCACCAATTCTTCCTGATTCCTTAGCGGTAAGTGATTTCCAACCCGTAGCCATCACCTTATCAAGATAGCCTAGTTCCTTAGCCGTCTCATACTTTAGCTTTTCTTCTGGTTTTATATTATCCAAATCGATTTTTTTTACTTTATTCATACTCATCAAGTCACACCTCTATTCCTAGGTTGCTTCTTAACACAACCGTATTACCACTAGAGTGTACCCAATCTTTCATCAACTATTCCTATGGATTTACCCAAAGGAAGAGAATAAATGATCATCTCCTTTACCCTCTTGCCAAGCATCTGCTCTAAGGCTTTACGATAATAGTTCAGCTGTACCTTATAACGCTTTATAAGTTCCTCTTCACCAACACCAAAATCTGATTTGTAATCCAATAAAACCAGCTCTCCTTCTTCTTCAAAGAACACGTCTATAATACCTTGAATAAGAATTAGCTCATCACTATCCACATCCCTTGCAATTTCTGAGGCTTTTATCCCCATAACGAATTGTTTTTCCTTGTATAGTTTGTGTATAAGAGCTGCATTTCTCATTCTCTTCACCACATCACTCTGAACAAATTTCTTAATGTAGTTTATATTTAAGAGTTTTAAGTCTTTTTCCTTGATTCGTCCATCTTCTACCAGACGCTTTAATTCATTGGTTACATCTTCATCATTATTTAATCTTAATAAATCAATGAGTTCTAGTACCTTATGATAGAGGGTACCACGGTCTGTTCCTGAAAGATCAATTTGTTTTTGACTAATAAAATTTGGAACTGTTGCTATAAAATCAAGACTTTTCTCTACTATACTATTCACTTTATCTCTATCTACTTTATCTCTATCTATTTTATCTTTATCTACTTTATCTTTATCTACTTTATCTTTATCTTCTATATCTCTACCTACTGTGTCAATATCTACTATATTTGCATCAACGTCACCACTGTCTTCTGCCTGCCTGTTGGTTTCCGTCCTTCTCTCTGACTTTTCATAGAGATTAAGGCTTTCTTCCTCATCAATGAATTGACCCAGTTTCTTTAGCTCCGAAACAGTCATCTTAATCTTAAGATTGGCTTCCTTTGCAAAAGGGTATGCATAATTTAGCCTTGCCTCTATTTCTTCCTTCAGGTTTTGATCATATACAGTATCAGGATCAATGGAAAGCAGCTCCTCCTTATCCTTTCGCAAGAAGGTTTGCTTTGTAACCTCTTCTTTAAGCAAAGTACTCTTAGGAAATACCCTAACAGATACTCCCTCTCCATGGCTTACTAAGGTCCCCTTCTCCTCCTTTGGACTCCATCCTACCTTATTGATGGTAGCTGGCAGAACCCAGTCCAGATAAGATTTGGCAGAGAGTAGTTCAAAGAAGGAAAAGCTCTTCTCCTTTATCTCCTCCAGACTCTTTAAATAGCCTGTTAGTATTAGCTTCTCCTTGGCTCTCGTCATGGCAACATAAAGCACCCGAAGTTCCTCTCCCAGGTTTTCAATCTGGACTTTCTTTTGTATTACCTTCTTCACTAGGGTGGATACCTTGGTTCTATTGGTACTATCCACATATTCAGGGCCAATACCCAATTCGCTATGGAGTACGATCTTACTTCTCAAATCCTGGGTGTTAAATTGCTTACTCATACCTGCCACAATACAAATAGGAAACTCCAAGCCCTTGCTCTTATGAATACTCATAATACGAACCGTATTGTCTTGTTCCCCTGTGGTTGCTGCTTCTGCAAAATCCACCTCATACTTATTTAACTTCTCTATATAGCGGATAAAATGAAACAATCCCGTATAGCTACCTTTTTCAAATTGTACTGCCTTGGTGATAAGCATATCAATATTTGCTTTTCTTTGCTCTCCACCGGGTAGGGCACTGGCATAATAATAATACCCTGTCTCCTCAAGAACCAGTTGAATTAGTTCATGGAGGGGCTTATAGTTTACCATCTTTCTAAACTGCTCCAAAAGGTCAAGGAATGCATATACCTTAGATTTTAGTTCTTCCTCATTGCCCTCCTCTTTATAAGTAAGGAGTGCCACATACAGACTCACATTACGAGCAGAAGCCCTTATAAGAGCAAGATCTGTTGAGGTAAGTCCTCCCATGGGAGAATATAAAACACCAGCCAAGGGAATATCCTGTCTTGGGTTATCTATAATTCGTAGCATATTTAAAATAGTCATAATCTCTAAGGTCTGAAAATATCCCGTACCTGTATCTGCATAGGCAGAGATGCCCTCTTGCATTAGGGTATTTACAAAGACTTCAGACCAATTGGACATGCTTCTAAGAAGGATAACAATATCACTGTTTTGAGCAGGGCGATACTGACAGGTCTTCTTATCAAAGACCAACATACCCGTCAGTGGATTGGTTAACTCCTTAATTCGATGAGCAATGACTCTTGCTTCAATCTCCTTCTTGGTATACTGGGCCTCCTCTAAATCCTCTCCCTCAGTTGCACCACTCTCCTCAGTATCGGATTGATTAGCCTCTTTAAATCCCTCACCATAACAACAATCTTCTTCTGTTACCAGTAATATCTCAGCCTCTGAGGCAATACGTTCATCCTCTAAGTCCTCATATAATTCTCCGTATTTTAAAGCAGCAGCCTCATCATAGAGAATACCACCCACAGGCTTTTGCATAATTTGCTCAAATACTTTATTGACATACATAAGAACTGCATTTCTACTTCTAAAGTTCTTATCCAAATCGATTCTTTGATATAGATTGGCTTCGCCGTCCTCCATCTTATCTTCACAAGAATACTTACCGTATTTCTCCATGAAAATCTCAGGCATGGCAAGTCTAAATTTATAGATACTTTGCTTCACATCCCCTACCATAAAACGATTGGGAGAGCCCAAATCCTCTCTTGAGATGCTCCGTAATATGGTTTCTTGCACCATATTACTATCTTGGTACTCATCAATTAAGATTTCATCAAATTCCTCGCTTAGCTCCAAAGCGGCAGGGGTAATTTGATACCCTGTCTCCTGCTCCTGGATTAGAATTTTCAAAGCAAAATGCTCTAAGTCATTAAAATCTATGAGATTTTTTTCTTCCTTCTTCTTTGCAAAGTTCTCCATGAAATCCAAGGTGAGGTCAAATAGGACCTTCATCACCCTTCCTACTGCCTGAAGATCCTTTAACATCTCTTCAGGTGACTGGAAGAAAAATTGGGCAACCAAATCCTTAATTCCTTTTTTCACTTCTTCTCTGAGAGCTTTGACTTTATCCTTCTTCCACTGCTCCACTTTTGGTTCTTTCTTACTGGATAAGCGGTCAAAAGTAATCACTTCAAAGCTCTCTACATACTCTTGGTAAGTAGTAGAGGATTTTAATCTTTCCAGCAGACTGCGGTCAGAGAGTAAGGCAGGAAGATAGGCCATAGGCCCATCTGCATCATTACATAGGGCAATTCCTTCACTACATTTACCAGATAAATCTTCTAAAACCGTATGGATATAGGCAAGCATCTCCTTCATCCATGGTCTCTTAGACATATCCTCTATGGAATGGATATCAAACATACTCTGCTTATGGGCAATCCACTTCTTAGGCCAGGGATCACTCATGGCAAAGTTATAAAGCTGTAAAATCAAATCTTCAACAGGAGCATCAGACTTAGAGTAAGAATAGCTCTCTATAAAGTCATGAAACTCCTCACTGCCTTCTTCATACCAGGCCTCCAATATTTGAGCAATGACATCAGATTTCATTAGGGTAATCTCTGACTCCTCTGCAATTTTAAAGGCTGGGTCTAAATCTATTCTATGAAAATAATTACGGATGACGTTAAGACAAAAGCTATGTATGGTTGTTATTTGAGCACTTTGAAGCAAGGATACTTGCTTTTGTAAATGAAGATTATCCGGTTCCAAAAGAAGCTTCTCCTCAATCGCTTTTCCAATACGTCCTCTCATCTCCGCAGCAGCGGCATTGGTGAAGGTTACAACCAGTAAGTGATCAATATCCATGGGCTTTTCTCCCTCAGATATCATAGATATAATGCGCTCAACTAATACGGCAGTCTTTCCTGATCCTGCCGCTGCTGAAACTAATACATTCTTATTCCTAGTATCAATTACTTTCTGCTGTGCCTCTGTCCAACCCATACTGTACTCCTTCTACTTCCTATTACTATTTCACTACTACCTTACTCTTCTCTATTACACTATTTCCTATTTCATTATCTCACTCTATACTAATCTGTGCTTCACTATTTCTTGTTTTACTATTTCTTGTTTCACTATATCTTGTTCCACTATTTCTCTGTTTCACTACTTCTCTGTTTCACTATTTCTCTGTATCACTATTTCTCTGTTTCTCTATTTCTCTGTATCACTATTTCACTGTATCACTATTTCTCTGTTTCACTATTTCTCTGTTTCACTATTTCTCTGTTTCTCTATTTCTCTGTATCACTATTTCTCTGTATCACTATTTCTCTGTTTCACTATTTCTCTGTTCCACTACTTCTCTGTTTCACTACTTCTCTGTTTCACTTTTTCCCCAAATTTCTTCTTTGATTTCTTCAACACTCTTCTTGGCTAGATTACGATAGCCATGCCCTGGGAGTCTCAAGTCAAATCCACAGGCACTTTTAAACTCACAATAGGTGCAAGCTGTGAACTCTCCCTGACGGTAAGGATTTAGTTTCCCATCTCCTTCTAATATCTCCTTGCTATCCTTGATTAGCTTGTCATTGACATACTGAGCCATAGCTTTAATTTCCTTTGTCTTAGCCGCAGAAGAACGCTTCATTAGTTCTCCCTCTTTGTTGGTCTCCACAGGAATAATATCAGATTTACTGGAAGCTACCAAAGTCCCATCGGGACCTGCTAACTTCTGATCCATCAAACCAATGATTTCCTTATTATCATTCACCAGACCATTCATACGAAGGCTTTTATAGATTTCTTCTTCTATTAACTCCGTCTTTGCTACAATGGGGTCCTCTATATGATAATAAAAGATACCCGAAGGAACTATTTCTTTCCCTTTGTACTGTCTACCTAGATAATCTAGTGCTGCACTTAAGTACACGGATAACTGCTGCTGCAATCCATAGTAGACCTTGCTAATATCAAAGAAGGTGCTGCCTGATTTATAGTCAATCACCCGGACAAATACCTTGTCCTCCTCTTCATAGATATCCAGGCGGTCAATTCTACCACTAAGCCTTAAACTATCATCTGGAATATGATAAAATGGCATCTCATACCCTGCAGGTTCAAAAGCGCCCTGCTTAATCTGATTACATAAAGCCCATAAGGTTCTGATGGTAATACGCTCCATTCGCTTAATCAAGTACTCATTTCTTTTGGTACTCCTTAGGATGGAATTCTCATACTCCTCCACGGCATGGGCGACACTTTCCTTTGCCATCTCCTCCCTGATATCATCAGGAACAGAATGCCAAGTATATTCAGACACATCCAGTTCCTTGGAGAAATGATCAATTGCATTATGAAAGATATTACCGATATCCGGAATGGCCAGCTTATATTCTGCCCGCTCTTCCAAGGAGAGACCATAGGCAAGCAGATGGGCAAAGGCACATCCGGCATAACGCTCCAGCCTCGTTACACTACCCTTTAAGCCTGTCCCATAGAGTAATCCTGCTGCCTCTTTGGAGATCCCCTTCTCTTCATTTACATAAAAGGCACCTTCCACTAATTTATCTAAGGTTAGGCATTTATCCTCTTCTGATTTATAGTACAGATAAAGTTCTTTCCATAGATCAGAGGTTTCCTTCTCATGATAAGCCCGCAGTCCCTCTGCCAGGAAGTTAAGGCCCTCATCCCTTAGGATATGCTCTATATCAAGCTCTTCTGTATCTTCATCTTTTATCTTAATCTTAGGGAAAAGCTGTTTTATCTTGCCAATGAGGAAGGAGGGATTTACTGACTTCCCATCCCCGGACACCTTATGATAGGTAACATAGAGCCTGTCCTTTGGTTTGGTCATATTCAAATAGATATAAAACTGATCAGAAAATGCCTGCTGGCGCTTGGTCGGAGCAAGTTCAATTTCATGACTTATCAACAACTCCCTCTCAATATCGGAAAGAATTCCACCACTGCTGATGGCCTTGGGGATAATTCCTTCATTAACACCAATTAGAAAGAGCGCCTTAATATCCTTAAGCCTTGTTCTCTCCAAATCACCAATCACAACTTCATCCACACCAGGAGGGATGAGTCCTACCTTAACCTCCACTAAGCCTGTATCTAGAATCTCACCAAATTCCTTGGAACTGCAAGGTTCCTCTCCCAGTAATAAAACCATCTGATCGTATAATTCCATAATAATTTTATAGACTTGATCAAATTCCTTGGCAATGAGGGGCTGTCCCTTCTCTATAAAACAATCACGATAGCTTTCTAATTTCTCCTCTATAAAAAGCCCTACTCCCAAATCATAAAGGGCGGTTGTATACTCTCTTAAATTCTTCTCCTTATCCTTTAACACTTCATAAAAAGGTAGGATATCTTTGAGAAATCTCTCCCTGATATCATTTAACTCCTCTAGCTTAATCTCTTCCTTGGAGCGATATCTTCTGGTAAATGGCTCTCTCCACCGCTTATTACCTCTGATACCCGTGGCTAGAATATAGTTTTCCAATAGATCAATCTCTTCCGTCCTAATGTCCGTCAGCCCTGTGCGCAAATAGCGAAAAACACCTTCATAGCTAAAATCTTCATTGACAATTACTATGGCAGAACGCAACAACTCTACAAAAGGATTTCCCATAATGTCTTTCTTGTAGTCAATAAAGCAGGGTATATCAAAGAGACCAAAATAGCGTTTGGCTATACGTCCATATTCTTCTATATTACCGGACACAATGGCAATATCCTTATACCGATAACCCTCCTCACGAAGGAGACGCTTAATCTCTCTTGCAGCAAAAGCAATCTCTGCCTCTGCATTCTTTGTCACATGAACTGAGATATCTTGTGGCTTGTCCTCATAGACATCATAGGGATAGCGGAATAGATTGCCCTCTAAGGCAGCCAAAGAAGGTGTATTCTTGAAGCGATATGGTACCTTACTTTTATTTCTTTCTTCTGCATAGATGGGTGCTTCTACTTCTACTCCTGCTTCCTCGGCTAATTTGGTAAGCTTTTGTATGGTCTTTTTACTAAGACCAAAGAGAAGATGCTCTCCTTTATCACTGGTAATATCTTCTCTCTTGTCTATAGTAACCGTTACCATGACCTTCTTCGCATTCTTTAGCATCTTGGATAGAAGCTGATACTGACAGGGGGTAAATCCCGTAAAGCCATCAAGACATATGACTGAGTTTTTAAGCCACTGGGAGGGGTCAATTACCTCATTTAAGAGGACCAGTACCTCCTCCGCTGTTATGTATCTTTCCTTCATAAAACTTTGAAAGCCTTGATAAACCGTCAGCAGATCCATTAATTTTGCTTTTAATACAGGTTTTTTCTCTGCTATTTCCTGCATTTTTATAATATCTTCTTGCTGGATGTTATACTGATAAAATTCCGATAGTAAGGATTTTAGTTCACTAACAAACCCAGGTTTTTTCACATTAGTACCAAAGAGAACTAAATCTTTTCGTTTCTCTGCAACCACCCTGCGAAGCACCATACTCTTGCCTGTATCTTCAAGCACTGGTATATCACCACCGCCCACCTCATCAAAAATACGGTAAGCAAAGCGCAAAAAGCTTAAGATATCCACATTCATGACTCCGTTCTTAGGATGCATGGTGACAATATCCTTCTGGGTTTGCAATGTAAATTGCTCCGGTACAATGACTAAATAATTGGTGTCCGGGTCCTTCATTGATTTTTCGATTACCTCACGGTATAACTCATAGGATTTGCCCGAGCCGGCACTTCCGAGAAAAAGTTGTAAAGACATAAAATATCCCTCCGTTAATGGAATTAATCTGCATAATTTATTCCTTAGGCTAATAATATATAGTAAGAATCAAGACATGAAGCAAATCATGCTCCGGAGGTCATAAGATGGCAAAGACAAAAATAGTTGTTATCCAATTAAAAGAAATCATATATACTGTGATTTTTGCAGCATTAGGTATACTACTGATACTACTTCTCATATTTATGTTCCGTGGTGGTAAAGACGATGAAGTAGCCTCCAAGGAAACAGATCTATATACAGCAGGCGTGTATAATTCTACAATCACCTTAAGTGATAAAGCCTATAATTTAGAGGTAGTAGTTGATAAAAATCATATCAATTCTGTTAAACTTTTAAACATTGATGAAGCAGTCACCACCATGTTTCCCTTAGTGGAACCCGCCTTAGAAGAAATAACTGCTCAGTTATATGATGATGTTCCTATTGAACAAGTAAAAATTGATGGGGATAAGCAATTTACAAAACAGCTTCTTGTTGAAGCAATCAAAGTAGCTCTGGATAAGGCAAGAGTTTCTAATTAAACTAATACATATACCAGATATAAACCGGTTATCTCTTAATTAATTTACATTTCTGTCTTAATGCAGTATAGCAATTATTTTACACTCCTTGCTATACTGCATTATTTTATCTCATAAGAAAATGTGTTCTGGGAGGTAAAAAGCTCTCCTAGCTGAAATATCTCTCATAGGGGGATATTTCATTTAAAAAGGTTATACCGATAATACCCGGGCCTGTATGAGCACCAATTGCACATCCAACATAGTTCTCCATAAATAATTTGCAGCCATACTTATCTCTAAGCTGGAGCTTAACAGCCTCCATTGTTTGTTCATCATCACCATGAACCAGTCCAACTGTCTGTATATCCAAATTCCTTCCACGTTCACCTACAATTTCAACTAATCTTTTCAGAGATTTTTGTCTTCCCCTAACCTTCTCTATTGCCTCAAGAGCACCGGAATCATTGACATGAATAATAGGCTTGATATCTAGTAAGCCTCCGGCTATTGCAGACGTTCTGCTAAGTCGGCCTCCCTTAAAGAGATATTCCAGAGTATTTACCGTAAATACCTGTTCCATATGTTCACAGTGCCAGTTGATCGCATCAATAATCTCTGCCTTTGTTGCACCACCCCGCTGCATTAATAGGGCATAATAAGCAACGAGGCCAAAGCCTGTGGAAGCACATTTTGAATCTATAATCCTAAGATCAAACTCAGGAAACTGTTCTAAAAGTTCTGCCTTCGCAATATTAGCTGCATTATATGTACCTGCTATTCCTGTAGAAAAGCAGATATAGATTACCTCATCTCCCTTTTGAGCATAAGGTAAAAAATTGTCATAAAACATCTGAGAATTAATATGATAGGTCTTAATATCTTTACCGCTTCGAAGAATAGTATAGAATTCCTCCGGTTTTATTGTATCTCCATCAAAATAATCCTTTTCATCGATGACTACTGGTGTTGGTATAACATGTAAGTCAAATTCTTCAATTATTCCCTTTGGTGTATCCGATGCTGAATCAGTTACTATCTTTAGTGCCATAAATATCCCCTGCCTTTCAGTCCTGCATACCTTTGTAGCAGAACAATTTTTGTATACTAATCCTACATACTGCCAAAGCCCATTGTAAAATCTGTGGTTTTCAATCAATCTATATAGGTTACCTTATCTATAATTGTTCTAGTTCTCTTAACCATAATACTGATGAAGCATCACTAGGCATTCTTAAATCTCCTCTTGGTGAAACAGATACACTACCCACCTTTGGTCCGTCCGGTAAACAGGAACGTTTGAACTGCTGTGAGAAGAATCTACGATAGAATACCTTCAGCCATTTTAATATTACATCATCAAGATACCGATCTCCAAAGGCAGTCTTTGCCAGGCGATAGACTTTACCCGGTTCATATCCGAACCGTAATATATAATACAGGAAGAAATCATGAAGCTCATATGGGCCAACGATATCTTCTGTAATCTGTGAAATCTCGCCTTCCTTTGGCGGAAGAAGCTCAGGACTGACAGGAGTATCAAGAACATCTACCAATACCTCTCTAAGTCTTACTTCCTTAGCTGTATCTGCAAAATAGGACACCAGATAACGAACCAAGGTTTTTGGCACGGAGGAATTAACGCCGTACATAGACATATGATCCCCATTATAAGTTGCCCAGCCAAGGGCTAATTCCGACATGTCCCCTGTTCCGACTACAAATCCATTATATTTTCCTGCTATATCCATGAGAACCTGGGTACGCTCCCTTGCCTGACTATTCTCATAGGTCAAATCATGCTCATTCTTATCATGACCAATATCTATAAAATGCTGCTCCACCGCCTTTTTAATGGGTATTTCCATTAAGGTCACTCCCAGACATTCTGCCATCATTACCGCATTATTATAGGTTCTGTCTGTAGTACCAAAACAGGGCATGGTTACTGCAATAATACCTTTTTTATCTAATCCAAGGATATCAAATGCTCTATCTATTACTAATAATGCCAGAGTGGAATCAAGGCCCCCAGAGATACCAACAACCGCACATTTACCACCAATATGGGCTAGTCTACTTTTTAAACCATTTGCCTGAATATTAATAATATCCCTACAGCGTTTTTCCCTATCTCCTTTATTCGAGGGTACAAAGGGAGAAGGATCTATATATCTGGTCAGTTCTAATTCAGGTAATTCGTAAGGGTCCTCTTTAAAAGAAAAAGTTATTATTGTATAAGGAAGGGGATTTTGTCCAACATAGGTATGCATTCTGCGACGTTCACTTTTTATTTTACCCAAATCAATCTCAGTAGAAATCATACTATTCTCAAAAACAATAGTTTCTGCAAGTAGTAAGCCATTCTCAGCAATTAAATTATGTCCCCCATAGACTACATCCGTGGTTGACTCCCCATCGCCGGCATCACTATATAGATATCCACAGACTAATTTAGCTGATTGGCTTTTCACTAATTCTCTTCGGTAAGCATCTTTACCTGTCAGCTCATCACTTGCCGATGGATTAGCAATAATTGTTGCTCCTGCTATACAATGCTCAATACTAGGTGATTTGGGAATCCATAAATCCTCACAGATCTCTACACCAAGAACAAATTCCGGCATCTCCTTGCACTTGAATATGATTCCAGAGCCAAAGGGTATTTCTTCTCCCATAAAATCCACTGAAATCCCTTCCTCAAAGCCCGCTGAAAAATATCTTGCTTCGTAAAATTCCGTATAGTTTGGTATACTCTTTTTTGGGATTAAACCAAGAACTTTACCCTTCTGGATAACAGCCGCTGTGTTATAAAGTTTGTCTTTAACTAAAAAGGGAAAGCCGACTACAACCATAAGCTCCTTAGCTTCAGTAGCAATAGCTATTCTTTTTACATTCCTTTTTGCAGCCTTTAATAAGGTATCCTGTAAAAACAAATCTCCGCAGGTATATCCCGTAATACTTAACTCTGGAAATACAACAAGCTTAGTTTTCTGCTCCTCTGCTTGTTCAATTATTTCTATTATATTATCCCCATTATAGTCACAGTCTGCTACCTTGATCTTGGGCGTTGCAGCTGCAACCTTTAAGAATCCATGCTTCATTGAATACCTCCTCATTAGCTCTGAGTGTAAAATTCAAATTTATATATTATATTAATTGTAATTATAGGTTTCTCTATGCAAAAAAACAAGAAAAATGTTCTTGAATGATTTTACTATAGTTCAAGGGACGGTTGCTGACACTTTCTTATTCAATAGGACGTAGTTTCCTATTGAATAAAAAAAAGCGGCCCTAGGACCGCCTTCATCATTCGTATTATACCCAAAATGCCGTTTCCTGTATTTTGACTCCTAGCCCAAGCTAGGTGGGTAACCGCACATAAGCTTCTGCCTTCCGCTGCAAACGGCGGCCTGACATCCGATTAAGAATATAGGAATCCCTTATTATATCTTGTAGGTTCAAAATAACAGGAGTGTCGCACATCTCAGGAATTAACTTGTTTTTATTATACCTTATAATTCACTATATTTCAAGAATATAATCTTAAAATAGATTGGTAAATATAAGAGAAAATGATAATTTATCTTATATTAATAAATCATATCCAATGAGGGAAAACTAAATATAAATTCAGAACCAACACCTGGCTTTGAATTAACCTCAATCGTACCATCATGCTTTAGGGCAATCTGCTTGGCTATAGCAAGGCCAAGACCAGTTCCGCTTGCATTCTGTCGCAGACTGGATTTATAAAACTTCTCAAAGATGCTATTGATTTCAGATGGATCAATCCCAATACCTTCATCGATAATAGATACTTTTATTTTATCCGTCTTACTCAAATTTATGTGAATCCTTTTATTTTCTTCTGAAAACTTAACAGCATTATCAAGAATAACCATAAACATCTGTCTTAAACGATCATAATCCCCAAGTATCATTGAATAAGGGCTATCTTTAAAGACTTCGATGGTAATATTTTTCTTCTCCGCAATGGCTCCCGCACTACGGATTATATCATCAAATACCTGTTGAAGATTAACCGGTTCCTTCTCAATTGCAAAATCAGGGTTTTGCATCTTTGACAAGGTTAATAAATCTCCTACTAGGCGCTCCATAGATTTACATTCAGAAAGCATACGATTGTAATACTGTTCAATCTTTGCTTCATCCTGAACCATACCATCTGCCAGGGTTTCCGTATAAGCTCTTATTACTGTAATGGGTGTTCTAAGCTCGTGTGATACATTAGCAAAGAAGTCCTGCTTCATCTGATCCAGCCTCTTGCGTTCAATATCATTCTCCAACAACTTCTCCGATAAGATATCAACGGTCTTAGCCAAATCACCAATTTCATCATTTCGATTGATACCTGTTTTACTCTCATAATTGCCTGCTGCCAGTTCAAGAGCCGTAACTCTCATTCTAGAAATTGGCATTGATAATTCTGTTGCAAAGATGATGACTATAATGAAGGATATTCCCAAGGAAACAACAATACTTATTACAATAAGAGAAAGACTGCTGGATACAATCTCTGGATTTTCAATATAGGGTTGCTTTACCAATACCGCTCCCGCTATTTCACCCTTTACTTTAATAGGACTACCAGCTGTAATTGTATTGGTCTCGTAGGGTGTGTCATAGAATTCCAAACACATGCCTTCCCCCTGGAAAGCACTCTCAATAATTGTTATATACTCGTCCGGATAATAGTCAGAGACCTTAATCTCCTCATAGCTATCACCTGTTAACATTGCATTACTCATCCTAACAGAAGCATCGGGCTTAGAAATCACCCAAATATCCCAGTCGTTGACTTGCAGAAGATCCAGAGCATAATCTTTGAACAACTCCTCTTTTTTATTGATGATCAAATCAGAAGCCTTATCACTAACTACTTGGGCTTGTCTATTTAACTCATCCACTATGTTGTTTCTTGTCATATTCTGAAACTGCAACATAAAGATAATTCCAATTAGTAAAGCAGTTACAATCATCATCATGGCATAGTTACGATATAATTTAAAAAACAAACGGTTATAAATCCGTACCTTGTTTTCATTAGGCATAGTATTTTCCTACTTTTCCTCAATCTCAAATTTGTAGCCCACACCCCAAATAGTCTTAATATTCCAAGAGGGATGTTCTACTACATCTAGTTTAGAACGTAAGCGTTTAATATGGGAATCTACTGTTCTGCTATCCCCAAAATAATCAAAGCCCCACAAGCTGTCAAGGAGGTTATCTCTAGTAAATACCTTATTTGGATTTGTTGCCAAGGTCCACATAGTTTCAATTTCCTTTTTCGTAAGGGCAATCTTATGGTCGCCTATATATAAGGTATATTCATCGAGATTGATAACGAGATTATTGATACTTAAAATATTATCAGAGGATGCTTCTTTGGAAGCCTTCGTCATTCTTCTCATGACCGCTCTGACTCTTGCCATTACCTCTCTCGGGCTGAATGGCTTAACAATATAATCATCTGCGCCAATATCTAATCCCATTATTTTATCAAAATCTTCACCTCTTGCTGTTATAAGGATTACGGGTACATTGGATTTACTTCTGATTTTTCTGCATACTTCATATCCATCTTCCTTGGGCATCATCACATCCAGCAAGACAACCTCTGGATTGTATTGTGTAAATAATCGAAATGCCTCTTCACCATCTCCCGCAACAACAGGTTCAAAGCCTTCCATTCTAGAATATGTAGATAAAATATCTGTGATATCCTGATTATCATCAGCGATTAATATATGTTGCATATGTAATCTCCCTTCATAATCTATTTCCGTTTATCCTACGCATAAAATACAATAGTATTATATATGAAAAGATAGATGGAAAACAAGTAGTAATCTTATTAAGTCCACATAATTCCACTATTAAACATTAATTGTCATCCCTGTTCATAATTACGTAACTTCCACACTCGGTAAACATAGATGCATTTCCCCTTAATAGAAATATAGCAAAATTATGCTTGAACACATTAAATATTTATTGTATAAACATTTACATTATGACACTTTTCTGACAAAAATAAAATGTATCATAAAGATAGAAAATAGGATGTGACACAAGGAATTACCAAATCCGGAGGAATAGCCATGAAATCAAAATTATATATAAAATGCTTTATTACCCTTGGCTTACTTCTTTTTTTAACTGTACTGATGCCTTTTGTTAATACATCAACAGTACATGCATCAGATACTGCCAAAGAAAAAAGTGAGGCCTATCGGCTTAACTTAACAAGTATTATTATAGCAAAGGGTCAGACAAGAGTATTAAAGACATATAATGTAGGCGATACCGCAAAGATAAGCTTTAAATCTGATAATCAGGATATTGCTTCGGTTAGTGATAGCAGTGGTGTCATTACAGCCAATAAAGTAGGGGAGACAACAGTCTACGCAATTATTAAAGATGGCAATAATTCAACAAGCTTGCCTTGTTCTGTTATTGTAGGACCTCCTGCAATCAGTGTTAAGTGGACCCAATCAAGAATTATAATTGGTCTCAATGATACCAATGCCTTGAAGGTAATATTAAAACCAAGCAATACAGCTGAAGATGCTGTATTTGACAGTGCTAACTCCTCTATCGTTACGATTAGTCCCGGAGGACGCATCACCGCTAAAAGCTATGGTCTCACTACAGTAAAGGCTTTTATTGATTTAACAGAAGCTGATGGTTCCAGAAAATGCGATACTTGCACTGTAATTGTAACAAGTCAGGATAATGTTTCAAAATTGAATGAATATTTTAGTAATCGTCCCGAGCTAGACAAATTGCCCCAGAATGAATTGAATAGTGCCTTGAGTAAATTCTTTAACGAAGAATTTGATCAGACCAAATCCAGCACCGTGGTAAGCAGTCTAGACAAATATTTAAATCAAACCTTTGATTTTAGTAAGCTAAAATAAGCAATTTAAAATTAAAATAAACACGCCTTTGTTGCGTGTTTTATTTTTTCATTAAGACTTGTCATTCAGACCTGTATATAATAATTTATTTAGAATATCATTCTTAACAAATATATGGTATAAATAAATATACAAGTCCGTATATTAACCTCATACTTAATTTAGGCTTTCATATAAGTAAATTACAAATAATGCACAGTAAAGAAAGGATTTAATATGAATTTCAAATTTGCACATAACAATTATAATGTAAGAGATCTGGATAACTCCATAAACTTTTATAAGGAAGCCCTTGGACTAACAGAAACAAGACGCATCCAACCAGAATCCGGAGAATTTATCATTGTCTATCTGGGAGATGGAAGTTCTAAACAGCTCCTTGAGCTTACCTGGTTAAGAGATTGGGATCGCCCCTACAATCTAGGAGACAATGAATTTCATCTTGCCTTTGTGACAGATGACTATAATGCAGCTTACCAAAAACATAAAGAGATGAACTGCATCTGTTATGAGAATCCTGGTATGGGAATTTATTTCATCAGTGATCCTGATGGCTACTGGTTAGAAATTATACCTGCAAAATAAAATAAATTTGAACATTTAAGTCATATATATTCCTGTGTTCTAATTCAATAAATAATGAATATCCAATAACAAAACAAGGCTGACTTAAGCTAATACCAAGTCAACCTTGTTTTGTATTGCTTCTATATTAATTCTATTCCCACCCTATTAAATCTGTGCTATATCCACCAGAGTTATGTCACTATTATCACTCTCCATACTGGTTAGTAATGCACTTGCTGTATCTAATGCAGTAAAACAAGTTACTCCCGTCTCAATGGAGGTACGACGGATTAAGAAGCCATCTCTTTGCTTATTACGTCCTTGGGTCGGTGTGTTGATTACCATATCAATCTCATGGCTCAGTATTAAATCCAGAATATTTGGAGTACCCTGCTCTATTTTGTGTATAACTGTTGCAGGAATTTTGTTATTCATTAAAGCCTCTGCTGTACCTTTGGTTGCATAGATTTCATAACCTAGGGCAATAAGCCTTCTTCCTAATTCTACTGCTTCCGCTCTGTCAGCATTATTTACCGTCATTATCATCTTCTTATGCTTTGGAAGATTTACTCCTGCACCTAAGAAGGCTTTATATAATGCTTCATGATAAGTACTGGCAATACCAAGGCATTCACCTGTAGATTTCATCTCAGGTCCTAGACTTGTTTCTGCTCCACGTAACTTTTCAAAGGAGAACACTGGCATCTTAATAGCAATATATCTGGACTCAGGCCATAATCCCGGTGTATAACCAAGAGCTTTGATTTTATCGCCTAGAATTACTTTTGTCGCTATGTCAACAATCGGTAAGTCTGTAACCTTGCTAATATAGGGAACTGTACGACTAGAACGAGGGTTAACCTCAATTACAAATACCTTGTCTTCGTATACAATGAATTGTATATTTATTAATCCTACTACGTGAAGGGAATTTGCAAGTTTCTTGGTATAATCTACTATTTCAGCTTTTACTTTCTCGCTAACTCCTTGACAAGGATATACAGATATACTGTCTCCAGAGTGTATACCAGCTCTCTCGATATGCTCCATGATACCAGGGATTAAGATCTCTTCCCCATCACATACTGCATCAACTTCCACCTCTTTGCCCATGAGATATTTGTCAACAAGAATTGGATGTTCCTGAACAGTCATGTTGATGATCTTCATAAACTCAACAATATCTGCATCAGAAATTGCTATCTGCATTCCCTGTCCACCAAGTACATAGGAAGGACGCACCAGCACTGGATACCCTAGTTCATTAGCAGCTACAAGAGCTTCCTCGGTAGTATATACAGTCTTACCTGCTGGTCTGGGAATTTGGCATTTTTCAAGTACTTGATCAAATAATTCCCTATCTTCTGCCGCATCTACATCTGCAGCTGAGGTTCCAAGGATTGGAACTCCCATTTTTAATAAGGCATCTGTTAGCTTAATTGCTGTCTGCCCGCCAAATTGCACCACGGCACCGTCTGGTTTTTCAATATCAACAATATTTTCAACATCCTCTGGAGTTAAAGGCTCAAAATAGAGTTTATCTGCAATGTCAAAGTCTGTACTGACAGTCTCTGGATTATTATTTACAATAATTGTTTCACAGCCGCACTTTGATAAAGCCCATACACTATGTACAGAGCAATAGTCAAATTCGATACCCTGACCGATGCGGATTGGTCCGGAACCAAGAACCATAATTTTCTTTCTTCCGCTGGTCTGTTCAACTTCATTAAGGTTTCCGAAGGTTGAATAATAATAGGGTGTAGCTGCATCAAATTCCGCTGCACAGGTGTCTACCATCTTATAAGCAGCTACAATACCATTCTGCTTTCTAAGGGCCTTAATCTCAGCAGCAGGCTTTCCTGTTAATTCTCCTATAACACGATCTGGGAAACCAAGGATTTTCGCTTTTTCTAATAGTTCCACAGTCAGAGGATTATCTATCATTTCCTGCTCTACCTCTACCAGCTTTGCTATTTTATCGATAAACCATATATCAATCTTTGTAATTGCATTAATTTCTTCATAGGTAATACCTCTGCGGATTGCCTCAGCGATAACGAAGAGACGTCTATCATCTACAAGGCTTAATTCTTTTTTGATATCCTCCGTTGATTTATCAGCATAATTTCCGTGTTTTAGACTATAGATATTCTGCTCCAGGGAACGTAGGGCTTTCATTAAGGCAGCCTCAAAGTTAGTACTGATGGACATAACCTCACCGGTAGCCTTCATCTGTGTGGTAAGCTGTCTCTTCGCTGTTAAGAATTTATCAAAAGGCCACTTGGGTATTTTTACTACAACATAATCCAAGGTCGGCTCAAAGCTTGCGTAGGTTTTCTTTGTAACTGCATTTTGAATCTCATCAAGATGGTATCCAAGGGCAATTTTAGCTGCAACCTTTGCAATGGGATAACCCGTTGCTTTGGAAGCGAGTGCGGAGGAACGGCTTACACGGGGATTTACCTCGATAACACAGTATTCAAAGGTATCGGGATGAAGTGCATACTGAACATTACAGCCTCCCGTAATTCCTAGTTCCGTAATTATATTGAAGGCAGAGCTTCGAAGCATCTGGTGTTCCTTGTCACCAAGGGTCTGGGAAGGAGCAACAACGATACTATCACCAGTATGAACACCAACTGGGTCAATATTCTCCATATTACATACTGTAATGCAGTTACCCATGCTGTCACGTATAACCTCATACTCAATTTCCTTCCAGCCTGCGATGCAACGTTCAATTAAACATTGCCCTACACGGCTTAATCTGAGACCATTGCTGCAGATATCCACCAACTCTTCCTTGGAGGATGCAATTCCACCACCGCTACCGCCTAAGGTATAGGCAGGACGAACAACAACGGGATAACCTATCTTCTTTGCAAATGCAATAGCTCCTTCTACTGTGGTTACAACCTCACTGGGTGCACAAGGTTCACCGATTTTCTCCATGGTGTTCTTAAATTCCAGTCGATCTTCAGCCTTCTTAATTGTAAGAGAGGTGGTTCCGATGAGTTTTATACCATTCTCGTATAAGAACCCTGACTCTTCAAGCTCCATAGCTATATTTAATGCTGCCTGACCTCCAAGTGTAGGTAGTACACTGTCCGGTTTTTCCTTTAATATTATTCTTTTAACAAAATCAGGAGTTAAGGGTTCAATGTATACAATATCTGCAATTTCCTTATCCGTCATAATGGTTGCAGGATTGGAGTTAACAAGAACAACACAGATACCCTCTTCCTTTAAGGAGCGGCAGGCCTGGGTTCCTGCATAGTCAAATTCTGCTGCCTGGCCAATCACAATTGGACCAGAGCCAATTACTAGTACTTTTTTTATACTTTCAATTCTAGGCATTATTCCTGCACCTCCATCATATTAATAAAATCGTCAAATAAGAACTCGCTGTCCATTGGTCCTGCGCAGGCTTCCGGGTGAAATTGAACGGAAGATACGTTCTTGCCAAGGTAGTGCACGCCTTCCACTGTCCTGTCGTTGACATTGATAAAGCTTACTTCTGCGACTTCCGGATTTAAGCTGTCTTCCTTCACCACATAACCATGATTTTGTGAAGAAATATATACTCTTCCTGTTTTTAAATCCTTCACCGGATGATTTGCTCCACGATGACCGTATTTCATCTTCTCTGTATCTCCGCCGTTTGCTAAGGCTAACAGCTGATGACCAAGGCAAATAGCAAACATCGGGACGTTGTGGTCGAACATTTTCTTTATTTCTGCAATAATCTCGGGGCACTCCTTGGGATCTCCAGGACCATTTGATAACATAATGCCCTGGGGATTTCCTTTAAGAACCTCCTCTGCTTTAGTAAATGCAGGGTATATGGTAACCTCACAACCTCTTTTTGCTAAAGACCTAGGTATATTGTTCTTTAAGCCATAATCCATTAAGGCAACTTTATATTTCGTCTCACCTATGGCTGGCATGACTTTAACATCCTTACAGGAGGTTTTGGCAATTGCATCTTTAACTTTATATTTATGTATCTTTGCCAGGATCTCATCCAGCATGTAATTTTCATCAGTTGTAATCATTCCGTTCATGGTTCCCTTATTTCTAAGGAGTTTGACTAATGCTCTGGTATCAATTCCTGCAATTCCCGGGATATTATTTCTTTCCAGGAAACTTTGTATACTTTCTTCATTACGGAAATTACTCGGTATTCTTGATAATTCCCTTACAATAAATCCATTCAGCCAAGGCCTATGTGATTCCATATCTTCATAGCAAATACCATAATTTCCCACTAAAGGATATGTCATTACTACGCTTTGACCTACATAAGAGGGATCAGTAAGTACTTCAAGATATCCTGTCATGCCAGTATTGAATACAATCTCGCTGATAATATCTCGTTTGGCGCCGATACTCTCACCTGTAAAAACATTGCCATCCTCAAGAATTAAGAATGCTTTCATTATGTCCTCCATTCCGCCGGCTATGCGGCATAAAAGTATGTAAAAAACCAAATTTTTGCATTTTCTTTTCTCATGACTGAATTTTTGCAAAAAAAAAGAATACTAATCCAACTGGATGATACCATACTGTATATCAACCAATAATTATTCCTTTTATTATTATAAATTTGCGATGCATAAATATTCATTTTTTTGATCGATTTTTATGATTTTACCACATCTGATTTCAAATTACAAGCATTTTTTTAAAATATTAATATAATATATTTCGAACTAATTGGTTCCATTATTATATATTTTCCTGGCTTACATAATTTATTTTTATTCACATTTTTATTTTAAGTACATAAGTTAATAATAAAATGATGGGTTTGAGGTCTATCCAATGAATCAGATCATATCTCCTTATACTTATAAAAAGACTGTACCCCCTATGAAAGTATATCCTACACAGATGGAAACCCAATCCCTTGGGCGTCTTCGTGTCCGCTGTACTGCTGCCGGAGAAAGACCTATAGAAAATGCTACCGTAAGAATAACCAATAGAGCAGATCCTAATACCGTGATCGACGAACTTACCACCGATATCTCAGGATTAACGGAGGTGATAGACCTTCCTGCTCCTCCTCTTGATTACAGTTTAGCACCCAATGAACCCCGTCCTTATGCAGAATATGATGCATTAATATCCGCTCCAGGTTTTGAAGGTGCAGAATTCTTCGGAATACAAATCCTTCCAGATGTAACCGCAGAACAAAATACAACTCTTAATCCGGCTGTCTTAGAACCTACAGGAGCAGAAGAAGTATTCGATATCGCCCCCCATACTCTTTATTACGAGTACCCTCCTAAAATCCCCGAAGAGGAAATAAATCCTGCTGCAGAGACTGGAGCAATCGTACTCAACCGTGTTGTTATTCCTGAATTTGTTATCGTACATGACGGACCTCCCTCTTCATCAGCACCGAATTATTATGTACGTTTTCGTGACTATATTAAAAATGTAGCCAGCAGTGAAATCTATGCAACCTGGCCCGAAGCTACTATTTATGCAAATATTCTTGCCATTCTCTCCTTTACTCTGAACCGTGTCTTTACCGAGTGGTACACGAATCAAGGTTATAATTTTACAGTCACCTCATCAACAGCATACGACCAAAAATGGACCAGAGGTCGGAATATCTATGATAACATCGGTGTCCTTGTGGACAATATATTTGTAAACTATTTATCACGACCCAATGTGAGGCAGCCAATTCTGACTCAATACTGTGACGGGGTCAGAGTACAATGCCCTGGCTGGATGTCCCAGTGGGGATCCAAAGATCTAGGCGATCAAGGCCTTACTGCCATTCAAATTCTTCGTAATTATTATGGCAACTCCATCTTTATTAATACTGCGCCTGAAGTATCCGGTGTTCCCAGATCCTGGCCTGGCAGTAACCTAACCATACGCTCCACCGGTGAGAATGTAAGAACCATACAAGAACAACTAAACCGTATTGCTGATGTCTATACTGCTATACCCAAAGTTGCAGTGGATGGTATCTTCGGGTCCAGAACTGCCGCTGCAGTAAAAGCATTTCAAGAGATATTCAACTTACCGGATAACGGAATAGTAGATCGAGGAACCTGGTATAAAATCTCAGGTATTTACGTAGCCTTAACGAGAATGGCCGAATTGTAATCACAAACTATGAGATAGTTCATATTTTAATAATAAAGTATAATAAGGAAAATCTCTCCTATGGATACAAACTTCTCTAATAAATATGATATCAGAAACCTTCGTGTCTATCCTACACAGACTAGTACCCAGTCCTTGGGACGACTTAGAATACGTGCTATTACACCCGGATTTGTTCCTGTTGAAAATGCTACAGTAACCATTTCATCCACTGCTGTCCCTGGAACTATCCTCGATGAAATTCAGACTGATTCCTCAGGATTAACAGAAGTAGTAGAGCTTCCGGCTCCTTCTCCTGACTATAGTATGGCCCCTTCCTCAGAACAACCATATGCGGAATATAGGGTCTCCATTACCGCTCCGGGATTAAGTCCTGTAACTATTCAGAATGCCGAAGTGTTCCCAGAGGTAACAGCCTTTCAGGATGCTACACTTAGAACTACAACTCCTCAGTCACAGGGGGACTTATTTGTTATTCCTCCCCACACCTTATTTGGGGATTTTCCCCCAAAAATTGCTGAGCCTGAGATAAAAGAAGCTTTTGAGACAGGTGCAATTGTACTGGCTAATGTTGTGGTTCCTGAATTCGTAATCGTTCATGACGGTCCCCCCACTGATACCTCCGCAGCAAATCATTATGTTAGATTTAGAGATTATATCAAAAATGTAGCCTCCAGTGAGATTTATTCTACCTGGCCTGAAGCAACCATTACAGCTAATATACTTGCCATCCTATCCTTCACACTAAACCGTGTCTTCACCGAATGGTATGTAAATCAGGGTTTTAACTTTACAATAACCTCTTCTACGGCCTTTGATCATAAGTGGGTTCCGGGTAGAAATATATTTAGTAATATTGGTTTGATTGTAGATCAGATTTTTAATAATTATTTGTCCTTTCCCAATGTCAAACAACCCATATTAACTCAGTACTGTGATGGTAATAGAGTGCAGTGTCCTAATTGGATGACTCAATGGGGGTCCAAGGATTTAGGTGATCAGGGTTATAGTGCCATAGAAATTCTTAGACATTTCTATGGTCAAACAATGTTTATTAATACAGCTCCAGAAGTATCCGGTGTTCCCAGGTCCTGGCCTGGAGCCAACTTAACCATAGGTGCTTCCGGTGATAATGTAAGAATGATTCAAACCCAGTTAAACAGCATCTCTGAAAAATATCCTCTAATACCAAAGGTTGCTGTAAACGGTCAATTTAATGATCAGACTGCCAATGCGGTTAAAATCTTTCAAGAGATCTTTGATTTACCGGCAAACGGTATTGTTGACCTACCTACTTGGTATAAATTATCGGGTATTTATGTAGCAGTTACCCGAATTGCTGAATTGTAAATTATGCTTAGCTCATATTGAACAAGAAAGTGTCAGCTTGCTGACTATATCATTAAATGTGGGTTTAAAATCACTCTAAGAGGATTTTAAACCCACATTACTAATGCTTCACTTTACTTGGTGCTACTCTATTTCCTGTCATAATTCCCCGGCTCTTTCCTAATAATTTCATTCGTCGATTGCCATTTTTCGTACTTGTTTTAATGCCACTTGAAAAAATGGTAAAAACAGTATCGTTATTATCATCTCTGGAACAATATAGGTTGCATTATACCCCAAGGTATATATCATTGGATTCATACCTTTAGGTGCATAGGAAGCGAAAAACACATAACCGGAGATAACATGGCAGATATATCTTCCAAAAACGCCCAATATGTATCCTTTAACAATTCCATACTTCGAATCTGCAAATACACCGGAAAGACCAAGGCATCCAAAGGCGATAGGAAAATCAAGAAGTACCTGAACCGGATGGTAGAGGTAAGGCTGAATGATTAAATTGATAAAGCCATAGGCAATACCTGTAATAATACCCGACTTGGTACCATAAAGGTAGCCAATGAGACAAATAAAAAACATACTAAACAAAGTAACAGACCCACCAAAGGGCAATGAGGGTAATTTAATAAAGGATGTTACTACGGCAAGGGATACTGCCATGGCAGAGAATGCCAGCTGCTTAACGCGAGCTTTATTCTTATATCCAGCAAAAGCTGCCATTACCACAAATAACAGTGCTACAATAAATAAAAGTGCAAGGTTACCTGCTAAGGTAAGATCATATGAACTGCTGCCATCCGTAACAACAGTCATAATAAAAAAATCAAAAACTTTCTGAAACATAAAAAAATTCCTCCTTTACATTGCATCGGAGGGGGCCACTTGATTGCTTCCTTCCGCCGGTATTATCCGGATCAAGTAGTAAGGGTCAGTATGACAGTTCACATACCTCTCAGCTCTGGGCTCCCCTAGCAAATAATAAAATATTATTTTGTACTGCCTAATCATAATCAATACTTCCATAACTGTCAATACTTTGTGGAAAAATAATATTAGTAAGTATGAAAGGAGTTATTAATTGTAGCCTAACACTGTTGCAAGCATTGTATTTGCCCCCAGCAAAATACTTCCAGCTTCAATGAAATTTTAATAATCAATCCTTCTCTTGTATTTTGTTCAAGTTATCCATATAATATAAAGAAATATCAAGAAGGTGGATTAATTACTATGCAAAGGAAATTTTTCATTTTAATATATGTTCTGTTATTGATTATTCTTACAAGCTCAGCCTGTTCCAAGGATAACTCCTCAGAGAATAATAACCCCAGTCCAATACCAGTTTTAACAATTTCCCCCAATAAATCATCTCAGATTATTCCCTCTCCTACTGATATTGTTGATAATGTAAAACTCATCCCATCTCCTAGGGAAGTAATTAATAATCAGGCTGAGTTTATCCCTTCCCCTACTGAAGCTACTAACAACCAGGCTGAGTTTATCCCTTCCCCTACTGAAGCTTCTAACAATCCGGCTGAGTTTATCCCTTACCCTACTGAAGCTTCTAACAACCAGGCTGAGTTTATCCCTTCCCCTACTGAAGATGCCAAGGACCAGACAGAGATTGCAGCTACTATTTCTTCAATTAAAAACAATAAAGGAGAAAGTTCTAAGATAAAGGGAAAAATTATTGCTATTGATGCGGGTCATCAAAAAAAGGGAAATTATGACAAAGAACCCATTGGGCCCGGAGCTAAAGAGACAAAAACCAAGGTAAGTTCTGGTACTGCGGGCGTTGCTACTGGTATCGCAGAATATGAACTCACTCTAGAAGTCTCTTTGAAAGTGAAGGATGAATTAATAAATCGGGGTTATGAGGTTGTGATGATTCGGGAAACACATGATGTTAATCTTAGTAATAAAGAACGTGCTGAAATAGCTAATGAAAGTGGTGCAGATTTATTTGTTCGAATTCATGCAGATAGTGTAACTGATTCCAAGGTTCAGGGAGTCAGTACCTTATATCCTTCGAAAAAAAATCCCTACGTATCCGACCTAAGCTCAGAGAGTTATACCTTATCTAAAGCCCTTGCAGATGCCATCTGTGCACAGACTGGTGCCAAGAATAGAGGTGCCAAAGCCCGGGACGATATGAGTGGTATAAACTGGTGTAAAATCCCCGTAAGCATAATTGAAATGGGATTTATGTCAAACAAAAAGGAAGACAAGCTGATGCAGACGGAAGAATATCAGGATAAGATCGTTAAAGGTATCTGTGATGGAATTGATAAATATTATGAAAAATAAAGTATGCAATCCTCTAATACATTATTCACAACCCATTTATAATTCACAACCCCAAGATATATTATAAATTCATATTTTAAAAGGAATGTTGCAAAACTCATTTAAAGAATACTTAAGTTTTGCAACATTCCTATATATAATTTTTATATCTTATCTAAAATCCTAGGGCTTACATCATACCCATGCCGCCAGCACCACCTGCAGGCATCATCGGTTCATTACTTTTAATATTAGCTACTACAGATTCAGTAGTTAATAAGGTAGAAGCAACACTGGTTGCATTCTGAAGAGCACTTCTGGTAACCTTAGTAGGATCAAGAATACCTGCAGACACCATATCTACATAGGATTCTGCTAAAGCATCAAAACCAATGCCTACTTCGCTATCTTTAATCTTACTGATCACAACAGAGCCTTCCAAACCTGCGTTACATACGATGCTATATACAGGAGATTCCAATGCTTTAAGGATAATATTTGCACCAGTCTTCTCATCACCTTCTAAGTTAGCTGCTAATTTAGCAACTTCCTTGGAAGCATGAATATAAGCAGAACCACCACCTGCTACAATACCTTCTTCTACTGCTGCTCTGGTAGCCGCAAGAGCATCTTCCATACGAAGTTTGTTTTCCTTCATCTCTGTCTCAGTAGCAGCACCAACTCTGATTACTGCTACACCACCTGCCAATTTAGCAAGTCTTTCTTGTAACTTTTCTTTATCAAATTCTGAAGTAGTCTCCTCAATCTGAGCCTTGATTTGCTTAATACGAGCTTCGATTTCAGCTTTATTACCTTCACCATCAACAATGATTGTATTTTCTTTCTGAACTTTAACTGATTTAGCACGACCTAATTGGTCAAGGCTTACTTCTTTTAAGTCCAATCCTAATTCATCTGTAATTACTGTTCCACCAGTTAAAATAGCGATATCCTGAAGCATAGCTTTTCTTCTGTCACCATAACCAGGTGCCTTAACCGCTACAACTGTAAAGGTTCCACGTAATTTATTAAGAACGATTGTTGTAAGAGCTTCACCCTCTAAATCTTCAGCAATAATAAGTAATCTGGAACCGCTTTGAACAATCTGCTCTAATATAGGTAAGATTTCCTGGATATTGGAGATTTTCTTATCGGTAATTAAAATGTACGGATTGTCAAGATTTGCTTCCATCTTATCCATATCTGTACACATATATGCGGATACATATCCACGGTCAAACTGCATACCCTCTACAAGATCAAGCTCTGTCTTCATTGTCTTGGATTCTTCGATGGTAATAACACCGTCATTGGATACCTTCTCCATAGCGTCTGCAACTAATTGTCCTACTTCGTCATCACCTGCGGAAATAGCAGCAACTCTTGCAATTTGCTCTTTGCCTTTTAGGGTAGAACTCATTTTAAGAATGGAATCAACTGCAACATCAGTAGCTTTCTTCATACCTTTTCTTAAGATAATTGGGTTAGCTCCTGCTGCAAGGTTCTTCATTCCTTCTGAAATCATCGCCTGAGCAAGTACAGTAGCTGTTGTAGTACCATCACCTGCTACATCGTTAGTCTTAGTAGCAACTTCTTTAACAAGCTGAGCACCCATATTTTCAAAGGGATCATCTAACTCAATTTCTTTAGCAATTGTAACACCATCGTTTGTAATTAAAGGTGCACCAAAAGATTTATCAAGAACTACATTTCTTCCCTTCGGTCCAAGGGTTACTTTTACTGTATTTGCTAATTTATTAGCACCAATTTCCAGTGCTGCTCTTGCTTCTGCACCGTATTTAATTTCCTTTGCCATGCTTAAATCTCTCCTTCTTTCTTAATCTTCTACTACTGCAACAATATCATTTTGTTTTACAATGATAAATTCATCATCCTCAAGTTTTACTTCTGTCCCAGCATATTTTGAATAAATAACTTTATCGCCTACTTTAACTTGCATAACTACTTCTTTTCCATCAACGATTCCACCAGGACCTACTGCTATAACTTCTGCCTGTTGAGGTTTTTCTTTCGCTTGGCCAGGTAATACAATACCTGATTTTGTTGTCTCTTCAGCAACCAATTGCTTCAGTACTACCTTATCTCCTAAAGGTACAAGTTTCATTACATATTCCTCCTTCAAATAATTTCAATTCATTTTGTATTATTAGCACTCTGTAGATATGAGTGCTAACCGTTGATATTATATTAGTAAATTTGCTTTTATTATGCAACTTCATATCTTTTTAAATACCGACGCAAATTTAATAATTTCATAGAAATACTCGCTATTACTCTTTATCTCTCATTTTTTCTCACTTTTCCATAATTCATGCCATTTTTTATATAAACCCTTTAGACCAAAGCAAAGAGTTTGCCATTCAATAGGACCTAACCTCCTATTGAACAAGAAAAAGTTATCACCATACTGGCAATAACTTTTACTCCTTTAAACACTACTTTAGTATATTCATACACATGAAATATATACCATAATCCCTATACTCTTTTCAAATCTTTTCCAAGTATCAATATCATATCTTTTCAGGATAAAAAATCTCATCCTAATTATTGAACAATACTATTGGTCTTTTGCATGGACCTGGTTAATGCATCCTTGGCATTCTTCCAAGGCTCATTTGCATACCGATAATCAAATTTATTAATAAACCACTCTAGGTCGTCTCTAACACGTTTCATATTATCCAGATAAAGTCCGTTTAACTCTTTGAGAAACTTACTTTGTTCATTTCCACTGAGATATTTGGCCGCTTGCTGATATAGTATTTTATAATGACTTGTACAAAATCCTTTTGAAGCATTAAATTTATTACGAAATGCCTCATCATTATGGTAAAGGTGAAAAATCGTTGCAATATAACGTTCAAAGGTGCCTTCAATTTTATTACATACAAAGCAACTATCTTCAAGTTCATTAATATAGGATACTACTTCTGAGGCCTCCTCTTTTTTCTTAAAAAATGAGGGTGCAGCAACTTTGGAATTGGCTGAATACTTTTCTACATCTCTAACTATCTTATCCATATGAGTCTTTATTATCAATGCTAACCCCAAACGATTTTGATTCTCATAGAGTTGTCCCAGATGCTTTTCACAAAAGCCAAGTCTTGATGTAGCTTCTCTGATATCATCCTCCATATAGCTTGGCCCCATGGTAAACTCAATTGCATCTGTTTCCAGTTTCTTTCTCATCATACAGACAGGACATTCGCAGTCCGCCTCAAACGCTTCATTCACTGGGATAGTATATAATTTCTCTTTCAAAGCATTCCCCGCCTTTATTATTTATGTTCCTTCATCTTCTCCTTAATATCTCTTGCCTTTTGCTTAATACGCTCATTAGCATCTCTGGAAATAAGAACCTTAGATATCCATCGATTGGCTTCATCATTTTTTCCAAGCCTACGTGCAAGTTCTGCCATTAATAAAGTTATTGTAACTTCATCCATTCCACACATAGGGAAATCTTCTTTGCTAAAAGCCTCTTCAAAGCCAACATAAGCCTTTGATAGAAATTCAAGTTCTTCCTTCTCCAATCCAGAAACCTGCTGATTATAGTCTGGCAAATTCTTGGGTAAGGTCTCTGACTTACCCCTAATTACCCATGCTGTTTTTAAACAAGTATAAGCCCTTTCAGAGGTTTTTGCCTTCTTAACAATGGAATTAACCAATGCCAGCTTATGTCTTGCTATAGAATCATCATAACTAAATATTCCACCTGATTCATTAATACCACGAAAGGCTGCCGTAATATTGGTTTTGATTAGCTGCGCCTGTCCTGAAGATACATATTTAAAAAATCTGTTTAAGGCTGCAAAACCACAGGAGGGGCACACAATTGCATCATATTTCAGTGGGTCCATATTCTGATAAATGGGTCTTAAATCCGAATCAAGAGATTGAAGCTTTACCTTGCCAGACTTAACTGTCTTGTATTTGAACTCCTGATCACATACTGGGCAGGTATATGTCTTCTCAAAAATAGCGTCTTCCTCAGAAAAAGATGGTTTATCCTCTTCCTCACGCTTTTTTTGATTCTCTTTTTCCTTGTCTTCATAGATGTCCATTCCGGACAAATTACCGAGACCAAATGCCTCTAATCCCGAAAATAAATTAGCCAATTTTCATCCTCCGTCCTTTTCTTTCCTTTATCCTCGTGTTATGGGTTTCATATGTCTTTATACAGGTTTATAAGAACTCTTTAGTGATACAATTCTGTTAAATACAGGTTTTTCAGCCGTGGAATCTTTGATATCTAGACAGAAAAATCCCTGTCTTAAGAATTGATAACTGTCTGGAGCCATAGCACCAGCTATACTAGGCTCAACATAACATTCTGGTAAAACCTTAATAGAATTTGGATTAAGGTTTAGGCTTCCATCCTCATTATAAACACCTTTTGTTTCGTCCACAATATTCTCATAGAGACGTACTTCTGCGCTAACAGCAGTCTCAGCTGCAACCCAATGGATGGTTCCCTTTACTTTTCTTGTTACATTACCCGAACCGCTCTTTGTTTCAGGGTCATAGGTGCAATATACTTCCGTCACATTACCATTTTCATCTGTTTTATAATCTGTACAAGTAACAAAGTAAGCATTCATAAGTCGTACTTCATTACCAGGATACAAGCGAAAATATTTCTTAGGAGGCTCAATCATAAAATCCTCCCGCTCTATATACAGCTCTCTACCAAAAGGAACTTGTCTTGTACCCATGGTTTCATTTTCCTGATTGTTAGGAGCTTGTAGATATTCAGTTTGTCCCTCAGGATAATTGGTTATTATTAATTTTACTGGATCAAGAACAGCCATAATTCTAGGTCTCTTAAGCTTTAAATCCTCTCTGATACAATACTCTAGCATTGCATAATCAACAGAGCTCTGGCTTTTTGATACACCGCATAATTCCATAAACATCTGAATTGATTCTGGAGTAAAGCCCCTTCTCCTTAAAGCACTAATAGAAACCAGTCTTGGATCATCCCAACCATCAACTATGTTCTCTTCTACCAAACGCTTAATATATCTCTTACCTGTAATTACATTAGTTAGATACATCTTAGCAAATTCAATCTGCTTCGGCGGATTCTCATATTCTAATTCTCTCACAACCCAGTCATATAAAGGACGGTGATCCTCAAATTCTAAGGTACAGATAGAATGGGTAATGCCTTCAATTGCATCTTCTATGGGATGAGCAAAATCATACATGGGGTAAATACACCACTTATCACCCGTATTATGATGATAGATCTTAGCTACTCGGTAAATAACCGGATCTCTCATATTGATATTAGGTGATGCCATATCAATCTTGGCACGAAGTACCCTAGAGCCGTCTTCATATTTGCCATCCTTCATCTCGTCAAAGAGCTTTAGATTTTCTTCAATACTTCTGTCACGGTAAGGGCTATTTTTACCAGGTTCAGTTAAGGTACCACGATATTCTCTGATTTCCTCAGCTGTTAAGTCACAGACAAAAGCCTTTCCCTTTTTTATTAGCTTAACGGCACCTTCATACATTTGCTCAAAGTAATCAGAAGCAAAAAACAGGCGGTCCTCAAAATCTCCACCTACCCATTTTACGTCATTTATAATAGAATCAACAAATTCTGTCTTCTCCTTAGTAGGGTTGGTATCATCAAATCTAAGATTAAATTTTCCTCCGTATTTTTGGGCTAAACCATAATTTAAAAGTATGGATTTAGCATGGCCAATATGAAGATATCCATTGGGCTCTGGAGGAAATCTCGTCATAATTTTTGTTACCTTGCCCTCTTCTAAATCCTTTTCAATAATCATTTCAATAAAGTTTTTGGATACTACTTCTTTCCCTGCACCTTCTATATGATTATCTTCCATATAATTATTATCCATATGATACCTCCTGATGAATATATATTATTTGAATTGACTGTAAAACTACATCAACCATTTGACGTAATTATTATCTATTAAACCTTATTAAATTCATTTATATCACAAGAATGTGTCAGCTTGCTGGCACTTTGCACCCGAGCAAATTGCGAAGTAATAAACTTCATAGGCAAATTCATTTGCGTTATTGGTCAAGGTGCGCATTCAAAGGGGAGGGTTTTTGTTCAATAGGACGTAATCTCCTGTTGAACATATAAGAATATCCTCCTGTTAAAATACTTATGTTATATAATACCACAGTTTTTCTAAACTTAAAAGCATCAAATTTAAAAATCCAGCAACTGCAATTGCCAATATGTGCAACTTCATATATAATATCATTTTATAGAAATCCAGAGAAATCAATGTTTTCTTAATATAGAGGATGAAATCCTATTCTCATAATGCCTATTATGTCCCTTGTTACTTAGGATATTGCCAAATAGTCAATTCTTACTAGAACAAAACCTTAGCTTGCTTAAACATCCCGCCTTAGGGACTTCGGTATGCGACTCTCTATAAAACAAGCAAAGGAAAGACTGTACAACTTTATAAGAATTAATTCTTATATGAAAATGAGGTCATTCTTAATATGTATTAAGAACAACCTCCTTTACTAAGGTTCCATAATTATTTTGCACGATAAAATATTGTATCTTCTATAATCAAATACTTTGAATATTTTTTCTTTACACTTCTTTCGCAGCTTTTATTTGAAAAACATAAATAACTTCCGATATTATTCTCACCCTCAAGAGCTGCCTTTGCAGCTTTTTCAGCTTTTTCCATTGCCTTCTTCTGCGCTGTGGGGTTACCGCCACTAAATTTGCCAGTATCATAGCTTTTTAGAGCCTTGTCCATTGGGCTTAAACCCGTTTTCTTATTTTTAATTGTTACGGAGAATTGAACAGCCCATTTACGGTCATATATTACTCCTTTTACCGTATTAACATGGCTAAATATATTACTTTTCATTCTGTTTAATACAACATTAGCAACACCCAGCATACCATCATAAGGTTGATTTCCTGCTTCTGTATACACCAAACATGTTAATAATCTTAAATCCTCTTTGGAATATGTAGCCTTTTTTTCATCCTTTGAACTCTTATCACTTTTACTATTTTTTGTTTTTGCATCTTTTGATTTCTTAGTGTCTTTCGTCTTAGTGTCTTTCGTCTTAGTCTCTTTCGTCTTAGTCTCTTTAGTCTTAGTCTCTTTCGTCTTAGTCTCTTTGGTTTCCTCAGTCTCTTCAGTCTCTTTGGATTTTGTATCCTTTACATTCTTATGTTTATCTGTAGCTTTTTCCTTATCTGCAGTTTCTTCTTTATCTGCTGCCTTTATCTCATCTGTAGCTTCAGTTTTTTCTGTAGCTTCAGCTTTATCTGTAGCTACCACCTTTTCCTCAATTTCAGTCTTTACTGCTTCTTCTATATATAGACTTGCTTGTTTTTCTGATTCATTTAGCTCCGACGCAAATACCGTAGTGCCAAAGCCTCCCATAAACATAACTATAATCATGAGAGTAATCAGAAGCTTTTTAGCTTTAATCATTTTAAATCTCCTTAATATGTTAAATATGTTGGAACAAATCGTTAAGTTTATTTAACAATTATTTAATAATTATATCACAATCTCGTAAAAAATCAACCCCTCTTTGATAACTTTACCAAGTCCTAGCGAACGCGCATCCAATGTAGAGGGTTTTATTCAATAGGACGTGCTGTCCTATTAAACAAGAAAGTGTCAGCTTGCTGACACTTCGCGCCCGAGGGGATTGCGAAGCAATATACTTCCTTGCCGCGAGGTGCGCATCCAATTATTTTTTATGCTATAGGACACAATTTCCTATATCATAAAAAAAGCTGATGTAAAATCATCTTTCATACTTCATACCTATCCTCCACTGCCCTTTAAAGAGGCCAGAGGTCAACTTAGTAAGAAAGTATAAAACAGATTCACAACAGCTCTTCCTTCGTCCATATTCTTTTTTATCTATCTTCCTGTTCCTTACGATACTCAGCTATAAGCAAGTCCAACATGCGTCCATAGCTTTTTACACCATCGGATTGATTATTGGCTTTTAAATAGGTGTTATTGATATTAGATGAAATGGTGCTGATTACCGTATCCTCATATTTTACCCAATATTCAGAATTCGCTCTAATATCTTTCTTTACCCCATCTGATAGTTGATCAAATATCTGCCAATAAAGAGTCCTATCCTCTTTGTATAAGGCATTACCTGATGTTACTAAAGCAGCCATAATACTGCTATATTGCAAATCCTTATGCTCCGATTTCATGCCCGCCAGATAAGCCAGATAATTAGCCTCATCTTCTCTCATGAAGCCTCTTAAATGTGCTAATTCATGTAACATGGTATGAGGTATGGTATAATCAGACACATGTACATTCACATTTGCTTCCATGGTAAAAGGAAAGAAAATTCCCGTGATTTCTGTTGATGACATGAATTCTGATAAGAGGACGGGCTTAGCTTTTCCATAATAACCACCAAGGATTTTATATTCTTCAGATAAGGAGTTATAAGCTTTATTTGCTTCTTTAGCCAATTTATAATAATCCATGGACAGTTTAAATACATCCTGCTCATCTGTTGTAACCTGATCCCTTAATTCCATGGCTGTCACTGCCAAACTATCCGTCAAAGCATAAAGCTCCTCAACACTAGCTTTCTCTATCACCAAATCCGAGTAATAGGTAAAGGAGTAGCGGTAATAATTTACTCCTGTTAGAATTGTAAAGAGAAATAATAGCACACTTCCCATACAGAGTAGATTAATAAATCCTTTACCCAATCTGATTAATCTATCCTGCTTATTCCTTATTATTTGTATAATAAATTTTATTAATATAATTATGACTGTAATGGGAGCAAGAATAACAATAAGCTCAGTAAGAGAAAAAGGGAAAATTCCCGTTATTAAAGAAAGTATCTGAGATATTCCCTTATAAATGATTTTTGCATAGATTTCTTCAGCAAAATAACTACTATGTTTTGCTGCTAATATTATGAATAAAGAGCAAGGTATTAAACCCAAAAGATATATTCGTTTTAATCGTAATAGTTTTCTCATCTGCAATCCCCATCTTTTAAAAATCATTATGCCTCCTATTTAATGATATCATGAAAGGAAATATCACGCAATAATAAGCATCCCCGAAGAGGCAGATAATGATTTCCACTAATACCAAATATCTATAACTTTGCCCCATAATTTCCATCCATTTAGGGGTTGCCCCTGTGTATTTGAAAAAGGTCAGTATCAAAAAAGTTTGAGATAAACTTGATTGAATTCTGACCTTAATTTTAGTCTATATATTAGAACTTAGGAACAACAGCACCGCCATAAGTATCATTAATGTATTGCTTAACTGTATCACTTTGAAGTGCTTCCATTAATACCTTAATATCCTCTCTCTCTTCATTGCCTGATTTTACTGCAATAATATTAGCATAAGTATCTGCAGATAGAGAGTTTACATCTTCAAGAGCAAGAGCATCAGTAGTTACGTTCAATCCAGCTCCTATTGCATAATTACCATTGATAACAGCCATATCAACGTCCTGCAAGGAACGAGTAAGCTGTGCTGCCGCTAACTCTACAATTTCCAGTTTCTTTGGATTCTCGGCAATATCATTCTTCGTTGCCTTTAAATCTACACCTTCATTTAATTTAATAAGTCCTTCTGCCTGTAATAGAAGAAGTGCTCTTGCTTCGTTAGACGCATCATTAGGAACTGCTATCTGTGCCCCTTCTGCTAAGGCATCTATGGTTGCAGTCTTTCCAGGATATAATCCATATGGCTCATAATGTGTAATACCTGCAGATACAAGCTTTGCTTTATTTTCTTCATTATACTGCTCTAGGTAAGGTAAGTGCTGAAAGAAGTTCGCATCTAAGTCCCCGCTGTTTAATGCCACATTAGGCTGCACATAATCGTCATAAACTATAATATCAAGCTCATAACCTGCTTCTTCGATTGCAGGTCTTGCAACCTCTAAGATATCTGCATGTGGAGTCGCACTAGCACCGATTACAATAATTTTATCAAATCCTTCTTTCTTGCTGCATCCCATTAGGGTGACTCCTAATAAGGATACTACTAATAAAATTGTTAAAACTTTCTTCATGATAATTCCTCCCTTTTATAATTATTTATAATCGCTTATCCGTACTCTTTGCTATTCTTGTGCCAAACTCTTGTATTACCTGCACAATGAGTACTAATAGTATTACTGTAACTAACATAATGTCCGTCTCATAACGGTTATATCCATAGCGGATAGCAATATCACCTAACCCTCCACCACCACAAATTCCTGCCATGGCAGAATAACTTAGGATGGTAGTGATTGCAATGGCGCTTCCTATGGTTAAGGAAGGCTTTGCCTCTGGAATAAGTACTTTAAAGATAATCTGCATCGGTGTAGCTCCCATGCTTTTTGCTGCTTCAACAACTCCCTTGTCAACTTCTTTGAGGGATGACTCAACCAGACGGGCTATATAAGGTGCTGATCCAATGATTAAGGGTACAATAACAGCTGTAGGACCAATGGTGGTGCCCACCACTAATCTTGTAAAGGGCTGTACTGTAATGAGTAAGATAATAAAGGGAACGGAACGAAGTAAATTAACCACAACTCCCAATACCTTATTAAAGGTTACTGCTGGTGCTATACCGTCCTTATCCGTTATTACCAAAAGTATTCCCATGGGTAAGCCTAAAGCATAGGCTATAATGGAGGAAACAAAAGTCATATATAGGGTCTCTAGAATTCCCACACCCAACATTTTAATCATGGCTTCATTCCACATGGCTCGTCACCTCCTCAAAAGGGATCTGGTTAGAGTTAAGATAATTCAAAATTCTTTTTCTTCCCATAGGGTCATTAGGTAATTGAATAACCATCTGTCCATACGCCCTTCCGTCGATATCTTTGGTATCAGCAAATAAAATATTAACTGGTGTCTTACATTCCAATACCATATTGGCAATCACCGGCTCAAAGGAAGTTCTTCCATCAAAGATAATGCGGCATTTATATTCCCCTTCAAAATTATCAATATGGGGTTCCCCTGAAAACACCAGTTGTTTTGCTATTTTGGATTGCGGTCTTACAAATACTTCTTCCACCTCTCCTACCTCAGCAATTTGGCTCTTATCTATAATTGCCACACGGTTACAAATCTCTTCTATAACACTCATCTCGTGGGTGATTACGATAATTGTAATGCCAAGCTTTTGATTGATTTCCTTTAAAAGTTTTAAGATGGAACGGGTAGTGGTTGGATCAAGGGCACTGGTTGCTTCATCACAGAGTAAAACTTTTGGATTGTTTGCGAGAGCTCTTGCTATGGCAACTCTTTGCTTTTGTCCTCCTGAAAGCTGGGAAGGATAAGCCTTTGCTTTATCCGATAGACCTACTATTTCAAGAAGCTCCTTTGCTCTTTCTTTCCCTTGCTTTTTAGGTACTCCTGCAATTTCTAATGGAAAGCAAATATTTTGCAGTGCTGTTCTTTGCATCAATAGGTTAAACTGTTGGAAAATCATTCCCATGGATTGCCTAGCCTGCAACAAATCTCTCTCACTGAGGTAACCCAAATCAGCTCCATCAAAAACCACTGTTCCTGAAGTAGGATACTCTAAGTAATTAATACATCGAACCAAGGTACTTTTACCAGCTCCGCTTAGACCAATGATTCCAAATATCTCACCCTCATATATGGTAAGATTGATATTTTCCAACGCCTTTACTTCATTATCCTTACTGCCAAAGACCTTGCCCAAGCCTATAATCTCGACAATTGGCTTTGCATTCCTCAATTTACCCACCTCCTTCATTTCCCTTTATGCCTACTTTATCGTGTCATATTATCCTAAGCAAAGGGACTACTTCAAAAACTGTTTCTGCCATCTTTTATCGGTTTTCTTTTAAATAAATCATTATTTAGAATGTATAAGAACAAAAAAGCAGGATAGCTATGATAAGCTTCCTGCTAAATTATCATCTATGCAACGAAAGATCTAACCCTTTCTTCGCAACATGAAAACATCACATTCACTTATCAAGCAAATATGCACCTTCGGCATGTTACACATACCGTACATAGTATTGCACATAGTAAAAATAGATGTTCTCATATGGACTCCTCCCAAATACAAATCATACTAATTTGATATAAATAATGGATTTAGTATAACTGATGAGTAATTCCTTGTCAATATATTTTTATAGAAAATAATTGTTTACATATATGTTTGATATATTATCCTGGATATCCACAGTTTTGCAGTACATTTTGAATTAGTATAGCTCGAAAGCTATGAATTATAAGGCTTACGAGCATTTTTTATTTTCATTTTATGACATATTTTACTAGCGTAATATCTATTTATGTGTTATAATTAAAAGAAACGGGTGATTTTATGTTTCTTAGAAAAGCTACTAATTCAAAAACTGGACGTACCTATCTTTCTATTGTTCATTGTTATTGGGATTCTGATTCAAAAAAAAGCCGCACAAAAACAATCCAATCTATTGGCTTTCTTGATGAGCTTGAAAAAGAGTTCGATGACCCAATTTCACATTTTACTGCTATTGCAAACCAAATGGATGAAG
>JAEZTQ010000091.1 GCA_023443625.1 Bacillota bacterium | reverse complement strand
AAATAATATCACATGGTGTAATCTCTTCCGGTTTAATAAACTTAAGTCCCATTCCATATAAGTTCTTATGATAATATTCTATAGGTTTATCTCCCCTACTAGTCAACCATACTATTTCGACCTCTGGATGTTCCAGCAAAATCCGTATTACCTCTCCACCCATATAGCCGGAAGCTCCAAGTATCCCTACTTTTATCAAAGTCCATCACTCCTTTAGATTTTTCAATAAAACCTACTTGATACCTATTAATAAGTTTTTCTTATGTTACCACTTATTTACTATACTTGGCAATATAAAAATAGGGATTGATAAATACTTTACCAATCCCATTTGTTTTAATCCAATACTGATAACCAAAGTTGTTCTGTTTCTATAAGCAATTCTAATATTTATTCTATGAAAGGTTCATAATTCATAGTTCCATGTGCAATATCCAATACATCGTAGTACTTTGCCCTCAAGGCTTGTATTTCCAATCACTCATAGAAAATTCAACTTCTCCTTGAGAATTGGTAAGTGTAGCGTCTTTAATGCCATTTTTCTTTAAATGTTTAAACAGGTTATCATACATTAGAATATGGATATCCTCATAATCCCCATAGTGCTTAAAGATATTATCTGCAAGCCCTTTAATTTCCTTCTTGGATACAGGCATGGTGCAATATTCCCTAATGGATGACCCAAAATACGAGCCATCTTGTGCTTGCTCGTATTTCTCAAGGACATACTTGCCATTATCATCTTTGCGATAGGTAATTGCCGCTGGAATGATGCTGCCTCCTTCTTGCGATAAAGTATTCCCATAAAGTTTATATCTCGCACTATAAGTGGTTACAAAGACCTTTATCAAATCATCTTCTTCATAGTTTCCAAATATCTTTGGAGCAACAATTATAAAACCGCCACTTTTGTTAGAGGTTGAATCCCTTTCTATCTCGGTGTCATAGACAAGTTTTTCAATTGTGTCCTGACCATCATACTCATAATCTGGCAGCATAATTTCCTGACGAATGTCTAACGCATCATACCATTCTTGTGGAGTCAGCGTTTCATCGGCAATATTATTTCGTACCCCCAAAAACTCCTTACACACTACCATCATGACTTGCCCCCTCAGTCCTTGGGCATTACCGGCCTCAAACTGCGAAAGCATATATTGTAAGGCATCTTCACCGCCATACTTAAAGAAGTTTTCATATTCGTTCTTATGAGCATTGATATAATCCTGTGGATTAGAAGATTCCTTTGGTGATGAGAGTATGACGCTTAGATTGTCTTCTACGAGCTTTTTAATATCTTCATTTTCACCAATTGTGGATGTGCCTCCAACCTTTGAGTTATCGCCTACATACTCGATTTTATTTTTTAAGAATTGCGAAGTAAGACTATTATCATCTGGTTTAGCAGCAGTAATTGGGTTGGTAAAAAGACCAATGGCAACAACTATGGCTGCAACTAAGGCAACAGCAATCACCCAAAAAGTTGGTTTTTTGTAATTTAGCACGTTTTTAATCCTCGCCCTTACATTACCCTCACCAAAAGCAAGAGGGCTTCCATTTAATATAAATCTTCCCGTAGCAAGTGATAATAACGAACTAGCATAAGGCTTTTTAATATCTTCATGTATTTCCTTCAATACTCTTTCATCACAAGATAGCTCCATATCTATACTCATTAATCTAAAGGCAATCCACACAAGGGGATTAAACCAGTGGGTGGATAATATTAGGAAAGCTAACACCTTAATAATGTGATCTTTTCGGTAGATATGGGTTTGCTCATGTAGTAAAATATAGCTTCTTTCGGTAGCCTTAAGTCCAACCGGTAAATATATCTTGGGTTTTATCAATCCAAGTACAAATGGAGTATTCAAATTCTTAGCTTCGAAGATATTCTTTTCTATTAATTGTGCACTTTGAAGCTTCTTTTTTAATATTAAAATAGAGACAATGCTATAAACAAGCATTGCTATTATGCCTAAAACCCAGATGTATGCCCCTATCTCCACATAAATCTGAAGTGGATTTACACTTGCCCAAACAGTCGGAGCGGGAAGTGATTGGCTTACAAAAGAATCAACTATTTTTATCCCGCTATTAATCTGTGGACTTTGCTGATAGATGATATCATGAGGGATTGGAACAACATTCGTATTCCGTGGCATAAGACTAAACATGCTTTCAAAAGAGAATGGAATTAACAGGCGAAAAGCAACCACACCCCATAAGGCATAGGAGATGAATTTGGGAGCTTTTTTAAGTAATAGTCTGACAAGCATCACAAAAAGAATTACATAACACGCCGTAAGGCTCATATTTAAAATAGAGAGAAATACTTCATTCATTGTTACACCTCCCAGTCCTGCTTAGCAGGACTTATGTTCGTCAATCAATCTTTTCAGCTCTTCAGCCTGGCGTTTGCTTAATTTTTTTCCACCAATAAAAGCTGTTAAAAATTTTGGTAAGGATCCACCAAAAGTATCCTCAACGAAGCGTATACTTTGCTTTGCATAATACTCATCCTTTGTGATTACAGATGAAACAACAGCATTTTCATTTTGGAAGATGCCCTTTTCACATAACTTCTTAAGTACTGTATATGTTGTAGATTTTTTCCAATTCATCTCTTTTTGACATATCTTCACAAGATCGCCAGAACCAATCGGCTCATTCTTCCAGATTAATTCTGCAAATTTTTCTTCACTTTCTGCAAGCTTATATCCCTTCATGGTAAACCTCCTTGGTCTATACAGCATCGACTTTTTATTCAAGTCTACACCGTATAGACCAGTTTGTCAATGATGATTTCTTGTTAAAGTGTAATTAATTGTACAATAAAACCATAGAATGAAAAACCGCCAACCTTGAGAAGTAATCTCCTGGTTGACGCTAGCCTACAATATTGAATTCATCAGTTTGTGTCAGACTGTTTGCTAGGATTACAAAAGCAAATTCCATTATTACAATCATTAATAAGATTATATTTTTCTTCTGTGATCAAATTCATATTTGGAATACCTGTGGCATAAGTTACCCCTTGTAAAATGTCATATTCATCGTACTTATATTTTTCTGCAGAATAAATATTGTGATTTTCTCTGCCGGTATACAAGTCAGGTAACACAGTAATATATTTATCCAAAATTCCTCTATCTGAATATTGCTCTAATGAAAGTAAGCCGGTTAAATGATCCTGTGTACTAAAGGTAATTCCATAAGTTTTATTGCTTTCTAATATTATAAATTCTGTTTCCAAGCACCTTCCGTCTTCATATTTGTCACTTCGAATGATTTTATTCTTATCATTGATATAGTATTTGTAATAATAACGTGAATTGGCTCTTGGTTTATTAATCTTCTTACCTCGATTGCATCCACCGACAAGTTTATCTAAGACAGGTGATGGACAATAGAACCCTCGATGAATACATTCTCCCCCGCTCGCATATTCATTTCTGATAGCTTGTTCTTCTGTTTGTTGGATTAGCTTATCATAGCAATCTTTATATTTCTCCCTCATTAATAACATCGTCTGGATATAAGATTGGTATTCAATTATTATTTCTGGGGATACTTTTGGGAAATCTGCTATCATGCTCTCGGTAAATTTATATATATCATCCATCGTCTTATCAAAATCATTATTTTCAAAGACGATATTACCCAACTGCTCAAGAGCATTATCTACATATTCAAATTCATTATCCTTTTTCATTTGTTTAATCTCCTAAAGATTATTGTTATAACAAAATCCATAATAATATTGTATCAACGTTTGAAGTCTAGCATTGCAAGTAATTAACAATCGCTTTACATTTATTACAAGTTATTATATATCTTTTATTTGCTAATATCAACCACTAACAAATCCAAAATATTATATCTATCCTATCTCATTAATCCTATTTATCTATTACAGCAACTGCCAAACCCAGTATTTCCAACGCTTACAGCTGCCCTACAAGCAAACATATTTTCATGGGCTCACATTTTATTAAGTAACAATTATCTTAATATCTTAAACACTCTAATTAACTATACATGCAATCTCTTGCAATTTATAAAAGGAATTATATAAAAAGTCCTGATATGGACAATAATCCTTTTCCTGACTATAAAAAGAACGATAACGTTTACAGCCCCCCATACAAATAGGGTATACTTTACAAGTGCCACACAGTGGATTTTCAGGCTCTTCATATTCTAAGAATTTTTCTCCTTTGGATGGTGTACAGATATTTATTAATTTATCATTATTACTTCTCATCCCAATAACCACCACGCATTGGTGAAGTAGCATGGCGCGTATAGTTTGCAAGCACACCAGTAGTATATTTCATTTCTTTTGGCTTCCAATTCATTCTACGCTCCTGTAAAACACGATCTACTTCTTCCAAACTCAACTTCTCCCCATGAATACCTACAATCTGTAAGATACGATTCTCTATATCCAATTCAATCAGATCTCCTTCTTCTACCAAAGCAATCGGTCCGCCTTCTGCAGCCTCTGGCGAAACGTGGCCTATGGCAGGTCCTCTTGAAGCACCTGAGAATCTTCCATCAGTAATAAGCGCAATGGTTTTATTAAGTTCTGGATCAGAAGAAATAGCCTCTGTGGTATAGAACATCTCTGGCATACCACTGCCCTTTGGTCCTTCATAACGGATGAAAACTGCTTCTCCTGGCTTAATCCTTCCATGTAGTATAGCATCGATTGCTTCTTCCTCATTGTCAAATGGCCTTGCACGAAGAACTGCGTAGAACATTTCTTTGGGTACTGCACTATGCTTTACAACAGCTCCTAAAGGTGCTAGATTTCCTTTTAATATGGCTATGGTACCATTTGTACCTATGGGATTATCAAATGGTCGAATGATATCCTCTCTCTTTAACTCCCATTGCTTAAGATAGGATTCACAGTGCTCATAAAAATCACTGTTCTTTAACTCTTCTAGATTCTCCCCTACAGTCTTGCCTGTAACAGTCATCGCATCCAAATGAAGCACAGATTTTATCTCTTCCATGATTCTTGGTACACCTCCTGCATAATAGAAGAATTGAGCAGGCCATTGTCCAGCTGGACGGATATCTAGAAGATAATGAGCATTCTTATGTATTCTATCAAAGGTTTCTCCGTCTAAATCGATTCCAAATTCTCTTGCTATAGCGGGAATATGGAGCAAGCTATTGGTAGAACCAGAAATAGCAGCATGTACCATTATAGCATTTTCAAAGCTCTTAGCTGTTACAATCTGCCTTGCAGTCACGCCTCTTTTAGCTAGATCTACGGACATAATACCTGCTCTATACGCCATCTCCTTTAATTCTTTTGATGTTGCTGGCATAACAGCACTTCCTGGTATCATAAGACCCAAAGCTTCTGCCATAATCTGCATCGTAGTCGCTGTACCCATAAAACTACAAGATCCGCAAGATGGACAGGCATGTTGCTTATAATACGTTAACTGCTCTTTTGTAATTTCGCCTCGTTCATACATGGCACTATACATTCCAATCTGCTCTAAAGTAAGCAAATCAGGACCAGCATTCATAACACCACCAGTAACTACAATCGCCGGTATATCAATTCTTCCAATTCCCATGAGAATGGCAGGTACACCTTTATCACAGCTTGCGATGAAAACACCTCCATCAAAAGGTGTTGCATTGTTATGGATCTCTATCATGTTACAGATCATCTCACGACTTACCAAAGAGTAATTGATCCCATCATGTCCTTGCGCCATTCCATCACAGATGTCTGTAGTATAATAACGAGCTCCTTTTCCCCCAGCATCATAAATTCCTCGAACCGCTTCCTCCACGAATTGATTGAGATGGGTAGATCCTGGATGACTATTTCCATATGTACTTTCAACCATGATCTGAACTTTTTCCAAATCCTTTGCTGTCCATCCCATTCCCATGCGAAGTGGATCCATCTCTGGTGCTAATTCTCTCACTTTTTTACTATTTAACATATGAGACCTTCTTTCCCTATTCATACTAACAGTACATTCCTTCCCTACTCTCCTTACATCTAGAGGGGAATTTCAATCATTACTTCTGTTCCTACACCTTTAATACTATGTATCTTTAATCCTCTCTGCTCTCCATAATAGATACACAATCTTTGATTTACATTGCGTACACCAATACATTCTTTTCCTTCACTGGTTCTCTCCACGTCTCTTGACAGAAGTCTTTTCACCTTATCTTGATCCATTCCAACTCCATTATCTGCGACAGAGAGAAACAATCGATGATTATGAACCCATCCCTTTGCCACAATCTGCCCCTTCTCACCTTTCTCTTCCACGCCATGAATAATTGCATTCTCAATCAAGGGCTGGAGTATGAGTTTTGGCAACTTATATGGATACAATTCTTCTGGAATATCTACTTCAAATGTAATTCTATCTTCATAACGAACTCTTTGAATCATCAGATAATCATTAATATTCTTCACTTCATCTTCTATGCTTGTGAAATCAGAACCGTTGATGGTGTAGTACATCATATCACCTAGGGATTTTGCCAGGACTCCAATCTCTTCTACGCCTTTAGCTCTGGATATCCAGTTTATAGTCTCCAGAGTATTGTATAGAAAATGAGGATTGATCTGCATACGCAAGGATCGCAGTTCAGCCTCCTGTTTTAACATGGTCTCTGTATATACCTCTTCCACCAAATCGTTAATATTATAAACCATCATATTAAAGTTCTGAGATAATAATCCAACTTCATCACTTGAGGTCACATTGCAGATGACATTAAAATCCCCATTTCCAAATTCCTGCATAGCATGCAATAGTTTTAGTATAGGTTTAGAAAAAGATTTAGTAAATACAATACTCATCACTGCAACGGCCAAAGCCGATATCACGAATATGCTGGCAAAATGCTGACGCATTCCGATCAGAACCTCACCATAACTGACCTCTGGAATAACAGTCATCAATTTCCATTCTCCGAAATGTAATTGGCTATAAGCAACATACTCTTCCTGTTTGTCTCCAGATACTACCTGAAATCTCTGTTTCTCCTGCTTATTTATAACCCTTCCATACTTATCATCCAGACCTTCATTCAGCAATGCAACATTGTTACTGGACACAATCATATCCTCTTGATTCACAATAAAGATACTACCATTTTTAACAAACCCTAAATCTGTCAAATTATCTGAAAATTTGCGTTCTGATACCTGTACAATCATATAACCTAAGGACTCCATGGTTTTCATACTATTGATCGTAGCACCTACCGAAATATAACGATTCATAGAATTCACACCTAACCAGACTGCACTTCCTCCGGCCTCGTAAATTTTACTCTTTTGCGTACTATCCACACTATAATCCTTCATTGTCTTAGATATTAATTCTGGCTTCCCACTTTCTGGCACCAGAAGCACCGCTTCTATATTATCATCATACAAAATGTATTTATAAATGACTTCTACAAGCTCTTTTCTATTTAAATACTCTTCATAATTGTCTATGGACTGGCTCTGCAATTGAGCCAGATAACTTTGAACATCCGGTTCCTTTTGAATATTGAATATAAGCGTCTGAACATCCTCCATAACCATATCTAGGTTGTTCCCAGTCTGCTTGAGCATATCAAAAATATACTGCTGAGTTTGTTGTTCCAGCATATTCCTAGAATAATTATAATATTGCACTGTCAGTATACTAATCGTCGCCAAACACAAACTAATACATACCAATGCTAGCTTCTGACTAATTTTAAAACGGAAATTTCTACGTCTCTTCTTCATGTTCTCCTATACACATTCCTTCATATTCATACTTAATTACAGGAAACACATCACGTGATTCTCGTGATTCCTAGGCAGTAGCCAATTAAATTTGACACACTATCGTAATTTCCTATATTGTCTCGGTGAATATCCGAAATATTTCTTGAAAATTTGACTAAAATAACGTTGATCTGGTATACCAATCTGCATGGCAATTTCCCCAATTGCTTTATCCGTTTTCTTTAAATAAGAAGCGGCTTGGCTCATACGTCGATTATTTACTATTTCTAGAAAGGTGTATCCTGTCTCTTTTTTAATCAAACGATTAATATATATGGTATTAAAATGAAACACTTCCGATAATGTCTGCAAAGACAGTTCTTCATGAAAATGGTTATCAATATATAGGAGAATTTCAGAAACCTTACATTTTCCAAGTTCCTCTTGTTCTGCAGGAAAGGGATCCTCTGTCTTTGCTCCCATCTTCACTTCCAGATCTTTGATCCTGCTTTTCATCTCTACGAAGGTCACATCCTGTTTGGCCTGCTGCCTTACTTCTTTAACTGCTCTTTCACAACACTCCATAATCTCCTCAGGATTGGTAGGCTTTAGTAAATAGTCAAAAGCTCCAAGGGCGATTGCTTTTCTCGCATATTCAAACTCCCTATATCCGGTTAAAAATATAATGGCACATCTAGGATTGATCTGCAAAAATTGTTCTGCCATATCAAGTCCATCCATATTTGGCATTCGAATATCTGATAAAATGATATCCGGGCGAGTGCTTATTGCAAGTTCTATGGCTTCTGCACCATTTTTAGCCGCTCCACACATCTTAAGTCCCAAGGAATTCCAATCTAATTTCTCAAGCCCCTGTCTAATATATAATTCATCATCTGCGATTAGTATTTTCATCCTTTCATCCCTTTCTAAGCCTCATGTAGATATATAATTAAGTATTTATATCATATCATAAAGGAGTGTGGTTCTACCATATCTATTGGAAGGATGATTCTAACCTTTTACTGCTCCTGCTGTCATACCTTCCATAATCTTGTCATGAAGTACGATATAAACTAACACCGTAGGTACAATCGTTAGCACAACCGCTGCCAGCATCCCTGAATAATCTACAGAGTCTAAGTCAGCGAATACCGTTAATGCAACTGTAAGAGGCATCTTATTTTGAGAAGAAAGTAATATCTGAGGAAATAATAAGTCATTCCAGATATTAATAAAGTCGATGACTGCAACCGTTACGATAGAAGGCTTCGCTATTGGCATTATGATTCTAAAATATCCGCCTAGAATTGAACAACCATCCATAATTGCTGCCTCTTCTAATTCACTTGGTAGGGTAGAGAAAAATCCCTCTAGAATAAATACCGTAATCGGAAATGCAAATACAATTTGAGCGATGATTACAGATGAATAAGAATCTAGTAATTTAAGTGAATTAAATATAGAGAATAATGGAACAATTGCAGCATATGCTGGAATGCTCATTCCTACTAGAAATAGGCTTTTTACAAATCCAGAAGCTTTAAATCTCAGTCTTGCAACGCCGTATGATACCATAGCACCTAATAATACTGCTACAACCACTGCTATAATAGTAATTATAGCTGAATTTATAAAACTTTGCCCAATATTACCTTTTGTAATGGCCCTTATGTAATTGCTGATTTGGAAACTCTTCGGAAGTCCCCAAGGATTGAAAAATAGTTCTTTGTTATCCTTAAAGGAATTAAGAAACAGCCATATAATCGGATACACACAGCAGATTGCAAATACGGACAGACCTGTAAATGTTCCAATCCTTCGATTGTTTTTTCTCGTTTTCACTAACCCTACCTCCTTAAAATTCTATTTTTTCCGTCCTAATTGTACGATTTACGAGCCATATAATTAACATACACATTACCAACATAATTACACCTATCGTACTGGCATATCCAAATTTTAGATTACGAAATCCCTGATAATACATGTAGGTTGCCATAACTTCACTAGCATGATTAGGACCTCCTTTAGTCATTGACCAGATTAAATCAAAGTATTTCAAAGATCCGGTGATAATCAAGATCACATCGATTTTAATCACATGTTTAATCAGTGGTAATGTAATCTTGTAAAACTGCTGAAGGGAAGATGCTCCATCAATTTTTGCCGCCTCATACAAACTTGCAGGAATCGCCTTCATGGCTGCCAGCTGAATAATCATATGGTATCCTACAAATTTCCACATAACTACTATAATCAGTGCTATCATAACAGTCTTCTCTTCACTGAGCCATGCATGTTTCCAAGAACTCAAATGCAGTGCATCTAATATAGAGTTGATAATTCCAAATTCAGAATTATATACCATATTAAATAGTAAACCTACACCTGCACCACAGATAACAGCCGGAAGGAAGAAGACAGTTTGAAAGAATTTGCTTCCTTTAATCTTCTGAAATAATGCATTTCCAAAAAACAAGGCTAGGGGTAAGTGAGCAATCAAGGATCCTATGACCAGCAAGAGATTATTTTTTACTGCTTTAATAAAGAATTTATCACGAAAAAGATTTCTATAGTTCTTCAATCCTACAAAGGATTCACGGCTCATTAAATCTGTTTGAAAGAAACTTAAATACATACTGTAGAATATAGGAATCAATACAAACAATGTATACAGAGCCAATGCTGGTAATATAAAGATAGCAATCGTTTTTTTATTACTGAGTACTTTATGCATACTATCTACCTCTCTTATGAATAGAAAGGGAAAGGTGTCTTGTTATATACAACCTTCCCCTTCTCCTTATGAAATATTATATTTTAACGGTTTGCATTATCTTCTGCAAATTGTTGTAAGTTCTTAAACTCCTCCGCTGAATTGCCACCAGCCATAATCGCTACGGCAATATTATTAAACTCTGTTCCTTCACCTGTTGCAAATACTCGGTCAAACCATGGAGTATAAGTTGTTACTTCAGGGAATACCTTCTGCATTCTAAGTGCCATTTCATCTACATCGTCCTTGCTCACTTCTACATTGGTAACAAGTACTTGTCCCAAATTAACTAATTCCTGTTGGAAGCGAGTTTCTGTCAATTGTTTTACGAATGTACTTGCTGCTTCTGTGTTCTCAGCTTTACTGCTCACTGCATACATCTGACCTGTAGAACCAACATTTACACCTTTTGCGCTGACCTCTTTGGAAGGAAATACAAAGAAATCAATATCATCGTATAATGGATTGTCTTTATTATTGAACATAGTAATTGCAGATGTTAAGTTTATCATCATTCCAGCTTCACCATTATTAAACTTTTCGAAACCTTCATTTGGTGTCATTCCTAAGAAACCATCCGGTAGAAAACCTTTTTCAACGAGTTCAGACAGACTCTCACCTGCTTCTACATAGGCAGGATCATCCCATTTGGTCTCTCCAGAACTGGTCTTCTCAAATAAATCAGCACCGCCGATACCATTAGCCAACTGTTGTAACAGCTGTCCTGCGTACCATGCTTCCTGGCAAGGTACAATGAGTGGGATACTACCATTGGCTTTTAAAGCTTCACACACTTGAAGAAATTCATCGTAACTCCTTGGAACTTCAACTCCTGCCTCCTGAAAGAGAGCCTTGTTATAAGTGACAACTACGATCTGTCTTGTATTTGGAACTGCATAAATCTTACCATCATAAGTCACTGGGCCAAATACACTTTTGTCTTCATATTTTCCATTCCACTCTTCATCTGCTTCAATAACATCTCCAATTGGAAATATCTTTCCGCCCCTTACAAATGGTTCTAAAAATCCAGCTTCAAAGGTAAAGAAAATGTCTGGCTGAGCATTGGATGCCATTAAAGTTGTAATTTTTGTCTTATACTGTTCGTTAGAATATGCTTCTTGAACAAGTTCAACATTATAAGTATTATTCTTATTAAACTCTTCAATTTCTTTCTCAATTAATTTTGCATAAGCTTCATTATTTCCTCCCGTAAGAGTCGCTACTGTCATTGTAACTTTCTCACTAGATTCTGGCTTACTTCCGCTTTCCTGTGTAACTTCATTGCCACCCTTACCACCGCATGCCACTAGTAAACTACTGAGCATAATCACTGCGGTTAACATCAATGTTCTTCTTTTCATATTCGTCTTCTCCTTTATCTGTTAAACTTTATTTATAGAAATAGCTCGCCTATGTATCGTAGGCTTTATTCCTAAAAATCTAAACCTTTCAAATAAATCAACTGTTACTTTCATTGACCTGCAGTACGAGTACACCGTATCCCTCTAGATCTATTTTCTTCTTTAACTGCTTATCAGTTAACAAATCCTTATAATTACCATTTAATTGGATCTGTTGTTGCTCACCACTATAATTTAAAACAAATAGGTAGGATACCTTCCCACAACTTCTAACTGCAAGTTCACAACAAGTTGGTAGTTCTATCTGCTTCTTATAAGGTTCTGCTATGTTCAAATCCCGTAAAATACATGCGGCAGTTTGAGCTCCAAAAGATGAACCAACATAAATAGCTTGCCCCTGTCCATATGTATGGTAGGTAATGGCTGGTTTTCCATCGTAATAATCGCCTATATAAGTAGCCTTTACTTGACAGTCCTTATTTATAGGTTTTAAGATACTGTGGAAATCATTGACTTCTATTGTATCTTCTCCCCACTTTGCATATTGTATGGACTGGTCCGGTTTCAATAAAGTAAAATCTTCTACTTCTAATCCAAATATATGATTCATAGACACTGGTTCTGCTTTCATTGGACATTGTCCATAAACATCCTTATAGGCTGTTCTGGCTCCTGCAATCACAGTTCCGCCCTGCTTTACATACTCATCTATCAATATTCGAAGCTTTTCTTTCATAATCACCATATGAGGTAAAACCAGATAAGTGTATTTTTTTAATTCTTCCAAGGTTGTTGCCTGATCCACTGCCAGATAGTCGAATGGCGTATGTGTCTCCTGAAGTGCTTGGAACCATCCCATCTGAGATCTTTGATGCATTGGTGCACACCATACATCATATTCAGCGTCCCAATCATTATCATAATCATATAGAATTGCAAGGTCAGCCTGATACTCACTGCCTGTAACTTCCTGAAGCTTCTTCATGTCCTGGGCAGTCCTTGTGACCTCTTCCAACCTTCGATTGTCCTGATTATCATGTCCAAGAATCCCATACCAGTAAATCTCTGTACCGAAAGCACACGTCCTCCACCTGAAATAACTTACCATATCAGCTCCATGAGCAATGGATTGAAACGTCCATAGTCGAAGTTGACCTGGTTTTGGACTGGGAGCCTTATGATAGTTTACCCATCCTCCTGGTCCTGCCTGCTGCTCCATAATTGCAAATGGCTGGGAGCTAGATCGAACTTTTGCAAGATTCATGCTCCATTTTCTATCACCGAGAGGATTCTGCTGATCCATGATTCCAAAGGTTGGATAACTATCGTAAGATAACACATCAAGTGATTCTCTCATCATCTTCTTATAATCAATATGCTTAAAGATTCCATTGGTTGTAATAAATACATCTGGCTGGATATATCCTCTTATAATATCTGCTTGTAGCTTGCAATATCGATTAGCACTCTCTGAGAAAAATCTAACAGAATCCAGTTTCAGATGAGGGTTAGCTGTCTTTCTTGGTGCATGTCTTGGAAGGAAAATTTCTTCCCAATCCATATATGTCTGATTCCAGAATACAGTCCCCCAGGCTTCATTAAGCTTATCTAAAGTCATATACTTCTCTTTTAAGAATTTACGAAATGCAATATGATCCGCCTCTGCATAGAACTCGTCTGTTACGCAGTTTAATTCATTATCAATTTGCCACCCAATAATGGATTTCCTCTGACCATAATGCTTTGCCACTGCTTCCACAATCTGCCTCGTTTTTTCAATATAGACAGGAGAATTATAATTATACTGCCTACGCATTCCATGTTTATGCTGTGAACCATCGTAATCCACACATAAAACTTCAGGATACTTCTCTGTAAGCCACGCTGGTGGTGTTGCAGTAGGAGTACAGAAAATCACTTTCATATCCGTCGTCTCTACAAGGTCCATAAACTCATCAAAGAAATCGAAATTATATACCCCCTCTTTCACTTCAAACTTATTCCATGCAAACTCTGCAATTCGAATTACCTGAATTCCAGCTTGACTCATTCTTCTCAAATCATCATACCATAGGCTTCTATCCCAGTGTTCTGGATAATAACAGACCCCCATGACTATTCTTTCTTGCATCAAATATGTTCCTCCTCCCATTATTGTTTTGATGTTCTACATTTACGTTTATTTTAATTATTTTAGTCATGATATAATACACAAAATAATTACTGGAATGTTTAAAAAACAAACTTTTAAATAGTCAGCCTTTTATAGCAGTAACACTAAAAACCAAGAAATCTATGTATTTATTTAATTAACCCTTTGGATATAGCATTATGTGAACAATGCATTTTTAATAATCTGTTGTAATTGTTCCTTTGGAATAACCATATAAAAACCACCTTCCTGATGAGTTTCATATCTAATTCTCACCAAGAAAGTGGTATTTATTAATACATGAAATTGTTTACACTACCAATGGAATATGATAGCCTAATCATCTTACCATTACTTTTACTGTACTACATTATAAATAACACTTTTAATATTTGTAAATTTGCAGTAACTATAATCCTCATCAGGCAAATTCCATATGGCTTCTCCGTATGAAGGCAGAAGTAAACCGTTTATTTCTTTATAATTGCTAAACGGAGTTGCCCATTTAACCTTTTGGTAAGTACCATCGCCGAATTACGCCTCTTTGCAACGCATTTTTTCATCAGTGTAACAAAATAAGATTTAATTACTTTTCTTTTTACCCACGGCTGCTAAGTATATTATAAATTCTTCATCCCCATCTAATTGCAAGAGTTTATCAACCGCCTCCTGATCATATATTCCAATAGCGCAAACGCCCATATCCAAAGATTCACCAGCTAAATAAAGGTTCTGGCAAATATGTCCAACATCGATTAATATTTTCTTATGCGCTGACACATCAAACTTCCATTCCGCTCTATATGGTGTCGTACTCCAGGCAAAGGTTACCGCTGATTTTTTCGTAAAATGAGGAACAAAGGGCTGGTCCAATGAAATTTCATCCAGTTTCTTATCTATATCATCTAATGAAAACAGGAACATTAATGCATGCTCTATTGGCAAATATCTATAAATCCCTTTCTCTAAGCCAACCACATTCATTATAAATAGATAGGTTTCAAAAGTATGTGTTGCTCCGCTACAAGGAACTGTCTTAAAAGTCAAACCTGCTTTATTTGTTCCAGTTATACCCTGCGTAGCCCATAAAAGGTAGGATAATTCTGCAAGGCTTATGGCTTCCTCACTATAATGCCGAATACTCCTCCTATCCATAATACATTGGAAAATATCATGTTTTTTTAGAGTATCTGCACTGATGGCAGGTAAGTTAATTATTTTAGAATTAGAATCATACCGTTTTATTCCTTCTGGCTGTGGCAACCCCTTCATTTTATCCGTCTTAATACTCTTCAATTTATTAAAATTAGCTTTTAAAAAGTTCCTCTCTACTTCATATCTTCCCATTTCTATTCTCTCCATAATCGCTGTTGTTCTATAATGTTGCCCGCTCTTTATATATAGCCCCCTAAATAATGTTCAAAGTCATCCAAACGCATTTTTAATTCCTTTGCTGCTTTTTTTATCTCAGTTTCATTTTGCTTGGAGAGAACATTGTCAAAGCGCTGTAATAAATTATCGATATAATCGCGATTCGACCCAAGAGTTTCCTGGTATAAGCGATCTCCTCTGGCAAGAAGAAGACGGTATTCCATACGATCTCTTGGATGAATTTTAATTGCTTCCAGTATTTCAAGTCTTTCTTGTATCTCCTCATCGGTCATCATTCCTGGACTGTTTTTTATGATAAGACTCTTCTTTAAACCAGTGCTTAATACCAATACCTCTACTTCTAAGATACCATTTATATCATAGGTATAACGAACATCAAGTTTCTCAGTTCCAGCCGAAGCAGGTGGAATATTAATCTCTATTTCACCAAGCTTAATATTATCTTCCACCCTGCGATTCTCCCCCTGATATACTTCGATCGTTAGTGAATGCTGGTTATCTCTTATGGTACTAAGATGTTTCACCTTACTGACCGGTATTGGCGTGTTTCTTTCAATAATTGGCAGAAAGTACCCTGCGTCATAATGTTGATTCTCTATATGTCTTGCAATATCTACTCCTAATGTATATGGGCAGACATCTGTTAATATAATTTCATTTAATACTTCCTTTCTATCCAATAAAGCAGACTGTATTGCAGTACCAAGAGCAATTGCTTCGTCCGGATTAATATTGGAATAGGGGAACTGCTGAAAGATTCTTCCTATGGTTGTTTTAACAAGGGGCAGCCTTGTTGAACCCCCAACCAGGATAATCGTGTCAATATCCTTAGGATGGAGTGATGCATCTCTAAGTGCTCTCTCTATTGGATTACGGAGTCTGAAAAGTAATTTTTCAGAAAGATTTTCGAAATCACTTCGTCCTACCTTGACCTCAAAGTTGTTGTTATCTAGCTCCATACTGATTTTCATTTCTTCATATCTGCCAAGCCCAATTTTACATGCCTCCGATTGCTTGTATAAGGCTGATAGCTCCCTCGGGTTTAGGGATTGCCGATTAATTCCATTCGTCTCAAGAAAATGATTCATAAGTACCTCGGTAAAATCCTCACCACCTAAATAGTTATCACCAGCTACGGATTTTACCTCAATTATACTTTCAAAAAGTTCCAGGATGGAAATATCAAAGGTTCCACCTCCCAGGTCACAGACTAAAAAGGTGGTTTCTGTATCACATTCATGGATACCGTAGCACAGTGCGGCAGCAGTAGGTTCATTGATTAAACGCATAACCCTCAGGCCTGCCAGCTCGGCGGCTCGTTTTGTAGCCTTTCTCTGTAAATCATTAAAATAAGCCGGTACACTGATAACTACTTCTTCGACAGTATCTTTTAAATAAGCTTCGGCATCTGCTTTTAATGTCCTTAGTACAAAGGACGAGAGTTCTTCCGGCGTGAACATATATTTCCCTAACTGATACTTCTTTTCAGTACCCATAAAGCGCTTAAAGGCTGCGGCTGTTAGCTGTGGATGTGTTATTAATCTCTCTTTCGCAACCTGTCCTACAAGGATTTCTCCGTTATCATCAACGCTGACTACAGAGGGTGTAAAATGAGAACCCAGCACATTTGGTATCATCATAGGTCCGCTTTCTGTCCAGTAAGCCACAAGACTATTGGTAGTTCCCAAATCTATTCCTATTCTAATCATTAATACCTCCTGCGTGATATAGATCTTTACAATGAGCTATTAGAAGCTCCATCATTTCACTGTTATCATTCTGAACTGCAAGATCAAAAGCTGTTTTTCCTTCGTTGTTCTTAGCGTTGATATCAAACCCTTCTTCCTCGGTTATTATGTATTTTACAATATTTATGTGATCATTCTCTGCTGCTGCTAATAATACCGTGTTACCGTCATTGCTCCTGTCATTTAGGTTCATTCCACTTTTTAGAAAGAATTTAACCAGGTTAAGATGTCCAAATACTGCTGCAAGATGTAGATAAGTATGTCCTTTTTTATCAATAAAATTTATATCAGCTCCATTTTTCATTAATAAATACACAATATTCGCTTGGTTAACCCTAATGGCATGGATCATAGCATTATCTCCATTATTATCATATACATTGATATCTGCACCCTTTTCAATCAGACACTTAGCAGAATATAATTTTTTATTCATGGCAGCAGCCATGAGAGGAGTAAGTCCACGTATGTCCCTAACTTCTATATTTGCACCTTTTTCAATCAGATATTCCATTGCATAAGTTCCGGTCTCTATCGCACACCGAAACAATACAGTAAAGCCTTCCTCTGTTTTTAACTCTTTATCAGCACCATGCGCTATCAGTATATCCATAATTTCGGTATTTGGAATTAAAGCTGCTTCTATTAACGGAGAAGATAAGTTTTTATCCGACACGTTAATAAAAGCACCTTTTTCAATAAGGTATTGTACCACTTCTGTTTTTTCATTTTTAACTGCCCATATTAATGCGGTAGATCCGTCTTTCTCATCCACTTCATTAATGTCTGCTTTTTCAATTTCCACTAGATGTTTTACCCGGTCGAGTAAACCAGCAGAGCTGGAGTAAATGATATTCAGACAGGTATCCTCTGCACCGTATTCAAGAAGAAGGCTTGCAGCTGCCTCCTTACCGCAGATCGCAGCATAGAACAATGCCGTACAATCTCTTCCATAATCTGAATCAAATATCGATTCGTTAACTGGAACACCGTTATCTAACAAACATTTTACAATTTCTGTGTGACCGTAGAAGGTTGCGAGCATTAGAGCATTCTTTACACCGCTTCGCCAGGCTTTAATATCTGCACCACCACGAATCAAATATTGAAGTGCTTCTAATTTATTTTTACTAATTGCAATCTTTAAAACATCCGTTTTGTCGCTTTTTGCTTCCAGATTCGCTCCATGCCGAATTAAATATTCTACGGAAGCAGGATTATATTCAACCGCAGCTGCTAGGGCAGATAAACCGTCCTTATCTACTTGATTGATATCATCTCCATTTTTACGCAGTAATTCCATTATAGCGACATTTCCTGCTCTCACTGCTATAACGAACAGACTTATAGCTCCTTTGTTCTTTGCTTCAACTTTTGCTCCATGCTTTAACAGCAGTTCTACACTTTTTTCACTATTTGATATAACTGCATACCTAAGAGCAGTCTTTCCATTAATGTTGTCAGCAGCTTCTAAATCCACACCATGCTCCAACAACAGCTCTACCACTGTTATATAGTCAGACTGCACCGCATACATTAAAGCAGTCTTTCCATTATTATCTGCCACATTACCATTCGCTCCATATTCTAATAAACACTTTACAATCCCAGGTTCATCAATTTGTATGGCATCGATTAATGCTGTCCTTCCTTCAGAATCTTTTGCTTCCAGGTTTACCTTATGTTTTAGCAGCTGTAAGACCATATCATAATACCTGTGTTCGACTGCATAGCGGATTGCAGTTTTACCTCTACTATCTGTAACCTCAAGCTCCACACCATTTTCCAATACGCCTATTACAGCTTTGATCTTGCCGCTTCTTACTGCAATATATAAATTTTGCTTTACAAATGCAAACATAACTTCATCCATATCGCTAAGATAAAAATAGCTGTCAAGCAACTCCCATACCTCTTTGGGAAGCAGATAGTGCTCCGCAAGAAAGTCCTTCATCCGATACCCTAAGAGCTCCCTGTATTCTAGCTTCCAGATGATGTTAGCATTCATTAGCTTATTCCAACACTTTATATCCTTGCGGGTATCCGGATTATGATATAGATTATGAACCTCCTCCATAAATTCGTCAGATTCAATTATGTATGGAGGCGTTAAGACAGATTCATCATAAGAATAATAGTCTGCTGGATTAATGTCCGCTTGATTAATGTTCATTTGATCAAAGTCTGCTTGATCATAATCTGCTTGATCATAATTAGCTTGATCATAATCTGCTTGATCATAATCTGATTGTCCATAATCTCCTTGATCATAATCTCCTTGATCATAATCTCCTTGTCCATCGCTATGGCTTCCAAAGGATTTTAGATTCATAACATTTCTTTTAACAGTTTCTAGGGAAGGAATATCAATGGCTAGGACTTTTTCCTCCATTGTATCCCCCGATTGATGCTTGCTATACTCTAACGCAGCTGAATAAGCTTCTCTTAATTGCTGGTACCCCTGTGGATTTTCCTCTGGATGATTTAGCTTTAACTGCTTTGCATATGCTTTTTTTACTTCTTTTGTATCATGTGTAGGGCTTATTTTTAAAATATTCCATATGCTCATATTAACTCCTATCTGTATGCCTTCTTTTCTAATTAGCAGAAAGGCTCTTTAACAGGCTGTTTTTTCAGGTATGCAATGATGCTAAGAATTTTTTCCTCTTGAGCATAATCCAGCGCAGTTTTATTCTTCTTATCCTTTATGCTAACATCAGCACCACCTTTTACCAGGAATTTTACATTATCAAGCTCTTCATCCTTTACGGCAAACATTAATGCTGTAATTCCATCCTGATTCACTTTATTGAGCAATGCTCCTTTTTGTATCACATGGGACACCAAATCGTTATTTCCACGGATGACTGTCAACATCAGCACCGTATTTCCCTTATTGTCTATGGCTTCTAGATCTGCACCTTTTTTTATGAGGTATTTTGAGGTTTCCACTTTTCCTAACTCTACTGCGGACATGAGGGCCGTCTTTCCAAGATTGTCCCTTGCCTCAAGCTTTGCCTTCTTTTTCAAAAGAAACTCCACAATGTCTTGATAACCTCTTTGGGCTGCTAGGAGCAAAGCTGTTCTTCCATCAAACCTCTGGTCTCTCGCCTCCATGTCTGTTCCTTTTTCCACCAGGTATTTTACAAGTTCAATATTGTTACTTTTCACTGCACTCAATAAGGCTGTACACCCATTTTCATCTGCGGATTCTATATCCACATTTTCATTTTCAACCAGCTGCTTTACTCGGTCTGTCATCCCCACACAGCTAAGCAGCACAATATCCAGTTCCTTAATATCCCCACCATTGTCAAGTAGATATTCGATTGTATCCACACTCTTATTTTTTGCTGCCAGCATCAGTACCGACTTGCCCTTACTGTCCTTTCCTTGTACCTCTGCCCCCTTCTGGATTAAGAACCTGACGATTGGCAAATATCCATTTATAGCCGCAAGCATCAGTGCTGTCTGCCCTGCAGTATTTTTCTCATTAACATCGCATCCTCTTTTCAGCAAATATTTGACAACATCCAGTCTCTCATAGTTTGCGGCTATGATAAGAGGAGTATTACCTTCGTTGTCACGCTCCCAGAGACTGAACCCCTTTTTCTCCAGAAACATCAGCATCTCAACCTGACCGGAGGAAGTGGCTGTCAAAAGAAGATTCTTTCCCCACTTGTCTCGGAGCTCAATATTGGCACCTCTCTCCCAAAGCAGTTCCAGCGCCTCAGGCTGATTACATTTTACTGCTTCGTGCTGTGCATCACAGCCACAATCATCTTGAGTGCTTATTTCTGCTCCTCTATCCAGCAAGTATTCCATCAGCTTTAATTTTCCTCCTCGGGCTGCAATCATCAGAGATGTCTGTCCAAAGCAATCTTTGACATTAATGTCAGCACCTCTCTTCAATAGATCATCGATGGCGTTATACGCTTCCCATTCCATGCACCACATCAATGGTGTATATCTGGAAAAACCTGTTTTATGTTCCAGATCCGCACCGTTTTCCAGAAGGATATCCATCATTTCGTTGTCTAGATTCAAGGCAGCCGCCAACAGTGGTGACATGTCTAGTGTATCCTCAGTATTGACAAAAGCGCCCATACTCAGTAGATATTTTACCACTTCTACATGTCTTTTCTTCGCTGCAATATATAATGCGGTATAGCCTTCAACACTACTACGTTCCTCAATATCTGCACCCTTTTTTTCAATCAGATATTTTACACGGTCTAAAAGGCCAATACTGCTGGAATATATCAGATTCAACCACCGTTTATCAACACCGTGTTCCACAAGGTATAAGACGGTCTCCCTATGTCCGTGTAGTGCGGCATAATCTAATGCTGTGTCTCCATTGTTTCTAACCGCATTGACTACGGCTCCGTTTTCCACCAAGCATTGAACTATCTCTAGGCTGCCATAATATGCTGCACACATTAGAGGAGTCCAGTCATCCTCTTTTCTTGCCTCGATATCACCGCCGTTATCAATCAGATACTGCAAAACCTCCAGATGTTGATTGTCCACAGCCCACATCAACGAAGTTTTGCTTTTTGTGTCTACGGCTTTCATATTGGCCCCGTATTCTACAAGCATTTTAACAATTTCAAGGTTTCCCTGGGCCGCCGCCGATAGTAAGGGTGTCAATCCCTGATGATTCACTGCTTCTGTATTTACCCCGTTCTCAAGCAGACATCTTACGATATCAGGATCGCCATAGCTCACTGCCCTGCCAAGATCCTGCTTAGGCAAGGATGAAAAGGGTTCATCCAGCTCGCTAAAGTGAAAATAATCATCAAGAAGACTCCAGACTTCCATAGTCAGCCTGGAATTCTCCAATAAAAATTCCTTCAACCAATAGCTAAAAAGCTCCCTGTCCTCTAGATTCCACAGAGTCTCTGCTTTCATCAGAGCCTTCCAGCGTTGAATATCGATTCTTGCGTCACTATCCTCATATAGACTTTTTACCTGACCAATCAAATCCTCAAATAACTTGTATTTCTCTGACCTGTCATGCGTATCATCTTCCTGCTCTGCTTCCCAAACTTCTTCCTCATGCCCACCCAATACGGCATCCTCATTTAAGGATTCTTCAAATCTGCGTTTTATGTACGCTAAAGCCTCCCCATAGGCCTCTCTTAACTGTTGAAATTCTTCCGGGTTACTCTCCGGATGGTATACTTTAAGCTGTTTTGCATAAGCCTTTTTAACTTCCGAAGCACTACTGGTTGGTTCAATGCCCAAAATCCCCCACATATTAATCAATATCCCCACCACCTTTCAATTTCTTCCAGCTTAATCTTTAATGCTCTGGCCCGTTTCCTGACTTCCTTCTCATTCTGTCCTTCAAGCACAGCTTCAAAGTCGCCGAGCAAGTCTCCTATGTATTCCCGTTTATCACCCAGGGCTTCCTGATACAATCGATTTCCTTTCGCAAGCAAAAGACGATTTTCGGTTTGTTCCCTAGGATGAATTTTTATACTTTCCAATACCCTCATTCTTTCTTCTAATTCATCTCTAGACATGCCACCTTGATTGCTTTCTATTAACAGCCTTCTCTTGGTTCCAGTTTTCACAACCGTAGTTTCTACTTCCAGAATACCATTGATGTCATATGTATATCGAATATCCACCGCTTGGTCACCTTTCGGAGCGGGAGGAACCTGAACTTCCAGCTGCCCAATTTTTAAGTTGTGCTCTACCCTCCTGCCATCTCCCTGATATACATCAATGCACAGGCGAGTCTGGTTGTCTGCTATGGTATAGAGCCGCTCCACCCTACTTACCGGTATCGAGGTATTACGTTCAATAATTGGCAAAAAGTATCCGGATTCGTATTTATCATCTTTTATATTTTTTGAGAAAGAGGTTCCCAACGTATACGGACATACATCGGTCATAATGACTTCCTGTAGAAATTCATTCTTCTCTATTAATGCTGCCTGAACAGCTGCTCCCAAGGCAATTGCCTCATCCGGATTGATATTGGTACAAGGAAACTGTTTCAAAATTTTGACCACAGCGGATTTGACCATAGGCATTCTGGTAGCACCACCCACCAGAATAATAGAATTAATTTCTTCTGGATGCATGGATGCATCACGCAACGCCCTCTCAATTGGATGACAAAGCCTGAAGATCAGTCTTTCTACTATATTTTCGAAGTCGCTACGGCTAATCACACTTTCATAGCCTTGTCCCTCCAGAATAAGGTTCATTTTTCCCTTCTCAGATCCCCCAAGAGCAATTTTACATAATTCCGCCTGTTTATAGATGTCCGCTTTTGTTCTCAAATCTATTAAGATCGGATCAATTCCGTGTATCTCCAGGAAATGAGACATCAATGCGTCTGTAAAATCCTCTCCTCCCAGAAAATTATCCCCTGCAACCGCTCTAACCTCTATTACTCCTTCAAACAATTCCAGTACCGAAACATCAAAAGTTCCGCCCCCCAGGTCAAAAACAAGAAAGGCAGACTCCTCCTGTTGGTGAATACCATATGACAAAACTGCCGCAGTGGGTTCATTAATTAACCTTTCAACACTCAGTCCGGCTAATTCCGCCGCATGTTTAGTCGCTTTGCGCTGGATATCATTGAAATATGCCGGTACGCTGATTACCACATTCTCTACAGCTTGACCCAAAAAAGCCTCTGCATCTGCCTTTAATGACCTTAATACAAAGGAAGAAAGCTCTTCTGGTGTAAAATTATATTTACCAAGTTGATATTTTTTTTCAGTACCCATAAATCGTTTAAAGACAGCCGCAGTCATATCTGGATGAGTTATCAGTCTTTCCTTTGCAATCTGCCCTACAAGAATTTCACCGGTTTCATCTACGCTGCCCACGGAAGGTGTCAGGTTTTCACCGATTACATTCGGGATGATTTCTGCCCTCTCAGCATTCCAATAAGCCACCAAACTATTTGTTGTTCCCAGATCCATGCCAACAGTTACCATATTAAGCCTTCAATAAAAATTATCTAAGTGCTGACTAATTAGTTAATCATTGCAGGTTTTTTAATTAGTCTCTTTCATACCTTAGTCTCCATATATGTCTCTCTGATAAACTTTAATTACTTTATTCGGTTAGTTTCTTTAATAAATCTGCTATTTCATTCTGTCCAAGCTCGATAGCAAAAGCAATTGTATCCATATTCCTCATAGAAGTACTTATATATAACATGAATGTCAATTCCATATTCCTCCAAGAGCTTAGCGATGTCCTGATGTCCTCCATGAATTGCCCAAAATAAGGGATTTCTTTCAGGTTCACTGACATCAAGATGCTAATTTGCTATAATATTTATTATGTAATGTCGAGATTTATTTTTGTGCTTACGATTTGTAATTTATCAAAATCACAATCCAGATAACCGTCTTGGTCTAAAAAATACACATTCTGTCTATAAAATTCACAAATAGTTTTTAAAAAATTCTCTGGAGACTCATATAACATATATGGTTCATCATCATGATGCACGCTATAAATTTTTTCCATACCCCTCTCATCTCTACCAAAACAAATAAAATCGCTGGAGTAGTTTGCCAATATTGGCAGCAAAGTTATTTTTTCAAAGCCTTCATAGTACTGTAAGACGGCTTTAAGGTTCGTATTCTCTTTCTCTAAATCCTGAATATGTATTAACCTGTATCCAGGAATAAAATCCATCAATGTCTGGTTTTCAATGTTACGCATAGTTCCTGAAACCTTACTATAAATTGCTTTATAGATAATTGGTATACTAGGTGTTAAGGTTTTCACAACATTTTCCCATCCACTGAAGGAGCTTCCTAGACTATCAGGATAATCAGAACGCAGCTTTGCTGAAAGTTTTATAAAATCTACAAACATATTATGAACCATATAAGTCCACCCTTCCTTTTTGATACAATTTGTATCTAAGATATCTTATTTTAAACTAATCTTTATTCTTCCTCATCGAGGCTTTCCAGCTCTGCTTTCCAAAAACCATCTTCCACCGCTGGCGGATCAATCCTTTTTAATTCTTCAAAAATCCACTTCTTCAGCCGCTCGGGAATATTATTATCCAAAAAGGCATCGTCTCCATTTTCTTTCTGTGTTTCCTGGATCAGTTGTGCATATACTAGCAGCGATTCCGCCAGTTGTAAGATTGAGGAGTTAATAAATGTCTGATATTCCAAATTCTCTTCATGATCCAAATACACTATGGACCCATCATCTTCATACAAACATATGGGGTCACCCCAGCCAGTTGAGCCTATGTATTTGTAACTACTATACTCTTCTTCCATCCCATATTTCTCACAAATGGACGGCATACCTACACTAAATGATAGTGATGGTGCTGCGCTATCCGGCAATCCGGCTTCCATAAGAAATTTTTTTGCTTCCTTATCAATCTCTAAGTCTTCTAGCGTATCTGCGCTAAACTTTATGGGTTCTTCAACCCATATACTCTTCCACTGCTTAACGAATTCATTTGGTGATATCATTTCATTTACTCCTTTGTACTAGAATATTGTATTACATATAGCGTTGGTAAGTCATAAATTCTTTAAAAATACCCATCCGATCCACTTTATGGTATCCCATGAATTAATACATAATAAAGAATAAAATGACGAAAAAAGTTAAATGATAGTTATATTACCATACCATGGAATAAATAACCATACTCTATTTTTAAAATTGAATGTATCTTAAAAAATTTTTAAATAGGTTCTTCCAGATAGGTCTTTTTCCATGGTTTGTCGAATCACCATCTTTTTCATTCTGCCAAGCAGTATGTCTCAATATGCCTTGAGAAAGCATTCTGCTGGGTCCATGACGGAAGTTATTTCTATCATCAAAGGGTCTATAACTCTCAATAAAAAAAACACCTGCAAGGCTCCATTTATTGGATACGGGCAGGTATTTTCTGTTTGTTACCTTATTGGGATACCATATACAAGGAATAAAAATATCCTTTTTCCTTCATCAGTTCTTCAAAAGTACCCTGTTCTGTCAGGCTTCCATTCTGTAAAACAAAAATCTTATCATATTTTCTTAATATCACTTCTTCTAGTAGATGGGTCACAATAATTCTTGTTAAATCTTCGATTTCCAGTATGGAGTTGGTGATAGCCACCGCTGTTGTTACATCCAGTGCAGCTCTTGCTTCATCCACAAGCATAACAGAACTTCCTTTTATAAGACGTGAAATAACTTCCCATAAGAAGATTTAACAACGTGGATTTTCCACTAGCGGAACCACCAACCAGAGCGTAACTTTTCACCTGTTAACCTATTCACATTATTTTAACATCGATAATAAAACCTGTGGTATATTGGATAGTGATGTCTGTTTTTCAACCGCACCAATCTCATATGCGACCTTAGGCATACCATAGACAACACAGGACTGCTCATCCTGTCCAATCGTCTTGGCTCCTGCTCTTCTCATAGCCAGCAACCCCTTTGCTCCATCATAGCCCATCCCCGTTAGAATGATTCCAATCGCATTTTTGCCGCATTCCTTGGCTACAGATTCAAAGAGTATGTCTACTGAAGGACAGTGTCCATTGACTTTATCTCCATAAAAGGCTTCCACCCTGTATCTGTCGCCAATTTTTTTAACCTTGATATGTTGATCTCCAGGTGCTACAAGCACCATTCCCGGCTCCAGATAATCTCCTGTCTGCGCTTCCTTTGCATGCAGGCCGGTTTGCGAGTTCAGTCTATCGGCGAACATCCGGGAGAAGACAGTCGGTATATGTTGTACTACCAGGATACCCGGGATATTAGGCGGCAATCGTTTCATAATGTTATAAATCGCTTCTGTTCCCCCGGTAGAAGAACCAATGGCAATTAACTTACTAGTGTCATACCGCATTTCCGACCTATTGCTGTTATGCTGTTCGATTGCAGGTTGATTAACCTTAGCGTGATATGCAATTTTAATTTTGGCTATCAACTCAAAGATGAATGATTCAACATTACTTGGAGATTGTACATCCGGCTTTGCCACAAAATCAACTGCACCGGCATCCATTGCATCAAACACAGCTGTACTGACCGTACTGACCACAATGACAGGCAGGGGGTATTGAGGAATAAGTCTTCTGATAAATTCAATACCATTCATTTTAGGCATTTGAACATCACATGTCATGACGTCAGGTTCAAACTCAAGAATTTTGTCTCTTGCATCAAATGGATCCTGCGCTCTGGCTACTATTTCAATGTCAGGGTCGGAAGAAATACCTCTAGCCAGCACTTCACGAAATAGCAGACTATCGTCAACCACCAAAACCCTTATTTTCTTTTTGAATAAGAAAGCACCCATAGCTTTATTCCTCGTATTATATAGTAGTAGTATTTATAGTCCCTCTCCAAGGACTGTATGCTATACTTTTGGAGACACTGTGGATTGGTTCATTGCTCCTACCACTTGATGGTTTCAGAAAGGCTCCAACCACA
>JAEZTQ010000025.1 GCA_023443625.1 Bacillota bacterium | reverse complement strand
ACTGGGGTGTCCCCCAAAGACGTAAAAGAATCTTTCTTGTCGCAGATTTTGGAGGACACACCGCACCCAAAATATTATTTGAGCAAGACAGCTTGTTTGGGAATACTCAGAAGAGCTAGAGCAAGAGAAAAGGAACTACCTAAACAATTAAAAATAGCTTTAGAAATTCAAGGGGAAGCTGAAGGAACAGAGGAAGATTCCAATGACAATATGATTACTGAATATAAAGCATATCATATCAATCAACGCAATGAGGGTATTGACTTAAATGGAATCTCAGGAGCCTTAATGGCAACTCAAAATATGCAGATGCAGACATTTGTTACAGAACCTATGATATGTCTAAATGATCAGGGTGGTGACCGAATGGATATAACAGAAAATATTACTTTAACACTAAGGGCTAGTATGGGAGGAAATCAACCTATAGTTATGGCAACTCAGCAAGGTGATGCAGAAATATATTTTGACCTTTGTTCCGCTATTGCTTCAGCGGCTGAAACAAGTGGCAATAATAAATCTGTTCTATTTGATAATCATGCAAAAGACTGTAGATATAATGGTCCCCTTGAGGTAGCTCCAACAATAGCAGCTACCTATGGAACAGGAGGAAATAATGTACCATTAGTATCAAAACCAATTGATTCAGACAGTTATTGTATTGCGGGAAATACCATTGATAGACAAGATCATAATGGCGGAAATGGATGTGGATTTCAAGAAAATATTAGTTATACTCTTACAACCAGTGATATTCATGCTGTTTGTTATCCACCTAAGACTTATCAAGATACAGTAGGGGCATTATGTGTGGGGGATGAAAAGGGCAATGGTAATCAATATGTCAGTCAAGATAAATGCATTGTAGATTGTGAAAAAATGATGTTTGGACAATCGGAATTTGCTAATTATAAAGAAGGTTGTGCAACGCTTCGAGCTGAGGGTGGAGATAACGGAGGAGGAAGTGAAAACCTTGTAACTACTAAGAATCTAGTACGCAGACTAACACCAATGGAATGCGAAAGACTTCAAGGTTTTCCAGATGGGTGGACGAAAATAGAAAAATCATCCGATAGTGCAAGATATAAGGCACTTGGTAATAGTGTAGCAATCCCTTGTGTAGATTTTATTATGCGAGGGATTGCTCATTTTTTAAGAAAATTTAAGGAAGAAGCGGAGGAATAGACAATGTATATGTATCCTGATAATTTAAAGGCTAAGGCAACTCTGTGGCTGTGGGAATTAAAAGATATTGGCATCATTGGAATAGGACTTCTTATTTCTGTATTTGCTTTAGCACAGCTTAACTTCATGCCACCTATTGTAATAACAGCAGTATATACATTTTTAACCATACAGTTTGAAGACACAAGCATACTGAATTTCATTCGCTATGCCTGTGTCTTTTTTCTTTTAAAACAGCAGATATTTGAATGGAGGTTATAGGAGTGAGCAGAAAACAGAAACAAAAAGAAAGACAAAAGCAATCTACTAGAGAACTGATTGGTATTGATGAAATCACAGATTATAGTCTAAAGACTCCATATGGGGAGCTAGTATATTTTATTATTCATCCAACCAATATATCTGTACTATCTGAATCAAGTGTAAGTGCAAGGATTTATGCACTTATGACAGTACTTAAAGGGATTGCTGAAATTGAAATGTTATGCCTAAATTCAAAAGAAAACTTTGATGATAATAAGCAGTATTTAAAAAGAAGAATGGATACAGAACAAAATTCTGTTATCCGAAAACTACTACAGCAAGACAGTTCCAATCTTGATAGGATGCAGGTGCAGATGGCTACTGCTCGTGAGTTTCTAATTATTATCCGTCTTAAAAATGAAAAGGAATCGGATGTAATGCCTTACCTTTCAAGGATTGAAAAGAGTTTAAAAGATCAGGGATTTACTACTAGAAGAGCTAATAATGCTGATATTAAAAGACTACTTGGTGTTTATTATGAGCAGAATGTAACAACGGAAAGGTATGAAAATTATGATGGGGAGAGGTGGGTGGTATATGGAGATTAATAAGAGCAAGAAGTTATTTCTTTAATGATATGTATATGGTATTATATTTGTAGGTAGGAAGATTACGAAGTAACCAAATAGATAAAGTTTGATTATAGATATTTCTTATATAGGAAAAATATATTAATACAAAAGATATAAAATATAGTATCAAACAATACGGGAGTTGAAAGAAGCAAAATGGATACATTGGATTATAATTATTTCTTTAAGCAATTAAAGGAAGGCATTTCAATAGACGAGACTTGTTTTTATTTTGTAGATGATCCAGAAGAATCAGAACATTATTTAGGTTTTCTTCCTGAATACGAAAAACCTTACTGGGTCGGTTATTGTGATACTCCTGATGGATGTGAATATGATACAGCAGAAGAATTAGTAGAGGCTAAAATTTTTAATGGAAAGTCTTTAAAAGAACGCTGGGACAATGTACGTATTATAAGCATATGGGGATTATGTTTGGAGGATTGGCTTACAGGTTGTAAACACGTATGATAAGACAAGCACAACATAAAAACCAGAATAGCATATTATTATTTTTGATTGAATTTTTTATAGTAAAAAAAAGTTGTCGAATGTCTTTTAAGCTATAAAATAAATTAAGTAGAAAAGAGAAATAGGCTTGCAAAGATGGAGGGAAAATATATGAAATGTGCTAATTGTGGTAATGACAACCCCAAAACATTGTTTGATGAAGAGGATACATTTTATTGTTCATTATGTTGCCACAGGACACAAACTGCCACGGGACAGGATGATTTAATTACTTGCCCATACTGTGGAAGATTAAGAGATCGAAAAGCTTATCAATGCATGTGGTGTGGAAATACTATTGGACAAAATAACCCACCGACGAAAGAAGATTATGAAGAATTGGATAAAGACCTGATAGAGTTTGAGGAAAGTATGGACAGTTCAAATATTCGCTACTGGAAGTTGCGAGGTAAAAAGAAACAATAAATGAAATCATAATATGATTAAATAAACTAGGTCAAAACATTCTAATTTATCTATAAGATTATGAAACAACTTAATAATAAATCTATTTATATCTATAGCCTTGCACTGACGTGTAGGGCTTTTTTTAATACAGAAAAAGAAAGAGAGGCAAGAAGATGCTATGGTAAAAAAGAAACTACCTATTGCAGAAGATGAGAAAATCAAAACCTTTGTAGATATGATTGCTCCATCCATCATCAAATTCAACACAGACCATTTTATCTGTGGTAATACCAACAGATGCGTATGGGCACTAAGAGAATACCCCACAAGCACCAGTGAACAGGCAATCCTTCGTCATCTTGGGGAAAAAGATGGAGTAACCCTTAGAATCTATACTAGACAGGTAACTCCTAATGAAGAAAAGAAAATAATTCATAATGCAGCAAATAAAAACAGAATGAATACTGCAAATACAAATGATTTGCAACAGACCGTAACAGCAGAAAGCAACTTACAAGATGTTGTTACCCTTGTATCAACCATGCATAGAAACAGAGAGCCACTCCTTCATTGTGCAGTATATATTGAACTTACTGCAAGTGATTATGACAGCTTGAAACTATTACAGACGGATGTGTTAACAGAACTTGTTCGTTCTAAATTAAATGTAGATAGACTTATACTTAGGCAACAGCAAGGGTTTTTGTGTGTTGGTCCAACAGGAAGAAATATATTTGCCAGTCAATTTGAAAGAGTACTTCCAGCATCCTCAGTTGCAAATCTATATCCCTTTAATTATTCAGGCAAGACCGATAGCAACGGATTTTATTTAGGTAGAGATAAGTTTGGTTCTAATATTCTCGTTGATTTTGATAAAAGAGATGATGATAAAACAAACCCCTGTATTCTTATTCTTGGTAATTCAGGACAAGGGAAAAGCTATTTATTAAAGCTAATATTATGTAATATCTTAGAATCAGGAAAGAATGTCATATGCTTAGATCCAGAGCATGAGTATGTGGAGCTAGCAGAAAATATAGGTGGATGCTTTGTAGATTTAATGAGTGGAGAATATATGATAAATCCACTAGAACCAAAGACTTGGGATGAGGGAGGAAGTCCACAGGATAAAGATGCTCCTCTTGCATTTAGACAAGCGACAAAGCTAAGTCAACACATTAGTTTTTTAAAAGATTTCTTTAGGTGCTATAAAGATTTTGATGATAGGCATATCGATGTTATAGAAATTATGCTAGGAAAACTCTACACCAAATGGAGCATCAGTGATAGTACAAATTTCAGCCGATTAAAATCGGTTGATTATCCTATTCTTTCAGATTTATATACATTAATAGAGGAAGAATATAAAGGCTATGACAAGGGAAAATATCAGCTCTACACGGCAGAATTATTACAAGAAATCCTACTTGGACTTCATTCTATGTGCCAAGGGGCAGAAAGTAAGTTTTTCAACGGACATACCAATATAACCTCTAATCGATTTATTGTGTTTGGAGTAAAGGGGTTATTACAGGCCAGTAAAAATGTAAAGAACGCATTACTGTTTAATGTTTTATCCTTTATGTCAGATAAACTATTAACGGAAGGTAATACTGCAGCTGGAATTGATGAATTGTATTTATTCCTTACCAATCTTACTGCAATAGAATATATCCGTAATTTTATGAAGCGAGTGCGAAAGAAAGAATCAGCAGTAATACTTAGTAGTCAAAACCTTGAGGACTTCAATATTGAAGGAATTAAGGAGCTGACGAAACCACTGTTTTCTATTCCAGCACACGCTTTTTTATTTAATGCAGGAAATATTGATAAGCAGTTTTATATGGATACCTTGCAGCTTGAAGAATCAGAATACAATCTTATTAAATTTCCACAGAGAGGGGTCTGTTTATATAAGTGTGGTAATGAGCGTTATAATTTAGCTGTCCATGCTCCAGCATATAAGGAAAAATTATTCGGAAAGGCAGGTGGAAGGTAGTGACTACTGAAAGTGTAGAATGGGTAAAGAAACAAGAAAAAATTGAATCCTATCGAGAACAAAAGCAAGGCATTATAGATGATTTGAGGGTGTGCATCAGTTACACTCCAAACAGGGATAATGACTTGCTTTGTTTTATGGAACAGTTTTTAAAGGCAGAAAAAAAGAATAGGCCAAGACTATTGGAGCAGATAAAGTGCTGTATTAATGGAGAAGAATATAAAAATCCCTTCCTAGCATATAACCATTATGATGAAAGGAATATTGAAGAATTTGACCATATTCTCAATGAATATATTGATAAGATAAAGCTATCTGGTGGAGAATCTACGCAAGTATCTAGAATTATTGAAAGCACTATACTAAAGATAAATGAACTCCATGATATATGCCATGGACAGCTAATAGACTCTTGGAGGAATGAAAGACTTACAGAATATATTGTCACCGCCTCTAAGTATGCAGGATTTCAAAATGCTGAGGACATCATTGAAGCAAAAAAGCAATGGTAAGGTGGTGAGGCTGTGGATTTAAGAGAACAGAACTTTGGAATTGAAATTGAGATGACAGGCATAACAAGAAGAAGAGCTGCTGAAGTAGTTGTTGAATATCTTGGTGGGATAGCTGAACATGAAGGTGGTGGTTATGATACTTATAGTGTAAGGGATAATGAAAACCGAAAGTGGAAATTTGTAAGTGATGGTAGTATCAGCTGTCAGAAGAAAGTGGGAAATAGAAAGCAAATAGCTGACAGAGAATACAGTGTTGAACTTGTTAGTCCCATTTGTAAGTATGAAGATATCGAAAGGATACAGGAGATGGTGCGTAAGCTCAGAGAGGCTGGAGCATTTAGTAATAAGTCCTGTGGAATCCATATTCACATTAATGCGGCACCTTTTGAAGCATATCAATTAAGAAATCTTGTTAATATTGTAGCAGCAAAAGAAAATATGATATATAAGGCATTAAAGGTAAGTTCGGAGAGGGAAAGGCGATATTGTAAAAAGATAGATGTAGAATTTTTAGAAAAGTTAAATAAACAAAAACCCAAAACTATCAGTAAGCTAAGAAACCTATGGTACAACGGTAGGGATGGAGGCCATCAACATTATCATGATAGCAGATACCACTGTTTGAATCTTCATTCGGTCTTTCAAAAGGGAACGATCGAGTTTCGTGCCTTTAATGGTTCCCTTCATGCTGGGAAGATGAAAGCATATCTGCAATTTTGTATGGCTATTACGGCTCAAGCATACAACCAAAGGTCAGCAAGTCCAATAAAAACTGTATCAGAAAATGAAAAATATACCTTCAGAGTATGGCTATTAAGACTTGGTTTAATAGGAGATGAATTCAAAACAGCAAGGAAACATCTCCTTGACCATTTAGAAGGAAATATTGCATGGAAGTCACCTGAACAGGCAGAAGCACAGAAAGAGAGGTTAAGAAAAAAGAGAGAAGTTGAGCTTTCAGATTCACAGGAAGAGATAATAGAAACACAAAATAATGATATGGCAATAGATGAGCAGGAGGAAGAATCTCCTGCTTTTACTATGTCTATGAATCAGTAGGAGGTTAGGATGGAAAATAAAAAATCAAATGAGTCAGCACCAGAAATATTATACATTGCCTATGGAAGTAATTTAAATCTATCACAGATGAAACAACGATGCCCTACTGCAAAAGTCATTGGGGCATCAGAAATAAAGGGATATGAGCTTGTATTTCGTGGTTCAAGATATAGTGCAGTGGCAACTATTGAACCATGTGTAGGAAGTAGCGTTCCCGTTTTGCTATGGGGAATCCAACCAGAAGATGAGAAATCACTAGATGGGTATGAAGGATACCCTAATTTTTATCAAAAGGAAAACATGGAGATTGTGTTAAATGGTAGTACTGTTTCAGCAATGGTTTATGTTATGACACCTGGTCATGAACTTGGAATACCATCTAAGCATTACAAAACTTCCATTGAAGAGGGATATATAGATGCAGGATTTGATACGGATATTTTAGAAAACGCGGTAGATAAAACTATAGGTAAAATGGAAGATAGGATGAAAGATGAGATGAATGATATAGGCGAGCAAGAAAGCTTATTCGGAATGAAATGGTGGTGATAATAAATGGCAGACCCTACAACCATAGGACTTGTTGCAAAAGCAGCTATAACAGCATTATCAGATGAAAGGCTGAGAAAAGGTATAGGGTGGACTATTGCTGCAATCCTATCTCCATTTATACTAATCATTGTTATTATCTGTGGATTGCTTTCAGGAACAGCAAATCATAACAATACTGCTATTGGGTTATCCTTTCATGGAGGTGCTATATCAGGAAATATTCCAGAAGAATATCGAGGTCAGATAGAAGATATGCGTAATAGCTTTACAATGCTTGGTGAAAGAATAGAGGAAGTAAATGGTCAAATGGAAGATGAAGATAGTCTGGACTCTATAAGGGTTAAGGCTATTTTTTATTCTCTGTATTTCGCCTCTGACCAGCCATCAGGTGTAGATCAAGGTAAATATATTGACTGCTTTGTCACTTATGAGGAACGAACAAGAACCATAATTGATGCAGACGGAAATGAAGTGGAGGAAACATATCTTGTGGCAGTTCCAATTGATACTCTACCAGAAGTCTATACAAATATTGAAAGTATTATGGGAAAGGAAACTACTTATGAAGATATGGCCAATGCCAATGAAATTTATTACCGAATTAAGTATGGAGTTCCAGCACCAAGTGAAGGAGATGGTTTTGGGGAATGGGGAGATTGGACACAGAGCATTACTCCAGAAGAATTAGAGAAGTTGTATCATGATTTGCCAGAGGGTGAGAAGGGGTCAGAGATAGTAAAGCTTGCCATGTCAAGGCTTGGAGATCCCTATTCACAAGAAAGAAGAGGACAAGGAAATTATACGGATTGCAGTTATTTGACCATGTGGAGCTACAGACAGATTGGAATAATTATACCAGCAACTGCAGCAGAGCAAGGAAGATTTTGCGTGAATAATAATCTTACTGTTTCAAAAGAAGATTTAGTTCCTGGAGATTTAGTATTTTGGAGTCACAAGCCAAACGGCAGATTTATGAACATTACACATGTAGGAATCTATGCCGGAAATGGAAAAGTAATAGATGCCTCATACTCGAAAGGACAGGTGGTGTACAGAGATTTATTTGATTCAAACAAACAGGTTTTATATGGTAGACCCCATATTTTAAAATAAAAGGAGGAGCATATGTTAACTACAAAAGCAATATTTGAACGAAAAACATCTGCATTCAATACGAGGGAATGTGTAATTAATGGAATTGAATTATTGAATGATAAGGAATTTGAGACATTTAGCAAGAATTTATTAAGTGAACAATCCTTTATTGCAGATAGAAAGGAAGAAATGTATATAGATTCTGCTGGAAAGCTCCATGGACTACTTGCATTAAATATTGACAGTGGAGATGGGATTTTAATTGATAGTCAAGGATATGATTATCCAAGGTATGTTGCATTTATGCCAAACATTAAGCCATATATTGAACAGCAGATCTCAATGGTGGCAGAGCAAATAATAAAGGAGGCGACAGAGAATACTTCAAATGGAAGTTGGTCTATTTATTTTGATGAGATAGAAGAATCCTATGGAATAGTTGTAAAAGAAAACAATGGTATTGGAACTTTACTCTTAGATGAACTAACAAGCAGAGATGAAATCGCAGAAATTGAGGTGTTAGATGATTGCTTCGATATGACAATCTATCTTGACTATTGCAGTAACTTAGATGAAGAAATAAAGCCAAGTCAAAACATAAATATGTAGGAGGATGATTGAATGGATAATATAAAAAAGACGATTCGTATCTTAAAGATTGAGCCACAAAAATTGCCTTATGAAAAAGAAATAGAGAATGATTTGGAGGGTATTCAAGGAGAGGTTGAGGGATTATTTGAATGTATTTATTTAGATGATAATTGTATTTTAGTATGTAATGAAGAAGGAAAATTAAATGAGATGGAACTAAATCGAAGGGTTGGTAATGACATTATTGCTGGTCCTTTTTTTATTGTAGGAGATAGCCAAGATGGAGAATTTATATCCTTGAGTGATGAGCAAATAAAAAAATACACACATGAATTTGGTAAAATTCAAGAATTCACAGGAGAAGAACCAGAGGCACAACCAAGGATGGAGTTTATAGGATTTGATTTTTAAAATAAGATTGTAAGTTTTTTAAGTAGCAGGTAGTAATGAAGGTAACTATAAAAAGCAGTCTGTTTCAATGAGAACAGCACATGTAAAGGAGAAAGCATATGACATTTAATGAATATGTAGAAAGTGTAAAAAGAGAAATTAAGGATTATTTACCAGAGGAATATAAAGATGTATCACCAGAAATTAATGTGGTCAGAAAAAATAATGGGGAGGAATTAACAGGACTTACGCTGCGTGGAGAAAGCAATATCTGTCCTAATATTTACCTGAATGCTTTTTATGACTTACATCAGGAGGGTATGAAGATTGAGGATACTATGGGTCAGATTGGTGAGATTTTTCAAAGAGAAATAAAAAGGACACCACAGTTTAATTTAGAAAATTTCACCTACAATAACATAAAAGATAATCTTTATTACATGGTTATTAATGCAGAGAAAAATGAAAAGCTATTACAAGAAATTCCTCATCAAATTAGAGAAGACTTAGCAATTGTATATCGGGTGAATGTATCTATATCAGAAGAAGGTACAGGAAGTATTTTATTAAATAATGATCACTTAAAGCTTTTTGGTGTTGACCAAAGAGAAATTCATGACCAAGCAGTGAGGAATATGCCAAAGATATTACCACCTAAATTCGAAAATATGAATGATATTATCGCAGAACTAATGGGAGAAGAAGTGGAGCTATTTGAGGAAATGGCAGGAGAAAATATGATGTGGGTACTAAGTAATGATAGAAGGATGCAGGGCGCAGCATATATATTTGATGAAGAAGTAATGTCTTCGATTGCAGAAAAATTAGGTGGAGATTTTATAGTATTACCATCTTCTCTCCACGAAGTCATCATAATAAAAGAAGCAGATATTATGGTGGAAGAAAATATAGATTTAGAATTTATTCAAAGGATGGTTTCAGAAGTAAATGAGAGCCAAGTAGAACCTGATGAAGTATTATCAGATGCAATTTACCGTTATAGTTCTAAGGATAATAAGCTATCACTTATAGAGGAATTCGGACAGTCCCAAGGTATGGAGATGAAAATGTAGGTAGAAAAGGAGGATTTAGAAGATGAGTATTTCAACGGAAAAAGCAACATTACAGGTAACTTTTCAAAAAGAAAAGTTAGAAGCATTACGGTTTTATATGAATGAAAAGGATCTGACTGTAGAGGGAGAATTGCAAAAACATATTAGTAGTATCTACGAGAAATACGTTCCATCAGCTACTAGAAGATATCTAGAGAGAAATGATAATGAACAGGATAACCAGACGGAAACAACGGCCCCTATTATTGAAAGTTCGTCAGAAATCACTCCAAGAGCCACCTCTAATCGTGGCAGAAGAAGGACTGAAAGAGTGAAAAGTGAACAGGCAGAAGTTCCTATAGAAACTATAAATGCAGAAGAAATTGAAGAGTCTCCAGAGCAGACAGTGGATGAAAATCAGGGAATGGTCATGAGTATGTAGTGGCTATTCCTTTTCTGTTTTTGAAATGGAATCCATAAAAAAGTTAATAGAATGAAGGAGGCATGTTGGATGAAAAAAGATACTATCAGCGTAAGTCTTGAGGCAGAAAAACTAAGAGCAATCAAGAAATATATGGAGAAGAAAGAGATTGATGTACAAGATGAACTAGCAGAACAACTACAAAAACTCTATGAGAAATATGTACCAGCCAATGTCAGAGAATATATTGATGAAAAGAATGAGGAAGAAAGTAAAGCTAAAACACCAAGAAAACCAGCTAAAAATACTGGTACTGCAACCTCCGTATCCACTCCACAGGAATAAAACCATTTTTGGGGCGATATTTGCCCCTGTGTGCGATTGTATGGACGAGAGTGGCACAAGTTATCCTTAAGGAAAGATAAAACGATTTGTGGGCGAATTTGAAGAGATTTATGAATAGAGCAGATTAACCCTTAAGATACTTGAATTTTGGAGAATATGAGCCTAAAAGGTAAGTGAACCCCCCTATTGATTTTGGTGCAGGATAAAGGAAGGTGGTCAAAAAATTCCACCTTCCATCCACATCCCCCGGCAGTGCCGTGGGTTAAAGGAATAAAGACAGGTGGTCGGAAAATACGGTTTGTGTCTATCTAGGTGGTCAGTAATTAGAATAAAACCCATAAGATAAGCATTTGTAGGTGTAACGCTTGGGTGGTCAAGTCAAAACATAAGATGTTTGAGGTGATATGAAATTGGCAGAAATAAAGAATAATGTAAAGAAACGGACAGCAGTATGGCTCTATCCTGAAACAATAGAAAAAATGGATAACCTACTTGAAAGAGACAATTGTAAAAGCCGAAGTGAGTTTATAGATAAAGCTTTAAACTTTTATATGGGATACCTTGTTAGTGAGGATACCACTGGATATCTGTCTAAGATTTTGATATCAGCTATACAAGGAACATTAAAAGAAACAGAAAATAGAAATTCAAGCAATCTATTTCGTCTATCCATTGAAATGAGTATGATGATGAATATACTTGCAGCTGGGTTAGAAATTAATGAAGAAGAACTTCGTAGTCTTAGAGGAAGATGTGTACAGCAATTGAAAAAGACTAGAGGTAAAGTATCTATGGAGGAGGCGATAAAGTTTCAACAAGGAATTGGAGAGTGATAATCTATGCCAAGACTTATTTTAAAATGTCCTTATTTAAAAGGTGGGAGTGAAAATACATCAGCTCATCTTGGAAATTTAGTAAATTATATTGCGACCAGAGATGGAGTGGAAAGAATACGAGTTGAAGATAAAAATCTTTCATCTACAATTAAGCAAGAGGAAATAATTGTTCAGATAATAAAAGAGTTTCCAAGTACTAAAAATCTGTTTGAATATGAGGACTATATTGGTAATCCTACAATAGAAAATGCTTCTGAATTTATTGGGATAGCAATAGAACAAAACGTTGATAAAATTGGTAAACGGAAGAATTATGTTGATTATATTGCAAACAGACCAAGAGTAGAGAAAATGGGTAAGCATGGTTTGTTTACTGGTGGCGATGATAGTCTGGTTCTAAGTAGGATTGCAGATGAAGTTGCAAATCATAAAGGCAACATATGGACACCAATTATTTCTCTAAGACGAGAAGATGCTACTAGGCTAGGATATGATAATGCTGAAAGCTGGCACAATATGCTTTCTTATTATGCCATAGATATTGCTGAGTCTTTAAAGATAAAGTCTGAGAACTTTAGGTGGTATGCAGCATTTCATAATGAGGGGCATCATCCACATGTTCATTTGATTTGTTATTCAACAGACTCTAAAGAAGGATATCTAACTAAAAAAGGTATTGAGAAAATGAAATCAGGATTAGTAAAAAATATTTTTGGTCAGGAATTAGAAGGAATTTATATAGAGCAAAGTAAAAGACGAGATGAGCTGAAACATGAATCGAGAGAAGTGCTGATGCAATTAATTTATGAAATGAAAAGCGGTATGGTACAGAATAATAAAATTGAAGAGAAATTAATAAAACTTGCAGAACGCTTACAATTTACTAAAGGGAAAAGGCAATATGGATATTTACAGCCACAGCTAAAAGGAATGGTAGATGACATTGTAGATGAGCTGTCTAAGGACGAAAGAATAAGCAAGGCATATAATTTATGGTATGAAATGCGCAACGAGGTACTTCATAGTTATATGGATAGTTTACCCGAGCCTCTACCTTTATCGGAGCAAAAGGAATTTAAGTCAATTAAGAACATGATAATTAAGGAAGCGGATAATTTAAATACAGGGGTTATTACTTTTGAAGAACTTGATGATGCTGATGAAATAATTATAGAAGAAATAGATAAAAATAATTTGTTTTTATATGATACAGACGTAATTAATCAAGAGTTAGATAAAATAAACTTAAATTCAAAAAGTTCACTTTTTTATTATGGCAAGGCAAAGGTAATTCTTAAAGAAGAGAATCCCGATGAAGAAGATATAAAAAGAGCTGTTAAGTTTCTAGAGATAGCATCTGACAATGGGAATCAGTTTGCACAATATATGCTAGGAAAACTATACTTGTTGGGAAGGTATGTATCAGAAGATAAAGGGATGGCTAAAGAGTATTTTACCTTATCCGCTGAACAAGGAAATGAATATGCAAAGTTTTTTCTTGAAAATATGGATAAGATCCATAATCCATCTGTTTGTCTTGTAGCATCGAGAATGCTTCATCATATGAGTAAAATATTTGAAGATAATATTCCGTTTAGATCATCAGGGATAGGACTTAAAATTGATAGTAAGCTTATGAAGAAGTTGAGAGAAAAGAAAGTTGTTCAGGGACATAAGAGGGATGATCATGGGTTGATACTGTAAAATTAAAAAGATGGGTTACGTTTATTTATAAAGTTGTTGTTTTAAAAGATATCAAGTCATTGTATAATGAAAATAAAAAAGACAAATTGAAAGACTTATTAATTTGAATTTATTATTATTCAAGGAGGGGAGTCACTATGGGCAGACCATTAACGGAACAGAAAGTATTAAGAAAATTGAATATTGAGGATTTTCGACATCTTACAAAAGATAAGGTTATTACTATGGCATCAATGCTAGATAAGATGGATCCAGAGGTGGCCAAGAAGGCACTAGAGCAATTTCCGGAGTTCTCCAATACGGCAAAAGAAATGTTGGTTGGATACAAAGATACATTGGATAAAGGTTTAGAGTCAAATAGGGAAAGTGTGCAATCTTATTATGATTCATGTAAATCTATAATTGAAGTCTTACAAAAACAGCTTGATGATGAGAATCTTTCGTTTGAAGAGAGAAAATATATCGTTGATAAGATGCTTGAAATCTCAAGATTGATGGGTGAAAAAGACTCAGAGAATAAAAAGTTCATTGCTACGATGGCAGTAGTTGGTGCAACGGCTGTTGGTATTGTCACTGTTGTATTAGCATCTGCACTGGGTGGAGATACAAAGATTGAGACAAATGATATTGATATTTAGAGATACTTTCTAGAAGGATGGTAATTAATATATATTTATTATTAAGATTTTATAGCGGGAGGATTGTTGGATGCGACTATATAGAGCCATGCCCATGAATGAAAAAGTTCTAAACAGTCATAAAAGAGTTTTATCTAACGGACAAAATTTTATCAGTAATATTTGTGTTTTAGATGAAATATATAGTCAGATAATCCCTAGCCATAATTTGAATAAAGCAATTCATAAAAGAATTTTATTTTCATTCACAGATGATATAGATGTAGCTTGTAGACTCATAGAGAAATATCCAACATCATATAGCAAAATTGGATATATAGATGTGGAAATTTCGGATGAAACTTCTGCACTATTAATAAATAATGAAAACATTCTATTTATTAAGCCGATCTTTAGATTATCAGATTGGATAGATTTAGCCATTTATAATGTAAGTCAAAATATAAATTATTGTAGTTCAATTACTGTAAATAATGTTAATTATACACGAAAAGAAATTCCGCTAATAAATACCTTAGTACCAAGTAGATGGGGAGCTTTAAGTTTAGCATATGCTGCAAGAGAATATATGGTAATATGTCGAAATTTGTCTCCTACGATATTATTAAAAAAAGATATTGATTACGAAAGAAAAAATAAAAACCTTAAAGATTATAATATGTTTCTTTCGGATAATGATTCTACAACAAAAAAAGAAATTATAGTAAGTTTGAAAAATGATCTTAGGGACATTACGATATCCCAAGTACGCAGAGACTATCTACTTAGGCTATTTTCTGAATGTATATGAAATATAAATAATGATTATAGAATATAGATTAATAATTAAGCAGGACTGATGTAGAATGCAGAAAACTGCAAATTATAGTAGGAGAGTATGGAAAAAATAAATAGAACATAAAAACTACAGTCTTTCAAATGAAAGGCTATTTTTTGTATATGAAATTATAAAAAAAGAGGATAGACGATTGAAAAATAAAAATAGAAAGATAAACAAGGAGGTGCTTATGGGTACTTACATTCATTTTACAGAAGAGCAAAAGCAAAGAGCCAATGCAGTTGACCTTGTAGAATTTTTACAAAGACAAGGTGAGAAACTTTTGCCATCGGGTAGAGAAAAAAGGCTTGCAAGTGACAATAGTATAACAATTAGAGGTAATGAATGGTATGATCATGCATTAGAGCAGGGAGGTCTTGCTATTGATTTTGTACAAAGCTTTTATGGTTTATCTTTTCCAGAGGCGGTAATGAAGCTTCTTGGAGGTGAGCAAGGTGAAGTATACAGTAAGGCAAAAGAAATAAAGAAAAAGGAACAAAACCCCTTTGAACTACCACCAAAGAATTCAGATATGCGAAAAGTTTTTGCATATCTTATTAAAAATCGTTATATTGACCGTGATGTGGTAAGTTTCTTCGCTAAGAAAAAATTACTATATGAAAGCTGTGAACAGTCAGCAGATAAAACAAAAGAGTATCATAATGCAGTATTTGTAGGTTATGATGAAAATGGAGTTCCTTGTCATGCTCATAAACGTGGCATATATTCTAATGGTAAAAGCTTTAAAGGTAATGTAGAGAGTAGCAATCCTTGTTATAGCTTTCATTACACAGGAATAAGCAATAGGCTTTATGTATTTGAAGCACCTATTGATATGCTATCTTTCATTACAATCTATAAAAACACCAATTGGCAAGAACACAGCTATGTTGCATTATGTGGAGTATCGGAACAAGCAATGCTAAAAATGATTGAAAATAATCCTAGTTTAAATCAGGTAATATTATGTTTAGACTATGATACTGCTGGGATTGAATCAAGTGAAAAGTTTCAGGATTTGCTTTCTAAGAAAGGAATTAAATGTAGCAGATTGCTTTCTAAATGCAAGGACTGGAATGAAGATATTAAAGAAAGCTTCAACCTCCATGCAATTCCATCGGAGGAACACCCACAATATATTATTCGTGATGAGAGCTGCTCTGAAATTAGAGAATATATTATTGAAACTGATAAGAGCGACAATTCACCTTCAAAACTAAATACCTTATTTAAAAAATGTAATACTGATGATACAGAGCAGATGGTTGAAAATTTAAAACAATTGTCTGCTCTTTCTTTATGCCTTGCATCCAATGAATACAGACAGATGGGCTATCCTTCAGAAACGGACAAATTGCTTACAGGATTACATGACGGATTCAAGGCGTATGAAAATCGTAGCAAACTTAATAATCGCTTATTAGATATACAAAAAGAACTTGAGCAAATTGGAAAACAGCAGGGTGTTATTTGTGAAAATGAAAAGAAAGATATTGCCAGAAGATATGAAACTATTGCTGGACATTGCTTAAAGGCAATTATTACTATTGTGATGCAGCAACAAAAGCAAGAGCAAAAACAGTTAATGATGATGTCATAAAAACTATTGGACAGTTTTAATTTACTTAAGACATTTAAGAAATGGAGGTTAATGTAATGCAATCACAGGTGTTTTTATTGATAGGAGTTGGTTCCATAATGTTTTTAGTTATTGGTGGGTTGTCTTTACTTGCTCATTATTATTCCTTAAATAGAATCAAATCTAAAACTGTAGGTGATGGTCAACATGGAGTTGCTCGTTTTGCTACGCAAAAGGAAATTATTAAAACATATGAGCATATTCCTTTTAAAGTATCACAATGGAGAAAGGGTAAGAATCTTCCACGTGATGAGAGTGGTAATTTGATACAGGGGTTAGTGGTCGGATGTAAAGGAAATAAAGGAGATATTGTAGGTCTTGTAGATACAGGAGATGTTCACTGTCTTATGATTGGTGCAGCAGGGGTTGGTAAAACAGCTTATTTTCTATATCCAAATTTAGAATATGCATGTGCGAGTGGGATGAGTTTTATAACCACTGATACAAAGGGAGATTTAGCTAGAAACTATGGAACTATAGCAAAAGAGAATTATGGATATAAAGTTGCAGTCATTGATTTAAGAAATCCCACACGCAGTGATGGAAATAACCTTCTACATTTAGTAAATAAGTATATGGATGCATATAGAGAGAATAACAATAATCTATCTGCAAGAGCCAAGGCAGAAAAATATGCAAAGATAATTTCAAAGACAATCATAAATTTAGGTGGTGACAGTTCAGCTTATGGACAAAATGCATTCTTCTATGATGCTGCAGAAGGACTTCTGACAGCAGTTATTTTGCTTATAGCAGAATATCTCCCACCTACTGAGGAAGATGGACATGTAATAGATACAAGACATATCATAAGTGTGTTTAAATTGGTCCAGGATTTAATGGCACCAAGCAAGGTGAAAGGGAAAAGCCAGTTTCAATTATTGATGGATAAACTTCCTCCTGATCATAAAGCTAGATGGTTTGCTGGTGCGGCTCTTAATTCAGCAGAGCAGGCAATGGCTTCTGTTCTTTCTACAGTACTTTCAAGACTCAATGCATTTCTTGATTCTGAAATGGAGCAGATATTGTGCTTTGATACAACAATTGATGCGGAAAGTTTCTGCTACGAAAAATCTGCAATCTTTCTTATACTCCCGGAAGAAGATAATACAAAGTATTTCATGGTCAGTTTATTTTTGCAACAATTCTACCGTGAAATGTTAACAGTAGCGGATGAAAATGGTGGTAAGCTTCCTAATCGTGTGATGATATATGCAGACGAAATAGGTACTATCCCAAAGATAGAATCCTTCGAAATGATGCTTAGTGCAGGGAGATCAAGAAGAATTTCTATTGTACCAATCATTCAATCCTTTGCACAGCTTGATAAAAACTATGGAAAAGAAGGTAGTGAGATTATAACTGATAACTGTCAACTCACTATATTTGGAGGGTTTGCACCAAATTCAGAAACAGCTCAGGTGTTATCTAAAGCACTTGGCAGTAGAACAGTTATGAGTGGAAGCATCAGCAGAGGGAAAAATGATCCCTCTCAAAGTTTACAGATGATTGAGCGACCACTACTTATGGCAGATGAGTTAAAATCCTTGCCTAAAGGAAACTTTGTAATTATGAAAACAGGTGTACATCCAATGCAAGCAAAACTTCGATTGTTTTTAGATTGGGGGATTACTTTCGATAAGCCATATGAAATGGAGGAAAAGTCCCATCGTAAGGTACGCTATGCCGACAAGCAGACCTTAGAAGAAAATGTTCTTTGTCAGCATATGACTGATGCAATAGATGAAGAAGAAACTACCGAATCCACGGTAAAGAGACAAGGAGGTATACTTCATACTCCTGGGCATGAACAAGCAGATGGAAGTAAAGTAGATCCAAAACGTAAACCAATACTAAGGACATAAGGGGGTATTTCATTGAGCTTTTTTGGGAGAATTTATAAAGAGGAACTTCCATCTCGTGCTAAGTGTGTGTATATGTATCTAAAAGATAGGTGTGATGCAAAGGGTGAGTGCTGGCCAGCAATTAATACTATTGCAAAAGATACATCGATGTCAAGGAGTACAGTAAAGAGAGCTATAGCCGATTTAATCCGTTGTGGTTTGCTTAGAAAAGAATCACGTTATAGAGAGAATGGAAGCAATTCCTCTAATAGATATTTTTTAATTATAGGGTAATTTTTAATAATATATAGATTAAGGAGCATGAAAAAACACGTATTTCCCACCAAGGGGAAATTACGTGTTTTTTGTGGATTGAGGTGAGGTTCATAGTGAACCTACCAGAAGGACTCACTTTAAGAATATATTTAACATCAGAAAAAGAACAAGTGATAATAAGTACAATAGCTAATATAAATATTTTCCTTTATTTTCTGTTTTAAAATATATGTCCCTTAAAATATATGTTTGATTTAATACGGTTCACAACTCGAGAAGATATGTAGAAATGTATTTAATGTATCGCAAAAACTTGCGAATATTGATTGCGATTTTGATACTATAGTGATATAATCTATGATAGTGAAATTAGAATAACTTATTAATGATATTTTGCTTTATGTGGAGGTTCTTATGGCAGTATCTTATAAAAGATTATGGAAACTATTGGTTGATTATGAAATGAGTAAAGCAGACTTACGAAAAAAAGCGGACATTGCACCAAATACAATGACAAAATTGAGAAAAAATGAATATGTTGCTATGGCAATTTTAAGTAGAATTTGTAAGGCATTAGATGCTGATTATGGACAAATAATGGAATATGTTCCAGATGATGAAATTAGTGATGAAATAATTCAGGATGGAGAACAGAGGTAACTTACTATGGCTATGATGATGGATATTAAAGATGAAACATACAAGGGCGAACAAAAGGTATATGAATGTATAGAATCTAATTTACCAGATGAAATTGTATGCTATTACAATCGTGAGATTAATGGAAAGCAATTTGATTTCTGTTTGATGATGGAGCATATGGGTGTGCTTGTAATCGAAGTAAAGGGATGGCATCTTTCGAATATTATTAAAGTTCATAATCCTGATTGTATTGAAACAACATTATATGATGAACCTGTTTCATCGCCTAAAAAACAAGCTAGAAGTTATAAATTTGCGTTACTAAATACATTTAATAATAAATATAACGTAAATCCACTAATTATGGATATGGTATGTTATCCATTTTTATCGGAGGCTGATTATAAACAATGTGGCTTAAAAGTGGTGTCAGAGCCGGAATTTACATTATTTAGAGATGATATAGAAAATCCAACTAAGTTTGCAATGAAGATTGCTGGAGTTTATCAAAAAACGAATCAACCAGTTTATGATAAATTAGTTGGAGAAGTATATAAGACTTGTAGATTACACTTCGAATCATCTATTGAACAACAGGAAGACGCGAATATAGATCCTTATTCAGAACTTCGAGTATATGGAAGCGATATTGGAATAACTGATATTGATGAGATAATTAAAGCATATTTTAAGGGTGTAAAACAGACGGTATTTCTTTGTAATAAAGAAGGTGTACAACAGATAGCTCAGAATATTTACTCTAAGTTTAATTCTGATGGGATTTACCTTAAGGGTAGAAATTTTATTATTAACTCAAATCAAGAAAATAAGATAAAGAATTTTGAGGAGTATATAGGATTTTTCAATTTCGAAGTCTTCTATATTGAAAATCTTAAAGATTGTGTTGATGGCAATATAGTAATTGAAAATGGAAAATTTTCAGACGATGAGCTTAAAATCGTTTCTCTAATTGCAGACAAATCAAAGTTTAATCTTCAGCAATATTTGGTAGAGCATGCACCGATTAAAAAAAATATAGTTGTAAAAGCAGGAGCAGGAACTGGAAAGACTTATTCAATGATTTCCAGAATATCGTATATTTGTCATCAATCTAGTGGGGCAAATATTCTTGATGTAAAAAATGAAATTGCAATGTTAACTTTTACTACAGAAGCAGCAACTAATATGAAAAGTAGACTTAAACAAGCATTCATGAATTATTTTGTTCTTACAAGAGAAAAGAAATATCTTGAAATGATTTCTGGCATTGAAAATATGCGTATTTCAACAATCCATAGTTTCTCAAATCTTGTAATAAAAGATACATCTCTGCCACTTGGCATAGGTGTTGATTTTGCTACTGTTAGTGGGAATTTTCAAAAACAAAAAATATTTGACAAATACTTCAATGAATATTTGAAAAAGAAAAATGATGAAGAAGCTATGTTTTTTGGCACAATACCTGGCAGTATGTATGAATTTAGAAAACTGTTGTTAAGGTTTTCTGATATGTTGTACAACAAAGGTTATGACATTAAAGAAGCTACGGAAGATGTTTTTGGTAGCCCAGTTTCTGAAATACCGTATATGAAGGAAATTATTCAGGATGTAATTATTGCAACTGAAAAGGAATACTCAGAGTATTTATATGAGAATAATTCAGTTAGCCTTGTTGAATATATGTTGTATCTGAACAAATGTGTAAATGATGACTCATTCAATAAGAATTTGTATCAATATAAATTTGTATTTATTGATGAATTTCAGGATGTAGATGACTCACAGATAGTTGCTTTTTTAGAAATGCAAAAGAAACTTGAATTTAAATTCTTTATTGTTGGCGATTTGAAACAGTGTATTTATAGATTCAGGGGCGCTACAATGGACGCATTTAAAAAAATGGGTTGTGATTCTGATGAATGGAAGGATTATACATTAAATATTAATTATAGAACAGACAGAAGGCTTCTTGATAAATTCGCGGTATTGTTTAATTCATTGGGAGATAAAAAATTGATACCATATGTTGAACCTGGTGACCGTTTAGTTGGTGTAAACGAAAATACTTCTATGGGTAATTGTGATTTAATAGAGGTTTATCAATATACGAAAGACGATGAAAAAGAAGATGTTGTATACAAAAAGCTTTTTGAAATCATCAAGGAACGAAAAAGTGTTATTGAGTCTAGTGAATCATTCGATAAACTTTCAAATGCAGAAAAGACTATTGCAGTATTGGTAAGAACTAATTATCAAATTGCGTCGATTTTACGTAAAGCAAGAAATCAGGAAGATATTATGATCGAAAGTGATTCGAATGGCGATTTATATAAACTTCAATCTAGCATAGATTTATGTAAGTTAACGTCAGCATTATCAAATCCAAGAAACCCAGTGTACTTATTTGACTTGTTATTATCGAATAATGTAAATATTAAGTTTCCTGTAGAAAAATTAGTGAAATTAAATGAACAAGAAAAAATGGATTATTTAGTAAACTGCTTAGATCAGTTCTATTTGAATACTTTAGGATTAACTTGGGCGCAGTTAGTATTTGAAATTCAAAGTAAGCCAGTTTTGATGGTAATGAGAAAAATCTACGATGCTACGAAACCGTGGAAAAAATATTCGTTAGATGAAGCTAAACAAGCTCATTACAGAAGTAACTATGATTTAGTATTTGAAGATTTATCAAAGGAAGGAAAATATAGTTATCTAACATTGGATTCTATAAATGAATCACTTCATATTTTGATTAATATGGGTTCTGAAAAAACTTCACGTTCGGTTTCCGATGGCGGAGATTATGTAAAAATTATTTGTACAACTGTGCATAAATCAAAAGGACTTGAATATGACACTGTAATTATGCCTATAACAACAGATTCGATAGATACGATGCATAGAAATGGTTTAGATGTTACTTACGTTGAGGGTAAGGTTGGATATTGTATTAGTGTCGATGGTGAATCTATGGCTAATGAATATTTCTATACTGAAGATGAGTTAGATGAAATAGAGATGGAAGAAGCACGTATTCTTTATGTTGCACTAACAAGAGCTATAAACAAGTTCTGTTGGTTTGATAAGACTGATTCTAAGGGAAATACGTGGGGAAAACTATTGGAGGAAATGTAAAATGGGATTAAAAATATATACTTATTCAAATCCATATGAAATTGACTGTGAGCCATTTTGGAATGAAATAAAGGATTGTGCCCATTTTTGTGTATCACAAACAATGGTTAATGGTATGAACCAGACATATCCACTACTTAAAACCAGACAAGCAACTGCTACGATTAGAACTCTTGTAAATAGCTTATATGAAAATTGGGACGATATAAATACAAATGTTCGTCAAATAATGGAAGTAGATAATGCAATTAGTGAATTGAATCTACAAACTGCTAGTTTAGAGAATGTAAAGCGCTCCCTATTATTTAATACTAGGTCAATAGTTTCGTGTATAAGGATGTTCAAGGAACTAAGTATTAACTCAGATAAAATGAGCAGCGATGAATTAAACATTGATCAAAGATATTTGGTGGAACTATATAAAATAATTGACAAGAAGGATAAATCATCTTTTGACTTCGAGAGAGTGAAATCAAAATCAATAATTGAAAAAGCTATTGATGAAGCTTTGAAATACCATAAGGATAATGTTGATTTATCACTTATTGAAAGAGATAGAATTGTAATTCATGGAATACATCAATTTACGCCTGCTATGTTATGTGCGATAGAGGATATTAGCGAATATAAGGATGTCATACTTTTATTTAATTATCAAAAACAGTATGCATCAATTTATGATACCTGGATGAATATATATTCTATTTTTGACTTACCAATTAATAATCAAAGCGTGAATCAGTTTACACCGATGCCATTGCTTATTAATTCTTACAAGTCAAATGTTTTGGCTGATTATATTGGACATTTGTCAAATGGAGAGTTTATAGATAAGAATAAGATTTTAAATGATTTAGAGGTTATAGAGTTTAGTAATACAACAGAATTTGCGAACTATGTGGCAATGCTTTTTGATAAGGCAAAAACTGTTAATAACAAAGGTGATAAACCTAAAACTCCGTTAGCTTTTATGGAAGAACAGTTGTATTCTGCATCAGGTAAAGTAAATGATATTTTAAGAGCATATTTTCCAGAGCAATTTGGAGAACGACATTTCCTGGATTATCCGATAGGTCATTTTTTTATAGCTACTACTAATATGTGGGACAGTGAAAGCAAATGTGTGAAAATAGATAATTTTTCTGATATAAAGGAATGTTTAAATTCCGGTATTATTGCTGAAACTACCCCAGGACAGTTAGTTAGTACATTTAATATGATTGAACCGTATATTGAAAAAGAGAATACAATAACAGGTATTCTTTATAAAATAGGTCAGTTGATAAAAAATGCAAATAAAAAACATGAAGACAAAGATAAGGTAGGGTATTTTACAGTTGATTTAGATCTACTTATAGAATTAAAAAATGCACTGACTGAGTTGGAAAAGATTATCAATTCATTTTTTGAAAGTTTTGATTCGGGAAGTGATAATTTTAGCAGGTTTTATAAGAAAATAAGAAAATTTATTATTTCTAGGATGAATGATATTAAAGACTTAGATGATGAAATGCACAATGTTATTGGGCGATTATTAGATCGACTAGAACAGTCGGATTTACCAGATACTGGAACATTTAATTCTTTGAAGCAAACAATGAGTTACTATTTAAGTCAAGATGAAAATGCAGCAAGAGGAGCCCATTGGATTGTAAGGAACTTTGATCAAATAGATGGAGATATTCTCAGAAGTGCTGTACAAGATCCTCAAAAAGTGACATATCATTTTTGTTGTTTAAGCGATAAGGATATATGTTCAAATAAGGATGAAAGATTGCCTTGGCCATTAGATATTAAATTTTTTGAATATAGCTATCAGGCTCTTGAATGGAAATATCAGGTATTTCTTAAATCTAAAATGGAATATCGTAATTTTAAGAGATATGCATTACTGTATGGTCTTGAGTTTAATAGAGTAGGTTGTAAATTAAGTTATGTTCGAACTGAAGATAATAAGGATAATGATTTGTTTTACATGCTTACTTTGTTAGGTGTTAAAGTAAGGAAATATTCATCATTTAATTCGAATACATATTTGGAACATTTGTCAATTGAATCAGATGAAAAGGAAATTGAAGAGGTAATTGATGCTATAAGTGATGAGGAACGTAAAAAATTGAAATTATGTCCATATAGATTTGCGCTTGAAGGATTGGGGCAGGGACGTACAATTTTTAGAGATCGTTTTTTAATTCACACTTACTTAAAAATGCTTATTAGTAACAGAACAAAAAAAGAGTTAAATGGTAAGCTATACAATGATCAGATAATTAAAAAGGTAATTCAAGAGCAATATGATATCATCGAAACGAGATTTCGTATATCAGACGAACTTGAAAAAACACAAATAATTTCGGCAGTTTATAAAGATATATATGGATTTATAAACTATATGAAAAAGTACAATAAGAACAAAAAAGCATTTCCTATCATAACAACTAATATGTCACAAGAAATGAGATTAAGAGAGTATTTTCTTAATATATCATTAAAAAAAGTAAACGAAGAAGTTACAGATGATGATATAAAGAAAGCTATAGTAGATAGGAAGTTTTATTGCATACATGGTAAACATTGTATGTATTGTGCAAGTAAAGATATTTGTCTTGAGTTTGGAGCAAACGCAGGAGGTGAGTAGTTATGATAACACGTGGAATGTTTGTTAGATGTGCAATTGATAATGAAAAATATTCTCGTGATTATGCAATCGGAAAAATAAAATCAGTGGATGATTTTTCTGAATTGATGGATGTTGAATTTTTTGATGTAACAGGGGTAGGAGTTTTTTATTCAAAACCAGAAAATGGAAAATATGGTGTTAATAGTGTTTCTCGTTGCAAAATAAGGATTGGTGCGCAGGTACAGTATAAGCGAAAAATATATGAAATAAAAGCGTGTAAGAAAAACACAAAAGATGGATTATATTACTATTATGTTCAATCGCCGGATGATGTGATTGAGTATTTACCAGAAAACATGCTTGAATGCTCATATAATGACGGATACGTTTGGCCTTTGGAACAATTAAAACAATATGAGTTTCAGAATCCGATGTGGTTCACTGGTAGAAGCGTAGTAAGTAAAACAATGCACATCATTAATAACTCGCTATATGGGTTTAGTGAAATTGCAGGTTGTAAAATATATTTGAAAACACACCAATTAAGAACAATTATGAGATGCTTGCAAGATGGAGTATGCAGAAACATGATTGCAGATGAAGTTGGAATGGGAAAAACGATAGAAGCATTAGGTGTTTTGAAAGTTTATTTGCATGACAATCATAATGCTAAGGTATTAATTGTTGTTCCGGATGCTTTAGTTGAACAATGGAGGACTGAACTCGCATACAAGTTTAAAATATTAGAGGGTTTGGATGTAAATAATAATGACATATGTTTAGCTGGTATGAGCGAAATAGAAAACTATCTAAATGAGTATGATTTTGTAATTGCAGATGAAGTACATAAGTACTTGCAAGATAAGGCGATGTATTTAAATTTGCTTACGCTTAGTAGACGAACAAAAAATATTTTAATGTTAAGTGCTACACCAGTTCAACGAAGAAAAGAAGAGTACAAGAAATTATTACAGTTAATACAACCAAGTAAATATACTTCAATGTCTGATGAAAAATTTGAAGAATTGTTGGAATTACAGGGTGATGTTGTAAGACGAGTACACGAGTCTCTAGAAGATTTAGATTCATATCTGGAAGAAATTGAAGAAAGCGATAATCAACATACAGAGGATACAGAAGATGCATTTGATGATGTAATAGACAGTATGAAAAAAATAAATAAGTTGATTAATGATGATTCCTTTAAGAAGATGTATGCAGATATAGATTATGACAGTGATGACTTCGGGATTGAGGGTATTCAGGGTGCATTAGCATATGTTTGCGAGAATTATCAGTTTGAAAAATCAATTATTAGAAACAGAAGAAGCGAGCATGAAGATTACAATATTCGACAATTGCAAGAGATTCCTTATGATATGCAGACGAACTTTAATAATACAGAATATAACGTATATAGGGAATTGGCTGAATGGATTGAAACTCAAGAATTGAACTATGATATTTACATTGAAAAATACAAAAGAATTGTAGCTTCATTTTACAGTTCAGCATGTGCTCTTGAAAGTGAATTAATGAGAAGCACTTTAGATGTTCCGATATCATTATTGGAGGTAGCAAAACAATGGAGAAAAGAAGAACAAAATAATTGTAAAAAGATTAATAATTATATGGAAGATCCTACTGATTATATGTCTAGAATTAACAATATAATTGATTATATTGATCAGGAAGCTTATGGGAAAAAAGTTTTAATATTTACAAATTTTGATGAGACTTTTCAATTATATAAAGAAATTTTGGAAAATTATTTCGGTAAGGGACATTGTGCATTCTTTTCAAAATATATAGAGACGGATGAGCGTGAGTTGGGTGCATATAGATTCGAAACAGATGATGATTATTGGATTTTACTTTCAGATGAGTCTGGTGGTGAAGGACGAAATTTTCAAAATGCAGATATTTTAGTTCACATTGATATTCCATGGAGTGCTAATGACTTGGAGCAAAGAATAGGTAGATTAGATAGAATTGGAAGAGAAGAAGATAAACCGGTAGTTTCAGTAGTTTGTTACTCAAAAGATTCATTGGAAGAAGATTTATTTAAATTTTGGAACCAGGGAATCGGTATTTTTACAAAATCACAAAGTGGTCTTGAAATTATTATGAATTCAATGGACGAAAAAATAATTAAGGCTGTTTGTGATGACTTCAAATATGGTTTAGTTAGTATTATTGAAGAAGTTGAAAAGGAGTTAGATGCATTAAAAGAAACTATTAAGAGGGAACGATATTTTGATGTTGCAGAGTATAAATATCAGGCTCTAAATAGAATTATGGATGATACAAGAGAAATGTATGTTGCTAATGAAAGAGAGTTGTTTGCAAATTCTATGATGAGGTGGTCTTTGTTATCTGGATTTAAGGGAAGACATCAAGGAGAGTCAACAATTCGATTTGATGCGTCATCATTTTCTTTAAAATCAGCATACAATTCGCTTTTTGTACCACCAGATATCCGACTGATGATTGGTGATAGAATTAACCAATTGCAAAATAGAGTACGTTCATTAAATGGTGATAAAATGGTGCATTCCGATGTGAATTATGTACAAGGTACATTTGACAGAAAAAATGGAATAGAAAATGATTATATTCATTTTTTTGCTCCAGGAGATGCAATCTTTGACAGTATTGTAAGCAATGCAATAAATTCTTATAAGGGTACTTGTGCTGCATTTGCTTGTAAAACAAGTATGGATTGGAATGGGTTTGTTTTTACATGGGCATTATATCCTGATGAAACCGTATTATTGGAAAAAGGTATTTCTGTTCATTTGATAGATAAATATAGAGGATTCATGCCGATAGAGCAATTTCAATGTGCGGTATCATTATCTGAAAACTGCATAATACCTGAAGAGGATGTATTAAAAATGTTCAATTATCTGATGTCATCAGAAAAAGTTGATCACAAAAAATTCATTCACCTTGGCTCAAGATCTGGATTGAACCCAAATATTGAAGCTTTTATGAATATGTATCCAAATGAGAAATGGAATGAATTAACAAATGATGGATATAGTAAAGCTTCAGATTTGGTAAAAAAGAAAATTGGTGCGAAATTAAGAAAGCAGTTAGCGTTATTAAAAGCGGAGTTATTGAAGAATAGTGGTGCTGAAAAGGCAACTTCAAGTTTCTATAACAAAACTGCGATTGAGGATTATGAAAAATTAAATGAGACAATTTATAAGTGTTTTAGCAAACCAAGAATGGTTTTGGATTCGGTGTGTTATGTGAGGATGTTTTATGAATGATAATGAACTACATGCTTTATTAGAAAACGCAATACATATAGGTAATTTACTTGAAAAGATAGATTCTTTTTCTAATGACAGAGAGGAATATATTTATAGCACTGCAAGAAGTCTTAGTTTGTTATGGCTTATGTGTAAAGATGATGAGAATTACAAAGTGGATTTTGAATGTGCATTGCGAAACTATCTACTGTTAGTAAAAAAGTCTATAGTGATAAAAAATTATGTACCTTCAAGCAGACTAAAGGAATTTGGACTTCAGATTGATTTGAATACTGGAAAAATGTGGACAAGTATGTTATTGCCTGATTTTTCCAATGTAGAACTGGTAAAACAGTTGTATATGCAGGATATTAGAGAAAGAAAAATAGATAATATCCATAATCTGAAAACTAATCCCTATGTTGAAGGACTTACTGGTTTCGAGTGTTTTAAAAGTAATGAACAAAAACTTGCTGTAACAGGAGCACTTCGTGTACCTTACGGTTATTCTTGTTTAGTATCAATGACTACAGGTGGCGGAAAGAGTTTGATAACTCAAACTATAGCATATCAAGAATCAGGACTTACGATTGTTATTGTTCCTACAGTGTCATTGATGATGGATCAGTATAAAAATGCGAAAGATATTATTAATTCTGACGTGGAAAATGAGATTTTTTATCATCATAGTGGGAGTTCATTACAGAAGTTTTATAAATGTCTTGAAAATAAGACTGCAAAAATATTATTTATTTCACCAGAAAGCTTAATTAAGAACAAAGAATTAAGAGAAAAGATAGAAAAGGCTAATAACGAAAAGTATTTAAAGAATTTAGTTGTAGATGAGGCGCACATCATTATTGAGTGGGGGTCGTTATTTAGAATTGATTTTCAATGTTTGGATACACTGCGTAAGAATTTCTTGCAGTCAAATAATACATTGAAAACATATTTGTTGTCGGCTACATATAGTGATGAAACAATACGTCAATTAAAGATGTTTTATACTAGTGATGATAAATGGATCGAGATAAGATGTGAGAAATTAAGGCATGAAACAAGGTTTGATATTATTCATTGCGATAATTATGGTGAAAAGAATAATAAGATATTAGAAGCTATTGATTTACTGCCAAGACCTATGATTGTATACGTGAAATCACCTGATGAGGCAGAAAAGTTAAAAGAACGGTTAAATGGACGTGGATACAATAATTTAAATACATTTACTGGAAAAACAAATAATGAGCAAAGATTAACTCTGATTGAAAAATGGAAAGATGGGCAATTTGACTTGATGATTGCTACATGTGCTTTTGGAGTTGGTGTTGATAAAAAGAATGTTCGAACTGTTTTACACACGTATGTACCTGAAAATCCTAATAAGTATTATCAAGAGGCTGGAAGAGGTGGTCGTGATGGACTTCCATGTCTTAGTAGCATGATATATACAAATCAAGATGTAGATTCAGCTTTTAATTTTGTGAGTAAGGTTATTACAACGCAAAAGCTTAAAGGTAGATGGTTTAGCATGCTTAACAGTAACAAAACGCAGCCTTTACTTAATTCAAAATATATGATAGATACATATGTTAAACCAGATTACAATGAGGATGAAGAATTTATAGATTCTATTAGTAATCAGGATATTAATTGGAATGTGAATGTAATATTATTTTTAAGACGAAATGGGCTGATTTCGATTGACGATATACAGTATATAAACAATAAATATGTGTTTTATATTACAGTAATCGAAAGAAAAATTTTGACTGATAATAATTCTACTGTTTTGATGATTGACGAAATAAGAGACAAGGAATGGGAAAATACGGAGCGAGAGTTTTCGTTGATGAAAAGTAATCTTGATAAAGTTGGAAAAAGTTGTTGGTCAGATATGTTTACGAAGATATATAGGAAAACACATGATTATTGTGCTGGATGTAATGAACATATAGAAATTACAGATTTTGAAGACACAAAAACTTTGAAAATAGATATTGAAGTTCCTTTGGTGGAAGTAATGCCAGAGTTTGATGAAAAAATGTATGGTGCAAGATGTATGCTTATTATTAACTCATATTACAATAATGAATTAGAAGACTTCTTGTCGAAGGGAATCAATGTATTGGTTTCTACAAATGAGGAACTAGATAAATTAAAAGGATTTCAGCAAGTATATGATAAGAGCCTTTTGTACTGTAATTTTACAGATTTCATAGAGTTAGTGTCGGTAAATAGATATTTTATATCAGGTGTTATCGGAATATGTATTCCAGATCATGTATCTATACAGAATAGAATAGTAAACATTATTGAGAATAGTATAAAAAAATATGATATTAGATATTTGTTATTTTCTGAAAAAGATTATGAAATAAGAAGTAAAAACAAACATTTATCTGAGCTACCGATAATTCAGCATTGTAGACAGGAATAGAATTTGGAAGGAGATATTTTGTAATGTTTGATAATAATATAAAGACGGAACCTATACCTGAAAGAGTTTATGAGCTATGCAAAATGGTTTCTAAAGGTGATATTGATGATAATGTCGCAAGAGAAAGGATGGAGCCAAAAGGAATAAATCCTTCGGGTTCTACTTCTTACTATCCGAGTATAAGAGAAGTATGTGTACAAGAATTGAAGCTTATCGAGAAGGATAATGATACATTAAAATTCATTGGAGATAAGACGGTTATAAAGAGCTTAGAAACATTTAGGATGTATTGTAATTCTATCGTTTTTAATAATAAGGATTCATATTTCTATAAGATTACTAAATGCTATTTAGAAGCAAATAATACGTGGTTAAAGTATAAAACTTTAACTGATGTAAATATTCGCCGAGAAGTACAGGAAAAAGCAGGAATCCAACTGGTAAATGAACAAATGATGTTGGGAAGTCGATTCTGGATTTCATTTTTAGGTTTTGGATATATCCAAGAGGGATATGCAATGTATTTTTTACCTAATATGCATGTAGCATTACAAGATTATTGTGAGTTGGCAGAATTGGAAAAGAATAAAGAATATTCTGTAGGTGAATTTGTTGAACAACTTCACAAATACGCTTCAGTTGCATTAGAGAGTGCTGAAGAGAAAAAAGAGTTCAATGCAGCGATGTCCAATGCATTAAGGCAGATGCATGATAGAAAAGAAGTTGTTTTGAAAAAAAATCTTGATAGTAAAGAAAAATGGAAGCTATTTTTAGATAGTACGCATGAGTTTACAGATGAATTTACACACATAGTTTATAAAGGAGTAAAAAGAGGATGAATAAGCAAATTGCATTGAAAAGATTAAAAGATGTATTGAATGTTGATTCAATTAATAGTACACAAGCTGACTTCCTTTCTACTCATGTACCATTTAGAAAAATTACAGTAACAAATGATTTATCTGGAACACCTGTATCTGATTATATATCAGAGGATGAGGTGTTCAGTAAATATTTTAATAATTCTGATGTGTATAATGAACATCAGCTAATTGTAGTGGACGGTTCAAGTGGCTCAGGAAAATCACATTTTATTAGATGGATTGAAGCTAGGCTTTCAGCACTAGATGTACAAAATGATGTTGTATTGATGATTAGAAGAAGTGACAATACACTAAAAGGCACAATTAAGCAGTTTCTTAATATTGATGAAGTTAAAAATATTAAAAATAAAGATATTTATGAAAGATTAGTCAGAGCAAATCAAAATGTAAGTGAACAGAAATTTAAGTATGAAATTTATCACAAGTTTTTGGTTGAAATAGTGGATGGCAAAGATTCAAGCCTTTCTTCAAGTGATCAGAGAAATTTCAGAGAGCTTCTTTCGAGTTCAGAGTTTGAGGAAAGAATGCTGATGGCTGGTGGTCCAATAGAGCGTATTTATAGCAAAATTGTCGATAGTAATACTACAAATGACGAGGATGTTCTTGCATTATTTGAAATAGAAGACTTTACGCTAGATTATGATTTCAACATGAAATTGAAAAATAATGCCAGTAAAAAAGCTGTAAAAATGGCCAATAAATTATTGCCTGAGACAGATGGTAGTTTTCCTGACGATGAATGTAATCCGGAAATACTAGTTGAATATATGAATTCTAAGGTTGAACCAGTAATAAAGGCTTGTGCGGGGATCGAACCTGGAGATTTTCAGCAGATTTTTAAGGAAATTAGACAAGAATTATTTTTGCAGGAAAAAAATCTTATTTTATTAATTGAGGATATTACATCATGTACTGGTATCAATAGAGATTTATTGGATGCATTGATTGTAAATCATACTGGTGAAAATGCCAAAGATAATATGTGTAGACTGGTTTCAGTAATAGGTACTACAACAGAGTATTTTAAAGAATTTAGATCGAATTATTTAGATAGAATTACTACTATGGTTACGATTGAGGATGGTTCTATTGGAAATAATCAGGATGATTTAATACAGTTTGTTGCAAAGTATTTGAATGTAATGTCAGTTAGCGAGGAAGATATTAAAAAATGGCATAAAGATGGTGCGTTGGATTCCGAGTATCCTGTTCATAAAGAAACCGAGGTAAATAATTGGGAATATTATACATATATTGGGAAGAGAATTAGCTTATATCCATTTACGAAGAGAGCGATTGTAAATCTTTATAATAGGATAGATGTACATAAAACACCACGATATATTATTAGAAAAATAATTGAACCAGCTGTTGATAGTATAATTCAAGATAAAAAAATGTTTCCTAAGTTTTTATTATCAAAAAAGCCTAATCTTAGCTTTGAAATAGTTGATCGTGTTAAGAGTACAATTACAAATATGCCTAATAATGAAGAAGAAAAGGCTGTTATGACACAACGTTTATTAGCGATTTTAAGTTATTGGGGCAATTGTACTCTTGATACAAGTAAAAAGGGCTATTTAGGTGCAGTTAACGTCAATGTATTTGCTGAATTTGGATTAAGTTCTTTTGTAGAAAAAATTCTTGGATATAAGGTTGATGGTGAGAAATTTGTAATTGAGCCAGAAGATATAACAGATAGTGGAAACAATGATCAAGGTGGAAATACGGAACCACCAGCTCCAGAGCCTATATCAACTCCGATACCAGAGCCAAAACCAGTAGTTAATAAGGCATTTGAAGATTTCGCAAAAATTCTTTCAGAGTGGCATTATGACAAAAAAAGCTTTACAAAAGCTTATCAGGTAAGAGATGAGATTAGTAAGTTTATTTTTGCCAATATTTCGTGGCAGCAAGAAGGTGTTCCATTGGTATCTGTTCAAATGGTGGAAAAATCAAGTTTTGACCTAGTTGAGATAGAACGACAGGATAAGAAAGTGGATAAAGGGCTTGTTTTGTTAGAAGATAATGATGAAACATATCAGTTATTGCTTGCAATCGGAAAGAGTTGGTATCTTGGTAAAAAGAGAGAAGGAAATACAGAGTATGCTTCTTGGGATTTTGATGGTTCAACATCAAGTATAAGAGTAGCTACAAGTTGGCTGGAAAAGCATAAAAAAACGTTTGTTGATATAGTTAAAGCTTTCGACCAAAAAGAAAAATGCCCTGATTATTTAAAGTGTTCGATGATAGCGGAAGTATATAGGGGATTGTTAAATGGAGATCAGCAAGTTAGCAGAGTATCAGATATAAGAGTAGATACTTATATTAAAGAAAATAATTTGAGAAAGAAGAGCGAACTAAATGGCCATTCCCAAGAATGGTGTGATTTAGTTAATAATATTGTTTATGCTAATAGTGCTGCGGAGAATAATATTGATTTAACACAGAGATATTTCAATTTGATTCAAGGTAATCAAAAGAATGCAAAGAGAAAAATAATCAATTATAACTTGCTAGAATTGATTTTTAAGGACTTGAGAAGTAATTCATTTGATATTGACTTAGAGAATTTGGAAACAGACAAAATAAAGGCAAGAAATGACTCAAAGGACTATTTGAAGAAGATTGTGTCAAGAGTAGATAAGGTTGTCTCAGTAGAGTGTTTGGAGGGTAAAACTTTATATGAAGAAGCATTAACTTTTTTTGGGTTTCCGGAGGATTCGGAAATTGAGACGGATGATATTAAAGATTTAATGAATGAAGTTATAGAGTTTTATAAGGATACTGAAACGAATGGTGTTAATGTGTCGCTGAAAACAAATGAAGCTACGTCATTCAAAGATAAAGGTGCCGATATATCAAAAGCCTTTGCTATTTTGAGTGCAGATACAACTGATATGAGAACCTTGGAAAAGATTATTCTATATTCAAAAAATCCTATGCAGATAATAAAACAGTTTATAGGATTCCTAAAGAAGGTAGATGAAGACAGATGTAATGTTCATAGTGAGATGTTAGCTGCGAAAGAAGCACTAACTAGGAGTGGTAACTGGTCAAATGATGTAGATCCAAGATTTGACGAGAATAAATCTGCATTCGATGATTTAATGAGTTTATTGGAGGATTAGTATGCTACAAGAAAAATTGAATGAATGTCGTGTTTTGATGGCAGAAGTGTCGCAAAATAAACAGAAAGATAATGAGCATCAAAATGTAGTTAAAAGAAACAATACTTTTTTTGACACATATAAGAACTATTTTCTGCCTATTGTCAAAGGATATGCTGTTTGTAAAAAGTACTCACATGTGAGTTTTACGGATAAAACTATTGATGAACTGAGTAAGTATATTGATTATTCAAAGAAAACTTTTGAACAGAAAACAGTAATTAATCCTGCTAAATATCAAGACGGTGTAAAGAAATTAAGTGAAAAAATTCAATCGGAATGGAAGAGTCAGACTGATGATTATTTAGCCGGAATTAAAGAAGAATTAGGAATACTTAAGCTTGTAAGCAATGAGAAACAGGAAATACAAAAGATATTAGCTTGTATGAATAATTTTTCTAATTGGCCTGTTGATGAAGCGGTTTCTTCTCAATACGAAACCGCTAATGAGAAAGCTAATGAGATTTTATCGAAAATGGAGTTCGATGTTGAAATTGCCAATTTTCTGAAAAAAGTTAAAGATAAGGAAGCCTCATTACTTGATTTGACAGATTCGATAATTGATTGGATTCGAAGAGAAGAATTATCAGGAAATATAATATTAAGCATCAAAAACTAATTGACTTTTTACAAAATTACAAATATACTTAAGTAGGTTGAACAATCTACTTAAGTATATTTTTTTTGGAGGAAAATATGAATTTTTGTTATAAATTTCCCGTGGTCAAAGGGGTACAAGCTGGAAAAGAGTATTATATTGCAATGGTTCCTTTAAAAATGCTAAATCGTTTGTTCCCAGAAGAAAATGAATTTGTTCTACCTGAATATAGGGCTCAAAGAAGAATTAATGAATCAAGGATACCGACTATCAAGAATTATATTCTAGACAATAAAGATAGTTATGTTTTTTCTGCGTTAGCAGCATCTATTGATGGAGAATTTGAATTTGTTCCAGAAGGCAATGCAGGTCTTGGCATTTTAGAAATATCATTAGATGCTAGGTTTTTAATTAATGATGGACAACATAGGAAAGCAGCAATTGCCGAAGCAATTAATGAACGACCTGAAATAGGCGAGGAGACAATTTCAATTGTTTTTTACGAAGATCAAGGATTAAAGAATAGCCAGCAAATATTTACTGATTTAAATAAACATGCAGTGAAAACTTCTAATTCTATTGCGGAGTTATATGATTCAAGAGATGAGTTAGCTGTTGTTACAAGAAAAATCGTTGAGAATGTTGCATTTTTTAATGATTATGTGGACAAAGAAAAAGATATTCTCGGAAAATTTTCATCAGCATTATTTACTTTGAATACTATTTATACAGCTAATAAAAGAATACTTGGGAAAAAAGAATGTGATATAGAATTTGAAAGATTCTGTATTTCGTATTGGCAGCTAATCGCTAAAAATATGTTGCCATGGACAGAATTACATTGCAAAGAATTAAGCAAAAAAGAACTTCGCGAGCAGTATTTAGCAGTCCAGTCTGTAATTATTCAAGCATTTGGAAGATTAGGAAATTACTTTTACAGTAATCAAAATCTAAATATGCAAAACATACTTGTTGATTTGCAAAAAATAAATTGGAAGCGAAGTGCTGATGTTTGGTTTTTAAGGGTTGTAAAGGAAAATGGAAGAATGATCAATAATGAGAAAGCAATTATATTAGCTACTAATATGATTAAGAAAAGCTTGGATTTGATATTATCTGATTCAGAATTGAAAGCTGAGGAAGAATTGTTGAATAATCTAAAGAATAGAGGATAAACATGGAAACAAATAATTCAAGAATATCAATTACTAAAGAAGTAATTGAAGGTTTAAAAGAAACTATACGTAATTTATATTTGGCAGATGATATTCCATGGGTAATTGGATATTCAGGTGGTAAGGATAGCACAGCAACATTACAGCTAGTATGGTTAGCATTGAAAGAATTATCTGCCGTTAAATTAACAAAGCCAGTACATATTGTTAATACTGATACATTAGTTGAATCACCAGTTATTTCTAAGTGGGTCGAAAATTCTTTAGTAATAATGCAAAATGCCGCTAATGAGCAAAAGTTACCATTTATTACTCATAGATTAACTCCAGAAACGAATAATACTTTTTGGGTTAATCTTATTGGACGTGGTTATCCATTCCCTAGAAAAAAGTTACGTTGGTGTACAGACAGATTAAAGATTCAGCCGGTTAACAATTTTATAAAAAACAAAATAGCTGAACATGGAGAAATAATTCTTGTTATAGGAACTAGAAAAGCGGAGAGTTCTAATCGTGCTAGAACTATGGCAAAATATGAAAAATTAAGGGTTAGAGAGTTATTAAGTCCAAATCCTACATTGGCTAATGAATTAGTATTTTCACCTCTTGAAGATTGGAAGGATAACGATGTATGGGTTTTCTTAATGCAATATAAGAATCCATGGGGATTTTCAAATCATGAGCTACAGACATTGTACATGAGTGCGACAGAGGACAAGGAGTGTCCGATGATGACAGAAAAAAACTTACCAAGTTGTGGTAAAAGTAGATTTGGTTGCTGGGTATGTACTATGGTTGAAAAAGATAAATCAATGGAAGCGATGATTGCAAACGATGATGAGAAGGTTTGGATGACACCACTTCTTGAATTTAGAAATTATTTTGGAGACGAAGAAAAAGATCGCGATAGAAGAAGCTTTAGAAAAATGCAGGGTTATCTTACTGGAACATATGAAAGGCTTCATCATGGACCATATTTGAAGGAAATCCGTGAAGAATGGCTAAAAAAATTATTAGAAATTCAGTTAGATATTATGGAGAATGGACCAGAAGAATTTTATGATTTCGAATTAATCTCTAATGATGAATTGAGATGTATAAGAAGAATCTGGGTAAATGAAAAACATGAATTTGATGATTCATTGCCAAGGATATATAAGGAGGTTTTTGGCAAAGAGTTTGAGGACCCAGATTGGATACAAAATGAATCTTTTGGAAAAGATGAATGGGATATACTTAAACAGGTATGTGAGGAGTTGTATCCGGATGAAGAGTTGTCATTTGAAATGATGTATAGTTTGATAGATACTGAAGCAAGAATTAATTCAGTAAATGAAAGAAAAGGAATTTTGAATTCGTTAGAATCATGTATTAGAAAAACATTCTATTCAGATGAAGAGGATGCCACAAACTATTATAGAAGCCAGTTAGAGAGAAAGAAAGATTTAGGTGGTAAATATAATGAGAAATTCTTTGTGCACTTTAAAGGTGGCAATGAGGAATTTGAAGATGAAGAGCAGAATGAGGTGACAGAATAATGGTAATTAAGGAATTAAAACTACATAATTTTGGTGTCTATGCGGGCGACAACATTTTTGAATTTACATCAAACCAACCTGTTGTACTTGTGGGTGGAATGAATGGACGTGGAAAAACTACTTTTCTTGAAGCTATTTTACTTTCATTATATGGACAAAATTCATTTGCTTATCATGAAAGTAAAATGAGATCTTATGGTCAATACTTAAAGTCATATATAAATATTGCAGATGGAAGTAATGAAGCCAGCCTAGAGCTTTTCTTCTCAATAGATGCTTCGGAAAGCGAAAATTACAGAATAAAAAGAATTTGGAATGGAAATAACCAAAGAATTAAGGAAGAGATTTCAGTTTATAAAAATGATGAATATAATTCGTTTTTAACTGAAAATTGGCCAATGTTTATTGAAAATATTCTTCCAAGTAGATTGTCTAACTTCTTTTTCTTTGACGGTGAAAAAATAGCGGAGTTGGCAGTTGAGGATACAGATACACAAATGAAGGATTCTATTAGAGCGTTACTAGGTATATCTGTATTAGATGTATTAAGTAATGATTTAGGAAGAATCATATCAAAATTAAGTAAAAAAAATGAGAACAACCAAAATCTCATGGAAATCGAATTGTTAAGAGATAACAAGGATAATCTTGAAAGGGAATTAAAAACAGTTGAGTTATCCATTGTAGGTAAGAAGGTTGAATTAGAAGATAAAATTAAAGAGCTTGATGCACTGCAGAGTGAATACAGATCTAAAGGTGGCGATGTTGTAAAGCAAAGAGAAGATTTATATCAGAAGAAAATTGCATTGACTACGAAAATTAATCAATCGAAAGATGTTTTAATAAATGATGCTGCATCAGAGTTACCATTATTTATGGTTAAGAATTTATTACTTGAAATTGAAGATCAATCTTTGCTTGAGCAAGAAAAAAAGATGCTGGAAATGACTCTTTATCAAATGAAATATATGTTAAAAAGATTCGAAGAAGAGTGTCCTGAAAAATCAGATACTGCATCAGATTTTATCGATTACATAAGGGTAAATGCGGAGTCAGGCGATGTAAAAGAAATATATAGATTGTCAGATACAAATATATTTAGATTGCAGAAATTGCTGGCTGAGGGATTGGAAGCCAAAGTAAATGATACGCTAAAACATTTAATACATTTAAATAGATGCATTAAAGAGTCTTCGCAGTTAGAAAGTTATTTGTCTGTTGATATTGATGAAAAGGCAATTTCAAGAATTTATAAGAATATAAAACTTGTTGAAGAGAAAATCAACTCTATTGATGTTGAACTTGATCTTCTTGAAGAAAAATATAGAAGTACAAATAGTCAATTTATTACTGTTAATGCGGAGTTTAAAAGAAAAGTAGAATCATACTTGGAACATGTTGAATTAGGAGATGATACTGATAGAATCATGAAGTATTCTCAAATCATAACCAATATCTTAGATGTCTATAAGGTAAGATTGCAAAAAAGGAAAGTTAGTGTTGTTGCTGAAACAATGACAGCCTGCTATAAGAAACTGGCTAATAAAAAGAATTTAATTAGTCATATTGTAATGGATGAAGAAACACTCGATTTAAAATACATTAATATTGATGGAAACGAAGTTCAAAAATCATCTCTTTCAGCAGGTGAAAAACAGTTAATGGTAATATCTCTTTTATGGGCGATTGCAATCTGTTCAAAACGTAAGTTACCAGTAATTATTGATACACCATTATCTAGATTAGATTCAAATCATAGAGAAACATTGATTACTAGTTATTTCCCAAATGCTAGTGAACAGACTATTATTTTATCTACTGATACAGAGATTACGGATGAATATTATACTATGATGAAAGAGAATGTTGGTGATGAATTCACATTGATCTATGACGATAATTCAAAATCTACATCAATTCGTAGAGGATATTTTGTGGAGGGAAAAGTATGTTAGTTAAGCAGATACGATTATCAAATCAGGCTAAAGATAAGTTGTCTAGATTAAAAGGAAAAACTGGAATTAAGAACTGGAATGTATTATGTAGATGGGCATTATGTTATTCGCTTAAAGAAGATTCTATTCCAACAGATATACAAATAAATCAAGATAGTAATCTGGAAATGTCATGGTATACATTTGGTGGAGAAGATAGTGATTTATATGAAGCACTAGTTGTTGCATGGTGCAAGTCAAAAGATATTCCATTGGATCATGATACTGTAGCTAAGTATTTTAAATTACACTTAGAAAGAGGTATATCTTATTTAAGTGGAACAAATTTTATTAAGTCAATTAATGATTTATTGCTTTTGGCGGTAGGAGATGAATAATAAATGGGAATTTATTTGGATTATAATGCATCATCACCAATAGATTTAAGAGTTTTGGAATGTATGAATGATATATATAAAAATTCTTACGGCAATGCTGATAGTAGAACACATGATTATGGTGATAGTGCAAGAAAAGTTGTAGAAAATGCTAGAGCTCAGGTAGCTAACTTAATTGGAAGAAATAAAGATGAAATTTTCTTCACCAGTGGTTCGACAGAAAGCAATAATATTGCAGTTTTAGGATTAAAAAAATATGCAGAGGAATCTGGGAAAAAGCACATAATTACCTCGTCAATTGAACATAAAGCAATACTAGAATCCGTAAAAGCCCTATCTAGAGAGGGATTTAGAGTGGATTATGTAAAACCAGATTCTGAGGGAATGATTAGAGCGGAAGATGTTTTATCTCTTGTAACAAACGATACGTTACTTGTCAGTATTATGCATGTTAATAATGAAACAGGTGTGATACAACCGATTAAAGAAATTGGAGATTACCTAGCAGATAAAGATGTGCTTTTTCATACTGATGCAACGCAAAGCGCTGGAAAGTTAGTTGATGAGTTGAAAGATTTGTCATACGATATGATGTCATTTTGCGCTCATAAAATGAGTGGCCCACAGGGTATTGGTGTGTTAGTGCTTAAGAAAAAAAGATATAAATTGCCTCCTGTTCAAGCGATTACATATGGTGGTTCACAGGAACATGGTATTAGACCAGGTACACTGCCGGTGGCATTAATTGCAGGATTTGGTAAAGCCTGTGAGATTGCCTTATTAGAGCATGATGATAATACAAAACATTGTTTGGAAATCAAAGATGTGATGCTAAGTCTTATTGAACAGTCTGGATTAAAATATAGTGTAAACGGTTCTTTGGAAAGAAGTGTTTGCAATACATTAAATATTAGTATTGAAGGTGTGTCATCTGAAGCACTTATGTTGTCATCTAAAAACTTTTGTGGTATTTCGAATGGATCGGCATGCAATTCAAGTGCATACAGTCCAAGTTTTGTTCTAATGGAAATGGGTTTGCAACAGGAACTTATAGAAGGTGCAATAAGGATAAGTTGGGGAGCTAATACTGATTTGGATGAAGCAAAAGAAAATTTTAATCAGCTATTAGGTATTGCAAAAGATTTAATCTGGTAAGAGTTAATGGGGAAGGATAAATGGAGAATGGAGATAGAACAATTAAAGTACATTAATGAACTTAATACTGAGAGTTTTATACATATGCTCGATGACCCCACAGAGTGTTACAAATTTTACTGGTTAGACGCATTGTTAAATATATTTTCTTTAGGAAAATCTGAGATTAATTTCGATGACGTGCTTAATAAAATGATTGTAGATGCATGGTATTCAGTAGTTGAATACCATCTGCATCTAGGACCTAAAAATGCATCTGGAAAAATAATGAATAGCTTAGAACGAGCAGCCATAAAATTGGCTCAAGTATCGGGATTACCAGGTGATGCAGATGAAACTTCAATTATTGAAAATATTCAGGCACATGAAAAAGAAATACTAGATGAAAAGAAGCAATTGGTATTGAATGTACCATATAGATTACTTTCTTCGTTTATGCCCGAAATAGGCGGTAATGATAAACTATGGGATCAGCGAAAGCGAATGATAGCATATATTGATGCATTGAATAAAAAAGAATCTATTCCATACAAAATTATAGATGGTATTGGACTAAATAAGATAGTGGTTATATCACCGGAATGGCAGATGTTTCTTAAGGATAATTATGTGACAATAGCTGGATGGATTGAAATGAAAAAAGTTAAATATCTTCAGAACAGAAATCCGGGTGTTCCAGGCCTTATTTTTAAGTTGGAGCCGCAGAAAGATAAACAGCGAAAACTGAAATATGTTAGAGAACTTTGGAATTCTATTTCGGAAATTGTTCCAATTATTGATATTTATACGGACAAGCCCATAAAGAAGAATGTATTTGATGTTGATCATTTTATACCTTGGTCATATATAGCAAATGATGAACTTTGGAATCTAATGCCAATGAATAGTTCATTAAATTCAAGCAAGAGTAATTATCTTCCTAAATGGGATAGGTATTTTAAGTTGTTTGCTCACAATCAATTTATTATGAACCAACTGGTTTTATCAAATGGGAGTGTAAAGACAATATTTTTAAAGTGTCAGAGAGATAATTTAGTAATGCCGTGGTCACTAGAAGAATTGTATCTGCAGGGACAGCAAGAAGAAGTTTTTATCAGTGTGCTTGAAAAGAATTTAAGACCTATTTACGATTCTGCCAGAATGCAAGGTTATAATATATGGAGCGCCTAGTTTATGTGTAATATTGTTTAGTAGTTGGGAGGAGTAAATGAGTAATACAATGATAATTGCAAGTATGATTTTTGTAGGAGCAGTGTTTCTTGGATATAATTTATTTGCTGGAAATAGAGAAACTACAATATCTGATACAATAATTGGCGTGGCGTTATGATTGATAGCACTGTCAATAATTGAAACAATTTTAAAATTTGTTTTGATTATATTAGGAAAATCAACATCTGGAATAAATCCATATGTAAATTTTGGTATGTGGATTTATTCTAGTCCGACAGGTGTTGAATGTAAATTAAAGTATAGCAGGACCTATGATTCATCTTCTTAAAAAATTATTTTTAGGATGATAAGGGTTATTGAAGTTAAGACCACTTTAATTAGTTTTATACTTTAAATCTGGTTAGATTAATTTTTCTTTAATATATTAATATCATTTAAATAGTTTAATTCCCCCGAATTCGGTCGAATTAGAAAATATGAAGATAGGCATGATAAAAGCTTCCACTGTCTATGGGAACAAACAGCAGGAGCTTTATACCTTTATTTTCTTCAAAAAATCACCTTCAGGACGATAGGGCACATTAAAATCATAACCCATTTTATTCATTTCTTGCATTTTTATCAGCAGTAGATTAATGTGTGAATTTAACATGCTTGAAATCTGCACTATATCATAACCATCTCGAGCTAGAGCTAACACCTCATCATTGTCAATTAATAGATGAGAACCAAAGATATTGGCTTCGTATTCGGTAGTATTTTTCATATCGAAAAGCTCAAATTCCTTAAGACCATTACTGGCTAAATTTCTATGAAAAATATCATGACCGATTTCATGTGCTAATACCATCTGGCGCATGTGGTCATCTAAATTATTATTAATAAAGATTATACGTTGCTTCCAACGATAGGTATACATGCCCAATAGGTCATCGTAACTCTCATAATAAATCTTAATACCAAGTTCATTGGCAATCTGTCTGGTATCCCTTGTCCCTATACGTTTGACAAGAGCATTTGCTTTCTTATATATTCTAAAAGAGTCAATCAAAGCAGCACCCCCTGTATAGAATCTACTATTCCCCGGTTATTATAATAAAAAAGTTGGACCTATTTATTATTATCGTCATCTGTTCTATATTTTTTAGGAGTATACTTCTTGTTTTCCTCTTTAGCATCCCAATAAGCTTGTTGTAAGGAGCGCATAACAGCATCTTTATCTGCTTCCGATAATTCACCGCCTGCAAATAACCCACCAATTTCAGCAACTAAGTCTTCAGCTTGTCTTGCACCACGATTACCATATTTAGCTTTGGCCTTTGTAATAAATTCCTCGTCTTCTGTTAAAAGATAATTAATATCTACATTAAAAAATGCAGCTAATTTGGAATAAACTTCTCTTTTCTTTGGATAGCTGTTACTATTTTCATAGCTAATAATTGTGCGTAGCGAAACACCGATTTCTTTTGCCAAGTCAGTCTGGGTCATATCTTTCCCTTTCCTTAAGTCTCTAAGTTTTTCTCCAAATCTCATAATATCCTCCTTGAATATGAAGTTATATTTCATAAAATGTTTTTTACTATTGACATATGATGGTTATCTTCATATAATATAAATGTGAAGAATAACTACACATACTATAGTACATAAATCTTCACATTTTGTCAATAGTCAATAAAAATATGGGGTTGGGAATATAACATGTAAATAAAATACCCCTAAAACAACGGAGGTATGGGATGAGACTTACAAGAAACATGAAGAATATTTCAAAGATGTATGAGGGTATGAACCTTGATGAGGAACAGGTTTTTCATAAATCAAAACTTGTTCTTGCTATATACAGGGACGTAGTATGGAGAACCATTCAAGAAGCTAATTATGTAAGGGAAGCATGTGAGTCATATTATAGCAATGAACTTGCTACAGCTTTAACATATTTAAATGATTTTGCACCTACTGAAAAGAAGGACAAGTTTAGTGATAAAGTTTCCTGTATTTTTGAGACTAAATGGATGATAGATCTTGTAGATACAGCAATGATTAAAATTTATAATTATCATACAAATGGAAAGCTGTATCATGAAATATTATCAAAATGTTACATTACAGCGTATCCAATGACAGAAACAGAAATGCTTGAATATCTTTCTATAGAGCGAACAAGTTTTTATACTAAGAAGAAAGAAGCAATAAAACTATTTGGAATCGCACTTTGGGGATATTCCTTGCCCAAATATCAAGCTTTATTTAATGGGACAAGCGCTATAGAAGGAAAAGACTTACTATATTTCTTTGAAGAAAAACAAAATGCGTACTAAGTGTGAACTAAAGTTGAACTAGATACGAACCATCTACGTACTGACTTTGAATTGCAGGTAGCCTATACTCTGTAATATGGGGAAGTAATGGCCTAAAATAAAATAACAATTAAGAGCCTCGGCATTTTATGTCGGGGTTATTTTTATGCCCATTTCTCCAAATATATGGTGTTGAAGAAGCCTGGAATAACAAATTATTGTTGTTCTGGGCTTTTTCTTTACCCAAAAACAGGGGGAAACATGGAGAAGTCAAAGTCTAGCCTACATACAAAATGCCGTTCTCCTCCTTTTTCTGATGATTACATTCATTAAAAAAAATCAGAAAACGGAGGAATTAGAATGGGTTTTAATTACAGTAAAGAAAAATTTATTTTTGATAAGGAATGGGAGAGATTGCGTGAGCAATATAGAAAAGCAAGGATGAGCGAGGAATCAATACAGGAGTTATATGACTTTGATTGGAGCTGGTTTCGTATGAGAAGAAACTATGAAAATCGTGTACAAGCTATGCCAGAGGAGGAGATAGATGAGCAGAATGCAGAAACACGATCAAATCTGTTTCAAAGATTTACATCCTTATCTACAAGTTTTGATGAAGTGGAGCTTTCAGGAAGATATGCATGGATTGATACTATTTCTGATGATGCACTTTCTAAAAAACTAAAAGATTTAAGTGATGATGAATTAGAGATATTGACTTTGTGGGCATTAGAAGGCTATACACAGTGTGAAATTGCAAGAAAAATGCACTGTTCACAGAATGCCATCTCCAAAAGATTAATCAAAATAAAAAGAATTTTAAAAGAAAAATAAAATATTTTTCAAAAATGGTTGTAAAAAAGGTCTTCTCGTTGCCTACACATTGAGGGGATCTTTTTTATTCCCTGTCTTGTACTTTGAAAACTAAATATCCGATTACATAAATACATTAGCTGATGAGCCAGAAATGGAGAAGCGACAATGGAGGATGCGCCAAGACCACCTGTAAGAGCAGATGATTTATTTTCTGTTTTTATCAAAGTCGGCAAAATAAGGTGCAAAGCGATACCCATCCGTTCCAAGAAACAATCCATGGTAGATTGTTCGCAACAACCTCATCAGCCTATAATGATACTTCTGCCCAGCCACAGACATCGCAATGGGGGCAGCCAGCGGAGATCCCGGTGGAGGTGAGAGTCCTATGATGCAATAACTGTAAAAACAGTTATAACCAATTGCAGTTTATGTAATCGCCCTATAAGTCTTGCTTGCAAGGCTTTGTGTGTTGGGGAAGGTAGTGTCTAAGTACAACACAAGATCAAAAAATATATTATTTTTAATATTAGAAGCAATGGGGATCGCTTAAAACTGGCAAGAACTTATTATAAGTTTTATTTAAGAGGGCGGTCCCTATTTTTGTGATATTAAATTTATATGGTATTAAGAAAATGATAATACATAAGTATCTATTAATAAAAATTATAAGAATTGGAGGGATGGCGATGACAAAGGAGCAATCAGTAAAAGAAGTGGAATATAAAATGGCTTTAAAACTACTTAAAATCTTACTTTCTAGAGGAATTATAACATATGAAGAATATATAGAAATTGATGAATTAAACCGTCAGACCTTTTCTCCAGAACTTTCTAAAGTATATGTGTAATAACACTAGCTATATCTAAATTCTTGTGGTAATGTGTGTTGCTAACAGGAACTAAAGTTCTAAAAGGAAGGAGGAAGACCATGGCAAAGAAAGTAAGGAAAATAGAACCTGTAAAGCAAAGGGTTATCCTAGAATTACAACCTAAAAAACGAGTCTGTGCTTACTGCAGAGTTAGTACTGATTCTAGAGAACAACAAAATTCCTTTTCTGCACAAGTAGAATATTACAAGTCTTTTATCGCAAAAAGAGATGACTGGGAATACACAGGAATTTATGCTGATGAAGCCAAAAGTGGTACACAAGTAAAAAAACGTGATGAATTTCTACGGATGATAAAAGACTGTGAAGACGGCAAGATTGATATGATTATTACGAAATCCGTCACAAGATTTGCTAGAAACACAGTAGATAGTATTGAGGCAATCAGAAAGCTAAAAGCACTTGGTATAGGAGTATACTTTGAGAAGGAGCATATGAATACCTTATCAGAAAAAAGCGAGCAGATGCTTACCATACTAAGCTCCCTTGCACAAGGAGAAGCAGAAAGCACCTCCACTAATAACAGATGGGCAGCTAAAAAAAGGTTTCAAGATGGTACATTTAAACTTAGTGATCCTGCTTATGGATATACCAAGGATGAAGATGGAAATCTCATAATAAAGGAAGATGATGCAAAGATTGTTCGTAGAATTTTTCAAGAATATCTAAATGGCAAAGGCTCCTATGCAATAGCCAGAGGATTAAATGATAGTAATATCCCAACCATACGCTCTGCTAAAGAATGGCAGGATAGTGTAATAAAAGTAATCTTACAAAATCCCATCTACGAGGGAGACTTATTATTACAAAAGACATATACAACTGAGGTACTTCCCTTTGAAAGAAAAACAAATAAAGGGGAACTGCCTCAGTATTTTATTGAAAACAATCACGAACCCATTATTACAAGAGAAGAAGGGCAGATGGTCCGAGAGATATATGAATATCGAAGAAATCAAATGGGAGTAGATGATAGTGGAAAATATCAAAATAGATATGAATTTAGCAGCAAAATCATCTGCAAGGAATGTGGTAGCACCTTTAGGAGACAAAAAATTTATATCGGTAAACCCTATGAGAAAATCCAGTGGTGCTGTGTCCAGCATATAAAGGATATAAGTAAATGTAGTATGAAAGCTGTAAGGGAAGATATTATAAAAGAAACCTTCCTAATTATGTGGAATAAGCTGGTTAGCAATCATACAGATATCCTTTATCCCCTACTTGAATCCTTGAAGAATTTAAGAACGGATCATGAGCAGGAAGAAGAAATTAAAAAACTAAATAGTAGAATTATGGAATTAACAGAGCAGAGTCATATCCTTAGTAGAGTCGTATCGAAAGGGTATATTGACTCTGCAATTTTTATAGAAAGACAAAATGCTCTGACTGTAGAACTTGAAGCCATTAAGAAAATGAGAAATCAAACACTTGATGATAACGGCTATGAAAAAGAAATAACAGGAACAGTAAGGCTACTAGAAATCATAAGGTATAATCCAGAGATTATAGAAGTGTATGACGAAAACCTATTTCTCAATACTGTGGAAAATATTATTATCGGTGAAAATCATGAGATTACCTTCAAGCTAATTAATAATCTGGAGCTGACAGAGCATTATGGAAAGTGAGGTGAGGTAGATGATGCAAAGGCATATGCCACTTGGCTATAAGATAGAAGATGGAAAATTAATAATTGATGAAGAAAAGGCACATGTAATAAAAAAGATATTTAGGGACTATCAAAATGGCTTATCCTTACATGCCATAGCAAAAGAACTTACAAATGCAGGATTTTTAAATGCTAATAACAAACCTAATTGGAATCATGGCTCCGTAGGAATGATACTTCAAAATATTAAGTACTTAGGAGATGACTTCTATCCTCGGATGATAGATAAGGAAGTCTTTGAATCTGTGCAGAAAAGAAGAATGAAAAAACAGCAAGCTCTAGGCAGAACCTTGCAACCTAATAGTATGAAAAATCAAAGCTTATTTAGCAGTAAATTAGTGTGTGGAGAATGTGGTGATGTTTACCGCAAATACATTGAACATGCTGGTAGACCATCCCAGAAGAGCAACTGGAAGTGTAAGAGGTACATCTACCAAAATAGAGTACACTGCAGAAACTTATTTTTAACTGAAAAGGATATAGAAACTGTCTTTATATCTGCAACCAATAAACTCTTATCAAAAAAGTGGATGCTAGATAAAGGTAGGAAAAAAGAATCTCCAAGGATCACATTAGAGATTAGAAAGCTGGAAGAAAGAATCAAAGAGCTAGAGGAAGAAGAACATTTCTCATCAAAGGAACTATCAGAGCTAATCTTTAAAAGGGCAAAGGCTTATTATAGCATTGCTAAGATAGATGATTATGATTACAATACTGAGAAAATAAAACAAGCATTAGCTGATAAAGAACAGCTGACAGAGTTTGAGGAAGATATATTTATAAACATAATAAAGCAGATAATTATTTATAAAGATGGAAGAATCCTAGTAGAATTTATCAATGGCATAACTATGGAGGAAGATCATGAGAAAATAAGAGAGGATGAATAACAATGGCAGTAGCAGTATCAAAGAAGAATGTGGCATTTATACCAGCACAAACCATATATGACAGGAATGTAAGGGTAGAGCTAAAAACCCTAAGAGTAGCAGCTTACTGTAGAGTTAGTACCACCTTAGAACAACAGGAAGGTAGCTATGAGGCTCAAATATCCTACTATACAGACAAGATAAAAAGTAACCCGAATTGGAAGAGTGCAGGAATTTATGCAGATGATGGAAAATCAGCCACTAATACAAAAAAGAGAGATGATTTTAATGCTATGATTGATGACTGTATGGCTGGGAAAATAGACATGGTCATAACAAAATCAGTTAGTAGATTTGCAAGAAACACAGTAGATTCCCTTCAGACCATAAGGAAACTCAAAGAAAAGAATATCGCTATATTTTTTGAAAAAGAGGGTGTAAATACCCTAGAAAGCACAGGGGAATTACTAATTACTATCCTAAGCAGTCAAGCACAGGAAGAAAGCAGAAACCTAAGTGAAAATACAAAATGGGGAATCGTAAGAAGATATGAAAATGGAATCATCACAGTTAATCATAAGAAATTTATGGGATACACCAAAGATAAAAAAACTGGCGAACTGGTTATAGTACCTGAACAAGCAGATATAGTGAGACGAATTTTTAGAATGTATTTAGAAGGAAGTAGTATAGGAGAGATTATAAAAGCTCTAGAGGCAGATAAAATCAAAACAATCACTGGAAAGGAAACATGGCATCCTGGAGTAATAGAAAAAATGTTAGTCAATGAAAAGTATATGGGGGATGCCTTAATGCAGAAGACCTATACCATAGACTTCCTGACAAAGAAACGAGTGAAGAATAATGGAATCGTACCCCAGTATTATATCGAAGATAACCATGAGGCCATTATACCAAAAGAATTATTTTATAAGGTACAGGAAGAAAAAGCTAGAAGAGCCAGTCTGAATAAAGCGGCAGTTACAAGAAAAGCAAATAAATTAAAAAAGGAAAAGAGCAAATTCAGCTCCAAATATGCACTAACAGAAATCTTAGTATGTGCTGAATGTGGACATCCCTACCGTAGGCAGACATGGTCAAAATATGGACAAAAGAGTGCAGTATGGAGATGTGAGAACAGGCTAAAGAATGGAACAAAGGCATCTTGCAAGCACTCACCTACATTAAAAGAAGAACCGCTACATAATGCTGTTATGACAGCCATCAATAATGTGGTAGAAAACAATGGAGATTTTATAAGGGCTTTCAGAGAAAATGTCATCAGGGTTATCGGCGGATACTCTACTAAAGATATCCCTACAGAATATGATGAGCTGATTGAATCCCTACAAAAGGAGATGCTAGCCTTAATCGAAGAAAACGCAAAACAAGGAGCTATAGCAGAAGATTTTGATGATACATATAAAAGGATATCAGAGCAGATAAACGAGCTTAAACAAGCAAAATTAAAGCTTGTAAGGGAGAAGAAACAGGCCGAGAACTATAAACAGAAACTAACGGAAATGGATAGCACCCTAAAGACTGTAAGACCACAGGTAAGAGAGTTTGATGAAGACTTAGTCAGAAGATTAATAAAGACCATCAAAGTGAACAAGGGTGAGAGACTGGAGATACAGTTTGAATCAGGCATTGTGATGGAGCAGATGGTAGATTATTATGATTAAAAAGAGTAGGAGCAGTAACTAGAATAGATAAAGAGGTTACTGCTCTCACAATAACAAGAATCTATTAAGACTAAAATCCTTAGAAAGCTGAGGGTTTTATTGTTGGTAGATTGACATTTAAATAGACATGTAAACATGATAGCTACAGTAGTAGCAACTTATATGAAAGGGGTACACAAAAATGAATAGAGAAGAATTGTATGAAATGATGGATGAGAAACTCGGATATGCCTATGTTTATGAAAAAGGAAATGGTGGAAAACATACGGACTATATGTTTAATATGACTCCAGAAAATATCGCAAACTTTATTGATAAGTATGCTTATATTGCAGATAAGATTATTTTGACAGATATGTGTGATCGGTTGATTGTAGAATCTATCTATGGCGGATTTATTATGAACTGTCCCAATCAAGAATTATGTCAAAATATTATTTCTTATCTAGCACCAATTCAGCAATGTGAAATAGAACCAAAAGATTTCCCAGTAGCTACAAGAGATGAAATGGAAGAATTGTGGAATGAGGAAGAAATATCTGTAATGGAAGCGGAAATTTCGATGTTGTAAATCTAAATATGTCAATATTTAGAATATTATGCACAATTATCTTGTAAAAACCCACTCATAGAGATACAATTGTAATAACAATGTTGTTTATATTATTGCTCTCATTGAGAGGAATAGAAGTGTTAAACGCAAATGAATTGTTAGAGAGTGCTAAGGAAGAATTAAAAAACTTAAATTCTGAAGAAATATTATTAGTACGTGATTTATTCAAAGGTTATGATTGGAAAAGAATTTCAAAGAGTAACCGATTATTGCTTGACACCTTATTTCTCAATTATATTAAATCAACTGATATAGGATTGCTCCTATTGAAAAGACATCATCAGGACAGCAAAGATATAAGAATAATAAAGTGTTTAAGGAGGATTAATATGTATATACAAGAACTAAAACTTACAAATTTTAGAGGATTTAAAAAATGTACAGAGATACAATTCTCTAACGAAATAAATGTTATTGTAGGTGCTAATAACTCCGGGAAAACTACTATTATTAAAGCATTAGAATTGTTGTTTTCAGAGGGTTCTTCCAAGAGATTATCTATTGATGACTTTAACCACAATACAAGTATCGAAGAATTAAAGACAAGCCCACCAAAAGTTGTAATTAGTGCCAAATTAGTTGAATCAGAAGATGAAGAAGAATATTCAGAAGATCTGATTACAGTTGCTACTTGGTTAACAAAAATTGAAAAACCATATGAAGCAACAATAACATACGAATTTTCACTTCCAGATAAAGAAGATGATAATTATAAATCAATAATAGAAAATTTAGGAAGTAAAGATATTGAAGATTATTGGAGAGAAATAGAAACTACTTTTTTGAGGAAGTATACATCAAAGGTTTTTATTGGAAACCCCAAGCATAGGACACTAATTGATTCAGACAGTATAAAAAAGTTTGATTATCAATATTTAGATGCTATACGAGATGTTGAACGAGACTTATTCACAGGAAGGAACACGTTATTAAGAGAAGTTATTGATTTTTATATGGATTATGATATTAAAATTGATGAAAAGCTTAGTAAAGAAGATAAGCAAGAACAAATACTTAAAAAAAAGAAGGATTTTTCAAAAAAAGCAGATGTATTAATTTCAGATTTACATACTAGGATGAGTGGCGGAAAAAAAGAGATGCTGAAATACGCGGAGGAAACTGGTGCTGATTTCGATAATATAACCCCTTCCTTTGATGGGAAAATTTTAGATACAGAATTGTACTCAGCTTTAAGATTGGTAGTGGAGAATAAAACAGGAATAAAGCTTCCTGCAACACGTAATGGGTTAGGTTATAATAATTTGATATATATATCGTTATTACTAGCAAAAATGCAAAAGAATGCTTCAGGAGAATATATGGGTAATAATGCTAAAGTTTTTCCTATATTGGCTATAGAAGAACCAGAAGCGCATTTGCATCCTAATATGCAATATAAGTTTTTGAAGTTTTTAAATGAAAATAGTAAACATGAAGTGAGACAAATCTTTATTACGACACATTCTCCTAACATAACAGCTGCAGTAGATTTAGATTCGATTATAGTTTTATATAAAGATGTGGATGAGACAAAGATTGCATATCCAGGTAAAGCCTTTTCTGAAAGCGACGAAGACAAAGCATCAAAAAATTATGTTGAAAGGTTTTTGGATGTCACCAAAGCTGATATGTTTTTTGCAAAAAGCATTATTTTTGTAGAAGGCATTGCAGAACAATTATTAATTCCTGAGTTTGCTAAAGATATTAATTTAGACTTAACTGATTCACACGTATCTGTTATAAATGTTAACGGAAGATATTTTAATCATTTTTTAAAATTATTTGATATAAATAATAGCAAATATGCGATTCCCAAAAAAATAGTCTGTCTTACAGATATGGATCCGGTAATGAAAAAAATTAAAGATGAATCAATGGAAGAAGATGATGAAAATAGCTGTTGGAAAGCATGTTTTCCATTTTTGCTAGGGACTGATGAAACTAATTATGAATATAAAAAGACATCTAACTCTTTAACTGAATCGTATCAAGGTAGAGGTGAAAAAGATTTAATTAGAGTTTATACACAAACTGAAGGATCTACATTTGAATATGAGTTGGTGTTTGAGAATGTAGAATGTGTTGATTTGCTTACAGATTCAGTTGCAAATAAAACTGAAATTAAAAATATGATGGAAAAATATCATGATAAAATTAATAAGTCAGAGATAGAAGATATGGTTAAAAAAATTCGTAAGGGTAAATTTAAAAACTCAATAAATAGTTTTTTAGAAATAACCCAACTTGAGCCATCAAAAATCGGAAAACATATTATTGCAGCAAGGTATTTAAATTCAATTAAAAAGGGCGAAGTAGCACAGGAGCTCTCATATGTTGTATCTAGTAACATACAAAACAAAAATAGTAATGACCCTAAAGTAAAGAACACAGTTTTTGATTTTGTGGTTCCAGTGTATATAAGTGAGGCGATAAAATGGATTTGTCAGTAGCAAAAAAATTAAAAGATAGTAATGAAAGAATTGATATTTCTAATCATTTCAAAATTGTTGCCGGACCTGGTGCTGGAAAGACTACGTTTCTGATAAATCATATAAATCATATTATTGAAAAATCTGATAAGATTTCTAACATAAGAAAAATTGCTTGCATTACTTATACTAATGTTGGTGTAGAAACAATAGTTCTTAGATTGGATAAATCGATAGATTATGTAGAAGTAACTACAATTCATAGTTTTTTATATCTAAATATTGTTAAACCATATTTATGGGTTCTTGAGGGTGATTATGAATTTGATTTCGTTAATATTGATGGTCATGATGAGATTGTACCAACATTTAGTATAATTAATGAATTTAAGCAGAGAACAAGCCAATATGCACTAGATGATAATAATAAATTAGCCAAAGAATTATCAAAATTGCATTGGTATTTAGATGATGAAGAACTAGTGTTGAGATTTAAAGATGCTTGGAATGGAAAAGTTGGCTCTTATAATATTAGAAAAGATTCTTATTTAGAATATAAAAAGATTTGTTGGGAAAAAGGCTTGTTATCTCATGACGATGTATTATTTTTAAGTATTAAGATAATAGAAAAGTCCCCTCGTATTTTAGAAATTATCAGGGGTAAATTCCCATTTGTGTTGATAGATGAATTTCAAGATACTAATCCTATCCAAACAAGAGTATTGAAACTTATAGCTGAAAAAGAAACAATAGTTGGTGTTATAGGCGATGAATGTCAATCAATTTATAAATTTCAAGGTGCAGATGTGACACAATTTACCGAATTTGATTTGCCAGATCTTAAAACATATTATATTGAAGACAATCATCGTAGCACACAGGAAATAATAGATATCTTAAATTACATGCGAAACGATGAATTCTTTTATCAGAAATCGCCAGAAAGTAAGCATGGATGCAAACCTACAATATTAGTAGGAGGATTCTTTGATTCTTATAATGAAGTTGTTAAAATATGTAGTAAAGATGAATTATATACACTATCTTTTAGAAATGAATTATGCAACATGGTACAATATGGAATCGGTAATTATTTCTCAGATGATATTTCAGATGAATTTATTTTTTCTGATGGAGATCGTGGGAAAATGATATTTTATATAATTCATTCCTTAGAATACTGCAAGCAAGATAAATTTAAAGATGCAATTAAATTTATGAAAAAGGCTTATAGGAAAGTAGAAAATTTTGATGATAAGACTGCATTAGAGAACTTGAAAAGATTGTATAATCTTTATTCAGAAATACATGAAATGGATATAAAGGAACTTTATAATAATTACATATCTGGATTTTATGGTGTTAAAGCAAAATTAACAAACGGAAGAGCTAGTAATTATTATAAAAACTTGACCTATAATAAAGTAGCCTGTGTTATAACAATAGCTGATGATGATGGTAAATTCAGAACCATTCACAAAGCTAAAGGTGATGAATTTAAAAGTGTGTTACTATTACTACAACCTAAAGAAAATTATAATGAAGAAGATGAATTAGCTTTTTTGCTTAATCCAGATATGAACAATGAGAGCCATAGAGTTTATTATGTAGCTTTAAGTAGAGCAATGGAAAACTTGTATATTTCTGTGCCACAGCTATCAGAAGAAAACAGAAGTAAACTAAACAGTTTTGACATTATGGATATATAATAACAACATATATTAAACACATGTTTCATTATAGGGGGAAATTAATATGATTGCATTGGATTCACAAGAACAAATAGTATTAGCTAAGACGTACAGCATAATTGGTAAATACTTTAGAAAGATTACATCTAATAATGGAGATGCAGAGGTAGTATTAAGATGTGCTGGGTTATCATCAATTATAGATGAATACGAGGGTCAGTTAACACCATATTATTATAACCAAGGGTGGCAAAATGACAATCCAAAATACAACCCTATTAATGCTTGTTTTTCTATATGTTCAAAAATTGAAAGCAATAAGCAGGCACTTGGTAATTTCCTTAAGGAAATATTTGATAGAATATATTATATAGAAGAAGATGATTTTAAGCTCTTAACAAATTATCTAGAGATAATAGGATATGAATTATTGGTTGAAGACTTTGAAGACAGCCATAAATATAATCAATATAGATATAGATTATCTGTTTCTTCTGCAGGAGCCATTGAGCGTCAAAATGATACATCATTCTTATTAAAAGCATTAAACAGATCACATTCAGATATAGTTCATTGTTATATTGAAGCGATATCTAACTATGGAAATTCTGAATATAAAAGTTGCATAGATAATTGTAGAAGTTTAATGGAAAATTTCTTTAAGAAAATAGATCCAAATTTAGATTATGCGCGAGGTATTTTAACAGCAACAGGTGAAAAAGTAATTGATAATTCAAATACTGAGTTGACATCAATTAAAAAGATATTTAGTCATTGGATTGATAAAAGAAATGGCGCTAATAGATATAGATTATTCGTTACAATGTACAGTGCAATGTCTGGTTTGGGAACACATGGTGAAGAAGTACCATCTAAAGAAGACTCGCTGATGTTCTTGAGAATGACAGAAGATGCATTAATCTGGTGTTTGCAGAAATCAATTGGTTTTTAATAATATTAATAAATGTGCTGAATAAAGCTTTTAAATTTAAAGCAAGGGTAAATATGTTAAAGTAATGTTGAATGCATTTTGGGAGTACAGAGAAGATGAAAAATGAGCATTAGTAATGGAGGTAAAAATGTCAATTGAACAGCATCAGAAAAGTGTAAATACTTTGGATAAAGATCTAGCAACATTAGAAAAAAAGAAATCAGATGTTGATAAGAAATGTGCAGATTTACAGTCAAAGATTACTTCAGCAAAAAAGAGTATAACATCCAAAACTTCTGCCTCTATGGTATCGAGTAAGTTGAGACAGATTACTGGATGGCAGTCGGATTATTCAAAAAAAACATCTGAAAGTGCTGATCTTGGGAAAAAGATTTCGGATAAGCGTCAAAAACGCAATGATGCTTACCTGAAGCTGCAAAAGGCACAGCAAGATGAACAAAAAAAACAGGATAAAGAGATGAAGCGTATCCAGATGTCCTACGAAGGTAGAATTAATGAGTTAAGTAGACAAGCGATGCCACAGATGATTGTGCAGGAGCCTCCTACTCAAACAACTTATAATGATTCTGAGGAGTATGAAGTATTTGTTTCCCACGCATGGGAAGATAAAGAATCTTTTGCAGATGAATTTGTTCAGGAACTACGTGACTTAGGTGTAAAAGTCTGGTATGACACAAGCCAAATTAAATGGGGAGATTCCATGAGAATTAAAATTGATGATGGCTTAAAAAAATCAAAATTTGGTGTTGTAGTTTTGTCTCCTGACTACATAAGAGAAGGAAAGTACTGGACAAAAGCTGAGTTGGACGGCTTGTTCCAATTAGAAAGCGTTAATGGAAAAATGCTACTTCCAGTTTGGCACAACTTGACAAAGAAAGATGTTATGGCTTATAGTCCCATTATTGCAAGCAAGTTGGCAATGACTACAGCAAGTATGACACCTCAAGAAATTGCAAAAGAATTAGTTACGCTGTTACCTGTAAGTGAACAAGAAGAAGCATGAAGATTTATGCTAAGAATAAGATTCTCCGCTATCCTTGCATTCGAAGAATTTTATGTAATATATCATTTAAAAAGTGTATAGTAATATTGTAACCAATGAAAGGTTATGCAGTGGTATGTATCCTAGACTAAGATAATACTTTAAATTGTAATGAACAAAGCCTTCAAATAAATAATTAGTTGAGGGTTTTGTTGCTTACATTTTAGATTGGAGAGTATTAAATGTATTAACAAAAACCACGTGTTAATACATCAAGAAAATTCTTTTCTAGATGTAACAATAGATATAATATATATATTGAGTGAGAAATTTTAAAAAGTGGTAGAAGAGTTAGAATTTCAGAAACATACCTTGCCGCCAAGGGGGTATGATGTTAGTATATAACTATGGACACTAAATAAGGTTTTCTATATACTAATAAATAAGGAAGGAAGTGTCCATACAATGTCTAAAAGAAAAACATACACAGATGAATTTAAAACGATGATTGCAGAA
>JAEZTQ010000103.1 GCA_023443625.1 Bacillota bacterium | reverse complement strand
GGGTAGATGTACATGTGGATTCCTCCTGTTCCAACTTAAATTTAAATAAAAAATAAGCGATCCCCCGGAGCACATGCTCCACACAGAGAATCGCCACACTATTACCCAGCGCCTTATATCTTGCACTATCCGATGCGCCAGGTATGTCCGTCCAAAAATCAGGATATCCCTGGAGCCTTTCGCACTCCAGCGGTGTCAACCTACAAATCAGCTTACCAATGCGGATAGGATGCACATTGTTGAGAGAATATCTACCGTTTGTTTTGGATTGAAGTGTTCCGCTCAAATCTCCGTTTTCCACTCCATTACGGCAGTCCAGTCCAGCCACATCTGTTTCACACACAAGATCGGTTGCATCCTTGTATTGCCTTGCACTTTGGGTGCTGACTACATCGTTTTGTGCGTATTCATCACTCCGCTGCTGTGAAAAGACGCAATGGCGGTCGGTAGATGTGACCGTATAACTGATATCCGGCTGGACACCAAGCCCATTTCCTCCGTTGTGATCCTGTCGGTCAATAATATTTCCTGCGATACAATAAGCTGCATTATGCTGCGGATCTTCATAGGAAGTGGCAGGAAGCACAGAAGGCTGGGTAATAAGGGGAACATTATTCCCGCCTGTTCCGTAACGCGCTGACATTGTAGCGGCTACCGGGTAAGGTCCGGTATAGCGCGAGTCTATACCATGGTTTTCAAACAGTTCTGGTTGAGTGCCTAACATAAGAGGCTGGTGGCTGTGCATTTGAGCCCGAAGCGTTCCGACCACATCATGAGAAACATTCATGCATTGACCGCCCTGGTCATTCAAACAGAGGATTGATGGAACCATATTGGTTCCGCTTTCTACCTCTCTTAGGGTTGGGGATACTTCTTCACTATAACCGATGCCACCCGCTGCAGGGCCGGCCCCGGCACTGAAGCCTGCTGTCAGTCCACATGGGGATCCTTGTCCTGCTTGATTATCGCTCTTATCATTTAAGTTAGGAGCCAGCTCGGATATAAAGGTTTGCATCTGCATATTACGAGTCGCTAATAGAGCACCAGCAACTCCGTTTAGGTCAATAACCTCATCCCTTTGATTAATATGGAAGGTAGTAACGTTACTGCCGTCCGCTACAAAAGTTTGCTGCTTCATTCCGGGTTGTGCCTGTATCGCTCCAGCAACATCATTCAAATCTCGAACCTCATCCCTCTGATTGCAGGCAAAAGCTATAGGTGGTGCTGCCGGTGCGGATAGATTATCTTTTTCTGACGTTACATAGCCGTGTCCGCCGCCTTCTCCTCCATAGAGGGACGGCCATACGCCATTACTCGCATATATACGGCGACTCTGAACATCCCAGGGCGTCAGACATTCTCCGCCTGTTCCATGATTTCTGCCTGAATCTCCAACGCCTGTTTGAGAACAGGCGGCAGTTCCTTCCCTCGCTTCTTCGCACGTCGCAAGATCCCTAAACATGCGGTCCTGCTCAAATAATATTTGGGGTGCGGTGTGACCTCCAAAATCTGCGACATGGTATATACGTTTTCTTCTTTGAGGGGTGCGGGGCCAGTATTGAGCATCTTATACTCTTCAAGCAACGGAGAATTGATCTCCCAATATGGTCCCAGAAGGTTTCCATATCCCTCCCGTAGGTCGAGGTATAGATATGGTGCTGTCCGCAATTCGACAGGTTTCCTCAAGTACCGCGCGGAAATCTTCTCCTTTTGCGGAGGAAAATGCTCCAGGTACATTTTCCCAGCACATATACCGAGGTCGAACAGCGTCAGCTGTCCTTCCGTTTGCTTTGTCATACTCTCTCATTTCCTTGATGACCCGAACCTGCTCCATGAACAGGCCGGACCGTTCTCCCTGCAAGCCTGCACGCTTCCCTGCCACGCTCAAATCCTGACAGGGTGAGCCTCCGCAATCCACATCTACGGGAGCAAGTTCTGCTCCTTTAAGTTTTGTAATATCACCCACATGAGACATTTCAGGGAGGCGCAATCTGGTTACTTCTATGGGGAATGGCTCAATTTCACTGGCCCACACAGGGTTAAATCCCTGACGGACCCCTGCAAGCGGAAATCCTCCGATTCCATCGAAGAGACTTCCCAAGCTAAGATTTAGGTTTTTTTAAGTGAAGATTCACCCATTGTGACAGGAAGCAAATCCCATCGGTTACTCGTCTTTTTCATTATGAATCTCCTTTTTTAATTTATATAAAGCATAATTATGCTTTAGTTTTATTGGTTGACCTCATTAGCACATCGTCGGTGCAGAAAACATACCGCTCTCCGGTGATGAGAATACTCCCATACGAATCTCCAATTCTCCGACATATCGTAATGCTATGCCCATACGTTTGGCTTCTGCAATCTCCTGCTTCATGCCAGTACTTATCCTATCTCCGCAAATCCATATTTCTTCACATGAAGTTAGCACCCGAAGTCCCATTTGAATGCCGGTTTCTCTCTCTGCCGGTATAGTGTCATCCAGAAGCATCGGATACAAGAGATGCACCGCCACGGGAGCACAGTTTTGGCTTATGGCATAGCGGCAGGCATCCTGTGTAAACTTGACATTTTTTTCAATATCCCCGGCATAGGGAGAACAGATATATACGAGCTTCATCTCACTGCCACCGCCTTTACAATGGTTCGTGTGATATTCATGGCAGTCTGTCCGGCGTAAACAGCACTCATAAAGTTGGCTTTGGTGCTGGTATCCAACCCGAAGGCTCCAGCAATTCGGGGGATTTCTCCCGCCGACAGCATCAACCCCAGCCCCAACAGGGCATGATCTTTCACTACCATCAGCCCTGCGATGAGGATGGTCGCCTGCAAAAAAGCGGTCAGACATAACCCGATGATCTGCTTGCACCAGCCGGTAAAGCCGTCAATATAACCACGAGGTACAGAAAACATGTACAGGCTGCCTACGGCAATCTGGATTAACAGGATACCACCGCGCTTTAAATTTGCGAAAAACACATTGATTACAGCGTAGCCCATGAGGATTAGAATAAATAGCATCATAATAGGGCTGGTAATTACACCAAGCCCACCGAACACCCCAAGACTTCCCGCACTTTCAATACTGCCCGCTGCGGAAAGCTCGCTAATAATGTTAGCAGCAAGGGTGTCAATGCCACTGCCATTTCCGGTTATCTCAGCGGTCAGGCTACTTTGCAAGGATATGGACAGCTTGTATAACTCCACCGGAACCGTGGAAAACAGCCCCACTGCCATAAAACCCTTGATGGCATTAAGCGCGGTATCCTTAATGCTGCCTCGGCCTGACTGATATTCGATGGCGCACTCAAAGGCGGACACCACTAGCCCGGTACCATACAGCGCCCAAGCCAGATAAACAAAGAACAGGACGATGGACTGAACCCAGCTCATTTCGAACAGGTCCGCTCCCATGCCGCCCATTGCGGAAAAGAAATTTCCAAGAAAGCCGATAATCTGACCGTAAATCCAATCAAGAATCTGACCCAGCACGGTATCGGCTACAAAATCCCATATGAACATGGGCATCACCTCCAATAAAAAAAGGCTCCCGCATAAAAAACGAAAACCCTTTTTACTGATTTTTATTTAGTTCCTTGAGGAAAACATATCTTTCCTCCAATCAAAAGAACAGAACAACTACCTTTTATAGTGGCTGTCCTGCCCTTATATCAATTGTAAAAATTTGAGCCAGTTGCGTCTGCCATTACCTACAGCGAATGCCATCAACCGTTCATCAGCTTATCTCGCCCATAACCGGACCGCTCGTCTGCTCCTTAGACGGGATCAATTCATTCTCCTGAGACATAAGAATTGAATCCATACGACTGATCAGCATGGACATATGCTCCTGCCAGCCGTTCCAGTCTTCTTCCTCAAACCAGCCACCCCATTTTCTATCGGAATTGGCTGCCAGCTCCGCTTCCTCCTTGATACAGCCAAGTGCGTCATCAAGATAATTCCGGAGCCATTGAACGGACTCCCCGGTAACGGTAAAGGATTTGACCTTGCTGAATTTGTTTTGGTTTGCCGCCCATTCCCCGTCATAGTCCATATCGCTGATATCCTCATCCTGGAATTTTACAATCATTTCAGCCAATGCCATCGGTCCGGTATGCGATGCTAAATCCGTGACTTCGGGCACACACCATTCTTTCTGACGCATCTCCTCGATGATTTTTTCAAGCTCCAGCACTCCATTCTCCGGCAGTTTACTTCTGATGAAATCCACTGTATCCACCCCGGTGTCAGACTCGAACGCCGTTATTCCCCAGCATCCCATAAGTTAATTTCCTCCTTTTTTACTTTATTTTCCATAGGCTTACATACCAAGAATCTGCCAGTCAATACTTGCATAAAGACGGTGAACGGATTTTAATTTTCATAGCACCGA